>NZ_JAKZGL010000004.1 GCF_022549355.1 Acinetobacter sp. NIPH 2699
GCTATAATCTCGTTGAGTGCGCTTAACTCGTTGTTCTCTTTCGTGTTCCATAAAATAAGTCTCTTAATGTGTAAACTTATTTCAGGACAGGACAACCACAGAAATAAAAAAAGGACTTTAAATAAGTCCTTTTTCAAATTTGGCAGAGGATCAAGGACTCGAACCTTGACGAACGGTTTTGGAGACCGTCATGCTACCATTACACCAATCCTCTATAACAGCTTGATTAAATCATATCAGACCTAACCATAAAAAAAGCAAGACATGCTTGCTTTTTTAATTTGGTGGGGGCGAAGAGACTCGAACTCTTACACCTTGCGGCGCTGGAACCTAAATCCAGTGCGTCTACCAATTTCGCCACGCCCCCGATGGCTATGCATATTAGTGAGAAACACGAATTCTGACAAGTCTTTCTGATAAAAAAACCAGTCAAATGAACATATAATATTCAAATCAAGGATTTATGTTCGCAATAAGCCAATCGTGTTTAGACAATCTTTTGCATCAGCAACCGACTTAAACCGTAGTTCAATATGCTTTTGCATTAAACCATTTAAGAATGGAAACAAGCATGTAAAGTCTTGAGGTAACTGAATTTGTAATTGTTGACAATGAAGTACAGCCCAATCATGGTAAGTTTTGGCTTGTAATTTTGTTTGGGTCAGCCATTCATACACAATCATACCCAATGCATATAAATCACTTTGAATACTTTTGGCTTCACCGTGAAAAAGCTCAGGCGCCATATAATGAGGGGTCGCATTCATTATCGGAATCGAGCAGTGTGATTGAAAACTTTGTTCAAAATCGATCAACCGACAAGACCCTTCATATAAACGAAAATGCTCAACCTTTAGATCACCATGAATCCAACCTATTTGATGCATGTGATCAAGTGCATCTAAAGCATGCCCTATTTTTTGTTGAATGCTCGCAATATTTTTGCTGAGTAAAACATCCGTGAAGAAATTCTCTGCATCTAACAGGATTAAGCCACTCCCCTTAGTCTCAAGATTAAGACACTGCGGTGTCTGTTCCATTTGAATGATGTGATACGGCAATAAAAAATGCTGAGACTTTTTTGATGCAAGCTGATAAAAATCCAATTCACATTGAAAAGCACACTCTATCACTGGATCTGTATCGGCAACATGAAATTTGAGCCAATACTTTTTCTTTTCAACCTGAAAAGTATATAAGCGCCGTCCAAAATCATAACTTCGCTTTTTCGTATCTAAAGTCAAATTGTTCCAGTGAACATTTGGATCAGAGATCCACGTAGTAAAACTCATTCTGCTGCTTTTCTTCCTGCTTCCGCAATAATGCTAAACAATGTTCAATGGTTTTACCAATACGGGCATGTGTTTCAATCGAGGCGATTTTAGACCACGTTGCGCGTTCACCTTCTTGCTGTAAGCTTTTAAATAATTTTGGCTGGGGATTTTGAAGCATATAGCTGTAATGCCTTAAACCATATTTAGCAATGATATTTACATCACCATAATAACGTTGCCCTAAAATCCCATAACCATGATCTAACGCACGTCGAATCGGGAAAAAACTGCCCATTGAATTACGGATTAAATCCATGACATCCATTGCAATCGCTTTACCTTGATGACGTATAACTCGTTCAGGCCAACTCAATACATCGCGACGGAATCGCTCATTATCACTTTGCATAAATGGCACGATATGCGGATTCACCTGACTGGCAATGGTGTAATTAATATTATACAGCCTTGCCATTTTTTCCTGAGGAAAATCACTCCGCATACTGCCATCAACCCATTTTGTATTCGCCAGATACGGCGTATGCTGACCATCATAACGTTTACTGGTTAAATGTACGGGCGGAAATAACACGGGGACAGCACAAGAAGCCAGCACTGCGCTCCAAACCAAAACATTTGGCGCAGTTAAAGCATTTAAAACTCGAGGATTCTGTGCCGTATTATAGGGTGCAACTGCGATATTAATATGCAACCCCGAACGTTGATATGCTTCTGCAAAAGTGACATCCCCCATATTACGGATCAAGAATTTTTTGAGATACATCACATCAGCAATACCACCATTCCCCTTGATCAATTCTATGATACGTCTAAAACGGAATGCTTCATGAAAAAAGTGTTCTCCTGAGAGCAATGCAGGAATCTGATCAGCAGACGAAACACCTAGCATTCCTGTCATGATTGCACCAGCACTCGAACCAGAGATTACCTTGGGTAATAGATCATGTTCCAACAATGCCTTACAAACCCCAGTATGAAACAAACCCAATGTTGCACCACCCGACAACATTAAAGCAGGCTGTCCATAAGCTTTTTGGCATTCTTCAAAAAATTTTATTTTATCTTCCAACTGAAAGGTAATACATTCACTGGATGCCAAATAACCAAAACATTCACTGACCTCTTCAACATAATTCTCTATAATTTTTTTGGTACCGCAATAAGTCTCGGCAAATAGCATGGGATGGCCAATATTGGCAAAATCATAAGACAAACCTTCTCTTAATACATAGATCAAATCAAGAGTTCGATGTTGTGTACGATATTTTTTTAATAGATTATGTCGTTTAGATAAAATTTCAGCATCAAAATAAGGCGAATTATTGTCATATTTCCATGCTTCGGTACCCGCTTCTTGGTCTAGTTTTAGTGCAATGGACTTCCATTCCACATACGAATTTGCATGGCGTAAGCGCTCTTGTAACACACCAACCCTATATGTCTGATATGTATTCTTTTTCTCATGAAGTCTATTTGACATTCGTGTTTCCAGTTTTGATGGTATTTTTCTCATTCTGCACCTATACAATGCAAAAAGTGCCTGCAACAATCAAGGATAAAATCCACTTATTACAATCTTTTTTAATGAGATATTTTTTATTTCAACAACAGCAATGATAATATCCCTATTCATTGATCACTGTGTTTGGTTTGTATTTATGGCTCTCCTTGATTTACCTGAATCTATTCTCCAATCTTTATCCAGTGTTTTGACACAATTACAGCAAGTTCTTCCTGCACTCAAACAACCCACCGATTTTTCAGCCATCGCTTTTCGATGGGAAAATCAACAACTGGTCGCCATACAACAACCTAAAAAAATGCATTTGGAAGACCTGAAAGGTATTGAACGTCAAAAAAACAAAATTATTCAAAATACCTTACAGTTCTTAAATGGCTTACCTGCCAATGATGTTTTGCTTACTGGCTCACGTGGTACAGGAAAATCATCCATTGTCCGTGCCCTGCTTAGTGAATACTCAGCACAAGGTTTACGTCTCATCGAAATCGAACGTGATGATTTATCTGATCTACCCAAAATTCAAAAGATAATTGAAAACCGTCCTGAGAAATTTATTGTTTATTGTGATGATTTGGCCTTTAACGCTGAAGATGAAAATTATCGTAGTTTAAAAAGTGTTTTAGATGGCTCGCTGCAATCAGGTTCAAGTAATTTCATTATTTATGCCACCAGTAACCGTCGTCATTTATTACCTGAATTTATGCATGAAAATATCCCTGTGCGTAAAGTCGATGTTCCGCAATATACCGAGCTACATCCCCAAGAAGCCATTGAAGAAAAAATTTCATTGTCTGATCGTTTTGGTCTATGGCTCTCGTTCTACCCAATGGATCAGCAGCTTTATTTAGAGATTGTTGAGCATTATATTCAAAAAGCAGATATTGAATTTAATGATGAGGTTCGCGCTGAAAGTTTAAGATGGTGTCAAGCGCGTGGTCAACGTTCTGGTCGCGCAGCCTATCAATTCTCAAAACACTGGATTGGTTCGCAAAACCTAGAAAAATTGTCGGACGGCGGAAAAGGATAAATGTCCTCAAAAGCCGTGGCTTTGTCCTTATTTCCGCTTAGCATGAGCAGTTGTTTTTCTTAATCTAAGGTCCAGCATAGACTGAGTTTAGGAAAAGAGATGAAAAAACAACTGCCACCGACTTCCCTGACAAGCAAAATTTTGGGTAAAAGCTTATTGCTTGCTCAAGGCACATTAGATCAAGCCGTAAAATATTCAACCATTCCATTTTCTGAACCAGAGATCATTCGCCCAAGAACAACAGAAAAGTTTTATACGTGGACACATTATGGAATCTTCTTTCCATTGCTACCTGAACCACATCGTTATTTAAACATTATGATTTTATTAGGTACACCTGGTGCGCTTGCATTTGATCATGATGACATTACGCTAGGCGACCCAAGAAATACCGCAACGTTTTTCTCTAGCACAGCCGCTGTAGACGAACACTTATTAAAAGCCTACATCATTCCAGAAGATACCAATATTCAGGAAAATGGAACACAAATCGAATTAGGTGAAGAAGTTGCAATTACAGGTACTTTGCCCAATATTCATCTAAAAGGCGCTTATCATGGCTTAAATTTCGAGTTTGATTTAAATGTGACTGATCAAATCTCATGGTTTATCAAAACCCCGATCTATGATCATTTCAGTCTCTTGGCAACGTTCAAAGGCCAGCTCGAATATCAAGGCAATACAACACAAGCTGAAGGTTTGTGTACCTATGAATATGCACGTGCAACAGGTGCGCATGGTGTGGTTAAAAAACTCCTGCCCGAACCTTATAAATTACCGCTTGATTTCTTCACCTATCAAATTATTAACCTCACTGAAACAACCCAACTTTTGTTAACCAAAGCCGATATTTTAGGTCAATCCGCTGCTTATTCTTTGCATGTGCGTCATACAGATAAACCTGCTGAGATCTATACCAATGTTGAGTTCAAGGTCATTGCACATCAAGTTGACGATTATGTTTCACCAAGCGGCAAGAAAATGCGTTTACCGCAGTTATTTTCTTGGACAGTAAAAGATGGTACTGATCATAAAATCTTAGAAATCTTTGCTAAAATTGATAGTCCATTCCGCTATGGTCATGGTATTGGTTATGCCAGTGCTTATACCTTTACAGGTGAGTATTTGAAGAATGAAGTCCAAGGACGCGGTTATATTGAATATATCGATGTAGAAAGTCAGAAAGCTTTTGAAGATTAAACCCTATTCACTTCACCACTGAGATCAAAGCATTTTTTATTTATTCTGATCAAGCCGAAGCCGTTGAAATATTTTCAACGGCTTAATTCTTTGGAACCTATCGTCATCTCCCTTAAACATTTAATAAAGCTTATAACTAGATTTCAACCATACGATTTATCGATTTTTTGATCTCATCTGCAACATTTGCATCATACCCTTCTACCAAAAAGCGGCTAATTAATCCTTCAATCAAGGTATAAAACTTAAGATCAATGAATAAAACTACTTTCCCTATTGCATATTTTCTAACCCCACCCTAAAATTAGGTAGATCAGTATACCTATTTTAAAATCATTATGAGCACTAAATCAGCAAAACAAAGAATTTTAGCAACAGCTTCAACGCTGTTCTATCAAGACGGAATTAATAGCACAGGGATCAACAGCATCATTGATCAAGCCAATGTGGCAAAAATGTCTTTATACAATAACTTTCGGACTAAATCAGAGTTAGTCTCCTGTTATATCGAAGCGCGTCATCAAGAATGGTTAGATTTATACGAGAAAAGAAAAGCTCAAATCCAAACACCTACCGAGGGGGTTTTGGCTGTTTTCGATGCCTATCAAGATCATGCTGAGTTTGCCTACGAAAATGGTTTTCGCGGTTGCGGACTGCTCAATGCAGCGGCAGAATTTCCAGCGCATAGTCCAGAACGTTTAGCGGTAAAAAAACATAAAGATGAAGTTGAAAATATTTTAGCGGGTCACTTAAAGCAACTGATTGATGAACCTGAGAAAGTTGCACAACTCGCCTTGCTACTCTCTTTTATTTTGGAAGGTTCTATCGTTCGAGCTGGTTTAGAAAGTTCGAGTGCCAAAGTTTTTGCAGCCAGAAAAATGGCTCAGTCCTTATTAGAACAAGAGATTAGAAATTGAATAATGCGATCAAACTCAGCCCGCACTATGGGTTTATTGCGGTTTTAGTTGCTTCTGTTCTTTGGGGTACGACGGGTACTGCGGCCTCTTATGCACCCAATTTAAGTCCATTAGCCATAGGTGCAATTGCGATGGGTGGCGGTGGACTTTTACAAGCGTTACTCGCTCATAAAAACATCCTCAGTCATTTACCGCAGATTCGCTCATATTTCCCACTACTGTTGGTTGGAATGATTTCTGTAGCGATTTATCCGCTTGCCTTCTACTCATCTATGCGAATGGCAGGTATCACCATAGGTACTGTGGTTTCGATTGGTTCTGCGCCACTATTTACCGCACTACTTGAAAAGTTTTTTGATCAAAAAGCATTATCACTAAAATGGTTGATTAGTTTTATTTTTGGTGTTGCTGGGGTCTTACTTTTATCAATCGGTGAATCGCATTCTCAAGGTTCATCATCAGCAATCAGTGCTGATCAAAAAAGCATAGGGATTATTCTTGGACTTATTGCAGCCTTAACCTATTCGTTATATTCATGGGCTGCCAAGAAAATGATTGATCAAGGTGTAAACTCTAGAGCCTCAATGGGTTTGATTTTTGGATTCGGCGCTTTAATTTTATTACCGACTTTATTTTTTACAGGCTCAAACTTATTTGATGAGCCCGTAAACCTATATGTTGTTGGCTATATGATGCTGATTCCAATGTTTCTTGGTTATCTGTTGTTTGGTTATGCCCTGAAAACTATTTCAGCGAGCACAGCAACGACCTTAACTTTATTTGAACCACTGGTTGCTGCACTTTTTGCTGTATTACTGGTTGGTGAACGACTAGCACCGATAGGTTGGATAGGTATGGTTTTGATTTTTATGTGCTTGGCGGTACTGTCCAAAGCGGATAAACCAACTTAAGTTTTGAAGCTAAAATGGATTTGAATATGCTACATCACGAGCGAAAATGATCATCAACACATTGCTTATCCTAAAAAATAAAAAAATTGGAATCGATGCAGAAAACAAAGTCTCTCTGCATCGCTTTCTCTCTTCTATAGCGCTTTAATATCAATACTCTCTTGCTAATTTTTCCAATGTCGATAGCATTTTTTTCACCACACTTCTTTTATGATTTAACATATTCTTAATGTTGGTTGGATTAAAACCCGTCAGTTTAGCAATACCTCGACTGGTCATATATTCACCAGTCTTTTCAAAATGCTTTTGACTCAACAGTGTTTTAGCATCAGAGAATCTAATGGCTAACTTATAGTCACTAAACTCAGACCATGCACCAGTCTTATATTCATCCAAATCAAATTTATTTTGATGAGGCGGTTTATCTCGAAGAATGTTATTCAAGCGATTAATGACGATTTTTTCCTCACTCTTTTCTATCAATTGATAAAGTTCAGTTTCCTCAAAAGACCGCCCTAAAGAGATATCCTTTCTGAATTGTTCAATTATTTTTTTATCTTCTGATGTGTCATGCTCTTCACCCTGCTGGGTGAGATTTAGAATCTTAAATAAAGACTCTAATCTGCCACATGTAAAAACATAAGAAATTTTCAACGTCTGTACTCCGCTATGAGTTTTAGCTCATCACAATAAATAATTTATCCGACACTTTAACACGATAGCGTTGACTCCAACCCCTCATCATGCATATAAATGAATCGTTTGATTTTTAAATAAAATAAGAGACCACTTTCATCATTATTTAGCCTCTTTGTATTTCTCCCATCGGGAGAATGAGGAACGATTGAAGTTCCGCAAGGGGATTTATGAAAGAAGTCTTCGATTTAACTGAAGCTTAGCATCCCATAAAAATGATTAGTTTCATTTTAGGTCGGTTTCAGCTCTGTCATTGGCCATCTTGGTGTTGTGGTCACTGCCAAACCATCTTGCTGCCCAGCTTTTAAACGCTGATAACCTGCAAATGCAATCATGGCACCATTATCGGTACATAAAGCAGGTTCGGCATAATAGACTTGCGCATTAATCTTTTTGAGTGATGCCTCTAATTGCTCACGTAAGCGAAGATTGGCACTAACGCCACCAGCAATAACCAAGCGCTTTAAACCTGTTTGTTTTAAGGCTTTCACTGATTTTTTAGCTAAGGTATCGACCACTGCTTCTTGGAAAGATGCTGCAACATCGGCATCACGATTTTCTTCACCCAATTTTTTCAACTGAACAGAAACCGCTGTTTTCAAACCACTAAATGAAAAATCTAAGCCCTGATGCAAGATTGGACGTGGAAATGCAAAGGCTTGAGCGTCACCTTGTAACGCCAATTTTGCGATATTCGGCCCACCAGGATAAGGTAATTTCATCATTTTTGCGACTTTATCAAACGCCTCCCCCGCCGCATCATCAATTGACTCACCCAGTAACTCATATTGACCAATACCATAGGCGGCCATCAGTTGCGTATGTCCACCTGATACCAATAAAGCGACAAACGGAAATTCAGGTGGAGTCTCCGAAAGTAATGGTGCAAGCATATGACCTTCCATATGATGCACACCAATCGCAGGTTTATTGAATGCAAATGCCAAGGTGCGACCAAATAATGCACCCGTCATCAATGCACCCATCAAGCCCGGACCGCGTGTATAAGCAACCGCATCAATTTCGTGTTTTTTAACGCCACTTTGTTCAAGCAATTGATTAATCAAAGGAATCATTTTTCGAACATGATCACGTGAAGCCAGTTCAGGTACAACACCACCATATTCTGCATGTAGTTTGATCTGGCTATATAAAACCTGTCCACGTAAGCCGAGCTCGCTATCATAGAGTGCTAACCCAGTTTCATCACACGAAGTTTCTAAGCCCAAAACAATCATTAAACTGCCTTTACAACGATCAAAAATAGTATCAGCGCTATTATAGACTTGTGATCTGAGTTGTAAATGAGTAAAATACTGACCTTCACTTGCGATCTAGTGCAATCGTGCGTTAGATCATATCCATCATCTTAGAGGATTTTACATGCCACAAGTTAAGTTGAAAGAAGGCGAACCAGTAGACGTAGCTATCCGCCGTTTCAAACGTTCATGCGAAAAAGCTGGTGTTTTAGCTGACGTTCGTAAACGCGAATTCTATGAGAAACCAACTCAAGAACGTAAGCGTAAAAAAGCTGCAGCAGTTAAGCGTTATCAAAAGAAATTGACTCGCGAATCTGTACGTACTACTCGCCTTTACTAATTAATTTGTGATTGACTGCTGAAAAGACTATGACGACTTTAAAAAACCAAATTACTGACGTGTTAAAAAATTCTATGCGTGCCAAAGAAATGGCAACAGTAACGGTTATTCGCGGTCTACAGGCAGCAATTAAGCAAATCGAAATTGATGAACGCATTGAGCTTGACGATGCTCAGGTTCTTGCGGTCATTGAAAAGCAAATTAAACAACGTAAAGAATCGATCAAGGCCTTTTCAGGTGCTGGTCGAGAAGATTTAGCTAGTAAAGAACAAGCCGAAGTTGAGGTTATTTCTCAATTTCTACCAGCCGCTATGACTGAGGAAGAACTTGATTCTCTCATTGAGCAAACGATTTCTGCTCAAGGAGCTACTAGCATGAAAGATATGGGTAAGGTGATGAATTCTCTACGTCCGATCATAGCCGGGCGTGCCGATCCTGCACAAGTTTCTTCTAAAATTAAAGCAAAATTAAGCTAATTAGCCCAGTTCGACTTTATATCTCTCTTTTATATTTGATAGATTGGATTCATTTCAACAAATGAACCCACGCACCCTATTTATTTAAAATCACACTGAATATTATATTTAGTTAGCATTTGCATTTCTTTTGACGCAGTCACTTGATGAATTACATCTTGCTTGGTCATCGTGGCATATTGCCCTGTTAAATGTGATCTATTCTTTTCAATAGCGCCATAAGAGTCCTGCACATATTGATTCACAATAGCGCAATATTTTGCCTGCTGCTCAGGTGTGAAATGTGAAAGTTGTGGATCTAAACTACGTAAAAAATTCCGCATGTCTTGCGCATAAGTCGCTGTTATTTTTTCTACAGAACGCACATATTGCTCAACCGACGCTGCCGAACTCGCCCCTACAAAACCAATCGCAAAAATAAAACCAATAATTTTCTTCATCAATTTTTAACTTCGTTACTACTCAAGCCAGCCATCTTATCTTAATTCAATAAATTTTGGTTTATGCTCGGTAAAAAATTCTTCTTTGGGTGCAGGAATCTGTCCTTCAATCACTGTACCCAAACGCAAGCGAATGATATTTGGCAAATCAGTACGATAAGAATAAATGGGACTTGCACAGTTTTGACAAAATACCCGCGCTTTATTCGGGGTATGAAAATATTCGTTCAGTCGATCTTGCCCTGAGATAAATTCAAACTTTGTTTGATCGAGTGGACTATTCCAACCCGCGATTGCACCTTGTGCCTGCTGACAGTGTTGGCAATAACATAAGATACTACTCTCGATTTTACCGTGATATTGGTATTGCACTGCCCCGCACAAACATTGCCCCTTGATCATAATCCCCCCTTTTAATTAATTTTTTATTTATACTACAACAATTATACTCACTCTTTTTATGATTGATTACTCAAATCAATTTTTTAATTCAAGTATTTCACCTGCCAATCCATCATAGTCTTTAAATGCTTTATGCCTAAAACCCTGACGCGTTAGAATCTTGCGTGAGGCAAGATTTTTAGGATCAATAATCGCAAATATTTGATCAATTGAATTCTCTTTTTTTGAAATATCAAGTAAATGTTGACTGACTCTACTCGCAATACCTCTACCCCAATAATTTGGCAAGAGCATATAACCTAATTCAAGCGCGTCAGCATCTATTTCTTTGATTTCTAGCTTCGCCAAACCAATAAATTCATTCGTATCAGCATCCAGAATTTTAAAATTACCAAAATTTTCATGTAATTGATTATTTATTACAAGTTGCTGAAAATCATGTTCCGCTTTGTCTCGAGGAACAGCGCTTTCTGTAATCATAGCCATTACTTCTATATTACTAACCAATTGAAAATAGTAGTGAAAGTCTTGTATGTTAAATTTTTCTAATTTAATTTCCATATAATCCTCCTCATTATTATCCTCAAATTTCAGCAAGCCCATTTTCCTATCAAATTAAGAATTAGATTTTTCTACGGCGATCATCTTGCATTTGTTTTAAACGAGCATCAATTTTCGCCGACATTGCCATATTCCCTTTCGCAAGTCGCTGAGCATGTAACATCGATTTAATCGCATTTTCCTCATAGCCCGACCAATACTCAACTTCTGCACGATAACATAAGACATTCACCGCTTGTAATGGCAAGCTTTTGTCTGCGTTTGCTGCTTGTTGCAAGAGTTGCCATCCCCGAATATCTCGTTGATTTTTATGAATGAATCGCTGTACCAATGTTTGAGCTTGTGTGACTTGCCCTCGTCGAATCAATACTTCTGCGAATTTATAAGATAAGGCACGATTCTCAGGCATCGTTCTTTGAATTGGCGCAATGGTATTCTCTGCCTGCTCAAGTTTATTTTGTCCCAAATAAATATCTGTTTGAATGAGCGGAACCAATATATGAGATTTTAATCGTACTTTCACCAAATCAAGATTTGATTGTGCTTGAGCATAATCCCCTTGTTCTAAATAAAACTTACTGAGTGCCAGTTGTGCCGCAACATTTTTCTGTGCAGCAAGGGATTGTATTTGAATTTCTGTCGCTTGATTTGAAGTGACGTAGGTATACCATTTCAATATGTCAAAATTGAGATCATAAATCTCTGACTTTACTTTAGGCAGTTGATTGGCACGTAACCGTGCTTCACTCATACGTTCAGTCGTTAAGGGATGAGTGAGCCAAAAATCTGGCAAGAAACTAATTCGACTGGTCGCTCGATGCATGGTTTCAAAATAGTCCGCCATACTTTGCGGATTGTATCCTGCCGCATACATAAATTGCATGCCGATACGATCCGCTTCACGCTCTTGATTACGACTATAACTGAGCTGTTTATCCATTAAAGCGGCTTGTGTCCCCAGCATTACGGCTGAGCCAACATCACCATCTGCCTGTGAAGCAATCGCAGCACCGACTAGAATCCCAGCCAAGGCCAGTAATCCTTGTCCCTTAAATGCTTCTTGTGATCGGCTATAATGTCGTTGCGTTACATGGGCAATTTCATGTGCCATGACGCCAGCGATTTCATCCAAATTTTTAGCAGAAGTAATCAAACCAGTATTGATTGCAAACAAACCACCAGGTACGGCAAAGGCATTAATTTGTGGATCTTTGATCACCACCAAACCAATCGGTTGCCCAAGTTGGGTTTGGCTTAGAATGCCTGAGAAAACCTGTAAAAATTGATCTTGTAGCCAAGCATCTTGCACCGTAGGCATTTGTCGATGAACTTGACGATATACCTTTTCACCGATGAATTTTTCTTTTTGTTGGTCGAGCAAACCTATACCACTGCCAATTTCAGGGACTTCAGTTGCTCCCATCACCTGTGTAGGCAAAAGGACTTGAGTATGACTCAGTTGGGTCGTGGCAAATAAGCCACATGCAAGCAGCAGCGGTCTCAAGGGGTTTCTCTATGATTCTAATGGAGAAATTTAATATAGCACTGAAAATGAGAGGAATTTGCAACAAAGTGTTATAGAAGACAGCTTTTACTGTCTTCTTTTATATTTTTTAAACTCAACAAACACTATTTTTCAGTGATATAGCGCTGATCTACGCTAAATTTTTCAGGAAATTTTGCGTGAATATTTTCATAAAAAGCCATGATTTCCGTCATGTCTTTTTCATAATCACCTGTAGGATAAATGATTTTTCCAACACCGGTTTTTTTCTTGGCATAGTCCATATAAGCTAACGCAATTGGAACACCCGCTGCTATAGCGATATGATAAAAGCCCGTTTTCCATTGTTCTTGTTTCGCTCGTGTACCTTCTGGTGTCACCAACATCACCAATTTTGGATGCGTTTTAAAAAGATCACTCATCAGTTGAACCATACTTGGTCTTTCCTGACCCTCTTGTTTGGCTCTACGATCGATACCGATACCGCCCATTGCCCGCACAAAAGGACCAAAAGGAAGTTTCATATAGCTATCTTTAATGGTAAGACGAACATGTACCCCCAACGCCTTCAAAGCCAAACGGGCATATAATGCATCCCAATTACTGGTATGTGGTGCGGCGATCATCACACATTGGTCAATATCTAAATCCCAATGATTATCGATTTCCCACCCCATTAAGCCCAAACTTTGCTCAGCTAATTTCTCGAACACAAATACCCCAGATGAAATATCAAAGGGCGCAAGTGTAGCAATATTAATCAACGTAAAAAGATGGACTAGCGCAATTATTCAGCAATCAAGTTGTAAGCAATTATTCAGTCGCAATTAATCAAATGTTGGATTAACTAAATAACGAGGAATTCGCTCTTCTAGCGCATCAATCAAATTTTGATAAGCGAGATTGGCCATTTTATTGCGTGTTTCAGTGGTTGCCGAACCAATATGAGGGGCAGTCACGACATTAGGTAGTTCGAATAAAGGAGAACTTTGCAAAGGTTCTTTGGCATACACATCCAAACCTGCCGCAAAGATTTTATTTTGTTGTAATGCTGCAATGAGTGCATTTTCATCGACCACAGAACCACGTGCAATATTGATAAAGACCGCATGTTTCTGCATCAATGCAAATTGAGCTTCGCCAATGAGTGCTTTTGACTGACTATTTAAATCAACTGCAACCACAATAAAGTCGGATTGCTGCAATAACTGATCTAGATCACGATATTGTGCATTAAATGCTTGAGCCACTTCTATTTTTTCACGGCGATTATGGTACAAGATATTCATATTGAAGCCATAAAAACCTCGACGAGCGATTGCTGCGCCAATATGACCTAGACCAATAATACCTAATGTTTTACCAAACACATCTACGCCAAACTGCTCACTCGAAACTGTTCGTTTCCACTGACCTTGTTTAGTCCAAGCATCCAATTGTGGGATTTTTCGTGCTGCACTCAGCAATAAACTAAAAGCTAAATCAGCGGTGGTTTCTGTTAATACATGCGGTGTGTTCGCGAGCCAAATTTTTCTTTGATTGAGATAATCGACATCATAGTTATCATAACCAACTGACACCGTAGAAATGATTTTAAGTTTTTGTGCCGGCGCTAAATTGCTTTCATTGAGTAACCGCCCAGCACCAATCATGGCGTCAGCATCGACTACTTCAGTTCGGATTTGTTGATTAATGTCACCCAACTTTGGGTTGAGTACCACCACCTGATAATCTTGCTGTAACCGTGCTAAAACATCTTGATTAATTTGACTAAATACAACAACTTTCTTCATGATGAAATTTCCACTCTTATTGCATCAATTGCCATAACCGTCTTTTTAATAACGGTTGAGCAATCATTTCTTCTAAACTGGCTAAATGCAATATATTAGAATGCTGGATAAAATCTAGATGACCTAGGCATAAAATCTTTTTATTTGTGGCTGTCGCATCCAAGAAACCTTGAATATATGAAGATAATCCGCGCCCTTCCTGAAACCCAGCCAATGGGAACGGCCATTTCAACTCAGCATATTGCCCTAGTCTTGCTTTCTGAATATTCTGCCACAATTTTCTTTGATCATCGCTAAGCTGGCTACCTTCCAGCAAAATTGCACAACGATCCAAAACGTACATTTGCAACTCAAAAGTTTGCACTTGTGTTGTTATAACGATTTGCTCTTTTTCAACAACGACTTCTTTAACAACTGGCTTTGCGACAATTTCAGTTTGTTGAGGAGTTTCAATGTCTATGATCTGTGGGATTTGTACGGGTTCGGCTTGGATATCTTGAGAAATCGGAGTTGTCTCAAATGTAAGCGCAGGAGATTGTTCGATATCTTCTACAACTTGATCTCGCCATAAACTAGGTGCAGTATTTTTTTGACATAGAACTTCTCTAGGAACCCAAACATCTATTCCTAAAGTTGCTAATATGTTTCTCTGCTGCCCAATCATTTTAGATACTCGTTCCGTTATCTCACAGCCATTTTCAATACTGTAATTTCAGATATTCTAACATAAACCAACCTCCCCTAAATGGCTTCCTTTTGCTCAATCACATCAATACAAATTTAACTGAATCCTAAGAAATCAACTTCTCGGTAATGTAGGCAAAAACTCAATAAGAGTAGGTAATTGTTCATTCATCGACTTTTAGGCAATTTTTCATCATTTTGTCGCTTTAACTTTTTATTAATGTTGACTATCGAATGCTCAAATAAAAAGGGAATGCGATTTATGCTTATTGTTTCTGCTCTCGCTCTCATCCTACTTCTCTCCATCTGCTTTTTATATCTTCACCACCCTCTTTTTGGCAAAAGTCCCTCAGGGGAACGGCTGCAACGTATCAAAAGCTCTCCCAACTATCAACAAGGTCAATTTCGCAATCTAACTGAACGATTGGGCATGACAGATTGCTCCCATACTTTCCTTGAACTTTATAGAACATTTATCAAAACCATTCCTCATCGTAGACCTAAAGATATTATCCCTTCGATTAAAACCCATCTAAAAACACTTGATCCACAGCAGGATGTGATGATCTGGTTCGGACATTCTTCCGTATTTATGCAACTACATGGCAAAAAAATCTTAATTGATCCCGTGATGAGTGGCAAAGCATCCCCCTTACCTTGGGGAACTCGTGCTTATCGAGGAACGGATATTTATACGGTAGAAGAACTTCCAGATATTGATTATTTACTGATTTCACACGACCACTATGATCATTTGGACTATGAGACCATTCTTAAGTTAAAAGACAAAGTAAAATATGTGATCACAGGTTTAGGTGTTGGCGAACATTTTGAATATTGGGGCTATCCCAAAGACATGTTGATTGAAAAAGATTGGGGTGACTGTATTGAGTTTGATGATGGTATAACCATTATTACCGAGACCACTCACCATGATTCACGGCGTGCTTTCGATGGCGGTAAAAACCTGTGGATTTCATTCATTATTCAATCACCAAACAAAAAGATTTTTTATACAGGTGATGGTGGTTATAACAAGCATTTTATTGAGATTGGCCAAAAATACGGACCATTTGATTGGGCACTGATGGAAAATGGTCAATATGACACTGCTTGGCATGCAGTACATTGTCATCCTAATGAAGTTGCACAAGCCACTGAAGAATTGAATGCACGTAATATGCTTCCTGTACATCATTCCAAATTTAGTTTAGCCAAACATGCTTGGTATGAACCCATTACTCGGATTGTAGAATATTCAAAAACGAGAAAATACCGTCTTGTAACACCCATGATCGGTGAACTGGTTGAACTAGATAATGATCGTCAAAGCTTTAAAGCTTGGTGGGAAAATATTCAATAAACACAGTAAATCTGAAGGAACTGAACGCCCAATAAAAACTAAAAACCGGACAATCACTCTATGCTTGTCCGATTATTCCTAATCATACTCTGTATCATTATCGAGTATAAAAACAGTTCGTTGATAAGGGATGCCCTCTAAATCATAAACATGATAAATACAATCAAACAACGACTGTAGATCTCCACTTTTATCCATAGCCCTTGCAGTAATAAAAATAGGGCTAACCGCATCACTATCTAAAATAGGAATATAAACTAAGTGTGGAAAACGTATGGTATCCGCACTTGCTGGAATAATGCATAAGCCTTCGCCAGCAGCAACCAGACCTAAAGCAAGTTGTATTTCCCGTAATTCACGAACATGCTTAGGCACTAAACTATGCTCTGCAAAAATATTTAAAAGCTGACTGGAAAAATTAGGTTTAGGCGTATTCGGGTACAAAAAAAGTTTTTCTTCCACCAAATCTGCTAAATAGACTCCCTCTATTCTCTGCGCAATGGGATGGCTAGAATGTGCGGCAACCACGAGGCGCTCTTTTCGCAATAAAACACGCTTCACTGCTGGATCACTAATTCTTAAACGTCCAAAACCCACATCAATTTTCCCCTCTTTCAAAGCTTGAATCTGCTCAGTTGTACTTAATTCAACTAATTGAATATTGAGATTGGGATGTTGTTGTCGATACAGATAAATAATTCGGGGTAATAAACCAAAAAGCAATGAACCCACAAATCCAATCGTTAAGGTTCTTTCGATCAAACCAATCCGCTTGGTCATGCTTTTTACTTCTTCAGCATTAGACAAAAGTTTTAATGCATGTTGATACAAAAACTGCCCTGCTGTTGTCGTTTGTAAAGGTCGGCTCCCTCTTTCAAAAAGTTGCACACCGAGTTCATTTTCAAGGTTTTGAATCTGTCGGCTTAAGGGGGGCTGGGCAATAAAAAGCCTTTCCGCGGCTTTGGTAAAACTTTGTTCTTCCACCACTGCGACAAAATAACGTAGATATCTGAGTTCCATTCTTTATCTCCATACCTAATAGGTATAAAAAAATACATATTCAGTCTTAGACACAGTTTAATCATTCTTTTAAGGTATAGGAAGGATATAAAGAACCAGTGATGGTGTGAAATGTATAAATCTGTCGAAACCATATTAGTTGATATTCCAACCATTCGTCCACACAAGCTTTCTGTGACCACCATGCAAACACAAACCTTGGTATTGGTTAAAGTAACAGCAGCAAATGGCGTGATTGGTTGGGGGGAAGCGACCACCATTGGTGGACTTAATTATGGTGAAGAAAGCCCTGAAAGTGTCAAAGCAAATATCGAAACCTATTTCGCACCTTTGCTACTTTCGATCAAACAACCGTTGAATGTTGCGCAAACGTTGAAACTCATCAATAAAAGTATTAACGGAAATCGGTTCGCCAAGTGTGCCATTCAAACCGCTTTGTTAGATATTCAGGCGAAACAACTCGACCTTCCTTTAAGTGAAGTGCTTGGCGGACGTTTACGTGATCGTTTCCCTGTACTTTGGACACTTGCTTCTGGGGATACCGATAAAGATATTGCTGAAGCAAAAAAGATGATCGCGTTAAAACGACACAATATCTTTAAGCTAAAAATTGGTTCAAATCCTGTACAACATGATGTCGATCATGTGATTGCCATTAAAAAAGCACTTGGGCCTGAAATCAGTATTCGTGTGGATGTCAATCGTGCTTGGTCTGAATTGGAATGCGTCAGTGGTATCCAGCAATTGCAAGATGGTGGCATCGATTTAATCGAACAACCTTGTGCAATTGAACAAACGCAAGTACTTGCTCGTTTAACGGATCGCTTTGATGTTGCAATCATGGCAGATGAAGCGCTTACAGGTCCTGCTAGTGCATATCGTTTAGCAAAACAACATGCAGCGGATGTATTTGCAGTCAAGGTTGAGCAATCAGGCGGTTTAATTGAAGCCTGTGAGGTCGCAAAAATTGCCAAACTGGCAGGGATTGACCTTTATGGTGGAACAATGCTGGAAGGTCCAGTTGGAACAATTGCTTCTGCTCATGCATTTAGTACCTTCGATAGCCTTGCCTTTGGTACCGAACTGTTTGGCCCATTGCTCCTGACTGAAGAAATCTTAAAAACACCTTTGCAATATGAAAATTTTGAATTGGTTGTACCTCAAGCAGTTGGCTTAGGTATTGAGATTGATGAAGACAAAATCGAGCAATTGCGACGCAAAGCATAGGGAGAAAAATGATGTTATTTCAAGTTCGCATGGACGTGCACCTTCCACTAGATATGCCTGTTGAGCAAGCCAATCAAATCAAGGCTGTCGAAAAAGCATATTCGCAAGACTTACAGCGCCAAGGTAAATGGCGTCATATCTGGCGTATCACTGGACAGTATTCAAATATCAGTATTTTTGATGTGGACAGCAACGAAGAACTCCACAACATTTTGCAAGGTCTACCGTTGTATCCATATATGGATATTGAAGTGATGGCCTTGAATCGTCATCCCTCTTCTATTCGTGATGATGATCGTTAACTCACACAACAACCAATACCTGACTCTGACGAGTGACAAGATTCTCAGGGTCTTCTGAAAACAAGGAATGTGGCAAGGCATAAAACTAGCAAAACATAGATCGCTGGTGAACCCGCCACAAAAGCGCTAAGCATACTTAAGGAGAAATAGTATGAACCGTCAGGAAATCGATGCTCTAGTTAAACAAATGAATGTTGACACTGCTACTGGCTCTGTTGATCAACGTGTTCAATCCATCGTTGTTCGTCTTTTAGGTGATTTATTTCAAGCCATTGAAGATTTGGATATTCAACCATCAGAAGTTTGGAAAGGTCTCGAATATTTTACTGATGCAGGTCAAGCCAATGAACTAGGGCTACTGGCTGCGGGCTTGGGTCTGGAACATTATTTAGATTTACGTGCTGATGAAGCAGATGCCAAGGCAGGTGTTACTGGCGGTACTCCACGTACCATCGAAGGGCCACTCTATGTTGCTGGTGCACCCGAATCTGTCGGTTTTGCGCGTATGGATGATGGATCAGAATCGGACAAGATTGATACTTTAATTATCGAAGGTACTGTAACCGATACTGAAGGCAATATCATCGAAGGGGCCAAAGTTGAAGTTTGGCATGCAAATAGTTTGGGAAATTATTCTTTCTTTGATAAATCGCAATCAGATTTTAATTTACGTCGCACCATTCTTTCAGATGCAAATGGCAAATATGTTGCTTTAACCACCATGCCTGTTGGTTATGGCTGCCCACCTGAAGGTACAACACAATTTGTACTCAACAAACTAGGTCGTCATGGTAATCGCCCTTCTCATGTGCATTATTTCGTCTCTGCGCCTGATTTCCGCAAACTCACGACTCAATTCAATATTGAGGGTGATGAGTATTTATGGGATGACTTTGCTTTTGCAACACGTGATGGCTTAGTCGCAACCACTGTAGAGATTACAGATGAAGCTGAAATTCAGCGTCGTGGTTTGGATAAACCGTTCCAACACATCACCTTCAATATTGAATTGGTGAAAGACGCTGCTTCCGCACCTTCTACTGAGGTTGATCGTCGTCGCGCAAGCGCTTAACTAAAAACATATTTAGAAACTGAGCGATCAAGCAAATCTTGCTAGCTCAGGACTTCCTCCTTTGGAGAGTCGGAGAACGGACATGCCACGAATTCCTGTAATCAATACCAGCCACCTTGACCGAATTGATGAATTACTCGTCGACAATGAAGAAACAGGTGAATACAAACTTCATCGCTCAGTCTTTACTGACCAAGCGTTGTTTGACCTTGAAATGAAATATATTTTTGAAGGTAATTGGGTTTACTTAGCACATGAAAGTCAGATTCCAAAGAACAACGATTACTACACCACCCACATTGGTCGTCAGCCCATCATCATTGCCCGTAATCGCGCTGGTGAATTGAATGCCATGATCAATGCATGTTCACATCGAGGTGCACAACTTTGCCGTCATAAACGCGGTAATAAAGCCACCTATACCTGCCCTTTCCATGGTTGGACATTCAACAACTCAGGTAAATTACTCAAAGTTAAAGATCCAGCAGATGCAGGATATTCGGATTGTTTTAACCAAGATGGCTCACATGATCTAAAAAAAGTTGCAAAGTTTGAAAACTATAAAGGTTTTTTATTTGGTAGCTTAAATCCTGACGTACCGTCCTTAGAAGACTTCCTCGGTGAAACCACCAAAATCATCGATATGATCGTGGGTCAATCTGAGCAAGGTCTAGAAGTTTTACGTGGTTCTTCAAGCTATACCTATGAAGGCAACTGGAAACTCACTGCTGAAAATGGTGCCGATGGCTATCACGTATCTGCGGTTCACTGGAACTATGCCGCAACCACCCAACACCGTAAAGAAACTGAAGCGGGTGACAATATCCGTGCCATGAGTGCTGGTTCTTGGGGCAAACAAGGCGGTGGTTCATATGGTTTCGAACATGGTCATATGTTGTTATGGACGCAATGGGCGAACCCAGAAGATCGACCGAACTATCCAAAAGCAGATGAATATATCGAGAAATATGGCGCTGCCATGTCGAAGTGGATGATTGAGCGCTCACGCAATCTTTGTCTCTATCCAAACGTTTATTTGATGGATCAGTTTGGTTCACAAATTCGGGTACTACGACCACTCGGTGTTAATAGAACAGAAGTAACGATTTACTGTATTGCACCTGTCGGTGAAGAACCAGAAGCTCGCGCTCGTCGTATCCGTCAATATGAAGATTTCTTTAATGCTTCTGGTATGGCAACCCCTGATGATTTAGAAGAATTTCGTGCATGTCAGGCAGGTTATGCAGGTCTTGAATTGGAATGGAACGATATGTGCCGCGGCTCTAAACACTGGATTCATGGCCCAGATGATGCAGCCAATGAAATTGGTTTAAAACCGAAATTGAGTGGCATTAAAACCGAAGATGAAGGGCTATATCTCGCTCAACATCAATATTGGTTGGCCTCTATGAAAAATGCGATTGCTACCGAAAAACAATTGGCAGCGACTCAAGTGTAGGAAGAAACCGTATGAATACCGCAACTGAAAAAGCAACTTTAGAGAATATTGCTCAATTCCTTTATCGTGAAGCCCGCTTTCTTGACGATGAGCAATGGGATGACTGGTTAAATTGTTATGCAGCAGAAGCATCTTTCTGGATGCCTGCTTGGGATGATGACGACAAATTAACTGAAGATCCTCAATCAGAAATTTCCCTGATTTATTACCCAAATCGTCAGGGTTTGGAAGATCGTGTGTTCCGAATCAAAACTGAACGTTCATCAGCAACCATGCCAGATACACGTACCAGCCACAACATTACCAATATTGAAGTAGTAGAACGTGATAGTGACAAAGTGAGCATTCGTTTTAACTGGAATACGCTCAGTTTCCGCTATAAGACCAACTATAGCTACTTTGGTATGTCTCGTTATGTCATTGATTTTTCTGGCGAGCAACCAAAAATCCTCAGTAAATATGTGGTGTTGAAGAACGATTATATCAATCAAGTTATTGATATTTATCATCTCTAACCAGCCACCCAGCCAAATGGATTTTTGGCTGGGTTAGCCAGATCAAAATTTTTAAATAGGATGATTGCCATGTCTAACCATAATGTAGCACTTCAATTTGAAGATGGCGTGACACGCTTTATTACTGTCGCACAAGGTGAAACCTTATCTGATGCGGCCTATCGTCAGAAGATCAATATTCCTTTGGATTGCCGAGATGGTGCATGCGGTACATGTCGAGCATTCTGTGAATCTGGTAGCTATAACATGCCAGAAGAAACGTATATCGAAGATGCCTTAACACCAGAAGAAGCAGAACAAGGCTATATTCTTGCTTGCCAATGCCGTCCGACTTCGGATGCTGTATTCCAGATTCAAGCATCTTCTGATGTCTGCAAAACCGAAATTCATAGTTTTCAAGGCACATTATCACGCGTTGAAAACCTTTCTGATTCAACTATTACTTTTGATATTCAACTTGATGAAGGCCAACCCGATATTCATTTTCTTGCTGGACAATATGTCAATGTCGGTATCCCTAGTACAGCGGAAACCCGTTCTTATTCATTCAGTTCAAAACCAGGAAATCGCTTAACAGGCTTTGTGGTTCGTAACGTACCCAATGGACAAATGAGTGAATTTTTAAGTAAAAATGCCAAAGCTGGCGACAAAATGAGTTTTACAGGTCCATTTGGTAGTTTCTATCTCCGCAATGTAACTCGCCCTGTCTTAATGCTTGCTGGTGGTACTGGTATTGCACCCTTTATGTCGATGTTACAAGTCCTTGAAGAAAAAGGTTCTGAACAACCTGTGCGACTGGTGTTTGGTGTAACAAACGACTTTGATTTAGTGGCAATTGAAAAACTAGATGAATTGCAAAGTCAATATCCGTGGTTTGAATATCGAACAGTGGTTGCCAACCCTGATAGTCAACATGAGCGTAAAGGTTATGTTACTGGTCATATCAAAAATGATTGGTTAAATCATGGAGATGTCGATATTTATCTATGTGGACCTGTACCAATGGTTGAAGCGGTTCGTAGCTGGTTAGATCAGGAAAGTATTAAACCTGCAAATTTCCTGTTTGAAAAATTTTCAGCAAATTAATCAAATCGGAGTTCACCATGATATTTACAGATAGGTTCAAAGATAAAATTGTCATCGTTACTGGTGCGGCACAAGGAATCGGGCGTGGTGTTGCACTTCGCATTGCCGCTGAAAATGGACAAGTTATTTTGGCAGATCGTTCCGAACTGGTGGATGAGGTTGCAACAGAAATCATCCATGCAGGTGGAACAGCGATCACGGTACAAGCGGACCTCGAAAGTTATGCAGGCGCCCAAGCGGTTGTAAGCAAAGCGATTGAACATTTTGGCCACGTTGATGTCCTGATCAATAACGTTGGTGGCGCAATTTGGATGAAACCTTATGATCAATTCAGTGAAGATGAGATTATCAAAGAAATCAACCGTTCGCTTTTCCCAACCTTGTGGTGTTGCCGCGCTGTCTTGCCTGAAATGTTGAAACATCAGCGTGGCGTTATCGTCAATGTATCTTCTATTGCCACCCGCGGTATTAACCGTATCCCCTATTCAACGGCCAAAGGCGGTGTCAATGCGCTGACCGCATCCCTTGCCTTTGAACATGCCAAAGATGGAATCCGAGTTAATGCAATTGCGACAGGTGGAACAGAAGCACCACCAAGAAAAGTACCTCGTAACAGTAACCCTTTAACAGAAAATGAGAAGGTCTGGATGCAACAGGTTGTCGATCAAACCAAAGAGCGTAGTTTGATGGGACGTTACGGTACGATTGATGAACAAGTCAATGCCATCGTTTTTTTAGCATCGGATGAATCATCTTATATGACAGGTAGTGTGATTGCTGTAGGTGGTGGTGATCAGGGTTAACCCTGAATCCCCCTTACAGGAAATTAGGCAAGGAGCCAATATGATGACGCTATTCAAAACATTGAAAGATGACTGGTCAATATCAGCCACAGTTGCAGGTTTCTTGGCCGTTTTAATTTCCTACGCAGGACCGTTAATCATCTTTTTTCAGGCAGCACAAAAAGCGAATGTGTCGCCAACAATGATGATTTCATGGATTTGGGGTGTCTCAATTGGCGCTGCAATTTCAGGGATCTATCTTTCAATTCGTTATAAAACACCTGTCATTACAGCATGGTCAGCACCAGGTACGGCACTGCTCGTTTCCTTGTTCCCCAATATTACACTGAACGAGGTTGTAGCAGCTTACATCACCTCTGCCGTTGTGATTTTTATCGTGGGTATTACAGGTTATTTCGACAAATTACTGAAATGGATTCCACAAAGTATTGCTGCTGGAATGATGGCAGGAATTTTATTTCAGTTTGGATTGGGACTGTTTATCGCAACAGATCATATGCCTCTGATCGTGTTTAGTATGCTGCTCTGTTATTTACTCGCAAAGCGCTATTCACCTCGCTATACCATGGTTTGGGTTTTATTCTGTGGTGTGGTGCTCAGTTTATTCTTAGGAAAAATGAATCCTGTCGAAATACAATTTAGCTTGGCAATTCCACAATTTATTCTGCCTGAATGGACGTGGCATTCGACTTTCAATCTTGCCTTGCCACTGATTTTAGTCAGTTTAACTGGGCAATTCCTACCCGGAATGGCAATTATGAGACTGAGCGGATATGACACCCCTGCCAAACCCATTATTACAGCCTCCAGTATTGCCTCATTGGCAGTTGCCTGTGTCGGTGGCATCACCATCGTACTTGCTGCAATCACAGCCGCTTTATGTATGGGCAAAGATGCACATGAACTTAAAGAGAAACGTTATATCGCAGGTGTTGCGAATGGTATTTTCTATATCTTAGGTGGATTATTTGCAGGCAGTATTGTCATGTTATTTAGCCTACTTCCTAAAGAATTAGTTGCAGCCTTGGCTGGTCTCGCCTTATTAGGTGCAATCGGCACAAATGTCATGATTGCCATGAAAGATGATCATCAACGCGATGCGGCTCTCATTACGTTTCTTGCAACTGTCTCTGGCATGCACTTTCTGGGACTTAGCTCGGTTTTTTGGGGGATTTGTATTGGTGTGATTGCCCAGATTCTTCTCAATCCTCGTCCCTGCTCAAACACTGTCTAGGATAAAATTATTATGATCGATAAATCAAAAGCTTCCCTCGCCGAAGCACTGTCCCAAATCTGTGATGGATCCACCATCATGATTGGTGGTTTTGGTACCGCAGGTCAACCCGCTGAACTGATCGATGGATTAATTGAACTTGGTGTTAAAGACCTCGTCATCGTCAATAACAATGCAGGCAATGGTGATTATGGCTTGGCTAAACTGTTAAAGACAGGTGCCGTCCGTAAAATCATCTGTTCATTCCCACGCCAGTCTGATTCATGGGTGTTTGATGAACTCTATCATGCAGGCAAGATTGAACTGGAACTGGTGCCACAAGGCAATCTCGCTTGTCGTATTCAAGCTGCGGGTATGGGCTTAGGTGCGGTGTTTACCCCAACAGGCTTTGGCACATTACTGGCTGAGGGTAAAGAAACTCGTCATATTGATGGTAAAGACTATGTGCTTGAATCTCCGATCAAAGCCGACTTTGCCCTAATCAAAGCCTATAAAGGCGATCGTTGGGGCAATCTAATTTATCGCAAATCTGCACGTAACTTCGGTCCAATCATGGCGATGGCAGCGGATGTCACCATTGCTCAGGTCTCGGAAGTGGTCGAATTGGGTCAACTTGATCCTGAACATATCATTACACAAGGGATTTTTGTACAGCACGTGGTTGAAGTTGAACCGACCTCACCGATTGCTGCGCAGTAAGGAGAACAACATGAGCTATCAAAAACTCAGCCGTGACCAAATTGCAGCACGTGTGGCACAAGATATTCCTGATGGTGCTTATGTCAATTTAGGTATTGGTTTACCGACTAAGATTTCAAACTATCTGCCTGCTGATAAAGATGTATTCCTGCATTCTGAAAATGGTTTATTGGCCTTTGGTCCTGCACCAGCCAAAGGTGAAGAAGATCCTGAACTGATCAACGCAGGTAAGGAATACGTCACCATGCTCACAGGTGGTAGCTTTTTCCATCATGGTGATTCCTTTGCCATGATGCGTGGTGGTCATTTAGATATTGCAGTATTGGGTGCATTTCAAGTGGCGGCCAATGGTGATCTGGCGAATTGGCACACAGGTGCAGCCGATGCGCTTCCTGCGGTGGGCGGTGCCATGGATTTAGCTGTGGGTGCCAAGAAAGTGTTTATCACCACTGATCATGTGACCAAACAGGGTGAACCCAAGATTGTTGAAGAACTGACCTATCCCGTGACAGGCAAGCATTGTGTCGATCGTATCTACACTGACCTGTGTGTGATTGATGTGACACCAGAGGGTTTAAAAGTGATTGAAAAGGTAGATGGTCTCAGCTTTGAAGAATTGCAAAGTTTGACGGGTGCTCAATTGATTGATGCGACTCATCCATAAAACCAGCACTGCCGCAAATGATGACATCCATGTCGCTGCCGCGAAATACTTAGAGTGAAATTGAGCCAGACATGGATTGAAGGAAAATATTTAAAATGAAAAATGCTTATATTGTAGATGCCATCCGTACCCCATTTGGTCGTTATGCCGGTGGTCTGGCGCCAGTACGTGCTGATGATCTTGGAGCTGTTCCACTTCAGGCATTGATGCAACGTAATCCAACAGTGGATTGGCAACAAGTCGATGATGTGATCTATGGCTGTGCTAACCAAGCGGGTGAAGATAATCGTAATGTCGGTCGTATGTCTGCATTACTGGCAGGT
Source organism: Acinetobacter sp. NIPH 2699 (assembly GCF_022549355.1). Taxonomy (GTDB): domain Bacteria; phylum Pseudomonadota; class Gammaproteobacteria; order Pseudomonadales; family Moraxellaceae; genus Acinetobacter. The sequence continues at coordinate 26,795 of NZ_JAKZGL010000004.1, forward strand.
TTACCGTATCAAGTACCTGCAACCACAGTGAATCGTTTATGTGGTTCTTCGCTTGATGCCATTGCCATGGCAGCACGTACCATCAAAGCTGGTGAAGCAAATTTAGTGATTGCAGGCGGTGTGGAAAGCATGAGCCGTGCACCCTATGTGATGGGTAAATCGGACAGTGCCTTTGGTCGTAGCCAAAAGATTGAAGATACCACGATGGGTTGGCGCTTTATCAATCCAAAACTGAAAGAATTATATGGTGTAGACACCATGCCACAAACAGCAGAGAACGTGGCAGAACAGTTCAATATTAACCGTAGCGATCAAGACCAGTTCGCCTTGGTGAGCCAACAACGCACCGCAGCAGCGCAAGCCAAAGGCTTTTTTAAACAAGAGATTGTGCCAGTCAGCATCCCACAGCGTAAAGGTGATGCCGTTGTGATTGATACCGATGAACATCCACGTGCATCGACGACTTTGGAAGCATTGACCAAGCTCAAAGGAGTGGTGAAAGCCGATGGCACAGTCACGGCAGGCAATGCCTCAGGGATTAATGACGGTGCAGCAGCTTTGCTGATCGCTTCAGATCAAGCGGTTGCACAATATCAACTGAAACCACGTGCCAAGATTATTGCAGCAACCACAGTGGGTGTTGAACCACGGATTATGGGATTTGCGCCAGCACCTGCGATTAAGAAATTACTCAAACAAGCTAACATGACTTTAGATCAGATGGATGTGATTGAGTTAAATGAAGCCTTTGCGGCTCAGGCTTTAGCTGTGACGCGTGATTTAGATTTAGCCGATGATGATGCACGTATCAATCCGAATGGTGGTGCGATTGCTTTAGGTCATCCACTCGGTGCATCGGGAGCAAGACTGGTCACCACAGCCTTAAATCAGCTTGAACAGATTCAAGGGCAATATGCTTTATGTTCAATGTGTATCGGTGTTGGTCAGGGCATTGCGCTGATTATTGAACGTGTAGATCAGAACTGAGGAATATAAAATGCCAATTTTTCAATCTACAGATGCACAGATTAATTATCAGACCTTTGGTGATCCAGCATCCCCTGCACTGGTGTTTTCCAACTCATTGGGCACCAATTATGGGATGTGGCAGCAGCAATTTAATTATTTTAAAGAGCGCTTCTTTGTGATCTGTTATGACAGCCGTGGACATGGTTCATCCTCTACCCCACAAGGGTCTTACACTTTACAGCAACTCGGTGAAGATGTGATTCATTTACTGGACCATCTTAATATCTCCAAAGCTGTGTTCTGTGGTATTTCCATGGGTGGACTCATAGGACAATGGTTGGCCATTCATTATCCAGCGCGTTTTAGTCATGTGATTGTTGCCAATACCGCCGCTAAAATTGGGCAGGAACAGGCTTGGCTAGATCGTGCTAAGTTGGTTCGCGAACAAGGATTAAAACCTATCGCGACCACAGCAGCATCACGCTGGTTTACAGATCCCTTTATCCAAAGTCATCCGATAGTTGTAAATAATCTATGTAACGACTTAAGTGCTGGCAGCGCAATAGGTTATGCCCATTGTTGTGAGGCTTTGGCTAAAGCGGATCTTCGTGCAGCGCTTAAAGACATCCAGATTCCTATTTTGATTATTGCTGGAAAACAAGATCCTGTGACTACGGTTGCAGATGCTCAGTTTATGCAACAGCATATTCCAAATGCGAAATTGGTTGAAATAAATGCTTCGCATATTTCTAATGTTGAAGCGGCTGATGCATTTAATCAGTTTATAAATCAATTTATTTAATATACCAATCATTATAAAAAAGCAGAGTATTTAAATACTCTGCTTTTTGTCGCCTATATCTTATATAAACCACAATAAACTCAATACCTTAAAGACATAAATATATATCAATTAAGTTTTTGACTAAAACCCCATAACAAAATAGTTTAAACACTAAATAAGACAACGCTTCACAAATTGGAGGTGAAGAATGTATATGGAAAAAATAAATCTCAATGAAGTTATAGACGAAGCAAAATTTAATCCATTTCATTGGAAAGTTTTACTTTGGTGTTTATTAATTATTATTTTTGATGGATATGATCTGGTTATTTATGGTGTCGCGCTACCATTATTAATGCAGCAATGGTCTTTAACTGCGGTACAAGCTGGTTTACTTGCCAGTGCTGCATTATTTGGAATGATGTTCGGCGCTATGATTTTCGGCACGTTATCGGATCGTTTAGGTCGTAAAAAAACTATTATGATCTGTGTAACCTTATTCAGCGGATTTACCTTCTTAGGTGCATTTGCCAGCAATCCCGTTGAATTTGCAATTTTACGTTTTATTGCAGGGTTGGGTATCGGTGGTGTGATGCCAAATGTTGTTGCCTTAATGACCGAATATGCCCCTAAAAAAATTAGAAGCACTTTAGTTGCGATCATGTTTAGCGGATATGCAATCGGAGGGATGGCATCTGCTTTACTCGGTGCGTGGCTCGTTCAAGATATGGGATGGCAAATCATGTTCTTGATTGCAGGCACCCCACTCTTGTTACTCCCTATTATCTGGAAGTTCTTACCAGAATCATTAGCTTTTCTTATCAAATCTAAACACGATGATCAAGCAAAAGAGATTGTCAAAAAACTAGCACCAAATGCCAAAATAAATACCAGTACTAAACTGATATTCAATGAAAATATTCATACGGATGCACCTGTACGGGCATTATTCCAAGATGGTCGAATCTTCAGCACATTTATGTTCTGGATCGCATTCTTCATGTGTTTACTCATGGTCTATGCATTAGGCAGTTGGTTACCAAAACTGATGTTACAAGCTGGCTATTCGTTAGGTGCAAGTATGCTGTTCTTATTTGCATTGAATATCGGTGGCATGGTGGGTGCAATTGGTGGTGGAGTGTTAGCGGATAAATTCCATTTAAAACCTGTTATTACCTCAATGTTTTTGATCGGCTCTGCTGCCCTAATTCTCCTTGGTTTTAATAGCCCTCAAATTGTTCTATACGGCCTAATCGCACTTGCTGGCGCGGCAACAATCGGATCACAAATCTTGCTTTACACTTTTGTCGCACAATTTTATCCAACCACTGTTCGTTCAACAGGTATGGGTTGGGCGTCAGGTATTGGTCGTATTGGTGCCATCATCGGACCTGTACTTACAGGTGCATTACTCACCTTTGAATTACCTCACCAAATGAATTTTCTCGCAATAGCAATCCCTGGTGTTATTGCAGCATTAGCAATCTTCTTAGTCAACCTCAAAGCAGCAGTTGTACCTACAACGTCAAAATCTGCACTCCAATCACAAGCATCAGTGAATCAATAGTCATTCAAATTGCGCCTAGGAAAGGCGCAATCAAATTTTGAAATGGAAATGAAAAATGCATCCTTTTAAATTAAATAAAATTCTTTTATCAACACTTTCATTCATGACGGTTTTTTCAATGACATCTCTTTGGGCTGATGCATCAAAGGGGAAAGATGAATGGAAATTTACCTTAAAAAATGCCTATATTAATCGTAACTTTGAGAATGAAACGCTAAAAGATACAGGAAGTTGGTCACAGGCAGCCTCGCTCTTTTATAACTCCCGAATGATGGAAACACCACTCACACTCGCTGAAAAACCGTTGATGATTGGTGTTGATGCATCTGTTCAATATGCTGTTCGTTTAAGCTCAGATAAGCATGTGGCTGACACCATATTGCCCTTTGATCAGACAACCCACTCTCAGGCATCCGATTATTTAAAACATGGTGCAACACTTAAACTGGGCTATGACAAGACGCTATTGAGTATCGGTGAACTTTGGTTGGACTTGCCTGTCACTGCAGTAGATACGAGTCGTCAACTTTTGACCTCGTATTGGGGAGCTAAGCTCAAATCACAACTCAGCGATAAGCTTTATGCAGAAATTGGTCGCGTAGAAAAGGTTTCTCCTCGTAATGAGGAAGATTTTCGAAAATTTTCCTTTACTTCAAATGGCAAGACTGAATATTCAGATGGTTTAAATTATGTCGATTTGCGCTATCAAATTACACCAGATTTAAAGAGTGAATATTATTATGGCAATATGGAGGATTTATATAATAAGCATTATATAGGTCTAGAACATCATTTAAATTCACCCAATTACACACTAAACTCAAAATTTAAATACTTCAATGCAAAAGAAGATAGCAGTCATTTTAATATTGATGCACAAAATATTGGGTTATTAGAAACGTTAAAGATAAAAAATCATACATTTGGTTTAGGCTACCAACAAATTATTGGTGAATCTGCCTACCCACTCCCAGATGGTTTTTTACCAGAAACCTATTTTATCAATTGGAATGCTACAGGTTTCTTTAAGAAAGATGAAAAATCATATCATTTTATCTATGGATATAACTTTAAAGATTATATTCCTGGATTTAATGCAGCCGTTAAATATGTTTATGGCGATAATTTTAAAACGACTGATGGCAAAGAGAATCATGAAAGTGAATCTAATATTATTCTCAACTATGCTTTCCAGCAACCCACTCTTAAAGGTCTAGCACTACAATATATTCGTATTGATTATAATGTGAAGCATGGTAACGATTTTGGTGAAGATCGTTTATTTGTGAACTACAGTAAGAAATTTTAATGTTTTTTTAGAAGGTGGCAGCCAATTGGCTGTCACCTTCTTTATAGAATAAATGATCATTCAGCCTATCTCGTCCCATAGTCTTACCCAACTCTCAAAAGATCATCCCACTTCGTCAGATAACTTGGTGATTTATGATTTTGAGTCATCCGCCAAGTTTGTCCTTGCGGAGTGACCAATCGCCCAAACTTCATCATATCTCGACCGAACCGTTTATTAATCTCATCAAACGCAGCGGATAGATTCTGTCGTGCTAGCATTTGCTCAGTATCATGGAATAGATCAACCGCATGGCTATGTTGAGGGATGATATCGAGTAAAATGACCTCTGCTTTTTTATAACGATGTCCTGCTAGATAAATTCGATCCAAACCCTGCTGTACCGCTTTCATAATCATTAAACGATCATCGCTATAGTCAGCTAAGTACACCATGGTGAATGGACGGTAATATTGTTCTTTATTAAATCGATTGGTTCGAATACTGACACCAACAGCCTTACACAATAACTTTTGTTTACGGAGACGCTCTACTGCTCTCAGGGTGAACTCTGTTAAAGCCCCGCTTAGACTATTTTTATCGTCAATCGGTTGCCCAAAGGAACGACTACTTAATACTTGCTGGCGGTCTGAAATAACATCACCAATTTCTAAACATGCTATTCCTTGTAATTCTTTAACCGTATTTTCCATCACAACAGAAAAATACTTTCCGATCATTTTAGGATCTGCTTGGACTAAATCCATCACTGAACAGATATCCATTTTTTCTAAACGCTGTCGAATCTTTCGTCCGACGCCCCAAACCTCTGCTACTGGTATATGAAGAAGTAAGTCTTCAATGATACTGGGATCTCCATCAACCATATTACAAACACCGTTAAAACTCGCATGGGTCTTTGCTAAGTTATTGGCAAGTTTCGCTTGGGTTTTAGAATAGCCGATACCGATACAACATGGCAGGCCCAACCAGTTTTTGACTGTCGCTAAAATCTGACGTGCATATTCACTCAAATCATAACTTTGTTGATAAGCAGTCAACTCTAAAAAACACTCATCAATCGAATAAATTTCTTGCTCACAAGGAGCAACAAAACTTCCGAGTATATTCATGAAACGTCGAGACATTTCCGCATACAAAGCATAATTACTTGAAAATACGACCACCTGATGCTGCCGAATAATCTCTTCAATTTGAAAATAAGGGACAGCCATTTTGATACCTAGTTGTTTGGCCTCAGAAGAACGAGAAACCACACAGCCATCATTGTTTGAAAGCACAACCACAGGACGATTTTCTAGCTTTGGATTAAATACTCGCTCACAACTGACATAACAGTCATTCACATCAATCAAAGCAAAAATACGTTGTGGCACACTCATTTACTACCTCATCGGTTTCAAGTTATAAGTCACCACGCCCCAAATCACCAACTCTTGTCCCTCATGTATATAAATATTCTGATAATCAGGATTTTCGGCCTTTAGCCATACTTTTGGCGGATTAAAATGATGATCAATCATCAAGCGTTTCACGGTAAAATCATTGTCAATCAATGCAATCACAATATCGCCCGACTTTGCTGGGATACTTCGATCAACAACTAAGGGATCATCAATATCAATTCCGACATCTAACATCGACAGTGAATTGGCTTTCACAATAAAAGTGGAATTTTCATTTCGAATTAAAAACTGATTTAAATCCAATGCTTGCTCAACATGATCTTGTGCAGGTGATGGAAATCCCGCAGCAACACGTTCCGTTGCCAATGGAATGTGGTAAATTCGATCATTGTTCGCTTGAACATTTTGAATTTTCATTGAGGAGGTCAAATCTGTATGCGTACCAGTTTTGACATTATTCAGTAACCAATTTTTGATGAAATCTACTTGAGATTCAGGAACACGAATCACTTTGGTCGGTTCACTGAATTGTGCCTTACGCCCAGCATTTGCTCTCGCACCGCCATGCTCAAAGTCATTTTTTTTGGACATCCTTCCCTCCACCCCAAGTGATTAACAACAGTCATTCAATTTAACTTGAAAAAGTTACAAATTCAAGTTGACGTGCAATTAATTTTGCATAACAATAAATTTCATAGATCAGATCCTCACTTGTTCAACTTAGACAAGGATGTAAAACAAAGTGAGATTAATGTTTAAAATGAATCACTTACGATGCTTTTCAATTTATTAATAGCATTTAAGTTATTGATCTAATTCACTAATAATTCTGATCTATCAGCCGTTAGGTTTTATTCAAATATTTTTGATGTGGAGACATGAAAAATGGACAGTCGACGTGATGCAATTCTTGGCTATGCTGATGAACAACATGCTTACTTTATTCGTCTTATTGAAAACAACACTGTACTAGGCAATAGCTATGGATTGTTTTGTGAAAGCGAGAATAGTGAAGCAGCAGAAAGTATCATGACCACCCTCTTCTTAAAGAAATCTTTTTGGTTAAATGGTTCTGAATTTAATGATATTGTTAAAGGGCTCAACCCAATTACATGATCACTATACGCATAGAATATAATTTCATTACAAAGAGCTTGCTTACAAGCACTCAGCAAGTTCTTTTCTTGATTTTTAAAATATAAACGAAATAGACTAATATCCATACTATATTTTGATTACTTTCCCACACCCTAAATTTTTATTCTATGCTTAATTTTTTTATCTTTATTAAATAAAAACCACCTATTCAATTCAAATAGGTGGATTATTTTTATACAAAAACAAAGCAACTGAATAATTTAGATAAGTCTTTTATCATTAACAAGAGAAATTATTTTATAAGTTTTTCCATCTAATTCATCTTCAAAAATGAAATCCATATTCGGAAAAATATCCCGACCCTCAATTTCAATATGCTCCACTCTTTTAAAGATCGGAACTTCGTGATCCTCTATGTCATTCAGCTGTGCAACAACTATAGATTCATTTTCTTCCTGATCTTTAATCATCACAGTGATCTTGTTCATAATTATTCTCTCTATTCCCAATTTTATCTGTATACGACTATGTAAAAATTTCTGATTCTTGTCGACTCAATCCTTGTAACAAGAGTTATAAGTATTATCCTTTTATTGCACTAAAACACAAGTGATTGAATTATATTATTTTTTAACATTAATAATATTTATCCTTATTTAACCATCGGGTTACAAAGAAATGCTTTGTTGCACCTCAATATCTCTTCTAGAGATATCAGACATAAAAAATCTCATCTTTGCTGTAGATAAGATTGTATAGATTCTAAGGTGTGTTGACATATCAGACTGATTAAAACCATTTAATTCAAAATCATCTATAAGGCGTAATTTTGCCGCACACATTTTTTCTAAAAATCTGATCCTAAACACGATTACAGACCACTGATTCCTCTAAATTCTTAAAATATTTCTGTTCAAAAGTTTCGGGACTTAACCAAGCATTTGTAGAAGGCCTGTGATTCGATTGTAGTAAACGTCTATATCTATATACCAAAATTTTAAGCCCTGATTTTTCCACAAGCCAGTATATGCCCCAATATCAATTTCATCTGCATCACCAACCATCATCTTACCTATAGCACGAGTCAATAAAACAAGCTTCTTGTTGCAATCTAGTTTTATTTCCCAGCTAATATTACGATTCCTTTTTCTCAATCAGCTCAAATTTGTTAAGATGGCAAACTTGAGAAAAGTGTAATGCTTTCTCAGACATTATTATTTCAATTTTGGCACAAATAAAAGGCACACCAAAAGGTATGCTTTTGTATAGATTCACCTAGCTTTGCCTAGTAATTGGTTAGACAGCCAAGTTTTAAAAGCATGAGATTTAGTATTTATTTTTAAGGATTTTTATACATGAATAGCAAAGAAATCATGGCTGATCTCTCCTCTCATACCCCAATGATGCAACAATACCTAAAAGTAAAAATGGAGCATCAACATGCCCTGCTATTTTATCGCATGGGGGATTTTTATGAATTGTTTTTTGAAGATGCCCGTCTTGCTGCCAAACTTTTAGGAATTACACTAACCCATCGTGGTAAGGCCAATGGTGAACCAATCCCAATGGCTGGCGTACCTTATCATGCGGCAGAAGGCTATCTTGCACGTTTGGTTAAATCAGGTCGAACGGTTGCGATCTGTGAGCAGGTCGGTGAAGTTACAGGAAAAGGTCCTGTGGATCGACAAGTCGTTCGCATCCTAACGCCTGGGACTTTAACTGATGATGCTTTACTGTCTAGTTATCAATCATCAAACTTAGTTGCGCTATGTATCCAACAAAATCAAGTTGGCTTTGCTTTACTAGATCTCAGTGCAGGCATTTTTAAAGTTCAACAACAAGACTATAAACCCGAACAACTTCCCATTGAGCTTGCTCGTTTAATGCCAAGTGAAATTTTGATCGATGAAGATTTAGTTGATCAAGATATTATTGAGCAGATTAAAAAGAACATAGATTGCCCAATCACCAAGCGCCCAAATGTTGATTTTAATTTAAATAATTCACAAAAAACCTTATGTGATCAGTTCTCCGTCTCGACCTTATCAGGCTTTGGATTAGATCCAATTCCGCTGGCGAAAGCTGCCGCGGCAGCACTGATTCACTACGCCAAAGAAACACAAAAAACGGCACTGCCACATATTCGTTCGATTCAAATTGAACAAAGTACAGATTTTATAGCACTCGATCCAATTACACGTCGTAATCTAGAAATTATTGAGCCTTTGTTTGATCATGGTACATCCCTGTTTCAACTCGTGAATGACTGTCAAACAGCCATGGGTGGACGTTTACTCAGCCGAACGCTCATGCAGCCCATTCGTGATACAGCAGTTTTAGATGCCCGTCTTGACGCCACAGAACAACTTTTAAAGGGATACCATGAAGCACCTCTACGTTTGGTGCTAAAAGAGATTGGAGATATAGAACGAGTTCTAAGCCGCGTTGCTTTAGGCAGTGCTCGCCCACGTGATTTGGTTCAACTACGCCATGCCTGTGCGCAAATTCCTTTTTTACGTCATGCATTAACACCCGTTCTACAAGCCAAACAATCTAAATTATTAACACAATTAGATCATGAGCTCGGTGACTTTAAAAACTTACATCAGCAGTTGATGGCCGCAATTGTAGAAAATCCACCGGTACTTTTGCGTGATGGCAATGTAATTGCAGAAGGCTATGATGAAGAGTTGGATGAACTCCGAAAAATCCGTGATCATGCAGGACAATTCTTAATTGACCTAGAAATAAGAGAACGGCAACGTACTGGAATCAACACCCTTAAAATCGGCTATAACCGTGTCAGTGGCTATTATATTGAACTCACTCGTGCTCAAGCAGAACAAGCACCTGCGGACTATATCCGTCGTCAAACACTCAAAAATGCTGAACGTTATATCACGCCAGAACTTAAAGGCTTTGAAGACAAAGTGCTTTCTAGTGAGTCTCGTGCATTAGCCCGTGAAAAACACTTATTTGAATTATTATTGGATGAGCTACGCCAAAATATTGCACATTTACAAATGATGAGTACTGCAATTGCGTATATTGATGTACTTGCTAATTTTGCCCACCAAGCACGATTAAACAATTGGGCACGACCAGAGTTTAGTCCCGAAACAGGCATTAAAATTCAAGCAGGCCGTCATCCTGTGGTTGAAGCTTTAAATAAAATACCATTTACCCCAAACGATACATTTCTAGATACACAACATCGTATGGCGATTATTACTGGTCCAAACATGGGCGGTAAATCGACTTTTATGCGTCAAACGGCTCTGATTAGTCTTCTCGCCTATTGTGGAAGTTTTGTTCCGGCAAAATCTGCAAAACTTGGCCCGATTGATCGTATTTTTACCCGTATTGGTTCAGCCGATGACTTATCTACAGGAAAATCAACCTTTATGGTTGAGATGACCGAAACCTCTCAAATTTTACATCATGCCACGAATCAGTCATTGGTATTAATGGATGAAGTTGGTCGAGGAACCAGTACTTATGATGGTCTTTCTTTGGCTTGGGCATGTGTACTTGATTTGACTAAACGTGTGAAATGCTTATGTCTATTTGCCACACATTATTTTGAACTTACTGAACTCAGCAGTGAAACTGGCATAGACAACTATCACGTTACTGCACAAGAATTAAATGGTAATTTAATTTTATTACACAAAGTTCAGCACGGGCCCGCAAGCCAAAGTCATGGTTTACAGGTTGCAAAACTAGCAGGTATCCCAGCAAGTGTGATTAAAGAAGCACAAAAACGGTTAAAAATTCTTGAAAAGCAACAACATCATATTCTGCAAAAGACAGTACAAACGGATTTATTCAGTTCAATTGATGCCCAAATTGAAACACAGGTTGTTGAAAAAATTATTGAAGTGGAAGTCCAGTCCCCTGCTTTAGATTTGTTACAACACATTGATGTAGATGACCTCACTCCACGCCAAGCACTTGAACAGCTTTATCAACTAAAAGCCTTATACAATAAGGCTCAAACAGTTGAGGGTTAGGCAAAATACATAAGCCCTATTATTTTTGATAGGGCTTATGTTCCCCACTTTTGATAAAAACTGCTTATTTTAGTGATGTTTTTGAGATTTATTATCAACAAAAGTCATATAAATAAGCCCTTTTCATTGATACGAATAATAAATATCAATAAAAGGAATTGTTTCTGTCAGTGGTTTTTGCCTAAAATACACTATGCAAAATGAAACCATTTTTTTAGGTAGCTGTCGCCATGACCTTTGTTGTCACTGAAAATTGTATTAAATGTAAATATCAAGATTGTGTTGAAGTTTGTCCTGTCGATTGTTTTTATGAGGGTCCAAACTTCCTTGTCATCAATCCAGATGAATGTATTGACTGTGCGCTTTGTGAACCAGAATGCCCAGCAAATGCAATTTTCTCTGAAGATGAATTACCAGAAGGTCAAGAAATCTTTATCGAACTCAATACTGAATTATCTGAAAAATGGGCGGGTAACAATATCACTCAAATTGGTGAACAACCTGCAGATCGTGAAGAATGGAACGGAAAACCAGATAAACTGCAATATTTAGAAAAGTAATTGAAAAGACCAGTTTTACTGGTCTTTTTTAATACTTGAATCACACATATCTTTGCAATTGTTCCATTATGCGTACGTTATTTTGCATTAAAATAACTTGTCTTTAAATTGTGAACTGACTTTTATGTTGCGAAATAAATTACAGGGTCTTTTATCTTTTTTTATCATCCCTGTGATGATGGTCGGCTGTGTCAGTTCAAAGACAGAAGTAAACAAAGGCAAAAGAATCCATATTCCTCAGGAAACAGTAACCTTTACTCGACCAACGCCAGATAAAGTAGAACCAGCATCATATCGCCGATGGTTGGCCCAAGGTGAAAACTATGCCCGTGTTCGTGAATATGAACAGTTTTTAACACGTAATCAAGTCGCTCACATTATCCCAAGTTTTGAATTATTACGAACTGCAAGAGATTGGCAAAAATGTGGTCGTAGTGAGTATGCCGTACCAAACCGTGAGTTGTGGAACAACTCTCTTTCTACTTTGCGTGTCTTTAAATACCTAATCTCTGCCAAAATCTTAACCGATTTTGAAGTGACTTCTGTCTACCGTGATTTACCCTTAAATGAATGTGCAGGCGGTGCAAGTTCGTCTAAACATTTATTTAACTCTGCCATCGATTTCCGTATTGGTCCTGAATATCCTCAGCCACAGGATTATGCATTTATCGAACAGTCCAAATTTAAATTATGTCAGTTTTGGGTACAACATGGTCAAAGCTTAAATCTAGGTATCGGGCTATATCGCTCAGGTCAGATTCATATTGATACTCAAGGTTATCGCACTTGGGGTCCAGACCTGACACGCAACAGCTCAATGTGTAATTTTTAGAATAGAAAATCATTTCCAGTAAAGAGATCAAAATGATCTCTTTTTTATACAGCAATCAAATTGCACTCTGTGCATAAATGTTTAAAATGCTGCAAACAGATTCAAAGGTAAGCTTGATTATGCAACAGATGTGGACCGACATTGATGACTATATCAATTCACATTTAATTCCCTCTGACCCTAAACTTCAACATGCATTGGACAATACCGATACCCAAGGTCTTTCGAATCATTTAGCTGTTGCACCGAATCAAGGTATGTTCCTACAAATGTTGATTCAAATGAATCAATGTAAACGTGTATTGGAACTGGGAACTTTTGCTGCCTATAGCACGATTTGGCTGGCACAAGCCTTACCCGCTGATGGTTACTTGCTCACGGTTGAAGGACGAGATAGTCATGCCATCATTGCCCAAGAAAATATTGATTATGCCAATATGCCAACCCATATAGAACTCAAAAAAGGGCGCGGTGCAGATGTCATGAATCAACTCATTGCAGAAGCCAGTGAAGCATTTGATTTAATTTTTATTGATGCCGACAAACAAAGTTACCCTGAATACTTAGAACTTAGCTTGAAGCTATCTCATTCAGGAACGATTATTGTATTGGATAATGTGATTCGTTCAGGCGCTATTTTGGATGAAAACAATAAAAAACCTAGTATCGAAGGCATTCGGGAAACGTTCACAGCACTGAAAAATCACCCTCAGCTTTTATCGTGTACAGCACTACAAACAGTAGGTTCAAAAGGACATGATGGCTTTGCAATTGCGATCGTAAAATAAAGATCAAAAAACGAACTGATTTTTTTAGTTATTAAATTTCATATAGATACAAATTTACATAGTGCTTTTCCATATAGTTATCCACAGTATTTGCGGATAACTATATGGAGTAAAATGAATTACTTAGCGACTAATAACGGTACATTTGCATTTCTGAAAATCGTTGTCGTAATGCTACCTAAGAAAAATTGATGAATTTTACTATGGCTAAAAGCACCTAAAACGATTAACTGCACATTATGTTCTCTTTGATATTCCAAAATATTTTGTGCTACATCGCCATAACGATAAACAGGCATAACTTCTAAACCTGCATCCGTTAAATACTTTGCTGGCTCAGTAAGCATTTCAGGATGATCGCCGACATAAAGCAGATGGCATTGCAATTTTTTCAACAAATCACTCTGAGCAATACGTTGCAACATCTTCTGACAGGTTGGCGAATATTCGTATGCAAAAATAAAACGTTTAGGTGGTTCAAAATGCTCCCCAACCGTAATCACGGTACAGTTTGCTCCACGGATAAAGTTCTCAACATTACTGCCAATCGGTTTGTTTTTCTCTGCCGCACGCTCGCCAACACGACCAATAATCACCACGTCATTTTCATTGAGCAGATTAAAACTTTGTTCAAGAAAATCGCCTTTTTCTTGAATTTTTTTACTGGTTAAACCGTATTGTTTCTCGATTAACTCTGAAATATGATTGAGGAGATTATTACTATAATCGAGCGCTAATTCACTTTGCTTCTGCTCCAACTCAGCAAGCTCTTTGAGCAACATGGCATTACTCTCAAAGCCAATCACACCGCTGATTTCACCTAAATGATAGCTTGCAGGATAATAATCCAAGATTTGCAGCAATACCAATTCTCTTTGGGTTTGTTTGGCAACCCAAACCGCAGCTTCAGCCACAGCATCAATACAGGGTGAAGAATCAATACATGCAATGACACGATTCATGTTGGCCTCTCTTTAGGTCTAACACCTTAGGTCTTCTACTTATTTTTAACTTAACACAGATAAAAGCAGGATAGGTTAAATTTATGTATAGAATCTCATACGCTTTTTTATTCAGTTCTATAACGAATTAATTCTGCTGGATTCCCCGCAACAACGGCATAATCTTCAATATTCTTGGTCACCATACTATTCATCCCAACGACTGCATGACTCCCGATTTTAACCCCATCTTTGACCCCAACATGCGCCCCTAACCAAACATCTTGACCAATCTCAATACCCTTTGATGTTACAGGTTGCTGATAGATTGGACGGTCTAATGCCATCCCATGATCAAAAGCATATAAATGGCTATAAGCTGCTATTCTGACTTGATCGTGTAGCTGAATCCCTGCACGTCCACCATCTAGGATACAGTGATGATTAATCGCAACTTCATTACCAATGTCTAAAGGACCATGCAAGGTACAATCAGCGGCGATGAAGGTATTATCACCTATCATAATTTTTCGTCCAGGCTCAGCAAAAATATGTGCCAATGGTGAAATAAAACAGTTCTGACCAATCTCAACAGTTTCCATCTCCATCAAATACGCTTGATATTCAGCTTGCCATGCTTCGGCCCATTCACGTTGTTTAGGCTTGAGCGACCAATACAACCACGGCATATAATTGAGACGGTGTTTATGCTGCTCTCTGTATTTTAATAAAGGATCATTCATCATCTTCTTGCTCCTCTACTTTCAACTGTTCACGTCCTGAGAGTGAGGAACACCGTTCCGCAAGCTCGCAAGAGAGGATGTGTAAACCCTAATCGTCAAGTACATTTAATTGCTCACGTCCTCTAGTAACATCTTGAAGTTTTTGTCTTAAAGGTTCAATTTGATAAATTTGCAAACGTGCCTCAATGAAAACACCATTTTCGGTATAACTTTCTTGGTATTCAATCTGTTGCTGCATCAGCTCATATTGAATAATTGCCCATTCATTAAACAAACAACTCAACTGAATGTGTTTTTTCTCAATCAATTCAATTTTTTCAGCCAATAGCAAACATTGACCAGCGCAACCACCATAGGCACGAACTAGCCCACCTGTACCAAGTTTAACGCCGCCATACCAACGATTGACCAATACAATCACATTGGTGAGATCATTACCTTCAATGGTTGCTAAAATTGGACGACCTGCTGTACCAGAAGGTTCACCATCATCATTAAATCGAACATGATGCCCAATCTTCCATGCCCAACATTGATGGGTCGTTGATGGATCTTTCATCTCTTCTAAGAAGCTTTTAACTTGCTGTTCATTTTCAACAATCGCAGCAATCGCTTGGAAACGACTTTTTTTAATGTCTTCTTCAAAAGTTACCGAACTGGCAATGGTGAATGGCATAAAACATAAATACAAACTTTAAAAAATGATTATAACAATTTTATGGGGTGATGTAGGGGAGGATGATCAGCATTCCATTATAAAAAATGGGTGCGATGATCAATCACCATCACACCCGACTATAAAGGTTTCAAATCAGCAGGAACTATCGTTCGCGTAATGCTTCTTTGGCTTTATTAAATGGTTTAAGTAAATAATCCATAATGGTTTTTTGTCCCGTACGGATATCTACAGTTGCAACCATACCCGGAGTAATATCGAATGCCGTACCCGCTTTGTTATAAAGTCGATCGGAATCAGTTCGAATATAAACACGATAGTAAAATTGATCTTGTTTTACTTCATCACGAATGGTATCAGGTGAAATCGTGGTGACTTTACCTTCCAAGCCACCATATACCGCATAATCATAAGCTGTGATTTTAACCAAAGCCTCTTGATTGGGATGAATAAATGCAATGTCACGTGGAGAAATACGTGCCTCAATTAAGAGTTTATCTTCCAAAGGCACAATCGTCATCAACTTGCCATTTTGAGGAATAACTCCCCCTTCAGTCGTCACATCAATTTCTTTCACCACACCTCTAACAGGCGCTCTAAATACCGCACGTTGTAAGCTATCGCTTCTTCCTTTGACCACTTGTAGTTGAGTTTGGATATCGGTATTGGCTTTTGATAATTCCTCACGCGCTTTTACATAGTACTGATTACGAATATCATTGATTCTATTTTGTAAATCATTCGCTTCGCGTTTTAAACGCAAGACTTCGACTTCACTGGCTGCACCTTTTGCAACCAACGGTGCTGTCATGGCCAATTCTTGTTGTACCAATTTAAGTGCTTGTTGATTACCTGAAACAGCCTCCTCTAAATTCATACGTCGTGAATAATAAAGTGCTGTTTCTTCTTTTACCAGTTTAGGTTCTTTCAAAACCTCTTCTGGAAAAACCAAAGCTGTATTACTGACTTCGGCACGTAAACGCGCTGCCGTTGCCTGTGCAGAACTCAGTAAAGATTGTGATTCACCCACATTTGAAGCGAGACGTGTCGGATCAAGCTGAGCTAAAATCTGTCCTTTTTCAACAATATCACCTTCCCTAACCTCGAGTTTAGTTAGAATCCCCCCTTCTAGTGATTGAATCGTCTGTTCTTTTGAAGATGGAACCACTTTACCTGTACCAGTAGAAACTTCCTCTAAACTAAACATCCATGCCCAAATGAGCAGTATCACTAAACCAATACCGATCAACCAAACAACAAGCGACGAACCTGGCAACTTCGGTTCCTTATAACTCACATTCATGGGACGACTGCTGCTTTGTTCTTGCTCACTCATGAACTATCCTCTTATTTTATTAAACTATTTTTTGTTTTGCCGCTGATTGTTGCAAGACGGTATCAGCAGGTCCATCCATGACGATTTTGCCATCATTCATCACAATAATACGATCAACCAATTCCAGCACTGCTCGGCGATGAGTGGCGACGATTAAAGTACGATAGCCCAGCCACCCCTTTAAATGATCTATCAATTGTTTTTCTGCGACATCATCAATAGCAGCGGTTGGTTCATCAAGCAGTAAAATATTCGGCTCACGAATCAATAACCGTGCGAGTAACAAGGCCTGTCGTTGCCCCCCAGAGAAACCTACTCCCCCCTCTAAAACCAAATGGTCCAATCCCTCTTTCTTTTCATGGATGAAACCCAATGCACCCGTCACTTTTAAAGCTTTTAGAATATCTTCATCACGTGCCAAGGGCGCACCTAGAGTCAAATTCTCACGAATAGTTCCGTAGAAAAGATAGGCATTTTGGTTTAATAATCCCATGTCACGACGGACATCAGCAGGATCAATCAAACTAATATCTAAATCATCCAAATGTACCGAACCTGAATTTGGAGTCTGCATTGCAGAGAGAATTTGCAATAATGTTGATTTACCAGCCCCATTTCGCCCCAGAATGGCAATTCGCTCGCCTGCCCGAATCTTTAATTTTTGAATCGCCAAGCTTGGTCGAGGATCATCTTCACCATACTGAAATACCACATTTTTTAGCTCATAATCGCCATGTAATACTTCTTTATGTACCAGATGTGCATGGTCAGCTTGATCAACTGGACGCTGCATCAATTCATCTAAACTTTTCTTCGCCACTTTTGCTTGCTGGAAACGACCAAGTATGCCTGTAATTTGTGATATTGGCGCCAACATACGTGATGATAAAATTGAACAAGCAACCAGCGCACCCGTGGTCATTTCACCTTCCATCACAGCAAAACATCCCACCAACACCACAATAGCGTAGGTGAGTCCTTGTAACTTCTGCGTCCAAGCTGTCAGTACACCCACAATTTTACGTTGTTGCATACTAATATCAGCAGAAATCTCATTCATATGATTCCATTGATTTTGGAAACGAGATTCTGCGCGGAGTAACTTAATATCTTCAATCCCTTGTACTGCTTCAACCAAAATCGCATTACGAATGGAGGATTCACGCATACCCTCTTGTGCGAGTTGAGCCAGTTTTTTCTGTACCAATATTGCTGGCAAAATCATTAAAGGGACGATCAACAGCATAACCCAAAATAAGTTTCCGCCAATAATTGCGAAAATAAACAGGAATAAAAAGAAGAATGGTAGATCGGCAATTGCACCCATCGTGGTCGAAGTAACAAGTTCTCGCACCCCTTCTAACTCACGAATTTGAGATATAAATGTTCCCGTCGATTTCGAACGCTCACTATTTTTTATTCTTAATGCATGACCAAACACGCGATCAGAAATACGTAGATCTGCACGCTTTCCAATAATGTCAGAAATATAAACACGTGAAATACGTAAAACAAACTCAAAGATTGCCGCAATCAGTACACCACCAGCCAGTACCCAAAGTGTTGGTATGGACTGTGAGGGAACAACGCGGTCATAGACTTGCATTGAGAAAACGATGGTTGCCAATGCCAGAACATTTGCAATCAAAGATGCAAACATAATATCGATATAGCGCTTCCAATCAGTTAAAACTATTGACCAAAACCAGCTTGGTTTATAGGGTTTAATATATTCATCAATACGTGCATCAGGAACTGATTGCTCTGGACGTAAGATATACACATTTTTGACAATGTGTTTTAACGCGCCTACTGCGAACTTTTGTGATAAACCCTGATCGCCACTGAGTTGAATACTGACATGTCCAGCCCCATCCGCTTTATCAATGACCCCGACTTGGCCATCTGCCAGTTCAACCAATATAGGTAAGCGCCAAGGATTAATGACATCATTGCTGAATTTTACTCTGCGTAAAGTGAGACCAATTTGCCGACTGATCAACGTCAAAACCTCATCAAGATTCTGATTTTGATTCCAATCTAACTGTAAGCGAACTCGCTCTTCCGAAGGCTCAATCCGATAATGCTTTGCAATCGTTAATATTGCCTGTAACCAAGGTTGGTAATCTATTTTTGTCATCATGGTTGCACCTCAAACCCTTGAATTTTTATATTATTCAGGTCATAGGCTTGGCGAGAACGGCCTGTGGCTGCAATATATTGAGCAATACTACTGTAAATATCATAACGTGCCATTTCTACTTCTGAATTTGCACTATGAATGGCTTGTTCAGCATTGAGTAAATCGACCAGTGTACGTGTTCCCAATTTATATTGTTCCTGATAAAGCTCGCGTGTCCGTACAGTGGTTGCTTGTTGTCCTGCTAACACTTGCATTTGACGTTGCTTATTTTCAATTTGTTCTCGACTGGTTCTGATCTGATCCAGCACTTTTAAATAAACGGTATTTACCTGTGCTTTTGCAGCCTCTTCTGCAAAACTCGCGGCTCTAATTCTCGAAGACGTTGCGCCTCCTTGATATAATTGACTGCTTGCTTCCAACATAATCGCACTATCAAACCCGCCATTTTTATCATTATTTGGATTACGCCCATGTAATGCTTGGCTTAATTCGCCTTTAACAGACAAGGTCGGATAATTACTGACTTTGGTCTGTATTTTTTGACTCCGTGCAACCTCAATTCCAGCCTGCGCTGCAATCATTTGAGGAATCGTATTAAACTGTGGCTCTACATATAAATCAGATTGTTTAATAAAATCATCAGTAATCGCCCATTGAACATTACGAGCATCAAAACCCAATAAGGTGTAAAGATGTTGCTGAAACTGACTGAGTAATGATTGTTGTGCGATCATCGCTGATTGGGCCGATTGCAAATATGATTGCGCCTGTACAGGATCTGCTTGGCTACTGATCCCTGCATTTGCTCTTAAATTCGCTATTTCCTGAATACGTTTCACCCCAGCAATCTGCTGATTGGCAATTCTTATGAGCTTTTGATAACGCTGAATATTAATAATCGTTTGTGTAACATCTAAAGAGATATCATCAATTTTGACTAAAACATTCGCTTGTTCTATCACTAATTTTGCTTGTTCAGTGCTAACGCCAGACCTCACTTTGCCAAAGTCATACAGCATTTGAGAGGCATTTAAAGCTAATATTTGTCGCCCTCTCTCTCCTTTTCTAGTCAAATCGCCTGTATTCACTCCCCCTGAAAGTTGCGGATAAAACCCCGATTTTGCTACATCGATATTGGCATTCTGTGCCGCCAGAGTTGCGAGCGTTTGTGAAATTTCAGGATTGCGCTGAACTGCAATTTGTATAGCATCTTTTAAGGTTTTGTTTTGGTTCTCCCATACCGCAGCAGGAACAACATCCATGGGGCGACCAGATCCAACGACAGGTAATTCAGTAGGCGATGAGTGAGTAGAAAAATTACTCAACTTCTGCATACTTGCGATTTTAAATTCATCATTACTTTTAGGTGTAAATAGCTGAGACAAATTATTCTTGAGGGAATGATACTGTTCACTTGGCGTTGAGGCATGTGTAACTGGTACAGATAAAGTTGCTATACAAAATAGCCACTTTAGATCCATACATGTCTTACGTGATCCCTCATCTATATCTACTATATATTTATTAATGCTCATATTCTTGTCATGTAATTATCGTTCAAAGCGTCTTCATTCTACTCTTATTTTTGTAGAAAACACCACGTTTCAAATGCCAATTTATCGACTGATAAGTGTTTGTTTTTTGTAAATTAGTTCACACTTTTTTTATTATAACCCTGAGATAGAATACCCACCACCGGACCTAAAACCGTTTATTTATCAGTATAATAAAAGAAAATAATGCCTTATTAGATTCAAATTCAAATTTCTCGTAGTATTGCTATTGCTGCTTCCATAAAAAAGAACCCTAAAGGTCCTTTTTCAAAGCTCAAATGATCTTAGCTACACCACAAAATCATCGCCTAAATAAACTTTACGCACTTGCTCATTATCAAGGATTTCTTGCGGCGTGCCTTCAGCAATCACAGCACCCTCACTAACAATGTACGCCTTTTCACAAATGGCCAAGGTTTCTCGTACATTATGATCTGTAATCAAAACACCAATTCCTCGATCTTTTAGTGTCTGAATAATGTCCTTAATATCCCCGACAGAAATAGGATCGACACCCGCAAAAGGTTCATCCAATAACATAAACTTCGGATCTGCGGCTAGAGCACGTGCAATTTCAGCTCGACGACGCTCACCACCAGAAACACTCATACCCAATGAATCTTTAATATGATTAATTTTAAAATCATTTAATAATTCATTCAAACGTTGCTGGCGTTGTTGCTTGTTTAAATCTTTACGCGTTTCCAAAATAGCCATAATGTTGTCGGCAATGGTCAGCTTTCTAAAGATTGAGGCTTCCTGCGGTAAATAGCCGATGCCTTTACGAGCACGCTCATGCATCGCAAGATCAGATAAATCTAGGTCATCTAAATGAATTTCGCCTTTATCCATCTGAACTAAGCCAACCACCATGTAAAAACTGGTGGTTTTCCCAGCACCATTGGGTCCGAGTAACCCAACGATTTGCCCACTTTGCATAGTAAAAGACACATCTTTTACGACCCAACGTTTGCTATAGTTTTTCGCCAAATGCTTAATGCATAAAGTTTGCGGTTGCTGCACCGATTGTTCCATTAATCACGCGCCCCTGGAAAACTTTTTGAACTTGATGGTGGAATAATAATCTGCACGCGATTAGTTGAAGAACCTTGAGCCTCAACATCCCCTTTATTCATACTATATTTCAAGCTATCACCACGGATACTGGAGCCATTCTGATAAAGATAAGCCTTTCCAGATAAAGTAAGGATACCCGTATCCGCATTATAGACAATCTGTTGCGCTTCACCGCGCGCTAAACCTTTATTCGTATCAATTTGCTGCTGAAATTTCGCCAGTTGACCTTTCGCAGTAATGGTCTGAATCTCTTTTTTACTATTTAAGGTCGCAATAATTGAATCAGCCTGAAGCTTCATCGTTCCCTGTTCAATCACAACATTTCCCGTATAAGTTGTGATACCCGTTCTATCATTATAGGTAGCACGATCAGCAACTAAAGAAAGTTGTTGATTACGATCAGATGGTAAAGCAAAGCTTGAACCAGAAACGAAAGCGGCCACAGCAATACAGGTAAACTGTTTTAAGAAAGTAAAATGATATTTAGAATTAAGAGCTTGGCGCATACTTTCCTCGAACTTTATAAAATTCATATTGACCATCATTCAAATTTGCTTTTAGCCCCTGACTCATAAACTCAGTTGTTGGGGATTGAACTGTGACTGGATGTTGGGTTTCTAGTTCTCTTGTTTTTGGATAACCCGTGATTTCATCTGTATGAAACTCCATGTTACCCTGATCAGATAAGTTTGTGACGACAACGTTTCCAGACAATACAATCTTACGATTTTCATCATAACCATTTGCATGTTGGGCTGAAAAAGTCGCATCAGCTTTTCCCTGTCTGTACATAACAGCATTCAACTGATCAAGCTGTGAGGTTTTTTGTTGCATGTCTTGCTGTAGTTGTTTTACTTCAGCCCGAATGTACAAATTACCCTGTTCATCTGTTTGTGTTAAATGAACACCGTGCGCTGAATACGTCATATTCTTCGCTGAGTCCACATCCAACTTTTTTGCCTTGCCGCTATAATAGTAATAACCACCACTGACTGAGGCGACCACAATAGCAACAATATATAAAACTTTGGTATCCATAAACAGGGTTACCTAACCTTTGAGCAAATCAACTCTATATGTATATTAATGTGGCACAGCAAGATATTTTTCAAGCAGCTCTTGGTAAACACCTTTTGCCATCAACAACATGTCACAGACCTCTCTTACAGCACCACGACCACCCATTGCTTGAGTAACCAAGTCGGCACGTCGACGTACTTCTTCATGCCCATTAGGAACTGTAATACTCATCCCTGCAATTGCAAATGCAGATAAATCAGGCCAATCATCACCCATATATAAACAGTCTTCAGGTAAGATGTTGAACTGTGCACAGGCTTCACGCAAGGCCGCCCCTTTATCTTCACGCCCTTGAAAAACCAAATCCACACCTAAATCTGACATACGTTTTTCAACAATATGACTTTTACGACCCGTGATAATAATCACTTTCATGCCAGCTTTTTGAACCAATTTCATCCCTAAACCATCGCGAATATCAAATGATTTAATTTCATCACCTGAATTGGTTAAGGTTACAAAGCCATCGCTTAAAATCCCATCCACATCAAGCACGAGTGCTTGTAAATGACGTGCTTGTTCTTGTAAAGCATAAGATGCCATGGCTTAATTTACTCCAGCTTCAATAAGATCGTGCATACTAATAACACCAATTACTTTTTTAGCATCATCAACAACAACGAATTGATTAATTTTTTTCTCATGCATTTTTTCCAATGCTTCCACTGCTCGAGCTTCTTGAGAAATCGTCATCGGATTTTCCGTCATCACGGCTGATACTGCGGCATTCACATCAAAACCCTGTTGTCGATCGATCATGCGACGTAAGTCACCGTCGGTAAAAATCCCTAATAAAGTATCTTGATCATCCACAACAGTGGTCAAACCTAAGCGTTTATCAGAAATTTCATATAGCACCTTATTCATTAGTGTATCAGGATGAACTTTGGGTAATTCTGCACCTGTATGCATCAAATGCCTCACATGCAAAAGTAAACGTTTGCCTAACGCCCCTGCTGGATGCGAACGCGCAAAATCATCTGCAGTAAATCCACGCGCTTCCAATAAGGCAACCGCTAAAGTATCACCTAACACAAGTGTTGCAGTGGTACTGGATGTCGGTGCTAAACCCAAAGGACATGCTTCATCCGCCAAACCTAGCGTTAGCGGAATATCTGCATTTTGTGGCATTGGACCTTTATCATCACGACTAATCGTAATCAAAGGTACTTCCAAATGCTTGATCAAAGGCATCAACATCATAATTTCATCACTCTTTCCAGAGTTTGAAATCGCAATCAGGACATCTCCACGCACCAACATACCTAAGTCGCCATGCCCTGCTTCACCAGGATGCATAAAGAATGATGGCGTTCCTGTTGAAGCAAAAGTCGCCGCCATTTTACGACCAATATGACCCGATTTGCCCATACCCGTGATCACGACACGACCTTTGCACTGCAATAAGATTTCACATGCACGATCAAAGCGTTCATCAATTTGTGTGGCAAGCACTTCTATGGCTTGTTGTTCAATACGCAAGGTTTCTAATGCGCTTTTTTGGAAATTTATGACTTGTGACATGTGAGTTTGACTCAAAATAATGCTCAATCTACTTGATAGTAGATGATTTTAATCAAAAGAATACGGCAGATTCTAGCATAACTATGAATTATACACGTTTCTAAATGTATAAGTTTTCAAGGATGATGAAGAGAGATAGAACAACCCAAAATCAACCATAATAAAAATATTTCCCCCCTCATCTTTTTTCTCCTGATAACTTTATGAAATAAAGCGCATACGTTATGATGTAACGCTAATTTTGTAGAGTGTTTGAAAACCCTTATGCAACCTTTTGTTCTATATAACTCTGAGCAACGTAAAAAAGTTGAATTTGTCCCACGTCAAGAAGGTCAAATCGATATCTATGTCTGTGGTATGACCGTATACGATTACTGTCATATTGGACATGCTCGCGTTATGGTTGCATTCGACTACATTATTCGCTTCTTACGTAGCCAAGGTTGGAAAGTTCGCTACATTCGCAACATTACCGATATTGATGACAAGATCATTGCACGTGCCAATGAAAACGGTGAAAGTATTCAAGCTCTCACCGCTCGATTTATTGATGCAATGAATCAAGATGCCGCAAATCTAGGTTGTATCGCGCCTGATGAAGCACCAAAAGCAACTGAATATATTGATCAAATGCAAAATATGATCAGTACTTTAGTGGACAATGGCGCAGCTTATCCTGCTGCGAATGGCGATGTTTATTTCGAAGTGACCAAATTTAATAAATATGGTCGCTTATCAGGTCGCAAACTGGATGATATGCAAGCAGGTGCTTCCGAACGTGTTGATGTCGAAGTTGATAAGAAACATCCTTTTGATTTTGTCCTTTGGAAACATGCCAAAGCAAATGAACCTGCATGGGCTTCACCTTGGGGCAATGGCCGTCCAGGTTGGCATATTGAATGTTCTGCTATGTCTACCTGCTGCTTAGGCAATCACTTTGATATTCACGGTGGCGGTTCAGATTTAATGTTCCCTCACCATGAAAATGAAATCGCGCAAAGTGAAGCATCAACAGGTGAACAGTATGTGAATTACTGGATGCATGTCGGTTTCATCAATGTTGATGGTGAAAAAATGTCTAAGTCTTTAGGCAACTTCTTTACTATTCGTGATGTGATGGAAAAATTCCACCCCGAAGTCATTCGCTACTTCATCGTGTCATCACATTATCGCAGTCCAGTCAACTTTTCCGATGTTGCATTAAAAGAAGCAAAAACAGCACTTAGCCGTTTTTATCATTCTTTTAAAGCCTATCAACAAGTCTATGGACAAAAAACAGTTGAAACATTAGAGCCAAATTTTGTTGAACGCTTTAACAGCGCAATGCGAGATGACTTTAATACTGCTGAAGCAATGGCGGTCTTATTTGAGCTGAATAAAGAGTTAAATCGTGCTGTCAAAGAACAACACGCTGAACAAGCGACCGTTCTATACTCAACACTACGAAACTTAACCAATATTTTGGCTTTAGTTCAACACGATGTAGATGAATTTTTAAAATCTGATATTGGTCAAGAAGCCCTTTCTTTATCTGATACCGACATTGAAGATTTCATTCAACAACGTGTGGATGCAAAAAAAGCCAAAGACTTCGTCAAAGCAGATGCAATTCGTCAGTCTTTACTCGATCAAGGTGTGGTACTTGAAGATAGCCGCCAAGGAACCATTTGGCGACGTGCCGACTAACTTAGTCAAAAAACAACCAATCAGTAACATAGAGAGTTGACAGTTTTATTAAACGCTCTATAATGCGTCCATATTGCGGGAATAGCTCAGTTGGTAGAGCATAACCTTGCCAAGGTTGGGGTCGGGAGTTCGAGTCTCCTTTCCCGCTCCAGATTCAAAAAATAGGCACTTATCTTTCGATAAGTGCCTATTTTATTATATATTTAATATCTTTCGATTTTTATCTCAGTCGTCTTGCTTTACCAAAGATTAAATAATACTTACACTCCCCTACTATCATTTCTCCTTAAGATTTCATAACTTGGATACCAATATTTTCACAAAGTTGTATCTAAGATGAAAAAATCACTGATTGTCATTTCTTTAACATCTATTTTTTTAGTGGCATGTAACAAAGCTGAAACCCCAAAAACAGAACAGCAAATACCTCCAGCAACCACAGCAGAAGTAACCTCCGAGTCAGCCATTGATAGTGAACATACAGCAGAAAACTCTTTAGATTGGAATGGTAGCTATAAAGGGATATTACCTTGCGCTGATTGTGAAGGTATTGAAACAAAACTAGAGCTGAATTCAGATAAAACTTTTGAGTTAGAAGAAACCTATCTCGGTAAAGGTGATGGTAAATCTTTTGAGAGTAAAGGTGATGGTAAATCTTTTGAGAGTAAAGGTACTTTCCAGTTTGATAACCACAACACCTCCATCATTCAATTAGACCAAGCTGGTGATAATCGCAAATACTTTGTCGCTGAAGGCTATTTAAAAGCACTTGATTTGGAAGGCAATGAAATCACAGGTGTATTAGCTGATCAATATCAACTGAAGAAAGAAGCTGAATAATTTTATCTACCACTGATACTCACAATATAAAAACCCTGCTTTATCAGCAGGGTTTTTTTTGAATCAAATCAGGGCTTAGCCACCGAATTGGTTCATTGTGTTTTTAGAATCATCACCAGCTTTCAAAGCATTGTCGCCAGCGAAGATTTCTTTATGGTCATCACCGATGTCAGAACCAGCCATTGCTTGGTGTTTAACACATGCGATACCACCACGGATTTCTTTACGTTGTACGCCAGCAACATAAGCCAACATACCTTCAGAACCGAAGTAACCTTGTGCAAGCTCATGAGTAGAAAGCGCAGCAGTGTGGTAAGTCGGAAGTGTAATCAAGTGATGGAACACGCCCGCTTCACGAGAAGCATCTGCTTGGAAAGTACGGATTTTTGCATCAGCATCAGCAGCTAATTCAGTTGCATCGTACTCAGCGCTCATTAATTTAGCACGGTCGTAAGCAGAAACGTCTTTACCTTCAGCAACCCAACGATCGTAAGCTTGTTGACGGAAGTTTAAAGTCCAGTTGAATGATGGGCTGTTGTTATAAACAAGCTTCGCATTTGGAACAGTTTCACGTACACGGTTAACCATGTGAGCGATTTCGTCAACGTTTGGAGTCGCAGTTTCGATCCAAAGAAGGTCAGCACCATTTTGAAGGCTAGATACACAGTCAAGTACAACACGGTCAATTTGAGTGTCAGCACGGAACTGATATAAACCAGAAGCTAAACGCTTAGGACGGTGTAATTTACCATTACGTTTGATCAAGATTTCATCTTCTTGAGCATCAGCAATATCAATTTCAGACGTTTCTAAGTAGCTAATGTACTGAGAAGCGATGTCACCTGGCTCTTTAACCACTGGGATTTTTTGAGTTAAGTCAGCGCCTTCAGAGTCAGTACGAGCAACGATGATACCGTCATCAAGACCCATTTCTAAGAATGCATAACGTAATGCATGGATCTTAGCAATGAAGTCTTCATGTGGAACTGTTACTTTACCAGCTTGGTGACCACATTGTTTCGCATCAGAAACTTGGTTTTCGATTTGAAGTGCACAAGCACCCGCTTCGATCATTTTCTTAGCAAGCAAGTAAGTTGCTTCTTCGTTACCGAAACCAGCATCGATGTCCGCAATAATTGGCACAACGTGAGTTTGGAAACCATCGATTTGAGCAGTGATTTCAGCAGCTTTAGCCGTATCACCAGCTTCGTTTGCTTTTTTAAGCGCACGGAACAAATCGTTTAATTCTTTCGCATCAGCTTGACGTAAGAATGTGTAGATTTCTCCAATCAACGCAGCAACTGAAGTTTTTTCGTGCATAGATTGGTCAGGAAGTGGACCAAATTCTGAACGAAGTGCAGCAACCATCCAACCAGAAAGGTAGATATAACGACGTTCAGTTGTACCGAAGTATTTTTTGTTCGCAATCATTTTTTGTTGCGCGATAAAACCGTGCCAGCAACCTAAAGATTGAGTATATTTGCTAGAGTCAGCATCATATTCAGCCATATCACGACGCATAATAGCAGCCGTATATTTAGCAATATCTAAACCTGTTTTGAATTGGTTTTGCAATTGCATACGTGCAGCATCTTCTGGGCTAATATCGCGCCAAGTGTCACCGAATTTTGCTTTTAGTTCGCGGATTGCATCAATCGCTGTTTGATATGTAGTCATGATATATTCCTTTGAGGATTGGCATCGAATGATGGCTAAAAATCATGCTTTTTTGCAGTCTAGATTTCAAGCACTTCATCAACATGTTTGACAGCTTAGTCTTTGCAAACAAATTTATCCAATATTCTAGGTTAATCTTCAGTATTTTTTTAAAAAATACATGAGTATGGACCTATTCAAAATAACATATATCAAGTTTAACATATTGTTTTAAATATGGATTTTCAAACCAAAACTCTATCTATGATATATCTATGGTATAGCAAAACAAAATATTTCCCCTATTAAGATCATCAAAAGTCTCCTCCAAAGATGATTTGAGTGGTGTTGCTGTTGGTCTTTTTTTATTATTTTCACTCAAATACGCAGTGAATTGAATGTTTATACAATAGAGAATTATGCTTACAGTAAGCTAAATCATTCTATGCTGCGCAATTGTTTTTATATCGTATTAAGTTACGCAAACTGCTTTAAATATGTCATAATCAAGCACAATTTAAAGATTTTATTTTCGGTATTTTTTTTATGAATCTGGAACGGGTCGATCTCAATTTATTAATATATCTTGATGTACTTCTTCGTGAAAAAAATGTCACACGTGCTGCGGAACAACTCGGTGTTACCCAACCAGCGATGAGTAATATTTTACGTCGTTTACGTAATTTATTTAATGATCCTCTGCTGATTCGCTCATCAGAAGGTATGACCCCTACTGAACGTGCTTTAGAATTACAACCTCGTATTCGTGATGCATTATCAGACCTTTCGATGATTCTTGAACCACGTACTGAGTTCCGACCGTATACCAGTACTCGCGTGTTTCGCATTATGACATCGGATTATGCTGAGGCAACTTTAGTTCCTCGCTTAGTGAAAGCATTGCGTTCAGAAGCACCAAATGTTGTACTCGATTTTTTAACCCCAAGTGATGTGTCATATCGAGACATGGAACAAGGTAAAGTCGATTTAGCCATTAACCGTTTCAATGAAATTCCTCAAAGCTTTCACCAAGTATTAGTCTGGCGTGATAGTTTTAGCTGTATTTTAAATGACAAACATCCTGCCGTTACTCACCTTAATCTCAAAAGTTATTTAGATGCTCAACATATTTGGGTATCCAAGACTGGGATGGGGGTTGGTTTTGGTGTAAACCCAGACAAACAAGCAGGTTTAGGTTGGATTGATCAAGCATTAGAACGTATCGGTCAACGTCGTAAGATTTCCGTCTTTACCCGACATTATCAAATGCCTGCACTTTTGGCACAAAATGTCGATTTGATCGCAACACTCCCAACACGGATGGCGCAACTACAAACACAAAATCAAAGACTGGTCATAAAAGATCCTCCTTTTTATATTCCAGAATTTGAACTTAAAATGGCATGGTGTCCTTTACTGCATCATCATCCAGCGCACCGTTGGTTAAGACAACTGATTTTATTTGTCGCACGCCAAATGATCGAAGAAGAAAACCGTGAATTTTTATTAAACAACTCACAGTTTTCACAATACTAAAATACGCTTGTCACTTTAAAATGATGAGCAGTGTTGAGTTAATCTAAGGATTAACTCAGCGTCTTTTTTATGTTAAAACATTATGATAATAATGATTCCAAAATCCAGGTGACGTGTGAGTCTCGTACAAAATATCATTATCATTGCTATGCTGATTGTTGCGGCAGGTTTTCTATCACTCACTGAAATCGCGCTTGCAGGTGCTCGTAAAGTTAAACTTAAGATTCTCGCTGAAGCTGGAGAACACCGCGCTCAAAAGGTGCTAGACCTACAGGAACAGTCTGCTGATTTCTTTGCTGCCTCACAAATAGGGCTAAATGCTGTTGCTATTTTAGGTGGTATTCTAGGTGAAGCCGCGTTTCGCCCCCATTTCATCGACCTGATTAGTCGGTTTTATACAGGGCCATGGTTAGAAAACATTGGTTTCGTATTGTCCTTTACCTTCGTTACATCCCTCTTTATTTTATTTGCTGATTTGATGCCAAAACGTTTGGCAATGATCGCGCCAGAAAAAATTGCCATTAGCGTCATTGAACCAATTCAGGTTTTCATTAAAGTTTGCAAACCCTTGGCTTGGGGTATCAATGCCATCGCAAACTTGTTATTCCGCCTCTTTAAAGTAAATACCGTTCGAGATGATAATATTACCTTTGATGATATTTCCGCGGTGATGGATGCTGGCGCCCAAGCGGGTGTTTTACAAAAACAAGAGCATCATTTCATTGAGAATGTATTCGAACTAGAAGAACGTACTGTTCCATCGAGTATGACGACTCGTGAAAATGTGGTTTATTTTACGCTGAAAGAAAATGAAAGTAGTATTCGCCAGAAATTAGCAGAATATCCTTATTCAAAGTTTTTGGTCTGCAATGAACATATTGATCAAGTCATTGGCTATGTCGATACCAAAGACATTTTAGTCCGTATTTTAAATAATCAATCCTTGCTACAACTGAATGAATCCACGATTCGTACGGTTCTCATGCTTCCAGATACCCTAACCCTATCCGAGGTACTGGATCGATTTCGCTCAACCAAAGAAAAATTTGCAGTTGTCATCAATGAATATGCATTTGTAGTCGGTGTCATTACATTGAGCGATATTATGATTACGGTGATGGGAGATTGGGTTACACCACTGGAAGAAGACCTACAAATTATTAAGCGTGATAATCATTCATGGTTAATTGATGGTAGTACCCCGATTGAAGATGTAAAGCACGTCTTAGAAATTGAAGAATTCCCTGAAAATGAAAACTACGAAACGATTGCAGGCTTTATCATGTATCGCTTACGCAAGATTCCTCGCCCAGCCGATGCTGTAGAATATGCTGGTTTCAAATTTGAGGTCGTCGACATTGATCACTATAAAATTGATCAGTTACTGGTGACTCAAATTCTATCGAGCCAAGAAAGCGAGTCCTTTTCAATTCAAGAAGACTAATATTGCATTGAATTACAAAGCCCATTGACTGGGCTTTGTTCTATTTCATAACCAACCAAATGAAGACGAGCAAAATAAAGAAGATCAAAACAAAAATTTTGATGCCACTTCGACTACGCTGGGCCAATTGCTCTTGGATACGCGCCTGTTCTTGTGGATGATCTTGCAAATATTGGTCCACTAAATCTTTCGATTCTTTTAAGCCTAAACCCGTTTTCTCACGGGTAATCTTAATCGCATCAATCAATTTACCTTCTCGTAATACCTGTAAAGCCTCTGGCGGAATCTTCGTAGCTAAGCGCATAAAATAAACAATCCTTGTTACTTTCAATGAGAGGATTCAAGCACGACAAGGCGTTTACTATATTTTAATTACCACCATATAGTGAAATTAACGCATCAAGTGTTGCTTGATAATGAATCGAGATATCTTCAGCTAAAATTTTGTAGGCATTGTCAAACTGAACCATCGGCCAACCTTCCTTCCAAAATGGAAAAATATTGTGTAGACCTTCAGTGACAATCGCATCTTCACGACTAATTGCTTGGGCAACTTGAGATAGAACCTGTGCCGTTTCTGCGCCATCAATCGCAAGATAATCAATACCACGTACTTTTAAAATACGGATACGATCCTTTTTATAACGGATTTTTTTTGCCTGACCAGCATTTAAACCCAACGCTAATGTCACCGCTTCAACAAATTTTTCTTCAAAACTTGTGTTCAACGCCACTAAAGCTTGTTTATGTGCTTCTTGACGGCCCGCTTTACCACCATGAACGATCATCTCTTTGGCTTCAACATCAAGCTCATCTTTTTTCATAGACTGTAAAATGTCTAAAATTTCGATATCGCTTAAAGATTCAGGAGAGCGTTCAATCATGGGAGTCCTTGGACAAAAATATAAAGGACTATTGTCGCATAAAAGCGATATCAAAGTAGGATAAAAATTAAAATTGCATAAGGACTGTTGTTATTATATTTGGGTATTTATTCTTTACTATTTTAGATGGCCGCCATACAAAAGAAACCCGCTTTCGCGGGTCTTCTTAAAACCAATCTCATCAATTACAGACGAACCAATTCCACCACTTGTTCAGCAGCTTCGTCCACAGTCTCGGCCGTAATATCAGTGTCTGTACCTTCAACTGTTGTGGTCACAACAACCACACCCGTTTCACGTAACAAATTGATTTGCTCAACGGTTAAATTGGCTTTGGCAATTGCAACTACACCTTGTTGAATCAATACGCTCTCTAAAGCATGCGCTTTTTCGATCAACTGTGCAGAAACACCAATCACCGCAGGTTTTTGACCCAAACGCGCAGCACGATCTTCCGCAGTGACAGGGTTGCTATGTGCAGTCCATTCCACTGCCGCCTCAACCATCCCTGCACCAACCGTTACATTACTTAA
This sequence comes from Acinetobacter sp. NIPH 2699, assembly GCF_022549355.1. Lineage (GTDB taxonomy): Bacteria > Pseudomonadota > Gammaproteobacteria > Pseudomonadales > Moraxellaceae > Acinetobacter. The sequence goes on from NZ_JAKZGL010000004.1 coordinate 59,773, forward strand.
ACGGTCAATAAAGATGAATGAACCTGTGTAACGACTGTCTTGATATTGATCAAATACTACTGGCGCATCAAATTCAACCACAACATCCGCAATCGCATTTAACTCAAGCTCTTCCACCTGAGTATGCTCAAGTGTGTTCACATTAACGCGATAATTAATTGCAGTTACTTTTGCAGGAACAGTTTGAGTGCCCACTTTCAGATTATACAACTTGCCTTTTACCAAAGGATGCTCAGTCATCCATACCACAGATGCACGTACACTACGTGAAATCAGGGGTTGTTCGCCTGCACGTACTAAAACATTACCACGAGAAATATCAATTTCATCATTTAAAGTCAAAGTTACGGCTTGACCAGCAAAAGCATGCTCAAGATTACCATCAAAAGTCACGATCTCTTTAACCGTTGATTTTTTACCTGATGGCAAAGCTAAAATTTCATCACCAACGTTAATTCCGCCTAGTGCAATCGTACCTGCAAAGCCGCGGAAATCCAGATTAGGACGATTGACATATTGAACAGGGAAACGGAACTCTTGCTTATTCGATTCGCGTTTAATTTCCACTGATTCAAGAATATTCATCAAGGTTTGACCCTTGTACCACGGCGTGCTTACAGATGGATTAACAACGTTATCACCATTCAGCGCAGAAATTGGTACAAACTGAATATTCTCAGGACGACGATTACCAAGCTGGCTGACAAAGGCATCATATTCCACTTGGATTTCATTGAAACGTACCGCAGAAAATTCGACCAAGTCCATTTTATTAATGGCAACTACGATATTTTTAATACCGAGTAAACTTGCAATAAAGGTATGACGACGTGTTTGTGTTTGCACACCATAACGCGCGTCAATCAGAATAATTGCAAGATCCGCAGTAGACGCACCTGTCGCCATATTACGGGTATATTGCTCATGTCCCGGTGTATCTGCAATGATGAACTTACGCTTTTCAGTTGAGAAATAACGGTAAGCGACATCAATGGTAATGCCCTGTTCACGCTCTGCTTGTAAACCATCAACAAGTAATGCAAGGTCAGGTGCATCACCGGTAGTACCGACTTTCTTACTGTCGCGTGTAACTGCTTGCAATTGATCTTCATAAATCAATTTTGAATCATAAAGCAAACGACCAATTAAAGTACTTTTACCATCATCGACATTACCGCATGTTAAGAAGCGTAATAAGTCTTTTTGTTCATGCTGTTTTAAATATCCCAAGATGTCTTGGCTAATAAGATCTGATTGATGAGACATTGCTCAAAACTCCACATTTTTTGAAATCGGTTTAAAATCACCTAGTCTCTTTTAATAAAGGGGGAACGTTCTCCCCTCTTTATTCAAGATGAGTGAGGAACGATTAAAGCTCCTCAAGGGCAATTTATTAGAAATAACCTTCCTGCTTTTTCTTTTCCATCGAGCCAGCTTCATCATGGTCAATCATACGACCCTGACGCTCTGAGCTTGTGGCTAAAAGCATTTCTTGGATAATTTCAGGCAAGTTATCCGCTTCAGACTCCACTGCACCCGTTAATGGATAACAGCCTAGCGTACGGAAACGTACCGATTTCATTTGTGGAACTTCACCCTCTTTTAAGCGCATACGCTCATCATCCACCATGATCAGCGTACCACTACGCTCAACCACAGGACGAACCGCCGAGAAATAAAGAGGAACCAATTGAATATTTTCCAAATAGATATATTGCCAAATATCTAATTCAGTCCAGTTCGACAATGGGAAGACACGAATACTTTCGCCCTTGTTAACTTTACCGTTGTAAAGATTCCAAAGCTCTGGACGTTGGTTTTTAGGATCCCAACGATGCTTAGTATCACGGAAAGAATACACGCGCTCTTTGGCTCGTGATTTTTCTTCATCTCGACGCGCACCACCAAATGCAGCATCGAACTGGTATTTATCCAAGGCTTGTTTTAAACCCTGCGTTTTCATGATGTCAGTATATTTCGAGCTACCATGATCAAATGGGTTAATCCCTGCATCACGACCTTCGGCATTTTGATGTACGATTAAATCAAAGCCATGTGTTTTTGCCATGTTGTCACGAAACGCGATCATGTCCTGAAACTTCCAACCTGTATCTACGTGGAGTAGAGGAAATGGAAGTTTTGCAGGATAGAATGCTTTTAATGCAAGATGCAACATCACCGCTGAGTCTTTACCTATTGAGTAAAGCATGACAGGGTTTTCAAATTCAGCAGCCACTTCACGAATGATATGAATACTTTCAGCCTCAAGTTGCTTGAGATGCGTTAATCTATTTTCAGTCATGTACATATCCCTCCTTATCCATGTTACCCATAAAATCTATAAGTGGTATTAAACCACCACTTGGAAGACTGTGTGGAGGAACGAGTGCCATAACAACTCCAATTTTTTGTGATATCAATATGCTTACTAGTGGCTTATTCACCAGCTAGTAAAGGTTATCCATTATAATAATTTAGATTGACTTCTTTAGCTTGTTTTTTCATATCAATATGTGAAATTGTGATATATAAGAATAACAAAACAAGCTAAATATTTTCAGATTCACATGATTTTATTCATAAAAAAAAGAAGCCCAAATAGGCTTCTTCTAGAGGATTGGATTTAGAAACGGAACATATTACGTTCTAATGGAATTTCAACACCCACTGAGATGCCACCATCATTCCCATTCACATCAGAATCACTAACCCACCCATTAATTTTTAATGGAATCGTTGGTTTTACATAATGTGTCCACGTCAAATCTAAGCCTTTAATTGTATCATCTTGTGGAAAAGCTGAATTAATTGCTAAATTGGACTGATTTACTTTGGCGTAAAGCACTCGTCCACTTAGTCGATTCATGGTGTCAAAACGAATATCACCACCGACTGAATACATTTGCCCATCACCACCCATCGCATGACCTAACGGAAAACCATGTTGATAGTAACCATCTCTATAAATATGATGATTATAAGAAATTCGTTTTACTTCACCATTGGTCCGAGTATCTGCCCATTCTGCATAGAGCTGATATGGCATATTTTTATAGCTCGATGAAAAATCAGCACCGCCGAGATACAAATATTTAGCGGGTAAACTGCCCGCTTCATCCTCTCCAACAAATTGAGTATATAAACTAATCGGTACATTCCATAATGGTTGTAAGAACAGTCGAGCATCGAATCCTGCGATTTGGTTGGATGGATCTGCTTTACCCGTTCCACCATTATCTTTGGTTCCCGTCCACGCATCCCATAATGAACTCAGACTTTCAGGACGTCCATCCCCACCCCATTGAATGGCACGAGATGCACCAATTTCCAGTGCTGGAAATGGGCGAGCTGTGAGACGTAGACCAATTAACTTAGCATCTGGAATTGCTTCATAGTCATCGAGCTGTCCAGCAAAAGCTTGGTATTGCCAAGGTCCAATCCAAGACAACCATTTCGTTTCAAACGCATTTTGCACGGCACGTTGCACAGTTACACCATACACAGGACGACTGGCATCACCACGAATTAAACTACCGTCATGTCCAGGCCCCCAATAGGTTGGAATTTGCCCCGCAATCACCCATTGATTCCAAAGCTTACCTGCAATATACGAGCCTTCAACATTAACATCATGCCCATCATCAATCAGCGGATCTTTCTCACCATTGACTCGGATTTTTGCATCCCAATTTTCACCGCCAGCATTAAATTCTAAAGCAGCTTGGTATTGCGACTTTTGATGATCACCAAAAGCTTGCGGCACAGTTTTTAAGTCGGTTCCAGCATGTAAGCCAACTTTAGCCGTTGCATTGTCAGCAGCTAATGCATGAACGACTGAGTCCACAACTTTCTGTTGTGCTTTATTATTCACTTGGGCCTGTGATAATGCACGTTGAATTTCATCACCACTCATTGGCCATGTTGAAGTACTGATTTGAATAACACCTTGTTGATTCAACCAATTCAAGTCAGTGCGTAAATTTTCATCATTTAACACAATGCCTTGCGCAAATGATGCAGAAGAAAGAGAAGCAAATAATGCGACATAAAGCGATTTTTTTAAAAACATATCTAAGCTGTTCTCAAATTTATTTATGAGCACATCATCGGTTTTTTATAGATTCTTTTCAATCACCAAACCAAACAATTACATTTCTTAACATGCAATAAAAAATTGACAGTCAAGCAGATCACTCAGTACCATTTATTTTTTTAATGCGATTGAACTTAAATAATGAGAAAACTTATTGCACCGCTTATTATTGCTGCAACGATTTCGATGCCTGCTTTTGCGCAACAAGCATCAAAAGAATCTGTAAAAGAGTTATTAAAAATCACGAAATCTGAACAACTCATCGATCAATCTAACGAATACATCTATAAATTTACAGCGTCAAGCATTGAACAAGCAACGCAAGGACAAGCAATCAGTGCTAAACAAAAGAAAGCCATTGAAAATTATAGTCAGAATATTGCAAACATTGTAAAACGGGATTTTACTTGGGAAAAGTTAGAACCTGAAATGATTAAAATTTATGTTGAAGAATTTACCCAAGCAGAAATCAACGGCATGCTAGAATTTTATAAAACACCTGTAGGACAATCCACTATTGATAAAATGCCGATTGTCATGCAAAAAAGCATGCAACTGGGCTATACGCAAATGAATGAATTAACACCTAAAATCATGCAAGAAACTGAAAAACTGGCTAAAGAGTTAAAGGCCAAAGAATAAGTAAAAAAGTACACATAAAAAAATAGCCACAAATCAGATGTGGCTATTTTTGTTTGATTTAAAGTTAATCTTTACGGCGCATATGTGGGAACAATAAAACGTCACGAATACTCGCTGCATTCGCAAAGAGCATCACCAAACGATCGATTCCAATCCCTTGACCTGCTGTTGGCGGCAAGCCATATTCCAATGCTTCAATAAAGTCGGCATCGTAATGCATTGCTTCATCATCACCTGCATCTTTTTCAGCAACTTGTGCTTGGAAACGTTCAGCTTGGTCGATTGGGTCATTTAACTCGGAAAAACCATTGGCCAACTCACGACCACCAATAAAGAACTCAAAACGATCGGTGATATGTGGATTATCATCATTACGACGTGCAAGCGGTGACGTTTCAGCTGGATATTCAGTAATGAATGTTGGCTGACGTAGTTTGGTTTCTACTGTTTCTTCAAATACGATGGTTTGTAATTTACCTAAACCAAAACCAGGTTTCACCTGCTCTTTTAAAACATCTTTGGTAAATTTCGCCAAGAACTCACGATCATTGACATTTTCAGGTGTGAATTCTAGGTTATGCTCAAGAATTGCGTCAAACATTGAAATTTTCTTGAATGGACCTTTGAAGCTATATACTTCTTCACCATAAGGCACATCAGTAGAACCCAAAATATCAACAGCCAGCTTTTCAAGCATGTTTTCAGTCAAACTCATCAAGTCTTTATAATCTGCATAGGCTTGATAGAATTCAATCATCGTAAATTCTGGATTATGACGAGTCGAAACACCTTCATTACGGAAGTTACGGTTAATTTCAAACACACGCTCAAAACCACCCACGACCAGACGCTTTAAATATAACTCTGGCGCAACACGCAAATAAAGCTCCATATCTAAAGCATTATGATGAGTCACAAATGGCTTAGCAGATGCACCACCTGGAATCACATGCATCATTGGCGTTTCAACTTCCATAAAACGCTCATTGATTAAATAGTTACGCATACCAGCGATCACTTGAGCGCGAATTTCAAAAGTTCTGCGTGTTTCTTCATTCACGATCAAATCTAAGTAGCGCTTACGATATTTCGCTTCAGTATCCGTTAAACCGTGGAATTTATCTGGAAGTGGGCGTAATGATTTAGTAAGTAGCTCAAATCCTTCAAGGTGGACATATAAGTCACCTTTACCCGAACGACCAATATAGCCTTCAGCCGCAATAATGTCGCCCAAGTCTAAACTTTTAATCGTTTCTAAAACGTCTGTAGCTAAACCTTTACGGTCCACATACAACTGAATACGACCTGTCATATCCTGAATCACAATAAATGATCCACGATTGAGCATGACACGACCCGCGAGTTTTACATAAACTTTTTCAGCACCTTCGATTTGTGCTTTATCTTGATCTTTAAATTGTTGTTGCAAGTCAGCCGTATAATGCTCACGTTTAAAGGTATTTGGCCAAGGGCTTTTGCCTGTCTGTTTTGCAGTCTCTTGGATTTGCTTTAATTTGGCATGACGCTGTGCGATTAAATCGTTTTCGGAAAGTATTTGTTCAGAAGTCGATTGAGCGTTTTGTTGCGTCATCTCTGCCTCGATTTAAGTAAAAAATAAAGGCAGATAGAATAGCAGATCACAACCCATTTTCGTATCATTTCAGCTTTATAATCACGAAAAAAGCAAATCTTTAGCTATTTTCAATACTTCAGATAGGACGATCCCGATATAAGCCAGTACATAAAACCCAACTTATTTTTCGGCTAAGTGTTTAACTAGCGCCAATCCTTGATCAAAGCCTTTATCCATCATTTCAACATGTTCAGGTTGAATATCGACTTCGACATGAAGCTGAGTCTCACCATCAAAATCAAATAATAGATATTTTTCCAAAGCGCCTGCCCACGACTTCACCTCCTCACTTTCAAGGTCTTCTTTGCCATCCTGAATCATTCCAAGATGTTTAAACACAATCTCTTTAGGCTCATCAATACTTTCAATGGTGGATACCATGCCATTGCCTGCACCATCATAAAAATAAGTTTTGCCACCCACTTTCCAATCCGTTTTCATGGTTGAGTCACAAGAAAAGAATTTTGTCCATGCTTGATAACTTTCAGGCGACCATAGAACTTCCCAGACTTTCTCTCTCGACGCATAAATTTTTATATTATAAGACAAAGTTTCCATGCGTTATTCTCCGTTATCATTGTTGTAATCTATAATATCGCCATTTCGAATGTTTGTTTTTTATACATACTATATTTATACGTTTACTCATTTTTTAATTACATAGACATTTATATTGCCAAGAGAATTAGAGCAATTGCTCAAATAACAACACTTTCAGCTAGAATAGCCATACCACTTTCTGTATAAATGATTAAACTCTTGCATTTACTTTACTTAAATGTCGTTCTGCGTAAAAATCTAACTCCCAATCAACACATGGTTGTTGTATTGCAGCGATCGTAGCGACATTATGGAATAGTTTACTGAAAGGCAATTTGAGCATACCTATCAGTTTGGAGAGTCACATGAAAAAATATCAATGTATCGTTTGTGGGTGGATTTACGACGAAGCAGAAGGTTGGCCACAAGACGGCATTGCAGCAGGGACTAAATGGGAAGACATTCCTGATGATTGGACTTGCCCAGATTGCGGCGTTTCAAAAGCTGATTTTGAAATGATTGAAATCTAAGATTGCCAAAAAGACCATGCCTACATGGTCTTTTTTTCTATAATTTATTTTAAATGAAAAAATGTTGGAGAATATAATGCATCCTATCATCATCATCGGATCAGGTATGGCTGGTTATACCGTTGCTCGTGAGTTTCGTAAACTGAGCCCTGAACAAGAACTCGTTATGATCTGCGCAGATGATGCGGTGAATTATGCAAAACCAACATTATCCAATGCATTTGCAGGCAAAAAAGCACCAGAACAAATCGCTTTAGGTGATGCCACAAAAATGGCAACCCAACTGAACATGCGAATTGAAGCGGAAACTTTGGTGAAAGAAATCAATGCCGAAAATCATGAAATCATTTTAGAAAAAAACGGTGAAACCATTACTCAGCCCTATTCCAAGCTTGTGCTTGCAGTGGGCGCGAATCCCATCCGTTTAGCCATTTCTGGTGACGGAAGTGAAGATATTCATGTTGTAAACTCACTGATCGACTATCGCATATTTCGTGAAAACTTAGCCAAACGTAAAGACAAACGTGTGGTTATTCTTGGTGCTGGACTAATTGGTTGTGAGTTTGCGAACGACTTACTACACAGTGACTATGACATCACTGTGATTGATCTTGCCCCACAACCGCTTGGTCGTTTGTTGCCAAATCATGTAGCAGATGCCTTTAAAACGAACTTAGAACAAGCTGGCATCAAATTCGCTCTATCGACCACTGTCGAAAAAGTGACTAAAATTAATAACGGTGAAGACTACGAAGTCACGCTTGCCAATGGCAAAACCTTAGTGGCTGATATTGTCCTTTCTGCGATTGGCCTACAACCCAATACAGCTTTAGCCAAATCAGCAGGTATTCAAACCAGCCGCGGTATCATTACCAATACATTATTGGAAACAAATCAAGCTGATATCTATGCTGTTGGTGACTGTGCGGAAGTCAATGGAACCTTGCTTCCATTTGTGATGCCAATCATGCAACAAGCGCGCGCTTTGGCAAAAACACTGAGCGGTCAAAGTACTGCTGTGCATTATCCTGCGATGCCTGTTGCAGTCAAAACACCTGCTGCACCACTGACCGTTTTACCTGCGCCTATAGACATTGAAGTAAATTGGGAAACAGAAGAATTTGATGATGGTATGCTTGCAAAAGCAAATGATACTCAAGGGACATTAAGAGGTTTTGTCCTACTTGGTGCGACAGCAAGTAAACAACGCTTAACCTTAACCAAACTTGTTCCAGACTTAATTCCTGCACAAGTTTAAACGTCAGAGATACGAGTTTGTTTCGAAATAAAGGACAACAAACTCGCTATTTATAAAAAGAATGCAACTCGGAACGAATACCATGAACAGTGCCTTTCAATTCAATGCGTCGCCTTATACTTCATTTATGCAAGAAACCAAAGTAACTTTGGGCAATGGAATTGAGTTGCATATTGAAGTTGGGGGCAATCCTGAACACCCAACCATCTTGCTGATCATGGGATTGGGCGCTCAAATGCTGTTTTGGCCCGATTACTTCTGTAAATCACTGATTGATCAAGGTTTTCGTGTTATTCGTTTTGATAATCGTGATATTGGCTTATCTTCAAAAATTCGCAATAAAAAACAACGCCTTAACACGATGAAACTCATGGGTCGATTTATTGTTGGTCTAGGCAATGAAGGTGCGCCTTATACCTTGTATGACATGGCTGATGATGTTGCGATGTTGATTGACCAATTAGGTTTAGGTAAAACCTATATTTTAGGTGCATCGATGGGCGGTATGATTTCCCAAATCGTTGCAGCAAAATATCCAGAAAAAGTTGAAAAAATTGGCTTATTATTTACCAGCAATAACCAGCCTTTTCTTAGATTCCCACATCCAAAGCAACTCTTTAGTTTACTCGGTAGACCTGAGGCGCATGATGAAGAGTCGATTGTTAGTCACAGTTTAAAAGTATTTCAAACTATTGGCTCGCCTGGTTATGTGAACCAACTCGAAACAATTCAAACCATTCGTAAATTATATCGCCGTAGTTTTTATCCAGCGGGTGTACTTCAACAATTTTTAGCAATATTATGTACAGGTTCTTTGTTACCATTAAACAAGAATATTACTCAACCAACCTTGGTTGTACATGGTTCAAAAGATCGTTTGTTACCACCAAGTCATGGGAAAGCAGTTGCAAAAGCAATTTCTGGTGCTAAGTTTGAATTAATTCAAGGAATGGGGCATGATATTCCTGCACACTTCATTCCACAACTTAGCGGTTTGTTTGTTCATCACTTTAGATCATCACACTAGGACACTATGGCTGCATTACCCTCATTAAGACAGCTATCATATTTAGTTACGTTGTCAGAAACATTACATTTTACTGAAGCAGCTCGCCGTTCATTTGTTACCCAATCCACATTGTCTGGTGGCATCATGGAATTAGAGCGTCTGTTAGGTGGCGTCTTAGTTGAACGTGATCGTCAGAACGTTCGCTTAACCCCTTTAGGCGAACAAGTTGTAGCACGCGCACGTGTGTTATTGGCTGATGCGCAGGATCTCATGCGCTTAAGTCGAGAAATGAGTGAACCATTAACCGGTGATTTGCATCTGGGTATTATTCCAACCATTGCTCCGTTTATTTTGACTCAACTTCTTGATGAAGTTCATCAACAATTACCCAAAATCCAACTGCATCTCCATGAAGCACAAAGTGAAAAAATTGTAGAAAAGCTCGAACATGGCAATCTCGACATGATTGTGCTGGCACTACCTTTTGATACACGTGGTCTAAAAGTTGAGGAAATTGCGGAAGAACATTTGTCACTGGTTTACAACAAAAACGACAGCAATGCGATTCATGCAAACAGTTTGGATGATCTTGATCTGACGCGTCTAATGTTACTTGAAGAAGGTCATTGTTTACGTGATCATGCTTTAAGTGCTTGCCCAGTGGGTGAGCGTAAAAATGATCACCGTTTAAAAGCCAGTTCCTTACCGACTTTGGTTGAAATGGTTTCTTCTGACCTCGGCTTTACGCTACTGCCTGAAATTGCAGTCAAAAACAGCATGTTGAGTGGCAATGATGCGATTGCAGTTAAATCAATTCAGGATGCGCCAAGTCGTACACTGGCATTAATTACACGTAAAAGTACCCCACTGCAAAGTGAGTTCGATGTGATCTTAGAAATCCTTAAGAAAATCACATCACATTTAGAATAACTAAAAAGCCTGTAGTCGAACGATTCAACTACAGGCTGCTTTCAATTAAAATAGACTTATGCTCATTTCGTTTCTAATAGGTTGACCTGTTCAACCTGCACATCACTCATCCGCTGACCTTGATCAAGCAATTGATCAAAGTAAGATTCGACTACTTTTGCCTGATCTACGGTATTTTCTACTCTATACATATTTTGTCTAAACTCATTACTCGAACGTAACCCTTTTGTATACCAAGCAATGTGTTTACGTGCGATACGACACCCTGAATATTCACCATAGAATTGATAAAGTTCAGACAAATGCCCCAATAAAACCATTTTTACTTCAGCTATATCTGGTGCAGCAAGATGCTTGCCTGTTGCGAGATAATGAGCAATTTCTCTAAATATCCAAGGTCTACCCTGCGCAGCACGACCAATCATAATCGCATCTGCACCTGTATAATCAAGTACATATTTGGCTTTCTCTGGACTATCAATATCACCATTTGCGATTAAAGGAATATTGATGCTTTCTTTAACCTGTTTGATCAATTCATAACGCGCATGATTTAAATACATATCTTCACGCGTACGACCATGCAAGGCTAAAGCTGCGATCCCCGCTTCTTCTGCACGTTTGGCAACACGCAAAATATTTTCTTCGCCATTTAAAAAGCCGAGTCGGGTTTTCAAAGTTACAGGAACATCAACTGCTGCCACCACAGCATCTAAAATACGAGCAACTAAATCTTCATCTTGTAATAATGCTGAGCCTGCGAGTTTATTACAGACTTTTTTTGCTGGGCATCCCATATTGATATCAACAATTTGTGCACCATTGGCCACTTGATAACGTGCAGCTTCAGCAAGTTGCTCTGGATCAGAACCTGCGATTTGAGCAGAAATAGGCGCAAGTTCACCATCGAAATTTGCCCGATATAAGCTTTTCTTACTCATACGTAAGGTTTTATCGGCAGTCATCATTTCACTCACGGCGTGTCCTGCACCAAAGTATTTGCACAACGTTCTGAACGGTCGGTCAGTTACGCCTGCCATCGGAGCAACGATCAGATTATTTGACAGTTGATAGGAACCAATATACATATATTTTCTTACAATTTTTGACCAGCATAGTATACTTCATTCAACTATTCGGCTCATCTTTTTATGCGGTATTGTCCTGATCATGACCAAATCGTTTCCGACTCGTCCTTTATTGAAAACGCTTAGCCTCTTTGTAGCCTGCACAAGTTTAACGGCTTGTGGAGATTTTGCATGGTGGTCTAAGGAGAAAGAGCCTAAACTTGAAGCCGACCAAATTAAGCAAGTCATTCCATCACGTGTGAATAATCGTCAATCGTGGGCACAAGATATTCATGACATTATGCAGGAACTAAGTATTCCTCAAACCAAACAAAATGTGTGCAGTATTGTCGCTGTTGTGGATCAAGAATCAAATTTTATTGCAGATCCCCAAGTGGCTGGCTTAGGTGAAAAAGCGGTACAAGAAATTAATAGCCGTTTAAGTGAAAAATTTGAAGCCAAATTAGGTGAAAATATAGGTGGCACGATTGCAGGTTACTTTGAAGAAGTTTTAAAGAACCAGCCTTCACCTGAAGATAATTATATGCGTCAGATGCGTCAGGTTAAAACTGAACGTGAGCTTGATTTACTCTACCGTGAGATTTTTGCCTATATGGCAAAGCATTACCATATCAGCGCTTTAACAGGTGCGGCTAAATTGGTGGGTCAAGACATTAGTGAAAAGATGAATCCCATTACCACACTCGGTTCGATGCAAGTCCATATCAATTATGCCAAAGAACATAAGCGTATCGGAATGAGTACTGCCGAGTTGCGCAATGACTTATATACTCAATACGGTGGCTTATATTATGGTATTCACCGTTTAATGGTCTATCCAGCCAATTACGATAAAGCAATTTATCGTTTCGCTGATTATAACTCAGGCATGTATTCTAGCCGCAATGCAGCATTCCAAAGTATGTTGGATGCATTAACAGACATTGAAATCGGTTTAGATGGTGATCTGCTTATTTATAATAAAGAAGGCAATATCCGCGCCACTCAAAGTCAAACCGAAAAAGCATTGATTTCAGTTTTTGCTGCAAATAATGTTTTGGTTACGCCACGACAAGTGCGTAGTGATCTCAAAAAAGAAAAATCAAAGAAATTAGAAAATACTCAAACTTATCTTGCGCTACAAAACTTATATCAAAGCAAAACAGGTAAAGACGCAAAATATGCGATCATGCCCCAAGTTGTGATTTCAGGCCCTAAGCTGAGTCGTGATTATAATACCAATTGGTTTGCAAGCCGTGTAAATGGACGATATGAGACATGCATGCAAAGAGCAAAACAAATAAAGCTTTAAACCTTGCGTTATTTGATTTTGATGGAACACTTTATCCAAAAGATAGTTTTACTGGGTTTATTTTCTTCACCCTGCCAAAGCAGCATATTGTCACCCGAGGCTTGAAAATCTTGCCTTGGGTTCTGGCGTATTATTTAGGTTTATACCCTGCTCATGCCATGCGACCTCGCTTATTTCAAAGCATGTTTAAAGGAGTTGCAGCAGACTTACCACAACGGTTGGCACAGACCTATGCACAAAAAATAATTAAAGAGTTAGACCAAGACTTGCTTCAACAACTCTATTTACACCAGCAACGTGGTGATCATGTTGTTCTTGTCTCTGCTTCAGTTGACTTATATTTAGCACCGATTTGCGAATTTCTAAATATTGAATTGATTTGCACTCAAACAGAAATTAAAAACGGCGTTTTATCAGGTAACTACAACTCTAAAGATTGTAGCTGCGAACAAAAGAAATTAAGAGTAATGCAAGAATATAATCTGGATCATTACCAACAAATCTATGCCTATGGTAATAGCCATGAAGACCTTGAAATGTTCAGTCTTACAGATCAGTACTATATGGTTGGAAAAACACAGCAATTACCTGATATCCAGAACCATACTTCACCCACGCATATCTATCAACAAAAAGAGAAGGCATGATGGCTCATCCCTTCTCTACGTTAACCTAAAAAATCAATTGAGTTTAGAATTTAAAATCTAGACTTAACATATAGGTACGAGGTGCGCCCAATACAACACGTGAACCAGCCCAGTTTGCAGATACAGCATGCAATTTATCTGTCACGTTATTGACGTTAAAACGTAATGTTGTATCTTTATCAACTGCATAAGATGTCATTACATCATAAACAGTATAAGACGGAAGTTTACCGGCTTTACCATTTGGAATCATACGCTCTGCATCATCTGGACGACCGATATAAGAATCATCAACATAACGCACACCACCACCCACAGTTAAACCATAAGGCAAACGATAAGTCGTCCATAGGTTTCCTGTTAATTTGGGTGTAAATGCCAGTTCATCACCATTGGTTCTAGTGTAAGTCGCATAGTCACCTGGATTTGCGACACGACGTGCCACATCTAATGCCTCACTATGTTTACGCTCACTATCCATATAAGCAACACCTGCAAAAACCTCCCATGCATCGGTAATTTTACCCGCAGCGCTTAATTCAATCCCTTTTACAATTTGTTTGCCATAACCTTTCCTTACCACTGGGTTATAGTTTGGATTAGAAGGGTTATTATTGGTTGTTGGTACAGGTCTAGTTGGATCATCTGCTCCACTGATCGCAACATTACGACGTTCGGTATAGAACAAAGCTGCCGCCGTACTCAAACGGTTATCGAAAAGATCCCATTTGGTTCCAAGCTCATAGTTAATCGCTTGTTGTACTTTAGAATCCTTACTGTTCATCCCAGTAGCAGCCCCGGGGAAGCCATTGGCATCTGTACGAGAAATATCTGGATTGGATAAAAATGCACCTGGTGGCAATGCTGCGATCCCCACAGAACCATAAAGACTACCATTCTCAGCAGGTTTGACTACAGCCCCAACCTTACCACTTACCGTAGTCTTACTATACTTATGATTTGGCTCAGTTGTTCGAACACTTCCATCAGCATTCTTACTACTGACTTTCAGCTTATAATGCTCGACACGAGCACCACCATTCAACTGTAGCCAATTGTTTACGTCTATATTGTCATATAAGTAACCCGCAATCGTATCAATGGTTAGATCACTGATTTGTCCTGCAGTAAAGTCATTACTTGCTGGATAGTTATAATTAGGTTCATTCAATTGACTTGCTGGTAAATTCACTGTACCGAAACGTTTACCTTCTGACTCTTCACGTGAAAACTCTACACCTGTATTCACGATGTGCTTGATATCGCCTGTATTAAAACGAATCTGAGCATTGGTTTGGTTATTCAGGTTATCATTTTTACGATCATAAGCCTGACGCTGTAAAGTGACTTCTTCATTTGTTGCAGCAAAACCTGTTGGTACGGTAAAAATTGCCTTACGTTTCGTTTGAGACCATTGCGTTTGGTTACTTAAATGAATATTTGGTGTGAGTTCATGTTCAAGACGAAAGGTTGCTTTACTGGCATCGACATCATCGAAATCGGCAGCTAAACCATAGAATGTTTCACGCTTAAATTTGCTCTTTGGATCGTATTGCAACATTCCTTTAATTGCCGCAGCAGGAATACCGACTAGATCTGGACGATTACGTTGTTCAAAATGTTCAAGTTGCAATGTTGCCGTGGTTTCCGTCCCCAATCCAAATGCAATCGATGGTGCAACACCCCAAGATTGTTGTTCGGCATGTTCACGTCCAGATACACCACCATGTACGCCAAATACATTTAAACGTACCGCAGTCGATTCTGCTACGCGCTGGTTTATATCTAAAGCCACGCGCTTTTGTAATTCAGTATCATATTCATCGGCTGTTAGCTGGGTGCTACCTGCGACAAAATTTTCTAACTTTGGTGATTTTGTGACCATATTAATATAACCACTTGCACCACCACGACCATTCTCTCCCGATGGCCCTTTAATCACTTCGACCTGTTCTGTATTAAAGATATCTCGACTATAGTTACCAGAGTCACGAACACCATCAATAAAAATACTGCCACTGGTATCAAAGCCACGTAAGCTAAAATTATTGGTGTCTGTTGAGAAACCATTTTCACCAGCATTAAAGCTAATTCCTGGTGTGTTTTTTAAAACATCGGTTAAGTTCTGTGCACCTTGTTCATGGAACACATCCTGCTTAATGACAGAAACTGTCTGCGGCGTGTCTAATAATGGTTTTGGTTGTTTTTTAGAACTCAGTTTTTCCTGATTTGCTGTCGCCACGACCTCAATCGTAGGTAGCAAAGTTGCATCTTGTTGTTGCTGAGCAAAGGTTGCTGTACTGCACCCCATGGTAACAATTGCGAGTTGAAGAGGTGTTAAGCGAAATTTATTATTAATACGTTGCATGTGTGTCCCCCCTGAACAATAACGAATGCATTTACACTTTTACATAAAAAATAAAAACAATCATTATCATTTAGATCTTTTTTCACACAGCCAAGGTCAATTCTCAACCAAAGCAGACATTTTTCGTATATTTTTTACCTACATTCAAATAGATTTATGTTTTTTTATGATTAAAATAACAACAATATCTAACCATGACAGATCATATATGATTCTTTCAATCGATCAGGTTTTAACAACTGAGCAACGACAGCTCTTTCAAAAATTATTACAAGAAGCCGAATGGGAAGACGGTAAAAAGACAGCAGGACATTTGGCAGCAAAAATCAAAAATAATCAACAACTCGCAGACCACCACCCATTATCGCAACAGTTAGGTGAAGCACTGCTAGGGCTTCTAAGCAAAAATCCAAATTTTTTAGCAGCAACGCTGCCCGCAAAAATTTTTCCTCCTCGCTTTAACCGTTATGAAAATACTGGGCACTATGGCAATCATATCGATAGCGCAATATTATCTGTTGCCAATACACCACATCGTGTTCGTTCAGATATTTCGGCAACGTTATTTTTAAGTGATCCCGATGACTATGAAGGCGGTGAGTTAATTATTGAGGATTTTGAACATCCTAAAACCGTTAAACTTGCTGCTGGCAGTCTCATTCTTTATCCAAGCACCAGTTTGCACCGTGTCACACCAGTGACCAAAGGCACCCGATTTGCTGCTTTTTTCTGGATTCAAAGCCTCATCCGTCAGGATAGTCAACGTCGTCTTTTATATACCCTAGATCAAACCATTCAGAATTTAGCGACTGAACAAACCAAACAACATCACCTCGATCAACTTACAGGGGTATATCACAACTTACTTAGACAATGGTCCAATACATGATTTATCCACGCCCAGCTCTCCAGCGTATTCCTACACATATTGCAGCCTTGGCGGATTATCAACATCTTGCGCGAGAGTTTATGTCTGAACAAACATGGGCATATCTTTCTGGTGGAACAGCGGACGAACTGACACTACAAGAAAATCTTCTGGCCTACTCTCGCATCAAATTACAAAATCGAGTTCTACGAGATTTATCAGGTGGACATACTCGGCTGGAGTTATTTGGCCAAGATTTTGAATATCCTATTTTCCTTGCACCTGTTGCCTACCAAAAACTAGCACATCCAGATGGAGAATTGGCCACTGTACTTGCGGCATCCGCAGTCAAAGCGGGTATGCTGGTCAGTACTCAAGCCAGTATTTCATTAGAGCAATTGGCTCAGCATGCACATGCTCCATTATGGTTCCAACTCTATATTCAACATGATAGAGACTTTACTGAACAATTGGTCAAACGTGCAGAACAAGCAGGTTATAAAGCTTTGGTGCTGACCGTCGATGCACCGATCAATGGTTCACGCAATCGGGAACAACGCGCAGGTTTTCAACTTCCACCTGAAATACAAGCAGTCAATTTACAAGGTATGCCACTTCCCCAGTCACACCATGCGAGTGTTGGGCAAAGTGCTATTTTTGATAGTCATTTATTGACACAAGCTGCAACATGGCAAGATGTGATCTGGCTAAGAAAGATCACTAAATTACCGATCTTGCTCAAGGGGATTAATACGCCTCAAGATGCTCTATATGCTTTAGAACATGGTGTTGATGGCATTATTGTTTCAAATCATGGAGGACGCATGTTAGATAGCCAGCCTGCGACCATTGATACACTGCCTAAAATTACGCAAGCAATCGGTGGGCAAATTCCCGTTTTATTAGACGGCGGCATTCGACGTGGTACTGACATTATCAAAGCACTGGCACTCGGTGCAAATGCGGTATTGATTGGGCGACCTTATATCTATGGACTGGCTGTAGCTGGTGCACTGGGTGTTGCACACGTCATGCACATTCTTCGAGCAGAACTTGAAGCAGCGATGGTATTAACGGGTTGTAAAACACTGGCCGATATCAATCAGGAGATTTTATGGAAACCTTGATGACTCAACATATTCAAGTCGGATGCCATCTTTAACCTGTAAAAACGATTAAGTTGATTTTAGCTGACAAGGATCTCCATGTAATATCGATTTTTCCCGAAATAAGACTCTACATGAGAAGAATTATTAGTTATTATTTGTTCAAATAAATCATATTGTGAATTGACCATGAATGCTCATATTGCACCTCAGGCCAATGTCTTAAGTATTCAGCAATTGAGCAAACAATATGGCTCGCGTTTTGCTGTTAATCAAGCGACATGGTCAGCCACCCGCGGGCAAATCATCTGTTTGCTTGGACATTCTGGTTGTGGAAAAACCACAATGTTGCGCCTTATCGCAGGCTTAGAAACGCCCAGTAGTGGCTCGATTCAACTCGAACACAATATTTTATGGAATGCTCAACAGCAAATCCCAGCAGAAGACCGCAATATTGGTTTAGTTTTTCAGGACTATGCACTTTTTCCGCACCTGAGTGTGTTGGAAAATGTCATGTTTGGATTAAAAAAGCTCCCTAAACAACAACGACAAAGCATCGCAGAACAAGCCCTAAAACATGTTTCGATGCATCACCATCTACACAGTTACCCTTATACCTTATCAGGTGGTGAGCAACAACGTGTGGCTTTGGCACGTGCCCTCGCCCCTAAACCTTATGTCCTCTTGATGGATGAACCATTTTCCAACCTTGATCACCGTTTACGTGATCAAATCAGACAAAGTACAATTGACGTTTTAAAAAAAACAGCAACTACAACGATTATTGTGACCCATGATCCTGAAGAAGCCTTGCAAATTGCAGATCAAATTATTCTCATGCACCAAGGCAAGATCATTCAGATCGGCACCCCGAAACAACTTTATTTACAACCGAAAACCTTATTTGCCGCACGTTATTTTTCGGCTTTAAATGAAATCCCAACGCAGCGATTGGGTCATCAACTCACCACCCTCTTTGGAACTGTGCCTGTCTCACAACATTTAAGTGATACTCAACAGCCTATTCAGTGCTGTTTCCGCCCACATCAGTTTGATGTTTTCAGTGAACCAACCAAAGAAGGTTTAGTTGCAAAAGTGATCTCATCTAGCTTCATGGGACATACGCAACTCTTGCGTTTACAGCTTGACACTATCGATACGCCATTACTGGCTCAGGTCGACCATCAACAAAATTTTGCTGAACAAGAACAAGTTTATGTATCAGTAGATTTAAGTACATGTTTCTTCTATACATCAGATGAACATATCAACACAGATAACGTACTCACTGAACAAACACTCCAAGTTTAAACCTTATCATCAGGAATTAGAAAAAATGAAAGCACTGTCTAAGCGTCATATTATTTTAACAGGACTCGTTGCCCTCAGTAGTAGCTGGGTACAAGCAGCTCAAGTCAATCTGTATACCACGCGCGAACCTGTTTTGATTCAACCGCTCTTACAAGAATTTAGCGAAAAAACGGGCGTTAAGGTGAATACTGTTTTCATCAAAGACGGCTTGCTTGAACGTGTCAAAGCTGAGGGTCGTCGCTCACCTGCTGATGTCATGCTCACAGTTGATTTTGGAAATTTAGTCGATATCGTTGAAAGTGGTTTAACTCAACGCGTTAATTCAAAAGTCTTAGATAGCTCCATTCCGGGGAATTTACGCGCGGCAAATGGGCACTGGTATGCCCTATCTATGCGTGCACGTGCCGTATATGCCTCAAAAGATCGCACCCCACTCAGCGCAATCAACTATGAAGATCTGGCTGATCCCAAATGGAAAGGTAAAATTTGTATTCGCTCAGGCAACCATCCATATAACACCAGTTTAATTGCTGCCTACATCACTCACCACGGCGAAAAAGCCACTGAACAATGGTTACGTGGGGTCAAAGCCAATTTGGCACGTCCAGCAAGCGGTGGTGACCGTGATGTTGCACGAGACATTCTCGGTAAGATCTGTGATATCGGTGTTGCCAACACGTATTATGTCGGCACAATGCGTACTGGCGATGCCGAGCAACAACGTTGGGGCAATGCCATTAATGTGGTATTACCGCGTTTTAAAAATGGCGGAACGCATGTCAACGTTTCAGGTGCAGTCGTAGCAAAACATGCTCCAAACCGTAAAGAAGCGGTTCAACTACTTGAGTTTCTAGCATCTGATCATGCCCAAGCGATTTATGCACAAAGTGGTTTTGAATACCCAGTTAAACCTGGCGTTAAAATTGATCCGATTATTGCCAGCTTTGGTAAACTCGATGTGGATAAAATTCGACTCAGTGATATTGCACGTCACCGTAAAACAGCCAATCTTTTAGTCGATAAAGTTCAATTTAATCACTAAATCTTGTCCGACTGACAGGTGACAAATGACTTGTTGCCTGTTTAGAAAAACAGTTGAACTTTCCTCCCTTTCAGCATACTCATACCTCAATGATGAAAAAGAAATATACCTTTAATTTATTATTTTCACTCAGTGGGTTATTGACGCTGCTGGCCTGTTTACCTGTATTGGCATTAATCGTAACGGCGTTACAAGGTAATAGTGATATTTGGGAACACCTGATTCGTTATGTGCTTCCACCGACACTGATCGATACCACGTTATTGCTCTTTGGGGTCGGTATACTCACCATTATCATTGGAACAGGCAGCGCATGGTTAGTGACTGCTTACCAATTTCGGGGTCGAGCCTTTTTAGACTGGGCGCTATTACTCCCCCTCGCAGTACCGACCTATATTATTGCGTATAGCTATATTGATATCTTACATCCGATTGGACCATTACAAAGTGTATTCGCAAGTTGGTTTGGCTGGGAAGCACAGCCATCGTGGTTTCCCAACATTCGCTCCGTCTGGGGATGTATTTTTTTATTAAGTTTTGTGCTGTATCCCTATGTCTATTTAAGTACTCGCGCCATGTTCTTGATGCAATCCGCTAGCCTGATTGAAGTGGCGCGTAGTTTGGGATTAAAACCAAATCAAGTGTTTTTACGTGTCGCCATTCCACTGGCACGACCTGCGATTGCTGTCGGTGCAAGTTTAGCCTTAATGGAAACCATTAATGATATTGGCGCAACTGAGTTCCTAGGCGTTAAAACACTAACATTATCCATCTACTCAACATGGACCAACCAATCTGATTTGGCGAGTGCCGCTCAAATTGCGATCTTTATGTTAATGATCATTACCCTATTGGTGATCATCGAAAGACTGGGACGACGTAAACAACGTTATATGAACTCAGCCCAGCGCAGCCGACTGATGCCAGCACAAGCAGTCACAGGAGGTAAAGCGCTGTTATTTCTCGGACTTGGATTGATTCCGATCTGTATTGGCTTTCTAATTCCAATCAGTCATTTATTGGTTGAATCTTATAAACGCTTTCAGTACGCGGGTTTCTCAGATTATTTACTGCAAGCCTCAATAAACACACTGAGTTTGGCAAGCCTAGCGACCTTGATCACGATTTTTATTGGTTTCTTGATCGTCAGTGCTGCTCGCTTTAGTCAGAACACGTGGTTTAGTCGCATATCCAGCTTGGGTTATGCGATTCCAGGTACAGTGCTTGCCATTGGGTTGATGCTGTCTTTAGGAAAGATCGACCATGCTGTCGCTGACTTTCTTGAATTTAAACTTGGGATTAACACAGGATTATTGTTTTTAGGCACGACTTTTACCCTCATCTATGCCTACTGTGTCCGTTTCCTCGCGATCGCAATTGGCGGAATCGAATCTGGTTATAATCGTATTCACGGGGTCTTTGATGACGCAGCGCAGAACTTAGGCCAGAATAGGTTTGGCATGCTATGGCGGGTTCACTTGCCTCTGTTACGACCTGCGATCATTTCAGCAGCATTATTGATCTTTGTGGACTGTATGAAAGAATTACCTGCCACCCTATTGCTTAGACCACTCAATATGGAAACCCTTGCCACCCAACTCTATGCTGAAGCCTCTAGAGGCACTTATGAGGATGGTGCGATTGCTGCCTTACTGATTGTGTTGGTGGGACTGATTCCAGTGATTTTACTGGCACGTATGGGCAAAAACATTCAACAACATAAATAAAAAGACTGCGCCATTCAACAAAAAAAGACTTCTGATTGAGAAGTCTTTTTTAATGCTAGCAAAACAAAACAATATCTAGATTAGTAAATCGCCATATGATTACGATGGATCATTTCCAGTGAACGTGCCTCACCCAAGAGCTGATGCACTTTATCAGAACTCAGCCCTTTAACCATATCCGCTGAACGGGAGCTAAAATTAACCCGCCCAACAGCGATGCGCTGCCCTTTTTGATCGACACATTCGACCACGTCACCACGATCAAAATGCCCCTCAATCGCTTTGACGCCGACAGGTAATAAACTACGATGTTTGAGTTTGATTGCTTCCACAGCACCATCATCAATCACCAAACGCCCTGCGGTTTGCAAATGTGCAGCCAACCATTTTTTGTTTGCAGTGACACGATCATTATCAGTGGTGAACAAAGTACCTAGCATTTCGCCAGCCATCAAACGCGCAAGTACACCCTCACTTTCACCACTGGCAATCAATGTTGGACAACCTGAACGTGCAGCTAATCGTGCCGCACGAACCTTGGTCAGCATACCACCACGACCAAAAACACCACCACCACCTGCCATTTCAAACAAACTGTCATCCAATGCACGTACAGCAGAAAACAGCTTCGCATTTGGATTACTGCGCGGATCAGAGTCGAACATCCCTTGCTGATCGGTCAAAATAATCAATAACTCAGCCTGTACCTGACCAGCAACCATTGCCGCCAAAGTATCATTATCACCAAAACGAATTTCGTCTGTTGATACTGTGTCATTTTCATTAATCACGGGAATTACGCGCCAATCAATCAAATTTTGCAACGCATCACAAGAATTGAGATAACGGCGACGATCCGCGAGATCATCATGGGTGAGTAAAACTTGTGCTGTTTTTATTCCATGCTGGTCCAATACGCTTGACCATGTATGAATCAAGCCCATTTGACCAATGGCAGCACAGGCTTGCAAACTGGGAAGATCAGTGGGTCGACTCGCAAATTTCATGCGTACCATCCCTTCTGCAACTGCACCAGACGACACGAGTATAATTTCATGTCCAGCATTGTGTAGATCTGCAATTTGTTTCGCCCAATGCGAAATTGCATTTAAATCTAAACCTTGCCCATTTGCAGTGAGTAAAGATGATCCGATTTTAACAACGATTCGTTTACACGTATTAAGCTGACGTTGCACATCGACCACTTCTATCATTTTTTCCTCAATTTTACTTTCCCCTGAGATGCGACTAACGCATCTCAATCAGAGGGAATCAAAGGGGGTTCATCAAAACTTAGTCACGAATATAGACGCTTTCTACATCGCCATCGTCTTCATCATCAAAGTCGTCTTCATCATCGTTCAGATCAGCTTCACGCTGAGCCTTACGCATTGCACGATAAGCCTCTTTCGCGGCGATGGTTTGTTCACGTGTCTCAGCTTCAAGCTGCTCACGGAATGCCTTGATCTCTGCTGCATACTCTGGATCTTCAACTTCGCGTTCACGTTGTTGTTCGATTTGATCCATGAGGTAATAAACGACTTCTTTAGTACCTTCAGCAAGTAAGCCAGAAGTTTTGAACACTGGTCCTGTCCACTGCAATTCATCAAGGATATGCTGACACCACTCTTCTCTTGAATCTTCAGCAATTTGATCAAGCTTGTTCAGTACAAGAACAACTGGAAGTTTAGCTAGGGTTGGAGAGAATTTCTCTAACTCAGCCGCAATGACTTTGGCATTATGCGCTGGATCAGAACCATCAATCGGCTCCACATCCACGATATGTAGCAGAATACGAGTACGCGCCAAATGTTTAAGGAAACGAATCCCTAGACCAGCACCTTCTGCTGCACCTTCGATCAATCCTGGAATATCAGCCATGACAAATGAACGATGACGATCTGCATCCACCACACCGAGGTTCGGCACCATCGTGGTAAATGGATAATCGGCAACCTTTGGCTTTGCTGCACTGACAGCACGAATGAGCGTTGATTTACCCGCATTCGGCATACCCAACAAGCCCACATCCGCGAGTACTTTTAATTCTAAACGTACTTCACGATATTCACCTTTAATCCCTGTGGTACTTTTACGTGGTGCGCGGTTGGTTGATGATTTAAAGTGGGTATTACCGAGACCACCATCACCACCTTGAGCAACTTTGACGCGCTGACCATCGGCCACTAAGTCACCAATAATGTCACCAGATTCGATATCAACAATCGTGGTACCGACTGGAACTTTTAAAATAACGTCATCGCCGCCACGTCCTGAACAGTTCGCGCCAGAACCATTTTTACCACGTTCTGCACGATAGCGACGCGTATAACGGAAGTCTACAAGTGTACTGGTATCGTCGTCGGCTTGGATATAAATACTTCCACCACGTCCCCCATCTCCCCCATCTGGGCCACCAAAAGGGACAAATTTTTCACGGCGAAAACTAGCTACGCCATTGCCACCGTCGCCAGCCTCTACGGTTATGACTGCTTCATCAACAAAGCGCATGTGCCAATCCTCTAAATTCTGTAAAACGGGATATTTTGCCACATTTTCATAAATTTCTCGAATGTTAAAATCAGCAAATGTGCTTTAGGCAGCAAAAAAGTGTGATTTCATTCTTTTAAGGTCTCACATTCTTCAATGGCAGGTCCATTTGCATCTCTAAATTTGCTTTTGTCTCTTGCACCGAGTTAAACATGGTGGCATTGAACGATGAAATCTCATTCATATTGATTGTATCGTTGATATAAAAACTCGGATTAAATTGATGTTTAATCGGTAAATTGATTGATTCATCAAAAGCAAAATGAACAGGTCCATCAAATACAATTTTTACCGGTACGGTATACGCACGCTTCAACTGAAATGGAATGTCCAACTTTACCGGAATATTTAATTTTAAAGGAAATTGAGGCAAAAGCTTTTTCTGATAAATGAGATCTGTTGTGGTCTCGATTGGCATCATCTGATCGACTTTAAGTGTGGTCTCATAATCAATATTTACCGTAATCGGTGTTTCTACTTCAAAACTTAGATCTGCTAAGTATTTACCCTGCAAAGGTAACTGCAAAGTACGATCCATCATCAACGTGCTCTTCAACTCACCCTCAGATTTGACCTGTAGATGATCCCCAACCTGAATCTTGGTCGAGAGTGACTCAGGCAAGCGAATGTCTGCTTGCTGTGCAGACACCATCACTGAGGCTTGAATATTAAGATAGAACCAAAACAAGATCGCAACCAAAGTGGTTAAAATGACAAAACTGATCAGCACACTTTTAAATGATTTAAGCATCAGCATCACTCACCCACTTTCTCATCTTTTTTATTTAGATTTGCATCGACAGACTGAGATTGCACACGATCCAAATACATACTCGACAGTGGAATTTTTAGTTCACCCTGTGCAATTTTGACAGGCAGAGTATTCTTGACATCAACAGAGGCATTTAATTCTGAGGTAATCGGTACATTCAATTTACCTTGAATTGGAATATTGGCATTGAGTTGTGTTTGCAATGGAATATTTAAATTCTCTTTTAAAACTGTTTTGACAGGTGCATCAAATTTTAAATGTACTTTCTGCTGTAGGGGCACTTGGATATCAATCGGCACATCCAGTTGCAAAGGAATAGAGCCTTTTAAAGGCAATGTGACGTCTTTGCCTAAGATTTTGACCTGTACCGTTGTATCTATCGGTAAATTTTGATTGACCTTAATGACCTCTTGAACTGGAATCATGGTACTAATCGGAACCAAGCTATCAAAATAAACGCGAGGTGTGAGCGTCTGAGTTAAAGCAACATTTAATTGTTCATTAATCGGAATTTGCGCATCGACACGACCATTGACCTCTACATCCAAAGCATCTTTTACTTTTACCCGAACCTGTAAAGGCTCTTGCAAATCAATCGCAACTTGCTGATCTTTCAATGGAATATTGATATTAAAGTGTTTAAACACCCACATCGCGATATAGACGCCACACAAGTTGGCAATAACAATCAAAGCAAAAACTGCAAATATACGTTTAAACTGCAACAATGAAGTATTCCTAACGAATCGATTCCCTTTCTCATTATTCTCAACGATTTTTGTGTTTTAATCTGCTTGTATTCTGTACAGTCAATAAAAAACCCAGTCGAAACTGGGTTTTTATCTTTATCTAAAAGATAAATTATGCATTTGTTTCAGCAGGAATTTTTGTATAGTTTACGCCACACATTTGCTCTGCGATACGTAATACTTGGCAGCTATAACCCACTTCGTTATCGTACCAAACATAAGCCGTTAAACGAGTACCTGAAGTGATTGTTGCTTGAGCATCAAACACACCCGCAGTACGTGAACCGATAAAGTCGCTTGATACCACTTCACTTGAGTTGGTATAACCAATTTGACCTTGTAAGCTAGAGTTAATCGAGATTTGACGAATGTATTCGTTCACTTCTTCACGATCAATTTCTTTCTCTAAATTCAAGTTCAAGATTGCAAGCGATACGTTTGGTGTAGGTACACGAACAGAGTTACCTGTTAACTTACCTTTAAGACCTGGTAATGCTTTCGCAACTGCTTTCGCAGCACCAGTCTCAGTGATCACCATGTTCAACGTTGCAGCACGACCACGACGATCAGCTTTGTGATAGTTATCAATCAAGTTCTGGTCATTTGTGAATGAGTGAACTGTTTCAACATGACCATTTAATACTTTGTATTTGTCATCTAAAACTTTTAATACTGGTGTAATTGCGTTGGTCGTACAGCTTGCAGCCGAGATGATTTTGTCTTCATCTAGAATATCAGTATTGTTTACACCAAATACGACGTTTTTCATTTCGCCTTTACTCGGCGCAGTCAATACAACACGTGCAACGCCTGGGCATTTCAAATGTTGGCTAAGACCTTCAGCATCACGCCATTTACCAGTATTGTCGATTAAAAGTGCATTGTTGATGCCATAAGCAGTGTAGTCAACTTCGCTTGGGCTTGATGCATAAATCACTTTGATGAAGTTACCATTGGCAATGATTGCTTCATTTTCTTCATCAACAGAGATCGTCCCTGCAAAAGTACCGTGAATAGAGTCACGGCGTAATAATGAAGCACGTTTTGCGAGGTCACCATCAGATGATTTACGCACAACGATTGCTTTAAGGCTTAAACCACGGCCTAAACCTGATTGGCTGATAATTAAACGCGCTAGGATACGACCAATACGACCAAAACCATAAAGCACGACATCTTTCGGTTGTTCAGAAGTCGCTTTACCTTCGATTGATGCCACAGCTTTTGCAACAAAAGCGTCTACATCACCACCTTCATTTTTATATTCAACCGCAAGTTTACCGATATCGACTTCAGCAGAACCAATGTTTTCAACTTTCATTAACGCTTCCAAGATTGGGAAGGTATTTACCACTGAAAGCTCAACATCAAGCATACGTGTACGACGATGTGATTTTAAAATCTGGATTACTGAACGGTTGATTAAAGAACGACCGTAAACAGAAACAACAATATTCTTCTCACGATATAATTGACCAATCAATGCAATCATATGTTCCGCGATTTCTTCACGGTTTTTCCAACGGCCTTGATGTTCTGCGTGTAGGGCAACAATAGTGTCTTTGCTCACAGTTACGTCCTCTAATTTAATATCTATACTGGGCGTGAATTTTAAAAACGCCTAATTGTAATAGAATTATCATCAAGATTGAATCAAAAGCTGCTTAACTTGTTGAGATTTTGTCGCAATTAACCATAAATTCATAAAATACCTATAATTATTTTTGTGATTTTAGGTAAAAATCTTTTTCAATCATCACAATAGAAACGATTTGTTTTCTTAACTGCAATATTGCCAATAGGTTGCTTGCCTAAAGACTATGGTTGTATTCCCATATTTCTATCCAGTTAGTCATCACCCAAACGTTTTGGGTACTGCTTTAAATTCAGCTCCAAATGTTGCTTTCGTCGCCTCTGCTGAAACACATGTATAGTCCCTTCAATCACTAAAACCAGTACAGCCAACCAAATTGGAATATAGGTGAACCATTCTTCTGCGCCTATTTTCTCTCCCAATGCCAGCGCAACAAGTGCTAAAAGTACAGGTTCTAAATAGCCCAATAAACCAAAAATAATCAGTGGCAGATAACGGCTTGCTAAAATATAGCTTCCCAAACCAATTGCGCTTAAGAAACCCAGCCCGATGACGACGGCAATAAGACTTGGATACTCGAAGAACTTCAAATATGGAGTATCCCCAGTTTGAATAAAGAAAATCGCAACAGGAAGGATCAACAATAAATCCCACCAAAAACCGCCTAAATTATCCGTTTGAATTTTTTTACGAATCACAAAATACGCTGTATAGCCAATAGCGACTAAAGCGGTTTCCCAAGCAATGCTGCCTAAGCGCCAAAACTCATGTCCCACACCAAACATCGCCAAAGCCACTGCGACATATTGCAGCTTTGATAGCTTTTCACCGTACAACACACTTCCTGCCAAAACTAAAATCAGCGGCAATAGGAAATAACCCAATGAAACTTGCAAACCGCGACCATGCATTGGTCCCCATAAGAACAACCACAATTGCACAGAGGTAAGCACAGACGTCGTCATTAAGAGCAATAATAAACTTGGCTTGGCTAGAATTCGTTTGAAAATTGTTTTGATATGCGTCAAATCACCACTTGACCACATAAATAAGGTTAAAAATGGCAAAGTCGCGATGATACGCCAACCAAAAGTTTGTTCGCTATCAAATGCACCTAACAGTTGAGTATAAAAATATAGAACACCAAAAGTTACGGAGGCCAAAACTGAATAAACAATACCTTTAAACATTTTGACCTCATATCTATGCCAGAAAAACAATCTCTAGCCAATGCGTGATTTATCCACTATATAGACATAAAAAAACCATGCAAGCATGGTTTTCATTGCGTATATCTCTTATTTAACGATATTCAGGAAAAATCACATCACTAATATCATAGCCAACCGTTTTGGCATAATTTAGATATTCATGGATCGTTTCTTGATTGAGTGTTGGTGTCCGCGACAGTATCCATAAATGCTTACGGCGTGGCTCACCCACCAACACCGTTTGATATTCACTATCCAATTTTAAAATCCAGTAATCCCCACGACCAACGGGGATCCAACGCACACCTTCTGGTAAAAAGCTGACACGCAATTTGCTGTTAAATGGCGCATTTGCAATAAAGGCTTCGCCTAAACTTTGCTGTAAATTTCCATCGATATCGTAGCATTTATTATCCACCACGATATTGCCATTTTCATTCACCGTATATGTGGCTGAAATGTTATAAGCACACTTACGCTCAAAGAATATGGGTTTACGTGCCACCTCATACCAAATACCCAAATACTTATCCAATTCTACTTTTTCAACAGTAGGCAAAGGCTTTGACTGAGCATAAGCAAATGTTCCGATCGCCAAACCTGTGAGGACCACGCCACCAACTGCAATCTTTGCTAAACGCCAACTCGATTTTGGGAAAGTTTTAATCAATGGCATGATAAATCCTCAAAAACAGAAATTTGTTATAAATAGTCATATAGTTAGCTTATTAAGCTAGCCTATTTTATAAACAAAAACTGTTGAGAAATGTATCACTCCTGAGAATTTTTCTCCTCAATTATGATTGCAACATATATGCTTTTAAACGCACAATTTCATCACGCAGCCTAGCTGCCTGCTCAAACTGTAACTCTTTAGAGGCTTTCAACATTTCCTTTTCAAGTTTACCAATATGCTTCGCAAACAATTTTGGATCAGACAAAAGATGTTGTTCATCAGCACTCATGGCTTGAGCTTGATCGAGCACTTTGTCATCGATCTGATCATCGCTTAACACCTCACCTGAATCAATTTCTTTAATTGTTTGGCGAACGGTACTGCGTGGCGTAATACCATGCAATTGGTTAAATTCAACTTGTTTGGCGCGACGTCGATCCGTTTCATCAATGGCTTTTCGCATCGAATCAGTAATACGATCCGCATATAAAATGGCCTTCCCTTTCACATTACGTGCCGCACGCCCAATGGTTTGAATCAATGATCGTTCTGAACGCAAGAAACCTTCTTTATCGGCATCTAAAATCGCCACCAAAGAAACTTCTGGCATGTCTAAACCTTCACGGAGCAAGTTAATCCCGATCAGAACATCGTGCACCCCTGTTCTTAGATCATGGATAATTTTAACGCGTTCAACCGTATCAATGTCCGAGTGTAAATACGCAACTTTCACGCCATATTCTTTTAAATAGGAGGTTAAGTCTTCGGCCATACGTTTGGTCAAAGTCGTCACAAGCACACGCTCATTCAAGTGCTTACGAATATTAATCTCTGATAGAACATCATCAACTTGGGTCAATACTGGACGCACTTCAATTTCAGGATCAATCAAACCCGTTGGACGTACCACCTGCTCTACGATCTGTTCAGATTTTTCCATTTCATATCGTGCAGGGGTTGCACTGACATAAACGGTTGTCGGTACAATTCGTTCCCATTCTTCAAATTTCATTGGACGATTATCCAATGCACTTGGTAATCGGAAACCATAATTCACCAAGTTTTCTTTACGTGAACGATCGCCTTTGTACATTGCGCCAATTTGTGGAACTGTGACATGTGATTCATCAATAATCAGCAAAGCATCTTCTGGAATATAATCAAATAATGTCGGGGGGGCTTCACCTGATGGGCGTCCTGACAAATGACGTGAATAGTTTTCAATGCCATTGGTATAGCCTAATTGCTGCATCATTTCCAAGTCATAACGAGTACGTTGCTCGATCCGTTGCGCTTCAAGCAATTTGTCATGCTCACGGAAAAACTTAAGCTGATCCTGCAACTCATCTTTGATGGTGTCAATCGCACGGGTTAAATGGTCTTTTGGTGTGACATAATGGCTTTTTGGGTAAATGGTAACTCGTGGGACTTTACGTACCAGTTTTCCAGTCAAAGGATCAAACCAACGAATCGAATCGACTTCATCATCAAACAATTCAACGCGAATCGCATCCTGATCTGATTCCGCAGGGAAAATATCAATGATTTCGCCACGAATACGATAAGTACCACGTAAAAACTCCAGTTCATTACGGGTATATTGCATTTCAACTAAACGACGAATGATGTCATCACGACCGATCCGATCGCCTTGTACGATATGTAACAACATCTGCATATACGCATTTGGATCACCCAAACCATAAATAGCAGAAACAGATGCCACGATAATCGCATCTCGACGTTCTAATAATGCGCGTGTTGCCGAGAGACGCATTTGGTCGATATGATCATTAATTGCCGAATCTTTTTCAATAAAAGTATCTGATGACGGCACATACGCTTCGGGTTGATAGTAATCGTAATAACTCACGAAATACTCGACCGCATTGTTCGGGAAAAATGATTTGAACTCACCATACAGTTGAGCTGCAAGTGTTTTGTTATGTGCCATGACGATGGTTGGACGTTGGGTTTGGGCAATGACATTTGCCATCGTATAGGTCTTACCTGAACCCGTCACACCAAGTAGCAACTGATTACGAAAACCTTGTTCAATTCCACTGACCAATTTTTCAATCGCCTGTGGTTGATCGCCCGCAGGTTGATAACTCGTCACTAACTCGAAAGGTTGGTTTTCGTTCACAAACTCATTCCCACACTAAAACTTGATTCCTATTTATGGGGCAAAACCCAATCAATTTAAAGTCTTTCATAGATGATTTATGAAATCTTTTGTGTGATTGAATTTCGTATATTTCACTTGACCATCTATACAATCAGTTGCAACATGAACCCATACACAATTTTAATGATAAAAATATGCCATACCAATACCACGATGAAAGCATTGTTACCGAACTGCCTGAAGATACCGTTTTTGTATTTGGTAGCAACCTTGCAGGTCAACATGACAGCGGCGCAGCGCGTGTTGCAGCACAACACTTTGCGGCGGTGAAAGGTGTTGGACGTGGCTGGGCTGGTCAGAGTTTTGCTATTCCCACATTGAATGAACACATTCAGCAGATGCCACTTTCACAAATTGAACATTATGTTGATGATTTTAAAATCTACGCAGAAAATCATCCCAAAATGAAATATTTTTTAACCGCATTGGGATGTGGAATTGCAGGTTATAAAGTGTCGGAAATTGCACCTTTATTTAAGGGCATTCACTCAAACGTCATTTTTCCTGAATCATTCCGTCCATATATTGAAGAAGATGCTGTTTCACAATTTCCAGACTTAACAGCAGATACAGTACATGCCTTTATCACCGATGATGTCATTTTCTATTTCAATCACGGCTATGAATCCTTTACAGAAGCCTTAGATAAAACCCAATTATCACCTGCTGAAAAAGCCATTGCATTAATCGTACTAAATGAAGAACTCTATCCACGCGATCGTTATGGACGCGGACGTGAACATGAAATTAATGATATTTTGGGCAAGCTAAATGGAAAAATTTTCCATTTTCAAGATAACACCGAAGGCGCGATGATCTTTGTCAGTGTGATTATTGCCCTGATGGAACTTTATGACATCGATGAACAAGACTTTATCAAACTTTGGCGTGACGAGATTACCATTCAACATCCAATCAATCGTCACAAATAAACCAACTTCAACGACATGCGGATCAAGCCCAAACCGTTACTGTATAAAACCTTAAATCAGCAACAAAAAAGGATACCTTTATTGAAGGTATCCTTTTAGGGTTTCTCTAGCGCTTACCCATCGAACGACGAGTACCACGCGGTGGCATCCAAGTTCGATCTGCATATTGTTCAGGCTTTGGACGGACCTGATTATGCACAGCATCATCAGAGTCATCTTGTGCCGAAGGCATCGGGAAAGGTAATTTGACCAAAGCTTTTTTGGCTTTTGGTTGTTGATCACTCATTGAAATTCTCTCGAAATCTAAATTTCTGCCCACTATTGTAATAGATTTTTGTGAGGATGATAAAAATAAAATATGAAAAAAATGAGAACCAAACCAATACTTACAATTTGGTAACTTTTTATACGATTAAGGCAGGTTTCAACCACAATCATTTCTATTTAAGCTAAGATAACATGCTTTTTTATTTTTAATCCCATAAGAAGGAATAATGCCGTGGACGTACGTCTCTCTGATCGTGTCAATGCCATCAAACCATCTCCTACACTTGCAGTGACCAACAAAGCTGCGGAACTTAAAGCTGCTGGTAAAAACGTGATTGGTTTAGGTGCAGGCGAACCAGACTTTGATACCCCCCAACATATCAAAGATGCTGCAATTGAAGCGATTAATAAAGGCTTTACCAAATATACAGCCGTAGACGGTACTCCAAGCTTAAAAAAAGCAATTATTGCAAAATTAAAACGGGACAATAATTTAGACTATCAAGCCAACCAAATTTTAGTATCTTGTGGCGGTAAGCAAAGCTTCTTTAACTTAGCACTTGCTTTGCTCAACAAAGGCGATGAAGTCATCATCCCTGCTCCATTTTGGGTAAGCTATCCAGATATGGTGATTATTGCTGAAGGTATACCTGTTATTGTCAAATGTGGTGAAGAGCAATGCTTTAAAATCACCCCAGAACAATTAGAAGCTGCGATTACACCAAACACTCGTTTAGTCGTATTAAATAGTCCGTCTAACCCAACTGGCATGATCTACACCAAAGCTGAATTAGAAGCTTTGGCTGAAGTACTTCGTCGTCATCCACAAGTCTATGTTGCTTCTGACGATATGTATGAACCGATTCGTTGGGAAGATGAATTTTACAACATTGCGACAGTTGCGCCTGATCTATATGACCGCACCATCGTCTTAAATGGTGTATCAAAAGCCTATGCTATGACAGGCTGGCGTATTGGTTATGCAGCGGGTCCTGCGAAAATTATTGGGGCTATGAAGAAGATCCAATCGCAATCAACCTCTAACCCAACCTCTATTTCACAAATTGCAGCCGAAGCAGCATTGAATGGTTCACAAGATGTCCTTAAACCAATGATTGAAGCATTCAAACGCCGTCACGATTTAGTGGTCAATGGCTTGAATGAAATCAATGGTATTTCTTGCTTAACAGCAGATGGTGCATTCTACGCTTATGCCAATATCCGTCCTTTAATTCGTGCCAAAGGTCTAAAATCTTGCACAGAATTTTCTGAATGGTTACTGGAAGAAACTGGCGTTGCCGTTGTTCCTGGTGATGCATTTGGTTTAGGTGGTTTTATGCGTATTTCTTATGCAACGGCTGACGAAGTATTAGTTGATGCGCTCGCGCGTATCAAAAAAGCAGCCGATTCGATTGATGGTGTAGATGCTGCAATTGCGTCTATCGAAGCAGAAAAAACTGCGAAATAATCAACGCTCTGGCTTTAAATGAAAGGAAACTTCTCAATGGAGTTTCCTTTTTTATTGTTTGATTAAACGTCCACTCAAACGCTTAATTCTGATTCAAAGATAAACAAGCATTTAAGCAATGGCCTGCTTTTCTTTAAAATCTTTCGGTCGAGTGCATAAATGACTGAACACGGCATATTGCCAAATACTTTTTACTTGTACTGTAACAACCTTCTGTTCTGCTACAGACCAAGCCAATGCGGTATTTGTACCCAGAATCAACTCGCCACCAAGTTGGAATAAATACAAAGGGCTTTGTTGATTTACGCTGAGTGGATTTTTTTGACTCAATAAATTACTTGAGTCTATGATTTTCCATTTATTACCAAACCACAATTGCAACAAATCCCCCAAGAACAAAGCTTGTTGTTTAAATGGGAAGGTATTGAGAAATGAGCTTTCAACGGGTGTGTAATAACGCTCAGGATCTTGAAGGATATCCAGATAGTTTTCTTGATAAAAAGATAGATTTGAAAAAATAGATTGAATACGAAGAATAGTCATTTTGACCTCCGGTTTAGCCATTTTAGTGCTGGCAAGTAGGGTTAAATCCACACTGTCTAGATCAATATCTAAACGCTCTTTCTGATTTAAATCTAGCAATCACACCATCAAGTTTCAAGTATTTTTTTCTATTTATGGTTAATTGTGCAAATAAGAAGCATACAACACAAAAATGAAGAGAACATGACACTTTTGACTTGACCGATTTTAAAAGCCGCATATAATGGCTGTCAGATTCTCCCATAGCTCAGTCGGTAGAGCGACGGACTGTTAATCCGCAGGTCCCTGGTTCGAGCCCAGGTGGGAGAGCCAAGATTCTAAAAAGCCCATATCAATGATATGGGCTTTTTATTGCCCAATAAAAATAGAAATAAAAAAACCTCTGACAATCAGAGGTTTCACGACTTTCTTTCGAAATCAAGCGGTGATCTTTGCTGGCACACCACTATGGAAACGGAAGGTATCATCTGGCGTTAAAATCAGATTCTTTTCAACGTCGCGAATATACTCAATTCGCTGTTGAATCGTTTCTTCAGGATCTTTTAATTTAGCGGTTGTTGCGACATCTAAAGCCAGCGCCAAATAGTCCTCAAAATGACGTGATTCTGATTTAAGCAAGTAACGATAATACCGACCAAGCTCATCATCAACAATTGGTGCAAGCGCATGGAAACGCTCACAAGAACGTGCCTCGACAAATGCCCCGATGATCATCACATCAATCAAAGCTTCAGGTTCATAAGTCCTGATTTCTTTACGCAAACCACCTGCATAACGCCCTGCACTCAGCCCCGTCCACTCTTGACCACGTTTATTCATGAACTCAAGAACCTGCTCATAATGCAGCATTTCTTCACGGACCAGTTGCGCCAACTTCACCTGTAAATCAGTAAAAAAGCTATAACGGAACATAAGATTCATGGCCGTACTCGCCGCTTTTTTTTCACAATTGGCATGGTCCTGCATCAATATTTCAAGATTATTGATTGCTTCATCTAACCATGCTTGAGGTGTGGTACAACCTAAAAAATGAATAACAGGTTGCATCAACTCATCGTAATTAATACTACTCATCTACTTATCTCGTAGCAGCCTGAATCGCTGCTTTCATCTCTTTTACCGCTTGGGCCAAACCGACAAATACACTATCTGCAATGATTGAATGGCCTATATTTAATTCATGAATTTGTGGGATCGCAGCAATAGGTGCGACATTTTCAAGGTTTAAACCATGTCCTGCATTGACCACCAAACCTTTTGCAGCAGCATATTCCGCGCCTTTGATAATACGTGCCAGCTCTGCTTGCTGATGTTCATCTGTTTCAGCATCTGCATAAGCACCTGTATGGATTTCAATGGTTGGCGCACCACAAGCAACCGCAGCATCAATCTGTGCTAAATCAGCATCAATGAATAGTGACACATCACAACCAATCTCGGTCAATGCTGCTGTCGCAGCTTTGACTTTATCAAAATGGCCAACCACATCCAGCCCACCTTCAGTCGTGACTTCTTGGCGACGTTCAGGCACAAAACACACATGTTGAGGTTGAATTTCTTTGGCAAACTCAACCATTTCATCGGTGACAGCCAATTCAAGATTCATACGTGTTTTCAATAATGGACGCATACGACGAACATCATCGTCCTGTATATGACGACGATCTTCACGTAAATGTAAGGTTATGCCTTCTGCACCCGCTTGTTCACAGACCAAAGCAGCCTGTACAGGATCAGGGTAAGTTGTACCACGTGCTTGTCGTAATGTCGCAACATGATCAATGTTTACACCTAATATTGCAGCCATAAAAATATCCTATTGTTTTTCACCCTAAAGCGCTGACAAATATAGCTTATAGGGGATTAAGTTTGAGTATTTTGAATCCAGAGTTGACGGCTTTTCAGTGGCCGATCACCTAACAATGAGCTAATCATTTGACGGTATAGTTTACCCAATAATTGCAATTGTTCGTGAGAAAAATTCTGCCCCTGTTCATAACTATGCATGGACGCAATTAAAGCACCGTCAAGCGTGGAACGGGATGCTTTTGCAACAGGCATAAAACCATCATTAAGCTGAAATTGATAATGCTGAGAAGGTTGAGGTTGGACTTGTTGCTGACTGGCATCAACTGAGAAATCAATTGCATAGCCTAGCTCTTGCAATAAAACATGCTCAAATTGACGCAAAATTTGACGCAGAAACAACGATGCTTGCTCATGCGCCGCGAGTAGCTGTAATTGCAATAATATCTTTTGATATTGTTGAAATGTTTGCGGCATAGCCTCTTCTAGAGAACACAAACGCAAAATGACTTCATTTAGATAAAAACCAGCAAAGAAAGCATCACCATGAAAAAAAACCGGTTGATTTAAAATTTCTAATTTGGTGAAATTTTTAAGTTCAGACTTGCCTGTCGCTTGCACACGAATCGGTTGATATTGCGGTGGTGGAATCTGTCTCAGTATTCCATCCACCCGACCATATTCCTGCGTAAACAAATGCACAATATGGCTTTTTTCTCGATATTTACGATGATGAATTAAATATCCATGCAAGACCTCATTGCGCATCATCGCATGCGACTCGCTCTAGTCCTTGGCATCCTTTTTTTCATCATCGTCACCATCAGGAATCACAGCACCCACCACAGCCGCAGTCCCTTTTACAACACCTTTAGTGGTTTTATAAGCAACTTTAACAGGTACAGTCACAACTTTATGAATACACCCTTGCAGCATGAATATACATGTCACGATCGCCATTACTCGTATTGTGGTTTTCATACCTGTTTCCATTGTCTTAATAGATCGTTTTAAATATCGCTATAACCCAAACTTTTTAGTGCGCGCTCGTCATCAGACCAACCACCTTTCACTTTAACCCAAAGTGTCAGCATAATCTTTTGTTCAAACATTCTTTCCATGTCTGCTCGCGCATCCATACCAATACTTTTCAGTTTCGCACCTTTATCACCAATCACAATGGCTTTTTGCCCTTGGCGTTCTACGAAAATGGTGGCATCAATATAAGTACAAGCCGATTTCAATTTACCTGTCTTTTCGTTAATCACCGCATCTTCAGTTTTAAATGATTCAATCTGTACAGTTAAATCATACGGTAGCTCTTCACCCAACTGACGCATAATTTTTTCACGGATAATCTCACTCGCAAGGAAACGTTCTGAACGATCCGTGATCTGATCCAATGAATAGAGTGGCGCTTGATATGGCAAGTACTTTTCAATGGTGTCGCGCAAATGATCAAGATTCGCACCACGCAAAGCTGAAACAGGTACAATTTCAGCAAAATTCATTAATTTAGCACGTTCACGAATCAGTGGAAGCGCTTCATTTTTATTCTCAAAAGTATCCAATTTATTGATCACCAAAATCACAGGCATTTCTGCGTTTTTGAGTTTCTCTAAAACAAGCTCATCGTTTTGCGTCCACTTTTGTGCATCAACCACAAATAAAACCAGATTCACATCACGTAATGCAGAATGTGCAGCACGGTTCATCATTTTATTGATCGCACGCACTTCTTTTTTGTGCATTCCTGGGGTATCAACAAATACAGCTTGT
The DNA here is from genome assembly GCF_022549355.1 of Acinetobacter sp. NIPH 2699. Taxonomy (GTDB): domain Bacteria; phylum Pseudomonadota; class Gammaproteobacteria; order Pseudomonadales; family Moraxellaceae; genus Acinetobacter. Next base: position 98,391 of record NZ_JAKZGL010000004.1, read on the forward strand.
GATTTTTCACGTGAATCAATGCCCACAATTTTATGACGAGTGGTTTGTGGCTTACGTGAAGTAATTGAAAGTTTTTGCCCCAATAAATGGTTCATCAAGGTTGATTTACCCACATTTGGACGACCAACGATGGCAACAAAACCACTTTTAAAATCTGAAGGTATAGTTACTTCTTTAGAACTAAAAAATTGATCTACAACATTATGGTCATCTTGCTGCTCAGTTGTTTCTGATTGATTGTCATTTGAATGAGACATCAGGTTATTGCTCCAATAATTTTAAAATTTCAGCCGCTGCTGTTTGTTCAGCGAATCGACGACTTGAGCCCTCACCGTGGATTTTAGGCAAACCATCAATCAAACATTCCACCGTAAAATGTTGATTTGGCGCATCGCCCTGAATATCTACAACCTCGTAAACTGGGAGAGGTTTTTTACGTGCTTGTAAATACTCTTGTAAGCGTGATTTCGGGTCTTTGAGTTGATCCGTTGGTTCAATATAATCAAGGTATGGTTCATACCATTTTAACACAATGCTTTGTAGCTGGTTCAGATCATTACAGTCTAAATAAATCGCACCGATAATCGCCTCAACCGTATCGGCAAGAATCGATTCGCGGTGATGACCACCAGATTTTAACTCACCCGTACTTAAAATGAGTGACCGACTGAGCTGTAAATCATTTGCGATTTTTCCGAGCGCTTCTTGTCTCACAAGCGTTGCTCGCATACGCGTCAAACGACCTTCATTTTCTAAAGGGTAGACTTGATATAAGTAGTTGGCAATGATCATCCCCAATAACGAATCGCCTAGAAATTCTAGGCGTTCATAATTGTGTTTATGGCTAACAGAGCGATGGGTTAAAGCCAGTTTCAACAAATCAACTTGTTTAAACTGGTGACCGATGCGCCCTTGTAAGCGACTATCACTGAGCTTGTTTGGCAGATTTTTGGTCAAAAGTCTTCTCAAAAGTCATAACTAAACTAATGTTGAGCATGAAAGGCTTTCGCACCTCATACTTTTTGTTTACGATCAAATCATCTTTATATGTGGCTTGTGCGACATCCTTAAAACGAAGATCTCGTATTCCATTCATATCCAAACGCTGATCCATCTGAGATGCAAATTTACTCGGTGTCGTATTTTGAGGGCTATCTTTTAATAGCCCCTCAATTTGACTATCGATAATTTTGTCATCCCAGTATGCTGGCCAAATCGCAATTGCTGCTTTCACAGCAACTGCAAATAAAACCACCCCAAATAAAATTGCAATATACGAAGTCCCCAATTGAGATTTACGCATCTTTATATTTCCTATCTGTTTTTATTTATTAATCAATTTTAGCATTTCGGTTAAAACTTGGAAGTTTAAAACCAGGTTCTTTATGCATCCATACATAAAAAGCACGACCTGTTAAGTTTTCTTCAGGTACAAAGCCCCAAAAACGACTATCGGCACTTTGATCACGGTTGTCACCCATCGCAAAATACTGCCCCTCTGGCACAGTGACTTCCCAATCTCGCCCTTGACTCTGAATAAACACATCATTGGCTTTGGCAACAAATGGAATCAATGCATCTGCACCTTTCGCTTGTGCAAATTGATAGGTTTCAACCAAAGAATTACGTCCATCTATATAGCGGACTGAATACTGATGATCACCTAAAGTTTCTTTAAAATAAGAGACTGTTGGTGTTTCCAAGAGATCTTTTTCACGCTGAATTTCAGTTGAAACTTTGGCAACCTGTTCACCATTAATCACCAACTGACCATCTTTATATTGAATATGATCACCTGGTAAACCAACAACACGCTTAATATAACTAATCGTAGGTTGTGGTGGATAACGGAAAACAATTACTTCACCGCGTTTTGGCTCACCAACATTGATCACTTTGGTATTTACGATCGGCAAGCGCACACCGTAATCAAACTTATTGACCAAAATAAAATCACCAATTTCTAAGGTTGGGACCATAGACTCAGAGGGAATATTAAATGGTTCGTATAAGAAAGAGCGCAAAACGAGTACGATTGCGAGCACTGGCCAAAAATCATATGCCCATGTAATGATAAAATTTTCCTGATCTCGCCCTTTGTTCGCACGATGTTTCAGTACAAACTTATCAAGCAACCACACCAAGAAAAATATAAGTGTGGCAGGTACCAGAATCAAATTAAAATCAAAATCCACACACCCTCACTTGCAGCTAACAAGCTGCTTGTCTTGGGCTGGTCAAAACAATACTTTGTTTTCCCAGCCACATTCTTTATCTATCAACTTTCAACACAGCTAAGAACGCTTCTTGTGGAATTTCAACACTTCCCACTTGTTTCATACGTTTCTTACCTTCTTTTTGTTTTGAAAGTAACTTTTTCTTACGCGACACATCGCCACCATAACATTTTGCTAATACGTTTTTACGCATCGCTTTTACAGTAGAACGTGCAATGATTTGCGCACCAATAGCTGCTTGAATTGCCACATCGTACATTTGACGTGGAATCAAGTCTTTCATCTTCTCAACCAATGCGATACCACGGTGACGTGCATCATTACGATGACAAATCATCGCCAAGGCATCAACCTTTTCGCTATTAATTAACACATCAACCTTAACTAAGGCTGAACTTTCAAAACGTACAAAGTTATAGTCAAGTGAGGCAAAACCACGTGAACACGATTTCAACTTATCGAAGAAATCCATTACTACTTCAGCCATCGGGATTTCAAAAGTGATTGAAACCTGATTGCCCAAGAACTTCATGTCCTTTTGTACACCACGACGCTCAATACACAAGGTCATGACATTACCTAAGTATTCCTGCGGCACAAGAATATGACACTCAGCAATTGGCTCACGCAAATCTTCAACCGTTGAACCATCAGGCATCTTCGATGGGCTATCGATATAGATGATATCGCCCTTCTTGGTCAATGCTTCATAGATTACCGTTGGTGCAGAGCTAATCAAATCAAGATCATACTCACGCTCTAAACGCTCTTGTACGATCTCCATGTGCAGCATTCCCAAGAAGCCACAACGGAAACCAAAACCTAAAGCATCTGAACTTTCTGGTTCAAAGAATAAAGCAGAGTCATTAATCTGTAATTTTTGTAGTGCTTCACGGAACGGTTCAAAATCACTGGCATCAATCGGGAATAAGCCCGCATAGACCTGCGGTTTAACCTTTTTAAAGCCCGGTAAAATCGCAACATCAGGGGTACTTGATAAGGTAATGGTATCACCCACCGGCGCACCAAAAATATCCTTAATCCCTGCAATAACAAAGCCAACTTCACCTGCTTCGAGTATATCGGTTTCACTATGTTTTGGATTAAATACACCCACAGAAGTGACTGGATGCGTCTGACCTGTCGATCTCACTAACATTTTGTCGCCCTTACGGATACGACCTTGTTTAATACGAACTAGCGAGACAACACCTAAGTAATTATCAAACCATGAGTCAATAATTAACGCTTGTAATGGCGCATCACGATCACCTTCAGGTGCAGGAATGACATCCACCAAACGCTCTAAAACACCCTCAACACCTAGACCTGTTTTTGCTGAACATGTCGGTGCGTCTGTTGCTTCAATACCAATGATTTCTTCAATTTCATGAATCACGCGTTCAGGTTCAGCTTGAGGCAAATCAATCTTGTTTAAGATTGGTAATACTTCCAGACCTTGCTCAATCGCGGTGTAGCAGTTCGCCACTGACTGTGCTTCTACACCCTGTGCAGCATCCACTACCAACAACGCACCTTCACAAGCAGCCAAAGAACGTGAAACCTCATAAGAGAAGTCAACGTGTCCAGGTGTATCAATAAAGTTCAGTTGATATTCTTGACCGTTTGGATGTGTATAGTACAGCGTAACTGACGCAGCTTTAATGGTAATCCCACGTTCACGCTCAAGCTCCATAGAGTCCAGTACTTGAGCCTGCATCTCACGATCTTGTAAGCCACCACACATTTGAATAAAGCGGTCAGCCAAAGTTGACTTACCATGGTCAATATGAGCAATAATCGAGAAATTGCGTATATTTTTGATATCTACGGATTTTTTAGCTTTCGCCATGGGTTACCTTGAGAAAATAGAACGCTCTATCCTTTAAAAAAGTGATGAGCCAAAGCGGTTTAACAAAATTGTTAGGGATTATAACAGAACGACCTTTCAAAGTATTCAAAATAATGACGCCTATTTGAGAGCAAATCAAAGCATCCTATTCAGATTTAAACTGAGGAAATTTGCGCATAAGAAACCGAAAAATCCATCGGATTCAAATCAGTTGCGATGGGCTGATAAGCTTGAGTAAAACTCGGTGACATACGCTTCGGGCGACCTGTCGCGATCTCAATACAAGCCCACTTCGTATTACCAACAAACAAAATACTCTGATCTTTTGGTCGATAAAATGCATATTGGCGGAAAGAATACAGCGCATTAATATCATCTAACCACGTTCGTAAAATGACATCCTCACCTTCCAGCGCCGCTTTTCTATAGTGTACGTGATGCTCTACTGCAACCATGGCATGTTTAAGCTCTAAATACTGTGCCAAACCTAGGCCTAATGTTTCAATATGTGCAGCCGCCACATCTTGCATCCACTGCACATAGATCACATTATTGACATGTCCAAGCACATCAATATGTTCAGGTTGAACCTGTATTTTTAAATCAAAAATCGTACTCATAATTCAGCAATAACTTTATCAATTCATGCGCTGGTGCACACAGTAATCTAAACCAATCGATATTACAAAATAAAAACCACTCTAGCGTTGAGTGGTTTTTATAACATCATTCAACATTATTATTGGAGGCGCAGACCCAATATCGCACGTTGCCCTTGGCGAATAATTGCAACACGCGCAACACTTCCTTTTGGCAATCCAGTAATCGTTTTAGCAAAAGCCTCACTGTCCTTAATGGCAACACCATTAACCTGTAGGATCACATCACCTGCCACAATATTTGACAATGAAGCCAAACCACCGCGTTTGACTTCTTGTACCAAGATACCACCAGCTATATCTAAGCGAGATTGCTCGGCTGGAGTAAGATTTCGGATGCTCATTCCCAAGCCATTGGTTGGATTATTTTTATCTTCTGCTGCTGGTGTGTCATCTGGCGCTGTACTTAATGTTGCTGAAATGGTACGAATTTTTTCATCCCGTAAAACTTCTAATCGAATGGTTTGATTCGGTGCAGTACGGTTCAGCGTATAGAGTAAATCACTGGTACGAGAAATTGGCGCACCATTAATTTTTAAGATCACATCACCTGATTTTAAACCTGCTTTTTCCGCTGGTGATTTTGGTGACACTTGTGTAATCAATGAACCTTCAGGTTTTGGTAATTTATATGCTTCAGCCAAGTTACGATCAATATCTTGGAGCATGATCCCCAAATAAGAACGGGTCACTTTACCATTCGCTTTCAGTTGCTGAACCACATCCATTGCGACATCAATTGGAATCGAAAATGACAAGCCCATATAACCGCCTGTACCACTAAAGATCCGAGAGTTCACCCCCACCACTTCACCACGCTGGTTAAACAATGGACCACCGGAGTTACCAGGGTTCAAAGCTGCATCCGTTTGAATAAATGGAACTGAAGTCTCACCACTCATATTACGTGACTTTGCACTGACGATCCCTGCCGATGCGGAATAATCAAAACCAAAAGGCGAACCAATCGCTAGCACAGGTTCACCAACTCTGAGCTGATTTACATCGCCCACTTTTAACTCAGGGAAATTCGCCCCTTCAACCTTAAGTACAGCGACATCAGTACGTTCATCACTTCCGACCAACGTTGCATCATATTCACGGCGATCATTTAAGGTGATACTGATACGTGAAGCATTTGAGATCACATGATGGTTTGTCACCAAGTAGCCATCTTTACTAATAAAAAATGCACTACCAAAAGCTGTTTTTTCCTGCGGCCCTTGTCGTTGAGGAATAATCACTTGATTCCCAAAAAACCGACGTAGAATTTCTGGTACTTGTTGCTGTAACAACTCGTCCTGAGTCATTTTTTTCACAACATTGACACTCACCACGGCAGGGCTAACCTGCTCAACGAGATTTGAAAAATCTACTGGCGATGCAGCGTTGACTTGAGCAGCTGCAACTGTAAATACCGCAGCATACATTCCTTGTTGTAAATAGCGACTTTTCATGAAGCAAGAACCTACAGACTGATGATCAAAAAAAATTTAAGACTATGTTTTTAGCATAAGCCCAGCAATATTTTCGTAAAAATATGTTTATGTTTTCAAGATATAGGGACATGTTGCAAGTGAAAATGTGAATACATAATGAAGATACCCCACATTATTCATCATTTTATTTGGGGCGCATGAGAATCATCTATTCACAGCTCCACCCTTCTGCACAAAGATAAAATAGCAACTAGATGGGTTAAATACCCGCACATTCGCCAAAAAATCACTCAATTCTAGGCAGATTGGCCCTTGCCTTTTTGATAAAAAAGCGTTGTCATTAGCGAACGTTTAAAACTGAAGCAGATCGACATGCCTGATTTAAAAACAATTCACCATTTTGATGTGATTATTGTGGGCAGTGGTGGTGCAGGTTTAAGTCTTGCACTCTCTTTACCAAGTCATTACAACATTGCCATTTTAGCAAAGGCGGCATTAACAGAAGCCAGCACGTTTTATGCTCAAGGCGGTGTTGCTGCGGTATTAGACGAGACTGATTCTATTCAACAACACATTAATGACACGATGATTGCAGGTGGCCATCTTTGTGAATTAGATGCTGTAAAACATACAGTCGAGGGCGGTAAACCTTCCGTTGATTTTCTTTTAAAGCAAGGTGTGCAATTCACTTTAGATGATGATGAACAATTACATCTGACTCGTGAAGGTGGACATTCACAGCGCCGAATCATCCATTCTGCCGATGCAACAGGTAAAGCCATTTCAACCACATTGGTTGAACGCGCACAAGAACGCGAAAATATTACGATCTTTGAAGACTATATTGCGATTGATCTTATTACACTTCACAAACTTGGTCATCAAGATCAAAGCAATCGTGCCATTGGCCTATATGCCTTAAATGAAAATACTGAACAAGTTCATACCTTCTTAGCACCTTTCACTGCGTTGGCTTGTGGCGGTGCAATGAAAGCTTATCTGTATACATCAAACCCAGATATTGCAACTGGCGATGGTATTGCCATGGCATACCGTGCAGGTTGCCGCGTTGCCAATATGGAGTTTAACCAATTTCATCCAACCTGCTTATACCACCCGAAAGCACGTTCTTTCTTAATCACCGAAGCGATGCGTGGTGAAGGTGCATATTTACGTTTGCCTGATGGTGAGCGTTTTATGTTACGTCTGGATGAGCGTGCCGAACTTGCACCTCGTGATATTGTCGCTCGTGCCATCGACTATGAAATCAAACGTTTGGGTATTCGTCATGTTTGGTTAGATATCACGCATAAATCACCAGAATTTATTACCGAACACTTCCCTACACTATATGCACGCTTATTAGAACTCGGTATTGATATCACCAAAGATATGATTCCTGTCGTTCCCGCGGCACACTATACCTGTGGTGGTGTAGTCGTTGATGAACACAGCCAAACCGATTTGGATGGCCTATATGCCATTGGCGAAACGTCATATACTGGCTTACACGGCGCAAATCGTATGGCGAGTAACTCTCTGCTTGAATGTTTCGTTTATGGTATGAGTGCAGCAGAAGATATTCAAAGCAAGTACAATGTTGGTTTTGAATTTCCAAATGTTCCAACTTGGGATGAGTCGCAAGTCACCGATGCGGATGAAGATGTTGTCATTCTACAAAACTGGGATGAACTTCGTTCTACCATGTGGAACTATGTTGGGATTGTTCGTACCACCAAACGTTTGCAACGCGCTTTACACCGTATCGAAATGTTGAAACGTGAAATTAATGAATACTACCGAGATTACCGCGTCAGTAAGAACTTGATCGAGTTGCGTAACCTCGTTTTGGTTTCTGAAATGATTGTACGTTGTGCAATGGAGCGTAAAGAATCACGTGGTTTGCATTACACACTGGATTACCCTGAACTCTCGAATGAAATTCGCAAAACAGTTTTAACACCACCAAACTTTAAAGTGGAACAGCCGTTGGTGAATGAGTAAAGCCCAACATCAAACCCTTACAATAGGATACGGGGAAACGTCATCCACAACCTGCGTGGTATTAATAATATATTGTTTCTGCGATCTAGTTATTCTACTAGGTAAGCAGTGAACAGGTTTTGTGGATGACAATGGTTTTGCCTACTTTTGACAAAACAAAAGTAGGTCGAACCGAAGGTTTATCCTGATATTGCATAGAACTCGATACGATTCCGCCGAAAATAATGTATTATTTTAATGATCAATATAAAAATAATCGCTAAGCAAACTGTTTTACATAATTTAAAGCCTCTTCAAACACAACCTCAGCATCCTGTGTTGCATCCAACCGCTTGATCCGCTCAGGCTCTGCTTGCCACAACGTCTCATAACCCGCACGAACCTTGGTAAAGAAACTCAATTTCTCTTGTTCAAAACGATCTAATGCTCCACGCTCTCTGGCACGGGTCATACCCAACTCAATTGGCGCATCCAACCAAAATGTAATATTTGGCATTTTCGCAACAAAAGTTTGATTCAGCAATTGTAACTTTTCCTGACTCAAACCACGCCCAGAACATTGATAAGCAAAACTCGCATCAGTAAAACGATCACTTAAAACAATTTTTCCAGCATCTAATGCAGGTAAAATCACTTGCTGTAAATGCTGTGCACGCGCTGCATAAATCAATAACAGCTCTGTATCGTGACTCATTTGCTCATCATGATTTACGGCCAAAAGTAATGAACGGATTTGTTCAGCCAACGGCGTGCCACCCGGCTCACGAGTCAGTACCACTTCTTTACCTTGCTGTTCAAAATACTGATGAATTTTGCGAATCAGCGTGGTTTTGCCGACACCTTCGGTACCTTCAAAGCTAATAAACATTTACTGTTGCTCCTGCCTCTTGGCACGTAAAACCACCAAATACTCTTGTACAGCTCGGTTATGATCTTGCAAATTGGTTGTGAATTTATGTCCACCCGTTCCAGTTGCAACAAAATATAGATTTTCCGCATTATCTGGATGCATTGCTGCTTCAATGGCTTTTTTACTCGGCAATGCAATCGGCGTTGGCGGTAATCCATTAATCGTATAAGTGTTATAAGCTGTTGGGGTCCGTAGGTCATTGCGCGTAATTTTCCCTACGTAGCGATCGCCCATGCCATAAATCACAGTTGGATCAGTTTGCAAGCGCATACCAATTTTTAAACGACGAACAAATACACCCGAAACTTGTTGCAACTCACTATCGACACTGGTTTCTTTTTCAATAATCGAAGCCATAATCAACGCTTCGTACTTATTTTTATACGGAAGATCGGCTGCTTTATTTGCCCACGCCTCATCCAATGCTTTCATTTGACGACGATATAAATCCGTCAAAATTTTCTTATCTGTTTCACCTTTCGCAAAAAAATAAGTATCAGGTGCAAATAGACCTTCAGGGTGAGCATAAGAAATATCTAATGCTTTTAACAATTGATCTTGCGGTAAATCTAAAATCGTTTTGGTGACATTTGGATCATTTTTTAGCTTCTGCACCAATTGCTTAAAATTGGTGCCTTCAATGACCAAAATCCGATTCATTTGCGCGTTATCCGCATTGGCCAGCATCTCTAAAACCTGACGAACACTCATACCCCGTTTCAGCTCATACACCCCAGCTTTCATACTGTCATGTATCATAAATTTCTGATAAAGCTTTAAAATGATCGGAAAACTGACCTTTTGATCTTGGGCTAAGCGATCAATAAATTTTGAATAGGTGTCACCAGATGAAATCACCAACAATTGTTTTTTACTATCTATTGGGTAAGGCTTAAATAAATTTGCCCATATCACGCCAAAGACCACCAAAGTAAAAACACAGATGAACAATACAAATGTTTTAAACGTAAATCTGGATTTCGGTTTGGCTTTTGGTTTTTTCTTACTTTTGCTTGGGTTCGGTGGCTTTGGCATATTTAATCAATCTGGCTAAGTTTTAAAGTTTCAAATAAATCAAGATAAGGTTGTTGCTCAAAAGCTCGATCATTAAATCGAACAACCGCTTTCATCGGATGCAACGCATTACAGAAAAATAAGCTTTGAATATCCTTAATCTCATCGATACCGACACAACGCTGCTCACATTCAATCTCATATTGCTGCATTCGAGATAAGATCTTTGCTCGCATGACACCGTGGACGCCATTATAACGAAGTTCTGGGGTAATCCATCGATCATTTATACGAATAAAACAATTACTGCTCACCCCTTCAACAACATAGCCTTGTACATCACTCACCAATGCTTCAAGCCAACCGCGTTGATCTGCCTCTTGTTTCAGTAAAACCTGCTCTAAACGATTCAGCGTTTTTAATCCAACCAAATGCGGCATATTTAAACCCAAAGTATGCTGTAACACCCCACTTTCAATCCACTCAGGTTGAAAAACTTGTGTTGCTCTCGGGTAATACCACACATAAAGATCGGCCACATGTAAAGGCAGACTGTAGCCACGATCACCTTCACCACGACTAATTACAATTTTTAAAGTGCCATTTAAATTTGCATATTGTTGTTTTAATGCTTTGAGCGAAGCCTCTATCTGAGACAAATCAGCATCCAAACTTAAGCTTTGGCAAGCCAATCTTAAACGTGCCAAGTGTTGTTGTTTGAGTTCAAAATGATTTTGGAAAATACGTGCTGTGGTAAAACAACCATCACCATAGTGAAATGCCCGATCGAGTAAAGGAATCGAATCAATCAATTGTCCATTTTTATAGCATTGCATGGTAGATAGTTCAGCCTAAAATTACGCTTTAAATCATACCCCGAGAGAATGCTATCCACAACTTGAACAAGCTAAAGCGATTAAAGCTGTAATGAAGTGCAAAATAAACAAGGTGCGTAATTTAACGATTCAGGAGGAATAAACCATGAAAATAAACTCCCTTTAACTCATGAAGTTAAGCAATATAACGCCCTTACTTATCAAGAATTAAGCATAACTTATCTATTTTATCTATTTCTATATTTTTCATATCAAATGCGTTTTTAATTATTTTTTTTGCAAAAAAACTCTCGCTATGCTGCCTATATATTCCACACAGTGATTTATTTTTAAGGGGTTTTTTTCATGCGTTTATCTAAACTTAAAGTCGGTATCTTTGCCGCACTCATTTCAGTCTCGTCTTTGGCAACAGCACAAGACTTTCTAAATGTCTCTTACGATCCAACTCGCGAGTTTTATACTGATTTTAACAAACAATTTGGTAACTTCTGGAAGCAGCGCACAGGACAAGACATTAACTTTAAACAATCTCATGGCGGCTCTGGCAAACAAGCTCGTTCAGTCATTGATGGTTTAAGTGCGGATGTCGTTACACTTGCATTGGCAGCAGATATTGATGAAATTGCCAAAAATGCAAAACTTCTTCCAGCAGACTGGCAGAAGAAATTACCGAACAACTCAACCCCCTACACCTCTACCATCGTATTTTTGGTTCGTAAAGACAATCCTAAGCAAATTAACGATTGGGGCGATCTAGTCAAGCCAGGTGTAGAAATTATCACACCAAACCCGAAAACATCAGGTGGCGCTCGCTGGAATTATTTAGCAGCATGGGCATGGGCAAAGCATCAACCAAGTGGTAACGATACCAAAGCACAAGCCTTTGTTGCTCAAGTGATTAAACAAACCAAAGTGCTAGATTCAGGTGCACGTGGTTCTTTAACAACTTTTGCTGAACGTGGCATTGGTGATGTGTTACTGGCTTGGGAAAATGAAGCCCACCTTGCGCTACGTGAACAACCAGGTAAGTTTGAAATCGTGATTCCATCACTGTCTATTTTGGCTGAACCACCTGTAGCAGTGGTCGACAAAAATGCAGCGAGAAATGGTACCACTCAAATCGCTCGTGGCTATCTAAACTATCTATATTCACCTGCTGGACAAGAACTTGCAGCCAAGCATTTTTACCGCCCTCGTAATGCTGATGTGTTAAAGAAATATAACCATATCTTTAAACCATTGAAGCTTGTAACTATTGATAAAGAGTTTGGTGGCTGGACCAAAGTTCAAAAACAACACTTTGACAATGGCGGTATCTTTGATCAGATCGTCAGAACAAATAGTCGATAAGCATTTCTTTTAAAAGAAATTGTAAGGAGAGCAGACATGATACATACCGTAATTGTTCCTGGTGTTGGTGGTAGCGAAGCGCAGCATTGGCAGTCTTGGTTACAACAACAACTCGTGTCTAGCTCTCGTGTTCAACAAAAATATTGGGATCGACCAGTATTAAGTGAATGGGTTGCCCAATTTGTAAAGACTGTTGCAGCCGTTCAAGGCTCAGTACAAATCATTGCGCATAGTTTTGGTTGCTTAACCAGTGTTGCAGCACTGGCCGAACATCCAGAGTTAAAAGCAAAGGTGAAGAACTTGGTCTTAGTTGCACCAGCAAACCCTGCACGCTTCGGTGAAGCTGGCTTTGCTCGTCATAGTTTGACGGACTACAAGCAATATTTTTACCAGCTCAGCATTGATGTACCCACCACTTTATTGATTAGCGAGAACGATCCTTGGTTAGGTTATGTAGACGCGCTACAACTTGCACAAGCGTGGAAACTGACACCGATCAATTTAGGTCAAGTGGGTCATATCAATGTAGCAGCAGGGTTTGGCCCTTTTCCTGAAATCCTCAATTACATGTTGCCTGAAAAGAAGATGCAGCCTGTAACTCGAATGCAACAGACAAATTTTAATTTGAAATTTGCCTAGCGCGTTAATCGCTATCACGCTCAATATTTTTGGTTTTCGCATTATTTATTTGCTTGCTTTAGCAAACATTTCTCTTTGAGGAAATATCATGTCGCAGCGTTCCCGAGTGCTGCCTGGGTTTGGTCTCTCATTAGGCTTTACCCTCGCTTACCTGTCTCTCATTGTACTTATTCCATTATCTGCTGTCTTTATCAAATCTTTTGGGATTGGATGGGAAGGATTATGGGAAATTTTAACTTCAGAACGAATTTTAAGATCTTTACAACTCAGCTTTAGTACAGCGCTGATCGCTGCGTTAGTGAATGTCATCTTTGGTTTATTGCTAGCATGGTGCTTGGTTCGTTACAGCTTTCCCGGTAAAAGAATTGTCGATGCTTTAGTTGATCTCCCTTTTGCATTACCAACGGCAGTAGCAGGTATCGCCCTGACTTCACTGTATTCAAAAAATGGTTGGATTGGACAATATCTTGAACCTTTAGGCATTCATGTCGCTTATACCCCAATTGGTATTACCCTTGCCCTGATTTTTATTGGCTTACCTTTCGTGGTTCGTACTGTTCAACCTGTACTGAGCGACATCGAAACAGAGCTTGAGGAAGCAGCTTCTGCACTTGGTGCAAACCGTTGGCAGACCATCACCAAAGTAATTTTACCGATTTTATTCCCAGCACTCCTAACAGGATTCGCCTTAGCGTTTGCCCGTGGTGTTGGTGAATATGGTTCAGTCATTTTTATTGCAGGCAATATGCCCTATAAAACTGAAATTGCACCCTTGATGATCATCTCACGTCTAGAAGAATATGATTATGCAGGTGCAACGACGATTGCTGTGGTAATGCTCCTTCTCTCATTTGTTATCTTATTTTTAATTAACTTATTACAAGCATGGGCGAGCCGTCGTACAGGGAGAGTTGCACAATGAGCTTAAATAATAATAGCAATGCTTTAGCACTCAAGTTACAAACTCGAGATGCGACCCGTGAACCGACTTGGGTACGCAATACCCTGATCATCGTTGCAATGATTTTTTTCTTGAGCTGCTTAATCCTGCCACTGATTTTAGTTTTCGTGGAAGCATTTAAACAAGGCCTGACTGTTTACATCAATGCTTTAACAGACTCAGATACCTTATCAGCAGTGAAACTTACTCTGCTTACTGCTGCGATTGCCGTACCCATTAACGTTATATTTGGTGTCTCTGCAGCATGGGCTGTTGCTAAATTTCAGTTCCGTGGTAAGGCGATCTTAACCACCATTATTGATATGCCCTTCTCTGTCTCACCTGTAATTGCAGGTTTAATGCTGGTTCTGATTTTTGGAACGCAAGGCTGGATGGGGAGTTGGTTAATTGGTAATGATATCAAAATCTTATATGCCGTCCCCGCAATTGTATTAGCAACAATTTTTATTACTGTACCCTTTGTTGCCCGTGAATTAATTCCATTGATGGAAGCGCAAGGTACAGAAGAGGAAGAAGCAGCGATTGTACTTGGTGCTTCAGGCTGGCAAACCTTTTGGCGAGTGACATTACCCAACATTAAATGGGGCCTCATCTACGGTGTGATTCTCTGTAATGCCCGAGCAATGGGTGAGTTTGGTGCAGTATCGGTTGTTTCTGGACATATTCGTGGTCAGACCAACACCTTGCCCTTACACGTCGAAATTCTCTACAACGAATATACCTTTAGTGCTGCATTTGCTGTGTCTTCGTTACTGGCATTTTTAGCGATCATTACGTTGATTTTAAAAACTTGGTTAGAAATCCGCCAAGAACAAGCCAATGAACATCAACCAAATCATTAAGGAATGAACACATGAGTATTCAAGTTAAAAATATTGAAAAACACTTTGGTGCATTCCATGCGCTCAAAAATATCTCTTTAGATTTTCCTGAGGGTGAGTTGGTTGCGTTACTTGGTCCTTCTGGCTGCGGTAAAACGACACTATTACGTATCATTGCAGGACTCGAATCTGCCAATGGTGGTCAAGTTTTACTTGAGGGTGAAGATGCCACCAATATCCATGTACGTGAGCGTCAAGTCGGTTTTGTATTTCAGCATTATGCCTTGTTTCGCCATATGACCGTATTTGACAATATTGCCTTTGGTTTAAGAGTTCGCCCACGCGCAACACGCCCATCAGAAGCAGAAATTAAAAAACGTGTGACACGCTTATTGGATTTGGTCCAACTCGGTTTCTTGGCAGACCGTTACCCTGCTCAGCTCTCTGGTGGTCAACGTCAACGTATCGCACTGGCACGTGCTTTAGCAGTTGAACCTCGCGTATTGTTACTGGATGAACCATTTGGTGCCTTGGATGCCAAAGTTCGTAAAGAATTGCGTCGTTGGTTGCGTACATTGCATGATGAATTACACATCACCTCAATTTTTGTCACCCATGACCAAGAAGAAGCTTTGGAAGTTGCTGATCAGATTATTGTCATGAACAAAGGTGATGTTGAACAAATTGGCTCTCCTCGTGAAGTCTATGAAAAGCCAGCGACACCTTTTGTTTTTGATTTCCTTGGTCAAGCAAATCGCTTTGAGGGTGAAAATACGGGCGGTATTATCCGTATCGGTGATGATCGTATCCAGTTGCCATCTATTCTTGAAGCCCCTCAAGGAAAAGTGATCGCATTCGCACGACCAAATGAATTACATATTCATGCACAACCTCAAGCCAACGCAATTGAGGCAACATTCTTACGTGAAGTGTGGATTGCTGGTAAAGTTGTGGCTGAATTACAAGATCGTAGTGGAAATACCATCGAAATTTTATTAAGTGTAGAAGAGGCGAATTTACACCAATTCAAACCAAATCAAACGGTTTGGATTAGTGTAACTCAACTTCATTTATTTGCAGATCAAACAACACAAGTTGCATAAGAACCCCTCTTGGCCTCTCTTCTAAAAGAAGGGAGGCATCGCACAGCGTTAATGACTTAACCGAATTTGTGTGAAGCCCCTTTTTTAAAGGAGGGCTTAAGGGGATTTAGAGATAAAATGCTAGAAATCACCATGCTTTTGCAAGGAAATAACCCTTATGAACTTTCAACAACTCAGAATTATTCGAGAAACTGTTCGCCAAAACTTTAATTTAACAGAAGCATCTGCGGCACTTTATACCTCCCAATCAGGTGTTAGTAAACACATTAAAGATTTAGAAGATGAATTAGGAGTACAACTTTTTGTACGTAAAGGTAAGCGTTTACTTGGTCTTACTGAACCAGGTCAATCGCTATTAAGCATTGTGGAACGCATGTTAGTTGATGCTGACAATATTAAACGTTTAGCTGATGATTTTAATAAGGTCGATGAAGGCACACTCACCATTGCAACAACGCATACCCAAGCGCGTTATGTACTTCCGCCAATTGTGAATCAATTTAAAAAACAATTTCCAAAAGTTCATTTAGTTTTACAACAAGCAAGCCCAGTTGAAATTGCAGAAATGTTACTTCATGGTGAAGCTGATATTGGTATTGCAACTGAGTCTTTAACCACCGAAGATAACTTGGCTAGCGTTCCTTATTATGAGTGGTACCACAGCATTATTACGCCTAAGGATCATCCTTTAACAAAGCTGGATAAAATCAATCTAGACGTTTTAGCTGAATATCCATTGATCACGTATCACGGCGGATTCACAGGCCGTTCAAAAATAGATAAAGCATTTGATGATGCTCATTTACATGCTGATATCGTGATGTCTGCGCTGGATGCCGATGTAATCAAAACCTATGTTGAAATGAATATGGGTGTGGGAATTGTCAATGATGTCGCTTATGACACTGAACGAGACTATCGCTTACAACAAATTAAAACCGATATCTTTGGTGTCAATACCACTTGGATCGCAGTGCGTAAGGGCCATTTACTGCGTGGTTATGGCTATGAGTTTATTTCACTATGCTCACCTAAAACAGACATCAAAGCATTAAAGAAAGTCGCCTACCCTGAAGAATAATCATAAAGACTCACACTGTTGAGTCTCTTCTTTTCAAAATAAGAATATAAAAAAACGGGCATGAAGCCCGTTTTTTAGTTCGTGGTATAGATTAGAACTTGAAGTTCACACCCACTTTCGCCACTGGCATCCACTCATAACGATCTTTATTGGCAATTTTAGCCTCTTCCGCACTTACAGCCTGTTCTAAAGTTTGGCTTCCTTCAGTAACAGCTGTACCCGCAGAAGTTAATTGAACTTTTGGATTACCAGTATAGTAAGCACCTACCTCACCAAATACTCCAAAGTTTCTGTATACAGGAGCATTTAAACCAAAACCTAAATATGGAGCAATGTCATTTTGATAGTCCATTTTACCATCAATTTTCACACCATTCGCACCAGCCAAGAAATCTTGATTGTTTACACGGAATGAACGAGTTGCGCCAACATCACGAGTCAATTTATAGTCATTATCTAGATAAGCAACACCTGCTGCGACATAAAGAGCACGAGCAAATGCATTCTGATTTGCGCCCCATGGATAAATCTCAGCATTTAAATAAGTGTTATTGTTATCCATGTCGATATCATATTTGGAACCGTTGACTTTAATGTCATCAGACCAAGAAATATCACCGCCGTTATAACCTAAAGTCACACCAACATATGGATTAACACGGTAAGAAATCGCACCACCGTAACCAGTAGTACCGACTTCAGCACGAACTGAAACTGGATTTAGGAACGAAGGGAATGCATAAACTGATTCTTTAACAATTTGCTCATCTGCAACTGCAGTACCTGCAATTGCTGTCAACACACCAGCTGCTAACATAACACGCAAAGTTTTCATTGAAGTCTCCTTAAAAATACTCTTATTAAATATAATTGTTTCTGTGATTGAATCATAAAGGATTGATCGCTAGCTTTTTATACAAAAACTGATTACTTTTTGTTATGTTTTGATACAAATATTGAGGAGTTATGTATTTTAAAATTATGAATAGAAAACAAACAGCTCCGCTCATGTTTCATTATTATGACTAAGTTTTCGCCCAATTTATTGTAACAACTTTTTTCAAAGATTCTTCATTCAAACTAGTGTAAAATCAACAAAATTTTTTTGGAAGAAGGAAGATCATGTCTCAGCTTTCTACAATCATTGAGCAAGCATTTGAAGACCGTGCCAACTATAGCGCAGCGGACTGCCCAACTGAAATTCGTCAAGCTGTTGAAGAAGCATTGACTGGATTAGATAACGGTACACTTCGTGTTGCTGAAAAAATCGATGGTGAGTGGGTTGTACACCAATGGCTTAAAAAAGCTGTATTACTTTCATTTAAACTCAATGACAACAAGCCTATTGAAGCTTGTGATCTTCGTTTCTATGACAAAGTAGATACTAAGTACTCAGGTTGGACTGAAGAGCAATTTAAAGCAGCGGGTGTACGTGTTGTCCCTCCTGCTGTTGCTCGTCGTGGTAGCTTCCAAGCGAAAAATGTCGTGTTGATGCCGTCTTATGTCAACATTGGTGCTTATGTTGACGAAGGTACCATGGTCGATACATGGGCAACTGTAGGCTCATGTGCGCAAATCGGTAAAAATGTTCACTTGTCTGGTGGCGTTGGTATCGGTGGTGTTTTAGAGCCATTACAAGCAAACCCAACCATCATTGAAGACAATTGCTTTATCGGTGCACGTTCAGAAATCGTTGAAGGTGTAATTGTTGAAGAAGGCTCTGTGATTTCAATGGGCGTTTTCATCGGTCAATCAACTAAAATCTTTGATCGTGAAACAGGCGAAGTGCATTATGGTCGTGTACCAGCAGGTTCTGTGGTTGTTGCGGGTAGCCTTCCATCAAAATGCGGTACTTACAGCTTATATGCTGCAATCATCGTGAAAAAAGTTGATGCGAAAACGCGTGCGAAAACCAGTTTGAATGATTTATTACGAGCAGACTAAGCTTTACTTTCTTGCGGAACTTTAAACGTTCCTCGTCTCTACAATCAGTCATGGTTGTAGAGATTTTGTTCTTTTATATGGTGTGGTTCTGAATATATGGCGTCCTTACGTTCTTCTGCAATTCCTGTCTCTGATCCTGCGGCTGGTTTACGCATTACCGAGATTTTTTATTCTTTGCAAGGCGAAGCGAATACTTTTGGTTTACCCACTGTTTTTATTCGTTTAACAGGCTGCCCATTACGTTGCAGTTATTGTGATACCACCTATTCTTTTGAAGGTGGTGAACGCTTATCACTTGAACATATTATCGAAACGGCTAGCCAATATAAAACACCTTATATTTGTGTGACTGGTGGTGAACCGCTAGCGCAACCGAATTGTCTGATTCTATTACAACGCCTTTGTGATCTGGGCTTTCAAGTCTCACTCGAAACCAGTGGTGCTTTAGATGTTGCTAAAGTTGATCCACGTGTTTCTAAAGTCCTTGATTTAAAGACACCGACATCCAATGAAGATCATCGTAACTTATTCAGCAATCTTGATTATTTAACTCAGCATGATCAAATTAAATTTGTGATCTGTAATCGTGCTGATTACGAATGGTCGAAACAACAACTTGAACAGTTCCAACTGCAAACGAAAGTAAGTACAGTTTGGTTCTCTCCAGCTTTTGCTGTCGAAAAAGGTGCTGCCACCTTACCTGCCTTTGCTCGTAATTTGGCGCAATGGATTTTAGATGACCACCTCCCAGTTCGCTTCCAACTACAGTTACATAAACTGTTATGGAATGATGAATCAGGTCGTTAAAATCTGTCTTTAGTCATACTTCTCGCCCTTTAAAAATGAGAAGCGTCATAAATTTATCTTTAGGTTGAATCATGGAAAATAATATGCGTTCACGTGCCATCGTATTATTATCTGGCGGCTTAGACTCAACAACGTGTCTTGCTTGGGCACAAGCTCGCTATGAATGTGTTGCTTTAAGTTTTATGTATGGGCAACGCTCTACCACAGAACTTGATGCAGCTAAAACACTTGCTCAAAGCGCTGGTGTAGAACATCGTGTGATCAATATTGATTTAGGTAATCTAGGCGGGTCTGCACTTACAGATCACAACATTGATATACCAGAACAATTACAAGAAGGTATTCCTGTAACTTATGTTCCAGCACGTAACACCATTTTCTTATCGTATGCCCTCGCAGCAGCTGAAGTTTTTGATGCTGAAGCCATCGTGATTGGGGTCAATGCTGTTGATTATTCAGGATATCCTGACTGTCGCCCAGAATTCATTGACGCTTTTGCCAATCTTGCTCGTCTTGCAACGAAAGCTGGCGTTGAAGGAAAACCCCTTAAGATTGAAACACCTTTGTTACATTTATCCAAAGCGAATATTATACGCTTAGGTATCGAACATGGCGTAGACTACAGTCAAACGGTATCCTGCTATCAAGCAGATGCTCAAGGACGCGCGTGTGGCAAATGCGACAGTTGCCGTTTACGTCATCAAGGTTTTATCGAGGCAGGTATTGCGGATCCTACGCGTTATACCGAACAGACGATATAGGCTAATAATTAGGTACATATATGAAGTTTTTAAAATCAAATCTTATTCTTTCTACCATGATGTCTGCTGCTGCTTTATTGGCGACAGCGACACATGCAAATACAAACCCACTTGAAGCTGCATATAAAAGTACCAATGTTAAAGCAGGATTGGTCAATGTATGTAAAGATCAAACTGCAAAAGGTGGCAAACTTACAGCGGCAGAAGTCAGTAAGTTCTGTGGCTGTCAGATTGATGCCCAAGGTAAAGTGACCGAATCGCAAAAATGGGAAATTCAAAGTGCAATCAATGCCAAGAAAAGCCCAAGTTCTTTAGCTTTCGTACAACAGCAAAATAAAGAATTACAAAACTGCTTAGGCGCACCGCTTGTCAGCAAGTTAGAAAAGCTGACTGAAGAAGCAATGAAAGCTGCTCAACAACAAGCACCGAAAAAATAAGCGTTTGTTGTTCGAAAAAAGCCTGCATTTTATGCAGGCTTTTTTATAGGTCTGTTAACATCTTCTTTGTCTTCAAATAAGTTGAACTACACTATGCAGGATCAGTGGAAAACCAATGCCTATAACAGCCAATGCATTGTCTCATTTAGTGGAGGTAAAGATAGCTCGCTTGCTTTGTATCATGCCATGCAAAAAGGTCAGGTCATTGGACTAATTGTGATGCTGGAAGAACAAGGTCAGCGCTCTCGCTCACATGCCATGCCACTTGATATTATTCAAGCACAAGCAGATGCAATTGGTTTACCTATATTCATGGCTTCATCGAGCTGGACCGACTATGAGAGCAAATTCATCGAACTCCTCAATCAAGCCAAACAACAAGGTGCTGAAGTACTGATTACAGGCGATTTAGATATGCCCCAACATGGTTGCTGGCATGATCGTGTTACCCAGCAAGTCGGCCTTAAATTAGGGATGCCACTGTGGCTACGCCCACATAAAGAAGTAGTTGAAGAGTTTATCAAGCTTGGCTTTCACAGTGTCATCGTGACGGTAAATCTAAATCTGGGTATGCAAGTTGAGGACTTGGGTAAAATCTTAACCCTCGAATACATCCAAGAATTAGAGCATCGCGGTATTGATCCTTGTGGTGAAGGCGGTGAGTTCCACACCACCGTTATTGATGGGCCAATTTTTAACAAAGCTATTCCTGTACGTCAGGGAAATATTGTTTATCATGAGGAATATGCTTTTCTAGCACTTGAACTAGACTCAATTTAGCTTTATTGAAGGATAAAAAATGTCTGAGAATATCCAATTACCGAATCAAACTTTTCCAACAACGCAAGGTGAAATTAATTTAGCTGAACTCAAAAACGGATGGTTGGTCTTATATTTCTATCCAAAAGATTCAACACCAGGCTGTACCACTCAAGCTGTCGGTTTCTCTTGCCTAAAAGACCAGTTTGATGCGTTGAACTGTCAAATTATCGGGGTATCTCGCGACTCAGTCAAAGCTCATCAGAACTTTACTGAAAAACAAGCACTAACCATTGATTTAATTAGTGATAAAGAAGAAGTGCTGTGTAAACACTTTGATGTGATTAAAGAAAAGAACATGTATGGCAAACAAGTCATGGGGATCGAACGTTCAACCTTCATCTTCCATAATCAGCAACTGATTAAAAGCTACCACAAAGTCAAAGCTGCTGGACATGCGGAACAAGTACTTGAAGATTTAAAAGCACTTCAGGCCTCAGAATAATATTGAACGATAATCGAGCGGGTTTCATCCCGCTTTTTTATTAGGACAACCATATTCAATGTCATGATCATGACGTATCATAAAAAGATCATAATAATTAAAGTAAAGGCCCTAACATGAATGACCTTAAGCTCTTTATTCAAATACCATTTTTGATTTCAATTACAGCATGTAGCAGCGCGAGCACCCCGAATATTTCCCAAGAACCTAAACAATCGGTCATACAAATCCAAAAAGCCAGTGCAAAAATTACATGCCAAGATTTACAAAATCCAGCTTATCAACAAGCAATAGTGACTGCGATTAATGAGATTCGAAGACAACCCCGCCAGTGTGGTCAACGACATTTTCCTACCGCCCCACCATTAATATGGAATAATCAGTTATATCAAAGTGCATTTGCTCACACCAAAGATATGACCGAGCATAACTTTTTAGGGCATGTCAGCAGCACTGGACTTGATCTAAAAGCAAGGTTAAAACTTTATCAATTTAAAGGACGTGGTGGTGGCGAAAATGTTGCTCACGGCCAGAAAGACCTAAATGAAGTGATCGCTTCATGGTTAACCAGCCCAGTACACTGTAGCAATATCATGCAGCCTAAATTTACGGATTACGCAATCGCTTGCGCTCCTGACCAATCCGCTCAACAAAGAAATTACTGGACACAACAATTTGGTGTTCGCTAATAAAAGGACTCATCATGCAAACTGGTTCAATCACCCCTATTCTTCGTATTTTTGATATTGATGTGGCCCAATCTTTTTATATGGATTATTTGGGTTTTCAAATCGATTGGCAGCACACCTTCGGAGATAACTTTCCTCTTTATTTACAGATATCTAAAGGTGATTGCATCATTCACTTATCTGAACATTTTGGCGATGCCAGCCCACATAGTGCCATCCGTATTTACTGGGAAAATATAAGTTTACTGCATGCTGAACTAGATGCTCAAAACTATAAATTTGCCAAACCACAAATTGAAAAAACGGATTGGGAAACACTTGAACTGACCATCACAGACCCATTTTCCAATCGGCTCGTTTTTTGGGAAGATGCTTAAGGTCTGTGAAAGATCAAAACATCCATATCATTTCAATTCGATAGAATGTGATAATGAAACACTTTGCTTATAATTTTCCAAACACCATTGTCATGTACAAAAGTTAAGGCATCATAAAAATATTTAGGTTCAATCGCACATTCAACATGCACAATTGCCGTTTTTTCACTAATGATATTGATCGAGATGATCTTATCCTGCCTTAACTGTTTTCTTGAAGCAGGTGAAATTCGCTGTTCGACGATTGGAAAATATTCATTCATCGTCAGTTTAAGTAAGGGCTGATCCGTAACACAAATATATACCGCATCTGGGTGAAAGACTTGCCTGAGTAAGCTTACATCGCTTGTATATAATCCATCAAAATAGCGTTGTAACTGCAATTGTATTGTCGCGATGTCCGCTTGGCATGGTTTACTTTGCTTAGACATTCATTTCTCCTCTCATCTATCTGCTACGCTGTCTCAACTGCTGAACGGACTCACCTGCCACGCCCCAATTCTCTGTGGCAACTTCATCGATCACCACAAAAGTCGTTGCAGGCTCTTTATTAAGCACCTTTACGACTAAATCAGTCGCACCGCGAATTAACTGCTGTTTCTGTTCTATAGTCACACCTTCGTCTGTGACCTGAATCAAAATATAAGGCATCATCACTTCCTCATCAAAAATATATACGGTTGAGGAATGCATAGATTCACCAACTGATGCTTATCGTATTCTTTACATCAGTGTGATTAAATAGCATACAAATCAAATCATTTTTTACATGGTGTAATGAATGACACAGCAACTCAAAAGAGTGATGTTAAGTAGCGTTGAGTTATTTTGTTTAGTGGCAGAACGAAAAAGTTTTAGTCAGGCAGCAATGGTTGCTGGCCTAACACCTGCTGCTGTCAGTCGATCCATCGCTCGACTTGAACAACGCTTAAACACGCAACTCTTTATCCGTAGCACTCGCCAAGTTCGTCTGACCGACAGTGGTGAGGTTTATTTTCAGCAATGTAGACAGGCTTTAAACCAAATTATTGATGCAGAGCAGCTATTAAAAAATCAGCACCAACAACTCAGCGGTAAAATTCGTATCAGTGTGCCTACTCCGTATGGACATTATCGAATATTGCCATTACTGCCTTTGTTTATGCAGCGTTATCCAGAGATTCAAATTGATATTCAACTGACCAATACAAATATCGACTTTATTAACCACGGATTTGATTTGGCGATTCGTGGGCGGCATCTCAAAGATTCAAATTTGATTGCTCGGACATTAGAACAAGCCGAGCTGGTTGTGGTTGCTTCACCCGAATATCTCGAATCTAAAATCCCCCCAAACACGATCCAAGCGCTTGATCAGCACGAATGTATTCAATTTATATTGCCGAGTACGGGTAAAAATGTGCCTTGGCTGTTTAAAGTTGATGATCGCATCATTGAATATGCCACGACTGGAAAAATACAATGTCTAGATGATATTTTGGGTACAGTGACACTGGCAAAACAGGGTGCGGGATTACTACAAACCTATCGTTTCATTGTTGAGCAAGAACTTCAGAATGGACAATTGGTTGAATTGCTCAGCCCATTTGCAGGAACAGCACGTCCATTTTCTTTACTCTATCCATCGCAAAAATATGCCTCTACCCACATCCGCACTTTTATTGATTTTTTGATGGCACATCTTAAAACAGATGCATCATGAATTTTTTATTCATCCAAATCTACGATATCTAAATTACTGCGATCGCCTGTTAAAAACTTCTGTTGCAAAGTCTTATAGGTCGATGTCTGTTGGAACTGTTCTAAAAATTGGATCGTTCCTTTTGGGAAAGCTTGGGTCTTGATCTCACCTCGATAATAATCCTCACGCATTGGCGTTGCAGACATTGAGGCTTTTAGGCTTTCTAACTCAACCATGCTCCATTCTGGGAATAATTTTAGATAATAAGAGGATTCATCTTTAAAATGACCGATTAAACCAACTTTTGAATTTGGTTGAATCACTTGATTCACCAACTCCTTGACTTGTTTAACCCACTTTTCATCATTATAAACATCAATGACATGTACAAAATGAATGCGTTGCTTATCTTCATCAACAAAATTTGACAATATCATGGCTTCCCTTTCATGAGCGAGAAAAGGATTCTTAATATTTCGTTCTGCTTGAGCCGAACCAAGTGCTAAAACAACATGGTGACTTTGTTGCAACGCAATCTCAATGGTCAACATATGTGCCAAATGAAACGGCTGGAAGCGTCCAATAAAAACAAGATAGTCAAATTTGTACATAAATAGAAATTCACTTTTTATGAACTCATCAGTTACACCAAATTGCAGTAAGATGCGACATAATGAACACTTAAAAATTAACAAGATGGTTTAAAGCAAGGATAGTACGATGACACTTAGCTGTATTCAACAACCTCATCCACATTTGCAAGCAAATTTAGAAGATGGCGTACTCACCTTAGCCATTAACCGCTCAGAAGCTAAAAATGCGCTTTATGGTGAACTTTATCTTTGGATTGCACAAGCATTTGACGAAGCAGATACTGATAAAAATGTTCGTGTTGTGATTTTCCGTGGTGCAGAAAATGATTTCTCTGCGGGTAATGACATGAAAGACTTCATGGGCTTTATGCAAAAACCACTTGAAGCTCCTGCTGGTGAAGGCCCTCCATTTGTATTATTAAAAGCCGCAGCACGTTTTTCTAAGCCACTGATTATCGCAGTAAAAGGTGTGGCAATCGGTATTGGTGTAACGATTTTACTCCATGCTGACCTCGTATATGCAGACAAGACTGCATTATTCCAAATTCCTTTTGTGAGCCTTGGTCTTTCACCAGAAGGTGCGGCAAGTCGTTTATTAGTACAACAAGCAGGCTACCATAAGGCAGCAGAATTATTATTCACAGCGAAAAAGTTTGATGCAGCAACTGCACAACAAGCCAATCTCATCAATGATGTAGTTGACGATGTCTATGCAACAGCGCAACAAACAGCGCAACAGCTCGCTGCTCTACCATTGGCTTCACTCAAGCAAAGTAAAGCATTGATGAAAAAGGATTTAGCTGAAATCATTAGCTGTATTGATGAAGAAGCTGAAATCTTTATGCAGCGCGTACGCTCACCTGAAATGATGGAAGCAGTACAAGCATTTATGCAAAAACGTAAACCTGATTTTTCACAGTTCAACTAAATTGACGCTAAAATCGCTGCATAAGACCACTTAGTTCATAGAACTAGGTGGTTTTTTTATTGAACGTCCCAATATGAATAATAAATACCTAGGAATGACCTTGTCTCATGTCAGATCAAACAAAAGCTGAAAAGAAACGTTATTACGAAGCTGCACCACAAGATATTGATGTTGCCAACTTTCGTAAAGTAGTTGAAAGCCGCCGTTCTGTACGTAAATTTACCGATAAACCTATTCCGAATGAAATTTTAGATGCGTGTTTGGATTTGGCATTGCTTGCGCCAAACTCATCAAATTTACAGCCGTGGACTTTCTATGTGGTACAACATCCCACCAAGAAGAAACAACTGGTCAAAGCATGTTTAAACCAACTTGCTGCGAAAACAGCGCCTGAATTGATCGTGTGTGTCGCTCGAACGGATCGTGTTGATGAAATGGCGAAACTGAATATCAGTGAGTTCCCTTTTCCAGAAGCTCCACCAACAGTACAAAAGTATTACCGCTTTATTCCATATAACTATAAAACAGGTTACTTCAATGCATTGGGGAATTTTAAGAAAGTCGCTTTCAAAGTCGCACGTACGCTAGACAAGCAACTTCCTGTCACAGCATTTAACCCTGCTGATGCAAAATTATGGGCAACCAAAACCACTGCTTTAGCGTGTGAAAACCTAGTATTGGCTTTACGTGCCTACGGTTTTGATAGTTGTATGATGGAAGGTTTTGATGAACCTTTAGTCCGTAAAATATTAAAACTCAATGACCAACAATACCCTGTCATGGTGATTAGCGCAGGTGAACGAGCAGAAGATGGTGTGTTCTTCCCTCAATATCGTTTTGACCGTGATTTATTTATTCAAAAAGTCTAGTTCTTATTGGATATCTAAAATTTGTATAAACTCAAAGGCAGGCTCTTCATAAGGATGGCTTGCCTTGAGTGCTTTTGCGACCGCACTGGCTTTTTCTTCTGCAACAATCGTTTCCACGCGCCATTCTTCGAGTTGTTCTAATGTATCTAACTGTCCTAAAAATGGATTTGCACCTTTAACGGGCTTAAATTGCCCTATCCCTTTCACTTGCCATGCACAGTGTTCATAATTTCCAATTCCACCTGCCCCAGCTTCAAAAATCGCTTGTTTGGTGGATTCAAGGTGAGATTCAGGCACGTAATAAATCAGCTTTAACATATTATGCACCTATTATCCCCTTTGTTTTTTCAATCCGTTGATCTAAGTAGTCGACTACATTTTTAATAACTACCTTTTGCATTGCAGAAATTACTGTACTCATATAGTCATAGTCAGGAGTATTATCTGGTTTAACAGGTAAAGAAATATATGTATTTTTGAGTTCAATTTTTGTTGCTTTAGAATTATAAGTATATTTTTGTAAAATTACTTTTTTAATAGAAGTCATAAAAAATTGAGCCGTCATCCGATTAAGATTCTCAGATTGTAATACGCTTGTTGCTCCATGCCCATCTTTTAAATAAAATGGTGTATCCAAATAAACTGTATTTTGATTATTTGAATGAATCAAAATAGTAGGTTTACTCAATTTATTATTTAAAACTTCCGCTTTTAAATGTCGATACTCAATAACTCCATTATAGACTGTTGCTTGACCATAAAAAGGATATTTTAACTCGTTAGAAATAGTTAATGAATCTAAATGTAAAGGATTGAGTTCAGAAATATTTTTCTGCCAAACCAATACGTCTTCCATCCTAAACTCTTTTAAAGTTACTTTCTCCAAAACATTTAAAGCATTTTTTTCATTTAAATCAAGCTCATAACTTGACATACCTGTAGCATTCATGTATAATTCGAGGGTAGCGAGGCGCTCTGTTTCGAGGGTAGAAACAAATTTTTCAATATAATCGAAAGCAATTTCTTGTTTACCATCTTTATTAACTGTTGGAAGCTGAATTCTTATTTCAGGAGCATCTGAAGCATAAAAATTTCTTGAGTAATCAAATTTCCCAGAAATTGCTTTTTCAATTAATGGTGCTATATATAAAAGTATATATTTTGAATATTTTTGCTCGCTACTTACTAAAACTGTAACATGATCATCTGCTCCATAATCAAAACTACGATAAAAAACTGAACCGAACATATCAATCGTTAAACTATTTGCTGGAAAAATTTCAATATCATTTCCAACATAACTTGATAAGCCTTGTTTTCCAACGCCCGCAGTAATAAAAGGTATTATTCCTGCAATTCTATCAAGTGATTTTAAGCGTTTTCCTCTTTTAATAACACTAAACAATTCTCCAATCTCATATTCCTGCCATTCAACGCCATAATCTTCATCCAACTGTTCCAGTTGTTTTTGCATTGAATGGCAATCTACTTTCCCAAGCCAGCATCACCTTTTAAAAGCTGGTCAACTTCCCAAGCAAGGTAATCAGCGACTGTCTTTCTAAAATCATCAAAGGTCGGTTTCGTATCAATTACTTTGTGTTGATCAAAATTCCAATCTGCGCCTGATTGACCAATAAAATCCTCTACAAAAATAGCATTTAAATCCCAACTTGCTTCAATTTTTGCTCTTGTTCCTGCTTTATAAATTTTCACAATATCATCATAGCGTTTGGTCGGCTCATCAATTTCTTGTAAAGCTCGACTTGTCCGCTTATAACCATCATTCCTAAAATCTATGAATTTAACAGTTTGCTCAAAATCATGTGCTTTATGCGCTTCAAAAACATAAATACTGGTTTGTACCCCTGCCATTGGCTGAAATAAATCCGTTGGCATTTTAATACTCGCAATTAAAGTATGCTTTTTAAGTATGGCTTGATTTGTTTTTATTGCTTTACCTGAACCTGCCGAATCTTGAATAATAATTGCACCTAAACCACCTTTCTCCATCTTATCTAAACCAAAAGCAATAAATGGCATACCATTTTCTTCATAACTAAATGGCGGATTAAGTAATAATTTGTCAGCTTTAAAAGCTGTATAGAGCTCTTCTGGTGTTCTAAATGTATTTCCTTTCTGAATATTAGAACTACCATCACCACGTAAAATCATATTGGTTGCGGCTAATGTATACATTTCTGCATTAAGTTCCACACCTAATAATTGCTGTTTTTTAATCTTATTTTCTTTATCTATAGCAGCAGATGTTTTTTTACCATGAGTATTCTCAGCATCTCGAATCATCATTTCCATAGCTGAAATCAAAAATCCCGCTGAACCTGTTGCTAAGTCCATTACTCTAGAGTTTTGATTCACATTTAAAATCGTTGCCATCATTTTAGTAATATATGGCGGTGTAAGTACAATTCCGATTTCCTTACCATCACCAAGAGCATATTTTAAAAATTCTGAATACATTTCTCCCATAATATCAAGATGACCAGCCATTGCATCGATAGATAAGAAAATATTATGGTAAATAAAAGAAAAAATCTGTTTATTAGTACTCGCTTCACCATTAATTAGCTTTGCAACTTCTTTATCGAGCACACTCTTCTCATCACGTTGTGCATCTTTTGAAATTTCAGAAAAGCTGGCTAACATCAATTTTTGTTTATCAAATGGAATATCTCTAGCATTTAAAAATTCTTTGATTTGATTAACAATTTGTATGCCATCACGTTTAGAATCAGTTTGAATACCCTTAAGATCTTCAGGTATCAAACCATCTTGAATTTTGTTTTCATTTTTATCTTCCACAGGTTGCATTGCTAACAGCATACCCGACACATAAAGTACACGCTGTGGCGCAGTAATATTTAAATTGTGCATCAGTTTATTTAAATTTTTTGCATATCGTTGTAATTGGGCTTGTGAACTAATTAAAATGTCATGCTTTTCTTGTTCAGTTAAAACTGCCTCATTATAGAACTCATCAAAAGTTTTCTCAGTTTCCAAAAAATCAAGTGTTGTTACATTTTCAAGCAATTTAAAAGAATGCTCCCCTGAACCATAAACATAATAGACTTTAATATTAATCGTTTCATCAGAGTCCCCAGAAATCCCAATTGCAATGACTTCATGGTACTGCGCTGAAGCAATCATACCTGTTGCATAATACAATGCACCATTTACAGCATAATTTGAGATCGATTTAGCATCAAATTTAATACCATCTTTTGACTCTGCCACTAGTTTTTTAAGCCCTAACTTATTCTCAATGACAACAGGAATTTGATATTTTGTTAAGCTAAAATCAGGTTTTCCAAAATTGGTTTTATTTTCAGTTTTTGCACGCCCTTTTAGAGCTTCTTTCAAATAATCGGGGATTGCAGATTCAGTATAATAATCCTGCTGATTTTTAAGTTTTAATTTACTAAATTTAACCTTAACCCAATCATTAATATGATCTTCAAGCGTATAGTTTTTTTGATTCTGTGCCATTTTTACTACCTAACAACTATACTGTCACTTATTTTACATTAAAATGAAATAAATAAAGGGTTTGTAGAATTTTATTTATAATTCTACAAACCCGTTTATGTTAATAAAATTTAGCCAATAAATTTACGGGCATTACGGAACATACGTAACCATGCACCATCTTCAGCCCAATCTTCAGGCTTCCAAGAATGCTGTAAAGCACGGAAGTTACGTTCAGGGTGCGGCATCATGACTGTTGCACGACCATCTTTAGAGGTCAAACCTGTAATCGCTTCAGGTGAGCCATTCGGGTTCAATGGATAGTGTTGCGTTGGATGACCCAAGCTATCCACATAACGCAAGATCACCTGATTCTCTGCATTTAAAGCTGCAAGTTGCTGTTCAGTCGCAACCAGACGACCTTCACCATGCGCAACAGCGATTGGTAAAATCGAACCTTGCATATCTTCAAGCAATACTGAAACCGATTTTTCTACACGAACATTTACTGCACGTGCTTCAAAAACTTCTGAAGTATTACGATGGAAACGTCCCCAATGTTCTGCACCTGGAATCAGTGGTGCAAGTTGAGAGATCATTTGACAGCCGTTACACACACCTAAGCTGAATGTATCTTCACGATGGAAGAACTGTTCAAACTGATCACGTAACTTTGCATTGAATAACACTGATTTAGCCCAGCCCCCACCTGCACCCATCACGTCACCGTATGAGAAGCCACCACACGCCACTAAGCCTTCAAAATCACTTAAGCTCACACGACCTGCAAGTAAGTCACTCATATGCACGTCGATGGTATTGAAGCCGACTTTATCAAAAGCAGCCGCCATTTCGACATGACCATTGACACCCTGCTCACGCAAAATGGCCATATTTGGACGACGTGTATTAATAAATGGCGCTTCCACAGGCTCATTTAAATCATAAGTTGCTTGTGCAATTAAACCTTTGTGGTTTTGATCTGCAATGAGTACAAACTCTTGATCTGCGGTTTCAACATTGTCACGTAAACGCTGGATCTGATGTGAAACTTCTGCCCATGCTTGTTGTAATTCAGCACGTTCCAAAGTTAAACCATTTACAAGCAATTGATCAGTTGTATTCACTTTACCAACCACAGCGATTGCATCTTTCAAACTTGATGCTGCAACTTCAACTTCTAATTGCGCCCAATCAGCAGCCGTGATTTGTAAAACTGCACCAATTTCTTCTGCAAATAAGCTTTCAGTTGATTGATTTTCTAATGCGACACCTAAACGTGATGCAAACATCATTTCAGCAATAGTCGCTAATAAACCACCATCACCGATGTCATGGTAAGCCTTGATCACGCCACGATTGTTCCAGTCTTGAATCAATGCAAAGAATGCTTTGAAGTCATCAAAACTATCCACATCTGGTGTGACTGAACCAATTGCTTTATACACTTGTGCAAGGATCGAACCACCTAAACGGAACTGACCTTTAGACAAATCAATACGAACTAATACCGAATCAGCTAAATTCTTCAATTCAGGTGTTAAGGTTTTACGAACATCTAATACAGGAGCAAATGCAGTGATCACACCTGTCATTGGCGAAGTCACCGCTTTGTCTTCACCATCATTCCAAGTGGTACGCATTGAAAGTGAATCTTTACCGACAGGAATTGCGATACCCAATGCAGGACACATTTCCATACCAATCGCTTTCACGCCTTCAAACAGTGCTTGGTCTTCACCTTTTTGCCCTGCTGCTGCCATCCAGTTTGCAGAAAGTTTGATATCACTGATTTGTTCAATGTTGGCACAGGCAATATTGCTAATCGCTTCTGCAACCGCTAAACGAGCAGATGCTGCTGGGTTTAACAATGCAACTGGTGGACGTTCGCCCATTGCCATTGCTTCACCAGTAAAGCCTTGTAAGCTTGTGGTGGTCACTGCTGCATCGGCAACAGGTACTTGCCAACGACCAACCATTTGATCACGTGCAACCATACCAGTAATCGAGCGGTCGCCAATGGTGATCAAGAATGATTTAGAAGCAACAGTTGGATTTTTTAAGACACGGAAAATCGCATCTTTCAAATCAACTTTGGTCACATCAAAGTCAGTGCCTGTACGTTCAATGCTTTCGTAAGCACGTTGCATACGTGGTGTACCACCCAACATTACTTGCATTGGGATATCGACCGCATTATTTTCAAACAATGGATCTTCAACCGTTAAATGACGTGCTTCAGTCGCTTCACCGAGTACTGCAAACGGACAACGTTCACGCGCACAAATCGCTTCGAATTGCTCTAAAGAATCTGGGCGAATAGCGAGCACATAACGTTCTTGTGCTTCATTTGACCAGATTTCCATTGGGCTCATGCCCGGCTCTAATGATGGAATCTTACGCAGGTTAAGGATTGCACCTAACTCGTGATCGTTCACAAGTTCAGGCATCGCATTGGATAAACCACCTGCCCCAACGTCATGTACAGACACGATTGGGTTGAAATCTTCTAAACGCCAGCACGTATCAATCACTTCTTGGCAACGGCGCTCCATTTCTGGGTTTTCACGTTGTACAGAAGCGAAGTCTAAACTTTCACCCATCGTGCCGCTATCTACAGAAGACGCTGCACCACCACCCAAACCGATCAACATTGCAGGGCCACCCAATACAATGAGTAAGTCACCCGGCTGGATCGCATCTTTTTCAACATGGTCAGGACGGATGTTACCGTAACCACCTGCGATCATGATTGGTTTATGGAAGCCTTTCACTTCACCGTTGACATTCTGTTCAAACGTACGGAAATAACCATTCAGTGCAGGACGACCAAACTCATTGTTAAATGCCGCGCCACCCAATGGACCTTCAATCATGATTTGTAATGGCGATGCCATACGTGAAGGTTTGCCGTAATTGTCTTCCCAAGGTTGTTCAAAACCCGGAATATTTAAGTTAGAAACCGTAAAGCCAGTTAAGCCCGCTTTTGGTTTACCACCACGACCTGTTGCACCTTCATCACGGATTTCACCGCCCGAACCTGTTGCAGCACCCGCAAATGGAGAAATTGCAGTTGGGTGGTTATGAGTTTCCACCTTCATCAAGATATGAGCGGCTTGGCTCTTATATTTATAAACGAAGTGACCATTTTCATCCGCTTTCGGATAAAAACGCATGGTGTCATAACCCACGATCACAGAAGCATTATCTTTATAAGCAGATAACACGTCTGTAGGCGACTCTTTATAAGTGTTTTTAATCATTTGGAACAAGGATAATGGCTGTTTCTCACCATCAATTGTCCATTCAGAACCAAAGATTTTATGACGACAGTGCTCAGAGTTTGCCTGTGCAAACATCATCAATTCGATGTCATTTGGATTACGACCGAGTTTGGTAAATGCTGCTACTAAATAATCAATTTCTTCATCAGAGAGCGCAAAGCCAAACTCATTGTTGGCCTTCACTAATGCTTCTTTTCCTTGACTCAAGATATCAATTGAGTTTAAAGGCTTCGGTGCTGTTTCAGAGAATAATGCTTTTGCATCATCAATTTGAGCAAAAACATTTTCTGTCATACGATCATGTAATGCCAATTTCAATTCGTTCGAAATCTCTTTTACACCTTTCAATGTAAATAAAAGACCACGCTCCAAACGGTGAATGGGCGTATTACAATTTTGGAAAATATCGGTTGCTTTAGATGACCACGGCGAGATTGTCCCGACACGCGGTGTGACTAAAATCTGGATTTCATCACTTGCAGCTTGGCGAAGTTCGAAAGATTGACCATCGTTTAAAAGTTGTAATGCCGATTGATGTTGCTGCTCGTTGAGCGCTTGATCAAACAAATAAACCCACTGGCTGTCAAAAGATTGAACAGAACTCATTGACGCTAAACGGTTTAAGAGTTGAGCTTTCTTGAAAGAAGAATGTGCTGATGCACCGGCCACGATAAACATGTTGACTTTGGCTCCACGGGTGGGTCTAACGAACCTACCACAATGTGACTTATGAAAGAGCGCATATTCTACTGTGAAAGGCTCATTTCAGCTAGCCATATCCATCTTAAAAACCAGAGTTTTCTGCTCCAAATCACCTAATTCTTTTTAGCTTTATGACTGTTACTGTATTCGTAACAATTCATTTAGTTTGTAAAACAGGCAATATCTTCTATTTCAGCGTCTTTTTTTTCAATAATTTCCAACGTAGAGAAGCACTTATCACGATAAGTCATATTTTCATTCACCGCTCCATTTATACCGCTTACTTATCTAAGACAACTTATGTCGCCCTACTCTAGTGCTTTGATATTTTTTTTGGCATGATGATCGTGAATTGATAGTGAATCATGATACATGGAACAAATGCGTTGGTTGGAATTGCTTTCAGCAATTCGTTTAGGTAGTAAGAAAAGCAGTTCAGAATTGGCTCGAAGCCCATTTCATAAAGATTATGACAGAATTATATTTTCCCAAAGCTTTCGTCAACTAAATAGAAAAACACAGGTTCATCCGCTTACCCAACACGATGGGATCCATACGCGTTTAACCCATTCTCTTGAAGTGTCTTGTATTGGACGCTCTTTAGGCATGCTTGCCGCAGAAAAAATTAAAGATGAATTACCTGTATGGATTTCACCTGCCGATGTGGGAGCAATCATTCAAGCAGCGTGTTTAGCGCATGATATCGGCAATCCACCTTTCGGTCATGCAGGCGAATATGCGATTCGTGAATGGTTTGATGATGCATCGCATCGTGACTTCTTGACCAAACTCACACCAGAAGAAGCCGCTGATGTCCGTCAATTTGAAGGCAATGCGCAAGGTCTTCGATTACTGAGTCGAATTGACTATCATCCTGACGATGGCGGTATGCGTCTCACTTGTGCCACGCTAGGGGCTTATCTCAAATATCCGTGGTTATCCAAAACCATTGAAGAACAAGGTGATATCCCCTCTCACCAAAGAGCAAAGTTTGGTTGCTATCAATCTGAAAAAGAAATCCTAAAGCAACTTGCTGAACAACTGGGCTTAATCCAACTCGGTGAATATCATTATTGTCGTCATCCGTTGACCTATTTATTAGAAGCCGCAGATGATATTTGTTATGCGCTGATTGATTTAGAAGATGGCATTATTTTAAACATGTTGCACTACGATGAAGTTGAGCCCATTTTCCTGAATTTAATCGCAGACTTTGGTCGCCCTGAAGAGTTGTATTTGCCCCATACCACATGGCAACAAAAAATTGCTGCCTTACGTGGTCGAGTCATGAAACGTTTAGTGGAAGAAGTCAGTTCAGCATTTGCCAAGCATCATTATGAAATCTTGACAGGTCAACTCAAAGGTAGCCTTTTACAATATTGCTCACCTGATATTGAAACAGGCATTCAAACTGCAAAAAATCTTGCCCGAGATCGGATCTTTGAACATCCTCAAAAATCAGGTCTGGAAATTATTGCACATCAAAGTTTACAAACCATTTTAGATGCTTTTGTTCCACTGACCATGCCACATAAAAGCTTAAGTTTTAAAGAGCAGCGGTTGCTTTCTATTTTGCAGCACTCAGGCGCAAAATTCCAAAGCAATCATTATCAAAATATCATGCAAGTTTTAGATATTATTAGTAAGTTCTCTGACCACCAAGCCTATAGTTTGGCACAAGAGCTGAAAGGCAATAAAGTTGGATTCTTTTAATGTCTCGATTTATTGATAAAGGTATAAGTAGCTTATCTCTTCTCAAACCTGAAATTTGGGTGCATTGTCCAGCATGTGAAAAGCTCGCAAAAATTATCGAAATAAAGGAACAAGAATCGGAAATAGTAAAGGTCTTTTGTACTCAATGTACATATCGCAAAGCATTACAGCATATTCGTGCCCAAAGTTATGACTACATGAGTTATTACTTTAATTTAAATCAAAATATGGCTGAATGGAGCGGTGCATGTGAAGTCGAAATAAATACGAAATGTACAATATGTAAGAAAGGGAAATACAACTATATTAGGCAATATGCCCGTAAATCACTTATTCCACGAGAGATAACTGTAAGCTGTAATTTCTGCCTACGAGAAAATAGTTTTAATGACTCTGCCTATACTTTAAGAAAAATAAGTTACTCAAAAATTGGCGTTGATTCTTATTATTCATATCCATTATTTTTAAATATAGCTGTTCGACAAGGCCAAATCTGTGTTTATAACCCAACTCATTTAGAAATATTGAAAAACTTTATTCAAGCCGATCTAAGAGAACGTAAATTTCCAAATAATAATCGCAGTTATTTTTCGCGACTACCTGCTTGGATAAAATCCACGCGAAATCGTAAAGAAATTCTAAAAGCCATTTTGCGTTTAGAACAAATGGCATCTACTATTCAACCATCAACAAATAAGTGAAAAAACTCAATGATCGGATGTTTAATTGGCGAAGTGTTTGCCTTAGAAGCCCCAACGGTACTCCTCAATGTCAATGGTGTTGGCTATGAAATAGACACCCCTCTTTCGACATTTTGCCAATTACAAAAGGGACAGAAAGTGACGTTATGGACGCATTTAGTAGTCCGTGAAGACGCACAGCAACTCTATGGTTTTATTGATCCCCATGAAAAAACCATTTTCCGCACCTTACTCAAGGTCAATGGCGTTGGTCCTAAAATGGCTCTAGGTATTCTTTCAACCTTGAGCGTGGATATGTTAATACATACCGTTGAAAATGGTGATGTCAAAACATTGGTAAAAGTCCCTGGTGTAGGTGCTAAGACTGCTGAACGCTTGATGATTGAATTACGTGATCGTTTCAAAGCATTTTCAAGCAGTACTGCTTCGAATAACTCAACATCAGCTCAAATACAATTCACTGGAAACTCTGCTGTTGCCGAAGCAGAAGCTGCTTTACAATCATTAGGCTATAAACCACTTGAAGCACAAAAACTGATTCAAGCCGTTAAAGCTGACTTTACTGAAGCGAGTGATATCATCCGTGCTGCGCTTAAATCATTGAATAAATAAAGATAGACCGAATCAATTATGCAAGACCGTTTAATCAGTGGTTCTGAAAAACCTGAAGATCATTTTGATCGTGCAATTCGCCCAACCTCATTAGCTGACTATATTGGTCAGCCGGTGGTTCGTGAGCAAATGGAAATCTTCATTGGGGCTGCACGTGGACGGGGTGAAGCCTTAGACCATACTTTGATTTTTGGCCCACCGGGTTTAGGTAAAACCACCTTAGCCAATATTATTGCGCGTGAAATGGGAGGCAATTTAAAGTCAACTTCTGGTCCAGTATTGGAACGTGCAGGTGATTTGGCAGCGATGCTGACCAACCTTGAAGAAGGTGATGTTTTATTTATTGATGAAATTCATCGTCTTTCACCCGTAATCGAAGAAATTCTCTATCCTGCCATGGAAGATTATCAACTCGATATTATGATTGGTGAAGGGCCAGCAGCCCGTTCAATTAAACTGGACTTACCACCTTTTACTTTGGTTGCTGCAACAACACGTGCAGGTCTACTCACCTCCCCTTTGCGTGATCGTTTCGGGATTGTGCAACGTTTAGAGTTTTATTCAGTTGAAGACCTCACCCATATCGTGACACGTTCAGCTAACCTCATGGATGTACCAATCACCAAAGAAGGCTCAACCGAAATTGCCCGTCGTGCGCGTGGCACACCACGTATTGCCAATCGCTTATTACGTCGTGTTCGTGACTATGCTCAAGTCAAAGGTAATGGTGAAGTAACACAAGACATGGCTCAACGTGCTTTGGATATGCTCAATGTCGATAAAGATGGTTTAGATACCTTAGATCGTCGCTATCTCAGTATGCTACTAGAGCGTTTTGAAGGACGACCAACTGGTGTTGAAGCTTTGGCTGCGGCAATGGCAGAAGACAGTGGTACGCTTGAAGATGTGATTGAACCGTATTTAATCCAGCAAGGCTATGTGATGCGAACTGCTCGTGGTCGTATTGCAACCAATATGGCGTATTTACAGTTTGGTTTGACACCGCCTGAATAAGATAAAAATCAATAAAATTCTTCTTATAATAAAGTGATTAATATAATATATAAACTATTTTAGACTTCTTTCATAAATCCTTTTTCTCTCGATGGGAGAAATATAAAAAGGGTATAAATAATAATGAAAGAAGTCTTTTAGTCACTTTATTAATTTGTTTAGGGTAAAAATGAAAAATAAACTTTTAACGATCTTCTGTGGTAGTACATTATTAATCACAGCATGTGGGGGTGGAAGTGATGGCTCAAATAACAGCGACTCATTTCAAAGTAAAGAAAAAATAGACTACACCAAATCAGAGTCTATTGAATCAATTTATGAGCCAATCATCAATTTATCTCAGG
This sequence comes from Acinetobacter sp. NIPH 2699, assembly GCF_022549355.1. GTDB lineage: Bacteria > Pseudomonadota > Gammaproteobacteria > Pseudomonadales > Moraxellaceae > Acinetobacter. Next base: position 137,500 of record NZ_JAKZGL010000004.1, read on the forward strand.
AACAAGACAATATCATAGTGATTGGCACTGAGTTTGCAGAAAGTCTCTATTATAGTATTCATGCTGGCCACAATTTTAAATGTTCCGAGGGGTCATATACAAAAAATAGCGATAAGAGTATTACATTTAATAAATGTGAGTTTCTAGATTTTGCTAACAATGGTAACAGCAGTCTAACCAGCTTAAGACTTATGACCATCTCTGGATCAGTAAATAGCAAAGAAACATTATCTACAGATTCAGGACTTTATGAGACTACACTAAGAAACTTCACAATCACTCCACCTAATGATGTAACACTTACTTACAACGGTAATATCGTTAGTAAATACAGCCCTACCTCTACTCAATATCAAATTAAAAAAATGTCGCTTAGTGTATTTGATGACGAAACGCAAAAAACACTACAGTTGATTATCAATAATTATCAACTTAATGTGAATAATCTTATTCTCACTGCATTAGGAAACATCGAAGGCAATCCAGAGAATAAAATATTCTCAGTAAATTTCAAAAGTGATCTTAGATTTGAAAGCGATAAGGATAAGGCAACTTTCCACCCTAATTTTGCTGAAATTATTATTGAAGATACGAACAACATGAAAAATTCAATTAAGATTTCAAATACAAGCAACTACAAAGCATTAGTTCATGCTTATGCGGAAGGTAACACTGTTAAAGGATATCCAAAAACGATTGAATGGGATGATTTGAATTAAGGTAACAATCATTCTTCGTTCTTTAAGAAGCCCTACTTGTTAGGGCTTTATTTTTTCCCCATTACCAATATGTTATTTATTACTATTTCCATCCCTTGCTCGAAACCCTATCATTCCACCATCGCCCGAAACATACTGAAATAGGTTAAAGGACATGGCAAATCATTTCGAATTCAATATCCGTGTATATATCGAAGACACTGACGCAGGCGGTATTGTTTACCATGCCAATCATATCCGTTTTATGGAACGTGCCCGTACCGAATGGTTACGTGCAGCAGGCGTAGATCACTACTGGCATCAACAAGACTACAACTTCGTCGTACATCAAATTCAGGTCAAATATGTACGTCCTATATTAATGGATGATTTGATTACCGTTACAGCACGTGTTATTTCGTGTAAAGCAGCATCTTTTGTGTTGCAACAAAATATTTATCGTGGTGAAATCTTGCTGGCTTCAGGTGAGGTTGTGTTGGCATGTCTCAACAAAGAGTTAATGCCACGTAGACTTCCTGATGAAATTCGTGATCTGATTCAAAAAGAATTAGCACAGGACGAAAAATAAACTTTTGGCACTGAACTTATGGCAACTAATTTAGACTCTTCAATGCATATTTCCGACCTTATTTTACAAGCAAGCCCTGTTGTACAACTGGTCATGCTGATCTTGTTATTTGCTTCTATTTATAGCTGGTATGTAATTGCTAAATTACATATGAGCTATAAAAAAACAGGACAAGCTGATGAACATTTTCAAAAGATGTTTTGGTCAGGTGCCGAGTTAAATACGCTTTATAACAATGCTCAACTCAACTCTAAACGTCATGGTTTAGAAGATATTTTTTATCAAGGTTTAGCTGAGTTTTTTAAACTAAAAAAACGCAAAGCAGAGACCACACAAACCATTGATGGAACCGAACGTATTCTTCGTGTTGGTTTAAGTCGTGAACAAGGTCACTTAGAGCAAAGTTTGGGTGTGCTTGCAAGTATCGGTTCTGTTGCGCCATATATTGGTTTATTTGGTACTGTTTGGGGCATCATGAATGCTTTTATTGGTCTAGCTGCCGTCGATCAAGTAACTTTAGCAACTGTAGCACCTGGTATTGCAGAAGCACTGATTGCAACAGCGATTGGTCTATTTGCTGCGATCCCTGCTGTACTCGCATTTAACCACTTTACGGCCAAAGGCGAAGCAATCTATACAGATCGTGCTCTATTTGCAGAAGAAATGGTTGCCTTGTTACAACGCCAATCTATTGGAACGACGCAGGAAGATGCATAATGGCAATTCAACGATCTGGACGTTTTGAGCGCATCAAAAAGCCACTCAAAAGTGAGATGAATGTCGTTCCTTATATTGATGTCATGTTAGTGCTGTTGGTTATTTTTATGGTCACAGCACCCATGATCACCAGTGGGATTAAGGTAGATTTACCTCAGGCAAACACGCCTCCTATTGAAACCCAAGAGCGGCCTCCTATTGTCACATTAGGTAGTAGTGGTAATATTTATTTAGAATTCCAAGATCATGATAAAAATAAAATTTTATCACTTCAGGAACTAGAAAGTATTTTAACCGAAGCTCAAATAAAAGCTGAGCAAGAAAATAAAATGCTTACCGTGTTAGTCAATGGTGACCAAACACGCCCTTATGGGGATGTCATTGCACTCATGGCAAGTTTACAAGATGCAGGTTTAACCCAAGTGGGCTTACTGACAGAGCCGTTAAAATAAGCTATGAAAAAATTTCAAAAGCCACCTTTTCAACAAAAACAAAATGCGATTGCACTGGGTTTTACACTCGGTGTTCATGTCGTGGCTATTGTTGGCTTATTGTATTTGGGTATGAGCAAACCACTTGAACAACCTAAAAAGTTGACGACTACTTTGGTGAAACCTGAGGACTTACCAAAACAAATCGACACTGAAACAACAGCCGAGAACCAAGCTGAGGAAATTCAAGGTCCTATTGTAGACGATACATTGCCACAAAATTTACCAGCCACACCATCACAACCGACTGAACAACTGCTTGCTGCTGAAAAGCAAAAAGTTGAGCAAGCACAACAAGCAAAGTTGGCAGAACAAAAACGTCAGGCTGATGAGGCAACTAAAGCTAAACAAGCAGAAGCAGATGCCAAGGCAAAAGCTGATGCTGATGCGAAACGTAAAGCCGATGCCGATGCGAAACGTAAGGCCGACGCAGATGCTAAACGCAAAGCTGACGCTGATGCGAAACGTAAAGCCGACACTGATGCTAAGGCAAAAGCCGATGCTGACGCGAAACGTAAAGCCGACGCTGATGCCAAACGCAAAGCTGATGCAGATGCTAAGGCAAAAGCCGATGCTGACGCGAAACGTAAGGCCGATGCAGATGCCAAACGCAAAGCCGATGCTGACGCGAAACGTAAGGCCGATGCAGATGCCAAACGCAAAGCCGATGCTGACGCGAAACGTAAGGCCGATGCCGATGCAAAACGCAAAGCTGACGCTGATGCTAAGGCAAAAGCTGATGCTGACGCGAAACGTAAAGCTGACGTTGATGCTAAGGCAAAAGCCGATGCTGACGCGAAACGTAAAGCTGACGCAGACGCTAAGGCAAAAGCCGATGCAGACGCGAAACGTAAAGCTGACGTAGATGTGAAGGCTAAAGCCGATGCTGACGCTAAAGCCGCAGCTGCAAAACAGGCTGAACAAGAAGCAGCACAGAAAAAAGCTGAATCTAGACGTATTGCTTCAACAGCTAAACGAGATTTCACAAATAAAATTGAACGTGCTTGGAACTTACCAACAGGCTCATCAGGACAAAAAGCCACAGCTCGTGTAACACTCAGCGATAGTGGTGCAGTTTTATCTGTAATTGTTAATGCCAGTGATCCTGACGTAAAAGCAAGTGTAGAAGCTGCCGTAAGAGCTGCTGCACCTTACCCAATGCCAGAAGATCCTGATGCACGTCGAGAAGCAAGAAGCTTTACCTCAAGTTTCACTGCAAAATAGTAATAAATAGTTAACGTTACATGCTTTTAATAGCACAAAGCATGTAACTATGTTAAATAGTCAACAGCCACAAAAAACACGAAAGTAAGTAATTTTAATATGGAAAAGACTCGTAAGCATCTCATCGCCATCGCAGTTTTCACTGCAATTAGTACCGCTATTCCTGTAACAGCTTTTGCACAACTTCACCTAGAAATTGCAAAAGCACCCGAAAAAGCACCTAAAATCGCAATCGTGCCATTTACAAATGATTCTGCGATCTACCCTATTGTTGAAAATGATTTAAATCGCTCTGGACGCTTTAGCAGTGCCTCAAAAAATCTGCCGGCAACAGCAAGTATGAATCAGATTCAGGCTGGCGATTGGCAAAATGCTGGCGTTCCATATGTCGTTGTTGGTCAAAGCAAAGCCATTAACGCCAATACCTTTGAAATTCACTATCAGCTCTATGACGTACAGAAACAACAATACTTACTCAATGAAGTTTTAACCGTGCCAGCGGGTCGTGTTCGCCAAGCAGGCCACATGATCAGTGATGCGATTTACCAAGCATTGACAGGTATTGCTGGAGATTTTAGTGGGCGCATTGCCTATGTGTTACGCAACCAAGCAACACCCGCACAACGCTACACTCTGCAAGTTGCAGATACCGATGGGGAGCAACCTAAAACGGTATTGGCATCACGTGATCCTATTCTCTCCCCAACATGGTCACCTGACGCTAAAAAAATTGCTTATGTTTCATTTGAAACCAAACGCCCTGCAATTTATCTTCAAGATTTAGCAACTGGTCAACGTGAAGTCTTGGCAAGTTTTAGAGGATTGAACGGAGCGCCAAGCTTCTCCCCAGATGGCCGATCTATGCTTTTCACTGCATCAATGCATGGCAACCCAGAAATTTACCAAATGAATCTGAATACACGCCAAGTACAACGCATGACCAACGATACTGCGATTGATACTGAAGCACGCTATGCACCAGATGGTAAATCATTTATTTTTACTTCTGATCGTGGTGGTTCTCCACAAATTTATCGTTATACTTTTGCTGATAACTCCGTTAAACGTTTGACGTTTAGAGGTGCCTTCAATGCGCGTGGTACGCTTAGTGCTGACGGTAAAAAAATTGCCTTAGTCCATCGTCCTAGCGGTAGTAATTATAAAGTTGCCCTTCAAGATATTAATACAGGCATCACCAATATTTTAACCCCAACCAGTTTAGATGAATCACCAAGCTTCTCACCTAATGGTCAAATGGTTGTTTATGCGACGCGTGAAGGTAATCGAGGCTTATTGTCGATCATGTCTACTGATGGTCGTTTCCGTATGAATTTACCAAGCGAACAAGGCGAAGTCCGTGAACCCGCTTGGGCACCAAAATAAATTTGATTTATTGGAGAATCACATGAATATGAAATATCTAACCCTTCCCCTCATTGCAGCAACGCTTGTATTTACTGGCTGTGCAAGTCGTAAACCAGCAACAGATATTACTGCTGGCAACACACCAACTGGTACGACTGTCAGTACTGAAGGCCTGAGCGAAGATGCAGCATTGAATGCTCAAAACTTAGCGGGTGCATCAGCAAAAGGCGTAACCGCTGCCAACAAAGCATTTCTTGCTAAGCGCGTAGTGCATTTTGATTATGACAGTAGTGATTTATCAAATGAAGACTATCAAACACTACAAGCGCATGCTCAATTCTTAATCGCCAATGCAAACTCTCGTGTTGCGCTTACAGGTCATACTGATGAACGCGGTACACGCGAATACAACATGGCGCTAGGCGAACGTCGTGCCAAAGCTGTCGAAAGCTTTTTGGTGACCAATGGTGTAAGCCCACAGCAACTTGAAGCAGTAAGCTACGGGAAAGAAGCACCTGTAAACGCTGGTCATAATGAAGCCGCATGGAAAGAAAACCGCCGTGTAGAAATTAACTATGAAGCAGTTCCACCATTATTGAAATAAGCTTGTTTCAATAAAAAATGCTCACATGATGTGAGCATTTTTTATGTCTGTGATTGAGTATCGTCTGTTGCTGTTGGCTGCATTGATTCAATCAAATCATGCTTATTAAATTCCTTATATTCAGGTTTTGCTTCGTAATCCTTCCAAGCATCCTTCACACTTTCTTTAGAAATTTTGTCTAAGCTGATTGCTTCACTTTCAGTCGGTGTAGCTTCAAAATTTTTGGTTGACATTTTAATCTCCAAACATCCTGTCTATTATCCGTCCAACATAGCATGTAATGGCATGCTTGTAATCATAAAAGCAACATAAATAAAGTAAGATAATTTTTATTTTTGAGCGTTCTCATCTAGAATAGCCACATTCTTTTTCATCTATTTTGACGCCGCTAAATCGGAGCTATTTAATATGTCAAACCTCAGCTTGACCCAATACCTAGAACAACAAAATGGGAATTTGACTCCAGAGTTGGCACAAGTCATCGAAACAATTGCAGCAACCTGTCAAACGATTGATCTAGCACTTCAAAAAGGCGCGTTAGCGGGAATTCTAGGCAGCGCTGAGAATGAAAATGTTCAAGGTGAAACACAAAAAAAACTAGATGTAATCTCCAATGATTATTTAATTGATGCCTTAAAAGTTCACCCACAAGTCGGCGGCTTAGCATCTGAAGAATTAGATGATTTCACCCCTGCGCAAGAAAACGGAAAATATCTTGTTTTGTTTGATCCATTAGATGGTTCAAGCAACATCGACATTAATATGTGTGTTGGTACGATTTTCTCGATCTTACCTGCTAAAAATGCAGTGACCCAATCCGCAGACTTTATGCAAGCAGGTACTGAGCAAGTTGCTGCAGGCTATGTACTCTATGGTCCATCAACCATGTTAGCGCTTACTGTTGGTGCTGGAGTCGTATTCTTTACTTTTGACCCAACGACTCAAACATTTTTACTCACGACCGAGCAAGTTCAAGTTTCAGCGGATACTCAAGAGTTTGCTATTAACGCATCAAACCAACGTCATTGGGAAAATCCTGTAAAACGTTATATTGATGAGCTTCTCGCTGGAAAAACCTCAGTCCGCGAAAAAGATTTCAACATGCGCTGGGTTGCATGCATGGTTGGCGATATCCACCGTATCTTATGTCGTGGCGGTATCTTCCTCTACCCTTACGATTTGAAAGATCCTAAAAAAGCGGGCCGTTTACGCTTAATGTATGAAGCAAACCCAATGAGTATGCTAATTGAACAAGCTGGTGGTGCATCAACAACAGGACGTGTCCGTATTATGGAAATTCAGCCAACAGAATTACACCAGCGTGTACCCGTTATTATTGGTTCTAAAAATGAAGTTGAACGTGTAACAAGTTACCATTAATTACTTTTAATTATCAGGACATTATAATCCATTTATAATGTCCTCTTGGATGTTTATTTTATGTCACTTATTTTTCTAGAATCAAAAGACAATGCAAAAATCAAACATTTACGTGGACTGATCGAACTCAATAGTGCTCGAAAAAAACACCAACAAACCGTTCTAGAAGGCATCCATCTTTGTCTTGCATGGTTGCAACAACAAAACAAGATCACGTCTTTATTTACCACTGAAAAAGCATTAGAACATCCTGATTTAGAAAAAATCATTGAACAATATTCAGGTCATGTCTTTGTCATCAGCGAAGCTTTATACAAAGATTTGAGTATTTTAGACACGACGCTGCCTTGTTTAGCCATTATTGATTTACCACAAAATTCACAAGATATTGACTTTAGCAAAGACACCCTCATTCTTGAAAATGTTCAAGATCCAGGCAACGTTGGAACACTCTTACGTTCAGCCGCAGCAGCCAATATCAAACAAATTATATGCACTCAAGGCTCAGCTTCACTTTGGTCACCACGTGTCTTGCGTGCAGGCATGGGGGCACACTTTAGTTTAAGCTGTTTTGAAAATATCCAACTCACTGACATTCTCTCACAATTTGAAATCCCAGTTTTTGTCACCAGCTCACATCGCTCTACCAGCCTATATAGCAAAGATTTAACACAAGCTTGTGTCTGGATTTTAGGTAATGAAGGACAAGGCGCGAGTGAATATGCTTTGGAACATGCGCAAGCCGTAACCATCCCCCAACCCGGTGGACAAGAATCCTTAAACGTTGCAATTGCAGGTTCAATTTGCTTTTTCGAAATGGTTCGTCAACGCCAGTAAAGTTTTAAATTACATTAAAGCCGATTTCTTTGTTGTTAAAATCAATTACACTACAAAAATAATTGCTTAAGTTGTCAACGCATCCACCATTTTCAACGTTATATGACTAATGAATTGAGAATAATGGTGGGTATCCATGACAGGATTTTCCATCTCTATGGATTTAGCACCGAAACAGGCTCGAACTGACAACGGTACTGATTGTAGTACGGTTGAACAACGTCTTCGTTTTTTTATGCAAGACGTGACAGGTCGTGCGTTAGTCATGATGGAAAGTGCGACACAAGGCCAACAAGGCATTGCCATGGATTTAGTCCAAGAAGCTTTTATCTCTTTACATAAATCCTATGCTGAAAAAAGCACCGAAGAATGGTATCCGCTGTTCTATACGATTTTAAATAACAAATTACAAGATTGGAGACGTAAAGAAGCACGTCGCGCAAATCCATTTTCTTTATTTAAAAGAATGAGTTTAGATGACGATGAGGAAGTTATTGACATTGTTGATGAGACCACGCCAAATCCATTCGAGTTTCTTCATCAAGCCGTTACGATGGAAGAGATTCAAAACGCAATTCATCAACTCCCAGTTCGTCAACAACAAGCATTCATGCTAAGAGCCTGGGAAGGTTTCGACACGACGACCACAGCCCAAATTATGGATTGCAGCGAAGGCAGTGTTAAAACGCATTACCACCGTGCGATTCAAGGACTCAAAGTTACTCTAGCGCATTTAAATCCGCATACAGGAGGATCATCAGATGAATAATAAAGATGAGTTCACCAAACAAATGACGTCCAAACTTGATCAGCTTGAGAAAGCGCAACATCACAACAAAATGTTAGTGATGAATCATGTTTTGGATAACGTTCAAAAGAAATCGACGTCTTACTATAGCATCTGGAAAATGGGTGGCTTTGCATTGGCCGCAGCCATTACAGGAATTGTGGTTTTACCGAACTCTTTGCAATTGACAGATAAGCCACAAAATCAAGTTGTTATCAATCCAAAACTTTCACCACAAATGGTAGAAGATATGGAAATGTTGATGGTCTTGGGTGAGGATAAGGTCAGACATGGCAGCTAAACGATTAGCACTTGTTGTGTGTACATTAAGCATTTTACAAACCAGTTTTGCTGGTTCAGAACGTTTTTGGCCATTTTCAAAGCCAGTCAAAACAACAACTGAAGAAGCATGGGATGACTTATCCCCTGAAGAACAAAAAGTTCTTATTAAACGTTATCAGACTTTAAAAGAAGTTCCAACCGATCAAAGTTCACAACTGCAACAACGGATGGAATGGTTTACTCAACTGCCTGATGATGAAAAACAAAAAATGCGTGATGTATGGCAAAAAATGAGTACACAAGAGCGCAGTACATTACGTCAACGTATGCAAAAAGCCAGCTTAGAAGAGCGTGTCAACATTAGAGAAGAATATTTAACCAAGTACTCTGAATATTAATGAAATAATCTCAATAAACAAAATATAAATGAACTATAAAAAATAGCGCCATCAATAGGCGCTATTTTTTGGCTTAATTTATTTTCTTAGACGGCGATAAGCAAGTAACCCCAACAAACCAAATAAAGAGAAGATACTTGTGCTGCCACCCCCACCATGACTGGCTTTACGCGAATCATCTGTGGTAGTCGCTGTACTGATGACTTTCACGGTTCCTATATTTGAAATCATTGGCTCTGGAAAATCATTATCATAAACTTGGTAGTTAAATGAGAAATTAAATGGGTTAAATGCATTCGCTTCTTTAATATAAATATTTCCACCATAACAGGTTTCTTGCTGATCTGGTGGTGGACATTTACCCTCACGATCTGCGGTAATGACCAAATTACTCGACACATTTGACAACCGAATCGGTAACTCTATGCCCTCAGCATTTACCCAAAAACTAGGCTTATTTGGCTTCAATTCAGGACCTAAACCGCTTTTACCTGTGTCACCATCATCATTCGCAAAGTTAAGTAAATTCAAAGTGGCTGTTTCACTTTGCTTATATTTCAATGTCACAGATGTATCTTTTACAACAGGTGCAATATTATTAAATGCTGCTTGCAATAAACCAGATGATGTAATCTCAGGATTAGCTATTAATGTGATGGTATATTTACAAAACGCTTTATCACCCGCTTGTGTAATCTGATCATCAATACGATAGATCATGATTTGCTCTAGATCAGCATTCCATTTACAAAAAAGGTTTTCATCCACTTCTACATCAGTAATAACACTGTTAATCTGCCCCACCCCTAAAGCCTCAACGTGTATATCATACAGTTCAGGATTAAAAAACTCTAAAGTGTTCGGTTTTCCAGCACCAGTAGACACTTCTCGAGGTAAAGGTAATCCATAGTTACGCAAATCCACATAAATCGCTCGATATTTAAGGGCATTTTTTCTTTTTTCAGCATCTGAAAAAACATCCAATATTTTTTTGTATTGTGCTGAGCGAAATTTATAATAGGTTAAAAAGTCTGCATTATTCGGTTTTTTGACTAAATCTTCAAACAAATCATAACTGCGTTGATTATTGTCTAACATATTATTAATCGATGTGTTATATAGGTCGAAGATATCACCTGCAGTTAAACGCATTAACTCCACAGAACCAATATCACAGGTATTCGCTGCATCTGGATCATAATGTAAGGCACCATCTGTAATTCGCGCTAAACCACGTTGATCCCATGGACTACACGATGTTACACCTGTATCGACTAGACTTTTGACTTTTTCATCAGCTTTAGGTTTAGGTTTATTATCGATTGGATAATATAAAGGCAGGAATGCGGTATAAGGCGAAGCTTCAATTCGTCCACTTAACAATGTTCGTATCGGAGTGGTACTAATATCAATATTTGTTTCTTTATCTTCATCTTCATTAAATACTTCATCAGGCAAGTCACAACGATTCTTACCTGACCGTGCAAATGCATTATAGTTTATAACTAAGTCGACGTTTTCTTCATCTTTTGCATCACCCAATAAATAACGGCAAGCATAGCTATTTGCATCGCTATTTGCATCACGATTATAAGCCAATATATTCAAATTTAGCCGTTTATGTCCAATCTTATCGTATAACAGGGTGGTGAATGCATTATTCTCAACAATCGTATTATTTTGTAAAGTTAAACGACTCAAACTACTTAATACGCTAGAACTATTATTTCCTATCGTCCCAGCTTCAGTGTCCCCTGTAAATTTAATCAGATTACCACTACTTAGATCTGCTTTATTTCCAGCAATTGTATTGGACTCTAATACAACAATTGGCTCTCCGACAAACTCAAGCATACCCTTGGAGGTCACTGAACCATTGTCAACTAGACTACTCGATTCAATCGTAATATTTCGTTTTGTATAACCCAAATCGTTCTTATCATGCATCGCAAGCACACTCCCTTTTGGAGCGTCATTCCCTTGAATTAAACTTTTTGAGATGGTTAAATTGCTCGTATTTCCTGCCAAATAAATTGCACCACCAGCCTTACCTGCCTGCGAGTCCAGTATTTGGGTGCTATTTAATGAGACATCGGCCCCTGCATAAATTGCACCTCCCAAATCTGCTGTACGACCACCTGTTAATATCACATTACTTAATATTAAATTCTTTTGCGAAAATGCTGTGTTAAAAATACGTGAATTTTCTGCTTTGATTGTTGTTTGTAATTTAATTTGAGCTGGGTATTGGTTTACCACATCGTTAAGCAAAATATTTTGTTCATCCCAATCAACAGGACTCGCACCCAAAATTGCCACATTAACTTGCGGTGTAAGCTCATTTTTTAAGGTATAAATACCAGCCTCAAGCTGAATTCTTTTTTGTGTACCCACTGAAGTATCTGTTACCTTACATCCACCATAAGAAGTACGCCGTTTGGCTGTTTCAAGTGCCTCACGAAGCGAACACGCCTTTGGGTTTTCACCATCCTCATCCAAAAAAGTGGTGACTTTAATTGGACCATCATCAGTTGCTGCAATCAACGGCATTGATGCCAATACCACTGTTGCCAAAAACGCTTTCTTATAATTCTTCATCTCATCATCCTTGATTATGACTTAAAACGGCGTAATCCCATTAAACCAAACAACATCAAAATTGCACCAAACCCGATACTACCACCACCAACATTTACTTTTTTACTTTGAAAATTATTTTTTGGCTCTTGTACAATATTCGTTGGAATTTCAATATAGCGACTAGAGGCATCATTAAAACGTGTAGTAGTAGTTATAATTCGCATTTTAAACATATCTGCACCGTGCCAATTACTATCTGGAACATAAGTTACATTTCCATCTTGATCCAAAGTCAAAGTTCCCTTTGATGGTGTCTGATTTTGCACAATTTCCAAGCACCCATAACGCCATTCTTGCTCATCTGAACGCTTACCTAATATTTTTTCACATGTTGCTGGATCAAGTAATTCACCATCAGCCAAGCTTTCAGAGATATTAAATTTTGCGATTTCTTTAAATAAAATATCCTGACCTGCAATTGGAATATTACTGCGATCGACGACTAATTCAATCGCACCTAAATCGCATAACTCATTATAGCCACTACGGTTAATTCCACGTTGATCTGATCTCTCACAGCCTGCTAAACTAAAGCTCGTACCATCACTATAAATTCGTCCTTTATTGACAATAAGTGAATCAGACAATTTACTATAAGAAGCCAATAGACGGGGTTTAAAAAAACCTAACATTTGATCCTTAGGTATCTTATATGGACACAATAATCCATCCGCTGGAGGTGAATCACAGATACCTTCATCGTTTTCACCTGCAATCAGTTTATTGTTTCCTATCATAAAGTTAGGTAGACGTTCTGCTGGATTCTGATCACATTCAACTGTGGTTAAATTACTCTGTACTACAGTCGTATCATTTGTTGTTGCCATACAATTTTTATTGCCATTTTCTACAATAATACTGTTTGAAACATAAGACTTAGGATATGGCGTTACCTTTTCTTCTGGTTCACCATCATCCTTGACCACTGTTGTAACTTTTTCTTTCAATGCTTGTAAATATAAACCTGCAGCATTTTTAATTATCGTCAGATTATTTAAAACCATTCCTTCACGAATATTGGCAACATATCCACCTTTATTGTGGAAAATTGTACTATTTCTTATCCCAGACTCCCCAGTGGCTGGAAAATTTCCAATGGTTTGATCACTTAAACCTGTTTGGATATATATTAATGCCCCAGTTTCACCTGACACTCCTTCATTGTCACGAATGATTGAATGTGAAATTAAATATCGTGGCATTTCACTATAAATCACAGCACCTTGTTCGGCTTTATTATTTTGGAATATACTATTCAAAATCAGCAATTTTCCTGCTGTTTTTTGCGTATCCGATAGAATACCAACATTATAAATTGCACCGCCCTTATTTGCATGCCCATTGATTAGACGTGAATATTCAATTCTTAAATCTTCACGATTTAGAATTAAACCACCATTATTATTAATCTGAGTTGATGTCCCTTGAAGATTAAGATCTTTCAAATTAACAATAATCAAAGCATCTTCTACACTACCATCATCAATATCAAATAAACGATGCTGTCCATTTGCACTAATCGTGGCATTATTCAAGCCCCTTTTTCTATCATTAAAATCCGTACTCGCTTGAGTCGAGATCGTCATTGCTGCTTTAATCGCAATCGGTGAGTTCAGTTTATATTCTTGGTCACGTTTTAAAATAATAGTTGAGCTAGAATCTTTATTGCCACAACCTTTATAGCCATTTTCAAATTCTTCATTGCTTCTATTGTTTAAAAAGAATACAGCTTCACGTAATGAGCAAACGCTATCATCCTTGTCTTCATCAACTAATGTTGTAACTTGAATATCTGCTGAATAAGCATGTCCAGTAATCGCAAATAAAGCACAGGCAAGCGTCCGTTTGAGCATACCGATCTCCGTCTATTTTCATTTTTCTTGATATTGCAAAATCCAAATTTCGCAACCACATCCTTTGTGCGTACTTTGTCATAGCTCTCGTAATTACTCAAGAAATTTTATGCTATTGGCGATATTCATCAATTAATGCGTAAATTTGCTTGATTGTAGTATTAGAGAGTTTGGTTTTTTCGCCTTTTAACATTTTTTCAAGCTGCGCGAGCGTTTGTAACAAGATCGAAGCTTGATGCGGCCCATTTTGCAGTAAGTAATCCACAATTTGTTGGTCAAAATGGATGCCTCGACGAGTCATCACAGATTGCAACAATGCTTGTCGATCTATAAATGAACTTCCGCTCGGCACTTTGACACTCACTGCCTGAGTCAATCTTGATTGTAGGTCAGGCAGTTCCAAGCGCAATTCTATCGGGGCTGATCTGGAAGAAAATACCAGTTGTCCATCATGATTATTCATCAAATGGAAAACAGCTTTTTGCCAATGGGGAACGCCACTGATTGCTTCAATATCATCTAATGCAACCAAATCATAGAACTCTAATGAGGTAATTGCTTCAATCGGTGCATCTAATAATTCTAACAAAGAAACTTTGATCGCTGGACGACCTAATTCTAAATAGGAATCACAAATTGCGGACAGTAGATGACTCTTTCCTGTACCTGCACCGCCATAAACATAAAAGCGATTGACTAAACCTGCATGTAACTGTCTCACTGCATCAACCACAGGTCCCCAACCTGGCCCCGAGAAATCACTAATCCGAGCATCTAATTGCGGTTCGATATCCAGTTGTAGTTGACGCATAGATTTAATTTGTTCCCCGCTTACTTGGAGTCATCATTCGAGTTTGGCGTCTCTGTATCTTGAGAGTTTTTAATTTCAATATCAAGATCTACTTGATCTGTTTCTACACTGATATGCTGTGCAGTACTTTCGACCACAACCATATGTTCAGGCAAGCCATAAAGCCGACTTTTTTCATAATTATCTCGTGCGTGTCTTAATAAAACAACAATGACTGCTGCCACAGGTAATGCAATCAGCATTCCAAGAAAACCCGCAAGTTGCGCCCCTGCCAAAACTGCGAATACAACAGCGACTGGAGATAAACCAATTTTATCACCCAATAGAAACGGTTGTAGTACGTATCCTTCCACCATTTGACCAAACAAGAATACGCCACCCACCAAAAGTAGATGCACCCAATCTAAACCAAATTGAAATAACGATGCAATTATGGCTGCAATAATACCAACAGCAAATCCTAAATAAGGAATAATACTGGCCAAACCCGCAATCATACCAATAATTAGACCAACCTCTAAACCAATCAGCTGTAATCCCACTGCATAAATAATCCCCAGTAACAACATAACCAAAAATTGCCCTTTCACAAAGGCGCCCAACACACTGTGGCATTCACGGATAATGGTTAAAGTTGATGCTTCATAAGGACGTGGAATCAGACGACGGAAGCTTTGCAGCATTCTGTTCCAATCAAGTAAAAAGTAGAAAGAAATGACTGGAATTAGGACAATAAGCCCGCCTAACTGAATAAAGTTCAAGCCAGATTGAGCGAGACGCAACGCAAATGTTTGAACACTATCAGAACTGTAATTAGTTTGAACATATTCCATAACGACTTTAGATATTTGGTCGGTATCGAGTTCCATTGGCACCAAATCAAAAGTTTCAGAAAGCCAAGGTAAAAAGGTTGCATTAATCCAATGAATTCCCGCAGGAATACTATCCCGCGCATACATCAATTGCTTCCAAACAAGTGGAACAAGAAACCATAATACGACCGTTAAAGTCACACCGATACCGATAAACACAACACTGATCGCAAGCCAACGCGGCAATTTAATCTTAACTAAAACATCAACCAACGGGCTAAATAGATATGCAATAAAAAAAGCAGCGACGAAAGGAATGACAATCGGTTTGAGTAAATAAATCACCCAAATCAACAATGCTAACCCAGCGAGGATAAAGATACGGCGGAGTACCAGATCTTGCATAAAATTTAACCTTTGTTCGTGTAATCGTTATAAATGGAAAAAATTTTTAATAAAGATAGCATTTTCGAGCATAAATAACATAAGAGTTTCGTATATTCAGGTTATAATCTGCCGCCAATGCGGAGACTTCATTATGAGCAACTCAACCTCTACCTTAAACACAAGCTTAAGCTACAAAGATGCAGGCGTCGATATTGAAGCGGGCGACGCATTGGTCGATCGTATCAAATCTGTCGCTAAACGCACCACTCGCCCTGAAGTCATGGGTGGTCTAGGTGGTTTTGGCGCGTTATGCAAAATTCCAAAAGGTTATGAAGAGCCTGTATTGGTTTCAGGAACAGATGGTGTTGGTACCAAATTACGTTTAGCACTGAATCTCAATCGTCACGATACGATTGGTCAAGATCTCGTTGCAATGTGCGTAAACGACTTACTCGTTTGTGGCGCTGAACCATTATTCTTCCTTGATTACTATGCAACGGGGCATTTGAATGTTGACGTTGCAGCAGATGTAGTGACTGGTATTGGTAAAGGTTGTGAACTGGCTGGTTGTGCACTGGTTGGTGGTGAAACTGCTGAAATGCCAGGAATGTATGAAGGCGAAGATTACGATCTCGCTGGTTTTGCAGTAGGTGTCGTTGAGCACAGCAAAATTATTGATGGTACTAAAGTCAAAGCTGGTGATGTGCTTATCGGTGTTGCATCAAGTGGTGCACATTCAAACGGCTACTCATTATTGCGTAAAATCTTAGATGTGAAAAACGTTGATTTAACCCAAATCGTTGATGGTCGTCCACTTGCAGATGTCGCAATGGAACCTACACGTATCTACGTTAAACCAGTACTTGAACTTTGCAAACAAGTTAACGTTCATGCAATGGCGCATATTACAGGCGGCGGTTTACCTGGTAACTTACCTCGCGTACTTCCAAATGGCGCTCAAGCCGTGATTAATGAGTCAAGCTGGGAATGGTCTGAGTTATTCCAACTGCTAGAACGTGAAGGCAATGTAGAACGCTTTGAAATGTATCGTACCTTTAACTGTGGCGTAGGTATGGTAATTGCAGTTGATGCGAGCGAAGCAGAAAAAACAATTGAGATCTTAAATGCTCAAGGCGAAAAAGCTTGGGAAATTGGTCATATCCAAGAAAATGCTGAATCAGTTGAAGGTGCAGACGAAAAAATTCGCGTGATCTTTGCATAATGAGAATTGCGGTACTTGTCTCCGGTAACGGTAGCAACCTACAAGCCCTGATTGATGCCCAAATTGGGCATCAATTTTCAGGAAAAATCATTGGTGTTCTGTCCAACAAAGTAGATGCTTATGCACTACAACGTGCGAAAGGCGCCAATATTGCAACTGCTGTCATTTCTCATAAAGACTTTCCAAACCGAGAAGGATTTGATGAAGCCATGCATCAACAACTACTTGCATGGCAGGTTGATTTGGTCATTCTTGCAGGCTTTATGCGCATTTTAACACCGAATTTTGTCAGCAAATGGCAAGGTAAGATGTTAAATATTCACCCATCTCTGCTTCCTTTTTATAAAGGAATTAACACACATCAACGTGTGTTAAACACGGGAGATCGCTTACATGGGTGTACAGTTCACTTTGTAACCGCGGAACTTGATGCTGGACAGAGCATTGCTCAATCCATTATTCAAGTCGGTTTAAATGATACAACAGAACGCTTAGCGCAACGTGTACATGAACTTGAGCATTTCATCTATCCTCAAGTCGTGCAATGGTTGTGTAATGGTCAGCTCTCTTGGGAAAACGGTCAGGCTTATTTCAATCAAAAACCTTTAAAACAGCCAATTCAATTTGCTCAGTTTTGGAACTAAAAAAACACATCTTCGGATGTGTTTTTTTATCTTTGCTCGATTTAACGTAGCCTCATAATTAAATCAAACTTTTAATCTTTTCTACAGTTTCCAATGGATGCTCCAATGGGAACATATGCCCACCTTCAAGCACAGAAAAAGGAATCCCTAATTTCTTTTTAGCCACTTGTGGGAATTTTTCTTTTAAGAATACGCTGTCACTGCCAACCACCAAGTGCACAGGAACAGGAGGTTTTGGCATAGGCAACCACCACATCGATGGTGTGGTTCTAAACAATGCCACTTCATCCGCTTTTGGAATCGTTAAAGTTACTCCACCCCGCTGAGGATCAGTGCTTAATGCGTGATCAATATAGGCTTGGAAGCAATCAGCATTAAAGTGTTGATAGAACCCTCTCGAACCTAACAACTCTGCCGCTTGCTCACGCGACTCCCAATGATCACGGCGACGTACAGACAAGCCCGCTGGTGTAATCCGATCCACCAATTTAGGCTTAAAGATTTTGGCAAGATGAAAAACGAAAGAAGCCTTACCAATAATTAATGGTGGATCCAGCATAATCACTTGTGAAAATAACTCTGGACGACGGTAAGCAGCCATCAAGGTCAGGACTGAACCTAAAGAATGCCCTAAACCAATCACTTTTCGACCTTGAGCCTGTTGCACAATGCTATCAATCACTTGATCAACCAAATGTGTCCAACCATGCGTGATTGGATAGCGCTTATCTGTTCCAATTTCAGCGACATAAATAATGTCGTATTGATCTTTCAATTGATCAAACAGCTTTTGATAAACTTTAGATGGAACACCATTGGCATGGGCAAAATGAATAATAGGTTTCATGTCAGTCTTTTAAGTTTAATAATCGATAAATTATCTTCCTCTCAAACCATATCGTAATACAAGAAGAAGAACTGAGGAGTAATTTTTATAAAATTTAGGGCTGTAAATCATTACAGCCCTGAATTTAAAGATGTTCTATAGATTGTTATTGTATTTTTGCGTTTTGGCTGGTTTGTAATTGATCTGCAAGTGAACTACTGATTCCCTCACCGATCTTCGCGCCCATACGTCCTAAAATAGACTCAAAAGGGTTACGCTGAACCGTGTAATCAACTTTTTGCTCTACTTTAAGATCACGCATCAGTGTGGTTAAACTACCACTACGATCTGCCACACCCAAAGTGATTGCTTGTTCGCCCGTCCAGAATAAGCCCGAGAAAATAGCAGGATCATTTGATTTCAAACGCTTACCACGCCCTTCTTTTACGGCATTGATAAAGTGTCCATGGACATTATCCAGCACAGATTGCACATGTTGTTTTTGTGCAGGATCAAGCGGCTTGGTCATACTCAGAATATCTTTATTACTACCCGAAGTTAGCGTACGGTCTTCGATTCCCAGTTTTTGGGTCAAACCACTCAAACCGTAATTTGGCATAATTACGCCAATCGAACCAACCAAACTTGATGGGTTAACAATAATTTCATCCGCAGCAGAGGCAATATAATAAGCACCTGAAGCCCCCATATCCCCAATGACCGCATAGACTTTCTTATCAGGATGTTGCTTTTTCAAGTAACGAATTTCCTGCCAAATTTCATCTGACTGTACTGGTGAACCACCTGGAGAGTTGATATTCAAAGCAACAGCTTTACTACCACTCGCCTCAAATGCACGCTTAAGCGCCTTATTGGTATCATCACTATTCACTGTAGATGAACCACTAGAGGAGTCAATCGTACCGATGATATCGACAACAGCCAAATGATCACTACTGATATTGGTGGTTGATTTTGTTGTGGAGGTGGTACAACTCTTACTCATTGCAATCAAGACAATTAGCAAATAAGCGAAGCCTAAACATTTAAAGAATATACTCCAACGGCGACTACGGCGTTGTTCTTCGACAGAGGCCAAAACAGCTTTTTCTAAAATCTGCCATTCTTTACCTGTCACATTGTTACTATTTGGAGAATTACTATTTGTAGATTCGTTTTGTGGTTTTGGTGGCCAATCGGACATAAGACTCCAATCCAATAATTTTAAAGTGACTTTATTATATACGCTGATTTACACAAAACTGTTTAATTAACTTGTTTTAACTTATAATTATTTTTACAGTGGGTCTGTTAATATATTCAAATATGCATTGCGTTATCGGCTAAAACGACTCAAACAAGGCTTGAAACGTAGGCAATGGCGATCCCCTTGTCAAGTTTCATAACAAAGTTTGGGGAGGTTTTAGCCATAACCCTTCGGGACAGGGATATTTTTTCCCGCTACAGCGTTATCTTGCGAAACAGTGTTTCTCATCATTTAGAATGACTAAATTTCGCAAAACATGCCTTGTATCGTTAAAAAATACCCTCTGTCGCAAGCATCTGTGAAACGTTAACAGCCCCTATACTTTATCTTGTAATTTTTGAATCTGTGATACATGACTCACCCCAAATCATCCCATTCTCGTTATCATTTGCTCAAGCTGATTAGTCGCCAACCGATTCAATTAGGGCGTTTTTTTGCACGCTTGGTGGCGATGTTGGTCAATACATTCCAACTCTCTAAGATCTCAAAAATCATACAACTGAACTTACAAATCGCGTTTCCTGAGCTACCAAACTCAGAAAGACAACAGCTCACCAAGCAAGCCATTCGGAATGAGATCACCTCTTACTTTGAATTTATCAGTATTTGGGGAGCATCTAATTCTAAAAATATTCAGCGTATTCACAACATACATGGTGAACATTATTTTCATGAGGCTTTGGCAGAAAAAAAAGGGCTGGTTTTAGTCATACCCCACTTTGGCACATGGGAAGTGATGAATTCTTGGTTATCAAAATACACTCAGATGACGATTTTATATAAGCCCGTCAAAAATCCTGATGCGGATCGTTTCGTGCGAGATGCACGAAGTCGTGAACAAGCCAACCTTGTGCCGACTGATGAAAGTGGCGTTCGACAAGTCTTTAAAGCATTAAAACAAGGCGGCACAACCGCCATTTTGCCTGATCACACCCCTGATCATGGGGGGGAAATGGTCGATTATTTTGGTATTCCCTTAGCCTCAAGTAGCCTGAGTGCCAAACTCATTCAGAAAACCAAAGCCAAAGCACTATTCATTTATGCGATGCGTAATGATCAAGATGGTTTTGATATGTATGTTGAACCCATCAACCCTCAAATTTATGAAGGCACTGCGAAAGACGGCACGCTGATCATTCATCAAACTTTAGAGCAATTGATTCGAAAATATCCAACACATTATCATTGGAGCTATAAGCGTTTTAGTGCCAATAAAGCCTTGAAAAAAATATACGATATTGATGAGACGGAAGCTTTAACACGAGTCGCTGAAGTTCGATTGCAGACACAGCAGCAACAAAATACTTAGGCTATTTTCTCTCCAACCATTTCAGTTGTTGGCGTTGCTGTTTGAGTTCTACATTTCCATTGTCAAAAATAAAACTGAGCGTTCCAGCATGTGCAGTATTAAGCAATGGAATATTTAAAGCTTGTAAACGCTTTTGCACCTCCTGACTCGGATGACCATAACGATTATTCAAACCTGCTGAAGCAATTACCAGTTTGGGTTGAATGGTCGCTAAAAAATCATAGGCTGAACTATGTTTACTGCCATGATGACCAAGCACCAAAACATCCACTTTTAAATCTGGATATTGTTGTAAGAGTTTATATTCAGTTTCCCAACCCGCATCCCCCATAATCAGAAAATTTTGATAAGGCTGCGCGTGAAGAAACTGCACATAGACCACACAGGAATATTCATTTTTCTGGTACTTCGCATAGACTAACTCCTCAGCATGAGGAGATAAAATCTCAATTTTCAGATTCGGATATGACCAAACCTGACCACGATGACATAAAGAAAAGTTCTCTTTAAAAGGAATCTTATCCCCTCGTTCATTCGCCTGAACCAAACCTATGGGAAAAGCCTTTTGAATTGAAGTAAATGCACCACTATGATCCTGATCAAGATGTGACAGAATCACTTGATCAAGTCGGCGTATGCCCTGTTGCCGTAAAAATGGAATAATCACGCGCTCGCCGAGACTAAATTTAGTTTCATCATAAGAACCACCCGTATCCACCATTAGAGTATGTTGCGGATGCTGTAAAACAATCGCTTGCCCCTGTCCGACATCCAATATATTCAACACCGTTGGTTGAACGCTCACCCCAAGTAATATTGGCAAGAAACATAAAAATCCCCAAACTTTTGGAATTGTTCCTCTTGGTAAAAATAATAAGAAAAGACCAAAGATCAAACTTACGATTGCCCATGGGGTATAACTGACACCATATAGCTCTGGGGAAATATGCTGCAAAGCATTCAATATCGACATAAATAGAGACAGAATCAAATCATTCAAGTGAAATAATAATTGTCCAAATATTGGAATGATCAGCCAAATACAAGCAGCGATAATATCTAAAGGCACAATAATGCCACTCAACAATGGGATGGCGATCAAATTACTCAGTGGCGCTAGCCATGACACTTGTTGAAAGAAAATTAACACCAAAGGTAATAACGCAACAAAGATTTTCCATTGTGATTCAATTAAAACTTTAGCAGCCATGCGCAATTGCTGTGCCCGAGTAAGGACTTGGTCTTTCGGGAATTGCACAATGGTTTGATAAATCCTGAGCAGAATAAAACAAGCACCATAAGACAGCCAAAACGCAGCCGATAGAATACTAAAAGGGTCATAAATCAATAATGAACTGGCACTGTAAACCAATATCGCAAAGGGTTGAATCGCTTGCCTGAGTAGAATAAAGCTACTCGCAATCGTCACTGTTAATAGTGTCCTCATGGCTGGTATTTCAAAACCAACGAAAGCCACATACAGTAAAACACTCGATACAAAGGGCAATAACAGCAACACCTGTCGAGGTTGTTTGAGGTATATCCTTGGACAATAACGCTGCACTACTTTCTGTAATAGCCAAGTCAACATCAAAGCAAAAATCAAAACATGCGGCCCTGAAATCGCCAATAAATGGGAAATTCCCAGTTGTTGAAACTGTTGTTTTAATGCATTCGACAAAAGACTTTCATCACCAGTCAATAAAGCCAAGAGCAAACCTTTGTGCTGTAAGTTCGAAGCTTGTAACATCTGCCGAAATGCTAAACGTTTCATTTCCACATTGAGTAAGAATTTAGCTCGAATACCTTGTTGTTGCTTAAGGTGTTGTTGGTAGCCTAAACCGTAAATTTCATCATTATTTAATAACAGAATGTGCTTCACTGAAAAAGCTGACATCACATTTTGTTGTAAGAACCATTTTTCTTGATCGAATGCCCCTGCAACAGCATAACTATGTGCAGGTCTAATTTCGCCATATACACGATAATAGTGCCCAAGTTTCAGCTCTGGCTCAGCGTTGGATAGATCTTTATTTTTCTTCAAATAAAATAACCAATCAACTGGCTGAGGATGTCGATTGAGTACTTCAGCAATTTGCTTCTGCCCATCATCACTTAGTTCATCAATCTTTTTAATATAAACAATCGCCTCAAATGACTGTTTTTCAAGTTCTCTAAACTTAAGTCGCTGTTCCAAAGCGGAATCAGCAAAATAGCAACCGGCACAAAATAATGCCCACGTCGCACTGATTAATACCAAAGCTTTGTACAGTGGACGATGAAAATAGAGGTGTTTTTTATAGAAAACTAGACTCAAAAAGCTAAGCGCGACAAGGCACCAAATCCACCATGTCGCAGTAATAAAAGGGAACGTTTTCCCCATGACTGCAATGCCAGCAATCCACCCCAATAAAATAATTTTTAACATCAATTTTTAATTAAGTTTTTGATTTTTCTAGAGGCAAAATTAAAGCCCTTTTTCAGGGCTTTAACAAGAGATTTAATAAAATAATTTACTGTTGCTCGATCCACAACCCATCTTGCATATGCAAAATAGAATCCGCAGATTGTGCCAATTGCTCATCATGGGTGACGATCAGCATTGCCATATTGAGTTCTTTTTTTAAGTCAGTCAGTAACTCAAAAACACTCAGGGCAGTTTTGCGATCTAAATTACCCGTAGGCTCATCTGCTAGCACCACAGCAGGTTTAGTGACAAGCGATCGTGCCAATGCCACACGTTGACGCTCACCACCCGATAACTCACCTGGTTGATGATCCATACGATGAGATAAACCCACTCGATCAAGTAAATATTCGGCCTGAGCTTTGGCTGATTTATATTGAACGTCTGAACGCAACATTAACGGCATTGCCACATTCTCTAAAGCAGAGAACTCTGGTAACAAATGATGGAACTGATAAACAAAACCTAAATATTGATTCCGTTTAAACCCACGTTCTGCTTCGCCCAAGTTATCAAAACGCTGTCCTTGTAAAAACACTTGACCCTGTGTCGGTTGTTCCAAACCACCTAACACATGTAACAGCGTACTTTTACCTGAACCACTTGAACCCACAATCGAGACGAACTCACCCGCCTTCACTTGTAACGACAAGCCTTTAATCACTTCGACTTTACTTTTACCATCATCAAAATGCTTATAAATATCGTTGGCTTCTAAGACAATCTTACTCATAACGTAACGCCTCAGCAGGTTGAACTTTAGCTGCACGCAATGCAGGATAAATCGTCGCCAAGAAACTCAAGACCAATGAAACAGCGACAATCACAGCCACATCTTGCCATCTGAGATAAGAAGGAAGGTAATGTACAAAATAAGCATCGAATAAGTTCAGACCGAGAACTGTATTCAACCAAGAAATGATGTCACTGATGGTCAATGCTAAAGTCACACCTAAAATCGTACCTGCAATCGTTCCAATCACACCAATCACAGTCCCTTGCACCATAAAAATTTTGGTAATCATGGAAGGTGAAGCACCTAATGTTCGCAAAATTGCAATATCTGATTTCTTATCCGTAACCACCATCACTAACGATGACACAATGTTAAATGCAGCCACCACAATAATCAGAAATAGTAATAAGCCAACCAGCGTTTTTTCCATTTGAATGGCATTAAATAAATTGCCATGGGTATAGGTCCAGTTCGATGCATAAAAATTGCTTGGTAAATCACTCACAATTTCATCGGCTACTTTTGGTGCTGCAAAAATATTATCTAACTTTAAGCGAACGCCCTGCGCCCCATCTGGCAAACGCAATAAAGTTGAAGCATCATTCAATGCGATATAACCGACCATTGAATCAACTTCTGCCCCAATACTAAAAATACCCACAATCTTAAATCGTTTAAAACGAGGTACAACTCCCGCAGGAGATGGCGTTGCTTCAGGTAAAACCAAGGTTACACTGTCATTTAAGCCTAGACCAAGCGCATCAGTCATGTCCTTACCCAGAACAATACCGAACTCACCTTTTTGTAAAGCGTTTAAATCCCCAGTGACCATATGATCTTGGATAATTGAAACCTTTTTCTCATATTCAGGTTCGATCCCCGTTACCATAATGCCTGCCACCTGCCCATGCGCAGTCAACATTCCCTGTAATTGGGTAAATGGTGCGACGCCTGTAACCTGCGGATGAGTCTCAACTTTTTTTACAAGCTCAGGCCAATCTGTTAAAATTTGAGTAGAAGAAACAGTGGCTTGTGGTACCATTCCAAGAACACGCGTTTTTAATTCGCGATCAAAACCATTCATCACAGACAATACTGTAATGAGGACAGCCACGCCTAGGGTTAAACCAATCATGGAAACCAAGGCAATAAAAGAAATAAAATGATTACTTCGCCGAGCGCGAGTGTATCTCAACCCTATATACAGCGAAATTGGCTTAAACATACCATTTAGTCCGAGGTGATTTATTATGGAAAATTCACAACATCATCTTATTGACGACAACGCAGAACGTCGCGTGATGTCTCGTATTGATGCTGTGTTGAGAATCAACTATCAAATCATTCCAGATGATGTTGCCTTGAATGACCCTTATGATTCTCATTTTGTACTGCCACGCTATTTTCTACTACTTGCTGAATTAGATCAATTTGATCATGCACTACGCTACGAATTAGAACAATTAAATGAAAAAGATCAACAAATTGCTCGCATATTATCCCTTTTTAATCAGAAATTAAATCTGATTACAGGATCTTTTTACGACAATATCGTGCAATCTCAACTTCCTGTACCTGAACAAGTAAACTTTTCTGAAAATGGCTTAAGCTTCTTTAGCTCACAAGATATTAATGAAGGTACTTATATTCATATCACCTTAAGTCATCCTGAAAACTTCTTTCATATCGCTGCAACCGCACAGGTTGCCTACAGTACAGCAGAAGAACAAGGTAAGTTTCGTATCGGCGCTTATTTTATTACCCTAAACCCACAAGATCGAGCCAAACTAAACGCTAGTATTCAACAAGCTCAATCGCTTGAAGTAAATCAAATTTAAAAACTAAAGTTTATATTTTTAAACGGTGATATGCACTTAGATCTCTAAAGAAATATAAGAATAAGCCAAATAGAATAATACTTGCGCCAGCAACCACTTGAACTGACAATTGTTCATGGTTGAGATATGCACCAATCAATATTGCTAACATCGGCGTCATCACCGTGGTCAACGATAAGGTCGTCGCCTTTAAGTTTTGGACCAATTTAAAATAGCAAAACATCGCAATTAACGATGCCACAATCACAGTATACGCCAGTGCCAATAACGATTTCGCTGAAGGAATATGCGTTGGTGCGTACTGCCAAATCCAAGGTAACAACAACAGTGCGCATAAAGTAGAAATCAGAATAGAGCCTGTTGCTTGGGCCATCGGTTGTACATCTGCATTGATCTTTTTCACCCAAAAAATTGACAATGAATAAGAAAAAACACTCAATAACATCAGCACAATACCGATCGGCTGCACATGTTGCTGATTGCCACTAAGACAAATCATGGCCAATCCAACAATCGAGATTGCCATTCCCAACCATTGCATCGCAGCGAGTTTCTGCTGAAAAGCAAATCGTCCAATTAAGCCCGCCATAATCGGAGCTAAACCAAACATCAGTGCAATCAATCCAGAACTTAAATAAGCCGTTGCAGCATAGGTAAAAATTTGTGAGCCAATCAGACTTAAAGAACCAGCGATATAACTTAATAGTGCAATTTGATGGGTCGGAAATTTAACTTTTAAAAACAATAAAACCGATACCGCCAAAGGCAATGCAATCAAAAATCGTAATAATAACGCCCACATCGGATGTAAATCAGAAACACTCCAAACAATTGCTAAAGGCGTGGATGCCCAAATGAATATCAACAAAGCATAAGTGAAGATTAAATTAAGACGTGAGGGCATATTCTGCTCAAGAAGCTGTTTTACGCTTTTGTTTGAAAATCGTTTGGTCTAATGAGCTAGAGAATTCTCTTTTATCTCTTTCCGAAATCGGTGGTGGCCCACCAGTCTGAACACCAGCACCACGCAAAGTGTCCATAAAATCACGCAAATGAAGGCGTGCTTTGACATTTGCCGTGGTATAAACCTCACCGCGAGGATGAATTGCAATCCCGCCTTTTTCAATCACTTGGGCAGCAAGCGGAATATCCTGTGTAATGACAATGTCATTCTCTTGCATGCGATCAACAATTTCTTGATCGGCACGATCTGCCCCACTCATCACTTGAATCGATTTAATTCGTATTGATGGTGTTATGCCCACATTTTGATTGGCAACAAAAATAACTTCTAATTGATAACGATCAGATGCGCGAAGAATCACTTCACGTAAAATTCGAGGTAAAGCATCCGCATCTACCCATAATTTAAATGGCAGCACGTTGGTACAAGCTCATATAAATAAAAAATATAGTGTAGCAGATTGCCACAGCAATAGAGCTAGCGGAAATAAACTTAAGCGAGATCAATAGGCCTTTCATAAATCCCCTTGCGGAACTTCAATCATTCCTCATTCTCCTGATGGGCAAAATACCAAGAGGCGAAATAATGATGAAAGAGGTCTATGGATATTTGAAAAATGAAGCTGTCATTTGCTATTTACCTCAAGAAAGTAAATTAAATTTATAGAATTACATATCCAGACTTGAAATATGACAGTTACCCTCGATTTAATAGAATAAGTTCAATCTTTTTGCATCGCGCTTTATGAAAAATCAAAACAGTCCAGAAACGATTACAATTCAAGATCAAAACTTCGGTAACCACGTTGAACACTGGAACTTGTTGACCGATACACCTGAAACCGATGTTCCCAAATGGTTAGGGCTGGCACTGGATGCACCTGTGATGCCAATGGGTCTCTGTGAAGATGAACAAGAGATGGACCAATCATTTTGGATGATTCAAGGACCAAGTGGTGAGGCGATTTCAATTAATCAAATTATTGCAGTCGAAGATCAAAAACCTCGTGCATTAAAAACAGCTTTTCCAAGTTTTGAAAGTCCATATAAATATGATGCAAAAATCGAGCGAATTATTAGTTGTGATTCTGCAACCCAAGCAGTATTGCGTTTAAGTTTAAATACAAATACCGTTATTTATGCCTTCGATAATTTATTCAGTGTAAATCACTGCAAATATGATAAGAACCAAACCTATCAAGTCCAATTTAATGCTTGGGCTTATGAATTAGAAATCGTTGCAGACGGTGAGAAAATCATTGTTGATGATCCTGCTTCAATTAAACACCACCGCGCATTAAATGCGATTTTGACAGAACATAATGGAATCGCACCAGAAAACTTACAAGAACTGATTAATGACTGGCAACCAAAAACCCCTGAAGATCAAGAACCTGTAACTGTCGACTTTTCTAAAATGGTTGCCTATTTATTCGGTGAGACATTAGGCCAAGAAGACGAAGCATGGTTCCAAGGAAATATCGTCGGTAAAACCACAATGCAGTTTATGCAAGATGAATATACTCTGTATGACGTGACTTTGGTTTTAGAAGATGACCTACCTGCAATCCTTATTCGTATTGCAACTAAAAATGTTTTGTATAAAAACTTTAACATTGGCCAATATATTCGTGGCAATCTATGGATTCAGGCCAATATTTATGCTAAAACTGCTTTTAAGTGACAAAAAATCACATAAATGGCATTTTTAGGCGTTCTAATGAAAATTATACCAGAACAAACGACCACCAGTCTTATTCATTCGAGTGATCAAGGTCTTAAACTTGATGTTGGTGCTTATTGCTTTTTTTTACTTGGTATGTTTTTAGCAGCACTCATTTTTCATCAAATTGGCTTGTTCTAATTTTTGACCATTATCATATTTATAAAATAAAAGCCCTCGTTGAGGGCTTTTATTTTATCTAGTACAGTTTAACCATGTCGTTTTACAAACTCATCCATAAAATTCACCAATGCTTGAACGCCTTCTAGCGGAACAGCATTATAAATACTGGCGCGCATGCCACCTACTGAACGATGACCAGCCAAGTTAAGCAAGTGATTTTGCTCTGCTTCTTTTAAGAAGATCTTTTCCAATGCTTCATCAGCCAGTGTAAATGGCACGTTCATCATTGAGCGATTTGGCAGTGCAATAGGGTTATTATAAAAATCGCTAGAATCAATATAACCATAGAGTAGATTGGCTTTCTCTTGGTTAATCTTATACATTGCGTCTACCCCGCCCTGCTCAAGTAACCATTCAAACACTAAGCCAGATAAATACCATGCATAAGTTGCTGGCGTATTTACCATTGAGCCATTCTTCGCTTGGTCTGCATATTTTAAAATGCTTGGGATTTCAGATTTCGCTTGATCAAGCAAATCATCACGAATAATCACAATCGTTAAACCTGCTGGCCCAATATTCTTTTGTGCGCCTGCATAGATTAAACCAAATTTAGTCACATCCAATGGTGCAGACAAAATACTTGAAGAATAATCACAAACCAACGGTGCATTTACCTCTGGAACACCTGCAAACTGTAAACCACCGATGGTTTCATTATCTGCATAATGCACATAAGCTGCATCATTCGAAAGGTTCCAAGTGCTTTGTTCAGTAATGGCATGTTTACCATCGATTAAAGTCCCCGCCTCAATGATATTAATATCACCATAGCGTTTAGCTTCTTTTAATGCTTTCTCAGACCAGATTCCAGTATGGATATAATCCGCCTTGTTATTTTGTCCTAACAAATTCAGTGGAATCGCTGAAAACTGTAAGGATGCGCCACCTTGTAAGAACAAGACTTTGTAGTTCTCAGGAATGTTCATGAGCTTTCGCAAGTCAGCTTCAGCCTTTTCTGCTACAGCAACATAGTCATTGCTACGATGACTCATTTCCATGATCGACAACCCTTTACCTTGCCAATCCAACATCTCTTGTTGAGCTTTTTCTAAAACGGCAGTAGGTAATGCAGCAGGACCAGCGCAGAAATTATAAGCACGCATGAATTTTCCCTTGTCAAAGTGAAACAAATTGAGATAGGAATTTAAGCACAGATTGACGCAGCTTGCAGCAGCTTATCCAGTAAATATTTCAATTTGACTCTGAAAATAAGAGTAATTTTTCAATCATGTATTTGTCATTACATTGATACTGAATAGCAATTTACTCGCTTATTTTTCAAACAAAAATCATGACATGAAAACTGATTTTATTTAGATTAAAAACTCTATTTTTTACAAATTAAATACACCAATCGGAGCGATATAACTATTTAATTAAAAACATAATATTTAAATTTTATAAAAACAATTTAGACTCACCTTAGGATAATATTGAATTGCGACATACTCGAATGTTGAAACAAAATGATCGACCAAGTTTTAAGGTCAAACGGCTGCAAAAACAACTCAGCTTGAGTCTTCACTTCATTGGCTGTGCTCTCTTTTCGACTTCTTTATTTGCCCAGACCTTGAGTTATAGTGAAGCCGAACAATATGTGGTCGAAAATGCGTATGCATCTCAAGCACAACAAGCCCTGCAACAAGCCTCACAACTAGAAATGGAAGCAGTCAAATATTTAGGTCTTCCTCGTATTGATTTAAATGCACGTGCCTACTCTTTTCATAGTGAAACCAGTGTTCCTTTAGAGTCGAGTAAACGCAGATTAGAAAACTCACTGACCCGTGGTTTTGATGACAAATTATCCCAATGGGAAAATGTACTCTCGCCAGAGGTAATTGATCAAATCAGTCAAGGTTTTGATCAGACGGTAAATGATGGTCTCAATCAAGTTCCCAATAATCTAGATGTCACCCTTAAAGATCACGATGTCCGAACCTCAATTTCAATGGTGATGCCATTGTATACGGGCGGAAAAATTAGCAGTGCCAAGCAAATTGCAAGCATTCAAGCCCAACGCTCAAATATCAGTGAAAAACAACAACAAGATTCTCAGCGCTTTGAAATGATTCAATCGTATTTTAATGTGCAATTACAGCAACAATTGTTGAATGCGACTTTATTCAATCTAAATGCAATGCAGGAACACTATAACAATGCGCTTAAATTAGAACAGCAAGGCTTTATTAATAAAGGTCAACGCATGCAATTTGAAGTGGCGCGGAATAATGCTGAACGCACCTATCAAAATGCACAATCGAATTTACGTGCCAGTCAATTTAGTCTACAAAATTTATTGCAGACCAAAGAAGGCTTAAAGCTAAGCACTCCACTCTTTGTAAATACTGCACAAAACCATTCACTGGATAAATTACTGGCCAGCTATGACCAAAGCTCTAGTTTGGTCAAAAAGCTGCAAATGGACACTCAACTTGCCAGTGAAAATGTCAAAGTTCAACAAGCAGCCAAAAGACCTAGCCTGTTTGCTTTTGGCGAATATGGTTTAGATGACAAAGAAAACTGGATCGTCGGTGTGATGGCAAAATACAATTTATTTTCTGGAATAGATAAAAATAAAAATGTACATGCAGCGGAACTGAAACACTACGCAGCTGAGCTCATGACAGAACGCACCAAGCAAGAAATCGAAAATGTCTTATACAAATCTTATAGCGAATTAAACGCGTCTCAGACCAGTCATCAACTCCTAACTCAAAATACCAAAGCAGCGCAAGAAAACCTACGTATTCAACAACTCTCATTTAAAGAAGGCATGGGTACTGCAACCCAAGTCATTGATGCTCAAAATGCCTTAAGCGGTTTAAGAAGTGAAATGGCACTTAATTCTTATAAATACATTTTATCTCTGGCTACTTTACTACAAAGCTATGGTTCGATTGATGAATTTAAGCTTTATGTGAACCAACCGCGTACTGACTATATCCGCTAATTGGAGAATATTATGAGCCAAAATCAATCACCATCCAATTCAGAACGCGATACAGATGACGTGAATAAAGCCACTGAAACACAAGCAACCGAAGCAACGACAGAACAGCAAGCAACCACTTCCGAAAAAGTTGATGAAACAACGTCAACTACGGAGACGACACAAGATCAGCCAACAGAAGCGCCTAAAAAAGGCAAAGCTAAAATTATTGGTCTGATGATTGTGCTCTTACTTCTTGGAATCATTGCGTTTGGTTTGTGGAAAGCCTATCAACCCCAAGCCGTTGAATTACAAGGTCGTGTAGAAGCAGAAACCGTTCATATCAGCACGAAAGTCCCGAGTCGTATCGAGGAGTTTTATGTGTCTGAAGGGCAAAACATTAAAAAAGGACAGCCTTTAATTCGTTTTGTTAGCCCTGAATTAGAAGCAAAAAGAGAACAAGCACAAGCTGCATTGCAAAGTGCAACAGCCTTTCACTCTACCGTCTATCGTGGCGCGCAACAAGAAAACATCGAAACACTGTATGCCAACTGGCAAGCGATGAAAACGCAAGCAGAATTAGCCGCGACCACGTATAAACGTGGCGAAACCCTATTCCAACAAGGCGTTATTTCTCGCCAACGCCGTGATGAAATGCTGGCCACACAAACCTCTGCTCGTGAAACAGCAGAAGCATCTTATCAGCAGTATGCACGTGCGAAACGAGGCAGTACTGAACAACAGAAATCGACTGCCGATGCACAGGTTGCTATGGCCCAAGCGGCGGTGAAAGAAGCCAATGCGTTGACTGAAGAAACCAAACTTTATTCACCCATTGATGGCACAGTATCCAAAACTTATGGCAAACCTACTGAATTGGTCGCAACAGGTGTACCCGTAGTCAGCATCATTGAAGATCATGCGTTATGGGTTAGTTTAAATGTCCGTGAAGACATGTATAACAGTATTTATAAGAACAAAACCTTAGAAGGCTTTGTTCCTGCCCTGAATCAGAAAATCACCTTTAAAGTGAAAAATATTGATGCTGAGGGTGACTTTGCAACTATTAAAACCACACGCCAAACAGGTGGTTATGATATCCGCAGCTTTAAATTTCATTTAGTTCCTGAACAGTTTATCCCTGACTTGAAAGTGGGTATGAGTGTCTTATTCAAAATTGAAGAGGCAAAATAACCGATGTTTGCTGTCATGCTGCGGGAGTTACGTTATTTAAAACGCCATAAAGTGGATGCTTTTATGGCGATTGTCATGCCACTACTGGTGATCATATTTTTTGCCAGCATGCTTTCAGCCGGCAAAGCTGAACATTTACCAATTGCCATTATTGATCAAGACCAAAGCCAGTTAAGCCAAAAAATTATCCATAACCTCAGTATTAACCCAAGCCTGAAGATTAAGACCATCAGTTCTAGCCAAGATGAGGTTGAACGGATGGTGAATAATACGCAGGTTTGGGGCTTTGTTTTTATTCCAGAAGGGGCCGAGCAACGACTGGTACAGGCAAAAAATGCTCAAATCAGTATGGCCTATAACCAATCCTTTTTTAGTATTGGTAATAGCATTGCTTCTGCGATGCAAACTAGCACCTTAAATGCGATTGGCGATTACTTAGGCAATAGCTATTTGACCAATAAGATTCCCTATGCTGAATTCCCTACGCCACATGTCAAAGTCTCCATGCTCTATAACCCCAGCATGAGTTATGAATTATTTTTAGAACCCTTTATCGTGCCAGCCGTACTGCATTTATTATTGTGTTGTTGCATTGCCTTTGCGATTGGACAGGAATTCAAACGACATACCTTTACAGAATGGGTTGGTTCAACCCATATCGTGTCCCGATTTTTTGCTAAGGTTCTGCTCTATGTCCTCATTTTCTGTTTCTGGACATGGTGCTGGATGTTCTGGCTTGCTCACATCAAAGGCTATTTTATTGCAGGCTCATTAAGTTTTCTGCTGCTTGCTCAATTTGTCTTTTATTTCGCTTATGCCATGATCAGTAGTAGCGTTATATTAGCCACTAAGGATCTGCCCAAAACCTTTGGTTTTATCGCACTGTATGGCGGTTCATCCATGAGCTTTGCGGGGGTCACTCTCCCCTTGAATAACGCACCAATATTCACACAATTCTGGTCAATGATTATTCCATTTACCCCATATGCCAAGTTACAAACCGAACAATGGGTCATTGGAAGTAATGTCATCGTTTCACTTGCACCATTCGCAATTCTATTGGTTTTTGCTGGACTATTCACACTACTCAGTATTCGCCTATTAAAGAAAAATGTTCAGGAGCTCAACTCATGAAATCATTTTTCTTCTATTACCAGCAAACTTTTAAAAACATTGTGAAAAACAATTCAGTGTTTACGACACTAATTGTCTCGATCCTCATGTACAGCTTTTTCTATCCAACCGCCTACAAAGCTCAGGTGGCGGAACATATTCCGATCGTCATTGTCGATGAAGAACAAAGTGCTTTAACATCTAAAATTATTAGTCAGGCTGCGAACAGTCCACATATTCATATTCAAGCAGTCACCAGTAATTTTCTCGAAGCTGAGCAAATGGTTAAAAACCAAAAAGCCGAAGCCATTCTATTACTCCCTGAAAATCTAAGCCAAAGTCTCATGCATGGCGAAATGGGCGGTATCGGACTCTATCTCAGTACCGCTTATTTTCTGCAAACCAAAGAGGCAGGTACAGGTCTTGCTACCTCTATTGAATATACTCTAAAAGAGTATATGGAAAAGTTTGGTGAGGCCTCACAGTTTGAAATAGAAATGCCGATTCATGATATTCCACTATTCAACACTTTATCGGGTTATGGCAGCTATATCTTTCCTGCGGTCGCCAGTTTAATCATTCATCAAACCATTTTGCTCGGCTTAGCAATGCTGATCGCCAGTTATCGTGAAAAAGGCTGGTCAGCACAACCTATCGAATTTTGGGCAATTTTTGCCACTATCCTTACGATTAGCGGCTTAGGAGGTCTCTATTTATATGGCTTCACCTTTTGGCTATATGAATATCCACATGGTGGAAACTTTTGGGGCATGTTACTTGCTGTGCCCATCTATGTGAGCTGTGTCATTGGTCTCGGTATGTTACTCGGCTCACTTGTTGATATGCCTGAACGTGTCGGGCATTTAATTGTAGTGACCTCTATTCCTCTCTTTTTACTGACAGGCGCAGCTTGGCCACACGCGGCTATGCCCGAATGGATGCAAGCATTCGCATGGGTGCTACCGTCTACGCATGGCGTACAAATGTTTGTACAACTCAATCAAATGGGTGTACCAACTGCGATTGTGGTTCCAAAATTAATTTATTTGGCGACACTGGGTGCAGTATTGCTAACGATTTCTTATTATCGTTTGGTGATGATGAAGCCTATGGAGAAAGTCGAAGTACAAGGCTAAACTAACTAGAATTTGATATAAAATCCTAGAAAAAATAGGATACTCGGAAACGTCATCCACAACCTGCGTGGTATAAAAAGGGAGATTTTTCTGCGATAAATTAATTCTTTGCAAGAAGTGAACAGGTTTTGTGGATGACAAATGGTTTTGCCTACTTTTCCCGAAAGAAAAGTAGGTCGAGCCTGAGCAAACCAAAGCGAATAAAGCTTTGGTCATGTGCAAGACGAAGTGGCTTATCCAGAAATAGGATGAGAACTCGGCAAGACTCCGTAATGATACTATTCAATCAAGTGATTGCATAAAAAAACCCAAAGACCGAAATCTTTGGGTTTTCTCATCAGATTGGACTGCTATTTAGTCTTCGGCAGTATCATCTTTTGGTTCAGCAACAACATCATCGGTTTTAACCGTTTCAGAAGTCGCTGTCTCAGTTAATTGGACTTCTTCTAAAACATCCAATTCTTCATCATCTTCTACTTCAACAGCTTCAATCGAAACAACACCAACTAAGGTTTCAACTTCACTTAAACGAATGAGGCGGACACCTTGTGCATTTCGACCTGTAGTAGCAACCTCTGAAGCACGAGTACGAACTAAAGTACCACCATCAGAAATCAACATCAGCTCTTTACTCTCGTCAATCGAAACAGCGCCAACTAACTCGCCATTACGTTCAGAGGTTTTGATCGCGATGACACCCTTACCACCACGTTTCTTGGTTGGGAAATCACCAACTGGAGTACGCTTACCATAACCGTTAGCACACGCACAGAGCACTTCACCTGTTTCAGGAACAACCACAAGTGACACAATGCGGCTGATGACATTTAATTCCGCTACGTCATCGCCATCATCTGATTCATCACTTTCAATGATGTCTGTCTCTTCGACTTCCAACACACTACTTGCAAAGCTGACACGCATACCACGTACACCTTTTGCAGTACGTCCCATCGCACGAACATCAGTTTCAGCAAAACGAATGGCCTTACCTTCGTTCGAGAACAACATGATTTGCTGCTTGCCGTCAGTGATTGCAACACCGATTAAGGTATCTTCTTCGTTGAGTTCAATCGCACGTAAACCATTTGAACGAACATTGCTAAACTGTACCAGCTCAACACGTTTTACCGTTCCTGATGCTGTTGCCATAAAGACATAATGGTTTTCAGGGAAATCTTTGAGTGGCAGAATTGCAGTCACTGTTTCATTTGCATCAAGTGGCAACAAATTCACAATTGGACGACCTTTCGCACCGCGTGATGCTTGAGGTACTTCAAAGACTCTTAAGCGATAAACTTTACCCACGTTGGTGAAACACAGTACGGTTGCATGGTTTGAAGCAACGATTAAATGTTGGATGATGTCATCATCTTTCATTGAGGTTGCTGACTTACCACGACCACCACGACGCTGCGCTTGATAATCAGAAAGCGGTTGAGTTTTCGCATAGCCTGTTTGAGAAACAGTAAGTACCACTTGTTCTTCTGGGATCAAGTCTTCACGGCAGAAATCAACACCAGACTCAATAATTTCTGTGCGACGTGCATCACCATACTGCTGTATGATTAAAGCAAGCTCTTCACGAATCAAATTCATCAATAGATTGAAGTCATTAAGAATTGCTGTTAATTCAGCAATTTGACCTAAGATTTCAGTATATTCTGCGTGTAGCTTATCTTGCTCTAAACCCGTTAAACGATGTAGGCGTAATTCTAGAATTGCAGAAACTTGTGTTGGTGATAAGCGATAGATGTCACCTGACAAACCAAATGGACGAGTAGGATCTTCACCTTCAATCTCATCTGGACGAACAGAAATTGCACCTGCTTTTTCCAATAAAGCAATGACGCCACCGCCTGCCCACTCACCAGTTTGTAAACGCTCGCGCGCTTCGGCTGGGTTCGCAGAAGTCTTAATGGTTTCAATGATCTTATCGATATTGGCTAAAGCAACCGTTAAACCTTCTAAGATATGTCCACGTTCACGTGCTTTACGCAGTTCGAACATGGTACGGCGAGTCACCACTTCTTGACGGTGACGAATAAATGCCGCAATAATCTCTTTTAGATTCATCAATTTTGGTTGACCATTATCTAGACAAACCATATTGATACTGAACGAGTTTTGAAGCTGGGTATGTAGAAATAAATTGTTTACAACAATTTCTGCATTTTCACCGCGTTTCAAATCAATCGCGATACGCATACCATCTTTATCTGACTCGTCACGAAGCTCAGAAATACCTTCTAATTTCTTTTCTTTCACCAACTCAGCAATACGTTCAATGGTTCTTGCTTTATTGACTTGATAAGGAATCTCAGTAAAGACAATAGTCGTTCGGCCTGATTTTTGATCTTCTTCGAAGTGATATTTACCACGAATATGTAAACGACCTTTACCTGTACGATAAGCATCAACAATGCCTGATTTACCGTAAATAATACCGCCTGTAGGAAAATCTGGACCCGTAATATGCTCCATCAATCCTTCTACAGAAATATTTGGATTATTTGCATAAGCCAAACAAGCATTTACCACTTCAGTCATGTTGTGAGGCGCCATATTGGTCGCCATACCCACTGCAATACCCGTGGTTCCATTAATCAAAAGATTTGGAATACGTGTTGGCATGACTTGAGGAATACGCTCAGAACCGTCGTAGTTATCTTCCCAATCGACCGTATCTTTTTCTAAATCTGCCAAAATTTCATGGGTCAACTTCTGCATACGAACTTCGGTATAACGCATTGCTGCCGCGCTATCCCCATCGACAGAACCGAAGTTACCTTGACCATCAACCAACATGTAACGCAAGCTAAAGTTCTGCGCCATACGAACAATTGTTTCGTATACTGCACTGTCACCGTGAGGGTGATATTTACCGATCACGTCCCCGACAACACGAGCAGACTTTTTGTATGCTTTGTTATAATCATTGCCCAATTCATGCATTGCAAACAACACACGACGATGAACAGGTTTAAGACCGTCTCTTACATCTGGTAACGCACGAGATACAATTACGCTCATCGCGTAATCTAGATATGAATGCTTGAGTTCGTCCTCAATGGCAATCGGTCTGATTTCCGATACGCTCATGCATACTCCTTTCTACGAGAAAAATCTCGCACTTATATGTCTCAAAACTCGCTAAAAAATCGACTCAGAAAAACCAAATCGACATCAAAAATTCAGTTGATCAGTATAACATATTAGAGACTAAATTTGTGTGTCACTTACGATCTATAACCATGATTATTTGGATTTATTTCAACCAATTCCACAAACTTCTTACATACTGATTACATAAAAAAACCTCTTAAAAAATAAGAGGTGTTTTGAGGTATTAAAGCTCGTTATGCCATCAAGTAATTCAACCGTTTAAACAAGCGTTTTCAAAGCAAATAAACCGAATAACATGCTAATAAAGTACTTGATTAACCTAATTGATTTTCTATTTCACTGGATTGATTCGCATGCTTATCCGCATACATCAAAGGGAACGTCACCAAAAATAAGCCAAAAATCACAAGAAATTCATACAACTCTTCGACCAAGTCTTGATAGCGTACATCGTGTAAAAATACACTCGCAATGATGCGATGATGTTCAACTGCATCAGAAACAATGAGACCAAATGCAGCAAGCAAGAAGCCCCAAATTGGGATAGATGCATATCGAAACTTAGCCAAGATCTCTTGCCACAATGTCTTTGAAAAGAGCATGAAAGTCACAGATCCAATCAATAACACAGATATCGCACGAAAATATGGTTTTGGCACATCTGGAAAATAGTCACGTCCCCAACTGGTGCTTCGTCCGAACAGTAGCACCCACCACAATATCGCCCATACCCAAAAAATCTTTTTACCATGCGAAAGGGTCAAAGGACGCATATAGAAATAACTAAAGATAGCAAAAAACAGCAAGAACATTGCCTGCACATTTTCAACTTGTCGAACAAAATGCTCTTGAAATATAGGCACATGAAAATCTGCCAAAAGCGGTATAAAACAAGATAGAACAAAGAGGATAACAACAGGCCACGTAAGACGAGTATCTAGCTGCAAAAACTCAACTCCAAACCAAAAATATGGGTAGTACCAAAAAGCGGCATATCATAGCACAATACAGATTTTGTATCAGTTTCTTTATCCGCTGCTTATCCATATTTTCAATGGCCCTATTTCAATCAAAATTTTGCTGAAATTTAAGGTCAAAAAAAAACGCCCCTGAGCAGAGCAGTAAAGCATCGCTTTAACTGCCTGCGCAAGAGCGCTTTTTTAGACTTTAATTCAAAAGAATTAAAGCTTAGATACCAATTCTGGTACAACAGTGTTCAAGTCACCCACTAACCAGTAGTCAGCAACGCTGTTGATTGGCGCTTCTTCGTCTTTGTTGATTGCAACAATAACTTTAGAATCTTTCATACCAGCTAAATGCTGAATCGCACCAGAGATACCGATTGCCATATAAAGATCAGGCGCAACGATTTTACCAGTTTGACCAACTTGGAAGTCATTTGGTACGAAACCAGCATCAACCGCAGCACGTGATGCACCTTGAGCAGCACCAAGCTTATCAGCCAATGGGTCAAGTACTTTGTGGTAGTTCTCACCAGAACCAACACCACGACCACCAGAAACAACGATACGTGCAGCTGTTAATTCTGGACGATCAAGTTTCACGATTTCTTCGTTTACGAACTTAGAAATACCCGCATCTTTTGCATCACTTACCGCTTCAACCGCAGCAGAACCACCTTCAGCAGCAACTGCATCAAATGCTGTACCACGAACCGTACCAACGATGATTGCTTCGTCAGATTGAACAGTTGCGATTGCATTACCTGCATAGATTGGACGCTTGAATGTATTAGCAGAATCAACAGCAATGATGTCTGTAATCATGCTTACATCAAGAAGTGCAGCAACACGTGGAAGCAAGTTCTTACCAGTCGTTGTAGAAGCAGCAAGTACGTATTTGTAACCACCTTTCGCGATGTCAGCCACTAAGCCAGCAACGTTTTCAGCCAATTGGTTTGCATACGCAGCATTGTCAGCAAGCAATACTTTGCTCACGCCAGCAACTTTAGCAGCAGCATCAGCAGCTGCTTGAGCGCCTGAACCTGCTACTAATACAGTAATATCACCACCGATTTTTTGAGCTGCCGCAACAACGTTTAAAGTTGCACCGTTAAGTGTCTGGTTGTTGTGATCAGCGATAACTAAAATACTCATGATTTTATCCTTCTGTATTAGATCACTTTCGCTTCATTTTTCAATTTTTCAACAAGCTCGTCTACAGACTTCACTTGCACGCCAGCTTTACGTTCAGCAGGTGCTTCAACTTTAATTGTTTTAAGTTTAGTGCCTGTTGCAACGCCATAGTCAGCAGGTGATTTAACATCAAGTGGCTTCTTACGAGCTTTCATAATGTTTGGAAGAGCAGCATAACGTGGCTCATTCAAACGCAAGTCAGTCGTGATGATTGCAGGAAGACCAAGCTCAACAGTTTGTAAACCACCGTCGATTTCACGCGTTACTTGAACCGTTCCACCATCAACTTTAACTTCAGATGCGAAAGTACCTTGACCTGCACCGAGTAAAGCGCCAAGCATTTGACCTACTTGGTTAGAGTCGTCATCAATGGCTTGTTTACCTAGAAGAATAAGTTCTGGTTTTTCAGCATCAACAACGCCTTTTAGAATTTTAGCAACTTCTAAAGCGCCGACTTCGTCAGCAGTTTCAACTAAAATACCGCGGTCAGCACCTAAAGCCATTGCAGAACGAATTTGTTCTTGCGCGTCTTTAGAACCCACTGAAACAACAACGATTTCTGAAACCGTTCCTTTTTCTTTTAAGCGAACCGCTTCTTCCACTGCGATTTCACAGAATGGGTTAATTGACATCTTAACGTTGGTAAGGTCAACCCCACTATTGTCCGGTTTAACACGAACTTTAACGTTGGCATCAACCACACGTTTTACAGCAACAAGAGCCTTCATGTAATCCTCGGCTGTTCTAAACAAGTAAATGTAGTAAAGAGCATTCTAACTCTTCGATCGAAACTTTTTAGGTGCCCTATCTTGCAATGTATTTGGCATTTTGGTCAAGTCACAATTTCCGCTACGACTAGAAAAAAGATGAAATGCTCAGTTCACTAATTTAAAATTCTGATTCAGCACAGACATTGGATCATTAATCAACATCAACATTAAACTTTGATTTTTCTAATAATTTAAAGAATTCAACAACCTAAAACACATGTTTTCTACCGAACAAGCATGATCTGTAAGCGATCATTACCAGTGAGTTTGACTCTCACAGCCATTTTACAAAAACTTGGCAATAAAGTAAGAACACCAATTAAACAAACTTTCACGACAAAGTTGAAAATGGTCGGTTATTAAACACTCAATTTTGCAACAGAATATATCAATATTTAGCTTTTTTGCGCTCTTGGGTGGGCTTGGTCATAAACTTTTGCCAGTTGATCAAAATCCACATGCGTATAAATTTGGGTCGTTGAAAGATTACTATGTCCTAACATCTCTTGCACAGAACGTAAATCTCCACTGGCAGAGAGCATATGGCTGGCAAAACAATGTCTTAATAAATGCGGATGCAAATCAACATCGACTCCCGCTCTTTGTGCTTGCTGCTTCACCCTATTTTCGATTTGTCGTGGCTTTAAGACATGTCCTCGCTGGGTGATAAATACCGCCGAATCTGCTGTGAATTCACCTGCCCAAATCCGATAGATTTTAAACCATTCAATCAAGCTTTCTTTGGCTTTACAGCCAAAAGGCACAATACGTGTTTTATTACCTTTACCTGTGATACGTAATAACTGTCGATTGAAATCAATATCTTTGATGGTTAAACCTTGCAATTCAGCCAAACGCAAACCACTAGAATAGAGCAATTCCAAAATCGCTTTGTCTCGCAACCATAGCTGTTGATCAATCGGTTTTTCAGGCGCGGTTTGGTCTAATATTTGATTGACAGTTTCAATATCAATCAAACCGGGTAAAGGTCGAGCTTGACGTTTTAACTTAAAATCTTCTGATGGATTTTGTGCTAAGTATTGCCCCTGTTCCGCCCATTTCATAAATTGGCGGATTGAAGTCAGATGTCGTTGCAGACTACTTGAACCAAGTTGATCGCGTTCCACTCGCTCAGCCAAATACTGTCTTAGGTCAGATGCCTCAACGTCTTGTAGTTGTAGTTGTTTGTGTTCACAAAATTGGAAAAAGTCGGTTAAATCACGCCGATAAGCCGTAATGGTATGTTCAGACTGATTTTGGATCATTCGTTCTTTTAACCACATGGAAAGCAGTTTTGCATGGGTTTCCAAATTGCTCTCCGTCTTATTTCATTTATCATGCCTACAGTCTAACAATTTTTTTCTGTATCGTATTAGACAAATCTCCAAGATTATGGCTGCTTGTAATACAATAAATTTCAAGTTTTAGATCGTGCCTTATCATGATGACAACAATTCTAATTCCATATCTGATCGCAATTACATTACTCACCATTACCCCAGGTCTAGATACCACGCTGATTATTCGTACCGCAACGCTGGAAGGTAAAGCCAAAGCCTTTCAAGCCGCTTTAGGAATTAATTTAGGTTGTATTGCTTGGGGCATAATCGTCGCTTGTGGCTTAGGTGCTTTGTTAATGACTTCTGATCTAGCCTTTCATGTTTTGAAATGGATCGGGGCTGTTTATCTTGCATGGCTGGGACTCAATATGATCTTAAAACCCAGAACACAACTAGCAAGTACACCACGTTCTGGATCGAACCAAAACTGGTTTATCAAAGGCTTTTTCGGAAATTTGCTTAATCCTAAAGTTGGTATTTTTTATCTTTCATTCCTCCCTCAATTTACTCCACACTCTGCCTCACCAGTTGCTTGGACCATGGGACTGGTGATGATTCATGTAATCATTGGGTTTATTTGGTCAGTTTTTCTCATCTCTGCCATGCAATCCGTTTCGCATTATTTAAAGCAACCGAAATTTATTCGCTATATGGATCGCATTACAGGCAGTATTTTTGTTTTATT
Organism: Acinetobacter sp. NIPH 2699; assembly: GCF_022549355.1. Taxonomy (GTDB): domain Bacteria; phylum Pseudomonadota; class Gammaproteobacteria; order Pseudomonadales; family Moraxellaceae; genus Acinetobacter. The sequence goes on from NZ_JAKZGL010000004.1 coordinate 181,005, forward strand.
TGCACTAAAACTCGCATTGAGTAAACGTTAAAACCTATAAGATTCTGTTCAAATAATGGTTGATATGCACAGCAACGATCTGTGCATACGTATGGGCGAACTGGTGATCACCACCATGAATAATATGCAATTCAGCATGCGGAAAGCGCTGGCTTAAATACTCGCCGACAGCAGGTGTACTGAAAGGATCGTGGTCTCCCCACAACAACAATACTTCATTTTTAATTGAATCTAACTCAGCTTCAAAATTTATATTGGCTGTCACAAACCAGTCTGGATATTGAGAATAATGCTGGTGATAACCTTCTCGCCAATCTTGTACTTGAAAAGGTTCTAGTGGAATACCACCCGATGTTGCAACCAGCACCAAGCCTTTTATCAGTTCAGGTTTCTGCAATGCCGCAGCTACCGCAAAAATACCACCCATCGATTGAGCAACAATGACACATTCTTGTTGTATTTTCCCAACGACATAATCAATCAAATCATCAAAGCTTGTTAAATCATGGTTCGCTTCAACACTGCCAAATCCCGGATAAGCGATCATTTCTTTAGAATAGATAGCTGGCAACAAGTCACTGACGGGCTGCCAAAATCTAAGATCGCCAGAAGCACCAGGTAAAAAGATAATTTTATTCATAAACAACTTTTTGTTTTAGCTGAAAAAGAAAGAGCACCATCTGGTGCTCTGATTCAATTAACCTTGAAAATATCTTAAATCCAAACGTGCATCATAGACATGCGTGGTTGGGCCTGTCATCCAAACCACATCACCTTCACGCCAAGCAATATGTAACTTACCACCAGCAAGTTGAACCTCAACTTCATTGGCAAGTAAACCACGGCGCATCCCACTCACTGCGGCAGCACAAGCTCCCGTTCCACACGCTAGAGTTTCACCCACCCCACGTTCAAACACACGTAAGCGCACATGTTTTTCATCCAAGATTTGCATAAATCCTGCATTGACACGTTGAGGAAAACGAACATGCGATTCGACTTGCGGTCCAATCCCTGCAACATCAGCAGTAATGACATCTGCAACAATGGTAACGGCATGCGGATTACCCATATTGACCACATCAATATTGATACTTTTGTCACTGGCTAAACCAAGTGCATAAAGACCTTCTGCATCTTCATGTTCATCCGTTAAAAATGGAATCTCTTGCGGCAAAAATTTTGGATAGCCCATATTCACACGAACCAAACCATTTGCACCCAGCTCAGGCTCGACAATACCTGCTTTGGTTTGCACACGGATTTTGGTTTTGGTGGTCAATTGACGCTCATGTACAAAACGTGCAAAACAACGTACCCCATTACCACACTGTTCTACTTCAGAACCATCCGCATTGAAAATACGATATTTAAAATCCACATCTGGAAAATCAGGTGGTTCAACAATTAAAAGTTGATCAAAACCCACACCAAAATGGCGATCAGCCAACCGCTGAATCGTCACAGTATCTAAATAAGCGCGCTGGGTAATCAAGTCAACAACCATAAAGTCATTGCCCAGACCATGCATTTTGGTAAATTCTAAATACATCCCGATTTACTCCTCAGGCAACAAATGCTCTTTTTCCCAGAGTGATTCTATTGTTTCACGTTCACGAATTAAATAGGCTTGATCGCCATTGACCATAACTTCAGCAGCACGACCACGGGTATTGTAATTTGAGCTCATGACAAAACCGTATGCACCTGCACCCAATACTGCCAATACATCGTTTTCCTGCAACGCTAAATCGCGCTCTTTGCCTAGAAAATCGCCTGTCTCGCAAATCGCACCGACTAGATCCCAAGTTTTCACGTCAACATCCGCATTTGGATTGACGGATTGAATATCCATCCACGCCTCATACAACGCTGGACGAATCAGATCATTCATTGCCGCATCAATGATGGCAAAATTACGATGATTGGTTGGTTTAAGTAAATCAACCTTGGTCAATAGTGCACCCGCGTTAGCAGAAATACTACGCCCCGGCTCCATATACACTTTCAAACCTAACTGTTCTAAAGCAGGTCGAAGTGCATTGGCATATTCCGCAACACTTGGTGGCACTTCATCTTTATAACAAACACCTAAACCGCCACCAATATCAATATGTTTGAGCGTGATACCTAAGTTTTTCAACTGCTCTATCATCAGCATCACACGATCAAGCGCATCGACAAAAGGCTTGGTCTCGGTCAATTGAGAACCAATATGACAGTCAATCCCCACAATCTCTAAGTTTGCTAATGACGCAGCGTATTGATAGGTTTCATTGACTGTATCACTTGGAATACCAAACTTGTTCTCTTTCAAACCCGTTGAAATATAGGGATGAGTTTTGGCATCGACATCAGGATTGACACGTAAAGAAATCGGTGCTTTTTTCTCTAACTTGGCTGCAACTTTTTGAATACGATCAAGCTCTGCATACGATTCAACATTGAAACAAGCAATACCGACATTTAACGCTTTTTCAATATCAGCTTCAGATTTACCTAAACCAGAGAATACAATCTTTGATGGCTCACCACCTGCTGCAAGCACACGCGCCAACTCACCACCTGTCACAATATCAAAACCAGCGCCGAGTTTTGCCAAAACATTTAAAACAGCGATATTTGAGTTTGACTTCACCGCAAAACAGATTTGATGATCAATAAAATCAAAAGCACGGTGCATATCCAAATAATGCTTCTCCAAAGTTGCTTTTGAATAAACATATAAAGGCGTGCCAAATTGCTGTGCGAGCTGATCTAATGAACATTGCTCAGCATGCAATACTCCATTAATGCGCGTGAAACTCATGAAAATGTCCTTGTGTACAAACTTAAGGTGACGTTGGTTGTGATTCAGTCGTTGATAATGTTGCTTGGCTTTCCGCTTTCGCTTCATCTGCATTTACCTCAGATGATGCTTTGACAGTAGACGCCTCATTTTTATAAAGCAGGTATTTTGCACGCTTATCATGATTTGGATCAGAAGGAAGTTGCAATGCACCCGACTGACCGCATGCAGTTAATACCACACAACTCAGCAACACACTGATAGAACAAATGACTGGACGCATCTGAGCACCTAACTTTTACAATTCGCAGCAGTATAGCGTGATCAATCGATAGGCTAAAGTCTAAACATAAAAAAACGCCAACTTCTGCTGGCGTTTCTTCTCTTGATCCTTCAGTTTATTTATTTTTTTGCGAATAAATAGCCAATCGCTAAAATCACAAACCAAATTGGACTCACTTTCAACGCCTCTAAAGTTGTTTCATCCAAAGCAAGGAAATAAATGGTTGCGATAAAAAATAGAATAACCACCCAACACGTTACGACACCGCCAGGAAGCTTAAATGTTGACTGTTCATGTAATTCAGGTGATTTTTTACGATAGTTAATATAACTCCACAAAATAATCATCCACACACAAATAAAGAGAATAGTCGATAAGGTTGTGGCCAAAGTAAACGCAGTTACTTCATCATTGGTTCCTGTCTGCAACTTATAAACAAACTGAACAAAAGCACCAATAAAGATACAGACTGAAGAAAAGATTAAGGCTTTGGCTGGAACCGCAGATTTGGACAATTTTCCAAATAGTTTCGGAGCTTGCTTATCTGTTGATAATCCAAACAACATACGGCTGGTCGAAAAGACCCCACTATTCATTGATGACATCACTGAAGATAACACCACCAAGTTCATAATGATCGCAGCGGAAGCAATGCCTGCTTGTGAGAAGATATCAACAAAGGGGCTGACTTTCGGGTTAATTTGATCCCAAGGTGTCACGCACATCACCACAAACAACGCCAACACATAGAAAATAATGATACGCACTGGAATTGAATTAATCGCTCTAGGCAAATTACGTTCAGGGTCCTTGGTTTCAGCAGCCGTGGTACCCACTAATTCCACACCAACAAAGGCAAAAATTGCGATTTGGAATCCAGCCAAAAAGCCACTCAGACCTGTTGGAAATAGCCCACCATGCATCCACAAATTGGCTACGCTGGCAACCGTACCTGTTTCACTGGTAAATCCTGTAAAAATCATCCATAAACCAACCGCAATTAATACAATAATTGCTGTAATTTTTACCATTGCAAACCAGAATTCTATTTCTCCAAATAACCTGACCGTCACCAAGTTCAAACCAAGAACAAATAAAATAGCCAATACACTAATCAACAAACCTTCAAGTGGACTAAAGGACTGACCTGCATTGAAAAATTCAAGGTAATAAATGATGGCTGATAAATCTGCAATTCCAATCGTGACCCAACAGAGCCAGTATGTCCAACCGACAAAATATCCAGCCCAAGGACCGATTAAATCAGTGGATAAATCAATAAAGGATTTATAGTTTAGATTTGATAGAAGTAATTCACCAAGGGCACGCATGACGAAAAAAACCATCAGACCAATGGTCATATAAATGAATAAAATAGAGGGTCCTGCCAAACTAATGGTTTTGCCTGAACCCATGAACAATCCTGTCCCAATCGCGCCACCAATTGCAATAAGTTGAAGATGACGATTGGACAGACTACGGTGAAGCCCGGCCTGTTCTATAGATTCACTTAGATTTTGATTCGACATTTTTACAAAAACACTCCAGTATTTTGGTTCGTCAACTAAAATCAAGTCAAAAAATATTTCGCACCATTTTCAGGCATCTTTTATCAATATGCATTTTTGAGGATGCTTTCAGCCGACCAATTTTACCACCTTAATTAGTAAATATTTCAAGTGAAATAAAATGGATTGGATGATACGCACTAGAATAGGACAATACAATCTACTTATAAAAACAAAGCATGACTGATCAGATTTCTAAAAAAAAGAAGCGACGATAATCGCCGCTTCTTTTTTGGATAAATATTGATTTATATTTAAACCATGAAATGATTACTTTTGTTTATTTTTAATTCTCTCTTCCCAAAATGTCGCATTACGAATCCCAAGTTTCAGTGGATCAAAGGTAAACTCAGTCACACCAGCTTTTTGCTGTTGCTCATAATCATTAAGTGCCTTGATCGTTGGTTTCCAAATAAAATAAGTAATAATAATACCAATGATATTAATCCATGCCATTAAACCAACACCAATATCACCAATTCCCCAAATATAACCTGTCGCACTAAGCACACCATAAGACACTGAAATCATAATAAAGCACTTCGTCAGAAACAACAAAGAAGGCGTTCTTGTGATGTAACTCAAATAGGTAATGTTTGTTTCAGCAATATAGTAGTAAGCAACAATCGTGGTAAATGCGAAAAAGAACACTGCAAGTGCGACAAAGATCTGACCAAAACCACCAAAGACAGTACTAACAGCCATTTGGGTAAATGCTGGTGAGCCGATTTCTGCTGTTGCAGCAACATTTTGTACAATAAATTGACCTGCTTCTAAAGTCCCTTGTACGTTATACATACCTGTGATCAGAATCATAAATGCTGTTGCAGAACACACAAATAAGGTATCAATATAAATTGAAAATGATTGTACAAGACCTTGTTGAGCGGGATGTTGTACTTCTGCCGCGGCAGCTGCATGAGGACCTGTCCCTTGACCGGCTTCATTTGAGTAAACACCACGTTTTACCCCCCAACCAATCGCAGCACCAATACCCGCCATAGGTGAAAATGCATCTGCAAAAATCATTTTGATCACACCAGGCAATTCTTGAATATTGATACATACAATCACAACTGCCATGAGGATGTAGCCAAGCGCCATAAATGGGACAACAACCTCAGCAAAACGCGCAATACGTTTAATACCACCGAAAATAATGATCGACAATAAGCTAACAATTACAACCAGAGCCAGCAGCTTATAAGCACCAACATTTCCAAAAACAATGGCACCTTCACCTGTAATTTGCGTAAAGGCATTGCCTACCGCATTCGCTTGAATACCCGGTAAGAACAGACCACAGGAAATAATCGCTGCAATCGCAAATAGAATACCCAACCAGCGTTGCCCTAAACCTTTATCAAAATAAAAAGCGGGACCACCACGATACTGACCTTGATATTCAACTTTATAGATTTGACCTAAGGTTGATTCGACATAAGCGGTACTTGCACCTAGAAATGCAACCACCCACATCCAAAACACAGCACCTGGACCACCAAAACCAATCGCTGCGGCTACCCCAGCAATATTACCCACACCGACACGGCCTGAAAGTGAAACAGAAAGCGCCTGAAACGATGAAATACCTTGCGCTGATGAACCACCTTTGAATAAAAGCCTGATCATTTCTTTTATTTGTCGGACTTGAACAAAACGCGTCAGAATCGAGAAAAACAAACCAGCACCTAAACATAAATAGATGAGAGCTGGACTCCAAATAATACTATTTACCCAATCAACAATTTCTGCTGCACTCATAAACATCAACCTTTTTTATATATGTTGAAAATATAACAACCGTTATATTTCCATTTGTTTGAGCAAAGCAATATCTATGCCACTCAATTGTATTATCACAACGAGAATTGAACAAATGCTCAAATACCTTCCATGGAAAAAGTGAATTGAACAAATATCTTGACTCAAAAACACACTGTATCTTACTTGTAAAAGTCTTATATCATGTTATTTTTCTGAGCACATCCCTTTGGCCAGTGAGTTACGAAAACGCCCTTTTCCCTTTATTCTGATCCAGAAAAATGGACTCGACGAATCATTTTCGTAATTACTTTACTTTTTAACTAATTTACAGAAAATTTTCAATTTTTAATATGGCAAAAATTAAAACGGTTTACCGTTGCGAACAATGTGGTGCAGATCATCCAAAATGGGCTGGGCAATGTACCGAATGCGGTGAGTGGAATAGTCTAACCGAAGTCCGTATCGAACCGAGTGTCACTCATCGTAGTCAACCTAAAATGGGAGGTGGATATGCAGGTCAAGCAGCGAGTATTACCACTTTAAACCAAGTTTCCGTCTCCAATGAAACACGCTTAGCCACTGGTGTGAGTGAGTTTGATCGTGTTTTGGGCGGTGGTCTAGTCACTGGTTCAGTGGTATTGATTGGTGGCGATCCGGGGATTGGTAAATCCACAATCTTGCTGCAAACAGCAACACACATGGCAAGTAAAAAAAGTTCTGCCCTCTATGTCACTGGTGAAGAGTCACTTTCTCAGGTTGCATTGCGAGCACAACGTTTAGACTTGCCTACAGATCAACTGAAAGTCATGGCTGAAACCTGTGTAGAACGTATATGTGAGGTTTTAGCTCAAGTACGCCCTGCCGTTGCCATTTTGGACTCCATTCAAACCCTTTATACCGAAACCTTACAATCCGCACCTGGTGGTGTCTCACAAATTCGAGAGTCAGCAGCATTACTCACCCGTTACGCCAAAAATAGCGGCACTGCTTTGTTTCTGGTCGGTCATGTCACAAAAGAAGGTGCGCTGGCTGGTCCTCGTGTTTTAGAACACATGGTCGATTGTGTACTCTATTTTGAAGGTCAATCTGACTCACGTTATCGCATGATTCGGGCCGTAAAGAACCGTTTTGGTGCAGTCAACGAACTTGGGGTATTTGCAATGACCGATAAAGGTCTACGTGAGGTCGCCAATCCATCCGCAATTTTCCTAAGTCGTTACGATGAAGCCATTCCCGGTTCAATTGTGATGATCAGCCGTGAAGGAACCCGCCCACTACTGGTTGAAGTTCAAGCCTTAGTCGATGATGCCCATGGTCAACCTCGTCGAGTAGCGCTTGGTTTGGAACAAAACCGTTTAAATATGCTACTTGCAGTCATGCATCGACACGGTGGGGTGCAAACTGCTGGTCAAGATGTCTATATCAATGTGGTCGGTGGTTTAAAAATCACGGAGACTGGTTCTGATCTTGCAGTTCTACTTGCCTGTGCCTCCAGCTTACGTGGTAAAGCGCTGCCTCAACAATTGGCTGTTTTTGGGGAAGTTGGGCTATCTGGAGAAATCCGCCCTGTACCCAATGGTCAGGAACGTTTAAAAGAAGCCGCAAAGCATGGTTTTAAATATGTGATTTTGCCTCGCGGCAACACACCACAGAAACCAATCGAAGGCGTTCAAATCATTGCTGTGGCACGATTACATGAAGCATTAACAGAAGCGATGCAGCTCAGTGATGAATTAGGGGCTTGATGAACATTCATCAATGAATTGCGTTGTAGGCTAAAATTTTAGCAGACGAGGCAGGAAACATAGGAAATGGCTATTCCCTTTCCAAGTTTCATAACGAAGTATGTTTAAATTTTAGACGCAACCCTGCGGGACAGGCATATTTTTTGATACCACAGCGTTATGTCTGATTCATTTAGAATAGCTAAATTTCACTAGCCATGCCTTGTGTGATCTAAAAAATATGCTCTGTCGCAATCATAAATGAACGCTCAGCAAGCCCTTAATAAAAAAAATGCTTTTCTAGTTGAAATTCACTATGAATGCCTGCATAAATACACTTACTAATTGGAACTAAATAGGGATTTTCGATGCAAGTACACCAGCGTGGCTTGATGGCAGCTTTATTAATGGCAACTTTAGTTGCTGCACCGCTTGCAGAAGCGAAGCGTGCAGGTGGCGGAAAGAGTCATGGTATGAGCAGATCTAACTCATCTAGTCAGTCTTATCAGCAACCTCGCCAAGCGACTCCACCAGCACAACAACAAGCCGCTCCAACTGCCGCACCTCAAAAAGCAGGTCCAGGTGTTGGCGGCATGGTTGCAGCGGGTGTTGCGGGTGCAGCAATTGGTGCTGTCGCTGCAAATGCATTAGCCGATGACAATACCTCCACCGATCCAGCTCAAACAGAACAACAAGCCGTTGCAGCGCAAGAGGAGAAACAGGGTGTTAACTGGATTTGGGTTCTACTTGCAGCAGCAGCCGCCTTCTTTGTGTTCCGCAGATTAGGCGCAAAAAAAAAATTAGCAGCAAGTAATCCATACGCTCCAAATCATGGCGGTCAAAATAATTTTAGCCGCCAAACAACACCTCAACCAACTGCTCGCCAAACAGGTGACAACACCAATATCTTTGGTCAATCAGTTGGTGGTGGTGCTGCAACTCAAGCACCTTTCGGCAATGCTCCAACTCAAGCACCATTTGGTAGTGCATCTATGAGTAATGGCAATCAACTGCCAGATGGTACTGAACCTGCTGCATTTTTGCGTACTGCACGTCAACGTTTTAACCATATTCAGTCGGTAAACAACGCAAGCAATATCGAAGAAATTCGTCGTTATTTGTCACCTGAGCTTTACAACTCAATGTATAGCGACATTATGGCGAACCAAGACCAAGATGTTGCTGAATTTAGCAACCTCAATGCAATGGTCGTTGAAAGTTCAACTGAGAATGGTCAATACGTTGTCAGCGTTCGTTTTACGGGTACTGTGAGTGAAGATTTAAACAGCTTGCCACAGCCATTTACTGAGATTTGGCATTTTGTTAAACCTGCTGGCTCACAACAAGATTGGGTTGTTGCAGGCATTCAACAGGCTTAAAACCTAATAAATAAAAAAATGGCTACTTTAGAGTAGCCATTTTTTTGCTCGTTTCAATCCCACAAATGATGAAAATACTTGGCAAATAGCACCCGACCTTGTTGTCGTTTTTGTATGTCTACCTGCTCCCATTGGTGCTGGCGTTCGTTATAAGCCTCTATATCTTGTTCTGTCACACCTGCTTTGGGAAGCGTGATCATCTTTATTGGGATACAATCATCAGAAGCGTTTTGCTGACCCACATCCTCAATCATTTTTAAATCATAAATACGGGGTTCAATTTCGTCATAATCCTGTTGTGGTGAAAATGCATAGATCATTTGATCTAATGTTTCTTCCCATGCCTGTATTGTTGCTTCTGTTGTGTGCCCAGTGGATGTTCTGCTGAGCTTTCTGTCAAAAAGGGAGATGGGGTGCCATGTCGTTTTGACTGTTTAAACTGTACTAAGCCTACATAAATGATTTTTGCTAAATGTGTATCTAAGTCCCAAAGCTCTTTTTGGGAAAATCTGATTTTTCCTTTTTGTATAAACATTTGTTGTTATCTCAATCGTTTTGAAATTGGCTTAAAATGATCATTTTCTACATGGTAATACACGGTTTCACAAATTTCCTGATTGCCATAACGACTCCCCACTGCCACGACCAAACGGCTGTCTTTTTGAAATAAAATATCGTTTTGGGTAAAGCCTTTCTGTTCACTATAACAATCAGCAAAAGTATCAGGCAAAATCAAGCTCTGCCCTGTTTTGGCATTATAAGCCAAAGCAAAGCTACACCCTCCACCACAGCCAACCGTTTCCATGACATAGTGCCCTGCAAAGTTTGGTTTTTGTTGGGACATTTCTTTAAATAAAGTGCGGTATTTCTGGCTTTGTGGATTGAGTTTTAAGGGTTGATTTTTCCCTGTATAGTTTTTTGCAGGATAATCCAGAAATGTTGGAGTTTTGGCATAGAGTGAAGATGAGCCCAAAACCAATAGGATGATATAAAAACTAATGCTCAATTTAGCCTGTATGCTAGATAAAAAATACATTTTCAATCTCCTTATATGGCATGTGCTTGCCGATCTGCAATCACTTGACGACATTGTTTTATCTTAGCATTAGACTTCTCTTATAAATCGCCTTGCGGAACTTCAATCGTTCCTCATTCGCCCGATGGGAGAAATACAAAGAAGGTGTCAATATCAATAATGATGCAAGAAGTCTAAGATGCTCGCAATAACAAATTTGTGCAACACAACCATTTAAAAATAAAAAAAAGCCTTGCCGAAGCAAAGCCTTTAACATCAAACATTGAATCGTTAAATCAAGAAACAAACTGTAAGAATAACCAATACAAGCCGCCAGATAAACAAATCGTGGCTGGTAAAGTAAATACCCATGCAGACAGAATCGTTCTCACCGTGGCAAAGTTTAAGCCTGACTTATTCGCAACCATCGTACCTGCAACCGCACTGTTTAAAACATGCGTTGTTGAAACAGGCATACCAAAACCATCAGCCGCCGCGATCGTACTCATGGCAACAAGTTCAGCAGACATCCCTTGACCATAGGTCATGTGATTCTTACCAATCCGTTCACCGACAGTAATGACAATACGTTTCCAGCCGACCATAGTCCCTAGACCCAGTGCTAGCGCAACTGCAACTTTTACCCACGTTGGAATGTATTGTAAGAATGAATCCATATTGCTGCGATAGTCTTTCACAACTTTTTTCTGTTCGTCTGTCATCACTGGTAATGCTTCAGCTTTGTCTAAACGTTTAAAAGCAGTCGTACTCAAATACATGTCATTACGTAACTCTGCTACACCCGCTTCAGGAATGCTCTTGAGATCACCGTAAGCTGCAACTTTCTCGCCTAAATGGTTGGTCATACTTGCCAATGCAGGTATAACTTCAGGCGTTTGTTCTTTGGTTTGAATATATGTGGTCAGCACTTCACGCGCTTTTTCATCAGAATAATCTTGCTGCTGAACATTTAAAACCAAAGCAGTTTGAGATGACAATTGTTCAAATGACTGTAGATGTTTTTCATCCAAGTTTTTATTTAATGAATATGCCAGTGGAACCAAGCCAATCAAGATCAACATGATTAAGCCCATTCCCTTTTGACCATCATTTGAACCATGAGCAAAACTCACCCCAGTACAAGTGAAAATCAAGATACCGCGAATTAACGGCGGTGGTGGCTTATTGCCAACAGGCGGTTGGAACAGCTCCATTTGGTTTTTAAATATTTTCTTAACCAATAAGAATAAAACCGCAGCAAAAGCGAAACCAATCATTGGCGAAAAGAGTAACGCCTTACCCACTTTCAGCACTTGATCCATATCAATGCCACTGGTCGCGCCAGTTGATGCATTGAGTAAGTGGTTCATAATCCCCACACCCAAAATTGAACCGATCAATGTGTGAGAACTAGAGGCTGGAATACCGAGGAACCATGTTCCAAGATTCCACATAATCGCTGCAATTAACAATGCAAAGACCATTGCAAAGCCAGCACCGCTGCCCACATTCATAATCATTTCAACAGGAAGCAGTGCAATAATGCCGTAAGCAACTGCCCCACTTGCAACCATAACCCCTAAGAAGTTACAGAAACCTGCCCACATCACTGCAACAGGTGCAGGAAGTGCATTGGTATAAATGACCGTCGCTACAGCATTCGCAGTGTCATGGAAACCATTGACAAACTCGAAAGCCAAAGCAATAAAAAGTGCCGTTGATAATAAAATGACAGAATATAAACTTAAAGCAGGTACATGCGCTAAGTCAGCACTGACCTGAAAACCGATATAAATAAGTGTTGCAACAATAATCGTCAAAAACACCGGCATAAAAAATTTCGGTGTTGGTACATGTACATTCGTTGATTTTGCCGTAGAACTGGCAAGCGGTGAATCCGAAGCAGGGGGAAGATTAGAATTCATGTAGACGGACAGAGGATAATGAAATCCCCCGTATTGTTTAATTAAATTATGACAATTATATGACAAAGAAGTGCCATATGAAGCCAAAATTTCATATTTTCACACCAATTCTTCATGTTTTCTGACGATAAATTCACCTAAAATTTAATCTTAATTAAATAAAAACAATGAATTACAAAACAACAGCCATGTTCAAAACTGTTTGTCTGATTTTGCAACAAATGCTACGAAATAAGATAACTTATTGTCATATTTCAAAGGATTTGTCTTATTTTTAAGCATTATTCCGTTTAATTATTGCAGTTTAATGAAACTTTTATGACATTTTTAATCTGAACCGACAGATCATCACTCTACAATGCTGAAAATACACGTATCGGCACGGCTTCTGTTACAATGCGTCTGTTTTTTATCTTCATCCTATTCTGGGGTTCCTTATGTCCACACTTGCCACCCTAAAATCACTTCTCGCCCAGCGTATCCTGATTATTGATGGTGCAATGGGAACTATGATTCAACGCCATAAATTAGAAGAAGAAGATTATCGTGGTGAACGTTTTGCGGACTGGGCATCAGACCTTAAAGGTAATAACGATTTACTGGTTTTAACACAGCCACACATTATCCAAGGCATCCACGAAGCTTATTTGGATGCTGGTGCAGACATCATCGAAACCAACAGCTTTAACGGCACACGTGTTTCAATGTCTGACTATCATATGGAAGACCTCGTTCCAGAGATCAACCGTGAAGCAGCACGTTTAGCGAAAGCAGCGTGCGAGAAATACTCTACCCCTGACAAACCTCGTTTTGTGGCAGGTGTACTAGGTCCAACATCGCGTACCTGTTCTATTTCACCAAATGTAAATGATCCTGCGTTCCGTAATATTACTTTTGATGAACTCAAAGATAACTATATAGAGGCAACCCATGCCCTGATCGAAGGTGGTGCAGACATCATCTTGATCGAAACCGTGTTTGACACCTTGAACTGTAAAGCAGCAATCTTTGCGGTTAAAGAAGTGTTTAAGCAAATCGGTCATGAACTGCCATTGATGATTTCAGGGACGATTACTGATGCTTCTGGTCGTACCTTAACAGGTCAAACTGCCGAAGCATTTTGGAACTCAGTTCGTCACGGCGACCTGCTGTCTATCGGCTTTAACTGTGCTTTGGGTGCAGACGCCATGCGCCCCCATGTTAAAACCATTGCCGATATTGCTGATACCTTTGTTTCAGCGCATCCCAATGCAGGCTTACCCAATGCGTTTGGTGAATATGATGAAACCCCTGAACAAACGGCTGAATTCATAAAAGAATTTGCTGAAAGTGGCTTGATCAATATTACTGGTGGTTGTTGTGGTACAACACCTGATCATATTCGTGCCATTTATAATGCTGTAAAAGATATTCAACCACGTCAAATTCCTGAAACAGTACCTGCCTGTCGTTTAAGTGGTCTCGAACCATTTAACATTTATGATGATTCACTTTTTGTGAATGTCGGTGAACGGACCAACGTCACAGGTTCAAAAAAATTCTTACGCTTGATTCGTGAAGAAAACTTTTCCGAAGCATTAGAAGTTGCGCAACAACAAGTTGTGGCAGGCGCTCAGATCATCGACATTAACATGGATGAAGGGATGCTCGATTCGCAAAATGCGATGGTGCATTTCCTGAATCTCGTTGCATCTGAACCAGATATTTCTCGTGTACCGATCATGATTGACTCATCAAAATGGGAAATCATTGAAGCAGGGTTAAAATGCGTTCAAGGTAAACCTGTCGTGAACTCGATTTCCTTAAAAGAAGGTTATGACGAGTTTGTCGAAAAAGCACGCTTATGCCGCCAATACGGTGCTGCTGTCATTGTCATGGCCTTTGATGAAGCTGGACAAGCAGATACCGCAGCACGTAAACGTGAGATCTGTAAACGCTCTTATGACATTTTGGTCAATGAAGTCGGCTACCCTGCTGAAGATATTATTTTTGACCCGAACGTGTTTGCTATTGCAACGGGTATTGAAGAACATAACAACTATGCTGTGGACTTTATTGAAGCAACAGGCTGGATCAAACAGAACCTACCACATGCGATGATTTCAGGTGGTGTATCCAACGTATCATTCTCGTTCCGTGGCAATGAACCTGTCCGTGAAGCCATTCACTCGGTGTTCCTCTACTATGCCATCAAACAAGGCATGACCATGGGGATCGTCAATGCGGGGCAAATGGCAATTTATGATGATATTGACCCAGACCTTAAAGCCGCAGTTGAAGATGTTGTTCTGAATCAAAATCAAAGTGAGTCAGGTCAGGTTGCCACAGAAAAGTTACTTGAAGTTGCGGAAAAATATCGCGGTCAAGGTGGTGCTCAACGTGAAGCGGAAAACCTTGAGTGGCGTAATCAATCTGTAGAAAAACGTCTTGAATATGCGCTCGTCAAAGGCATCACTACGTATATTGACCAAGATACCGAAGAAGCCCGCTTAAAAGCAAAACGTCCACTTGATGTGATTGAAGGCGCATTGATGGATGGTATGAACGTGGTCGGTGATTTATTTGGTTCAGGTAAAATGTTCCTACCACAAGTGGTCAAATCTGCGCGCGTGATGAAGCAAGCTGTGGCATGGTTGAACCCATACATTGAGGCCGCAAAAACAAACAGCCAGCCGAAAGGTAAAGTACTAATGGCAACCGTCAAAGGCGACGTTCATGATATTGGTAAAAATATTGTAGGTGTAGTCCTTGGCTGTAATGGTTATGACATCGTTGACCTTGGTGTGATGGTGCCTTGTGAAAAGATCCTACAAACTGCAATTGATGAAAAATGTGACATCATTGGTCTGTCTGGTTTGATTACCCCTTCACTTGATGAAATGGTCTTTGTTGCCAAAGAAATGCAACGTAAAGGTTTCACCATTCCTTTGTTGATTGGTGGTGCAACCACATCAAAAGCACATACCGCAGTAAAAATTGACCCTCAATATTCAAATGATGCGGTGATTTACGTTGCCGATGCCTCTCGTGCAGTGGGTGTAGCAACCACCTTACTCTCACCTGAAATGCGAGGTAACTTTATCGCGGAACATCGCGCTGAATATGCCAAGATTCGTGAGCGTTTAGCCAACAAACAACCCAAAGCGGCAAAACTCAGCTACCCAGAATCCATTAAAAATGGCTTTAAGGTCGATGAAAACTATGTGCCGCCTATTCCAAATACCTTAGGTACACACGTTTTCACCAACTATCCCCTTGCAACACTGGTGGAATATTTTGACTGGACACCATTCTTTATTTCTTGGAGTTTGGCAGGGAAATTCCCGAAAATTTTACAAGATGAAGTGGTGGGTGAAGCAGCAACAGATTTATATAACCAAGCTCAAGCCATGTTAAAAGACGTGATCGACAATAAGCTGTTTGATGCACGTGCCGTGTTTGGTTTATACCCTGCGCAACGTACTGGTGCAGATACAGTCAGTGTATTTGACGAAACGGCTCAGCAGCTCACGCATACCTTTGAGCATGTGCGTCAGCAATCTGACAAAGTCACAGGTAAACCAAATCTGTCTTTAGCTGACTTTATTAAACAGTCTGAACAACCCGAAGATTATCTTGGTGGTTTTACCGTATCGATCTTCGGTGCGGAAGAATTGGCAAATGAATATAAAGCCAAAGGTGATGACTATTCTGCGATTTTAATTCAGTCTTTAGCAGATCGTTTTGCGGAAGCCTTTGCAGAACATTTACATGAGCGTATCCGTAAAGAGTTCTGGGGCTATAAAGCCGATGAGACTTTGGGCAATGAAGAATTGATCAAAGAGAAGTATGTCGGTATTCGTCCTGCACCGGGTTACCCTGCTTGTCCTGAGCATTCTGAAAAAGCGGTATTATTCGATTGGTTAGGTTCTGAAGCCAAGATTGGTACGAAGTTGACTGAACACTTTGCGATGATGCCACCGTCTTCTGTCAGTGGTTTCTATTATTCGCACCCTGAAAGTGAATACTTTAATGTGGGCAAGATTTCTCAAGATCAACTCGAGGATTATGCAAAACGTAAAGGTTGGACACTGGATGAAGCGAAGCGTTGGTTAGCACCGAATTTAGATGATTCGATTGGGTAAGTTAGCATTTTAATCTCCCTTGCGAAGCAAGGCTTCTTACCTCCTTTAAAAAAAGAGATGTCATGTGATTTAAATGAATTACGTGACAACTCTTTCCTGTTTCAAAGGGAGGTTGGGAGGGATTTATAAAACTTCAAAAGATTTACTTTATATATTGAGGTAGACTAACTTCCAAAAAAAATTAATAATAATGTATAATTTATATTCGTGCACATCTTGTTAAACAATTAAAATTGAAATGAAAATTGGCTTTCAACTAAACAATCAACAAAAAATAAATCTAGCACAAATTATAGCTTTAACATTAACTACAATCATAATTTTTACAATTACGCTAGGTATCTATAAACTATTAAATCCTCAGAGAATAGTTAAGGTAATTCCACACCTACATCTTAAAACTAATGAATCTATGATTTATGAGTTTAGTATTAAAAGATTCAATAAAGCTGACACAATATTTATCACTCAAAATAAAAACCGTTTTTTTCTCATTAGTTGTTCAAGCTACTCTGAAACCATTTGTAGTAAGCAACAAGTAGAAGAACAGAACTATATAATACAAGAAATGGATATTGTAAGATTGGGAGACAAATTTTTTATCAAAAATATCAGTTGGATTAATTCTTTAACACAAGAGAAAACTCAAAACACTTTGAATAACCAGCAACTTATTGATTTTTATAAAGTCAAAAATAAAACCCCTAAATTAACCATTGCTATTTTCCTATTGTTTACATGTGGAAGTTTTTTTATCATCATTTTTAATTACATTTATAAAATATTTTAAAAATTAACCATTACAATCCTCCTTTAAAAAGGAGGGAGTAACGCGAATTTAACGTCACCATTAAATTCGCATATAGTCCTTCTTTACAAAGGGGGGATTTAGAGGGATTGCACTCTCTGTTTCGCAACAAAATAAACACTTGATATAGAATAAAATTTAAAATAAATCATTTAAATGACAACTTTTTCTTTCTGTAATATCACTTATAGAATCAACTAAGAGCATATTCTTATTTCCATCACCTCTATAAGCTCCAACAACCTCAGCATATATAGGTTTTATCATATCTTTTTCCTTAGATAAAAAATTTGATACCGCTTTTTCATCACTCCATTCAGCATCTTTTAATATGTATATATTTGAACCACCATCGCAGCGATTTAAAATAACTTTTTTATCATCAACTTCTAGTGTCCCAATAAAAATATCTATTACTTGATCTGACTCAACAGTCTCAGCAAATACAATCGAAGGATTAAATAGTACATACATAACGAAAGAAAATATAAGATAAGTTTTTTTCATTGAAACGTTCCTAGCGTATGACATCGAAGAATATATTCGTCTGATGATTCAGTCAGTTTTATTCATTAAGTTTAGTATGCTTTGTACTAAACTACTTTCATAAATTTAAGGATATAAATAATTATAATCCTCCCCAACCCCCCTTTAAAAAGAGAGAGTACCTCGAATCTAACACAATCATTAAATTCGCATATAGTCCCTCTTTACAAAGTTGTAATTTAGGGGGGATTCCAATCTCTGTCTAGCAACACAATAAATCCGTTCTACCACAGCATCAGTTTCAACCAAAATCTGATTATTGCTAAATCTTAATGCTATAAGCCCAATTCATATTGAGAGATTTAAACAAACTATTTAACTTTCGTATTTGGTAAAAACGCCGTTGCAAAACCAAGTAAGGGTAAAAGTGAACATAGACCAAATACCCATTCGATTCCCTTCACATCAGCCAAATACCCCAGCCCTGCTGCTGCAATACCACTTACACCAAACATCAAACCAAACATTAACCCTGAAATCATGCCAACACGTCCTGGGACAGCTTCCTGAGCATAAACCACCATTGCAGCAAAAGCAGATGACAGAACTAATCCCGTAATCACAGATAAAACCGTCGTCCAAAACAAATTGGCATACGGCATCATTAAAGCAAATGGTGCCATTCCCACAAATGAAACCCAAATCACAGTTTTACGCCCAATTCGATCACCAACAGGCCCACCCGCAAAAGTACCAAGTGCAACAGCAGCCAAAAACACAAACAAATGCAATTGAGCTGTTTGCAAACTAATATGAAACTTATGGATCAAATAAAAAGTAAAATAGTTACTGATACTGGCAATATAAGTAAATTTTGCAAACATCAATACGCAAATTGTCGTTAACGCAATAATTAACTGACGACCATGCAATTTAGTATGTGCTTGAGTAATTCCTGTCGCCAACTGCTTTTTAGCATGGCTAATCGTCCAGCGACTTACACCAAACAATACCCAAATCGCTAACAATGAAAACACCACCAACCATGCAACCGCATGTTGCCCAAAAGGCACAATAATTAATGCAGCCAATAATGGTCCAATTGCTGTACCCGTATTTCCTCCAACCTGAAAGGTCGATTGCGCTGTACCAAAACGTCCGCCAGATGCCATTCTCGCCACACGTGAAGCTTCAGGGTGGAAGGTTGCTGAACCCACGCCAATCAATGCAGATGCAATCAACAATATTGTAAAACTTGGAGAAAATGCTAACAGTAAAATACCGCAGAATGTGACCATCATACCTAATGGTAAAAGATAAGGCTTAGGATGTTTATCAGTATAAAGTCCAATCCAAGGCTGAAGTAGTGAGCCTGTAATCTGATAGACAAAGGAAATGAGACCCACTTGAGCGAAACTAAGAGAAAAGTTTGCTTTGAGCATTGGATAGATGGCTGGCAAGACTGCTTGAATCAAATCATTCAACAAATGTACAAAAGCAACTGCACCAACAACCTTAATAATCATACCTTGAGGTTGATCATTTGTTGCAGTATCAGCAACGCCATCTCTCAACGGTATTGAAGACGTCATATCTGAAAAACTCCAATATTCTAGATAAGGCGCTTATTGTAAATTGTCGTTTATAAAGTTATCTTCCAATAATCATCGCATAAATGACAAAATTTAGGATCGCTTATGTCAGATTCACTTATTCAGTCCGATCAATCTGAACTGGTGATTGGACTGTCTTCTGAACATACATATCGTGAAATCACACCGACGCATACTCACACTAGAGCACAATTTTTATATGCCTCAACAGGTAATATTCAGGTTTTTACTCCTAACAATGTTTGGCTCGTACCACCCATGTGTGCTTTATGGATTCCAGCGAATGTTGAACATAGTGTCCTTTCACTGAGTCATGTAAAACTCAATACTGCCCTAGTCGAAGTGAATGCTGCTGCATTAATGGGACAAGATTGTTTTATTATTCGAGTAAGTAATTTACTGCATGAATTATTGATTCGATTCAACCAAATTACCCATGTAGATGCTCCAAATATTGTTTCATCTCAGAAAATTTCAGAAGCTTTACAAATTTTAATTTTTGAGGAAATACATAGGGCAAATCTATTAACAATTCAGATTCCTTGGCCCAAAGACAAACGCTTATTAAAAATTTGCCAAGAACTCCTACATTCACCGAACCATTGCAAAGATTTGACCACTTGGGCAGATGATATTGGCACAAGTTCAAGAACATTAATGAGAATGTTTCAAAAGGAAACTGGGTTGTCTTATCGGGCATGGGTTCAACAGATGCATATCGCACATGCATTGAGTAAAATTTCAAATGGAGAATCAATTGCTCAAATATCTGCAGCACTTGGTTATACCAACCCAAGCGCGTTTAGTGCCATGTTTAAACGACATTTAGGCAAAACACCACAGCAATTTAAATATCAGAACTAAGTTTTAAAGCCAAATTAGTCTAGGCTGATAGCTTTTCCACAAACAATACGCCATCCAAATGATCAA
The DNA here is from genome assembly GCF_022549355.1 of Acinetobacter sp. NIPH 2699. Lineage (GTDB taxonomy): Bacteria > Pseudomonadota > Gammaproteobacteria > Pseudomonadales > Moraxellaceae > Acinetobacter. Next base: position 201,415 of record NZ_JAKZGL010000004.1, read on the forward strand.
CTTCATGCTGAACGATACGCGCAGGAAAACCCTCATAAGTGGTTTCAACCACTTCACCCTGTAAAGTGTAATAACGCACTTTGATCGCTTGTGCTCGCTCAACTACACCTCGTTGATCAGGAACACTTAAACAACCCTCTTCACCTAAACATGTCGCTTGGGAAAACACTAAAATCTCAGGATTGACCATCACCACCGCATCCATTTCAGGCGCATCGGGATAACGTATATTTGGACGAGAAGCGACAATAATAATTCGTTTTGAAATGTAGACCTGTGGTGCTGCAATCCCAACACCATTACGCTCAAGCATGGTCGCGTGCATCGCTGAAGCAAGTTGCATCAGCCACTCACTATTAAACTCTCCATCCCCAACAGTTGCAGCTTTAAGCGTTAAAACATCTTCACCACGTTGTGCTACAGCTAAAACCACGCTCATAACAATGACCTTATTTTTGATCAAATAGTGAATAATATAGTATTGGATATTTCACATGGCTTCTATCATTTTCACGCTAAAATAAAAAAACTCTCCGTATTGATTGATACGGAGAGTTTTTTTAATCTCACTTAAATTAAAGATTTTTCTTTAATTCATCAGCAACAATTTCAATTTCAAGCTGGCTAAATTTACGAATTTCGCCTTCAGCATGTCTTTCTAGCATACCGCCAATCAAAGGCACTTTGACTTTTACCGTCCAAGTCAAAGAAATATTTACTTTCTCACTGTCCCCAGTAACACTACGCTCACCCTTTGCTTCTAAAGGTAAATTTGCACCCAACTCTACCGTTGAAGTTAAATTTTTCAAATGGGTAATATCAGAACGTTTTAAGCGGAATGCATTTTTTAATAATTTTTTCGCAACATCTGGAATATTAACATCAAGATTATATTCACGGCGTAGCGTATAAATATCACCATGAATTGCAGATTCAATAATTTCTAGGTTTTCACCTGGGATACGTTTACATACTGCTTCATGCAATGATGTATCCGCGACTAATCTTGAAAAGTCTTCAATTGAAACACCATGAATCGTTTCATTAACCGTAAATTGATGTGCCATTTTTAAATTTCCATTTCGTTTTATTTAGGATTTCATCACCGCGAAGTATAGCATTCTCATTTAAATCGCAAAGTCTGAAGCAGCAAAAATTGGTGACTGCTCGGATTAGTTATTTTTATTGAGATTTTCTCGAATGGCTAATTTTACAGCAATCGATGTTGTGCGACTGATTGATAAATAATGATGACCATATTCAATCACCGCATAGAACTGTTCTGCACCATCGTCTAAGCCTGTTGCTGACCATGTTGTACCTTGGGGAAATTCGTCTAACCAGACTGCCTTATAAAAATCTGAAACTGAATCAAAACATAAATATGTTTCAGGATCAGCCATTATTTTACTCGCCATCTGATCGAATTTTTGCTGTTTAAAAGCATCAAAGCTGAGTAACACAAAGGCTCCTATTTTTATTTGCTTGAGGTGGCTCAAGTATGTTATCAACATAGTAACGATGACAACGATAAATTATAAGGAGTAACTATGTCTTATCAAAATATTTTAGTTCCTGTGGACGACTCTCCAATTTCTTATGCGGCGGTTGAACATGCACTTTCTTTAGCCAAATTATCAGGCGCAAAAGTAACAGTGCTGAGTGTCGTCGCAGTTGATCCTTATGTAGGAGTAGACTTTTACCAAGTTGCACCTGCGATCACTGAACATTTTATGCAAGCTGAAGCGCATGCAAAAACGCAGTTACAAGATATAGCTCAGTCATTTAGTCAAAATGATATCAATGTCGCCACTAAAATTTATCATGGCTCGGCCAGTGAGGGCATCCTTTTTGTTGCCGATGAAATTGGGGCTGATTTGATTGTTATGGGTTCGCATGGTCGTACTGGGGTAAAACGTTTATTACTCGGTAGTGTTGCTCGTACAGTTCTAACAGAATCACATATTCCAGTCCTAATCATAAAGCAATAACTTAATCTTTCTGAAGCAAAAACCTTGTGCCGAATCACAAGGTTTTTTTAGCATTATTTTTATTCTCGAAAAGTTTCCCATCTCTCAAAAACATGCTGCTTATACAGTTTTAACTCTGAAAATTGCGGGATAATTGCCTCACTTTGAGTTGGTCTTAAAAACACAAAATCATCCACTTGAATATCACAATCTTTCGGGACATTGATCAGCTCTTGATTGCTACTGCGTCCATATAAAACATGTGGATGCGCTTGTTTTGGATAGACATAATTGGCAAGCCAATAGCCCCCATAAATAAACAGTGCTTTAGATTTATGCGGCAATTTATCCAATAAAGACATGGCTGGTAATTGGGTATAAGGCAAAACTTTTAATACGGGTGCAGCAATCCATAAAGCAGGCTTTAAAACAACTGAAAACTGACTATCAAAATCACTGGGTTTAAGCAGCATAGAACCAAAAGATAAATCATTGCAGACACTATTTTCAGTATGAAAACTAAAAGTTGGACTTCCCCCGCCATTAAAACAAAGTTCATCATGCCATAGCGTTGGGAACTGCTGCTGAATCAAGTGTTGGTAATTGGCATAAACCTGTTGTGATTCTTGATAGGTTTGTGTTGGCTTTTTAATGATGGCTGGAATTTTGGTGACGTGCGCATCGTAACCCATTAAACCTGATAATTTTAAATACTGTGGATATTGCTGAATTAGCGCTAAAATTTCAGTCAATTGCTGAGCAGTGTGTACCCCACCACGATGTAAGCCAACATCTATTTCAATATTCACTTTTAAGCAGATTGAATACGCCTGAGCAACCTCTAAATACTGTTGTAGACGTTGTTTAGTATCAATCAACCACTGAATCTTTGCATCTGACCATTCTGAATGTAGTTCAAAGAAATGACCTGCGGCTTGGGCTGGCATCGGTTTCCCTAACAAAATATCGGCTTCAGCAAAGTTTTCTAATATCGAAATAATATGTGGCTGATGAAATACCATAAATCGTTGAGTATTGATCTGTTCAGATAACAATTTGAGTAAGTCTAAACAAGCGAGCGATTTCACCACCAAACGCGCTTTTAAATGTGCTGCGTGAGACAACTTCACTTGAACATATTGGATATTTTGTTTTAAGGCAGCGTCATCTACGATAAGTTGCGGGGTCGCAATCCCCTGTTTTTTTAGATCGAGATTGAGTTGTTTAAAATAATGATCCAACATGGCTATACCTTTTTCAATCAAAGAAAATTTACATACAGTTTGATACGCTTCTCAGGGCGAAACCAAAGTAAGTCTAGCTGAAAGCTTAACCCTTAATTGGATGAGAACTCGATATGACTCCGTTAAGCACTTTCAACTCATAAAAAATTCGATTTAACCCCAAAACAACTTTTCCAGATAGGGATTTAAAAACTTAGCTTGTGGGTCAAGTCGCTGACGCAAAGCCATAAAATCATCCCACTTTGGATATAAAGCGCGAAGCTGCGTCGTGGTGATATTATGCATTTTGCCCCAATGTGGCCGTCCCTTATATTTCTGCAAAATTGGTTCAACCACATCAAAAATCAAACGCGGGTCTTGTTTATGATATTGATGAACCGAAATTGAAATCGAATCTTGCTGATAAAAAGGACTCAGCCAAATATCATCGCCTTTGACAAAACGAAACTCGAGTGGAAAAAAGGTCGCGACGTTATAGTTTCTTAATGTATGTAACACCTCATCCAAACATGCAAGTCCTTGATCAACAGGAATCTGATATTCCATTTCATTGAACTTGGTATTGCGCGGTGTTGGAAATATTTTACTCGACCAATCCACATAAGTTGTAGGCTTGACCAACACGCCTAAAAGCTTCTGTAAATACGGATTGATCGGTGGAAGAAATCGGGTGAGTTCAGAGCACATGGTTAGCAAAGTATCATCCGATGGGAAGTTTTCTTGACGTGGCGCGATATCCTCATCGGTTTCATCCAAGGTTTTTAACATCAACTGCTTTTCATAGGAAAAAACAAAACACTCAATATGCCGATGCTGATGCTTCCATTGCTGAATGTGTTGCATCATATCTTCTACAGGGCAAAGTTCGATGTGCTCTTTCAGCTTATAGCGTGGACGATTTTGCATGGTGATTTTGGTCAAAATCCCTAAACTGCCTAAAGAAACACGTCCTGCGGCAAAGATCTCAGGGTGCTCTGTTTGACTGCATTTTAGGATTTCACCCGAAGCTGTCAGCAATTCAAAGGCTTCAACATAAGCCGAAATACAGTGCAAATCTGCACCTGTTCCATGTGTCCCAGTCGAAATAGCACCTGCCAAACTCTGCTGATCAATATCGCCCTGATTCATCAACGCTTGATTCATCGGATGTAGATGTTGGTCTAAATTATATAATCGTGTACCTGCATAGATCGTACTCTGACAACGGTCAATATCTGAGGACTCTACGCCAGCAATACGATCTAAAGATAATAATAAAGCATCTGTACAGACCAAAGGCGTAAATGAATGCCCTGCACCGACCACGCGTATTTTGGGATAATCTTGCACAATGCGCTGTAACTCCAAAATATTAGTCGGTTGTAAAATCTGCTCAGGATAGGCTTTTTGAAAACCTGACCAATTCGACCAAGTTGCTTGGGTTAAATCACTCATACCGCCTCTCCTTGGCGAACGGCAGTTTTTAAATTGCCATGATTGCTTCGTTTTGCTAGTTCTTGTTCTGGAATGGGTTCTGGTCGTGTGGTTTGATCATCGCTACGTTGATTTTTATCCAACAATAATTGTTTAGCTAACAACTTAAATTTGCTTTGGCATGCAGCCAGCGTCCATTGTCCAAATAAGGTATGCCCGCCTTCATAGGCTTGCTCTTGGTATTCCTCATACGTCGTGACATACCCCATATAATCATTGCAATAGGAACTTAACCACACTCGCTCTATCGCAGATTGATCTGCCAAAACTTGTTTGACTGTTTCAATAACACGTTGTCCTGCAATGGTGGTGAATTCTCCCGGACAGCATACGATGACGAACAAACCTAATCGAACGATCTGTAATGGCACCACACTGGGCACCAATGGACTTTGCTGAATCGCGCCTGCTTTGACTTGTCGATTCATCTCTGCAATGAGAGGATCAAGAATACTCGGTGGAAAACCGATAGGCTGACCTAAAATCTTTTTAGAACCTGCTTCCAATAAAATCTGTTTAGGTCCTTGAGAAGCGTAGAGCTGTTGATAAAATACATAGTCAGGTGCTAAAGGATGCTTGGTTTTTTGTTTTTTAAATTGATTTGCTAAAAACTGCATGCCTTTAATTAAAGGTTTTGGTGCTCCCAATCCATCCACAGGTGTCCCTGCAAAAAAAGCCGTACCATGACACGGCTGACTGGTTTTTGCGCCTTGCTGCCCGTTGGAAAATTCAGATGGAATTTCAACATTGCTCAAATCGACATAAGAAAATACTGCATCAACTCCACCCTTAACCTCCTGTAAGGATTGCTGAAAAGCAGCCAAAGCCAATTCACTTTGATAACGCCCATTTTGTTGTGCGTATTGATACTCCTGTTCGCCCTTAATTTTATTGCGAATCTTGAGCTGATCTTTACCATGAAAATGTGGTGAAACATCCCCTGCGGTGGCTTGAGCAAAAATGGTGACAGGATTTTGAATGCCTTGCTCAATTAAGGTCTGTTCGGAAAACGCAGCGGCATACCCTTTGTTATCACCATCATGTGCTTTTAACTTATTTCCAAGACAAGTGGCATGTACACCAAATAAAGAAATAAATGCCTGTAACTTTTGTTCCCGATAAAAACCAATCAATTGCATTTCACGGTTTAAAGCCAGATGTGTTTCACCCGCGAAATGGGATGTTACCTCTGGATTACGGTTATAGGCTTTAATCGAACGATTCCAAGCCACAGGAATATCGTCAGCAAAATTCTGTGTGGTAAGGAAAATTTCTGTCTCTTGTTCCTGCTTAATAGCAGTCTGAATACTTAGAAGAATTGCATCAACTATCGCGCTTAAATGCTCAGGCACAAAACCCGGGGTCGGCATGTTGTACAAGGCTTCATACGCGCAGCCCCCTGGACCTGAATGGGTATGTGTTGCCATTAACACCAGTTGATTTTCATCAAATTGCTGACCCAATATTGCTTGTAACTGCGCCACGCTTTGACTCCGCATGGCATGAGTAATACAACCTAAATCCAGACAACAGAAAATCAATCTATTCTGCTGATCATCTACAATACTAAAGCTACGCGCATATAAAGCGGTACGTTTTTCATAAGCTCGATGTGACCATTGCCCATAGCCAAACATGGCATAGCCTTTCGGTACAATCTTAATTTCCTGTTTATCCCAACCCACTAAATACATGGCAATCTATCCCTAGTTCAAATTCTTTTTATCAAGGTATTGGCACTGATTGAATATCAATATATTGCAATTCAGCAATTTCATAACATATATAAAATATGTGATGGCCAAAAGGGTTAAACGAATTTATTTTTTGAAAAAAGATTTAAGTCTAAAAGAATAAAGAATTTGCCCAATGTGCAACAGTTTATCAGTCTGATTTAGTCACGCATAAAAAAAGCTCAGGATTTCACCCAAGCTTTTTAAAACATCAACAAAGAGAATTTAACTTGCCACTTGATAAAATGGCACATCACCATTAATCGTGGCACGATGCATAATTCGATGCGCATCACCATAATCAAACAAAGCCTTATGCTGCGTACAACGATTATCCCAAATAGCGACATCACCCGCTTGCCATTGCCAACGCAAATGGAACTGCGCGTTAGTTGAATGCTCAAATAAGAATTTCAAAAGTTCTGAGCTTTCAGTCTCATCCAGTTCATTAATGCGTGTGGTAAAACCTTCACTGACAAACAAAATCGGTTGCCCCGTAACAGGATGGGTTCTCACTACAGGATGCGTTACAGGCGGATTGCGCTTAAATGTTTCTTCCAGTTTTTGACGCTCAACATCATTATGCGAAAAACGTTCAATCGGGAAAGACTGACGAATATCATGGGTAGCGGTTAAACCTTTTAATTTTTCTTGCAAACCTTGATCAAGTGCTGCAAAAGCAGCCGCACCACTCGACCACAAGGTATCGCCCCCTACAGGTGGGATCTTGATCGCTTGCAACACACAGCCCAGCGGAGGATTCTTGCTAAAGGTTACATCGGTATGCCATAACTCATTATCACGTAAATCCTGTTTCCAACTGTCTAACACAATGATCTCAGGTATATTTTCTACCGTTGGGAAAATCGGGTGAATATGCAAAGACCCAAAACCACGTGCTAACTCTGCTTGCGCTTGTGGCGCAAGTTGCTGGTTGCGAAAGAAAATCACATGATGATCAAGCAATGCTTGTTGAATTTGTTGTGTGGTATTTTCATCAGCCGTATTTAAATCAACATCATGAATAATTGCACCGATACTTGGTTTAATAATTTCAATATTTAACGTCATTTCTAACTCTCTCATCGCTACAATTCGCACTTACAACTGTTGACCGTACCAAGGAGATAATTGCTTCTGTAACCAACGCAAAAACAATTCAAAACCCACTGCGACAATCGCAATCACAATAATGCCTAACACCACAGTATCCGTAATCAGGAACTGCGCTGCGGACTGCACCATAAAGCCGATACCTCGATCCGCTGCGACCAATTCCGAAGCAACCAAAGTTGACCAGCCCACACCAAGCCCAATACGGATACCTGTCAAAATATTGGGCAATGCAGTCGGTAAAATCACATGCCAAAATACCTGTGACTGACTCGCGCCCAGTGATAATGCTGCGCGCTCACGATTCAGTTGGTGGCTGAGTACACCATGGGTACTGCTAATAATCACAGGCGCCAGAATAGAGAAGAAAATCAAAAGTACTTTGGTGGTTTCACCAATCCCAAACCAAATCACCAATAAAGGCAAATACGCCAATGGCGGAATTGGGCGCAATAACTCCACCAATGGATCGAGAATTGCACGCACCCATTTATTAAGCCCCATCCACAGACCTAAAGGTACACCAATCGCAATCGCCGCCACTAAAGCCAACAAGACACGAGAAATACTTGCTGCCAAGTGCTGCCACAAAGTCGCTTTCATAAAGCCTTGCTGGCTGACTTCCAAGAATTTCTGCCAGACAGCTTGTGGACTTGGTAAAAACAGGCTGGGTACGATTTTTAATGCAGTGATCAAATACCAAATAATCAATACACCGAGGACACTAGAGAAACTCAAAGCCAAGCTGCGATGGCGTACTACAAAAGCCCAAAATATATTCAAAACTGAATTCGATTGCTCATGGTTAGCTTCTTGAGGTTCAGTGGTCTTGGTGACGTCATATGCTGTATTTTTCGCTTGACCTGTCATACAGTAACCTCATGCTCTGCTTGTTTCTGTACCCGTAAACGCTCAAAAAGTTGCTCACGTAATTGAATAAACCGTTGATCTGATTTAATCGAACGAATCGACTCACCTTGTTTATAACGATCTGCAAAATCAAGCTTGAGGGTTTCAACAATTCTTCCCGGACGAGCGGTCATCAACACCAGTTGATTACTCAGCAATAAAGCTTCTTCAATATCATGTGTAATCAGAAAAAATGACTTATTTTGTTCAATCCATAAGTCTAGAACCAACTGCTGCATGGTTTCACGGGTAAAAGCATCTAAAGCTGCAAAGGGTTCATCCAGTAAAATAAACGCTGCATGGCTCACCAACGCACGTGCAATACCGACACGCTGTTTCATACCGCCAGATAATTCCCAAATATTCGCTTTGGCAACATGACTCAAGCCCACAATTTTAAGAATCGCATCGACTTGTTGCTGAATCTCTTGTTGCTTTAAGCCTTTAAGTTGTAAAGCAAAACCAATATTTTCAGATACATTTAACCAAGGGAGTAAGGCATGATCCTGAAACACCACAGCACGTCTTGCATCGGGTGCAGTCACAACCTCATGATCCAGTTTAATCTGACCTGAGCTTGGCTTTTGGAAACCTGCCAAAATGTTTAGTAATGTTGTTTTACCACAGCCTGACTCCCCCAAGATCACAGTCAACGTGCCTTCTTCTATCTGTAAATTGATATCTTGAAGTACTGGCACCGTCTGCTTTGGAAAAGTTAAATGAAGATGCTCCGCAGCTAATACGCTCATTTAGATCTCCTATGGCTGTAAGAAACTCGTAGTCACATTGCCTTGATAATCAGGTTTCACTTGATCGACCTTGCCCTGACTCTTTAAAAATGATGCGGTATCAAAAATATTCTTGGCAAACTCACCAGCTAAGGTTACTTGTTGTTGCTGACGATCAAGATAAGTATTCCCAGAAAGCAGTAATGGAATGTCTTTGGCATCTGAACCCGTCAATTGAGCAATTTTTTCGATGTGATCTGTATTTTGTTCAAATGCTTTTGGATCTTGATTATAAGTTTCGATCTGTTTCAAGCTGGTTTGAACAAAGGCTTTTAAGAATTCAGGATTTTTTTCAGCAAAATCTTTACGTACTACCCATAAATCATAGGTTGGAGCGCCCCATTCGCCGACTTGTTTTGAATCCGTTAATACCGTTCCACTTGCTTTCACTTTGCTTAAAGCGGGTTCCCACACATAGGTTGCATCAATATCCCCACGTTCCCATGCCGCTGTAATTTCAGGTGGACGTAAGTTAATGATTCTGACTTGATGATCTGCAATATCCCACTGTTTTAAAGCTGAAAGTAAACTGTAATGCGTTGTTGAAACAAAAGGCACAGCAATGGTTTTACCAATCAAATCTTGAGGGCTTTTAATGCCTGATTTGTGACTAACGACCAACGCTTCCGAACCACCAAGTTTCGCTGTCACGAGAAACACTTCAATGGCTAAATCACGACTTGCAGCAGCAGCCAAAGGACTTGAACCAATGTTGCCAATCACCACATCACCAGAAGCCAGTGCGTTCACCACATCTGATCCCGCATCAAACTTACGCCATTGAATTGCTTGATGACTATCACGTTCATACTCACCATTTGCCTGTGCAACCTTGGTCGGATCAACACCAGTTTGGTAGGCAATCACCACAGCTTTGCTATTTTTTGAATAAACAGGTTCGGCATTTTTTTGGTTTTGATAGACAATAAAAGCAACAATCGCCACAAGGACGATTACGGTAACAATGAGTGGCTTGGTGTTCTTAATGCCCATAATTAGATGATCTTTCAACAATATAGGCTTATGTTATGCGCCACGCTTTATTATTAAAAATAAGAAAAAATGAGTTGCTTATTCTTTTATTGGATAAGATAGAACTGAATCAATTTTATATTTTTTTAATCTACTTAACCCTTTTTAAGGTGATCTCATTATTTTCTCCGATACCCTACTTTCTGAATATTTACACCCTATTTCCATTAAAAAATGAAATATTTAATCCAGATAAACTCATCTTTAAATTAAATAAGAATAAGCCCCCATCATTTTTATTGTTAAAACTATATTCACAATCATCTGATAAAACCTCATTATTTATCAAAAATAGATATATAAATAAATTTTGATTATTTTCCTGAATATAAAAACAGTCATAAGATATAAAAATCATCCCGCTGATGTATGGAAGGTTATAAAAATGAATGCTCAATTTGATTCTACTCAAGCAGCAGAATCTACTGTTACTGCTCACGGTTCATCTACACATTTACAAGACATCTTACAGCGTGCCCAACAATATGCTGAAGAAAATGAACTAGATTTTACGGGTAGTATTCCCCCAACAGAAGCTTGGTACTTAGTTGAACAGGATCTTGCGGTTTTAGTCGATGTACGTACCAATGAAGAACGTAAATTTGTCGGCTATGTGCCTGAAAGTGTCCATGTGGCATGGGCGACAGGGACTTCATTTAACCGTAATCCACGCTTCGTTAAAGAACTCGATTCCAAAGTAGGTAAAGATAAAATCATCCTATTGCTCTGCCGTAGTGGCAAGCGTTCTGCTTTAGCAGCCACTGCTGCTTTTAGTGCTGGTTTTGCACAAGTTTACAATGTGCTTGAGGGATTTGAAGGTGATTTAAACGAACAACAACAACGTAATCAAAGTAATGGATGGCGTACGCATCAGTTGCCTTGGTTACAAGATTGATGCTGCTTTTTCATTCAGTTATTTTACGATTAATTTAAGACCTCGTTATGCAAGGAACTCGCGTGAGCCAATGGAAAATCCAGCCTGTCGTAGACGGCTTACAACAAGCACGACATGAATGGCGTGAACGTCAACACCGCATCAAGGAATTCGGTGGGCGCGAACTCCCCTCTAAAGAATCACTCAAATCAATTTTAGATGATTTGTGCGGCATCTTATTTCCTATGCGACTGGGACCGAGCGACCTGCGTCAAGAAACCGAAGATTATTATATTGCCTATACGCTGGATCGTGTACTGAATGAACTGTTTTCACAGGTCAAACTGGCATTAAATTATCAAGCAAAAAGCCATGTAAAACAGATTCCTGTCTCAAATAATGAGCGTTTATTGCATGATCAACAAATTGCTTTGGCGCAGACCATTGTGCAGGATTTTGCCAATACGCTACCTGATATTCGTCGTCTACTCGATGCCGATGTTTGCGCGGCATTTGAGGGTGATCCCGCTGCACATAGTGTAGATGAGGTTTTACTCTGCTATCCGGGTATCTTGGCGATTATCCACCATCGTGTCGCGCATCAGCTCTATCACAGCGTTCCACTACTCTCGCGAATTATTTCCGAGTTGGCTCATTCTGCGACAGGCATTGATATTCACCCAGGCGCGCAAATTGGCAAAGGTTTCTTTATTGATCATGGCACAGGTGTAGTGATTGGAGAAACCTCTGTGATTGGTGAATATGTACGTATTTATCAAGCCGTAACCTTAGGTGCCAAACGATTTGAACTCAATGATGATGGTGCATTGAAAAAAGATTATGCCCGCCATCCGATTGTTGAGGATCATGTGGTGATTTATGCAGGGGCCACGATTTTGGGTCGTATCACCATTGGTCAAGGTTCAATCATTGGTGGAAATGTCTGGCTGACTCACGGTGTTCCTGCTGGCAGTCAAATTCTTCAATCACCAAACGAATCTTTAGGGTCTGTTGGCTCTTTATAAAAGGACACTATAAATTCAAATACCATCAAAAACCCAGTAAATGTAAAGTTTGATTTAATGAAAGACTAAATCAAACACATAAAAACCTATGAAAAATAAATAGCGTATATTCACTACTTATATTTATTTTTCATAAATATATTCTTATGAGTGATAAGGCATAAATTCATCATTATTTATCTCATAATAATATTTTTAAAAATACTCATTAAGCTCTAGTCTAATTCAAGAAATTATTAAATACGCTTAAAAACACAAACTCTTTTATTTTTATTAACAAAGCCAAAGTTATACAGGAAAATTTATTCATGGCAAAAACCACAGATAAAGTCCAACACGCACTTGGAGATCATGCAGCTAGACAGCTTGCCAATGCCACCAAGACTGTTCCACAACTTTCGACCATTACCCCACGCTGGCTCACACACTTATTACAATGGATTCCTGTTGAAGCTGGTATTTATCGCGTCAACCGCGTCAGCAATACCGACGATATTCAAGTCGCCTGTACTCAACGTGATGAAGCAACATTGCCTCAAACCTTTGTAGACTATGATGCTCAACCGCGTGAATATTTTTTAAATGGTGTTTCGACTGTCCTCGATATTCATACACGTGTTGCAGATCTATACAGCAGCCCACACGATCAGATTAAAGAACAATTACGTCTCACCATTGAAACCATTAAAGAGCGTCAGGAAAGTGAGCTGATCAATAACCCAGAATATGGTTTATTGGCCAGCGTAGCCGATGAGCAACGTATTTCAACACTGAGCGGCCCACCGACTCCAGATGATTTTGATGATTTATTGCGCAAGGTATGGAAAGAACCGGGCTTCTTCCTTGCGCATCCAGATGCCATTGCCGCATTTGGTCGTGAATGTACTCGTCGCGGCGTGCCACCTCCAACCGTCAGCCTATTTGGTTCGCAGTTCATTACTTGGCGTGGTGTTCCATTGATTCCATCCAATAAAATTCCAGTTGAAGATGGTAAAACCAAAATCCTGTTATTGCGTGTTGGTGAAAAGCGTCAAGGTGTGGTTGGTCTGTTCCAACCAGGTTTAGCCGGTGAACAATCCCCTGGTCTTTCTGTACGTTTCATGGGCATCAACCGTAGTGCGATTTCGTCTTATCTGATTTCACTGTATTGCTCATTGGCGGTATTGACTGAAGATGCTTTGGCTGTGCTCGAAGATGTGGAGGTGGACAAGTATCATGACTACCCAGTTAACTACAAGTAATTTACACGGTAGTCCAACGGGTTCTGAAGTGGCCGGTGTTAGTCCACCGTCCAACTTCCCAGATGAAGCAACACTTTCACGGCTTGCCTCTGAATTTTTTGCGGCACTACCAAGCTCCAGTAGTGGCCCCTCTGGTCTGAATTTGGACTTACCCAATGTTGGAGCACCACCGCATCAACATCAGCCCGCTGAACCTTTGGCGGCATTGAGTGGTCGTGCACCCAATATTGCTTATGAAAAAAGTTTAAATCCTGAGTATCCTGAGCATATTCCAAACTATCCTGATTATCCTGAACGTCGGGCAATTGCTTCTGCGCCTGTCGTGGGTGGGGCAAATCTACCACGTCCACCGATTGAACCGAATTTTCCGCAAGCCATTCATAGTGTGCCAAATGTTCCTTTGGTTGAACCTTCTCGCCCATCAGCGAATGATGCTTCACCCTTTTATTTTTTAAATGATTTTGCAGCGCCAACCAATTCAAGTTCTGAATTTGATGCAGCCAGTTTTGCCACTGCACAATCATTTCAACTGCCACAAGGTGATCTGCTCAATCGTTTATTGCCTGATGAGCAAAAGGTTCATCCACAAAGCAATACCACCTCTACAGGATTTTACTTTTTAGATCTTCCGCAAAACAATGCGAGTTATGGAAACTATCAACCCTCGCAACCGCAGTTTATTGCAAATGCAGCACAACCATTGGATGTACACGCCGTTCGTCGTGACTTTCCAATTTTGCAAGAACGTGTCAATGGTCGTCCTTTGGTTTGGTTTGATAATGCAGCGACCACCCAAAAACCACAAAGTGTGATTGATCGAATTGCTTATTTTTACCAGCATGAGAACTCCAATATCCATCGTGCAGCACATGAATTGGCAGCCAGAGCAACGGATGCTTATGAGCATGCTCGCAATGTGGTTGCTCGTTTTATTGGAGCAAAATCCTCTCAAGAGATCATTTTTGTTCGTGGCACAACGGAAGGCATTAACCTGATCGCGAAAACTTGGGGTGAGCAAAATATTGGTGAGGGTGATGAAATTATTGTTTCTCATCTGGAACACCATGCCAATATCGTGCCTTGGTTCCAATTGACGAAGAAGGTCGGTGCAAAACTTCGTGTGATTCCTGTGGACGACACAGGGCAAATCATTTTGGAAGAATTGCCAAAATTGATTAATGAACGTACCAAGCTGATCTCGATTACGCAGGTTTCCAATGCGTTGGGTACGGTTACGCCCGTTGCTGAAGTGATTAAAATCGCCCATGCTAAAGGCGTTCGAGTCCTCGTTGATGGTGCGCAATCTGTTTCACATATGCCAACCGATGTCCAAGCCATTGATGCTGACTTCTTTGTCTTCTCTGGGCATAAGGTCTTTGGTCCAACAGGGATTGGTGCCGTGTATGCAAAACCTGAACTTCTGGAAACCATGCCAGTTTGGGAAGGTGGCGGTAACATGATTCAGGACGTGACCTTCGAACAAGTGATTTACCAACCAGCACCAAATAAGTTTGAAGCAGGCACAGGTAATATTGCTGATGCTGTTGGTTTAGGTGCTGCGCTGGAATATGTAGAACGCCTTGGCATTCATAATATTGCACGTTATGAACATGATTTGCTGGAATATGGTCAACACGCCTTGAGTAGTGTTGCTGGTTTAAGACCAATTGGAACAGCAAAAAATAAAGCCAGCGTGATGTCATTTGTACTTGAGGGTTATTCGACTGAACAAGTCGGTAAGGCACTCAATCAACATGGTATTGCGGTTCGTTCAGGGCATCATTGTGCTCAGCCAATCTTGCGTCGTTTTGGTGTGGAGCAAACGGTTCGCCCCTCTTTGGCATTTTATAATACTACTGAAGAAATTGATCTGTTGGTGTCGGTATTGCATCAACTTTCAAGAAACAAGCGTACCGCTTAAATTTCATATCCTCAAACAATCGAGCCTAAGTGAGAACATCTCACTTAGGCTCTTTACTTTTTATGCGCCCCATTAAATTTTTTGACGTAACCACCAACCAAACCATGCACCGATCAGACAGAATACCGTAAAGACCCAACCCGAAACTGCACCCGCCATGATACCTGAGAGCAATACGCCAACGGTACAGCCTAAAGACAACATTGCTCCCCAACCCATCAATATACCACCAAGGAAAATACGCACATTGGCTTTTAAAGTATTGGTCTGTAGTCGAAATTGTCCCGCAACTAATGCCGCAATCAAGCTGCCAATGATCAGGCTAATAACAAATATACCGTTGTTGGATAATAAGGTTTCTTTGACCACCGTCATACAGCCTGTCAGGCGATCCAGCCCTTCAAGCCGTGTTACTGACCAGAAATGATTTAATGTGGTCCGAGACAGACTACCAATTTCCGCAGTCACGCCAATGGCCCCAACCCGAAAGTAAGCCACAAACCCAATCACACCCACGAAAATACCGCCAATCCATGTCGGCCAACGTTGCTGAAAAATACCTTGCCATATCGAATAGGATTGAATTTGCTGTTGAGTATTGCCTTTATTTTTATGGATAACATACAGTCCAAGCAGAATCAGGCCACCAATCACAAGAACCTGTATCAATAGCGAAGCTGCATAACCCACAATATTCGGTAGCCATAGTGGTTCCGCGCTTTGCATAAAGTTGAGATAGAGCGCATTCCAACTGATAAAACCGAATGCAAAACCTAAAAACACACCAAGCAATGCCACAGGTGCAGTCAGTAAGCCTTCACCCAAACGGTAGAATTGTGCACTGATACAGGAACCAGACAACGCCATCCCAAAACCAAAGCTAAATGCACTGAATGGAAGTACCCAACTTACAATCCCAATATGCGCATCAGGTGGCAATTGCCGCCCATCAAGAATAGGTAAGAACGCGCCAAATACGGCATGATAGCCTAGGGTACCCACCAGTAATGCAAGCAATACGCCAACAATACCGCGTGGATCTCGATTCTCAAAAAAATCGGTAAAGATACAATAAAAACAAAATCTGGAACGCTGTAACGTGATTCCAAATAACGCCCCGATGATACTAATAAATCCAAAACTATATTGAATATACTGCTGTGATAACCAGTAGCTCCAGATTAAAAATAGCAATAATATAATCAGCGCAATCACATAACGGATTTGGAAATTAGAATTTTTAGGTAAATCTAATTGCTGATCAAAAATATTCTTTTGAGGTGTAGACATAGAAAATTCATCACCATAATCATATCTTTCACATATTAGAGTGATCTATTGACTTCTTTCATAATGATTGACACCCACCTTGTATTTCTCCCATAGGGTGAATGAGGAACGATTAAAGTTCCGCAAGGAGATTTATTAAAAAAGTCTTATCAACCTCTGAATATGAAGAATAAAATAATACAAAGAAAATGAGTGCTCTTAGCCAATAAATAGATAAGAACACTCATATATAGACAAGGTTTATGATACTGAAATAGGATCTATTGATATTTCAACAGCCCCGACTATATGGCCCCCCATACCGTACCTGCATTATTCTTAATTGGTAAACCGACCGTATTACCATATTCTGTCCATGAACCATCATAGTTCTTGACCTTATAACCCAAGATTTTACTCAGTGCGAACCAAGTATGGCTTGAACGCTCACCGATACGGCAATAGGTGATAACCGGTTGACTACCATCAATGCCGACATTGGCATAAAGCTTGCGCAACTCTTCTTTCGACTTAAAGGTTCCATCAGCCGCAACAGCCTGACTCCAAGCCACATTCACCGCACCAGGTATATGCCCTGCACGAACAGAAAGTTCCTGACTTCCCTGTGGAGCAAAAATCTTGCCGTTGAATTCATCAGGAGAACGGATATCGAGTAGTTTTGCCGTATTTTTATTACTTGCCTGAATCACATCAACCAAACGAGCACGTAAATTATTATTGGCTGCTTTTACACTAATATTCCCAGCAGTATAGGTTGTGGCACGTGTAGACAGTGGCAGTTTATCTGCCTCCCACTTGAGTCGACCACCATCCAATAATTTGACATTCTGTACGCCATAGACATCAAAGACCCACGCACCCCATGCCGCAAACCAGTTATTATTATCGCCATACAAGACCACCGTGGTGTCTTTGCTTACACCTGCTTGACGTAGCTTTGCCTGAAAATTATTTGGTGTCACAATATCACGGCGAACCGTATCAACAAGATCGGTATGCCATTTAAAATTCACAGCCCCAGGAATATGTCCGCGCTCGAATTGACCCGGATTTACACTCACTTCAATAATACGGACTTTGGGATTATTTAAGTTTTCCTGTAACCATTTCGTATCCACTAAAAAATCAGAAGCCTGAACTGCACCGATAGGTAAAATAAAGAGTGCAGTGAGTTTAAATAGCAATTTTGAACTTTTCCCAACCAAAGACTGAGGTAATTTTGATGTTGTCATTTTGGATCCCCTTTAGATTAAAATTACCTTAAAAATTAGCTTATTTTTTGTTATTTTAGAAATTAGTAAATGATATATACATTGCACCGATCAAGATAAAAAATTATTTTAAATCTAAATTAAATTTAAATAAAATAAAACAACCAATTAAACTAACAATCTAGAAACTTAAATTACTGCCCACTGATTAAAATCAGTCGCTACATCACGTTTAAAATCAGAATTATCGCTAAGAATATATTTTTTATTTATAAAGAAAACCACTATTTTTAAAATCCCATTTATTCCCATTATAAGTTTTATGTTGTCCAAATCTTTGTTATGCACAAAATCAGATATTTTTTTCAGCATAAGTTATTTTTCTTCATTTTGCATAATCGCTAATCTAACAACCAAGTTGTTATAACAAGTTTAAGTTCAATGAACCAACCGATTGTAAATAAAGTCAATGGCGAACGCCCTTTGTATGATCAAGTGTATCAGGCACTGTTGCAGCAAATCGTCGATGGTACTTATCAGATCCATCAACAATTGCCGTCTGAAAAAGAACTGAGTGAATTATTTAATGTTAGCCGCATCACCATTCGCCAAGCATTAAATCAGTTACAGCTTGAACACTTGGTTTACAAGATTCAGGGCAAAGGAACGTTTGTGAATGCACCAAAGACATTCCAGAACATTTCCCAATTACAAGGCTTTGCCGAAGCCATGACCAATATGGGACATGAGGTGTTTAACGTGGTGAAAGAATTTCGTTTTATTCCAGCCACACCACAGATTGCATCGAAATTAAAACTTTCGGTGAATAGTACGGTGGTGGAAATTAAACGGATTCGATTACTCAATCGTAAACCTGTTTCATTTGAACTGACCTATTTACCCGAAGCGATTGGGATCGCTTTACAAGAGATCAACCTGTCAACGCGTGATGTGTTTCTAGCCATTGAAGAAGATTTATCGATTGCATTGGGACATGCCGATTTAAGCATTGATGCCACCCTTGCCGATGAAGAACTCAGTGAACTTTTACAAGTTGAAATGAATGCACCATTACTACGAGTCGAACGACTCACTCACAATCATGAGGGACATCCCATTGATTTTGAATATCTATATTTCTCAGGAGAGACCTTCCAATACCGATTAAGGGTGGACAGAAAGAAAACCCAATAACGACCATAAACACAGCTTAGGGCTTATTCAATAAGCCCCTACAGAGGCAAAACATGAATACGATTACACTGGACTATGACATAGTCGTCATCGGTGGGGGGACGGCTGGCCCAATGGCAGCCATCAAAGCCAAAACAGCCAACCCCAACCTGAAAGTTTTATTGATTGAAAAAGCCAACGTCAAACGCAGTGGCGCCATTTCAATGGGGATGGATGGTCTCAATAATGCCGTGATTCCAGGCTATGCCACGCCTGAGCAATATACCAAGGAAATTACCATTGCCAATGATGGCATTGTCAATCAAGCCACGGTGTATGCCTACGCCAAACATAGTTTCACCACGATTCAGCAACTGGATCAATGGGGCGTGAAATTTGAGAAAGATGAAACAGGTGAATATGCGGTCAAAAAAGTCCATCACATGGGCGCTTATGTGCTGCCGATGCCTGAAGGTCATGACATCAAAAAGGTACTCTATCGTCAATTAAAGCGTGCTCAAGTCAAGATCAATAACCGCATCGTCACCACTCGCCTGCTTAAAAATGCGGAAGGTGCGATTAATGGTGTGCTGGGTTTTGATTGCCGAACTGGTGACTTCTATGTGATCAAAACCAAAGCAGCGATTTTATGTTGTGGTGCGGCTGGTCGCTTGGGTCTGCCCGCCTCTGGTTATCTAATGGGAACATACGAGAACCCAACCAATGCAGGAGATGGTTATGCCATGGCATACCATGTAGGTGCAGAACTGTCCAATCTGGAATGTTTTCAGATCAATCCACTGATTAAAGACTATAACGGCCCTGCCTGTGCCTATGTCACTGGGCCTTTGGGTGGCTATACCGCCAACAGTAAAGGCGAACGCTTTATTGAGTGTGACTATTGGTCAGGCCAAATGATGTGGGAGTTCTATCAAGAACTACAAAGCGGCAATGGCCCTGTGTTTCTGAAAATGGATCATTTAGCCGAAGAAACCATTCAAACCATTGAAGAAATTTTACATACCAATGAACGCCCAAGCCGCGGACGTTTCCATGAGGGTCGTGGTACGGATTATCGTCAAGACATGGTGGAAATGCAGATTTCAGAGATTGGGTTCTGTAGTGGTCACAGTGCTTCTGGAGTGTGGGTCAATGAAAAAGCCGAAACCTCGGTTAAAGGCTTATATAGCGCTGGCGATATGGCAGCCGTACCACACAACTATATGCTTGGTGCGTTTACTTATGGTTGGTTTGCTGGCGTTAATGCAGCGGAATACGTGGCCGATATTGCCGAATCAGAACTGAATGCAGCGGAAATTGAAGTAGAGAAAACACGTATTTTCGCCCCATTACAGCGTCCCGAAGGGCTTTCATCAGAACAGGTGGAATACAAACTTCGTCGCATGGTCAATGATTATTTACAACCACCCAAAACCCGACAAAAAATTGAAATCGCACTCAAGCGTTTTGAAGAAATTAAAGTCGATATTGAGCAAATCAATGCCAGCCATCCACATGAACTGATGCGTGTTGCCGAAGTTTCTTTCATCCGTGACTGTGCCGAAATGGCAGCACATGCCTCATTGTTCCGTGAAGAAAGCCGTTGGGGACTCTATCACTACCGCGCAGACCGTCCTGAAAAAAATGATCGTGACTGGTTCTGTCATGCTCATCTGAAAAAGGATGAACACGGCAATATGGTCAGCTTCAAAAAAGCAGTTGAGCCTTATCTGATCCCCATTGATGAAGATGAAGCCAACTCGTACAACCTGCTGCGGATTAACAAGAAATTAGTGGCTGAAGAAGTCGAATAAGGAAAACAATATGGCTTTTATTTTTAAAGAAATTTCACACCGTACTGCTGCACCCGTATTGGTCGATGAAGATAAATGTATTGCCGACAAAGGCTGTACCGTCTGTGTGGATGTCTGTCCAATGGATTTATTGGCAATTCACCCAGATACCAACAAAGCCTATATGCAATTTGATGAATGTTGGTATTGCATGCCGTGCGAGAAAGACTGCCCGACTGATGCCATTCAAGTCAACATTCCATATTTACTTAAATAAGGGGGAACACCATGAAACTGAATAACTTAACCAAAAGCTTAATTCTGGGCAGCGCCTTATGCTCTGTCTTTAGCTCAGTTCACGCAAACAATATCCGTGTTGCCATTGGTACACAAGACACCACCATTAACTGTGCTACCGGTGGTTTACTGATTCGTGAATTAAATTTGCTGCCTAAACATTTACCGAAAACAGGTAAATACCAAAATGCGAAATACGATATTGTCTGGAAAAACTTTACTTCAGGTGCACCACTCACCAGTGAAATGGTGGCTGGTCGTCTGGATATTGGCGCAATGGCAGATTTTCCAGCGGTCAATAATAATGTCGCTTTTAAGAAAACAGGCAAAGAAAGTATTTTCTTGACGGTACTCTCAGGCAGTACCACAGGCAGCGGTAATGGCATCGTGGTTCCACTTGGTTCAAAAGTGAGTTCAATTCAGGAATTAAAAGGTAAAACTATTTCTGTGCCATTTGCTTCAACCGCACATGGCTTGCTGTTACGTGCAGTTGCGGCACAGGGTTGGGACCCAAAAAAAGATGTCAAAATTATTGCCCAAGCGCCTGAAGTGGCAGGTCCTGCACTGAAAAGTAATAAAATTGATGCCCATGCCGATTTTGTACCGTTCTCTGAATTATTTTCCTATCAAGGCTTTGCCCGCAAAATCTATGATGGTGCACAAGCCAAAACACCCACCTTTCATGGTGCTTTGGCCAACAAATCTTACGCTCAACAATATCCTGAGATTATCCAAGCCTATTTACGAGCAACTATTGAAGCTGATCAACTGATTCGTAAAGAACCTGAAAAATATAGTGAACTGATTGCAGCCAAAACAGGGATTCCTGCCGAAGTGGTGTATTTATTTCATGGTCCTTTAGGCTTACAAACGCGTGATCTCACGTGGAAACCTGAATATAGGCAAGCCACTCAAACTGCGGTTGATACGCTGAAATATCTAGGTCGTGACGATGTGGATATTAATGTCAATCAATTTATTGATGATCAATACATCAAAAAAGCCTTTCAAAGTGCAGGTTTAAATTACGCACAACAACTACAGAGTTACGCACAATCACCACTGTCAGCCAATGATGCTTTAACGCAAAAACCAATCCAGAACTTTGAACGTGTCACTCAAATCTGGGTCAAAGGTGAAACCAAAGTCCGTAGTTATGCTACCCCTGAAAATGCCTTTACCGATTTAAAGAATCTGCAAAAGAGTGGCAAAACTATTCGTGTGGTCTACAACCAAGACCGTAATTTAAAAATCAAATTACTTGCGAACTTGGCTTGGTATGCCACTGATAAAACAGGTCAGATCAATGCGTTCTTACTACGTGGTGATGCCAACAACTGGGCAAAAGCAAATGGCGGCAAAGTCTATGACTTTAATAATGTACAAAAACTGGTGAAATGATCTTTTATCTCTCCCTTGCAGAGCTTTAGTCGCTCTTCATCCCTCCTACAAGGAGGGAGACTTCCACAAATCCAATGACTTATAGGATTCCTTGCGGAACGTTGTTCCTCATTCCTCTCCTTTAGGAGAGGGCGAGGGAGAGGTTGAACCAAGAGAGATTTCCAGATTCAGGAGATAAATATGAATAGTTTAGCGGACACCCAATCGATTCAGTCTAAGGCACTCCGCCCTTTTATTACATTTTCAAAAGCTCGTGTGCTTTCTTATTTGCTCAGTGTTGTGTCAATTATTTCCAGCATTGCTTTTTGGCAACTGGCTTCACAATATCAGCTCAATTTCGGTTTAGTGAATTTTGCCAACGTACCCTCACCACTTGAAGTGGTTCATTCTTTCGTTGCTTTTGCCGAGCTGGATACAGCACTTGCCCACGTCAAAGCCAGTATTGGTCGGGTATTGATTGGCTTCTTTTTAGCTTCGGTTGTCGGTGTGATTTTAGGTTTATTGATTGGTTATTCAAAAACCATTGCCGCGATTTTTATGCCACCTTTAGAAATTTTGCGCCCGATTCCAGCCGTAGCGTGGATTCCATTGGCCATTTTAATGTTTCCCTCATCCGAAGCCTCCATGATCTACATTACCTTTTTAGGTGCACTATTCCCGATTTTACTGAATACCATTCATGGCGTAGAAGCGGTAGATCAACGTTTAATTGCATCTGCAAAAAGCCTCGGTGCGGGTCAATTTGCCATTTTACGTGAAGTGATTATTCCGGGTTCATTGCCCAGTATTACCACAGGTTTAGCGATTGGTATGGGTACCTGCTGGTTCTGTCTGGTCACTGCTGAAATGATCTCTGGTCAACTCGGTATCGGCTATTTCACATGGGAGTCATTCACCTTGCAAAACTATGCTGACATTATCGTGGGCATGTTATTGATCGGTGCATTGGGCATGTTGAGTAGCGCCTTACTGCGTTATCTCGGTAAGAAACTCACCCCTTGGTATCAATTAAGGAAAGCATGATATGAGTAGACTCTCGCAAAATAGTGCATTTGGACATATCCATTTAAACAACATTAATCTGCATCTTGGTCAGGAAAAACAACGCTTTCAGGCTTTAGATCATGTTTCTTTTGATATTCAAGCAGGTGAATTTGTCTGTTTACTTGGCCCTTCGGGATGCGGCAAATCAACCTTACTTGGCGCATTGGCAGGCCATTTACCCATTAGCTCAGGCACGATGTTGCTTGATCAAAAAGCCATTGAAAAACCATCTTCTGATCGTGGTCTGGTCTTTCAGCAACACACCTTATTTCCGTGGAAAAGTGTACTGGAAAATGTCTGCTTTGGTTTGAAAATGAAAGGTGTGAGCAAAGCTGAACGTTTAGCCCAAGCAGAAAAAATGATTGAGCTGGTGGGCTTAAAGGGTTTTGAACACAAATACCCTGCTGAACTGTCAGGTGGGATGCAGCAACGTGTTGAAATTGCACGAGTATTGATCAATCAACCACGGGTCTTGTTGATGGATGAGCCTTTTGGTGCACTGGATGCGCAGACTCGTTTAAAGATGCAGGAACTATTGCTGGAAATTTGGCAAAGCATTCAAACCTCGGTGCTATTCATTACCCATGATATTGATGAAGCCTTATTTTTAGCAGATCGCGTTTTGATGATGAGTCATCGACCCGGACGAATTATTGAGGAAATCCAACTCGATTTTGCTCGTCCTCGCCATGTTGACTTGGTCACTTCACCTGAATTTACCCAGATTAAAAAACACTGTATTCAAGTATTAAAACAAGCCACTCAAGCTGAACTCAGCCGACTCAACCCATTGGGATTGAATCAGAAAGTCGCCGTTTAGGAAAATTTAAAATGACTATAAATTACCCGACATTCGCTGATCTTGATGAAGATTATGCCGACTATGTATTGCAACTGAATCAGGAAGATGAAAATATTCGCTTTGTCGCCATTATGAATATTGCCGATGAAGAACAAGCCGAATTATTGGCTTGGTTACATCATGCATTACTGCATGATCCTGCATCCAAAGTCAGAGAGCTGGCTGCAACACGCCTAGAAGGCTGGGAAGATGCGATCACGCTCAATACTTTGGCACAGGCATTAACCGATCAACATGAGAATGTGCGTTTGGCTGCTGCACAAAGTTTAAGTGAAATTAAACATGCCGAATCAGCCCATCATTTAGCCCCTTATTTACAACATCAAAATGATTTTGTCATTGCTTCGATCTTACGTGCCATTAAAGAGTTACGTGCTGAAAGTTTATTCGATGATATTGTGCATCATGTTCAACACGCCAATGCCTTGGTACGTAAAGAAGCGGTCAGTACCTTAAGCTGGTTGCAAAAACAGCAAGGCTTAAGCACTTTGGCAAAGATTGCCCAATATGATAGCGATGCTGAAATCCGTCGGATTGCGACAGGTGGCCTAGGTGCAAGCCAAAGTTTAAACCCTGAAATATTATCAGCTTTAGAAAGCTCACTCCTTGCTAAAGAATGGCAACTCCGTGTTGAAGCGGCCTTAACCATTGGCAAGCTTAAAGCGGTTGAATTAGAACAAACGCTTTTACAACAACTGGATGATGTGTATTGGCAAGTACGAATTGCCGTTGCACGCAGTTTAGGTCTGCTTAAATCGAAAGCTGCCGTCAATAAACTTACAGAAAATTTCCAGCATGACATCAGTAATCTACGCAAAGAAGTGGCGATTGCCTTAGGTGAAATTGGTGGAGAACAAGCACAAGCCATTTTATTGCAACATGCTGAAGACCCTGATCCAGAAGTACGTAAATCGATTCGTATTGGATTGGCATTAATTCAGGAGAAACTCAATGCAGCTTGAACCGATTGAAATCAAAGTGGATGTTGAACAGCAACGTTTGTTACTAAATTGGCAAGATGGTCAGCACAAGGACTTTAGCCATGCTCAGTTAAGAGCACATTGTCCTTGTGGTTTTTGTCGCTCTAGCCGTTTACGTCAAAGAGAAATTCAATATCCAAGTGATATTGCAATCTCAGCCATTTATTCTCAAGGTTATGGTATTCAAATCTGCTTTAGTGATGGGCATGACAAAGGCATATTTCCTTGGGCTTTTTTGAAGGAACTAACGATTTGAAAAAATTCAAAGTGATGAAATACCTGTCTAAATCTGAGTATTTCATCATTTTGAATTATTAAATCACTACACTATCTAAATTAAATAGCCCATTTACTGATCATTATCGCTATAACAATAAAAACTTTCCGAGAATCCTACATGCAACAAACTGATGCATCATCCCCACATCAAACGATTCCATTCTGGCAAGCGTTTCGATTCTGGTTAAAATTGGGATTTATTAGTTTTGGTGGTCCAGCAGGTCAAATTGCGGTCATGTATCAGGAATTGGTGGAAAATAAACGCTGGATCTCTGAAAAGAGATTCTTACATGCTTTGAACTATTGCATGTTATTACCTGGACCTGAAGCACAGCAATTAGCCACCTATATTGGTTGGCTGATGCATCGGACTATTGGTGGTTTAGTTGCGGGGATTTTATTTATCCTACCCTCTTTATTTATCTTGATTGCACTTTCATGGATTTATGTGCAGTTTGGTGATGTGCCAATCATTGCTGGCTTATTCTATGGCATCAAACCTGCCGTGACTGCAATTGTATTCCATGCAACCTATAAAATAGGGAGCCGAACGCTCAAGAATTATTTCTTATGGATGATTGCCGTAACTGCTTTTATTGCTTTATTTTTCTTTAATGTTTCATTTCCATTGATTATTTTCAGTGCAGCAATACTTGGATATTTTTGGAGTAAAAAGCAGCCCCATTTATTTACACATCATCCTGCACCACAGAGTAATCATAAGAATGGTGGTGTGACATTGATTGATGATGAAACGCCACCACCCGCACATGCAGTTTTTCGTTGGACACATCTAACCAAGATTTTAATCATTGCAGGGCTATTATGGTGTATTCCCATCATCGCATTGACACTTAGTTTGGGATGGCAACACACTTACACCCAAATGGCTTGGTTCTTTACCAAAGCGGCTTTACTCACCTTTGGTGGCGCGTATGCCGTTTTACCTTATGTCTATCAAGGCGCGATTGATCACTATGCATGGCTCAGTCCAACCCAAATGATTGATGGATTAGCCTTGGGAGAGAGTACCCCTGGTCCGCTGATCATGGTGGTGGCTTTTGTCGGATTTCTGGGTGGATTTAACCATGCCTTATTCGGCACAGATCATCTATTTTTGGCAGGTGCCATTGGTGCTGTGATTGTCACATGGTTTACCTTTCTGTTTTCATTTGTGTTTATTCTCGCAGGTGCGCCAATAATAGAATCCACACACAATGAACTTAAATTCACTGCGCCGCTGACCGCAATTACCGCAGCAGTGGTTGGGGTGATTTTAAATCTGGCACTGTTCTTTGGCTATCATGTGCTTTGGCCCAATGGCTTTGATCAGCCCTTTAATTATGAAACGGCCTTGATGACGATTGCAGCCTTGATTGCCTTATTTAAATTTCAGGTGAATGTGCTGTATGTGATTTTCACCTCTGCATTGTGTGGCTTGATTTTATATATCGGCATCTAGCTCACAAATACCACAATACATCTGTCAACTGCTCTATTTCAGCTTTATCATGGCTGACATAGAGTATCGGTATTTTTACATCCTGTTTTACTTTTTGAAAAAAAGGAATGATCTCGGCTTTATGCGCTGCATCTAAAGCCGATAATGGCTCATCTAACAATAATAAATTCGGTGAATACAATAACGCTCGTCCCAGCGCAACACGTTGTTTTTCACCACCTGAAAGCTTAGCGGGCATCCGCTCAATTAGATGACCAAGTTTCAGTAATTCAACAATATAGTCCAACTCGAATTGACGCTCTTCAGCACGAATATGATTAAAACCAAACAATAAATTCTGTTTTACCGTTTTATGTGGGAAAAGCTGTGCATCCTGAAAAACCAAGCCTATACGACGTTGTTGCGTACTCAGATTTATTTTCTGAGTTGAGTCAAACCATGTTTGATCTTGGATTTTAATCCACCCCGATTGAGGCGTAATTAAGCCTGCAATACTATGTAAGATTGTGGTTTTTCCTGAACCCGAAGCACCAAATAAACCAATCACAGCCTGATCTGATTGAAAACCTTGATCAAGACAAAATTGCCCTTGTTGCACCCGAATATGACAATCAATCATTAACGTCCTCGTTGATTTTTTTGATAACGATTGAACCATTGCGCAAACCACAAGGCAAAGAAAGCAACGGTCAGTGATAGAATAATCAGCCGCCAAACGGCTGCCTCTGTATCTGGCTGTTGCATCAAGCTATACATAGCGAGCGGTAAAGTTCGAGTTTCACTGGCAACATTACCAACAAAAGTAATCGTGGCACCAAACTCACCTAAACTACGACAAAAACATAAAATACTACCGACCAGAATACCACTACTGGCAAGTGGCAAAGTCACATGCAGAAAAGCACCAAATGAAGAAGCCCCCAAAGTTTTCGCTGCCATTTCTAGACGTTGATCGACCAGTTCAATCGCCAACCGAATGGACTGTACCAATAATGGAAAACCCATGACTGCGGAAGCAAGCACAGCACCTTTCCAGTTAAAGGCGAACTCAATTCCAAGGGGAGCAAGGTACTGTCCCAATACACCGCGATTACCAAAGAGCTGTAACAGTAAATAACCCGGAACAACGGGCGGTAAAACTAAAGGTAAAAATACTAAAGTCTCAAACAGGGATTTACCCCAAAACTCTTTTCTCGCCAAAATCCATGCGATAAAAATTGCGGGGATCAAACTAAAAATGAGACAGGTCGCTGCCACTTTGCATGACAGCTTGAGTACCTCTAATTCTTCAGGGCTAAGTATCATCATTGATTAAAGTAAATGCTCATATTTTCCAACAGAAATATCTGCATTGGAAAATAGGCCACACCCTAAAATTGAACATACAATATGTGTTGTTTTCATCTTTGATTGCATTCTTTAACTCCCAAACTCCGATATGTTTTATAAAATATATCGGATGAAAAAGATACATCAAAAATAAAAACTAGCTAGTCTTGTACATATTATGTTTATCTTGGTTTATATGGCATTGCTTCTAGAATGCCTTTCATTACATCTGGATCCACGACATTCTCATACATATTTTGATATGTGAGCTTGCTATCTTCTGTTTGTTGTACATCTACGAGTGCTTTGAGTCTTTGCTGGTATTCACTATGTCCAGCTTGATACATTGCTGCATAACTTCCCCAAAGAGCATATTGCGCATTTGGTTCATCTTTATTTAGCATTTCATACTGTGCTTGATATAATTTAGCCGCATTCTCATAACAGTTTTGAATTTGACTTAATGGCTTTTGAGTTTTACGGAGGATGAGACATTGCGTTTCTTTGATACTCGCTGAATTATCCACTTCAAGTATTTTTGTGGACAGTATATAAGCATCATCCAAATAACCTAACTGCAGCAATATCTTTAATTCAAGTTTTTGAACTTGGATGCTAGCATTATTATCATCTGGAAATTTACTTAGTAATACTTCTAATTTTTTTTGTGTTGCAGCTATATCATCCTCTGTCTGAAGCTTAAGCATTATTGCATTAAATTCCGTTACTAATGGCTTTAAAACCTCACTATGTGATTCTTTCTGCGTGTTTTTACTTTGTGTAATGCCTATGCCATTATTCTGATTATTACAAGCGATCAGCACTAAACTTAAAAATAAAATTGATAGTAATTTATTCATAAAATATTAAACTCGTCTTGCTGCTGAATTTAAAGAAAACTCATATTTCTTAATAGGTGGCATAGGATAAACTGAACCTACAGTATCAGAAATTACAGCGTAATATCCCAACTCAAGCTTTATATCAACCAGCTGTAAGTTTGGTTCTGGTAATTTAATGGTACAACTCCCAACTGGTGCTTTGTTCTTATCCGAAGGCCAAAATCCAGAGTCTGCTGTAAGTTTTACTTTCGCAATATGTTCACCTTTACGTGAAACAGTTACTGTACCAAATGGATAAACCTTTGCTTTGTGGCTTAAAGGAGCTGCGTTAATCACAACACTTATAAAAAGAGCTTTACCATCAACCCTGTAGTTTAGGAAGTAGCTT
Source organism: Acinetobacter sp. NIPH 2699 (assembly GCF_022549355.1). Taxonomy (GTDB): domain Bacteria; phylum Pseudomonadota; class Gammaproteobacteria; order Pseudomonadales; family Moraxellaceae; genus Acinetobacter. The sequence continues at coordinate 231,089 of NZ_JAKZGL010000004.1, forward strand.
ACAGCTCCATCCAAAGGAGATACTCCCTCATCTCCAAGAATCACGGCTTTGTGGCCTATGAATACATCAGTTCTATATTGCTGAATGTAATAATTTTCATACTTATCCCGATCTTCAAAAAAATTATTACTAATACTATGTTGCTCGTTTTTGAAGGTATCAGATACTGCTGCAATTACAGCAGCTACAGTATTAGATTTTGAAGACTTAGAACCTGAGGATGATCCATTATCTTGAACAACGAGATTCTGTTTCGGCAACAATTTGCAGCCACAAGATAAAGGATCATTAACGCGTGCAGCCATTTTACCCATCACCTGCATATTGGGATCACCAGCAATAATCGTCGCAACCGTTTGATGCTTAGGACAAGTCGCTTTATCTCCTACACAAGCAATCGGGATACCTTCAATCAAGAAACTACTATTCCCAGAAATAACTTTCCCACCACCAGTTGTCGGACAACCAATCACAATATAAGGTGTTGCCATGATCAGATCCCTCTCATATTTATTTCGATAAAATTAAAGTACTTCAAACTCAATTCGACGATTCTTACGGCGGCCATCTGCTGTGGCATTATCAGCAATCGGTTGACTTGAACCCTTACCATCCGTACTTAAACGATCAGTTGCAATATTCTTAGCGACTAAATAATTTTGTACCGCGACAGCGCGCTCTTGACTGAGTAGCGTATTTTTATTGGCATCACCAGAGCTATCAGTATGTCCAATAATTTTGACCTGCTTACCACCGACTTTATTTAAAGCAATCGCCATTTCATCCAGAATACGTTTGCCCGCCTCTGTCAAAATTGAACTACCTGATTCAAATTCAATGATTCGATCTTTTAAAGCATCATCAATAATCTTTTGTTCAGCTTGGTTCACAGAAAGCTGTGCATTAAAACGATATGGCTGTTGAACCAAAGATTGAAAATTAGTTGTGGTTGGCTCGATATCATTGGGATTCGTCATTTTACCAGTCAGTTCAATTTGTGTGCCTTGCACACGTAATTGCCCCTGCTTAACTTTCTTAAGATCAGGTGTAATCACACGTGTAACTGAATCACTCCAACCATTTGGCGCTGCGACTGAGCGTACTTGGATTTTGTCCACCACTTGATCTGCGCCATAAACAGACTGCATTTTAACTAAAATCGCCTGTTTGCTTGCCTCATTAGGAACAACACCTTCAACCACTATCGGTGCCGCAATGGCCCAAGAACTCAATCCTAAACCCAATAAACCGATGACACATCTACCCAATATAAATTTCGTATTATTTGTCATATTTATTCATCTAAAAAAGTTTGTCGAAATAGCTTTAAACCTTGGTTAAGGCTCAACTGACGTTGACACAATGATTGCTCTAAAGTGGCGAGACCTGCATTCTGCTCAAGATAAGCATCAATCCATTCTGCTTGGATCAGTGATACCCAATGATCACTCTGCATATTTTGGGTAAACAGATCACTTAAAGCCATGATATCTGCCCCTTGAAAGCCAATGAACAAAATAGGTTCTTCCCGATGCAAGATCCCAATCAATATTTCTGTATTACTTTTCTCTAAAAAACGCCCAATCATTCCGACCCAAAAAGCAGCAATTTCATAGCAATACATATGATTATTGATCGGAAGGATCAGTACTTTATTTAGACGACTGGTGCCATTTTTCAAGATGGGCTGGAGCAAAAGCCCCAAGCCAATCATACTTTGTACCAGTTGATAGACATTGATTTTCATCAATTGAGCAAAGGAATGCAATGTATGATTTTCATAAAAACTATTGCATTCTGCGGCAGTAAAAACCTGAACTAAATTGGGCAAATTGTTTAATTTATCCAACATAATATCAGTATCACGGATACTGCGTAGTACTCGATTTCGTTGAAATAAATCCACCAACACGGACTTATAAGAATAAGGTGCCAGCAACAGATTTTGATAAGGTTGTTCAATCTCTAGTAATTGACTCAATACCATCGGAAATGCTCGTCCTGAGCTATCTTGGCTGGCAATCAAATTTGCAACCAAGAACATCGATTCCGAAGGATTTGCAATAAAGAAGTCTAAGGCAGGCAAAGCTTCGTAGCGCTGTTTAAATTCAGGTACTAACATCGCTTGCTCAAGTGCTTCTGTAATCCACTGATCAAGCACTTGAATTAACGCATATTGCCCTTTGGATTTAATAAAGTCTCCACGAGCAGGTGTCTTGCCGTAATATAACGGCGTGGTTTTTACTGGTTGCATACACCCTCCATATGGTCCTGTATGATCATCCTAATCATTACGGTGTTCCCCCTTGAAATGGTGCAGCAGTGGGTTGTGATGGTGCTCGAGTATTCGTAGGTGTGGTTTGAGCAGAGACCACGCGAACCGCTTTCTCGGTCACCACTTTATCCACCAACTGTAAACCTGCATAGCCACGACTTGATCCGATATTGCCTGAGCTATTGCCACTAATTAACCTAAAGTTCACTTTGATCGCTAATGACGGATCTGCCTTACTCTTCCAAATCATCTCAAAGCTACCATTTTGCTCTTTACGTTGGGCTGCATCGATCATACGGTTGATTCCATACTCACCCGGCTCATCAAAGATGGTATGTGTTTGTCCTTCTAGATCAATCGCGGTAATGCGAGCACCAGGAATCGCGCCTTTATTTGGCCAAACAAAATTCACCCATTGTTGAATCCCATTTTCATAGACCATCCGTTGACCATCAATATCAATGGTATAAGACAAGAATTGTGGGTTTTGCAGTGGATAAAACTGGAAGTTAGATTGATTAGATGCTGGCGCAGCCGCAGGCTGATCCAAACTGCCTGTCGCCATACCATTAATAGGCGCAACATATTGCTGGAAAGCCATCACAAATTGTGGATTCAGACTGATGCCCAAATCCTTCCAAGTTTTAGAAGTCAGCACATAACCACGACGAATGACAAATGGATCTAAAGCCTCTTTCACAAAACGCGAAATACTGCCAGTTTCACCAAAGATTTGACCAATCTCATTACTGGTTGCTTGTAAAGTTACACTCGAATTAAATGGATACTTCTGACTCAAATTGGTCTGGAACGGTTGATACGCTTGTATACCCCAGAGTTTATTGAGCTCATCCTGAGTTGGTAGAATCAAACTAGAAAACGCTTGTGTCAGAGGATTCATCAATAATTTTTGTGCGATTTGCTGATCCGACTCTTTAACACCAACCATCATTTTCTCATCAACATACTTCTGCGTAATGTTAAAGACGGAAGTTTGATCGGTGATGGTTTGTTTCACCAATGCCATCGCACTTGGTCCAATTTCACCAGCCGTTTTTAGATCATTAAATTTACTACGCACCTGCGCGAGATTATTCATGTACTCATCAAAAAGTGACTTGTCTTGTAAATCATCTCGTTTACGGACCAATTGATAAAACATTTGGTACTCTTGCGAAATTGCACCCTGAGCTTTATTCATGGCTTGAATAGCACGCTGATCATCAGAGTTCTTCAAGACTTTACGTTTGAACCACGCAATAAAGCCTTTTTCGGGTATCGCCAGTTCCGCTTGTACAATTGGATTGTCCCAATTGGTCTCAATTGCAATACGTTGCAATAACACACGAATTGGTGAATTTTGTGGTTCGCCTAGCACATCAATATTTTTGACCTGTTGGCTAAACTGATCCGCTTTTGCATAATGAATACCATTCAGGAACTTTTTCCATTCCGCGACATATTCTTGCTTATACAATGCGACCAATTGTTTTCGAATCTGCTCTGGGCTACCAGAGAAAGTGAGATCGTCCGATTGACGGCTATTCAATACCCAATCTTTACTGTCAGTTGGTTTATTTGCGGCATCATCAATCGCTTTTTCAACATATTCATCCCAAGCTTTCTGAGTGAAAACACCTGGCAATGCATAACTGCCCAATACAATACTTCGATTTTGCTCCCCGACAATTTGACCAACGGTCACAGCAGGGAAACGAACTGCAGCACGCATTTTGATTTCATTATAAACACGATCACGTGCTGGCATCCCTTGAACAACAGACAACAATACTTGACGAGTTTGATCGACCACTTGTGCATCAGTTTCCAAAATAGGAAAACCACTTTGATTTGCTAAGGTCATTGCATAGGAAAGAATTTTTTCCGCATCTTGAATCATCTCACCACGTGGCATTTGCCCACGATTGCTATCTAACCAAGAACGCCAGAAACGTGAGACTTGATCACTCAGGTGACTGCTGTCCATATATTCAGGATTGCTCATCATCAGATAAGCCTTAAGCGCATTATAAGCATCTTGCGGATTACTATCAGATGGCTCTAAATACTGCTGCGTTTTAGCGACCTGCTTGATTTCGACATTGACATGATTTTCTTTCAACGTTGTTTCATTGTTTTTAACACGTTGAAGATATTGCGCGATATTTTGCTGTGTCGGTGTCAACACAATCTGCTTGATCCCTTTCAAGTATTCAGCTTTTAAACTTTCACGCAATTGATTGCCTTGATATAAGCCAAAACTAAATTTGAGCGGGCGATTGCTAGCGAACTCATCCAGTTGTTGTAGACGCTCTTGTAATATCAACAAAGATTCAAGTTGAGTGGAGAGTTGTCCTCCAGATGTCTTTTCTAAATGCACAACTTTATCTAAATCTGCCTGTACATCGCTAATCAATTGTTGATTATTACGATATGACCAGACCCATACTCCCAATATCAGTGAAACACCCACCAATGCCCCGATAAATGCAATATAACGTTGACGTTTTTTAGCTGGGTTAATGTGCTGTTTAACTAAATCCTTATCTCGCAAAATGACATTCGAGAACAATCCCTGTAAAAAATAACCATGATTTGGCGCAACAGATGGTGTGATACCGTCTTCTGTACCATTTTGGACATGCTCAAGCTGAAACTCTTGCGCAATGTTCTCTGTCATCGGGCTTTCAATAACACCTTCCTGCAAAGCACTGGTGAAATAGAAACCACGAAATACCGGTTGGAACTGATATGGATTATCTTCAAATAAAGTACCAATAAAGCTCTTAAGTGCTGGCTTTAATGTTTTGAATTCCAATGGGAATGTCATGACACTTGGCGAGATATTTTGTGAATGACGACGACTCAGATGCGTCGTACTCACGCTTTTCAAACCGTCATAAAGCAAGGTGTAATGTTTATCAAACAATTCGACAGCATTTTGTGAGGAATTCTGCTCATAAGGTAAAGTCGCTCCCCAAGCTTGATTGTATTCTTGCGATTCATAACAATCAAAAAACTCAGTAAACCCAGCAATCAAATCCATTTTAGAAAAAATCAAATAGACAGGAACCACAACTTCCAGTTTTTCAGTCAAATCTTGAATACGCGCACGTAAGTTTTTGGCCAGTTTCAATGAACTTTCAGGACTCTGGCTGACTAACTCAGCAATACTCACAATCACAATCAAGCCATTCACAGGCGCTTTTGAACGGTTTTTCTTTAAAATATTGAGGAAGCCTAACCATTCAGAATGATCTTCTGAATAAACCGAATAACGTCCCGCTGTATCCAGTAGAATCCCTTCAGTAGAGAAAAACCAATCACAATTACGTGTCCCACTCAAACCAGCAGAGACCATTCTTTGATGTGTTTCTTCAAAAGGAAACTTTAACCCTGAATTATAAATAGCAGAACTCTTTCCTGCTGCTGGATTACCAATCACCATATACCAAGGTAACTCATATAACGCAGCATTGCCTTTTTTGTCGCCTAATTTTGATTTACGAATCAGCTGAATCGATTCTTTCATCTGCTGATGGATTAACTGTAATTCAGCCTTATCTTTTTGTTGACCATGTTCAGCACTACTTTCTTGCTCAATCGCATTGGCCAATTCCTCACCCTGCGCAGCATGGCGTTTTCTTTGGATTAACCAATAAATGCCATAGATGATTAAGCCCAGTACATAGGTTGCAGCCAAAGCCCAAAAAATATGACGCGGAATAACCGAATAGGAAGAAATAAGTGCCACAAATAAAGACAAGGCAATAATTGCTTTAGGATTGGTGATGTACTGCCACAGATAACCTAAAATGATGTACATTGAGTTCTCGAATTCTTAAAAAGTTAATCAATCAGCAATTGCGACTCTTTCCTGATCAGAAAAAGTTTGAATAAATGCTTTTAAATCTTGGCTATACACAAAAGCAACCTGTGGATCTGGAAGCTGTGCCCCTAACATCAATCCAAAAACTTTTGCGACGTTTTGAGTGTGCCCAGCCATCGGTTGGCAATAAAGATAGTGATGTGGTTCAACAGGACTTTGTGCAAAAAACTGCTCTAGTTTTTTGACAACCTTGACATCAGAACCATCTTCAACCACCAAGACAAAAGGCGCCTCATCCTCATATTGTGGTAAATCATGAATATCTAGCTCATCAAAAATTTGCTTTAAATTATTTTGATTTGATACAAGCTTTAATGTTTTTAAAGGTTGTAACTGTTCTATCTCAACCGCTGGGGATGCAACACAATAACTGCTCACAAATTCAGCAGGCGTATATGCACTTTTGCCCCAGCTCTTTTCATCAATAATATCTTGATCAAGCTCAGAATCAGCGGCAATGATCAATGTAATTTCGTGTGGTTGCTTTTGGATTCGGTCAAATAACTCCATCACATGCTGATCTACAGATGATCGACTGATGAAATGATATTCAATATGAAACTTTTGAGGGATGATCCCTAAATCATAGAAAATGGCTTGAAGACTTTGATGGCTACTTTGATCATTCCAAGTGTGAATCACATCCTCAGACAGCAGAATATGCAAGTTAAGCTTATCTAAACGATAGACCTGTTCAATCTGTTTTAATTCAGTTTCTTCATCACTCGACGCAGTGGGATCAATCCAAGCAGGATGCATACGATATTCATGCAAATTCTGACTTTCATAAAACAAACTCGAATGTTTTAAATGATCTGAAATCGTACTCAAAAGTTCATTATGCTGTTGAATCTGATGATGAATAAGCAACATGATTCGCTGTTGTCGCATCGTTGCAAATTGCATATTCTCAGTGCTCTCTTCACTGAGCAATTGATCCAGTGCCTCAATACGATAAGACAAAACTGGCAATCCGTGCGAACCCGATAAATTACGATCCAACAGAGGACCTGCTAGCATTTTGATGCCTTCAAGCGTCGAATCATTTTCACCTAACGCACTGTATGTTCCTGAAGCATAAATGTTCAGCTCTAACCATGTACTTTTTTGAACTGGTTGTGGCTCAATAGCATCCACATTTTGACCTTGCTCATTGGCTAAGGCCTGTTGTTTTTTATCTTTATACTTTTGATAAGCCTGATAAATCAACCATGGTGAAATCAGCACTGCTGTAATAAACAGAGGTAATAATACAAAGTAGCGAATCAGATCATTGGACTCTGGCTGGAATTGTGTATCACGCCAAAAATAAATAACGATCAATCCAACCAAGATGAAACAACTGATAAATATTGCAATAATCTTCTTAATCATTATGCCGCCCCTAACAGTGCATAACGCGTTTCAAGGTTATGTTGTACTTGTGTGGATGGCATTAAAAATGCCCCTTGCCCTAATCCAATTTCATGAGTGGAATTCAAACCGATGGGGCTAATTTCATTTTTATCCAAGATCAATCGAACATCGATAAACAAAGTTGGACTACACCAAGTTTGGATCAAATGCTTCAATTTTTTATTTAATGGCTGTTCTGGTAAAAAAGCCAAATATTGTTCACGTTTTAATGGGCCAATTTGTATTTCAATCTTTCCATCAATTTGTTGTACCGTATCGCCACAAAAAGTATTCACGCCCAACAAACTTGGATTTTTTCCACCTAAACTGGTCTTCTGTTCTTCACCCAACTGGAATTGTTCTTTCACAAACTCCTGAATATGTACCTGCTCATTAAACATACAAGTCAATACAGTTTTCAAGGCATGCGCGGTATTGTTCTGCCCTTGCATCAAGCCAGAGAACTCCGCAAAATATTCTTCTAAATCCTGCTGCTCATGCTGAGAACTAATATAACCATTTAAAGCATGGAGAATATCGAGATAGTGATTATCCTGTTCGATTTCATAGCGTATCGGTAAATTGTAAGTCAGGCTTGCATCCACATATTTCGCAGTCAACGTATGATTGAACAATCCCAAAAATTCTTTGGCTTCGAGTCGTTGCTGTCTGGAACTTTGTTTTAATTTATTGGTATAGGTATAAGGTAGTGCACCTTGCGTACCCGTTAAGCCCACAACAAGATTAGTCAAATAAATACGTTCGTCTTGATAGCGCAGCTCTTCAATTTCCGTCGCAGGAAAGCTTAAGCTGAACGATGTTTCAAACTTAAAATCTTCTGACCAATTTCGAGAGACAGCTGAGTGCGGCACATGCCGTAATAGCCGAGCTGACTGGATAAACTCAAAAGTACCCGCCTTATTAAAGAGCTGATCAACTACAGAAGCGTCTTGCCACCAACGTTCTGAACGCATTGGTATATCTCCTGTTGGTTAAGACTGTCTTTAACAACCACATCGACAAAACTATTGATCTGGACTTTAAGATTAAAAATATGGCTCAGTAGCTGACTAAAAATATATAAACTATGCCCTCTAAATACGCTACGATTCACCCCTAACTCTACTTTCACGCCCCTTATAAACATCGGAAATGGTTTCGCATTCACCAGTTTATTGGTCGTTGAAAAATTCAATGTTTTCAATGCATCAATCAATAAAATATTTTCTTTTGAATGCGGCAAATTATATAAAGCCAACAATTCTTTGACATGACTGAGTGCATCGCCTTTCATCAAGGCCAAAGTGTTCAATGATAAATGTGAAATAATCCGCCACTGTTCATTTTTATTTTTATCAAACTCAAAAGGAGACGTTGGACGTTTGAGAATCAAAGCACGTCGAGCCAAGCTGCTATCATTGAGATTTAAGATATTATTACTCTGGCCCAAAGCCTCATGCGGTAGATCACCATTTGAACACAACAACTTGGTGCTAATAAAATCTGATTTTATTTCATAAGGCTTTAAATGCTTGGAAACAATTGAATATCCCATTTGCATCGTTTTATTGGAAGATGGAATATAATTTAATGCATAAAAAAACTGCACATGATCGTTATGGTAATGACTCATCGCGAAGAAAGGGAGCACCGGCAGATAGCTTTGTTCCTGATTGGTTTTTTCTCGCACCATATTCATTTCAACCACTGAATACACCTGATATAGCTCAGGATGATGTGCATCTGTCACAAGTGGATATTGCAGTTGAGTATGGGCGATCTTTTGTGGTTCAGCCTGTTTTTCGAACAAGTTAATCGCTGGTGTGGTAAACAATTTGAAATTTGCGATATTCAATTCTGAATAATTACGTACCACTGCCTGATCATTCAGATTCAATTTAAGATGAATCAAAATTTCAAAACTCGGCTGTTGTTGCAATATACCTTTCAACTGACTTAAATCGAGATTCAAATAATTAAATTTTTCAGGAAAACAAAAATATTCCATCAATAAACGATAAGCATGATGTGTATGCTGATCAACAGGGAGTAAACTTTCTTGTTCAGTAAAACCCATCACCATAAAGGGATTGGGAATCTCCACAATACGCGATCCAACACGCACTGAAAAAGCCGTTTCTTTGCGAAAAATACTGTCTAGAACTTGCAGTGGAAAATTTGAAATTGCATCTAAATATATCGGTAGTTTTTCTTCAAGTACGCAATGCTGAGCATCATTAAACACTTCAAACTTCAAACTTAAGGTTGCATTCTGATTCAAATGCATATGGGTGCTTGGTGAAGTCTGAAAATCCAACTCAGTTAAAGCAATGGGTAAGAGCCGAACGTCATTGGTGGTATTAAATTCGCATTGCACCCCTTTAAAACTACGTGATCTTAATGCGGTTTTTTGAGGAATAAGATGAGGGGATGTTAGCTGTTTAATTTTATTAATATCTTCGAAGCTCACCACAGAGCAAGCTGGGAAATGACGCAGATATTGAGGAAACATCACCTCAAATAACGAATAAGTAAATACGTCATAGCTATCTGCTAATTTTTTATCAATCCGCGCCGAAATTAATGAAAAAGCCTGAATTAACCGCTCAATATGAGGATCATCAATTTGTTCTTGGTTCAGTGATAATCGTTGAGCAATCTTTGGATACTTCTGCGCAAACTCTCTAGATTGTTGACCGAACTCTTGTAATTGTTTTTCATAATACGGTAAAAGTTGTTCTATCACAGTTCTCTCACGCTAAGCTCTTGCAGAAATAACATATTGTTGTGTTGTCGGTTTTAATAACGCATCAAAAAAAACCGGCTCATATAAAGGATGTATATTTAAGTAAGCTTGAATACTTAAACACAATGCCCCCATGTTATGCCCATCTAATAACATTTCGACTTTAATCTGCCTCAACCTTGGTTCATGGGCTGCAATCGACCGCTCAATCGACTGACAAATTTTATCGCGATCCAATGGATTTGCGGTTGAAAGCCCGACGAAGTCAATGATCCCAAACTGCAAAATAGATTTCTTTGCGAGAGGAAATTCATCCATATCCGTATCAAACTGCGCAATTCTGGTATTGAGTAGATCCTCCAAATCACGAGCTACCGACTCTCGTAATTGTTGAATCGACAATCCCCTTAAATAATCTTCATGCTCAGGTAATAAGCGATCAAACAATGTTGACCTAAACCCATATGGATATAAATGATCTAAATTCATTTTTTATAAAACAAAAAGATAAGGGAAATAGAGGTTAATGAATCATTAACCTCTATGAAAAATCACGATTCTAATTATGCAGCGTATGATGCTGTGTTGTTAGAAAGCGACCATTTCTTAGTAACAGCACCTTTCGCAGTACCGTTAATATCTTGTTGGTTATATGTCCACTCAACAGCAGCATATTTCAAACCAAACTGTTCAGTTGGGACACCCTCTTCATTTACAATCGGAGTCACACTTGAAACTAAAACGTGCTTCAATTTAATTTGTAAGTACTTGATACGTTTATCACCGTTTGCACGATAAAAATCAATCTGTACTTCATCAAAGGTATAACCAGCAGAACATGCTTCCCAAAGTTTAGGACTTGTTGCATCCAAATCTTTAAGGAAAATCATATCTTCATGCTCAACACGTTCAGCAGTATGCCCCCCAACACTACTTGAAGTCGCAGACTTAGGCTGACGAATTTTGTGAGACCAAGAGTTAACTTCTAGCCAACCTTTGTGCTCAGAGTCACGTGACTCTCCGTCTACCTTGTATTTGCCACGAAACTCAACGTATATATCTTTCATTTAAAATTCACCTCTGTTTATTTAAAGTTATTTTAGGGTCTGTTGACACTTCAGGCGCAAGCATCTGTCATCTGTCTACAGTCCCTTTTGGCTGATCTCATTTTTTAATTTGAGGACTGTGGTAGTTCAGTCACGAGTCGCAAAGAAACTGACAACTCATCCAGCTGGAAATGCGGTCTTAAAAAGACCACCGATTTGTAGTGACCTGGCTGAGCAGGATCTTCTACAACCTTTACTGATGCCTCACGAAGCGGATATTGTGCTTTCGCTTCTTGAGATGCACCATCATCAAGCAAAACATATTGTGAGAGCCATTCGTTTAAAAATGCTTCAACATTGCCTGCTGATGCAAAGCTTCCCACCTTGTCACGCATCATTGCTTTTAAGTAATGTGCGATACGTGAGACAGCCATGATGTACTGGATCTGACTTGAAAGTGCTGAGTTCGCATTTGCAGTATCACTATCATATTTCTTAGGCTTCTGTGCAGATTGCGCACCAAAGAAAGCCGCATAATCTGTATTTTTACAGTGAACCAATGGGATGAAACCCAAGTCACTCAATTCTTTTTCGCGGCGATCCGTAATCGCAATCTCAGTTGGGCATTTGAAGACAACTTCACCATCTGAGGTTTTAAAGGTATGTACTGGCAAGCCTTCAACTAAACCACCACCCTCAACACCACGAATGGCTGCACACCAACCATGCGCATCAAACGCATTGGTTAAACGTGTACCAAAGGCATAAGCTGCATTCATCCATAAATAATCATTATGGTCTTCGCCCGTGACCGCTTCGATGAAATTAAAGCCTTCCGTCGCTGTGCCTTCTTTCGGATGATAAGGCAAACGCCCTAGAACATGCGGCATAGTAAGGGCAACATAACGTGAGTCTTCACTATCACGGAAAGAGCGCCATTGCACATATTCTGCAGTCTCAAAGATTTTTGAAACATCGCGTGGACGATCAATATCGGTGAATGATTCAAGACCTAAAATATTTGGACTTGCAGCCGAAATAAACGGCGCATGGGCTGCCGCTGCGACATGTGAAACTTGCTCTAATAAATACATATCAGACGGCGTGCGATCAAACTCAAAATCACCGATTAACGCAGCATATGGCGCGCCACCAAATGAGCCATACTCTTCTTCATAAATCTTTTTGAACAAAGTACTTTGATCAAAATCGGTTGCACCCTGAAAGTCCTTCACTAACTCTTTTTTGGTCGTATTTAACATACGAATCTTAATCATTGAGTGAGAAGGTGTTTCTTGACAGAAATAGTAGAGTCCACGCCAAGTTGATTCAATTTTCTGAAACTGCTCATGATGCATGATTTCACTGAGCTGCTTTGAAATTAAAGCATCAATTTCAGCAATACGTTTATCAATCGATAAGGTCATATTTTCTGAAACGGTGATTGTCCCCGCCATCACTTCTTTGGCTAACTCGCCAATCAAACTTTTAGCACGAACATGCTCGTCATCATTACGCGCAATACGACTTTGCTCAACGATCGAATCGAGCAAATTTGCTGATTCAGCTTCTACATTTGATACAGTTGCAGCTTGTAAATTACTCATTTTCTGCCTCCGCACTAAGTTGGCGTATTTGATCCGTATTCTTTAGCACTTCATCTAATAAATCTTCTAAACGTTCACTATTCGAAATTTTATTTCGAAGGTCAGTTAAACGTTCACGCGCTGCAACCAATTTACGCAAAGGATCAACCTGTTGTACAACTTGCTCAGGTCTAAAATCTTCCATTGAGTTAAAGGTTAAATCGACAGACATACGTCCGCCCTCTTCAGTCAATGTATTCTCAACTTGAAATGCCGCTCTTGGTGCTAGAGACTCCATCACCTCATCAATATTGTCTAAATCAACATTGATGAATTTCTTGTCTTTTAATTTCGTCTTTTCAAGCTCTGAAGCAGCAGAAAAGTCTCCCATAACCCCAACGACAAATGGCAACTCTTTAGACTCTTTACCATCACCCACCTCAACATCGTAAGTTAACTGCACACGAGGAGGACGAATGCGTTGCAATTTTTTCTGTACACTTTCTCTTTTTGCCATAACTGTATACCCTTGATTATTTTTTCAACGAAGCGAATGGATTCGTACCTGTCGGTCGAACAGCACTTGGTGTTGTGGTTGTTGGACGACTTGCTGGCGCAGTAGTCTGTGTGGTGGTGTTACGCGGTGCAGCAGTGGTTCTTTTAGGCTGACTCACGGCACGTCGGTTGGCTGTATTGGTGCTTCGAGCTTCTTTTTTAGGCGCTTCTTCTACTGCTTTGGTCGTGATCACAGGTGCAGGTAATGCTGTTCGAATATTCTCACTTAACTGTTTAGCAGGTGGATAGGTTAAATCAGTACTGAGATAACGCATTTCATCAGTGCGCATATGTTGTAAGGCCTGATTTGCGATATCAACACTCGCTAAAAAAGTGACATCAGTTAACATCGAACCTTGAATATTTTTCTGCTGCAATTCACTAGCCAACGTCAAAGCATTCATCGGCTGTTTTAACTCGTACATTCTCATCGCTGCTTGAGCCAATAAATCATTGACCTGACTAGCATTCGATTTATCACAAACTTGCTGATAAATTTTCAATAGCGCTTGATCTGTTTGACCCGCAACCAATGGATTTTGTTTAATACATTTTCTTTTTAACTTCACTGGTTTTATTTTTTGATCAGTCAGATTGGCTTCTGGATCAACACTTTTTGTTTCTTGATCATCTGCGTAAGCCAAACTACCCATAACCATACAAAGAATTGATACTACAATACCTTTTTTCAAAATATGCCTCATAATTATTTAACTTATATAATTGAAGAGTCGACAATTATTGTTTAAAAAACCCTCTTACTCGTCAATTTTGTGCACCTAGAACATTGTCGCGAATTTAACAAAAAAACCACATAGAAAGTCAATACTAATTACGTTTTATAACATTATTAAATTATTTTGATTATATTATGCAAATATTTTTCAAGAATAGTACTCCCTTTCTATTTAAAATTAATATATTTTGTTGTAGAATAATCTGTACACTCAGACAGAGTAAAGCTAAGTTTTTGATTTTATTTAGAAAATATATTTTAGATATAACAACAATATCAAGTCTGAACTGACTTAGCGGGGCTTGATATTCAAAATTATTGTGAGTAATAAATGAGTAATTTAAAGGTTTTAATTACAAAACTATCACCTCCTACTCGTGCTGCATTAGAAAAATCTGCCAATTACTGCATTAATCAATTGAATTATGAGATTGAAATTGAGCATTTATTTGTAGAATTACTAAATCAAAGTCCAGTGAATGATTTACTTATTTTATTACAAAAAAATAATATTTCCGCAGATGCTTTAACTCATGATTTAAAAGAAACAATTGCTTCTTTACCCAAAGGCAATACACGCACTCCAATATTTGCAAAATCAATCGTTAAGCTATTTGAACAAGCATGGTTGTTAGCATCCGCTGAACAAACACCGCTGATTCGGAGTAGTCATTTAATCATTGCATTGTTAACAGCCCCTGATTTACAACAAATTGCCTTCAGAGCATCTAGTTTATTTGAGCTGTTCCCAATTGATACGATGAAACACAAGTTTCTAGATATTTGTGGTCAGAGCAGCGAGCAATCTCAAATTGAAGTGCCCACAGCATCAACTGAAGCACAACAGGAAAAACCAGCAACTACAACCACAGTAAAGACCCCTGCCTTAGATCAATACACCATCAACTTGACCATAAAAGCACAAAATGGACAAATTGATCCTGTTATTGGGCGAGAATTCGAAATTCGATTAATGCTCGACATCTTGATGCGTCGTCGGCAGAACAATCCTATTTTGACAGGTGAACCAGGGGTAGGTAAAACTGCCGTTGTTGAAGGTCTGGCATTAAAAATCGCCCAAGGTTTAGTCCCCGAAGCACTTAGAAATGTACAACTGCATGTGTTAGACATGGGTCTATTACAGGCGGGCGCAAGTGTTAAAGGTGAGTTTGAAAATCGCTTAAAACAAGTGATTCAAGAGGTTCAAGCGTCCACCCACCCAATTATTTTATTTATTGATGAAGCACATACACTCATCGGTGCTGGCGGCCAAGCGGGACAAAATGATGCCGCCAATCTACTCAAACCCGCCTTAGCGCGTGGTGAATTAAGAACGATAGCGGCAACAACGTGGGCTGAATACAAACAGTATTTTGAGAAAGATGCTGCCCTAAGTCGTCGCTTTCAAGTGGTCAAAGTAGAAGAGCCAACCGAAGAAGTTGCCATCGATATGCTACGTGCCATGATTCCTGTCATGCAAAACCATTTCAACTTACATATTGATGATCAAGCAATTGTGACTGCGGTTCAGGCTTCTCATCGTTATATCAGTGGACGTCAACTCCCCGACAAGGCGATTAGCGTATTAGATACTGCTGCGGCTCGTGTGGCATTAACTCAAAATGCCCAGCCGGTCATTCTTGACCAGTTCAAAGCTCAACAACACAATCTGAAATTAGAACAGCAAATTTTAACGCATGAACATCAACAGTTCCCGATCCATCATGAGCGTTTAGAGCTGCTCAACCAAGAACTGTCAACGCTAGACAGTGAAATACAAGCAATTGAAATCCGATGGCAACAAGAGCTTGCCTTGGTGAAACAAATCCAACAATTAAATGCTCAAGATGAACACACTGAGACCAAAAATCAGATCTCCGCTTTAAGAACTGATTTAACCCAACTTCAAGGACAAAGTCCTTTGGTCTTTGAACGAGTAACACCTCGAATTATTAATGAAATTATTTCTGACTGGACAGGTATTCCTGTTGGAAATATGGTCAATGATGAAATCAAGCAAATTTTAACGCTTGAGGATAAATTGGCTGAGCGAGTCATGGGGCAAGATTATGCGCTTACACAATTGGTGCAAGGCATTAAAACCTCTAAAGCCAAATTAGAAGATCCAAATAAACCCCAAGGCGTGTTTATGTTGGTTGGACCGAGTGGTGTAGGGAAGACAGAAACAGCATTGGCTTTAGCCAATGAGCTTTATGGTGGCGAACAACACTTAATCACCATCAATATGTCTGAATATCAAGAAGCACATACCGTTTCCTCTTTAAAAGGTGCGCCTCCTGGCTATGTTGGCTACGGTCAAGGTGGTGTGCTCACGGAAGCTGTCCGCCGCAACCCATATAGTGTTGTGTTATTGGATGAAATCGAAAAATCGCATAGTGATGTACAAGAACTTTTCTACCAAGTATTTGATAAAGGAACATTGGAAGATGGTGAAGGCCGTATCATTGATTTTAAAAACACAACTATCTTACTCACTTCAAATACTGGCTCAAGTGCCATTATGCAGGCTTGCTTAAACCAACCTGTTGAAGAGTGGCCAAACGCTGAAGACTTACTGGAACACTTAAAACCAAGTTTGTATAAACAATTTAAGCCCGCCTTTATTGGTCGTATGCGGATCGTACCTTATTTCCCATTACACGATGAATTATTGGTCAGAATCATTAAACATAAACTGGGTAAGATTGTTTCTAGAATCGAAAAGCAATATGCCACTAAGGTTCAATATTCCGAAGACCTCGTTGAACTCCTGTTGAACCGTTGTACTGAAGTTGATAGCGGTGCTCGAAATGTGGACAATATCCTAAACTCGACCGTATTACCTTCGCTTGCAACTGAAATTTTGGTTGCTTTGGCTGAGCATAAACTACCGAAACTCATCATTATCGATGTCAAAGATGAAGATATTAGCTATCAATTAGATCCTGTTGAAAAAGGAACTAGAAAGCGTTCGAGTAAAAAAGCAAAAGCTGACGTTTAAGATTCTTGAGATTGAGCCCCAATTGTTATGAATATGGACATATCCCCTTTACTTACACCAATTCATGAGCAATCGCCTTGTGGTGAAGATTATTCTTTTTCCAATGAGTTTCACAGCATTAAAAAAGCGAAAACTCAAGATGATCTTTTACTTGATCAAGGTGATTGGGTCACCGAACCTAAACAAGCTGATTGGGATTTTGTTGCATCCACCTCTATTGATTTGCTGCAATCTAAAAGTAAAGATATTCGATTGCTTACGTGGCTTTCTGAGGCGTGGGCAAATCTTTACGGTTTTTCAGGTGTTGCCAAAAGCCTAGAACTAAGCCATCGCTTACTTGAACAATACTGGCTAACGATACACCCAGAAGTTGAGGATGATGATCTTGACCAACGCATTGGTTTATTGCAGGGGCTGATTAACCAGTTACCATTACTCATTAAAAAAGTCTCGCTCATTGATCACTCCCCTTTTTATCATTTGCTCGATTATGACAATTTTCTCTACCATGAAAACATTCGTCGTAAGCAAAGTGATGATTATGACAGTGCCAATAGTCACACTGAATTAGAACAATTCGAACAGGCTTTATTAAATACAGATAAAAACTTTCAATATCAAAACTATCAACATTTTAATGACATCCTTCAGCAATGGTCTGTGCTTAAAAATGTTTTGGATGGCTTATTAGGTTTAGATTCACCAAGTTTTGCAGCGATTGATTCAAGCTTGGATACGATTCATATCAGCCTCAAAAAGATCTATAAAACTGAGCATTTTGAACAACCTATACCGCAAAACACAAGCAACGTCGAAACACCAAGTATACCCACAACTCAACCCGTTACGGCTCAGGCTCCAATGACTCACAATCAACTGTCTTTTCAACCGCAAGTTCAATCTCATGTTGAAAATCGTGAGCAAGCCATGCAGGTGCTACAAGAAATTGCCACTTATTTTCAAAAAAATGAACCACACAGCCCCGTGAGTTATATGCTGCAAAAGACAATTAAATGGAGTCAAATGCCACTACATGAATGGTTAAGCCAAGTCATTAAAGATGAACATCCATTACAAATGGTGCAAGACATGCTCGGCGTTCAGCCAAAGAATGAATACGAATAATTACTGGTAAATTGATATGTTTAAAGCAGAAAAAATTCTTTGGGGCGAAGGCTTATTTTTACGTCCGCAGCATTTCCAAATTCAAGATACTTATCATGAGCAGCGTTTAAACCATACCGTTCGAGCCTTGGTTCCTTATGCTTATGGTGTACAAAAACTCAGGTTTGATCAAGTTCAACTTTCAACCCATATTTTGGCTTTAGAAGAAGTCGAGATCATTTGGCAAGATGGCGAGATTTATCATGCGCCTGCACAAGATCTACTCCCTGAGCCACTCTTATTGGATGACTTAAATCTAAAAGGTGAAATGATCGTTTATCTTGCCTTACCTATTTTACAAGCCAACAAGAAAAATATCGCTGATGGAAATCACTCACTTTCCAGTCGCTATCATAATTATTTAGCTGAAACCCACGATTTATTTACCGATGCCAGTCCCGCAGACCTCAGCTTACTGCGTCGTCGCGCCGAGTTTAAACTGCTTGAACAGCATATTCAGCCGAGTCAGAATCTCGATGGTTTCTTATATCTAGCCGTTGGCAAATTAAAACGCCAAAGCTCAGGTACTTTTGAATTGGACCAGAAATTCATTCCGCCCATTTTGCACATTGCAGCGTCAGAAGCCTTAACCAGCAACTTAAAACGAACACTCAATGTCATTAAAGCCAAGATCAAAACCATTCAAAGCAGTAACCGAGAAAATGAACAAAAACTGATTGAGTTCCGTTCTGGGGATATTGTCTCATTTTGGCTCATTAATGCACTCAACACCGCTTATGCTGGTTTGAATCATTTATTACAGTATCCACTGATTCACCCTGAGCGTTTATTTTCCGAGATGTTACGTTTAACGGGATCATTACTAACCTTTTCCACCAATTATGACGTCGATCACTTACCGCACTACAAACATCACCAACTTCAAGATAGTTTCCAACAACTGGATGTTATTTTAAGAGATCTATTAGATACCATTATTTCCAACCGTTACTTCAATATTGCGTTGAAAGAAATTCGACCATCTTATTGGGTGGGTAGTCTTGAGTCAGATAAAATCACACGCGATACGCGTCTGTATATTGCTGTTTCAAGTAGCATGATGCAAACCCATGAGCTGATTCAAATCGTGCCATTACGATTTAAAGTGGGGAGTACCATTGATGTTGAAAAACGTGTGGTTGCTGCTTTACCAGCCGTACCATTGCACCATTTAATGCAAGTTCCAACAGCGATCCCAGTCCGCTCAGGTGTAAGTTACTTTGAGATTGAGCCACACCACGAATTGTATCAACAGATGCTTGAATCAGAAACTATTTGTGTATATGTACCTGCTGGTTTTCAAGATATCACGATTGAACTTATTGCCGTAATGAATACCTAAGAGAACAATGATGACTCAACATCCGACGGGCATACCCTCTTTATTTGATGATGGGAAAATTGGTTCTGGTTTACCTACGACCAATCTTCCGCAAAATAAATCTCAAACCACAAATTTGATAGATCTGCTGCATGACGGATTCTATTTGGTATTTTTAATTCGTAATCGTTATATTCCCTCAAATCCCAGTGATTTCCGTACTAAAATTTTAGATTTATTAAATCGTTTTGAGCAGCAAGCCAAACGACTTCAATTTTCAAGTGATGATATTCATGATGCTAAATATGCATTTTGTGCATTGATCGATGAAACCATCGCCACTCAACAAGATGCCGCCTACTTCAACTTGCAAAATACGTGGTTGGTCAGCCCGCTACAACTCAGCTTGTTTGGTTCGCAATTAGCAGGTTATCGCTTTTTTGAGATCTTAGAACAACTACGAAGTCGTGGTAAGGAACGTTTAGCCGCACTTGAAATTTTTCATTATTGTTTACTGTTGGGCTTTCAAGGGAAATATAGACTTGAATCAGTCGAAAGTTTAAATCATCTGGTCGCACGTGTCGGTGATGAAATTGATTATCTGAAAGGTAAAAAAGCTGCCTTTTCACCTTTTGCAGCGATTCCTGATCAAATTAAACATATTATCCATCATGAACTACCATTTTTCTGGATTTTAATCTTTTTATTGATATTTGCTGCACTGACCTTTGCAGGGTTAAAGTTCATGTTATCCCAACAAAATCAGAGTGCTTTAGCTCCTTATCAGAATGTGATTTCAGCACCAGCGGAAGAAGCACATATCACGATCCATTTACCTTAGTTGATGCAACATGATTCAGGAAAGACCTACCTCTTTACGCATATTACAGACGAATAAAAAAAAGAATTTATCACCTGTAATTTATTTACTCATCGGATTTCTTGCAGGAATCATCTGTAGTCTATTGATATTTTTTATATTTTTTAAAGCTCAATCCCAGCATGAGGTACAGGAAGCTCAGCAGATTGAAGAATTGTTGTCACCCCCAACCCATGTTCAGCAAGATGCTCAAAGCACTCAAGTGATAGAGTTTGTGCCTCAAGAAAGTACAGAGCCTGACGACGATAATAGTTTTACTCAACCACAAAGTAGTGATTTAAATAAATTCTTCCAACATGCTGTGGTGCCGCCTGTAAATACTGCTCAACCAGCCTCGCCCTTTGCCAGTGCGCAGAATACTGGAAAAACAGCTCAACCCGTAACACCAAAGCCCAACACGAACAAAAATGGGCAAACATCGGTGAGTGACAAATTAACTAAAATAACAACTCAACCAACCAAGACCGATACTACCAAGGAAGTAGAACCTGAAACAGAAGCACCTCAAGCCACGGTACAAATCAATGTGACCCAACGACCATTTTCTGTCAATGAACTGAAATAGCCAATGATTTGGTTTGTTTCTTTCTGCTTTATTTTCGTCGCTGTAACACTGACATTGTTAATGTCTTATGAGCTGCGCTCTAAATGCACACAATTATTACAGTCGCTACTTCCGAGTAGTCGAAAAAAAATCGTCAATGCCATGCAGTTTGCAGAAAACATGCATCAAGCGGCGGCACCTGAAAGACTTCAATCCCATTGGCATCTACAACAGTGGTGGATTTTAATTGCGGGTTTCTTTTTATTTGCCAGTATTCTTATCTTTGCATTCACTCGCCCTATTAATTCAACGCGTATCGAAGCTGAGTATTTAAAAGAAACAGACCCTCAAGTTTATGCCTTACTCAATGGTGAAATACTGAGCCCGCCTCCCGAAGTTGATGTAACACTGATTCATGATGCACTTATCGAAGCGACACGAATCGAACAAGAATACCTTGCTCAACACAGCGGTTCAGTGGATGCATCACAGATAGAAGCACCAATCGTACATTCTCATGGTGCATTGGATAGCAGTATGGTTGACCGAAAATGGGATAAGATGAATCCACGTTATAAGCAACGTTTACTCATGGTCTTTAAGATTATGAAGGAACAGTATGGCTACGAGCTGGTCTTATTAGAAGGCTATCGTAGTCCTGCTCGTCAGAATATGCTGGCAGGAAATCCAAATACAACACGTGCTAGAAGTTATCAAAGCTATCATCAATTTGGACTGGCTGCCGATGTGGCATTTAAACGAAATGGTAAAGTGGTCATCACTGAACGCGACCCATGGGCGATGAGAGGCTATGAGTTATATGGTCAAGTTGCTGAATCAGTTGGTTTAACTTGGGGTGGTCGTTGGAAGTCGATTAAAGACTTCGGTCATACTGAATATCGTATGCCAGGCTTGAAAAAAACCAGAGAAATGGCAGAATTGCTCACCTCTGAAGGTCAAGTCAACACCAATATCTCTTGACCTATACTAAAGAAACCCATGTTTATGGGTTTCTTTAGTTGATTCATTCATCCGTTAAATCGAAGGATTATGCGGTTTGCTTCGGTTGTACCATGTTTTCCACAGCTAAAATATCTGCCAAAACTTGATCAGAGATTAAGTTTTCCGCTTTAATCAAAGCCAACACGCTTTGCCCTGATTCATTGGCTTGTTTCGCAATACGTGTGGTCGTTTCGTAGCCTAAATAAGGATTAAGTGCGGTAATGATACCGATGGAATTTTCCACCTGTGACTGACAAAGTTCAGCATTAGCACGAATGCTCGCAATGCACTTGTATTGGAACATGTGCATCGCTTTGCCTAATAACTCGATTGATTCAAATAATTTAAATGCAATCAATGGTTCCATCGCGTTCAACTGTAGCTGACCCGCTTCTGCGGCTAAAGTAATCGCTAAGTCATTTGCAATCACTTGATAACAGACCAAATTCATTGCTTCTGGAATAACAGGATTCACTTTACCCGGCATAATTGAGCTGCCTGGCTGGCGTGCTTCTAAGTGGATTTCATTTAGACCTGCACGTGGACCACTGGATAATAAACGCAAATCATTGGCAATTTTTGAAAGTTTGGTCGCTGTACGCTTTAGCAAACTAGACAATAATACAAAATCACCCATATCCGATGTTGCTTCAATTAAATCAGGTGCACTGCTAATTTTTCGTTGGGTAATTTCAGATAGCGATGCAATGGCATAGTCACGATACTTCACTTTAGTATTGATTCCTGTACCAATCGCAGTGCCTCCGAGATTCACCACACTCAACGCTTCTGGCATAATTTGATTTAATTTGTCTAAATCATTTTTCAAAGTCGTTGCAAAAGCACCAAATTCTTGGCCTAAAGTCATAGGGACCGCATCTTGTAGCTGGGTACGACCCATTTTTAAGATGTTAGAAAACTCGTCTGACTTCGCTTTAAAGCTTTCGATTAAATCTTGGAATGGCGCATTCAATTGTTGAATTGCAGAGATTAATCCAATTTTTATCGCTGTTGGATAGACATCATTGGTCGATTGAGACATATTCACATCATTATTTGGATGTAAATATTGATACTCCCCTTTTAAATGACCCATATATTCTAACCCTACATTTGCAACGACTTCATTTATATTCATATTCGTTGAAGTGCCAGCACCACCTTGAATCATACCCACCATAAATTGTTCATGATACTGATTATTTAAAATCTGCTGGCAGGCATATTGAATCGCATTATTTTTATTTTCTTCAATTTTATTTAATTTAAAGTTTGCATGTGCACATGCAGATTTCACCATAGCCAGTGCTTTAATAAAAGCAGGAAACTGACTTAATTTGTTTTGACTTAAATTAAAATTTTCAATTGCTCTTAACGTTTGAACACCATAATAACAATGCGCTGGAATTTCTTTAAAACCTAATAAATCTTTTTCAGTGCGTGTGTTAATCTTAACATTCATTTAAATAGACTCTGCTTAACAATAAATTTATAGTAGAGGACAGATTGTATTTTTTCTAATGTAAAAAAATATTGCTACATGCATTTTTTGCATAATAGATTATAATGTATATAAGCACGCGTTAAGGATAGGTTATGACCTTGGAAATTCGATGGATTGAAGATTTACTTGCACTAGAGCAAGAAAAATCAATCTCTCAAGCAGCAGAGATGAGACATGTCACACAATCTGCATTTTCACGTAGAATTCAGAACATCGAAAATGCATTGGGTTTCCAAATTTTAAAACGGCATAGTAAAAATATCGACTTCACCGAAGCGGGACAAATTTTATTGGCCTCGGCAAAAAACATCCAAAACCAACTTGAGACAACCATAAATTATCTTGAAAAAAATATTAAAAACAATGAATTAACCATAAAATTTGCAGTATCACATTCATTGATAACGCAATTTTTCCCACGCTTTATCCACGATCTGTCACTCAATTTAGAGGACTTAAAATTAGAAATTATTGCTGCCAATCAAAAACAAGGGATGCGTTTGCTCAAAGATGGCTCATGTGATTTTTTAATTTGTTATTGTGATCAAAAAACCTTACAGCAACTCGACCCTTCACTTTTTACTTTTCATAAAATTGTGAAAATGGAAATACTTCCTGTTACCGCGCTCAATAATAATCTACCCAAATATTCATTTGATCAACTTTTCCCCTTATTGGCTTATAGTAAACAAGCCTATTTAAGAAACTGTGTTGATGAAGTAATCGAGAACAAATTAAACTATCGCACTTTATATGAAACAGATAATGCAGGTGATCTAAAAGAATTGGCATTACAGGGTTTAGGTATTGCATGGCTACCTAAATTACTTATTGAAAAAGAGATTTCTGAAAATAAATTAATGATAGTTGATCAGGAAAACTATCATACCTTTCAAAACATATATATTATTAGACGTGAAATAATACTTTCAAACAGAATAAGCTATATCTGGAACGCATTAACCTCCCGTTAAATTCAATACCACTTCATTTTATACCTTCATCATAGAATATAAACTCCATATCATAATCGGTATAAGAAAGTGATTGTTTATACATTATATTTTGGATAGATTCCTAAATAAAAAACCAAACAATCACTCTTAATACAGTATTTAAAATATTTATTAACCAGTTAGATAGAGATAATAAGACCTTAACTATTATCAGCCAATCGACTTACTGGGATAATTGGATCAACCATGACTTCATCTTGCTCTTCAACCTCATGTTTGTCACCTTCTGTTCGCGCAATGACCGCTGTTGCAATGCTGTTCCCAATGACATTGGTTGCAGTACGTCCCATATCTAAAAATTGATCAATCGCTAGAATTAATAAAATACCAGCTTCAGGAAGTTGGAACATTGCAAGTGTCGAGGCGATCACCACAATGGACGCACGTGAAACACCAGCGATTCCTTTACTGGTGATCATCAGTGTTAATAGAATCAAGGCCTGCTGGGCAAAACTTAAGTCAATATTATAAGCTTGTGCAATAAACAACACAGCAAAGGCCATATACATCATGGAACCATCGAGATTAAATGAATAGCCCAAAGGCAAAACAAAGCTAGTAATACGTTTAGGAACACCAAATTTGTCTAAAGCTTCCATGGTCTTGGGATAAGCAGATTCGCTACTGGCCGTCGCAAATGCCAACACTGTTGGTTCGCGAACCACGCGCATCAACCTAAAAACATCTTTTTTCAAGAAGATATAACCAAAAGAAATAAGGATCATCCAAAGAATGAGTAATCCAACATAAAACTGTCCTATGAAAATACTATAATCAACAATTAATTTAGGTCCCTGAACAGCAATTGCTGAGGTGATGGCGGCAAATACCGCAATCGGTGCAGCAGCCATGACGTAATCGGTAATACGGAACATCACACGGCATAATTCATCAATGATTCGACCAATGATTGACGCACCCGTTTGATGCTGAACATAGGCTAATGCTGAGCCAAAGAAAATTGAAAACACCAAAATTTGCAAAATTTCATTATTCGCCATCGCTTCTGCAAAACTACGCGGGAAAATATGAGTAATAAATGTCTGCAAACTTAAGCTGGACGCACTCACCCCGACATCGACAGCTTCTTTCGGAATACTGAGATTCATCCCTGCACCAGGTTGGAAGTAATTGGCTAAGCCCATCCCAAGCAAAAGTGAGATGAATGATGCACCAATGAACCAAGTCATTGCTTTCAAAGTAATCGATCCGAGTGAGGATGATTTCCCCATGGAAATTAAACCTGAAACAATCGTTGCAAACACCAAAGGTGCAATGATCATTTTAATTAATCTTAAAAATACATCTGTGACGATTTTAAAATAACCCGCTATGTCTGTTGTTTGCGCTGTACTTAAAGTGCTATGACATGCCCAACCTACTAATATTCCAGTGATCATTGCGATCAAAATATATTTGAGCAGCTTCTTTTGATTCATAATAATTATTCCTTCCCTATTTCGCTTTGCATCAAAATGACAAACATTCTTTGATGACTATCCATGCTGATCTCATCAGACAGGCTCTGCTGTTTCTATAAACGCAAATCCATTGAGTCAATAACGAGCAGAGGCAAGTGTTACTTTTTTTCAAAAAAAACGACAATGCAAAAATTAAAGATTTCATGCAAATTATGCATAATTTTGAATGCTTTTTAAGAACTCTAAATTGAATATAATGTAGACCAAAAGCCCAAATAAGTGAGCTTTAATGAATGTAATCTGATTTATATTTAATTGATAAATAAAGCAAAAACAAGATAACTTTATATTGATTTTTAAAAAGATAAATTCAGAAAAATCTTAATAATCGCATTTCATGATGTGCTAAATCTACAGCACAAAACGACAGAAACAATGATTTTGAAACCCATATCTATTTACTTGAAAGTATCATCATTGATTTTTAATTCAATCAAAACTCCCCATCTGCCTTAACCCAATTCGTTAATGTAAGTTACGATGAAGAAGAAAAATAAAGACATAAAAAAAGTCCTTGTATAAACAAGGACTTTTTGAATTTGGCGGAAGCGGTGAGATTCGAACTCACGGAGGACTCACACCCTCGTCGGTTTTCAAGACCGGTGCATTAAACCGCTCTGCCACGCTTCCAATGGCGGCTATCATATAAATAAAAGTGCGAGTTGGCAAACCTTTTATGCAAAATCATGAATCAAATGATCAAAATAAAAACAACACCCTGTTATTTTAGCAATTTTCGTTTTTCTCATAACGAATGGAGTTGATATACCATACTTTTTTTCCGAGTGGTGTATGGACTTCAACATCATCATCAACAGCTTTACTGAGCAATGCACGCGCCATTGGCGATTCAATTGAAATATGTTGAGGGTGATGATCATAGATCTCATCAACCCCCACGATACGTAGTGTTTTCTTCTCACCTGCATCATTTTCTATTTCAACCCAAGCACCAAAATAGACTTTACCCTCTTGCTCTGGAACGTAATCTATAATCTTTAACTCTTCAAGACGTTTTCCCAGATATCGAACACGACGATCAATTTTCCTCAGTATTTGTTTATTGTATTGATAGTCTGCATTTTCTGACCGATCGCCTAAACTCGCAGCCCAGTTCACTTTTTTAGTAATCTCAGGACGTTCTTCATGCCAAAGCTTCTTTAGCTCTGCAACCAATAGGTCATGTCCTTTACGAGTGATTAAATTTGATTTCATAAGAAAAAAATACGCTAATATAACAATCTATTTACAAGTTTTTGCATTGTATTCCTTATTTCATCATCACTAAAGTGTATAAATTTTATTCTTTTTCAAATCATGCAGTTGTAATGAATCTCTCAGTATTTTATTGTTCAAAATTTGACAATCATATTTTTGCCGCTTATTATGCGCCCCTAAGTTAACTTTTGTTTATTTTTTATACATTTTATGAATGATGTGTAACATAAACATCATTTCCACGATTAATTCAATGTCATTTTGAATGGCGTCATGATTTGCCCACCCTTATTGAATTTATCAACTTTAAAAAGTTAAAGCATTGTTTTGCTGAACTTTTAGGGCATAAATTACCTGTAGCGGAGACAACATGCACAGTAATTCAAGTTCTGGGTCGAGGCTTTGCCTTAACTCTTTATCTTCCAAACTCCCATTTCAAGCTTTAGCATTAGGTGTGGTCATCCTCCCTTTCAATAGCTTGAGCGCTGAAAAATCACATCAATACAATACCGTTTTGGCGAGCAATGTATTAACTGTGGTTGCAGTTGAAAACTCAACAATCGTATTTAAAGAAGATCAGTTTTTACATGGTTTTGGTTATGATTTAGCACGAAACTATGCTCAAAGTTTAAATGTAAAGCTTGATTTTAAAACAGTTCCAGATAACGCAACTGCATTAAAATGGATCGCTCAAGGCAAAGCGAATTTAGCCATGACGACAGCGAATCTAAGTCAGATCGAAAATAAACAACTGGTTTCTTTCTCAGCAAGTTGTGGTGATCAAGACAGCTTAACTAAAAATGGTTTAAATCCACAATTCAATTGGGTATTTAAACAGGCTGATGATCCTCTCACCCTGACAGCAAGTGGTTTTGTTTGCCAAAGTAAACAGTTGGGTACAACGCAACAGCTTGCTTCTTTCTACAATCGTAATGTGGTGAAACCTGAATCTTGGTCAACGATTCAAAAAGATCTGAATCAACGTTTACCTATCTACAAAGCGAGTTTTAAAAAAAGTGCATCTAAATACAATTTAGATTGGCATTTATTGGCAGCAATTGGTTATCAAGAATCTTATCTAAAACCCACTTCAGTGTCGCCTACTGGTGTCCGTGGCTTAATGATGCTGACCAATAGTACGGCTCAAGCGATGGGCGTGACCAACCGGGTTGATCCTGTACAAAGCATCCAAGGTGGTGCCAAGTATTATGATTTGATGCTGGATCAATTTTCCAATGTCCCTTACCCTGACCGTAACTGGTATGCCCTAGTGGCTTATAATATGGGACCGGGTGCGGTAAATCAGGCTCAAAAACGGATCAAAACACAAGGTAAAGACCCAAATCAATGGGTGAATTTGTATGATTATTTGGAGCGTAACCAAGCTAAAAATGGTCGTCATAAACAAGCTGTGCAATATGTCAAACGTATCCGCGCTTACTTAGAGCACATTAAAACCAGTGATCTAATTAATATTTAAAAATAAAAAAAGCTTACCCGTTCGGTAAGCTTTTTTTTAAAAAGAATTTAAGCAGTTTGCTCAAGTACTTTTTTGAATAAATCTTTTTGTTCTTGGCTTGGCTTCGCTGTTTGTAAAGCCATAAGTTGAGACATATCGCCTTGTACTTTGATTTTACCAGTCATGAACGCTTGCATAGCAGCAGCCATATCAAACTCTAAGAATACTTTACGTAAAGTTTCAGCATCCATGTTTAAAGTCGTTTTAGCCTTTGTAGATAATCCTTTTTGGATTTTACCTGCGTCTAAAGCCAACTCTGTATTACCAGCTGCATCTGTTACAACCAAGTTAATTGCCAAATTCGCAAGTGCTGGTGGCAAGTTTAAATCACCCGCTTCAGCAGTTAGTGTATCGACAGTTGCAAACCAATCATCAGTTAAAAATGCAGCCATGATTATTCCTCAAATATATTTGTTCAATTTCTTGTGCCATCTATCCAGACGACATCACATGAAGCAATTTGCTTGTGCCATGTTATAGCATGTATATTTTATTTTAGGCTATGATTTTTTGTACGTAAGCTTCAATTTTTAAAATTTTTATAAAGAAAAGGCACTTAACAAAGTGCCTTTAAAAAATTTTTACATTTTATTCCGCAGCAAAACTTAAATTCACCACATCTAGGCGATTTTTCAACTCTTCGGGATCTTTCATATCGAATTCACGCTGTTCATCCAAAGCTTCAAAATCAAATAACTCTCGGTCAGCCAACTGTGATGGCGATACATTCTGTAATGCACCGAAAATACTATGCAAACGTTTCGGGTATTGCTTATCCCATTCACGCAACATGTCATTGAGAATCGCGCGTTGTAGATTTTCTTGCGATCCACACAAGTTACACGGGATAATCGGGAACTGACGCATCTCTGCATATTTGATGATGTCTTTCTCTTCAACATATGCCAAAGGGCGAATCAAAATATTCTTTTTATCTGAAGACAGCAATTTTGGCGGCATCGCTTTTAAACTGCCACCATGAAATAAGTTCAAAAAGAATGTCGCTAAAATATCATCACGATGGTGACCTAAAGCCACTTTCGTCGCTCCAATCTCTTGAGCAAAACCATACAGTGAACCACGGCGTAAGCGTGAACATACTGCACAATAGGTCTTACCTTCAGGCGTTAAACGTTTGGTAATAGTATAGGTGTCTTTTTCTAGAATGTAATATGGAATATTGTTTTCTTCCATATAACGAGGCAATACATCTTCTGGAAAACCCGGTTGCTTTTGATCAAGATTTACGGCAACGATATCAAAATTAATCGGTGCAATCCGTTTAAATTGCAGCAAGATATCCAGCAAGGTATAACTATCCTTACCACCGGATACGCATACCATGACTTTATCGCCATCTTCGATCATCTTGTAGTCACGAATTGCATGCCCCACTTGGCGACGTAGTTTTTTCAACAAGCGATAATAGGCCGAACTGGTAGGAAGCTCTGGCTTGAAATTAAATCCTTGGTTGGACTCTACTGGCGCGTACATAGACGTGATTTACTCATAAACAAAATACCGCAAGATTTTATCCCATTCCAAAAAAATGCGCACCAAAAGAATTTTTCAATTTCTTTCAATCGTCATATTTGGATTTCATACTGGTAAAATTCTGATCAAAAGTTATCAAAATCGTCTAGATCGCTTATATTTCAGACTTCTCCACAGTTTTCCACAAAAACTGTGGATAAAATTGTGGATTTCTTCGCTATTGACAAACTATTTTTATCTTAAAATAAGGCTTTCAATCAAATTGATCACTTTTTAACCAATCATTTTTACACATTAAAAACAACAACTTATATAAGTCAACACTTAATTTTTAAAAAAAATTTAAATTTTTTTTTGCTGAACATTCGAACAAAATGACTTGATTTTTTGTTAGACACTAGAAAATAAAAAAAATGTAGCAAAAGTCCTTTTTAGGCATTTTTTTGTTACACTGCTGAAATGAATTGAAGCTCATCTTTTGTGAATATTATAACGATGAACAAAATAACTTATTTTTATATGTTGTGTTTGGGGACAATCGGTTTTTTTAATACAACAGTATCTACGCACGCTGGGCAAACCATCTATCAATTTAAAGATAGCAATGGCACTACGCTGCTGACCAATAAAAAGAAAGCAGAATATAGTCATTTAAAAGTGGTTAAAGCAACCTATTACCCCGATAGCAATATCCATAGTTATCGTAACTGGGGAAATAGTGAAGCTTCTGTGCTTCCCAGTTATAGTCGGAATCGAAATACTTTTGACCATTTGATCCGTCAAGCAGCACAACAACATGGTGTTTCCGAAGGCTTAATAAAAGCCGTCATGCATACTGAGTCAGGTTTTAATGTCAACGCACGTTCACCTGTAGGTGCTCAAGGCTTGATGCAATTGATGCCCGCAACTGCAAAGCGTTTCAATGTCTCAAATGCTTACGATCCTCAACAAAATATTTTTGCTGGCGCAAAGTATTTAAGCTGGTTACTGAAACGATTTAAAGGTGATACACGACTGGCCTTAGCAGCCTACAATGCTGGTGAAGGCAATGTCGATAAATACAAAGGCATCCCCCCATTCCGTGAAACGCAGGATTATGTGCGTCGTGTCACCAGCCGTTACCAAAATCTCTATGTATCAGGTTTGGGAACAGACGCATCTCAGTCAGCCAGTCAGCCAAGCACTGGGCAAGTCATTGCACAATCTATAAATTATTCTGGTTCAGATAGCGGTACAAATGTAGAAACCACAACAACACCGAAACAGTACAATCGACAAATCATAACGTTAGCTGATGGCACTTTTACAGATGCACCAGCAGGCAGCTACTCCACAGCGAATGCCACTGCATCTGCGCACATCCGTTTAAGCAATTAATCTGTACATTAAAACAACGATAAATAGCACTTTTTCATGACTTATTTACGCTAAAAATGTTTTTAAGTGATTGTTTATCATTAGATTCGTTATTTTACTCACAAACATGCAATAACATCCATTTTTTCACTTGAATTTTTAGGGTCCAACCTGCATATTATTGGGGTGATTTATATTTATAAATCAGATCACTTTTTCTTTATAAGAGGGTTCTCTCAATGATGCGGATTGGTTTGTTCTTGCTAACCAACCTCGCGGTACTGGTTGTAGCTGGCATTATTTTGTCACTCTTCGGTGTCGGTAGTTACCATGGCGCGGGTGGCTTAAATCTAGGCAACCTAATGGTTATCTGTTTTGTCTTTGGTATGGTAGGTTCTTTAATTTCCCTATTCATGTCAAAGTGGATGGCTAAAAAAACCACAGGGACCGAATTAATCGACCCTAATGCACCTCGTAATCAAGCCGAAGCGTGGTTATTACAAGAAGTTGCTCAATTATCCCAACGTGCAGGTATTAAAATGCCTGAAGTTGGTATCTTCCCATCTTATCAATCTAATGCATTCGCAACAGGTTGGAATAAAAACGACGCGTTAGTAGCTGTTTCGACAGGTCTATTAGAGCGTATGAACAAAGACGAACTTCGTGCTGTACTTGCACATGAAATTGGTCACGTTGCAAATGGTGACATGGTTACCCTTGCGCTGATCCAAGGTGTCATTAATGCCTTCGTTATGTTCTTTGCGCGTATTGCTGGGGACTTTATTGACCGTAATGTATTTGGTCGTGAAGATGGCGAAGCGCCAGGGCTTGCTTATTTTGCCATTACGATTGCGTTAGATATCGTATTTGGTATCTTGGCATCGACCATCGTGATGTGGTTCTCTCGTCAACGTGAATATCGTGCTGATGAAGCAGGTGCACGTTTGGCTGGTAAAGATGCAATGATTTCTGCATTACTTCGCTTACAAGCAGAATCAGAAATGCCAGATCAAATGCCAAAAGAAATGAAAGCGTTTGCAATTACGGAAGGTAAGGAACAAGGCTTTAGCTTAGCTGCTTTATTCCAAACTCACCCAAGCATTGAACAACGTGTTGCTGCATTAAAGCAATTAAACGTTCACTAATCCAAACAGATACAAAAAACAAAGCCTCCAACATGGAGGCTTTGTTTTTTGTCAAAAATTAACCCATTTAAAAAGACTGATACAACTGCCACGCGAAACTCAAGCCAACCCAAACTGCAACCACAAGTAGAATCAGAACGGCGATGCCGAGCAAATCAGGTATTCGCAGCCAAATCCAGCTCACAATCGGATTACGCCAAAATGCTGAAGTTTTCTGTTTTTGCTCTAGGGATTCATGTAAAAATGGATGCACCACATGGATATCACTATGCACCTGATATTCCTCACGGATATGCTCATGCACAATCTCAAGCGTCTTTCGGCTTGGACGAATAAATACATCGAATAAAGTTCCTACGATCGGAACAAAACCCACCAACATATCCAAGATAGCCAGTTTCACCACACCATTAAGTTTATGTTGCGGAACCCCCACTTCTCTGGCTTTCTTAAAAGCGTATAAAGTCAGAATAAAACCAGCAATATCACCTGCAAAAGGGATGGTACTCAGTGCCGCATCTGCGCCAACCCCTTGTTTGGTAAATGGAATCCGCACCAAGCTATCCATGGTATTTGCGAATTTGGCTAAATCACGCTCTACAACGATTGCTTGCTGCTGTGTTAATTTTTTTTGTTCTGTCATTCGCTCAACTCAAAACCAAGTTTATGTATTGATAATAAAATAGTTTTTCAATCTAGTTGGTATAATTATTACAACTAGAATAAGATCATAGAAGCAATAAATAGATAGACAATCACACCTGTAGCATCACATATTGATGTGACTAAAGGCGCTGAAGCGCTTGCTGGGTCTAGCCCAACGCGATTCAAAATAAACGGTAAACTCATACCAATGAGACAACCCATTAACACAATCCCCATCATACTCAAGGCCAACACCAGTGCCACCCATTCATCACCACGGAAATATCCAAGCAGTGAAACTGCGATGGCCATTGTTCCTCCCAAACATAAGGCAACTAAGCTCTCTCGACCGAGGAGATAAAACCAATCTTTAAACTGCACATCGCCTGTAGCCAACGCCCGGACCATTAAAGTGGAAGACTGTGAACCTGCATTCCCTCCACTGCCGACCAACAGTGGCAAGAAAAAAACCAGAACCAAATGCTGTGCGATCAAATCCTCATAATGTGCAATCCCTAAACCAGACAGCAAACTACCAAATACCAAAAAAACCAGCCAAAAAACACGCTTTTGGTAGAGTTGTAAAATCGGCGCAGATTTAATACTCAGTTTCGAAGATGCATTTACCGCCCCAACTTTTAAGAAGTCTTCTGTCGCCTCTTCACTGGCAACATCCATCGCATCATCATAGGTCACGATCCCCACCATCATGTCATGATGATCAATGATCGGAAGTGCCAAAAAATCATATCGGGCAATGGTCTTGGCAACCTCATCTTGATCTGTATCAACATAAGCAGTCAAAACATGCGTGACCATCAACTCATTAATATTCTGGGTTTCAGGTGCAAGGATCAATTGTTTTAATGACAAAACGCCCAATATTTTTCGTGCTTCATCTAATACATAAGCAAAATAAATGGTTTCTGTATCTGGTGCTTCAAGACGCAACATTTTAATAGCATCTTTCACCGTAATATTAGGTTTTAAGGTTGCATATTCGGAGCTCATAATCGCCCCTGCCGTTCCCTCAAGATAAGAGGAAAGTTGACGAATGTCCTCTCTTTCTGCTTGGGCAAGTGCAGGAAGCAATGCTTTTTGTTGTTGTTCGTCTAGGCATTTAAAAACATCAGCTCGTTTGTCCGATGACATTTCACCGATGATGTCAGCCAAAATATTTCTTGGCATTGCTTTGGCGAGTTTAACTTGTTCAACAGGCGGAAGATAAGAAAAAACATAAGCTCTTTCAGGTAAATGCATCAATAACAATTGGCTTTGTTCAATTGAAAGTTGAGGTAAAAGATCAGCGATATCAACTGCGGGAAAAGTTTCGACCGATGCAAGCGCGAGTTCAATATTGTTATTCTTTAACGCATCTTGCAATAAATATAAAAAGTTGTTGTAGCTCATTTCTACCTCTTCACTACAATAAATCAGCAATGAAGATACACAGCATATTATTTTACTGTCGAGTAACGACCTTCATTCTGATTTTTATGAAAATAAAATGTGTAATTCGGAATAAATTACAACTCTGCGTGTCCATTTAGGGAATACAACCTCAATTCACCGTTTATACGGCGCGTGCATAATAAAGGCTTGAGTCAAGCTGACACAAGCCTTTATCTACATGAAAGATGTGATTTTTTGTTTCTATCTAAATTTTTTAAGATCAAAAAACTTAGCTTACTGCGATGGTTTTCACTTTAAAAATCGACCGAATCAGCACATACATTAAAGGAATAAAAATAAGAACCAGCACCGTACCAAAGACCACCCCACCAAAGACACTATAACCAATGGCTTGACGACTGAGTGCCCCAGCACCTGTCGAAAACATTAATGGGATGACCCCTGCACCAAATGCAATAGAGGTCATTAGAATCGGACGTAGACGTAGCCCAGCAGCGTGTAGCGCAGCATCAAGAACATTCCGTCCCTGCTGCTGTAAACTGGCTGCAAACTCAACCATTAAGATCGCATTTTTACAAGAGAGTCCAATGGTTGTAAGGAGTGCAATCTGAAAATAAACATCATTGGCAAAACCAAACCAATAACTAAATAAAATCGTCCCTCCAATGCCGAGCGGAATAGCCGCCATGACCACCGAAGGAATCGACCAACTTTCATATAAAGCCGCTAAACACAAGAAAATAAAGGCAACCGAGATCAAATATAACCAAATCGCTTGGTTACTCGATTGCTGTTCTTGATAGGATAAACCACTCCACGCCAATCCTATTTCTGGCATTTGCGCAGCGATATTTGCTAGCCCTCGCATGCCTTCACCACTACTGAAACCCGTGGCTGCATCCGCTTCTAATTCAATCGCAGGATAGCCCATAAAACGTTCCAATAAAGGTGGCGCGCCTTCCCATGCAACTTGGCTAAACTGAGTAAAGGGAATCATTTGTCCTTGTGCATTTTTCACATGCCAAAAGCTCAAGTCTTCTGGTTTGGAGCGATAAGGTGCATCCCCTTGTAAATAAACACGTTTGATTCGGCCACGATCAATAAAATCATTGATATAGCTTCCGCTCCACGCTGTGGAAATCGTGCGATTGATTTCATTGATGTTTAAACCGTGCAGCATAGCAGTACGATGATCAATCTTAATATTCAGAACAGCTTGATCGTCATTGCTTTTTTTATCGAGATTTTCGACACTGTCCAACGCATTCCCTTGCTGTTGTAGGCTTTTAAAAGAAGCGATCAAATTGTCACGTCCTAAGCCTTGAGTATCTTGCAACCAAAAATCAATTTTGTCAGAGTTACCTAAGCCACGAATGACCGAAGGCATCAATACCATAATGCGTGCCTGATTATTTTGCGCAAAGTGTTTCATGGCACGTGCACGAATGGCTTGCGCGCTATTTTCTGTACCTGAGCGTTCATCCCAATGTTTTAAAGAAACAAATGCCTGCCCTAAGTTTTGACCCGAGCCTGAAAAGTTGCGTCCATGAATGACCATGATGCCATTTAAATTATCTTTTTCCTCGGCCAAAAAATAATCTGAAATTTGTTTGCCAATGACTTGGGTTTGGCTCATGGGCGTGCCTTCAGCTAAACGAAACTGAACACCCAAGATGGCTTGATCTTCTTGTGGTAAAAAACTGGTCGGTAATTCACGATAGGTCCAAGCAAAAGCACTGACCAAAATAACTAAGGCAACAAGAGATAGAAATTTAACCTGTATCACTTTTTTCGCGATATTCAAATAAAATTGCCGAACCCAATCTAATCCACGCTCAAAATATTCTGCCCATTTGGCTTTTTGTTGCTGTGGCTTTAATAAAAGCGCACATAATGCAGGCGTAAGAATCAATGCCACCAGTAAGGATAAAGACATTGCTGCGACTAAAGTGATCGAAAATTGGCGGTAAATAATTCCTGTAGCACCAGTAAAAAATGACATTGGAATAAACACTGCTGTCAATACTAAGGTAATCCCAACCAATGCCCCACTAATCTCTTGCATAGACTGAATGCTCGCTTGTTTGGCATCCAGCTTCTGCTCATGCATGATCCGTTCAACATTTTCGACCACAACAATCGCATCATCGACCAACAATCCTATCGCCAGTACCATCGCGAACAAAGTCAGTGTATTAATACTCATGCCTAAAACAGCAAGGACTGCAAAGGTTCCTAAAATCACCACTGGCACAGTGATCGCAGGAATTAACGTTGCTCGCCAGTTCTGTAGAAAAAGAAACATCACCAGTACGACTAAAATGATCGCTTCAACAAGTGTTGTCACCACCTGAGACATCGATTCTTTTACAAAGGGGGTATCGTCACGTGGATACACCACGAAATATCCCTCAGGTAGTCCTTTTTTTAACCTTTCGACTTCGTCATAAATCAAATCCGCTGTTTGCATAACATTGGCGCCTACAGCCAATGAAACTGAAAGTCCTGACGCTGGATAGCCATTGAGTCGGTTAAAAACCTGATAGTTTTCTGCACCAATTTCGATTCGGGCAATATCTTTAAGGTGAACCATGCCACCATCAGTGTTCGCTTTGAGAATAATGTTTTCAAATTGCTCAGGCGTTCGTAATAAGGAACCTGAGGTTACTTTGGCATTTAAATATTGATCATCTACACTCGGTAACTGCCCAATCGCACCTGCTGCCACTTGCGCATTTTGGTTCTCTAACGCAGTACGGACTTCACTCACGCTGAGTTGGTATTGTTGTAATTTTTTAGGATCTAACCAGATACGCATCGCATATTGTGAGCCAAAAACATTAATTTCCCCAATACCTTCGAGACGACTTAGATTAAGCTCAAAATGATTGGTTAAATAATCAGATATGTCGATGTTACTGGAACGTCCAGAAGCATCCGCCAAACCAATGACCATAAAAGAATCACTGAGCGATTTACGAACGTTCACACCCTGCCGTTGTACATCCGCTGGTAAACGGTTGATTGCACCATTAATCGCATTTTGAACTTGCACTTGCGCCTGATCAGGATCAGTGCCTTGCGCAAAAAACAAACTAATCCGACTATTGCCATTGGCATCACTACTGGAACTAAAATAAAGAAGATGGTCAATCCCTTTGATTTGTTGTTCGAGTACTTGCGTAACACTATCTTCAACCGCCTGCGCATCCGCCCCACTATAATTGGTAGATACAGTAATCCGAGGTGGAGCAATATCTGGATAACGCTCTACAGGTAAATTTAAAACAGCAAGTAACCCCACAGCCATCACAATAATAGCCAATACACTTGCAAAAATAGGGCGATTAATAAAAAACTTAGATAACATGGCTGTTCATTCCATTCCTGAAACAGTCAATTTGTCAAAAAGATAGGCAAATATAAACGCTGATCATTACTGAGCTAATAAGGAAACACTATCCCTATTAACATATCATTGCAAAAAGCTAGAATTACGAAGAAATTGTGGATTTTTCAGGTTATTTCAAATAGATTAAAAAGAAAATAAACTAAGTAAATTCAAATAACTAATAAACACAAAATTGAAACGACTTTGCTATCAATAAGTTCTTAAATTCAGATTGACAATGCCTACGCTAAAACCGATAGTAGCACGCTTATTGTTCTCTCCTATCTTATTCAGTATCTATGAAGGCCCACCTGAAGAATTTTAATATTCTCCTATTGATTCTGCTACCCGCTCTGATTACTGGCGGTTTATTCATTTTCTCTGGCAATGTCTCTGATGGCCTAAGGCTTGGATTTTTATCCCTACCCGGCGTCATTTTCTTATATTTGGCGATTACTCAAAATAAAAAGTATTTGTCTCTGCTGTCCATCATTTGGTGGCTGATTTTCTGGTCCGACTCACTATTGCGTTCGAGTACTTGGATTTTATTTAGCAGTGACAATGAAGCCTACTTTATTATTGAGGCGATTGCGAATACCAGTTATGCCGAGACATGGGAGTTTTTGCAACTTCATGCAATGAGCATTATTGCCCTGCTATTTGGTTTGGTTTCACTTACGATCGCTTATCACTACATCGTATTTAAATATTTAAAAGCTGAAAATTTCCAGCAACTGTGGAACAGCTCAATTTATCGTGCAGCAATTATTTTACTGGTTTTACTGAGCTTATCTTGCTATCTCCTCAAGCCGTCACGCAATGTTCATCCAGTTGTATTTTGGAATAATTATCAGGGAAAAATTCAAGATTTCAAAGACCGAATCAAGCAACATAAAGATGTTCATCATCAGTGGGATATCAGTGCCAAACAGAACCTAATCGTTGCAGAACACGCTAAACAGAAACAAACTCACGTGTTGGTCTTGTCTGAAAGTATCACCAGTCTTGATTTGGGCTTATGCGGCTATGCTCGAAATACCACGCCTGAACTCTCAAAAAGAATTGATCAGATTAAAGTATTTTGTAATGCATTTTCACCATCTCCCTCCACGATTAATGCCTTACGGGTACTTTTAACTGAAAGCCCTGCTTCAGAATATGATCGATATTCACCAGAAAGTGTACTTGCTTATGCAAAAGCAGCAGGTTATAAAATTTACTGGCTCAGCAATCAAGATGATATTTACCTGTCCTCATTATTCGGTTCTTATGCGGATAAAGCGATCTATAAAAATACCCGTTCAGGACGCAGCAGCACTTCTTTAGATGAAAATCTGATCCCAGCTTATCAACAAGCCCTTGCAGATCCTGAGCCGAAAAAGTTAATTATTCTGCATATGATCGGCACACATCCCAACTATAAAGAACGTTACCCTGCTCTGTTTAATCAGTTTAGTAGCGATAGTAATGATGCGGTAGAGATGCGACTCAAGAAAAATGATATTGATCCATGGATACGTTCCATGCGTAATCATTATGACAATGCCATCTTGTATCAAGACACGTTATTGGCTCAAATTTTGGATAAGCTGATGGCGGAAAAGAACTTAGACTTTAGGTCATTTACTGTTGTTTCAGATCATGGCAATGAAGTTGGACATGAGATCGATTATGCGGGTCATAGCCCAAATACGAAAGCGGGTTATCAAGTTCCTGTAATGATGTGGTACGACCATATACCGTCAACAGGCGTGGATCTCACCAAAACCATCAACACCGCTGAACTCGACAACAATTTGATGCAGATTATGGGACTCAAAGATAAATCTGCACCACCTCAGTCCTATTGGCTAGACCAAGATTATCACTTCAGCCCTGAAGTGAACTGGCCTTATTGGGAAAAAAAGCAGTGATTGTTGAAGATTAGAACACCCAGTTTTAACATTGGGTAAAATTGGATGTTTTATTTCAATTGTTTTATTTAAACATTCTTTTTATTTTCATCAAATAATCATCTCATTGTCATCTGTTTGATAAATTTAATCAGCACACTAAGGCTCTAATAAAAAACACAAGAGTTTAGATATGTTAAAAAAAGCAGTCGCAAGTCTTTGTCTAGTCAGCCTTGTAGGTTGTAATAGTGATGACAATGATTCATCTAAATCGACTCAACCTGAGTATCAATTGCCGCAGATTTTAGTGGTCGGACATCGTGGTGCGAGTGCGCTGCGACCTGAACATACCCTTGAGGCTTATCAAAAAGCGATTGATGATGGTGCAGATTTTATTGAACCTGATGTCGTCTCGACCAAAGATGGTATTTTAGTGGCACGCCATGAAAATGAAATCAGCGGCACCACCAATGTTGCCAGTCTGCCAGAATTTGCAGATCGTAAAACCACAAAAGTGATTGATGGCCAAAGTATCGAAGGTTGGTTCACAGAGGACTTTACACTCAAAGAGTTACAGCAACTCAAAGCACGCGAACGTATTCCAGAGGATCGACCTGCCAATCAAAACTATAATGACCTATATGCGATCCCAACATTGGAACAAATTATTGAACTTGCCGATGCACATTACAAAAAAACAGGCAAGATCATTGGCTTATATATTGAAACCAAACACCCCTCCTTTTTCCAAAAACAAAATTTAGCAATGGAAGACACTTTGCTAAAAACCTTAGCCAAATACACATATACCCGTGACATCGCACCCGTCTACTTACAGTCATTTGAAGTGAGTAATTTAAAATATTTAAAAGGTCAATTGGATGCGCATAAAAGTGTTAAACATGCACAACTGATCCAACTTTATGATGAGAAAACAGTACAACCAGCAGATTTTGTGGCGCAAAATATCTCAACCACCTATGCGGATATGGCAACTGCACAAGGCTTAAAAGAGGTTGCGCAATATGCAAATGGTGTTGGACCGTGGAAGCCTTATATCTTTAAAGATGAAGCCATGACACAAACCACATCATTTATCCCTGATGCTCATCAAGTCGGACTAAAAGTACATCCATATACATTCCGTCCAGAAAATAAATTCTTACCTGAGACGTTAAAGTGTAGTACTGAAACGTCAAAAGCAGCCGAACGCTGTCCAACAGGTTCAATCAAAGAATTACAGCTTTATTTCAAAGCAGGGGTTGATGGGGTATTTGCTGATGATCCAGCCATTGCTCGCCAAGCGGTACAAAGCTACCTAGCCCAAACAAAATAAGCTGATCAACAAGGGTCGCGATCAGTGCTGCCCTTGTTTTATGGGATGTGCCAATTGCTTTTGTTTGGCTCTGGTCCATTGCCACCAACCATAGGTTGCTAATCCAACAAATGCCGCATATAAACCCGCAGTTAAAAACAGTTCTTTGTATACAAACATGCCTACATAGACGATATCCACAAAGATCCAAAGCACCCAAGTTGCAATATGCTTGCGACTGGTCCAATAGGTTGCGAGCAAACTAAATGCGGCAAGTTGCGCATCTAATATCGGTACGGCTGCATCGGTGAAGTGCTTCAACATTAAACCCAATAATAATCCACCCATTGCAGCCAAACACATTTGCCCCATTGCGATCCGAATCACGATGGGTTCAATGCGAATCTCGTGCTCTTGTCGTTTCCCTTTCAACCAATAATAAAAACCATAGAAATTGAACGCGATAAAGAAAAATTGCAGGATGGTTTCAGCATACAACTTATAGTTGAAAAAAAGATACGCATACAAGGCACAAGCCAAAACATTAAACCCCCAACACCACATATGGCGCTGAATCGTTAATGTGACACCGATAACACTCATCAAGACAGCAATGATTTCTAAAGCAGACAAGAGAAAACTTCTATTTAAATATCGAATAAGGTCATTATGAAAAGATCTTCAATTTAAGCAACCATAAAATCTTTAAGGGCTATTTTTTATTTTTTCAGCACCATTGAGAATAATGACTATTTTTTATTCATACCTTATGCTATAAAAATCCAAAGCTTATTTTATATGACCCACATGATCATTCATAAAGTTCCCGCCATATGTCTTGCTCATATCACAGCTTGCATTCTCAGCAATGCAAGCTGGCGACGTGTCTGCGTGTCTATGCGAGGAGGCTTTGCATTATTTCATCCGATGACGATTTAAAAAAGACATCACATGAAACATCGGTCGCCTCAATGGCGGCCTTTTTTTTACCTAAATTTTGAGAAATCTAAATAGACCTCGATGATTACTGGAGAATCCCATGTCACAACTACATGAAAAAAGTTTTATATCCACGACACAGATACAACCGACTGTTGCCTCTACTTCCCTTCGCCCAGCGACAGTCGGTCAATTTATTGCAGTCGTTCTGATTTGGTCATTTACCCCATTAGCGGCGGTATGGACGGTGCAAGAAATTCATTGGGCGTGGGGCTTATTTCTACGCTACAGTCTGGCCATTCCACTTGCCTTTATGTGTTTGTTTTACTTTCGACTCAAACTCATCATAAATCTCAAAGCCATCCTCAGTTATGTAGCAGGTGCAATTGGGTTATTTGGCTCTATGACTTTTTGTTATATGGGCGCGACGCGTGTTCCCTCAGCGATGATTTCGATTATTTATGGCACTGCACCGTTATGGTCAGGTTTAATTGTCGTATTTATTTTAAAACGTGAACACTTTCACCTACGCCAATGGTGCGGTTTAACACTGGCCTTTCTCGGCTTGATACTCACAATGGGCTTAGGTACAGATGATGTTCAGCTCGACATGCTGGGTATTGCCTATGAAATCATTGCGGTTTTACTCTATGTACTTTCTATGTTCGCTGTTGCAAAAGTGGGTGCAAAGATTCACCCCATTACTCAAACCACAGGCTCAACCTTGGTTTCATGGATTGGCTATGTCTGTTTATTGCCATTTTTTATCTCAGAAGTTCCGACACAACTGCCAAGTCTACAAGCCAGTATGGCTTTGCTGTATAGCGCATTATTTTCTTCAGTACTGGCCATGATTTTTTATTTTCACTTAATTCAAAAACTCAATCCGACCACAGTTATGCTCATCATGATTGTAACCCCCGTATTGGCAACATTTTGGGGGATATCGTTGAACCATGAGCCACTCAGCTCACATTTGATTATTGGCTTGATCTGTTTATGCTTTGGTCTATTTTTATATGCTTATCGCAAGAAATCATACAACTTATAAGACAACAAAACCGATAGATCAGTAAAATGGTCTATCGATTTAGATTATAGTATTTGATCATTGGCTGAGTTAGAGCAAAACCATCATTGCAGATATATGATTTGCTGCTGTATCCCAACATGACTTCTCAGAGATTTATTCAAGGATGAAAGAATCTATGCGTATTTATCTTTTATGGATATTTTTTAGCGTTACCTTGCTCATACAAGGTTGTGCTTATCATTCACCTAAACCCATTCATGCTCATCAAGAAACAGTCGAATTAAAGCAACGTTATTATCAGGCCAAAACCATAACTGCTGATGGCACTGTACTGGCTTTTACCGTGTATCAACCCCATTTAAAGGTCGGCCAAACCGCGCCTTTACTGTTGCATACGCATGGCTTTGGTTTATCGCGAATGAAACGTCCTGAACTGAGTTTATATGGTTTTCTGTTACCCACGGGACAAGTTGCCAAAACTGCATGGAAAAACGGCTATTGGGTGATTAGTTATGACCAACGTGGGCATGGCAATAGCAAAGGTAAAATCCGTCTTGCTGATCCAAACAAAGAAGCACAGGATATTATTAGCATCATGAATTGGGCTGAAAAGCACCTTCCCCAATTAGCAAAAAACCAAAATGGCGTTCGTACTGGCATGATTGGTGAGTCCTATGCAGGCGGGGTGCAATATCTTGCATCGGCATTGGATCCACGTTTACAAGCCATTGTTCCCATTACCACT
This sequence comes from Acinetobacter sp. NIPH 2699, assembly GCF_022549355.1. Taxonomy (GTDB): domain Bacteria; phylum Pseudomonadota; class Gammaproteobacteria; order Pseudomonadales; family Moraxellaceae; genus Acinetobacter. Next base: position 275,335 of record NZ_JAKZGL010000004.1, read on the forward strand.
TGGTATGATCTCGTAAATAGCCTTGCACCGAATGGTGTGCCTAAAAGCAACTGGATTGGTTTCTTAAATTTAATTGGTGACTGGTGGAATTGGAATAAATTTGATCCTGAACTTAAACAAGCCTATCAAGAAACGCAACAAGGGCTGCTCAATGAATCGTCCTATCATTTTCTAAAAATGCATCAAGCGCGTTGGTTTTGTGAACATGGTCAAGCACCTCAAGCAGATGCACTGATCATTCAGGGATTTAGAGATATCTTATTCCCATTTAATGAAGGCGTTAAAGCCGCTGAATGCGTCAAACAAGCGCGGCAAAAAGTCCATTTGATCGGGGTACAAGGCGGACATCTGCAACCCTTGGCACAGCACTCTCCTTCAGGCCAAACACCTTTTTGGTACATCGGAAAATCTGTTCATTGTGGGGATAAACAACACTACAACTTACAAAATACGATCTTAAAGTGGTTCGATCAAAAATTAAAAGACCAAACAACGACACTCAAGCTACCTGAATTATGCGTAGATCATAGCCCTGTCACACAGCTCACAGATCTAAACCCAACCACATCTTACACCATGAATAGAACATGGATTGCCGCAACCAAGACACAAGCTGTATTTGTTCCTATACATGAGGCAAAGCAAGCCACGCATATTACGGGTTCCCCGCTCTTAACGCTCAATGTTGAAGCAGAATCTAATGACCCCGTGTTATTTATATCTGTTGCAGTAAAATCAAAAGAAACCGGGAAATATGTTGTTTTGAATGAACAAACAGCACCCTTTAATCATGCTAAAAAACAAATTTATGATCAGATTACATTGGGCTTAACTCATTCAGATTCACATCATCAACGTATTGAATTACCGAGTATAAATGGAAAACTAAATGAGGGAGATACTTTAGGACTGCTGATCAATAGTGAAAGTATTTATTATCAGAAAGTGAAACAACCCAAAATTGAAGCATGGATTTCTGGACAAATCGTTTTACCCAAATTATGGTTTGGAGAAGACGCTAATCAATGATTTTTTATAAATATTGATCGAGAGTGGCGCTTACCACTCTCGATTGACAATTAATTCTTCCATTTCAATATCGAAATAGCCCGCTTCTTGCACGATCATCATCATCGCTTCAGCAATATAATCCGCTGCGGTGTCATCTAAGGATGAATCCAAGTCTTCAAACTGCGGTTTCATTTCATTAATTTCAATGGTGGTCAGATTTGCAAAACGATAAATCTCAGTTTCAGACAAGCCAGAGCGACTCACTTTTTTTGCAAACTGACGAATATGCTGTTTGACTTCTGCAACCAGAATATCGGGATAATATTCATCATCAAACATGGGGAGGAGTAAATTTTCAAACATAAAAATGAATATGCCAATAGAACGCCATGCTTATACCATAAACTGATACAAATCACGATATTTCAGCATAAAAAAAGCGGTTTTTAAAACCTTCCTTGATCAAATCATCTCCGTATTTTTTTATTGAGCTATCGCACTTTGGAAATAAGATGAATATTTCCAAAGCCAAGCGATACATTCAAACCACTGTTTGCACCGAAAATTGCTGAGCATATTTTGAAAGCTGCTCAAAGGTAATGGATGCACCACCGCATACGATCACCAACACATCCTCTGTCGGTGCGAAGCTAATTTTTTTATCATACAAGATGGATAATGTTGCGCCACATGCAGGCTCAACCAATGTTCGATGATCATCTAAAAACTTCAAACAAGCAGTCACTGCTTCTTGATCCGAAACAGTCATACCTTGAACGTTTTGACTTTGTGAAATCAGAAACGCATTTTCACAGACTTGTTTGGCTGCAAGTGTTGTCGCAATCCCCGTCACTTCCTCTAAGGTTATATGCTTTCCCATCTTGATTGAGGTATTTAAAGAAGCTGTTCCATCGGTTTCAATCGCATAAATTGGAATGTCTAAATGATTTCGACTTAAGCCTTGATTAATACCAGAGATTAAACTGCCCCCACCGACGGATAAAACAACCGCATTCGGATAGATACCTTCGGCAATAACTTCATCAATAATATTTGCAACACCATCCCACAAATATTGATCATCGAATGGATGAATATAAATGACCTCATCATTGACCAATGAAAGTGCCAGCTCATTGGCTTCCACCCAAGATTCACCATGCACAATGACCTCAGCACCGTGTTGCAGCATTAAATCAATCGCTTTTTGAGACGTTGTTTTAGGCACAATCACTGTGACAGGGATATGAAGAGCTTTTCCCATATAAGCGACTGAAATACCCGCATTGCCACCAGAAGAACTAATGAATTTCTTGGCCCCTTTTTCTACATATTTTAGACAGGCATTGCCGATACTTCTTTGCTTAAAAGAACCTGTAGGCTGAGCAGATTCCATTTTCAACCAGACATTACAGTTATTAAGTTCGCTTAATTCACTTGATCTAATTAATGGCGTTTTCATCGTGATTGTTATTTCATCCTACTATAAATGAGTACCATGCATGGTCGGTGAAGCCATCGTCACCGACCACATTTATAACATGAATATTCAATCTTTTTTAGCACTTAAACTTTTGGCAATTTTAGCCAGCTCTACAAACTCCTCACGCATAAGATAAGGATCAGGTTGAGCAGATTGTTGTGCCAATTGAATAATCTGATCCCATCCGACTGCCCCATTGTATTGCCCACCTTTGAGTTGTTGAGCATAAGAAGCAACGGCGATTGCAAAACGCGTATCACTATTGGCTTGTGCAAGGGTTTTACTGCCGGTTTTCACTGCTTGATTCAATAAAATACTGGTTGCTTGATTGGGTAATTTATAACGTAAATTCACAAAGGCATATTCTGATGCCCTGCTCGCATCGAGTTTTGTCGTTGCTTGATAACGTGAATCATTGAGCCAACCCTGTTTTCCAGCTGGAATGATTTCATATAATGCGGTAACACGATGCCCAGCCCCAATATCCCCAGCATCCACTTTATCGTTATTAAAATCTTCTTGCTTGAGCATACGGTTTTCATAACCGACTAAACGATATTCTTTCACCGTGGCGGGATTAAACTCGACCTGAATTTTTACATCTTGTGCAACAGTTGCAAGGGTTGATGACAATTGACGCTGTACCACTTTTTTGGCTTCATTTTTATTGTCGATATAGCTGTAATTTCCATCACCTGCGTCTGCAAGCTGTTCCATTAACTGCTCATTATAATTCCCCGTACCAAAACCGAGTGTGGTTAACGAAATGCCACTTTTTCGTTTTTCAGCAACGATACCTTTTAAAGTACTAAAATCGGTGATCCCGACATTAAAGTCACCATCTGTCGCCAGTAAAATACGGTTAATGCCATTTTTCACAAAAGCTTTCTCAGCTTGTTTATACGCCAGTTGGACTGCCTGCTCTCCAGCCGTTGCACCACCCGCTTTTAATGCATTAACCACGGCCAGTATTTTATCCTTCTGATCGCCTGAGGTCGGCTCAAGCACTAATTTCTCGCCACTAGCATAAGTAATAATCGTGACTTTGTCCTGTGGTCGTAACTGCTCAGTCAACAAGCGTAATGTTTGCTTCACCAATGGCAACTTATCGGGTGCACTCATACTCCCTGACACATCGACAAGAAAAACTAAATTTGCAGGTGGCAATTGCTTGACCGTTAAATCCTTGGCCTGAATCCCGATTTTGATGAGCTTGGCATGGTCTTTCCAAGGTGAATCCACGGTTTCAGTGGTCACTGAAAATGGATGTACACCGACTGGTTGTGGATACTGATAATCAAAATAATTAATCATTTCCTCGATACGCACCGCATCTGCTGGCGGTAAACGTCCATCATTTAAGAATCTGCGCGTATTGGTATAACTGCCTGTATCCACATCAATACTAAAAGTTGAGATTGCTTGATCTGAGACTCGAAAAACAGGGTTAACTTCATTGCTCTGATATTTTTCAGTGTTTTGTTCTAGTCTCGGTCGCTCTAGGGTTGGCATTACCGCAATATAAGCAGCAGGAGCAATCGCCTTGCGAGCATTGTCCGCCATTCTAGTCGGCAGAACCAAAGGCGCTGGCATCATAACTTCTGCGCCAGCGCCTCTTTGCTCTTTTACTGGATTGCTACAGGCCATCACCATACAACTGAGCAAGGTTAGGCTGAGAATTTTTGTTGATTGATGCATGTATAAACCCCTGAATTTTATTTTGTCTTTTCAAATGAAAATGATATGCAACTTAATTGTATGCAAAAAAATAAGGATACATCGTGTTCGAATGTATCCTTACCTTCATAACAACCATTGCGTATTTTTTGATCTATCAAAATCCTCAGCTACTACTCAATCGCATAATTGATCGTCACGACAACACGGGCAATTTTATTAATGGTTGCTTTGTCATAGGCCCCCCCATAGTCACTGTTATCATCAGACCCACTTTCAGGCAGAATATAGAATGCACCCTGACTTGCTGAACGCATCATACCCACCTTAACGCCGCCGACTTTGGCAAACTCATTGGCACGGCTATAGGCATTTTTCGTGGCATTAGCAATCAATGACATTTTGATTTCTTCTAAATTAGACACCAGATATTCAGGTTGCTGTTCAATTGCAATGCCTTTTTCATCAAGCAAATAAGCATCTTTTGCAGCCTGTTCAATTGTCTCAATATCTCGACTACTGATCACCAAAGATTGTAATGCAATATAGCCTTTAAACTCCCGCTTGGTCCGCCCTTCACCTGTATCGACGTCTTCATAATAGGCTTGAGAACTTTTATTACCAAGCTGCATATCCACTGTCTTGAAGCCATGTTCAACAAAGAAAGCTTGTAGCACTTTCATGTGCTGATCAAGTAATTGATAAGCTTCAGGAATCGTGTCTGAAGTGCGGTTGGTTTGTAAGTTAATTTCCCAACGAGCAGAATCCGCTTGGATTGGTTTTTCAGCCAAGCCCTTGACCGTAATTGAATTTTTTGTGCTATTAAATTGCTTCAGTGCATAGCCCATTACACCAGCCGAAATAATAAATCCTAGACTGAGAATGAGTGCAAACACCCATAAGCTTTTATATGTAATTGTTTTATTTTCCATTTTTATATCACTCAAAGGATTGATCGTTTCTTATATTGAAGATTATTTTACACATCAGTAGCCCATACAATGCAGTACTGATGTGTAAAGTATTAGGTATTCTTCATCATTGTCCAAACGTTTAAGGCATCACGGGTTGCTTTGACATCATGAACCCGAACAATGCTTGCGCCCTGCTGAATACTCAACATGTGCCCCATCACACTACCAACGGCCCGCTCTTGCGCTGGAACACCATGTAATGCTTCACCAATAAAACGTTTACGAGAAAGTCCGGACAAAATTGGATAGCCCATTTGATTGAGTTTCCAGAACGCATTCAGTAGTTGAAAATTTTGTTGCGCATTTTTAGCAAAACCAAAACCGGGATCAAGAATAATATTTTCTGTTTTAATCCCAACTGCAATTGCTTGATCTAGGCGCTGCTGTAGCTCCCTCATCACATCTTCAGTCACATCATCATACTGATCCAGTTGATTCATATTGGTCGGTTCACCACGCATATGCATCAATACAACAGGTATGTTGAGTTCAGCCGCAGTTTCTAAGGCCTGCGGACGGGTTAATGCACGAACATCATTCCAAATATGCGCACCTGCTTGGATGGCAGCCCGTATGACTTCGGGCTGGCTGGTATCAATCGACATAATCACATCATATTTTGATAATGCTTCAACCACAGGAATTACACGTCGAATTTCTTCTTCGACAGAAACAGGTGAAGCATTTGGACGTGTTGATTCACCACCAATGTCGATTATCGTTGCCCCATCTTCAATCATCTGCAATGCATGTTTAATCGCTTGCTCTTTATGCTGATGCTGCCCACCATCGCTAAATGAATCAGGGGTTACATTCAAGATTCCCATAATCTGAGGCTGAGATAAATCTAATCTAAAACGACCACACTGTAATTGGCACTGGGGTAATGGCATTAACCGCATCAACACTCTCCACATATGAATGTCATTATATTAACAAGACTAAGCCTTAATGGTTGATGATTTATTTTCAACTTCAGCCAAAATCAAGACAAAAAAAGAGCGACCTAAGTCGCTCATTCTTTTTAAAATCTTTTAACCCATTGCTGGCAATGGCGGTGGTGTAGATGGACCATCTTTAGGTGGTTCAAAATCAGCCACTGGATTTTCAGCCACATACACTTTTGGTGGTTGTGGTTCACGACCTTCCATGATGTCACGGATTTGGTCACGATCAATGGTTTCCCAATCCATCAAGGCTTTTACCATGGCATGTGCAATATCTTTATTACTTTCTAAGATATCACGTGCCACTTTGTACTGCTCGTCTAAGATACGACGTACTTCTTCATCTACTTTTTGCTGCGTAGCTTCAGAAATGGTACGACTACCGACATTACCGAAGAAACCACTTTGGTTTTCATCTTCATAAACCATCACACCAAGCGCATCAGACATACCATATTTGGTCACCATTGCACGCGCCATTTTGGTTGCACGTTCAAAGTCATTGGATGCACCAGTAGACATTTGGTTAATGAAGACTTCCTCTGCAATACGACCACCAAATAAAATGGAAAGTTCATTCAACATCTTATCTTTATAATGGCTGGTTTGGTCTTGTTCAGGAAGCTGCCATGTGACACCAAGCGCCCAACCACGTGGCATGATTGTAACTTTATGAACTGGATCGGTACCTGGTAAGATTTCAGCAACAATCGCATGCCCTGCTTCATGATAAGCCGTTGCGCGACGTTCTTCTTCACGAAGCACCATCGACTTACGTTCAGGCCCCATGTAAATCTTGTCTTTAGCATCTTCAAAGTCATGCATATCGACCGTATTTTTGTTACGGCGAGCAGCAAACAATGCCGCTTCATTCACAAGGTTAGCAAGCTGTGCACCTGAGAATCCTGGTGTACCACGTGCCAGAATTTTAAGATCCACACCAGTCACAGAAGGCAATTTCTTCAAATGTACATTAAGGATTTGCTCACGACCACGAATGTCAGGCAAACCAACCATCACTTGACGATCAAAACGTCCCGGACGTAGAAGCGCTTTATCAAGCACATCAGCACGGTTTGTAGCAGCAATAACGATAACGCCTTCGTTGCCTTCAAAGCCATCCATTTCAACAAGCATCTGGTTCAAAGTCTGTTCACGTTCATCATGACCACCACCTGTACCCGAACCACGATGACGACCGACTGCATCAATCTCATCAATAAAGATGATACATGGCGCGTTTCGTTTCGCCTGTTCAAACATGTCACGAACACGCGATGCACCGACACCGACAAACATTTCGACGAAATCAGAACCTGAAATACTAAAGAATGGAACTTTGGCTTCACCCGCAATTGCTTTTGCTAATAAGGTTTTACCCGTACCCGGAGGACCAACCATTAACACGCCACGTGGAATCGTTGCTCCAAGACGTTTAAATTTGGATGGGTCTTTTAAGAAATCAACGATTTCAACCACTTCTTGTTTTGCTTCATCACAACCAGCAACATCAACAAACGTGATCTTGATTTGGTCTTCAGTTAGCATTTTCGCTTTTGATTTACCAAAGCTCATTGGGCCATTCTTACCACCAGCACCACCGCCCATGTTGCGCATAAAGAACATGAACAACAAAATAATAAGCAATATCGGGAAACTTGCGATGAGAAGTTGCATCAAAATGCCTTGGCGTTGTGGCGCAATGCCTTCAACCACTACATTTTGTTTGTTTAAGCTTGGTAGCAACTGAGTGTCTTCTACTTGTGGACGAACGGTCTCAAATGGAGAACTATCAGTTTTTTCGCCACTGATATTTAAACCATCAATGGTGACTTGTTTAATTTGTCCAGCATTCACCGCCGCAACGAAATCAGAGTATTTCATCGCCGCAGGTTTATTTCGGTCACTGACGTTGCTAAAAATCAAAATCAGAACACCGAGTATGACGAGCCACAATACGGCATTCTTGAAGTAATCGCTCAAGGCTTTATTCCCATATCAATCTAATTTGATCATACCTAATCTTGGCTGACCTTCACAAAAACAGCAATGAATTTGCGTTGCAAAAAACTTAAAAGGTACAAAATGCACAATTTTTAACAACTTGGCAAGTATACTTTTTATTTCAAGGCCTTTTTACGACCTTGTCCAATCAAAAAAACCTCTTTTGATCGAGCACGCGACGCCGCTGGTTTGGCTGTTTTTAACACATCAAAACTATCGACCACCTGTTTTCTAAACTCATCAAATCCAGTGCCTTGGAACACTTTAACCAAAAACTGGCCATTCGGTCCTAACACTTTCTGAGCAAAGTCCAAAGCCAATTCACATAAGTAAATTTGACGAGGTTGATCAACAGCCTTATTACCTGATGTATTGGGGGCCATATCTGAAATTACAATATCTACTTGGCGTCCATTTAAAATATTTAACAATTTTTCGAAAACTTCTTCTTCGCGGAAATCGCCCTGTAAGAAAGTTACGTCGGGCAAAGCATCCATTGCTAAAATATCTGAAGCAACAACCAAACCGTTCGCGCCAACTAATTTACCTGCAATTTGTGACCAACTACCGGGTGCTGCACCTAAGTCAACTACCGTCATACCCGGCTTGATCATTTTATATTTTTCTTGGATCTCAAGTAGCTTATATGCTGCACGTGCACGATAACCCTCCTTTTGCGCTTTTTTTACAAAAGGATCATCTAAGTGCTCTCTCATCCATACACGACTGCTTTTCGACAATTTTTGATTGGTAATGCGTGTCGCCATAACTCTCTAAATTTCAAAAAACTTCTGATTGATCATTGTACGTGAAAATTCAGCTTATTACAGTATCAGAGCAGTTTAATGCTACGATCTTTTACAGTTTTTCGATCATCACCATTGATCATTTCAGCAGTTATATACACATTTGCCGCAAGTGCTTGCATCCTAAATCTATCTTAGATTCAGGATGCAAGCTATACTAGGTCGTTTTTCAAATCAGGTATTTTCAATGGCGGCTTTATCTATCCATGAACGTAAACGTTTACGTCAAATCGGTCATGCACTTAATCCAGTGGTCATGATTGGCGGTCAAGGGCTTACAGAAAGTGTAATTGAAGAAGCGCATCGGGCGTTAAATGATCATGAATTGATTAAAGTGAAGATCGCAGGTGAAGATCGCGAAGCACGCGCAGCTGTGATTGATGCTATTGTTGAAGCCACTGGTGCTGAAGCGGTACAAAAAATCGGTAAAATCGTTTTGCTCTATAAAAAAGCAGCAAAACAAAATCAACACCTGTCTAACCTCGTACGTTTTGCTCACCTAAGTCAGTAATCGCAATGGCAAGTTATGATCTTTCTGCTTTTGATCGTTTTCACAGTATTAGTGTAGTGGGCGCGATTGAGCAGCAAACCCCAGCAACCTTAAATGTTGCTTTCTGGGTGAGTGATCCAAATCAGTTTTTGATTTATCCAGAAAAAGTCGCGGCACATCCGCGTCATGACTTTTTATGGGAACAGACTTGTTTTGAACTTTTTGTAGGTGTGAAAGACCAAGATTTCTATCGTGAAATCAACCTTTCTCCCTCTCAAGCTTGGCAAGTGTATCAATTTGAAGAATACCGCTTTCCTGAAAATATGCCGCCAGTCGCAGCAGATGACATCGAGCTAAATCATTTACAGCGAACCCATTATGGTTTGAATGTCAGCTTAGATTTATCTAAATTTATGCAACAACATCAACTAAAATGGTCTGACTTATATTTAGGCTTAACTGCTGTGCTGAATACCACTCAAGGTGTGCAGTATTTTGCGATGCAGCATAGTAGTCCTCAAGCAGACTTCCATAATAAACGAGATTGGTTACATCAGTTTTAAATAGGGCCTGTTGACATTTCACAGATGCTTGCGACAGAGGACATTTTTTAGACGGTACAAGGCATGTCTTATGCAATTTAGTCATTCTAAATAAATAAGGCATAACGCAGTAGCGGCAAAAAATGCCCCTGTCCCAAAGGGTTATGGCTAAAACTTCCCTAAACTGCGTTATGAAACTTGACAAGGGGGTCGCCATTGCCTGCGTTTCATGCCTTGTTTATGTCGTTTTAGCTAATAACGCAATGCATGGTTGAAAGGTCAACAGACCCAATAAAAAAGCGAGAAATAAACTTCTCGCTTTTTTCAATCTAACATCATTATTAGTGCTTAGTTTGCACGAACTTTGTTCCACGCTTCAACAGCTTGACCTTTAGTACGCTTAAAGCTATCAACCAAAGTATCTTTATGCTTTACAGAAATTTGACTGATGTCATCTTTCAACTCTTTACTCACTTTGGTTAAATCTTCGATTAAACTATTTAACTCAGTTTTCAATGCATTTTTTAGCTCAACCAAGTTACCTTGAGAAGAGTTCAATTGGGTCTTGATCACATCAATACGCTGTAAAATATCTTGCTTAATTTGCGTCAGTTGATTTTGAATGTTTTGATTCAATTCTTTCGCTTCAGTCTCAATTTTTGCTTGAGTATCAGCCAAAGCTTCTTTAACCTGCTCTTGAGTCTCAGCAATCACTTCTTTTGCTTGCTCTTGAGTTTCAGCAATTACTTCTTTCGCTTTTGCTGTTTTTTCTGCAACAACTTCTTTAGCCTTCGCCGTTTTTTCAGCTACAGCTTCTTTCGCTTTTGCAGTTTTTTCAACAACAACGTCTTTCACTTCTTCAGTTGCTGCAGTAGTTTGATTCTCAGCCATTATGATTCCCCTCTATATTGATTGTTGATTTTTTGGCTAGATAATAAGATAAAACGCTTTCAGCTTGAACCATTAAAAAATTGTTAGACAATTTGCATAATATCTCATGATAACGTTATCAAAATGAGAGATTTTGCAATAGACACCAATCTATAGTGACGAGGTCAAAGAAATCGAGCATTTACTGATTTTAATAAATAAAACACATAGACTTCTCACAGACTCATGCGTATAATGCGCTGTTAAGTTATAAGCGAGCAGACCAGAAGGAGGCCATGTTTTTTTAAAGACAGCCTGCCTTTTTTTATGTCTTCTCGCTTTTTTACAGCCTTATTTTTGTGGTTTTAGTTCAGGAGCTTTGGTTTGAGCATCCCCGCCATTTTAGCCCTCGCTGATGGAACGATCTTTAAAGGAACGTCTATCGGTGCATCGGGAAATACGACTGGTGAAGTCGTTTTTAATACCGCCATGACTGGCTATCAAGAAATTTTGACTGATCCAAGTTACGCACAACAAATTGTGACGCTGACTTATCCTCATATTGGAAATACAGGCTGTAATAGCGAAGATGTTGAATCAGGTCGTATCCATAAAGTATGGGCGAATGGTTTGATTATTCGTGATCTTCCTTTATTACACAGCAATTTCCGTGCTGAACAATCTCTAAGTGAGTATTTACAACAACACAATGTTGTTGCAATCGCTGATATTGATACACGTAAACTGACACGTATTTTACGTGACAAAGGCGCACAAAATGGTTGCATCCTTGCTGGCGAAAATATTACAGAAGAAGAAGCAATCGCCAAAGCCCGTGCTTTTGGTGGTTTAACTGGTTTAGACCTTGCCAAAGAGTGCTGTGATCCAGAAGGTTTTGAATGGACTGAAGGCTCTTGGACTCTCGGTAAAGGTTTTACTCAACCTGAAATGAAATTTCATGTTGTGGCATACGATTATGGTGTCAAAACCAACATCTTACGTATGCTTGCGGACCGTGGTTGTAAACTCACGGTCGTCCCTGCGCAAACCCCTGCTGAGCAAGTCCTTGCGTTAAACCCAGATGGCGTGTTCTTGTCGAATGGTCCTGGCGATCCAGCAGCATGTGATTATGCCATTGCCGCAGTGAAAACCATTGTTGAAACAACCAATTTACCCGTGTTCGGTATTTGTTTAGGTCATCAAATTTTAGCACTCGCTTCTGGCGCAAAAACCATGAAAATGAATCATGGTCATCATGGTGCCAACCATCCTGTACAAAATCTTGACCCTCTCAGCGAACATCACGGTACAGTGATGATCACTTCTCAAAACCACGGCTTTGCTGTTGATGAAAGTACCTTACCAACAAATTTAAAAGTGACTCATCGCTCACTGTTTGATGGTACAAACCAAGGTATTCATCGTACTGACAAACCAGCATTCAGCTTCCAAGGTCACCCTGAAGCAAGTCCTGGCCCACATGATTGTGCTCCATTATTCGATCATTTCATCGAACTCATTGAAGCATCTAAACAGTAATCAAGAGCGAGTAAATTATGCCTAAACGTACGGATATTAAAAGCATCTTAATTATTGGTGCAGGTCCAATTGTCATTGGTCAAGCATGTGAGTTTGACTATTCTGGTGCACAAGCATGTAAAGCCCTTCGTGAAGAAGGTTACCGTGTTATTTTGGTCAACTCGAATCCAGCGACCATCATGACCGACCCGTCAATGGCGGATGCAACTTATATTGAGCCAATCACTTGGCAAACTGTCGCACAAATCATTGAAAAAGAACGTCCAGATGCTGTCCTCCCAACCATGGGTGGTCAAACAGCATTAAACTGTGCGCTTGCACTAGATGAACATGGCGTTCTAGCAAAATATAATGTTGAATTGATTGGTGCATCAAAAGAAGCGATTGAAAAAGCTGAAGATCGTAAACTTTTTGACATCGCAATGCGTAAAATCGGATTAGAATGTCCTCGTGCTGATGTTGCTGAAAGCATGGAACACGCACTGGAAATTCAATCACGTTTCGGTTTCCCAGTCATCATTCGCCCATCATTTACTATGGGTGGTTCTGGTGGCGGTATTGCATATAACAAAGAAGAATTTATTGAAATCTGTGAACGTGGTTTCGATCTTTCACCGACCAAACAATTATTGATTGATGAATCATTAATTGGCTGGAAAGAATACGAAATGGAAGTTGTTCGTGACAAAAACGACAACTGTATCATCGTATGTGCGATCGAAAACTTTGACCCAATGGGTGTACACACAGGTGACTCTATCACCGTCGCTCCTGCTCAAACACTGACAGATAAAGAATATCAAATCATGCGTAATGCATCGGTTGCTGTTCTTCGTGAAATCGGTGTGGAAACAGGTGGTTCGAACGTTCAATTCGGTATTAACCCGAAAGACGGTCGTATGGTTGTGATCGAGATGAACCCGCGTGTATCGCGTTCATCTGCACTTGCATCTAAAGCAACAGGTTTCCCAATTGCGAAAATCGCTGCAAAACTAGCAGTCGGTTACACGCTTGATGAATTGAAAAATGACATCACGGGTGGTATCACACCAGCAAGCTTTGAACCAGCGATTGACTATGTTGTCACCAAGATTCCTCGTTTCAACTTCGAAAAATTCCCACAAGCTGAGCCTGTACTCACAACGCAGATGAAATCTGTGGGCGAAGTCATGGCGATTGGTCGTAACTTCCAAGAATCTGTACAAAAAGCACTTCGTGGTCTTGAAGTAGGCGTAAGCGGCTTTGATGAAAAAATCGAAGTCGGTGCTGCCAATGCAAAAGACGTTATTCTAAAAGAACTTAAAGTTCCAGGTCCTGAGCGAATTTGGTACGTTGCTGATGCATTCCGTCACGGTTTCTCATTAGATGACGTATTCGAAGCAACTAAGATTGATCGTTGGTTCCTGATCCAAATCGAAGATATCGTTAAAGCTGAAGCTCAAGTGAAAACTTTAGGTTTTGGTGACTTAAACGCTGACAATATCCGTGCATTCAAACGCAAAGGTTTATCTGACCTGCGTATTGCAGACTTGATGGGTATTTCACAAAAGCAATTCCGTAAACAACGTTGGAACTTGGGCGTCTATCCAGTTTACAAACGTGTTGATACCTGTGCTGCTGAGTTTGAATCTGACACCGCTTACATGTACTCAACTTACGATGAAGAATGTGAAGCGAATCCATCGAATCGTGACAAGATCATGGTGATTGGTGGTGGTCCAAACCGTATTGGTCAAGGGATCGAGTTTGATTATTGCTGTGTACACGCTGCCCTCGCCATGCGTGAAGACGGTTATGAAACCATCATGGTCAACTGTAACCCAGAAACGGTTTCAACTGACTATGACACATCTGACCGTTTATACTTCGAGCCAGTCACACTTGAAGATGTGCTCGAAATCGTTCGTATCGAGAAGCCGAAAGGCGTAATCGTACAATACGGTGGTCAAACCCCATTAAAATTGGCACGTGCTTTAGAAGAAGCTGGTACACCAATTATCGGTACATCACCTGATGCAATTGACCGTGCAGAAGACCGCGAACGTTTCCAGCAAATGATTCAACGTTTACAGCTTCGTCAACCAAACAACAGTATTGTTAAATCTGCTGAAGAAGGTATTTCTGAAGCGGCTAAAGTCGGCTATCCATTGGTGGTTCGTCCATCTTATGTATTGGGTGGTCGTGCCATGGAAATCGTCTATAACGAAGATGAACTTAAACGTTACCTTCGTGAAGCAGTTCAAGCGTCTAATGAAGCGCCCGTTCTTCTTGACCGTTTCCTAGATGATGCAACTGAAGTTGACGTAGACTGCGTATCTGACGGTAAAGACGTTGTGATTGGCGGTATCATGCAGCACATCGAACAAGCAGGAATTCACTCAGGTGACTCAGCATGTTCAATTCCTCCTTACTCTCTTTCACAAGAGGTTCAGGATGAAATGCGTCGTCAAACCGTTGCTATGGCAAAAGAACTTGGCGTAATCGGTTTAATGAACGTTCAGTTTGCGGTTAAAGGTAATGACATTTATATCCTTGAAGTGAACCCACGTGCATCACGTACTGTTCCATTCGTTTCTAAATGTATTGGTGATTCTTTAGCAAAAGTTGCTGCACGCTGTATGGCGGGTCAATCACTGGAATCGCAAGGTTTCACTAAAGAAATCATTCCAACACACTTTGCTGTGAAAGAAGCTGTATTCCCATTCGCGAAGTTCCAAGGCGTTGATCCAATGCTTGGCCCTGAGATGAAGTCTACAGGTGAAGTGATGGGCGTTGGTCAAACCTTTGGTGAAGCATTCTATAAAGCGGTACTGGGTTCAAATGAACGTTTACCAGGCTTACCAACTGAAGGCGAAGTGAAACATGCATTCTTATCTGTTCGTGAATCAGATAAGAAATACATTGCCAACATCGCTAAACAGTTGATTGCTTATGGCTTCAAACTCATTGCAACCAATGGTACTTACCAAGTACTTCAAGAAGCTGGATTAGCGTGTGAAGCGGTCAATAAAGTAACCGAAGGCCGCCCTCATATTGTTGATCGCTTGAAAAATGGTGAAATTCATCTTATTGTCAACACCACTGAAGGCAAACAAGCCCAATATGATTCTGCCATGATCCGCCGTGCAGCCTTACAAGGCAAAGTGTATTACACCACGACTATCAATGGTGCAGAAGCAGTTTGCCAAGCATTTGCTGTGAAATTGCCAATGGATGTATACCGCTTGCAAGATTTACAAACTGTAGGTTAATTATTTACCAATAAGTCCCGTCACCTTATTGGTGGCGGGCTTTTTGTTTTTTTAATCCTGTATTTTCCCAACCCATTTAGAGGGGACTAGAATGCAACGTTATCCGATGACTCCCGAAGGCAAAATTGCCTTAGAGAAAGAATTACAACAGTTAAAAACAGTTGACCGCCCGCGTATCATTCAAGCGATTGCAGAAGCGCGTGAGCATGGTGACTTAAAAGAAAATGCTGAATATCATGCTGCGCGTGAACAGCAAGGTTTTTGTGAAGGTCGCATTCAAGATATCGAAGGAAAACTGGGCGCAGCACAAGAAATTGATGTTAAAACACTTGAACAAAATGGGCGTGTAGTCTTTGGTATTACGGTTACAATTGAAAATCTAGATACAGAAGAACGTAAGACCTATAAAATCGTTGGTGATGATGAAGCAGATTTTAAAATTAATAAAATCTCAGTGAACTCACCCATTGCCCGTGGTCTACTTGGCAAAAGTGAAGGTGATGAAGTCAAGATTCAAACACCTCAAGGCGAAGTTGAATACGAAATTGTGAGTGTGGAATATCTTTAATATTTCATATTAACTTAACCCCTCTTTAGAGGGGTTTTTATTCACCAAGATTTAGAACACTTTTGGAGTCAACATGGACACAGCACTGATCAATACACCGTTAAAACATTGGTGTGAGTTCGAGTTTATTTCCAAAACAGTGAAAAATCCGAATATTCATATCAAAGGCAATTATTCATATTACTCTGCCTATTGGGATCAAGGTTTTGAGCGATGTGTCGTGCGTTACCTACACGAAAAACCCTCGTCACCAGACAAACCCATTGATCAACTCTATATCGGCAATTTCGTGTGCTTTGGCGCTGAATGCGTGATTATGATGGGAGGTAATCAATTACATCGTCCTGATTGGATCTCTACCTTTCCTTTTGATACACGTAGCTTCTTAGCTGCTGGTGATACGATTATCGCTGATGGCTGCTGGATTGGTAGTCGTGCCATGATCATGCAGGGGGTTAAATTAGGTGAAGGTGCTGTGATCGCAACGGGAGCAGTCGTGACGCAAGATGTACCACCTTATGCAGTTGTCGGTGGCGTGCCTGCCAAAGTTTTAAAATATCGTTTTCCTCAAGAGCAGATAGAAAAGCTATTGACTTTGAAACTGTATGATCTAGATGAAAAGAAAATCTTAAAAATACGTGATCTGTTACAAACGAATAATATTGATCAATTGGCCCATTTTCTCAATCAAGATTGATCAGTTATTGCGCTAAATCATTGATATACAATCACTCTGTTTTTTAAAGAAATTTCATTTATTTTCAACAACACTAGCTCTTCACACTCAGTCCATAAAAAACAACTATCCCTATAAAAATACTAGGTTTTATTTTACGAACAACAGGTTTAATATAGAACTATAAAGTATATTTTGAACAAAATTTTATAAGCTAAATCCATAGAAGAGCGTAGAAATAAGGAGTAATAAACATGACCTATCAAAAAATTTTAGTTGCGATTGACGACTCAGAAATTGCAAACAATGTCATTCAGGAAGCCGCTCAACTCGCCAAAGCACTAGATAGTCAAATTACCGTTGTAGGGGTCGTCACCCTAGATCCCTATTTAGCTGATACCTACCTCCGTTTTGGTCAAAGTAATGAGTTGATTGAACGTGTTAAAGGCTATGTACAAGAGAATCTGACTAAAGCTGAAGACAAATTTGAAGCCTTAGGTGTTACGGTGACCACCCAAGTATTGGAAGGTCTTTCAATTCATCAAGAAATTATTAAAGCTGCCCAAAATCTAGGCACAGACCTTATTATTATGGGGTCACATGGGCGCACAGGATTTAAGCAGTTTGTTTTAGGAAGCGTGGCTCAAAAAGTGTTAGCTGAAAGCCATATTCCAGTTTTAGTTATACGTTGAATTTATTCAATAGCTAAACCAATTAGAGTAGTAACGATACAGTCAATAAAAAAGCATGGTAAAGATAATGACCATGCTTTTTTCCAGCTTTATTAAAAATTGTAATGTCACTTAGTTCAGGTGTGCTTGCAAACGTCATCGTAAGCTTTATTTTTTATCAAATGGTCCAACCAAAGACTTTCAGGTTTACTTTACCGTTCAGCAAATGAATGCCCTCCTCCTCCAGCAAATTTTGCTGAATATTTTCACCTTGATCATTCATCCGTGTCACACTGATTCTCCCTTGTCCATTAATTACTCGATGCCAAGGAATCTTGCTTTCTTTGTCTAAATGCTTCAATACATAACCTACTAACCGGGCATGTTTAGGCAGACCAGCTAATCTTGCAATTTGCCCATAACTTGCCACTTTGCCATAGGGGATCAAGGCAATAACTTCTAAAATCTGCCGATGTAGCTCCTTAGTATCTTTCATAATCTTCCCTTAAAAAATCTGTTAGCATATTGAATCTCAGAATAAAACTTCTAAAGAACAATTAAAATTCTTACGAATAGAGAGAATGAAGATGCGATCAAAACTAATATTTCTTACAGCATTGAGTTTGGCTTTCACAACCTCATGTAGCACTCAAAAAAAACCACCTGTAAAAATCACACCTTATAAATATAAAATTGACTCCCCTAATGATCTACCTGTCGTCTATGTAAGCTTTATTTTCACACTCAATCATCCTCAAGCAAAAGTATTTGATACTCCCTTGCAAATGTACAAAGAGTTAGAAATTTTAAATCGTTATTTCGTTGATGAAAAAAATCAGAAAATTTTTAAATTTAAAATTAATCATTATTATTCATATCATGAATTTAGTAAAAGAAAATGTGATTTAGCAAATCATTTAAATCAACCTTTACCAATCATCACACAAAACATACCTGATGCAGTTAAACGTTGTTTTCCCCAACGTAAAAGTAAGGAGGTACTTTTTATTATCTATGACTCGTATAGTAAAAAACTAAAATATAGTGATATCACGAGTTGGGGTTTCAGAAATCACGGACAGCCATTTATTCTCATAGACTGGGAAAGACTTAACCATCAAACTCAGGCAGCGAGTATTCATGAAATGGGACATGCTTTTGGATTAGGGCATGTATGTGCGCCCAACGCGAAGAAAAAAACACCAACGAATATTATGACCAGCTATGATTGTAGATTAGGAAGTGGTGGGTTACGCAATCTTGGCTTTACAACTGAACAATTGAATATAATACTAGAGAATTATTCAAGATATCCTTAAAATTTTAACTCAACAAATAATCCAAAATCATTTCTTTTATATTGGAAGTCATCTTCCATTAATGAAGCTGTTAAATATGAACTTGCTTGCTCAAACTGATGTTCATCGACAGGATATGGCTGCCAAAAAGTTTTAAGATTATTTGTAAAAATTGGATAGAGTTGAATAATCTCTTCACTCACATTAATTCTTACAATGACACCAAATGACAAAGCCTGATATTTATCATACTCTCCATTACTATTAAATACGCCATTCCCAATTCCAAAAACAACAGGTTTATTATTAAAATATTTAATTGATTGAATCGTATGTGCACCGTGCCCTATAATGAGATCAACACCGATCTGAGTAAGTAAATTTGCCAAAACCTCTTGTTCAGGATGAGTTGGTTTAAAGTCTACTCCCCAATGACAGATCAAAATAACTTTATGGCTTGGATGATTTTTTTTATAGTGAGTAATTTGTTCAAATAAAATTGCATTTAAACAAGAAACACCCGCACTACCTCCTAATGCATATGAATTATAATCCTGATATGCAACATCTCGATGCCAATAACCATTAAAAATTGCAATTATTTTATTATTAGTTTGAATTTCAATAAATTTATGAGCTTGTTGTTGATCTAATCCTGCACCAATAAAATTAATACGTGCATCTTCAAAAGATTGTAAAGTATATTTTAAGCTTTCTGCACCATAATCTTTTAAATGGTTATTCCCCAAACAAACAGTATTTATATGGATGCGATGAAACTCTTGAAGTGTTTTATTTACATTAGCACCCAAAATAAAAGCTTTTTTCCCTTCCAATGGAGACGTCTTTTCCAAATTAAAAACAGCTTCAAAATTAGCAATATTCACATCTTCTTGGTTAAAAAAGTTTTTTATTTTCTCAAATGAATATTGATATCCATAACGCTGTAAAGCATCATCTACTCCCTTATTTTTACGAATCTCTGTATAATATTCTCCAAAATAAGTATCACCAATGATATTAAGCCAATCGCTCTTTGCTTGAATTGACTCTGTAGGAATTTGACCTGCTGTAAAGTAGTGATAATATGGTACTAAGTGATCTATACGATGGATTTTGTCTAATAAATAAAACACACCAATACTTCTATTTTCTGCACGATATGAGAAATATATTGGTTTATTCAAATAATCTAAAACCAGAATAGCATCCAGTTGAGAACATGTGAATAAAGAGCTAGTCGGTACTAAATTATGCCCTTGAATGACTAAATTCTTTTTAAAGACTTGCTTAACTAACTCATTTGGCATACTAAAAATCGCTTCAGCTAACCTATATAGGTCTCTAATACTCTGCATAGTTGAATCAATTTTTAATTCTTGCAATTTTTCTTTAATCGCATATTGAGCCTGACCTGAACTGCCAAATAATTGAGACAAAAGCTTTAAACTTAGCTCAGATGATTGTACGAAAGCCAGATACTGTAATAATTCCAAAACTGAATAAGATTGTTTTTCATTGGGGTTGAATAGATTGTCTTGGGCACTCCCCTCAAGTACGATCTCTTGCTGTAGTTGCAATGGGTTTGTATTCACCATTTCTAAAGCGAGAAGTAACATGACCCAATTTGAGCAATCTACAGCAATTTTTGTTTGCCAAATGGGATGCTGAAAGTCCTCTATTCCTATATGAGTTATAATTTTAATTTCTTGAGATACATCCATTTATTTAAATCCTAATCTCTTAACATTCAAAGTGCTGAACATAAGAAATATATCCAGAAAGATTATGTTCTTGATCATCAATACGAACCCTAAAACGATCATGACGTACATAAAAAGCATGTAAAATTTTGTCTGGACGAGCCATATACATAGCGACTTCTGGATAAAAAAAGCCTGTCCGTTGAAACTCTGTCCGAAATTCTATTAGCTTTTTTAATTCTTCAAAATGTGATTTGTTAAAAAGTTCTTCCAATTCTAATGTTCTCATCCTGTCTATCATTTGATAAGCCGCCATCATCATTTCTAACAAAGTGGCATAACTCGTCTTGCGATTACGGATGAAAATCATATGTCTTAGATAATTTTTCATTCCAAACAAGAAATATTTTTCTTCTGGGCAAATCTTGGTAAGTTCATTTGTGCAATAACTTAACCAATGATCATGATAACGCTCATATCTTTCAGCAATAAAATGATCAAACATTAATTTCACTGTTTCTAGTAGTTTTTGTTCAGGTTGTAGTTGATATAAACGTAATAATGCCAGAGCTGCCTCACCATCATAATATACGATCCGAAATTTATTTTTTAACGCTAAACTTGGGTAATGCAGTACATGTGTGGTTGCACCAGATTCACTCACCATAGATAAAATTCCATTGGCTAAGTACTTGGCATAGTGGATATAACTATTATCACCTGTAAGCTCTTGATATTTAGTTAACATGAGAATCGCAGCTGCGTTTGCACCTAACTTAATTTCATCTAATTTATTTAACTCACTACCGTCCAACATATAAGCAAGTTGCGCATTTATCTCAATATAAAAGTTTGTTAAAGCGTATTGTATTGCTAACTTAATTTTTTTTAAGCGACTTTCTTTTTTTTCTATCATTAGTGTTTCAATGAGAGCATATACGGTTGTGCAATGCCGAATCGTATTGTAACTACGAATTGGTCGATCATAAGCAGGAAAACTTCCATAAATAAATTTTCCATCCTCCAAAATTTGTGAATCTATAAAATCAGCATTTTGCTTAATCATCATTTTAAGATGTTGTTTTTTAGGCTCAGCTAAATATCGAACTCCGTTTTCTGTAAATTGACTTTGTAATTGCTTGAGTTGACCATTTTCATAGAACACAGCATAAGTATCAAATGTCCAAACATCTTGAAGTTCATTTATCTTTACTGGTTCTTTTTGTTCGTTATATTTACGCAATATAGTGGTATTTAAGTTTTTTTCATCAAAAAAATTAGGTTTGTCGTAACTTAAACCACGAATAATGGCTCGACCATAAAGTTCTTGTTCTAGGAAACAAATTTCGAAATTTTCATCAAAACTAATTCCTTTTCTATAGTGATTATTATGAAATTGATTCCTTACAATCTCTTCAATATTTTTCCAACTTTCTTTTTGAATATTAAAAGCAAAATCAAATTTTAAAAATGTACATAACGATTGATCCTCTTCATATTGTTGTTCAAGAAAATGGAAAAGTTCCTGCCGAACTGTAGAAAAGTCTGCATTTACCGAGTTCCAAACTTGACAGCGCTGGGTTCTCTCTCCGTAAGAATAAAAAATTACAGTTTTATCAACTCCACTATGGTGTCGTGCTTTCTCTAGGAAGTCATTCAATTGACTTTTTAATTGTTTAAAGTCCGAATTCAAAGTAAGTTTCATATACTAAGTTTCTATAATTTATAAATATTTTAAACAAGATAACATATATTTTTATCAGTTCAACATAACAAAAAAAGAGAACCCGAAGGTTCTCTTTTTTTAAGCGTAATGATTAGTAAATAATTTGACCATTGTTAAGCAAGTCTTGCAACGTAACCTCGCTTGTGATGTTAGTTAATTGCAATAATGGGGTTTCGGTATAAGTACCTTCAAGAAGTAATCCACCATCACGGTCAACACTAACGGTAACAGTCTGTGATCCAGCGTCATAGCTAATGTCAACATATTGACCGATGGTAAGCGCATTTTGAGAACCATCTAATAAGTTAGTTAAATCAATCTTATCAGCTTGTCCGTCAGTTGCTGTATCACCTAAATGGAAATCAGTCCAAGTATCGACTCCTCCACCCGATGTGTTACCACCCGTCGCATCCGCTATATTCAAAATACTATAAATCAATGTGTCTGAACCATTTCCAAGCGTAAAGGTATCATTCGCAGATGTACTCAATACTGTTTGATTTAATTCAGCTGTTACATCAATCGTAAGTGATGAAATAGACTCGGTTCCATCTAGACCAACTAACTTATAATCAATTACATCAATCGCAGGAGTTACAGTCGCATCATTGGCTTGGTAGTAGTAACTACCATCCGTATACATGACTAACTGCCCTTCACCAGTATCAATCAATTGACCTGCTGCAATCTCGTAAAGACCAGTAACAGGATTCAATACAAACAGCTGAGAACCTTCGAATACATCAGCTACACCGCCAGACACATCACCATTCAAAATATTTCCTTGAATCCAATCTGATTGGCCATCGGCTATATATTGATTGAGGTATACAAAGTCTTGGGCTACCGAAACTGTAGAAGCATAGTTTGTTACTGAAGCCCCGCTTGTTGATACTTGTAGTGTATATGTACCTTCAGGAACATCAGCAAATACTACTTGTGCAGTGGTACCTCCAAGTAAATCGAGCAATGCAGTTTCAGTAGCTGTTGCGACAGTTACACCCAGCGAATTAACTAATGTAAACGTATAACTAGGGAATAAACCTGCTATTGACGCTCCCATTTCGGCAGTAATCGTCAGATCAGATGCTGTACCAGCTGCAACAGTAATCGCTCCAGAAGAACTACCAGATTTAATTGGATTCAATATGGATGAAGTAGTAGAGAAACTGAAGACATCTGTATCAGCAATACTACCTGTTTCATTCACCATACTGACAGTTGCATCATTCGCATCAGGATTTGCCACTGGTGCAGGTATTACAGCATCCAGCGATGGATCTGCTGTATCCCAAGTAATATCAACATCAGGTGAACCAATTTGTATATGCAATGTGGCTGTGTCTGTTCTGCCAGTAATTGGATCAGTCACGGTATATACAAAGCTATCTACTTTACCGATATTCGCAGTATCTGCTGTCGCCTGATAGCTATAACTTCCATCAGCATTTAATGTCAGAGCACCATAAACACCGCTGATAATCGTTGGGGTACCAACCACTACTGGAGAGGTATTGCCATTTTCTGCTTCAACAAAAGTCACAACAGAGTCACTAGTAATGTAGTCAGGCGTAAACCCTGTGCCATAAACTGCTGAATCATCATCAGTAAGCACATTACCATTTACAGCATTAGCAACTAACGTTGGAGGTTGAGTAATATCACCGTGATTCAATGTAATATCAGCAGTAACACTACCTAAAGCTGTAAGCAGTGTGTCACTTTCCATAAATAGTTCGTAGGTACCAGCACCAAGATTATCAATTTGGAATTCAACAGTAGAACCGAAGATTCCAAGTAGATCGATCAGACCAGTATCACTATTGTCAGCAATTACAGTTCGAGAACCATCTGGATTAACTCGAGTTAATACAACATTCAAACCATCAATTACTGTTACAAGTGAACCAAAGTCAACTGAGATTAAAGCATCTGTGAGATTACCTGGATCAACAGTAAATGTTGCTGTACCTTCGTTTGCACCAATAACTACACCACCAACACCTAGTAACCAACTATAGCTAATTGCATTATCCAATACTTCTTGAGTAACTGGATAAACCATATCGATAGATGCTGACTCAACATTATCCATAGCATCGACAGGAAGTGGACTATTAATAACAGCAGGTTGAGATGGATCTAGATCATTCCATGTCATATCAACACTGTCACTATCCAGATGTACATAAAGTATCGCATCTGAAGAATTTCCCGTTACAGGATCAAGTAACGTGTAAGTAAACTGATCCACTTGACCTAGATTTAATCCATCTGCGGTCGGTGTATAAGTATAATTACCATCTTGATCTATAACTAGATTTCCATAAGTACCAATAATGGTTGTTCCTGCTGGATCGATAGCAACTCCATCAACCATCGATATAATGGCATTATTGCTTGCTGCATCAACTTCACCAGTTATGCCAGAATCATTAATTACATTGCCTGATACTGGCGCAACTGAATAACCGTCAATAATGAATGGGTTATATACATCCATTGTTCCAGTTAAAGTACCACCCAAACCTACACCTAACAAACCGTCATAACCAATGAATGCTCTATATTGACCAGCATCTAGCCCTTCGAGTACAGCTGTTGGTGTACCACCGATTAGAGATAAACTAATCAATGAAGCTTCAGGATTGTCACCGCCTACTGATACCCATTGCCCAGTCGTTGCATCAAATTTTTGAACAACAATCGCATAATCACTTAATAGATCAACTGTCAATAATGCATCAAAGGTGAATGTTGCTGTACCTTCGCGATTCTCATCTACTGTAAAAGCAACTGCATCTGTACCAAGTAATTGAAGATCTAAACCAGCCAATGAGATTGCCGCAAGATAGCTTGCACTTCCTAGAGCAACATCGTCAGCAACAAGCAATGGTTCTGGATTAATCTCAGCAACAGCAAGATTATCAACGGCTTTCACTGAACTTAATTCAATCGTTAGTGTCGCTTCTGCCGCATCTCCCGTAACTGGATCAAATAATGTATAGACAAATACATCAGTTTGACCGACACCAGCAGCATCTAAATTAGGCGTATATGTATACGTACCATCAGGATCAATCACCAAAGTACCGTAAGTACCATTAATTACTGTATCAGCACCAGTTACTGGTTGACCATTTACAGCAGTTAAAACAGTTGTCGGCGTTACAATATCAGTCTCACCACTGGTATTAATATCTGTGATGACATTACCATCGGCATTTTCAGTATAATAACCACCGATTTGAGTTGTATCATAGACATCCATAGTTCCAGTTAAGGTACCAAGTAAACCAATACCAGCAAGACCATTATAGGTCATGAATGCGCGGTATTGACCTTCTTCTAGCCCTTCGATTACAACACCTGGTGTTGAACCTAATAAGGTCAAGTCTAGAATATCAGCTTCACCACCACCATAAATTGAAGTCCATTGGCCTGTTGCTGTATCAAATTTCTGTACCACTAATGAGTAATCTGATAATGCATCAACACCAATTAGAGCGCTATAAGTAAATGTTGCTGTACCTTCTTGATCTGCAGCTACGTTGAAATCAATCGATTCCGAACCTAACTGTAAATCCAGTCCAGCAAGTGAAATTAGCGCTAAGTAAGTTTCACTGCCCAACACGGCATCATCTTGCACTAGTAATGGTTGCGGAGCCAGTACAGCAGTATCTGTATTATCAAATGCTGTTATTGAGCTTGTACTAAGTATAGTTAAAGTCACATCTGCATCCGCAACATCAACGTTACCTTCGCTATCCACTGCTTCTGCATGGATCACGATTTCACCTGTGATTGGATCTGCTGTACTTGC
>NZ_JAKZGL010000005.1 GCF_022549355.1 Acinetobacter sp. NIPH 2699
GCAGCATTGGATGGCTGCGTCGGAGTAGGTTTGATTTCGCCCTTGTTTGCCTTTTGATGGAGCATACCATTGCGTAGCAGGATCAAACCAAATGGTAATATTTCCGCGACTCATAAGTGCTCGGTTATATGCGGGCCAATTGGTTGTGCGGTAGATTTTGTGTGTAGGCTTCTTCATTTGAAAATTATATTGCTGAAAAAGCCTTTACAGATAGGTTTGTGCAACAAAGCCTTTAATAAGCTTAACTTATTTTGGTTTAATTGATCAGTTTTTTGAAAATGTGTTAGATCTATGGTAGCCTAAAAGCAGTTTTATTGTATATTTCGTAGTGGCACTCAGTCTTTTTTTAACAAACCCTTATTTTCAAGGTTTATTCAAGAAAAGAATTAGGGAGGCTTATTTAATAAACTTTTTGACTTATAGATTGAATTTTGAAATTTCTAGATTTAAATAATTTCTCTTGAGATATTGTATAGAAAAATAAAAACCGCCATTTAGGCGGTTTTTATTAGCAGATCGTCAGATGACACATAAGTTGTCATTGGTTAAAACTATAAATCAATAAGTTATCGTATGCTGTGACATAGCATGACAACTACTTGCGACACAACCTGTGTCATTATCAGCATTTCGTGACACATAATCTGTCATTTTCTGAAAAGCAGTTTTACCAAGCCTCTTAATTATGAGAATAGTTATTTACATTCAAATTTTCCAGGAAAATTGTGCTTTTATTGCAAATTCGGCTCTTTTATTTTTTGACCTTTTGTTGAAGTTAGTGCAAATAATTTAGTTGGTCTATCGATATTATTCGTTTAATATTCAATCAAGTTAGATAGTTTTTGAGAATGAAGTAAGACCTTGGCTTCGGCATCCTTGAAGAAAGATAATTAGTTTTAAATTTTTAAATAAAAAATGTAGCGGAGGGATTTCGTGCATCTTCACTCGTATCACCTAAAGAATTTTCGGCGTCTGAAAGACACTCATATTGAATTGGCTGATGATATATCGATATTCGTTGGATCGAATAATAGCGGTAAAACATCGGCGACTCAGGCCATCTATACGTTTATCACAGGCGGAAAGGACCGTTTTAGTCTTTATGATTTCAGTTCTTCTTGTTGGAAAGCCTTCGATGAGGCAGGAAATATCAATCTTGCTGAACCAATTTCAGAGAGTTTCTCACTTCCAAGCATAGAGCTTGATCTTTGGTTTGAGGTTGGGGCATCAGACCTTTATTTAGTAATACCCTTGCTTCCGAGCACAGCATGGGAGGGAACCCAAGTTGGCATACGAGTTTCACTAGTTGCACGAGATCCTATTAACCTTATTCAACATTACCAAGAGGCAAAAGCGAAGGGTACAGAGCAGGCTGCGGTGGTGTCCTCAGGGTCACAATATGTTCCTTGGCCTCGTTCCATGACGGACTATCTTCAACGAGAACTCAAGAGCGAATATGAGCTACGCTATTTCATCTTGGATCGAATGCAATTTGACGAAAACTTTCGTGAGATTGGGGACTATATTCCTGAGGAGTTGGGTGGAGAACCTGGCGGTGCAACGATCCTGAAATCGCTTATTCATATTGATAATTTGGGTGCTCAACGACATTTGACAGATCCCAACCCTGAAGCTGGTGGGAGGTCTGAAGACCTCTCAAAACGTTTGAGTCGGTTCTACAAGCGTAACCTTGATCAAAGGCAAGACGATCATACTGCTCTCAAAGCATTGTTCGACTCCGAACAGGCGCTAAATGTTCACTTGGACGGGGTATTCAAGCCAATGCTTGATCGCCTAGCGAAGTTAGGTTATCCAGGTGTTAATAACCCACGACTGAAAATTATGTCTGCGCTTAACCCCGCCAATATTATGAGTCAGGACACGAGGGTCCACTATCAGATCGGCGATGTTGAAGATACAGCTACTCTCCCGGATAGTTACAATGGGCTAGGATTCAAGAATCTGATCTATATGGTTGTGGAGATCCTTGATGCTCAAGCGAGGTGGGTGGCGATGGACAATCGTCCGCCATTGCATTTGATTTTCGTGGAGGAGCCAGAGGCACATCTTCATGCGCAGCTCCAGCAAGTTTTCATCCGCAATGTTCTTGATCTATTGAACATAGAGGGGGACGATGGAGGCATTTTTGGTAGTCAAATGGTCATTACAACCCACTCGCCGCATATTCTTTACGAGCGGGGGTTTAAGCCGATTCGTTACTTCCGACGTAAGAAAGTTGGCAAAGAGCAATTAACAGAGGTTCTAAATCTGTCTGCTTTCTATCAAGCTCAGCCAAATGATCGCGATTTTTTAGAACGATATTTGAAGTTGACGCACTGTGATCTCTTCTTCTCTGATGCTGCTATTCTTGTTGAAGGTAATGTTGAAAGATTGCTCTTACCTGTCATGATTCAAAAAGTAGCAAAAACTCTCCGATCTGCTTGTCTATGCATTTTAGAGGTCGGAGGGGCCTTTGGTCATCGTTTCCAAGCACTCATAGAATTTCTTGGTCTAACGACACTAATCATTACCGATATTGATAGTGTTGCCCTTGTGCTTCCTGAAGCAGGTGATGCGGTTGATGATGAAGAGCTTGAGGAGTTCGAGGTTCCTATTCATGAAGCTGTCGAAGTGCAGGTTCAGAATGGAGGGCAAAATTCAGTTGATGAGCCTGAGGTAACATCACCAAAGAGGAAATATGGAAGAGCTTGTTTACCCAATGAGCCAGACGCTGCGACCTCAAATCAAACGCTTATAAAGTGGCTTCCTGGAAAGCTAACAATCGCGGAATTGCACAACGCCTCGGAAGCAGACAAAACTTGTGAGCTTCAAGATGGTACCAAGGTTCGCGTTGCATATCAGACCAAACGGTCTGTCACTTGGAACGGCTCTACTGAGGATCTTTGTGGGCGTACACTTGAGGAAGATTTTGGTCTCGAGAACCCAGAGTGGTCTCAAGCTGAACCAAGGAAATCACTTGGACTGATTCTGAAGGGAGAAGTTGTCGATCCCAAAGCACTTGCCATAGGTCTCCATAAGAAAGTTTCGCGGAAGGGATTTGACAAGACAAAGTTTGCGCTTGCGATACTCACTGAAAACGAAAGTGATTGGCATGTTCCTGAATACATTCATGATGGGCTGATTTGGTTAAAGGACGAGGTGCGTATTGAAATTGAGACTGTACCTGACATCATACCTAATGTCGAAACTGCCGCGATAGGAGATGAGCATGAGTAGCAGGGCACATAAGCCGGATACACTGGCGGACTTAGATCTCCGAAGCTGCCTTGAGAACACTCCGCCACGAAGTTTTATAATGAAAGCTGGCGCTGGTTCTGGGAAAACTACCTCACTCATTAAAGGATTATCGTCGGCCATCCGAATACACGGACAAAAGTTGAAAAGGAGCCGTCAGCGCATCGCCTGCATTACTTACACCGAGATTGCCGCTGGAGAGATTTGGAGGGATGTCGGCAATGATCCGTTGGTTCACGTTTCAACAATTCACAGCTTTATGTGGCTGCTAGCTAAGCCATTTCAGAAAGATATTCGCGTCTGGGTGGCTGCACGTATTAAGGAGAGAATTGAGGCACTTGAACTGAGAAAGGCAACGTATGGTCCCAGAGTCCAACAGCGCACCAAGGACAAAGACAACCGAGATTTGGAGCGTCTTTACAGACAATCTAGGCAGGTCTCGGCAGTCAAAAGCTTCCGATATGGAACAGGCAGTGACTACGTAAATGGGATTTTGGGTCACGACGATGTTTTGAGGCTCACACCCTATCTGATTGCTGAGCGACCTTTATTCCGAACTCTTCTCGCGAGCCAGTTTCCTTTCATATTTGTGGACGAGAGTCAGGACACAACCCTTGAAGTCGTAGAGGCATTGAAAACTGTTGAGCGTGAACCCGGTGTTGAACTTTGCCTAGGATTCTTCGGCGATCCGATGCAACGGATTTATGCGACGGGAACTGGCTTGGTTGAGGCTGAGCCCAACTGGGTCGACATTCCAAAACAAGAGAATTTCCGGTGCTCAACTAAAGTTTTGAACCTTGCAAACGCTATTCGACGTGATGGTGATGATCTTGTCCAAGTCCCGGCCAAACGTCTAGGCACTAAGGGCATTGTACCGACTCCTGATGGTTCAGCGCACCTATTCGTTTTACCTGCGGATGATACAAGAGATGCCAATCTGATTAGAGTGCGCAACTGGATGGCGATGCGAACTAATGATAATAACTGGCGATCAGACGATAATGGCCAAGAGCAAGTAAAGCTTCTCGTCATTGTCCATCAGATGGCTGCAAAGCGATTAGGTTTTGGAGACCTATATACAGCGCTCAATTCCAAAGCTCCATCGGTATTCAGAGATGGTTTTTTAGATGGCTCTGCATGGCCCCTTTCTCCATGTATGAAATTTCTGATTCCCATTGCGGTTGCCCATACGGAAGGTCGACAACTCGAAGTCATGAGGCTCATCCGGGAATATTCGCCCCTTCTTGAGAAAGAAAATCTAGCAAGGGAAGGGGTTAACGTAGCAGAACGGCTTAAAGCAATTAAAGAGTTTGTTGCTTCAATTGCGGATGGTATAGCTGGGAATTCTAATGTAACGATAGGCGACCTTTTGAAACAGGTGTATGCCTCAGGACTATTAATCCTCGATCCTCGGCTAACATCTTATTTGGACTCAGATGTAACTCCACCAACCCAGACCACAGAAGGAGTGGGTGATGAGGACGACCAAGAAAGCGATGAGTCCAGCAAAGAAATGGCTTCAATGGATGCTTTTTTAGCGTGCCCAGCTACACAGCTTCTATCGTACCAGACCTACATCTCTGAACGTTCTCCTTTTGGAACTCAGCAAGGCGTTAAAGGTGCTGAATTCGATCGGGTATTGGTTGTCCTAGATGATGCTGAGAGTACCCACTTTCAGTTTTCCTACGAAAAATATTTGGGTCTTAAGGAGCTTTCAGCTACTGACCTTAAACACATTGAGGCAGGCGAAGAAACAACTGTGGATCGAACGCGTCGTCTTTTCTATGTGAGCTGCACAAGAGCATTGAAAGATGTGGCAGTCGTACTTTTTACAGCTGATCCTCAGAAAGCAGAAGAACATATACATGAGCTCAATTTATTTGAAGATTGCTCTATCCATACGGAGGCTGTTTTTTGATTAAGGAGGTCCTTAGATAGTGGGGGATTCCTATCATTGCTTTGCTAGACCGTAAAATTCATGGAGTGACTTATTGACGTACTCGACAGGAATTTTTTCCTGTTCTAGTCGCCAATTATTTGATCTTATTCGTTGATATAAGTATTGCTCTTCATCATTGAGATAGTTTTCTATGTTTATCGTTGTAGGAGTTCCTGAGTCTTGTTCAAAGAAGAGGTCAAACGTAATCTCATCCATAAGCAGGCTGTTGGTATGAGGAAAATAACTACGGAATTGAGAAAGCATTTCAAAGCCCTGAGCATCAATATCCCCCCAGTAAAGTAGCTCAACATCATTGAACCAGGTTACTTTTTTCAGCTCCCCTATTTTATAGCCGCTACCAAAAATAACGATTGTATTAGACATATCGGGTAGGGTGAGTGCAGTATAAAAACTAATTTTATTTTCAATCACAATGACGCGTTTTATAGGTAGCGTTAAAGATTTAAATTGGCTTAATGGAATTGCCAAATCAGTGATCCCAAGTAGATATTGGCTGCTGAGTTGCGAATCCAAAATACGAAAACGAACTTGCGATTCATGTGCTTTTAAATTAAAGCAATTTTCAAAATTAGTCTGTTTAGGGGCGCAATATTCTGGGATTATTTCAAGTAGCAAGGCACGAAGAATGCCCTTGTTCTGCTCAATAAATTTGGTATGTACGAGAATAGGCAATTCACGGATATATAAGTTTGGCTGAGGAGTTGTTTGAAAATATTGACAGACTTTTAGCAAATTGTCCCAATTAGTAGCATTATCAATGACTTTTAATGGATTAAGTTCAATCCATGTTTTCAATTTTGGCATTAGCTGCAATATTTTTTTATAGTTTAGTTTGAAGGCTTTAACCTCCTCTAACTTTGCAATATAGAGGACAAAGTCCTCTTCGCATTCGAAAAAGACTCTTATTGGTAGGTCTTGTAAGCCTAAAGATTTTGTTCTAATCGTCTGATACTCAATAGTGTAGCCAAATCCTTTCTTTTCTTTACTATCTTTAGATATATCACTGATTTCGCGTCTAAACTCATCCATTGATGATTTGTTATAGGTCTTATTGCCAGGAATAACCAATGGGAAGATAGTTGACTCGTTGATGAGAGATTTTAAGTACTCGGCGTATCTGCGCTGAGCTTTTAATTTGATTTCTTGTGCAGTAATCATTTCATACTACTCTCGTTAAGACTGCTCGGTGACAGGTGAATTATGGATACCGTTTGTCTGTCGAATTTCGCTATTAATCCATTGTTCTTTTTCTTCTTTGAATTGTTCGATTGGCATGTCGTATAGCCAAGAGTGGCGCTCATTCTTCCGTTCAACGTAATGTACAAATGAAATGTCATTTTCTACGATATGAATATTATCACTCGGGGTGACAACCAAAAGTTGTAAATGTAATTGTTTACATAGGTTAATGAGGTAACGTGCTTTGTCCTCATCTTGAGCCTTAAATGCTTCATCAATTGCGATGAAACGGAATGAGTCACTTTGTAAGCCTTCTTTAGTCAGACCAAATTGATAGGCAATTGCAGATCCTAGGATGGTATATGTTAGCTGTGCTTTTTCACCCCCAGAGAGTTGTCCCATGTTTTCATAGGTTTTGAACTTACGATGATCTTCACGATAAAACTCTTCAGCTTTATAATTAAACCAAAAGCGAACCTGCATGACTTTCTTGCGCCAATCCTCATGATCAAGTTTCTTGATAAATGGCTCAATATGATTCACAAAATGTAAACGTTGAGCTTCGGGATTCTTTTCAATCTCTCTAGCATTAGGAATAGCCTGCTCTAAAAGTCTTTTGAAGTCTTTAATTTCATCGCTAATGCGGGGAGGGAAAACGATTT
The DNA here is from genome assembly GCF_022549355.1 of Acinetobacter sp. NIPH 2699. Taxonomy (GTDB): domain Bacteria; phylum Pseudomonadota; class Gammaproteobacteria; order Pseudomonadales; family Moraxellaceae; genus Acinetobacter. The sequence goes on from NZ_JAKZGL010000005.1 coordinate 7,057, forward strand.
GAATATAGGTTTTGAAGTCTTTATCTCTGAAATCTATTTCTTGTAGAGCATCATTAAGTGTATGAATATTTTTCTTAATTGAATCAGACCAATTCATAAAGAACATGCGGAAATCACTGACTTTATTGGTTATAGTCTCATGCAAATAGTCATTAAATTTTTTCTCGAATTTAGGAAGATTATCGTTCTGTAGTTTTTCCAAGAAAGTTTGATATTCACCAATTAAGTCCAAATGCTCTGGATCAGGCAGTTGATGTACGTCTGATCTCCAATCTATAAATTTTGTAGTAATTGCTTCATCAGGATTTTTAAATTGAGAAATTCTCTTAGTAATTTGGATAGTTTGATTCCTAAGTCTTTGATCGCACTCTTCCTTTTGGCTATGAAAACTAGTTAGCATTTCAATTTTTTTTGTACCAATGTTTTCAAAATCAATCTGGCTATAAGTTGGATATGCTTCGACGAAAGGAGCGGTATCCAAAGTGATCGAGGAGGAGAGAGATTGCTTTTCCTTTTCAATCTGAGAGGAAATCTCTTTTATTCTATTCTCAACGGTAAAAATCTCTCTTTGACTGTCATTGATAGAGGTGTCCCTCAGTGTGGATAGTTTGGTTTCTACATCTGCCAATTGTTGCTGTAGTGCTGCTATGCGATCATTTGCTTGTTTTAATATCTCAAGTTGTCTTTTCAGTTCTTCGATTTGCTTAGCATCATTTTGCCAATCAATATCATCAAATTGCTCATACTTATCGATAAGCTTATTACAGTTGGCCTGATGTTGTTTTAGCTGTTCGATTTTCTCATTAGTTCGATCTATTTTTGCTTTATTGTTGGTTTGATCTTCTTGAAGTGCATTAAACCTTTTCTTCAACAAAGATATCTTTTCTTGGTTATCCCAGCCTAGAATAAAGTTATCGCGGTGTGTGATATTTTGGCGATCGTCTTTTTCATGTTTACCTTTGGTGGATTTGATAAGCCCTTGTTGGGTTACTGCTTTTTCATTGTAGCGGTTAAATTCTTCTAGACTATTTACACAAGCGTAGTCGAACTGGTATCTGATAACATCCTCGATGCCAGTTATGTAAGTGCTTTTCGAGTTAAATTCCAATTTGTTAAATAATGCATTAGAAGGGAACTGTTTTAGTGAGCTGAACGAGTTCAGTAGAGAAATATCCTGATAACGCTGGTATACGATGCGGCCTTTTAAGTTAGTTCTGTTAACATATTCATTGACTTGTTTGTAATATTTTTCTGGTACAACTAGGCGTAATGCGAAGTTGTGCAGAATTTTTTCAATGGCGGGTTCCCAAGCTATTTCTTCATTCCGCACTTTGATTAGCTCGGCAATGAAAGGAATTTCATATTTACTGGCACCAGTATGTAGCAAAATTTCATCGCGAATACTGGCTACACGACCAGTAATATTATTTTGGTTCCTTTGTAAAGTTTGAATATTATCCATGAGTTCAATAATGCCATTCTTTATGTCTGTTTTCTCATTTTCAAGTTCACGTAGTTCTAGTTGTTTATCTTCTTGCTGTTGCTCTAAGTCCTTAATAGACTTTTGTGCTTGAGTTTTATTGTGTAGAAATTGATTGATATCAGGATCTATAATCAGTTCAAGTGAGTGTACGAGCTGATTATATTCTTTCAATCTTTTTGAGCGTTGTTCACAACTTTTTTCTAAAGGACTAATGCGCTGCTTTAAACTCTCAATTTGGCTACCAACATGGTCCGATTTGATTTGTACTTTTAAATCTGTTTGCTGCTCAGTAAGTTGCGCCTCTTGCTCTCTTAATCTAGATAAATCAATACCTTTAATGGTCAATTCGGCATTTTTCTTTTCGAGCTCTTGTGTTGCAAGCTCAACAAATTTTTTTGTAAACCAATAGGTTCCTTGCTCTTTAAACTGATCAAGCCGTTCTTTATGTTGGGTGACTTGTTGAATACTCTGCGCAAGCTCATCAATTGGAAGCAGTTGGTTAATTTGCTCTTTAGCTTTCTCGATATTGATTTTTGCTTCCATGAGCGTCACAAAACTGGCTTTTAATTGCAAATATTCATTTTCTGCATCAAGATTTTCCAGCATGTTATTGCGAATAAACTCATCTAAATCATCAAGTACTTTAACGCCAACGACCTGATTAAATAGGCTAAGGGCGGTGGTTGAACGCATACCAAATAGATCAGCAAAGCGTTCAGCGTAACTAGAGGGGCCATCAAAAAACTCAATGACACGCTTATTTTGATCACTGTATTGTTTTTCTAATCTTTTTTTCCAGCTTCCTTTTGCATCAAAGTTATTAAAATCTTCACTAATGGTTAAGTCAGTATGTGCTAAGCCAAAGGTGCGTTTGAGTTCGCCATTGTTGAACCAGCGAACCTGAAAAAGTGTCATTGTACGGAGGTCTGTATTACTAAAGTTGGCTAATATGACAGAGTAGCAGTTTTTATCCCGTAGTTTTTGAGTTGAGGTGCCAGCTTCACCCTCGTTTTGAATATTGCCATAGTGACCGAGGACATACGTTTCTTCAGTTCGATCTCCTTTTTTATCAATCCCAGAGGATTGGTTATAGAAGCGATCTTTTTTTACTGGAACAAGCAATGTCAGAAGGGCATCAATAAATGTGCTTTTACCTGATGCATTTGCACCAGTCAGCAGAGAGTTATTGCCTTGAGGCGTAATTCTGAAGATACGATCATCAAAAGTTCCCCAGTTATACACTTCCATATAGTTAAGGCGGAAGCCAGCACGGTCAGAACTTGTATTAAATAGACTGTACGTACTCATTTATTTTTCCTTTGAATTCTTGTAATTCATTCAAACTGATCTTTTCTTTGATAATACGGTGAATTTGATAGGTTCTTTCAAGTTCTTTTTCCGAAACCAACCTGAGATAGCCTAGCTCCTCTATGGTATTGATATGCTTTTCTAGGTCTTTCTGGAATTTAAGATGGTTATAGCCTTCTTGAAGGAATAGCTCTAACTCTTCACGAATTTGAATGTTAGAGATGAATTTTTCACTGGCTTGGTACTGAGTTGGATTGCTATCAAATTCTTCCAGGCTGTTACGCAGTACAACCAATACAATTGATGCTTCGAAACTTATAACACGTCTTTGTATAAGCCCTAAGGTATCACCTTCGTTATCTTCCATTTGCTTGACAAAGGCAAAGCCTTCATCCTTTTTAATGATTAATTCAAGCCCAATTGTTCCAATATAGTCCTGAATTTCAGCCTGATAATGAATAATGTTTTCCCATAGTGGTGAGGCACGTTCAATTGGTGATTTCAGTAGTCGTATAATGGCTCTGGAGTAGGGTTGTTCGTACTTTTCTAAATTTGTCATTCTAATAATCCTTAAGAGCATATGACAATAATTTCAGGGATTTGAATGGACTTTTGTTGGGTCTGATCGAAGCAGATACGCTGTTGATGCTTGTCATTCACAGTATGTTTAAAATCTTTGATAACATCCATGTATCCAAATAGCTCTGGTAATCCTTGAGAAAGCCCACCTTGTTTATCAATGAGTTCTTGAATACTTGCTTGTGATTGGTGAAGTAAAATACTTTGAATGTGCTGTCTGATTTTCTTTTTATCAACATGGATGTGTGCAAATAGTTTTGCCAATTGTTCCGAGTGAGCTAGGTCCGTGCTGGCCAGAGTAGGATTTATCTTATAGTTAACGGGTTCTGATTTATCAGAGGTTAACTTTCTTTCAAAAGGGATTTTTATTTCTGCTGAGGTTTCGATCTCAAAACCAATATCTGGTTTTTGATTATGCTTATTTAAGATTAGCAGAGATTTCTTAATGTCCTGAATAATGCTTTTTGTGAGTGCAGATTGAGAAGCTTCACTTTCTTTAATGATACGGCTCAGCTTTTCAGCCATACGATCGTTTGCCTTATAAACTTTTTGGCCAGATTGATGCAGATACTTTTTCATTCCACTCAGGAAAAAGTCATCGATCTGAATATTCTTTTCTTGAAGCATTGAATATAGAGAAGTAACTAGACTGTCCCATTCTTGTTGCAGACTTGGATTGAGTAGGAAAGACCAAAAAGCATAGAAACTTTTACCTTGAGAGCTTTCTTTGAGAATATCAAGCGAGTCAAAGGCAAATTGTAAGATGTCACTTTTGTATAGATTCCCTTCAGCATGACGTTGATAGATATCTTTGGTAATTGATTTAAAATTTTCTTCTACCTCTTTAAAGTCAGATAGAAGCTCTTTTGCAGATTGGGTTATTTCTTTAAAACGAGGTGTAATTTGATATTCTTCATAGACATTAATATCCTCGCCAATCTTGAGGCGTTGGATTTGCTGTTCAATTTCAAGCTTCTTCTGCTCTAATACTTGGATACGGTTTTCTACATTATCATTTGTATTTTCTACTAGCTCTTTGAGTTGATTAAAAATATATTTGAATTTGGATTCAGTACCGATAAATTCTTCTTTTCTTAGGCTTTGTAACCAGTCCAATGTCTTATTTGTGTGAGAAGATAACTCATAAAATATGACACCCTGATCATCCTGATAGTTGCTGAGAAAACCTTTGTTGGTCCAATATTGAATATAGCGTTTTGCTTTTGCCTCATAGGTTGTAAGTGATAAATCTTGATAGACATTGAAGTCATCGGCTAAATCAAACTCGTCATTGTCGTTAATAAAATCAATGTTTGTTTCAATATATTTGATTAAAGCCAATTGCAGCTTTTCTGATGAGTTAGAGGTTTGTTGGTTGGAAAAAGCCTCAAGCAGAAACTGAATAACCCATTCTCTATTTTTTAGACACAAGAGAGCAATGCTAGGAGAAGTTCTAAGAGAGATCGATATTTCTTGAACATTTGGCATTCTCTTGCTCCGTGATTGATTTTTAAACGATTTTGTAGCTATTAGTAATACCTAATAAATCATTCAAGAAAGTTATTAGGGCCTGAGGTATATTCGCTGATCAGCATTTATCAAGTGCAAAGAGATCTTGATACTATATAAAAGTAATCTCCCCAATGAGGCCTACTGAATGAATAGTTAGTATTTAGCTTGATTAGATATTAACTTTAACTCATTGTTGTATCTAGTATTTAATTTCATTGTTATACAATAATCTATTGATTGTAGATTGCATAGTTTAGTTTAAATAAAGAGCGACAAATTGTGTCGTTTTTTTAATTTTTATTAAAAACATAATGCTTATTTATTTGGAGATCATTTTAGAGCTTTATAGAATTCAATAGTAAGCTATGTTTGATTTGTGGAACATTAACCATGTTTTAATATGTTTTCTACAAAATTTGTTAGAATTTACCGTAAAATTAAAGAGGAATACGTATATGAATACTGTTTTTGATCTGATAGTGTCTGAATTCGAAAATTCTAAACATGAGGCTGAATATAACGTATGGTTTAAAGCAAAAATAGAGAAAGCGATAGTAGACACACGTCCAACGATGCCACATGATCAAGTTGTAGCATATTTTAAAAAACGTCGTGTTGAACGAGAAGCTAATCGTAATGGTTGATATGCATAAAAGTGTATGTACTGTCCGATCAGGTTTGATCTAGTACGATATTTATTTCAATTTATTTACATCCTCTCGCTTAAACAGTCTGATCTTATGATCCGTTTTACCCATGTAATAGGGCTTGATCAGCTCCTGCTTCTGTAAGTTCGTAATATGTGAATGAGGCATACCGAGTAGGTTGCTGGCTTCAGCTCCTGTCAAATATTCTTCTTTTAACTTAAGGACCTCATTTAGTTCGTCTCTTTTAACCAGCCTCCAATAGACTAGTTCTTCAATTGTTAGAAAGCCTGTTTTGCACCAATATTGGCGTAACCAATTCAATGAACAATTTAACGTCTCAGCTGCATCTTCAATACTAATAAAGTCATCATTCTCAACTTTAACGGCAGCGTAGCGGATTGTTCCATACGCAACTGTAGTGATCTCAAAAATATAGTCTTCTTGATTACTAAAAATAAAGCGAAAGCCTGGTTGAGGAATAAATAATGATGATGACATTTTAAATTCCTCCTTCAGTATCTATGATGATCTTTTTATGAAAGAGTAAGTAATCCCCCAACTCACAGGGCAAACCCAATTTTTGAAGAGATTCATAGGCTGCTTCAATATTCTGAAGAGAAAGCCTTTGCAGTGCACAGATAGCCAAATCTATTTCTAACGGTGTCCAAATTCGTTTATGTCCCCGTTGATAAAGATATAAAAGTTTTTGGAGCTGTTTCTTGCTTGGTAAGCTAGATTGATCAATAAGTTTAAATGTAATATCCATTTGATTAAATATTTCAGCGACTTGTTCAAACTTCTGTAGCTCTTCTTGTGTCAGAGCTTTAATAGAAGGTTTCACCTCATGGATTTCAAATGACCCATCTATGTTTTGTACTAAAAAGTCCGGATAGCAAAAATTATTTCTTGATAAGGGAATCTTCAAGGCCTGTGTACGGAAGCTTTTTACTTGGGAACTTTGTTCAAGACAGATTGCATTTGCTAATTCTAGGAAACTTTCAAGCGGTATTGCTCCACCAGATTTAGTACTAGGAAATAAGGAAGTTCTCCGACCAAAGCATCCTTGGTAAATTCTACGTTGACCATGAAGTGTTAATGCCAAGTTGGGTTCAGCCTGAAAAGCTTTTTCTATTTGCTCCCAAATAAATTGAGTCAGATTATTTTTTTTGATTTGTGGGAAAGGGTACATATAAGTATCTCCAGCATTCTGTTACCTCTCTAAAATATTTTTTAGAGATGAGCGAAATTCTTTGTTGCTTAAAAAATAGCAACAAGACTTGACTGGTGGCTTTATACGGAAGATACTTTGATTGCTGAGGTCTCTGTATTTAATTGTATGGAGCCACCAACGGATCCTTATAGGGTCCGTTTTTTATTTGCTAATTCTTTTATGGCATTAATGTCACTCCTCGGTGAAAATTAACTTTGTTGGATGGATTCATTTCGTTGTTTTGCTAGCCAAAAGGCTAAGTCTTTAACGAGTGCATATTTACCACGACGGTTTTCGACAGAGAAAATGGGGATTGGTACAGTTTTTCTTGTTAATGCCTGCCTAAAGGCATCACTAGAGCGATATCCTAATGCAACTCTCAATGCTTCATCTGAAATCATGGGGCCATGACGTTCAAATAGATCACGTTCAATCATTTCTGCATTTATTAAGATTGCTTTATTCATCTTATTTAGTCCTAACACGTCATAACAAAAGCATATATCTTCTTAGAAAAATATGGTAGAAGAGCGTTAAGAGCTAAAGTTATACATAATTTTTTAATTAAGCTTTTGATTTTAAATGAATAGATATCATTGATTTATAGTTGCGTTGAGGTCGCTACAACATGCAAGTGAAAAAAATAAAAACTAGGATAAGAAGAGATTGGCTTGATGTTATTCGTACAGCCATTTGGTATGCATATATAGAAGCAAAATTTTTAAATAGTACAAACTATGAGATAGCAAAGTTTATTGAACCTGAAGTTTTCGGGAAAGATGAGGAGAAAGATATTAATAATCATATTAGGTGGGCAAAATATAGAAGAGGAAAGCATACGCCTGGAAAAGAGCTTATAAGCAAAGCCGATCAACATGTAAAAGGGGCCGCTAGGATTATTAATCATGTTTTGTGGGAGGTCATTAGAGGACGTAAACCATTGAAATGGTTCATGGAAGATGGCGTAAATCAACTTTCTTGGGATGTACGAAGAATTATTTTTAAATCAGCAAATGATAAAAATGAATTAATCCCTGTTTTACATATAACAAAAAATTTAAGAAGAATAGAGCGACTGGAAAATTTAGATGCATTGGCTGCATTGATCATCTTTTTAAGGATTGCGGTTGATCAAAATCAAAAGGAAATCGCTTTAAGGATAGGGCGTTCAATTTATAGAATATTATTGGTAATGTGTGTATTTTTGCCTTTAGTACATTTTAAGTATGGATTGGCATTTTTAATTTATCTATATGTTTTTTCTATTCTTCCACGTAAAACAAAAAACTTTGATAGTAATGATGTTGAGGAGTTTTGTGATAAATCTAGTAAGTTGAATTATATTTTATTAGCGGCTGAAGATGAAAATATTATTGATTTAAAGGGGAAGGGAATCAGTAAAAAAATGTACACTAATTTTCTATTTGATATTCTAGATGGTAAGCGTGGGCTTAAACTTATAAAAGAATTTTCTCCCTCTTTTTAAAAAAAGGGAGTTTTTTTAGTTCATAAAGATAGTCAATTGATATGTTGATCAATATCTATACTCTTAAAGCTCATTAGATCAAAAGTATAGGTATCGATCTAATGTTTTTGATTTATAGAAATTTTTGTTGTTGTGGTTATATAACGCCAAGCATTTGTTCCATCATTTCTTGCTCTCCAGTTTGTTGCTTTGATAGAAACCTTCCAGTTCTCTGTACTACTTGAACAAGAATAGTCACCAATCCATTTAGAGTTGCGGATCTGTGTCAGTACTTCAGTTGTTAAACGGTCCGGTGGTGGTAATGGTTGTCCATTTTTTACTAATCCAGCATTTATCATTACTGAGTTATTATCACCTAGATAAGTAAATTGCCCATTTTGTCTGCGGCATAGACCTTGTAGCTTTTTATAAGGTGATGCTAATTGCTCCACCCATTGTTGATGAATAAAAAAAGGGGATGAGTAGGTAGATACCCTCATTTCAAATTCATTATCGATCATGACTGGTTTTGAAGGGTCATAAGATTGCATATGCCATTCATTGGTTAACATTTGGTTCACAGTTATAGATGTACCTGTATCTTGAAATTTTGTTGTACAAGACGCCAAGATCATAACACATAGAATTATTGGTAAATTTTTAATCTTAAACATCATTCTAATTCTCTAATATCCTATTTTGGGATATTTTGAATAGTAACTGATATTGAGCCATGCGCTCAATACATGATCCTAGGTATCAAGACCTAATCAAGAAACTTATAGAACTTCGCGAGTCTAAAAATGTGACTCAGGTTGATCTTGCGCGTCGTTTGAACAAACCACAATCTTATGTTTCGAAAATTGAAATTTTAGAAAGACGTATTGATGTGATTGAGTTATGTGACTGGATAAATGCTCTAGATGAGAATATAGCAATATTTTTAAGTTATCTAAGCTAATTACTCTTAAAAAACACAGATTTTTATCATAAATAAGTGACTTAGTAATTTTCTTCTTCTTAATTTATATTTTTAAAAACCATTGAATTTAAAATGAATTTCCTTAAGATTAATTACTATTAGGCATTGCTTTGATGTTAGAGAAATATAATGATAGATTTTGTTTTTGGTAAGAAAGTTAATCCTGCCGCAATAGATCAACTGGTTCAATGTTTTTCATCATTTGATGGTGTGGAAGGAACTTTGTATATTGGTTATCCCATGTTTGAATCAGGAGATGATGCTTTCTTAACTGATGCTTTGTTAGTTACTAAAGAGCACGGTGTTGTTGTATTTGATTTAACTACTTTTAATGTAGATGACGAAGAGGAAGTTTTTACTTACCAAGATGAATTATATAGAGGAACTTTACAAAAATTTTTATCGCAAAAAGAATTAATAAATCGTCGTAAATTAATCTTTGATATAGAAATTCTATCTTTAAGACGCGAAAGTCATGACGAGGAATCTTTTGTTACTTTAGAAGATGTTATTTCAGTGATAAAAGAATTTGATTCTCTTGAAGAAAATACTTTTAAACTTATCAATGCTGCTATACAAAAAACAGAAGTTCTTAAACCTATCAAGAAAAGAACCAAGGTCCAGAGAGATGATTCTTTTGGTGGGGTAATGAAAAAAATTGAGAAGGAAATTGCCAATTTGGATTCTTGGCAGAAAAAAGCAGCAATTGAAAGTCCTGATAAACCTCAAAGAATACGAGGTTTGGCTGGTTCAGGAAAAACCATTATTTTAGCAATGAAAGCAGCATATCTTCATGCATATGAGTCAGATAAGAGAATAGTAGTTACTTTCCAAAGTAGAACGTTATATCAACAATTCGAAAAATTAATAAGTAAATTTTATTTTGAGCATAAAAAAGATGAACCTGATTTTGATTATTTAACAATTCAACATGCTTGGGGGGGAGAATATGAAAAAGGTGTTTATTCAGAAATTTGTAAATATCTAAATTATCCTCTTCTAAATTTCAATTCTGCTGAAACTAAGTATGGTCGTGAAACTGCATTTAAAGGGGCTTGTGCGGAATTGCTAAAATATGCTGAAACTTTAGAAGTTTCTCCTATTTTTGATTATGTTCTGATAGATGAAGCCCAAGACTTTCCAGAAGAATTTTTTAAACTTGTTTATAAATTTACTAAAGAGCCTAAAAGAGTTGTTTGGGCATATGATGAATTACAAAACTTAGGTGAACATATCATGTTACCACCTGAACAATTATTTGGATTAGATAGCCAAGGTATTCCACTAGTAACTCTCCACAATGATGAAGATAAAGCTCAACAAGATGTAATGTTGCCTATATGTTATAGAAATCCACCTTGGACCTTGACATTTGCTTTATCTGTAGGACTTGGTATTTATCGAGAGGAGGGGTTAGTCAGAATGTTTAGGGAACCTTTGTTTTGGGAAAATATTGGATTTGAACGAGTAGGAGGGGATCTAAGATTAGGTCAGGGGGTCACTTTACAAAGGTCAAAGGCACGGACACCTGATTATTTTGATAACTTGATGGATCCTGAAACTGCTTTATCTCTTAATAGATTTAATTCTGAGGAGGAACAAGCAAAATGGGTCGCTCAACAAATTAAGTATAATATTGAAAATCAAGAACTTGATGCTAGTGATATTTTGGTTATATATCCAGTTCCATATACTTTATCGAGACAAGCGGCTCATTTAACATATGAATTAAGATGCTTAGGAATTGATAGTCATATTATTGGCTCTAAGGGGGTAAGTAAAGATATTGTCTTTAAGGATGATTCTATTGCAATTACTCATATCCATCGTGCAAAAGGGAATGAAGCCGCAATGGTATATGTAATGAACTCTCATTATTATCAGAGTGGTTATGAGTTAGGTAAAAAAAGAAACTCTTTATTTACGGCTATTACTCGTACTAAAGCTTGGTTACGGGTTTGTGGTATTGGCTCTTTAATGGAAGCATTAGAGGCGGAATATCTTAAATTATTAGAAAATAATTTTAAGTTATCATTCCAATATCCTAATAGCACTTCAATCGACCAATTAGATCAAGCATATGGTGATAAAACTGAAGATGAACGAAAAGAATTAGTAAATGGATTCGAGGTTATTAAGCAAATTAAGAATATGTTAGAGAGAGGCGAATTGACGATTGATGATGTGCCAGAAGATCTAAGAAAAATTTTTGGGGGTTAAGTATGTCATCAATTAGACCCGACGCCATGGCAGCCCATATTAATAAACTTTGCTATGAATGGGAGAAAGCTGGTTTAGCACTTGCTTCAAATAATACAGTTGTTAAACAAAACGGTGAGGGCCGTAGTTTGATAACTTGGAAAGAGGAAGGGGCAGCTCTCAAACAAAATGAATTTTCTACTCTGTCTGAATATTTAACTTTATTAAAATGTTCTCAATATACAATGGTTCTATATGATGGATCGATCTTGCAGATTTCTTATAAGATAAAAAGAAATGAAATTATTGGACATCGTTTAGGTTGGTTTCCATCTCCTATCAATCTTGTTAATGTGCAAGACATAGATGAAATAGTATTCAAAATTCATGAATCTTTGAATACTAATAGTAGTTTATTAGAAGAGTATCTGACTGATCCAGAGCCTAGCTATCCGATTAATTTAGATAGTTTCTATCAACGCAGCTCTATTCGTTTTGATTATGACATGATGCCATCTGATAGAAAGGACAAGCATCCTGATGTCCATTTGCATATTAGTATAGAAGACTGTCGAATTCCTGTAAAAGGTCCACTTTGCTTAAGAAAGTTTATGGCTTTTATTGTAGAAAATTTTTATCCTCATCTCCCTTTAGAAGGTAGTCTCGTAAATGATTTACCAAGTTGGTTTTCACAAGATATGTTAACTCAATATCATAGAAATAAATTTCATCTATTTGCGTTATAAATCTAAAGTATTCCGAAATCTACAAAATAAAAAATCCGATCAAAAAATCGGATTTTTTATTAATGACAACTTATGTGTCGCTCAATGACATTTTATGCGTCGCAAATGACAACTTATGTGTCGCGTGACGATTCAACTTACCAGCTTAACGCACCACCAGTTTGGTAGTCTGTTACGCGCGTCTCGAAGAAATTCTTCTCTTTACGCAAGTCCATCATTTCTGACATCCACTGGAATGGATTGGTCACGCCAGCAAATTGCTCAGGTAAACCAAGTTGAGATAAACGACGGTTACAGATGAACTTTAAGTATTCTTCCATCATTGCTGCGTTCATACCCAATACACCGCGTGGCATCGTGTCACGTGCATATTCGATTTCAAGCATGGTGCCTTCAAGAATCATTTGAATGACTTCTTGTTGGAATTCAGCCGTCCACAATTGTGGGTTCTCGATCTTGATTTGGTTAATCATATCGATACCAAAGTTCAAGTGCATAGACTCATCACGCAAGATGTATTGGAATTGCTCAGCAACACCATTCATCTTATTACGGCGACCCATAGACAAAATCTGACTGAAACCACAGTAGAAGAAGATACCTTCAAGAACACAATAGAATGCGATCAAGTTACGCAATAATATTTGATCGTTTTCAGGTGTACCTGTGTGGAAAGTCGGGTCACTCAACGATTGTGTATATTTCAAACCCCATGCTGCTTTACGTGCCACACTTGGGACTTCACGATACATGTTGAAGACTTCGCCTTCATCCATACCCAAAGATTCAATACAGTATTGATACGCATGGGTATGAATCGCTTCTTCAAATGCTTGACGCAAGATATATTGGCGGCATTCAGGGTTGGTAATATGACGGTAAATCGCCAAGACCAAGTTGTTTGCAACCAATGAATCTGCCGTTGAAAAGAAACCTAAAGAACGCATGATGATGGTACGCTCATCTTCGGTTAAGCCATTTTCAGACTTCCAAAGTGCGATATCATGGTTCATGTTGACTTCTTGTGGCATCCAGTGGTTGGCACATCCGTCTAAATACTTCTGCCAAGCCCATTCGTATTTAAATGGAACGAGCTGGTTCAAATCTGCACGGCAGTTGATCATCGCTTTATCATCAACTTGAACACGCTGTGCACCCATCTCAAGTTCTTCTAAACCTGGTGCAACATCGAGATGTTCTAAGGCTTCAGATGCTCGAGCCAACGAATCGGTGGGATTTGTTGATCGGATGGCACTGGTTCCAGCGGGTTGTGTAACTGCCACGCTCGGCGATGCAGGCTCTGCATTAGATACCATCTGCGTATCAACCGTTTTTTTCGGTTCGATGGGCGCAGACTTGTGTTCATGTGTAGTCGGTTTTTGCGAATCATCTTCAAAATCGTCCCAACTTAGGATAGACATTTGCGTTCTCTCTTTAATCTTAATTGATGCGTATTACAGTTGTTAGAGGCCTTCAACTTTGATAAAGATACAAAGTAAGGCTTATAACAATGAAGACCACAATCCATATATATAATTTGGTTTGAGCTTTTTGTGCTAAAGCTAAATTGTCAGATGTTAAGGAGTTTCCCATTTCATCATAAATAGCGACAACTCTAGCGCCACTACTTAATCCTAATTCTTGCCAAGCACGAATCTCTACTAATGTTAAGCCAGCCTCGGTTCGCTCCATGATCTGAATGAAAAGATAAGGAACGGTCACCGCATTAGAAATTGTTTGGTGTACTAAATTACTTACTAAACTCTCTGCAACAAAATAATCGCCTAATGACGAACGAGGATGAGAAAATTGAGCAGACATGGTAATTTGCTGAGATTTCTCAGGATATATTAAGACCATTCGATCAATATAAACCTGTACTAATCTCGCATTAGCATGTAATGCTAAATCTTGTTGAAGCGTCATCTCAACATCCTATTGATCATTTCGCTGCTTTTGTTGTTTGCGAATGGCTAAAAATGCATAAACCATGGGCACATAAAAGAAAATAAAAGCAAAGATCAGAACAGCAAGTCCTAACATATAGTTATGGCTCAAATTGAACATAATCTCTGCCTTCTAGTTAAGTCCCTCTTTTGAAAAGGGGGATTTAGGAGAATTTTACTGACAAGCTTCACAGTCTGGGTTGTCGATTGAACACGCCATTGGCACTGGAGCCGCAGTGGTAAAACCGTCTTCTTCAACTTTAGCTTCTGGCTTCTTATCTTCTACAGCTTGTGCTGCAACAACAGGAGCTTCAGCCGATGCTGGTTTCACTGCATTGAGTGCACCCGTATTAATCGTTGATTTCTCAGCAGAGGTTGCACCCAAAGCTCGGAGGTAATAAGTCGTTTTCAGACCACGTAACCATGCCATTTTATAGGTGATGTCAAGCTTCTTACCATTTGCACCAGCGATATAAAGGTTCAATGATTGTGCTTGATCGATCCATTTTTGACGACGAGAAGCAGCATCAACGATCCAACGTGTATCCACTTCAAATGCAGTCGCAAAGATTGCTTTCAATTCTTCAGGAATACGCGCAATTTTTTGTACAGAGCCTTCAAAGTGTTTCAGATCATTGACCATCACGGTATCCCACAGACCACGTTCTTTTAATGCACGAACGAGGTATGGGTTGATCACAGTGAATTCACCAGAAAGGTTTGATTTCACATATAAGTTTTGGAATGTTGGCTCAATAGATTGAGACACGCCACAAATATTTGAAATGGTTGCCGTTGGTGCAATCGCCATCACATTCGAGTTACGCATACCATCTTTTTGAACTTTGGCACGTAATGTGTCCCAGTCCAAACGTTGAGTACGGTCAACTTCAAACATACGCTCTGGACGAGTTTTCGCAACAAGGTCTAAAGAGTCGATTGGAAGGATACCTTGATCCCACAATGAACCTTTAAATGTTGTATACACACCACGTTCAACAGCCAAATCACTCGAAGTTTGGATTGCATAGTAGCTAATCACTTCCATTGATTCATCAGCAAAATCAACTGCTGCATCAGAACCATAAGCGATGCCCATTTCATAAAGTGCATCTTGGAAGCCCATGATACCCATACCGACAGGGCGGTGCTTCAAGTTCGAGTTCTTCGCTTGTGGAACTGCATAGTAGTTAATGTCGATCACGTTATCGAGCATACGAACTGCAGTTTTAATGGTACGAGCAAGTTTCTCGCGATCGAGCACACCACCTTTAACGTGTTCTACGAGGTTAATCGAACCTAAGTTACATACCGCGATTTCATCTTGGCTAGTATTTAAGGTGATTTCTGTACACAAGTTTGATGAGTGCACTACGCCAACGTGTTGTTGTGGTGAGCGTAAGTTACATACGTCTTTGAATGTGATCCAAGGATGACCAGTTTCAAATAACATAGAAAGCATTTTGCGCCATAAGTCTTTCGCACGGATTTTCTTATGAAGCATATTGCTTTCTTTAGCAATGCCTTCGTAGTAAGCATAACGCTCAGCAAAGGCAGCGCCCGTCAAGTCATGCAAATCTGGTGTTTCAGAAGGAGTGAATAATGTCCAATCCCCATCTTCAAATACACGCTGCATAAATAAATCTGGAACCCAGTTTGCAGTGTTCATGTCGTGAGTACGACGACGATCATCACCTGTGTTCTTACGTAGTTCTAGGAATTCTTCAATATCCAAGTGCCACGTTTCTAAGTACGCACAGACTGCACCTTTACGCTTACCACCTTGGTTAACTGCTACAGCGGTATCGTTGGCAACTTTCAGGAATGGAACCACACCCTGAGATTTACCATTGGTACCTTTGATATATGAGTTCAAAGCACGAACAGGTGTCCAGTCATTGCCTAAACCGCCCGCCCATTTTGATAACATTGCGTTGTCACGCATTGCACCATAAATGTCATACAAGTCATCGCCAATGGTGGTTAAGTAACAGCTTGAGAGTTGTGGACGTAATGTACCTGAGTTAAATAGGGTAGGCGTAGATGCCATGTAGTCGAAGCTAGACAGTAAGTTGTAGAACTCAATTGCACGGTCTTCTTTATTTTCTTCACTGACTGCAAGACCCATCGACACACGCATAAAGAATAATTGTGGTAATTCAAAACGCACGCCATTTGAATGGATAAAGTAACGGTCAAATAAAGTTTGTAGACCTAAATAAGTAAACTGGTTTGAGCGTTCAGGTTGAATCGCGGCTGCCAATTTAGCAAGGTCAAAATCAAGAAGATTAGGCGATAAAAGATCTAGCTCAATCCCTTTCTTTAAGAATGTTTCTAAAGCATCACCTTCCGACGTATCGGTTGGTAAACCTAAGAATACTAAGCCTGTGCTGACCAACTCATTACATAACAAACGTGCCGTTACATAGGTGTAGTTCGGTTCTTGTTCAATACGAGTACGTGTTGCCATCATCATAGTGGTAGCAATATCACTCTCTTTGACACCGTTATATAAGTTCTTAACAGTTTCATCGACAATGGCTTGTACATCAATGCCTTCCAAACCTGCACTTGCAGTTTCGATCGTGGTGGTCAATGCATCCAAGTCTAATGGTTGCAGTTGTCCCTTGGCATCAATGATTTGAAGTGTTGGATGGTGATTTGCCCCAGTTTGTTGGCGAGCAGTGGCACGTTGATCGCGATAGATGACATACGCGCGTGCAACTTTTTGCTCGCCTGTACGCATCAATGCCAATTCAACTTGATCTTGAATTTCTTCGATATGAATCGTGCCACCCGATGGTAAGCGACGATTAAATGTATTAAGAACCATCTCGGTTAGTTGTGTGATGCGGTCATGGATGCGACTAGAGTCAGCACCTTGTTGACCTTCAACTGCTAAAAAAGCTTTCCCAATCGCAACAGAGATTTTTTCAGCATTAAAAGTCGCAATTTCACCAGTGCGCTTAATAACCTGAAGTTGGCCGGGAGTAGAAGTGATGATGCTCATGTCAGCATAGCTCCATTATCATCTATATTTTTATGTTCATAGACCGTTTGAATCGAGCAAAAAGTATGCCACGATGTTTGAGGGATAAACACAAGACTTAGTGGTTAAAGTTTATTTTAAACACAAGATACGGTATTTTTAGCAGTAGATCAATATTGACATTTTACTAAAGTTTTTTTCATGTTTTAACTACTGATTTCACAGACACATAGCATACCAAAGCCCTTCACAAAGCCGTATAGATAACTCTGTGGATAACTCAAAAAACAAGCACTTAAATTCTTTTTGACCAACTAAGAAACAAATTGTTTAACATTGGCACAAAATTTATACTTATTATTCATTTTATTTAAAGGATGTGTGAAAAGCCGAAAAAGCCATTAAAATTCATAATTTTAATAAAATTATAACAAAATGGGGTAGGCGTGTATCAGTTTGGTGAACGGCTACTTGTTTACAATGTAAACGTGTGTATATTGCAAAACATGAACCAATGTATATGCCAAATTTTAGGGGCAAACAAATGAGCCAAGAAGAAAAGTTACCGAAAATTTTAATCGTAGAAGATGATGAGCGTTTAGCACGCTTAACACAAGAGTATTTGATCCGTAACGGTCTAGAAGTTGGGGTTGAAACTGATGGTAATCGTGCGATTCGTCGCATTATCAGTGAACAACCAGATTTAGTTGTGCTGGACGTGATGTTGCCAGGCGCGGACGGTTTAACTGTTTGTCGAGAAGTGCGACCTCATTATCATCAACCGATTTTGATGTTGACAGCGCGTACTGAAGATATGGACCAAGTCCTTGGCCTAGAAATGGGTGCGGATGATTACGTTGCTAAGCCTGTTCAACCACGTGTGTTATTGGCTCGTATCCGTGCTTTGTTGCGTCGTACCGACAAAACGGTTGAAGATGAAGTTGCACAACGTATCGAGTTTGACGATCTTGTGATTGATAATGGTGGTCGTTCAGTGACCTTAAATGGTGAGTTGGTTGATTTCACTAGTGCTGAATATGATCTATTGTGGTTGTTGGCATCGAATGCAGGTCGTATCTTGTCTCGTGAAGATATTTTTGAGCGCCTACGTGGTATTGAGTACGATGGTCAAGACCGTTCAATTGATGTTCGTATTTCTCGTATTCGTCCAAAAATTGGTGATGATCCAGAAAACCCGAAACGTATTAAAACGGTACGTAGTAAAGGGTACTTATTCGTTAAAGAAACCAATGGGATGTAAAATTCAGCCCCTCCTCTTTTAATAAGGGAGGGTTTCTCTTTTTTGACAAGGAGAAGTTGTTGAATAACTTGGAATCATTTCCCTTATGGTGAGTCGAGTACTGAAGAACAGCATATTCTTGCGAATTTATGCTGGATTGGTCGTTTTGGTGGTTGTTGTTGCCGCATTTTGTTATTTGCTGGTACAAATCATTAACTATCAACGTGCGCAAGAATATCGTGAGTCTCTCACGGATGGTATTTCCTACGTAATTAGTGAGGGGGTATCTCGTCAACCAGAAAAACAACAAAAATTAGATTGGATTTCCGATGCATCCGACTTGTTGGAATTGCCCATCTATTATGTAGATGCAGCGCGAGTCGAACTTTCTCGAACTGAAAAGAAACGTATCGCTGAGCAAAAGTCGGTGGTTCGTTATGATGCAAATAATGGCGTCGGTTATATCATTATTGGTCTGAAAGATGATCCACAGCATTTCCTCTATATAAAAGTCGATAAACTTGGCGAACGTCAAATGAAGGCGCTGCCTATTTTTGTTTTGGATTATTTGATTTTTTATCCAGGGCAGGAGCGGGAGTATTTAGAGAAAATTAAAGAGCACTTTTATTATCCAATAGAAATTTTAGATATTCGAGACATTAACTTAGACTCAGAACAGATTGGTCGGTTGCGTCAAGATCAAAGTGTGTTGTTGTATAAAGACAGTGCCAGCATACGGGGCACAACCATTTCGATTGTTTCACCGATGCCAAATCACCCAGCACGCGTTTTGCTACTGGGTCCAGTGCCAATGTTTAATTGGATGCCTTTTCAGCTTTCAGCAGGTATTACCCTATTTAGCTTATTCTTATTGAGTTTAGGTGTGTATGGATTGATTTTGCCTTTAGAGCGCAAAATTCGTCAGGTACGCCATGCTTTGAATAAGATGAAGTCGGGTGATTTGTCCCTGCGTGTACCGATTGAAGGTACGGATGAAATGGCAAACTTGGCATCCAGTTATAATAATATGTCAGACCATATCCAGCGTTTGATCGAAGCACAACGAGAATTAATGCGAGCGGTCTCGCATGAGCTTAGAACACCCGTGGCGCGAATTCGTTTTGGGATGGAAATGTTGGCTGAGGAAGATGATTATAATTATCGTATTCAGCAAGTTGATATGATTGATAAGGATATCGAAGCACTGAATACCCTGATCGATGAGATTATGACTTATGCCAAACTTGAACAGGGTACACCATCCTTAGATTTTGAGGAGATTATACTGGTTGAAGTGCTTGATCAGGTGGCAATGGAAACGGAAGCACTCAAAACCCAAAAAGAAATTGAGTTGATTGCACCATCGTTAGTGCTAAAAGTAGATGCTGAACGTCGTTATTTACATCGTGTGGTGCAGAACCTCGTTGGAAATGCAGTGCGTTATTGTGATCACAAGGTGCGTATTAGTGGTGGGGTTCGTGAAGATGGTCATGCTTACGTTTGTGTGGAGGATGATGGTCCGGGTATCCCTGAGCAAGAACGAGCACGAATCTTTGAGGCTTTTGCACGTTTAGATGATAGCCGCACCCGTGCTTCTGGTGGTTACGGTTTAGGCCTATCGATTGTGAGTCGTATTGCGTACTGGTTTGGTGGTGATATTCTTGTTGATCAAAGCCCAAACTTAGGGGGAGCACGTTTTACGATGACGTGGCCTGCTAAGCGTTATAAGCAAGTGTTAAAGAAATAATAAGTAATACTCTTAAATATAGACGATGGGTTATAACAAAAAGCCAAAGCGTAATTTGCTTTGGCTTTATCGTATGCATTTGAAATGTACAGCGTTGATCTATTCCTGTAGAGAGGAGTCAGGTTCGATTAAGGGGCGACCTGATTTTAAACTTTGTAAGGCATCTTTATTAAAATCAACCAACAACGAATTGTTTTTAACGTCGATTTTATAGCTTTGGATGAGTCGTTCATCTCCATTTATGGTTTCTACTCGATAAGCATCTGCAATATTAAGAATTCCTTCAAGATTTGTTGTGGTTGACGCAAAATCTTCTCTAAATACTTCGTAAATATCCCTTAAATCGAAAATTGCGTTATCTGCATCTGGATGTTTTCGGACGTAGTTCTCAATATGGCGCATGAGTAATTGTGAAAAAAAGAAATAATCTGAGTCGTGTGCGAATTTTAGATGCATATTTTTTCTCCTTGTTTTCTCTTTTCAGAATACCGATGTCTTTATCAAATAGTGTATAAAGTTAATTAAAGCATGTGGCTGAATTGCAACATATTATGTCGAAATGACAACTTGGTTTCTTCCTTGTCGCTTGGCTTGATAGAGCGCATCGTCCGCTTGTTTAAATAAATACTCAATTGAATGTTGGTTTTCTGCTGTACAAATATATAGACCGATACTGAGCTGAATAAAGAAATGTTGTTGTTGATCTAACTTGATCGGGGTTTGGCTCATTCTTTGGCGAATCTGCTCAGCACAATCATAAGCTGCTTGGGGGCTGATATCTGTCATAAAAACGGCGAACTCTTCACCCCCTAAGCGTCCAAGTAGATCATTGGGTCTTAAAAGGGATTGAATGGTCTGAACACAGCTCTGTAATGCATGGTCTCCGATCTGATGACCATAGTTATCATTGACCTGTTTAAAATGATCAATATCTAACATGAGAAAAGCCGTCGTTTGTGCTGAGCTTGTTGCTTGTTGTAGTAGTTGTACGGATTGAAGAAATTGTCGCCGTGTCAAACTTGAGGTCAATTCATCGTGGGCAATGGTGTGTTGTAGCTCTTGAATGAGATTGGATCGCACCATGTTAATGCTCGACACCGTTAGTGGCGCAATGGTCATCATAATCAGCCCAAGACGAATTGAAATGGTATTGTTTAGATATTGGTTTGGATAAAGTAATAAATAGTTTTGGGAAACATGGTGAATAATAAATGCACAGCTTATTGAGGTGATAATTGCCACTGAAAAATGGGGGTATCTCAGCGCACACCAAATCAATGGCGCAATAGGATAGAGTAATGAGCCAGGACCAGCATCGTAGTAAGCAATTGCAATAGAAAAAATCACAGCGAATACAGGTAAGCTTTCTTCAACAGTTTGGGTCTTAAATGCTTTGAGTTGTTGTTTGAATTTGGTCAGATGAGGGGCGCTGAGTATTGCGGGTAACAGCAATAAAGCATTTTGAATTTCTGCGGTAAACCAGTAGCCAAAATCAATCGCAAATGAATCTAGGGAAAATTTGGTGTTAAAGTAGGGGAGCGTCATTGCGGCAAATGATGAGCTCGACAATCCACCGATACAGCAAAAACTAAATAAAAATAAATAGAAATAGCCTTGATGCATTGAGCGAATAAAGGCGTTAAATTTTATGTAGAGGGCAAGTGTGGTGAGCACATAGAGTAAGTTGGCAGAGGTTAGACAAACATTGAGTAGGAATGGTGTATCTTGTAATGTATCAGCAAGTAAATAACCTACAATCGCACCAATAAAACTGATCGGATGGCGTGTCTGTGGAAAGCGAATCAGTAAACCTAAAAGCACTGAATTGGCAGGCCAGAACGAAGCAAGAAAGTTGAGTTGTCGCGTTGCAATACCGAGTAAGCAACACAAAAAAATCACACCCGTAAATATTAAAAATAATTGGAAAAGCGACAGCGGCTTTAATGCTACTCTTGATTGAGCCATTCTGACGCGTTTCCTTCAGGATCTTGGTCGCACTATTATATAAATTTTGTTTAAATTTTCATCATAAATTTGTATTAATGCAATGATTTAGTGCAAGCTGCAATAATTGCGAGCATGGACAGCAGATCGCGATAGTTTTTGGTACATAAATAAAGAAAAAAATGATTAACATGCTATGTTTGATTTGTTAATTCGATTTCTAGGGGTGAATTAACAGTGATCTAGGATATATCTGTAAATTTAAGGACAAAATCATCCGAAAGACTAAAGCGCTTCAACTAGCATGAGAAATTAGAAATCAGGTACAATTGGCGGAATTAATTTTGTGTTTGGTGTATTTGAAGGCCAATACATACATTCTTTGTTAAAAATAGGCCTGCCAGGAGTTATCCCCGCATGAGTGCCATTACTCCATACGATTGGGCGATTATTGCCTTCGTGATCGGCGTTACATTTCTTTGCGTTTTTATGCTGACCGTTCCTTTACTCCTTGGGGGTAAAGCTTGGGGACGTGCCAAGCAAGAACAGTTTGAGTCAGGTGTAGTAAGTGCGGGCGGTGCTCGTATTCGCTTGTCAGCCAAGTTCTATCTCGTTGCGATTTTCTTTGTGGTTTTTGATTTAGAAGCCCTCTATCTCTATGCATGGGCAACCTCTGTGCGTGAAGTCGGTTGGGTTGGTTTTACCGCTGCCGCAGTGTTTATTTTAGTGTTACTTATTGGTTTGATTTACGAACTGTCAACAGGTGGACTTAATTGGGCACCTTCAGATCGTCGTAAAGCGGCTGGTATTAAAACTAAGATTGGTTCGCCAAACATGAATATCGCTGACATTACTCGATTCAATAACATTGAAGAATTAGTTATTGATCCTACTGGTCAAATTCCAGCGCAGTCTTCTGGTCGTGTTAAGTCTAAAACACCGACTACCTCATCATCTGAACAGGAGTAAGTCGGGATGAAATATACTTTAACCCGTGCGAATCCGGATGCCGATCAATATCCATTACAAGATCGTCAAATCGTAACTGATCCACTTGAGGAAGAAGTCAATAAAAGTGTGATGATGACACGTCTTGAAGATGTGTTGCATACCGCAGTGAACTGGGGGCGTAAAAACTCGTTGTGGCCATTTAACTTTGGTACATCTTGCTGCTATGTCGAGTATGCAACCACACTCACGGGCGTACATGATTTATCTCGTTTCGGTGCAGAAGTTATTCGTGCTTCACCGCGTCAGGCCGATTTGATGATTGTTGCAGGAACGTGCTTCGTCAAAATGGCGCCTGTAATTCAACGCTTGTATGAACAAATGCTTGAGCCTAAATGGGTCATTTCAATGGGTGCTTGTGCTAACTCTGGTGGTATGTACGACATCTATTCTGTGGTTCAAGGTGTAGACAAAATTATTCCTGTTGATGTGTACATCCCAGGTTGTCCACCGCGTCCAGAAGCATTAATCCAAGCCTTAATGTTATTACAAGACCAAATTCAACTTGAGCGCCGCCCACTTTCAGCCGTAATTGGTGATGATCTTCAGCCTGTGTATAAGCCAAAGATGATGCCAGAACGCGACCGTAAAAATGCTGAACGTATTGCGGTGAAAAACTTGCGCTCTATGGATGAAATTAAATAATTTTTGAAGATGAGTTTTTGACATATCTGATGGATATGGTCATCTAAAAAATTGCCAGAATTTGTATTGAATAGGAAGCCAAGCCAATGGCTGAAACTGACATTGCTATGCCAGAGTCAACACCAGTTGATTCACGCCCAGCATTTGCAATCGTAGAAGAGCTCAAAACCAAATTTGGTGAGAACTTCTACGTGCAGGCGACTTTTGAAGAGTTTCCAACGGTCTGGGTTGAGCGCGCACGCGTGCAAGAAGTCCTTATGTTCTTACGTAAAGTAGAACGTCCTTATGTCATGCTGTTTGACTTATCAGCGATGGATGAGCGTTTACGTGTTCATCGTGATGGTTTACCTGCATCTGACTTCACTGTGTTTTACCATTTACTTTCACTTGAGCGTAATAGTGATATTCGTATCAAAGTGGCTTTGAATGAAAATGATTTAAAACTTCCAACAGCGACCAATATTTGGCCAAATGCAAACTGGTACGAGCGTGAAGCGTACGATATGTTCGGGATCAATTTCGAAGGGCATCCAATGCTGCGTCGTATTTTGCTACCAACCTATTGGGAAGGTCATCCGTTACGCAAAGAATATTCTGCCCGAGCGACAGAATATACACCGTATATGCAAGACCAAGCTAAGCAAGATTTCGAACAAGAACACTTACGCTTTGTACCCGAAGACTGGGGTCTAACACGCGGCAACGCTGATGAAGACTTCATGTTCCTGAACTTAGGTCCTAACCATCCATCTGCGCACGGTGCATTCCGTGTGGTGCTACAGTTGGACGGTGAAGAAGTGAAAGACTGTGTACCTGATATTGGTTATCACCACCGTGGTGTGGAAAAGATGGCTGAACGTCAAACATGGCATTCATTTATCCCTTATACCGATCGTGTTGACTACTTGGGTGGTTGTGCGCAAAACATGCCTTATGTGATGGCTGTAGAGCAAATGGCAGGCATCAAAGTTCCTGAACGTGCTCAAGTGATTCGGGTCATGTTGAACGAATTGTTCCGTATCAATAACCACTTATTATTCTGTGGTACGGCGATTCAGGATGCGGGTGGTATGACCCCTGTATTCTATATGTTCGCAGACCGTCAAAAAGTCTATGACATCGTTGAAGCAATCACGGGTTACCGTATGCACCCAGCATGGTTCCGTATTGGTGGTACAGCACATGACCTTCCAAACAACTGGCAAAAACTTGTTAAAGAGTTGCTAGAGTGGATGCCGAAACGTTTAAATGAGTACTACACCGCAGCGCTTAAAAACTCGGTATTTATCGGTCGTACCCGCAATGTTGCACAATACGATGCAAAATCTGCGTTGGCTTGGGGTGTGACTGGTACGGGTTTACGTGCCACAGGTATTGATTTTGATGTACGTAAATATCGTCCATACAGTGGTTATGAAAACTTCGATTTTGATATTCCACTGGAATACGAAGGTGATGCCTACGCACGCGTACTGGTTCACTTCCGTGAGATTACGGAGTCACTAAAAATTATTCAACAGTGCTTGGATAATATGCCTTCTGGTCCATATAAAGCGGATCATCCATTGGCTGTTCCACCACCAAAAGATAAGACATTACAAGATATTGAAACCTTGATTACGCACTTCTTGAGCGTGTCATGGGGTCCTGTGATGCCTGCGGGTGAGTCATCGTTTATGACTGAAGTGGTGAAAGGTGCGAGTACTTATTATTTGACTTCAGATAAGTCAACCATGAGTTACCGTACCCGTATCCGTACGCCGACATTCACTCACTTACAGCAAATGCCTTCAGTGATTAATGGTAGCTTGGTCTCGGATTTGATCATCTATTTGGCAACCATTGACGTGGTTATGGCTGACGTGGATCGCTAGGGGTAAACGATAATGATGATTTTGACTGATAAAAAACCTCGTGTGAATGTTGAAGGGATTTTGACTGCTGAAGAAATCCATGACATTGAACATCACATTGATCACTATCCATACCCACGTGCAGCATCACTTGATGCGCTCAAGTGCGTACAACGCCGTAATGGCTGGGTAGATGATGCGCAAATGAACGCGATTGCACAATTGCTGAGCATGAGTGTGGCTGATTTAGAAGGTGTTGCAACGTTCTATAACCGCATCTATCGCCAGCCTGTTGGCCGTCATGTGATTTTATTGTGTGATTCGATTGCGTGTTTCTTGATGGGTGCAGAAACTTTGGCAGAGGCGTTTCAGCGTGAGCTGGGCATCCAGTATGGACAAACCACCGAAGATGGTCGTTTTACCTTGCTGCCAATTTGTTGTTTAGGCAACTGTGACAAAGGTCCAACTTTAATGATTGATGAAGATACCCACGGTTTAGTGGACGTGTCATCGGTCAAACAGTTATTGGAGAAGTATGTATGAATACTGAACCAAAACCAATCTATGGCGACGGTAACCCAGAAACGCATCCACTGACTTGGCGTTTGAGTAAGCAAGAATACGTGCGTGCTGCTGATGAGTACGAAGCACTTGAAGGCTATGCAGGCTTTAAAAAAGCCTTGAGCATGCCACCAAAAGACGTGCTTGAAGTGATTAAAGCTGCAACGGTAAAAGGCCGTGGTGGTGCAGGTTTCCCAGCAGGAATTAAATGGTCATTGATGGCACCAAATGATGGTGGCCCTCGTTATTTGATCTGTAATGCCGATGAAATGGAACCGGGTACCTTTAAAGACCGTTTGTTGATGGAAAAACTTCCACATCAATTGATTGAAGGTATGCTGATCGCAGGTTATACCCTAGAAGCGACACATGGTTATATCTTCATTCGTGGTGAGTATGTCGAAGCTGCTCAATACTTAAATGAAGCATTAGCGCAAATCCGCGCCAAAGGTTACTTGGGTGAAAATATCCTCGGTACTGGCTGGAACTTTGAGATGCATGTTCACACAGGCGCAGGACGTTATATCTGTGGTGAAGAAACTGCATTGATTAACTCGCTTGAAGGTCGTCGTGCCAATCCACGTACTAAACCACCATTCCCGCAAGTTGCAGGGGCATGGGGGCGTCCGACGATTGTCAACAACGTTGAAACCTATAACAACTTACCAGCGATTATGCTGCGTGGTCCTGAATGGTATATCAACCTGTCAGCGCACAAGTCTAAAGATCCAGGCACTAAGATCTACGGTGCATCAGGTAAAGTGAAATTCCCTGGACTTTGGGAACTGCCATTTGGTACGACTGCACGTGAAGTGATTGAAGATCATGCGGGTGGTATGCGTGATGGTTTAACCCTGAAAGCATGGCTACCGGGTGGTGCATCGACAGACTTCTTGGCTGCTGAACACATTGATTTACCAATGGATGCAGAAAGCATTATGAAAGCGGGTTCTCGTTTAGGAACGTGCTTGCTGATGGTGGTTGATGAAACCCAATGTATGGTTTCAGCGACTCGTAATTTAGAAGAATTCTTTGCGCGTGAATCTTGTGGTTTTTGTACACCATGTCGTGATGGCCTGCCTTGGGCTGTTAAAGCATTGAAAGCACTTGAAGATGGTAAAGGGAAGATGGAAGACGTTCAACATCTATCTGAACTCACTAAAAAGTTGTGGATCGGTAAGACTTTCTGTGCCCATGCACCGGGTGCGATGGAGCCACTGATGGGCGCATTAAAATATTTCCGCCATGAGTTTGAAGCAAAGGTTAAAACCCATGCTCCAGCTCTTGACGTAGAACAAGCTTAAGGAATTCGACTATGGCTACAATTCATGTCGATGGAAAATCGTACGAAGTCAGTGGTTCTGAGAACTTGCTACAAGCATGTTTATCTCTAGGGCTTGATATTCCGTATTTTTGTTGGCACCCATCCTTAGGTTCAGTTGGTTCTTGTCGTCAATGTGCGGTGACTCAGTATGCAAATCCTGAGGACACACGTGGACGTTTAGTGATGTCATGTATGACACCTGCGACCGACAATACCTATATTTCAATTGAAGACAAAGAAGCAACCGAGTTTCGTGCATCGATCGTTGAATTCTTAATGACCAACCACCCACATGACTGTCCAGTCTGTGAAGAAGGTGGGCACTGTCATTTACAAGATATGACGGTGATGACGCAGCATGATCGTCGTCGCTACCGCTTTACCAAGCGTACCCATCACAACCAAGAGTTGGGTTCGTTTATTGCGCATGAGATGAACCGTTGTATCGCATGCTATCGTTGTGTGCGTTATTACAATGATTATGCAGGCGGTACAGACTTCGGTGTGTATGCCAATGCATCACGCGTGTATTTCGGTCGTCCAGAATCAGGGACTTTAGAATCTGAATTCTCTGGTAACTTGACTGAAGTCTGCCCAACAGGTGTATTTACCGATAAGACCCATTCAGCACGTTATAACCGTAAATGGGATATGCAGTATGCACCAAGCGTCTGCTTTGGCTGTTCTTCTGGTTGTAACATCTCTCCGGGTGAACGCTATGGTGAAATTCGTCGTGTTGAAAACCGTTTCAATGGTGAAGTAAACCAATACTTCTTGTGTGATAAAGGTCGTTTTG
Organism: Acinetobacter sp. NIPH 2699; assembly: GCF_022549355.1. GTDB lineage: Bacteria > Pseudomonadota > Gammaproteobacteria > Pseudomonadales > Moraxellaceae > Acinetobacter. Next base: position 35,241 of record NZ_JAKZGL010000005.1, read on the forward strand.
GTACGGGCTATGTCAACCGTGCAGATCGTCCACGTCAGCCTCAGTTCCGTAATGGTGACACTGTTGCGACCGTAAGTGTGGATCAAGCACTTGATCAAGTGATTGGCCAACTTCAAGGCAATAAAGTATTAGGGATTGGTTCACCACGCGCGAGCTTGGAATCAAACTACGCACTTCGTGAATTGGTTGGACAAGACAACTATTCAACAGGGATGTCTCAAAAAGAGCAAAACCTCGTTGAATTGGCTGCATCAATCATGCAAACACAGGGTATTTACAACCCGAACATGCGTGAAATTGAAAGCTATGATGCGGTGTTGATTTTGGGTGAAGACTTAACCCAAACTGCACCACGTATGGCTTTGTCTGTTCGCCAAGCAGCGAAAAATAAAGCCAAAGAAATGGCTGCAAAAGCACGCACACCAGACTGGTTAGCTGAGCCTGTACAACGTATTGGTCAAGATGCAAAATCTCCAATTTATATCCTTGCTGCAACACAAACCCGTTTAGCGGATGTGGCAACGGGTGAAGTGGTTGCATCACCAAATGACATCGCGCGTTTAGGTTTTGCGGTTGCTGCTGCTGTAAAAGGTGAGGCATTGACTGGTTTAGCCGATGATGCAAAAGCATTTGCACAAACCATTGCGGATACTTTGAAAGCGGCTAAAAAACCATTGATTATTTCTGGTACCAGCTTACAAGACCCTGCAATTATGGAAGCTGCTGCACAAGTTGCACAGAATCTAGGTGGAAATGCAGGTTTGTCATTGACGGTTCCTGAAGTGAACTCAATGGGCTTGGCATTGTTTGGTGGTTTAAGCTTAGAACAGGCTTTTGCACAAGACTATGCTGCGGTTGTGATTATTGAAAATGACTTAACCCGTCGTTTGCCTGTTGCACAAGTCAAAGCTGCGCTTGATCAAGCTGAAACAGTGATCGTACTCGATCACAGCGAAACTGAAACCTTGAAATTTGCTGATATCGTACTTTCGGCGGCAAGCTTCGCTGAAGGTGATGGTACGGTGGTGAGTCAGGAAGGTCGTGCACAACGTTTTTATCAAGTGTATGACCCAAGCTACTACAAACCTGAATATGCGATCAAAGAATCATGGCGCTGGTTACATGCCATTGAGACAGGTCTTAAAGGTAAAGTGGTTGATTGGACACTACTTGATGATGTGATTGATGACATCGTGAAAAATGTTCCAGTACTCGAAGCGATTCAAGATGTTGCACCAGATGCCGGCTATCGTGTTCATGGTCTAAAAATTGCGCGTGAACCGCGTCGTTATTCGGGCCGTACTGCGATGCGTGCAGGAATTTCTGTGCATGAACCAAAACAACCAACTGATCTAGATTCAGCATTGACCTACTCGATGGAAGGTTATGTTGGAACGCAGAATGCATCATCATTGGTTCCATTTGCATGGGCTGCAGGTTGGAACTCACCACAAGCTTGGAACAAATATCAAGATGAAGTGGGTGGTCACTTAAAAGGTGGTGATTCAGGTGTTCGTTTATTCGATCGTTTAGCCAAGCGTCCAGCACGTAGCTATGTTGCACCGACAGCCGTGGTTGTGAATCCTGAAAGTTTCCGTCTTGTGCCAATGCACCATATTTTTGGTTCAGGTGAATTTACGGTTAAAACACCAGCAATGGAATCACGTATTCCTGAAGCGATGTTTGCCGTGGCTGAACAAGATGCGACACGTTTAAATGTTCAAGATGGTCAACGTATTACGGTTAAGGCGGGTGAAACCAGTATTAGCTTACCTGTCCAAGTGATTGAATATTTACCAACGGGTTATATCGGTTATCCAATTGGTTTAGCACCAACAGTTTCATTGGCTGAGCCTGTGTCTGTGGCAGTAGGAGTGTAATTCATGAATCAAGAAATTATACGTCAAACGCCACTTTGGGCTGAAAATTGGCCCATTGCTTACTCAGTGATTCAAGCTATTGTCATTTTGCTTGTGGTGGTGTTGGTCGCGGCTTTGATGTCGTTCATTGAACGTCGTCTCTTGGCACTTTGGCAAGATCGTTATGGTCCAAACCGTGTCGGTCCGGGTGGTATGTTCCAGATTGTTGCCGACATGCTCAAGATCATGTTCAAAGAAGACTGGACACCAAAGTTTGCAGATAAGCTCACTTTCCGTTTAGCACCAGCAGTTGCGATGGCAACTGCGGTACTTTCATTCATGGTCATTCCTGTCAGCCCAATGTTGGGCGTAGCAGATATGAGTATCGGTCTATTGTTCTTTATGGCAATGGCGGGTATCGCAGTCTATGCTGTGCTCTTTGGTGGTTGGGCATCGAATAACAAATACTCTTTACTCGGTGGTCTCCGTTCAGCGGCTCAAACCATTTCGTATGAAGTGTTCTTGGGTATCTCCTTGATGGGTGTGGTTGCGATTGCAGGCTCATTTAACCTACGTGAAATCGTTGAAGCACAACGTGATATGTGGTTCATCATTCCACAATTCTTAGGTTTCTTGATCTTTGTGGTTGCGGGGGTTGCAGTGACGCATCGTCATCCATTTGACCAACCTGAAGCTGAGCAAGAATTGGCAGAGGGTTACCATGTTGAATATGGTGGGATGAAGTGGGGGATGTTCTTCGTTGCGGAATATGTCAACGTGGTTTTGATCTCTGCTTTGATCGTGACTTTATTCTTCGGCGGATGGCTTGCACCATTTAACTTAGAAATTCCATTTGTTCCACCTGTATTTTGGTTCATTATCAAAACAGCATTCTTTGTGATGATGTTTGTCTTGGCTCGTGGCTCGTTAATGCGTCCGCGTTATGATCAAGTGATGAATTTTGGTTGGAAAGTTTGTTTGCCATTGGCGTTAGTCAACTTGTTAGTGACTGGTGCTGTGATTCTGATGAATCAGGCCTAGGACAGCAGGGAGTACAAAATGTATAAAATTCTAGCTGGATTCGGATCAATTGTACGTTCGTTGTGGATGGTGTTTAGCCATGTAACACGTAAGCGTGACACGATTTTATATCCAGAAGTACCAGGTGAACAAATTGTGCCTCCACGCTTTCGTGGTCGTATTGTATTGACGCGTGATCCAGATGGTGAAGAACGTTGTGTGGCATGTAACCTGTGTGCGGTTGCATGCCCAGTTGGGTGTATTTCATTACAAAAAGCGGAAAGAGACGATGGGCGTTGGTATCCAGAATTTTTTCGTATTAACTTCTCACGCTGCATTTTCTGCGGTATGTGTGAAGAGGCTTGCCCAACTACTGCGATTCAGATGACCCCAGATTTCGAGTTGGGTGAATATGTGCGTCAAGATTTGGTTTACGAGAAAGAAAACTTATTGATTTCTGGGCCGGGTAAATACCCTGACTATAACTTCTACCGTGTCGCTGGTATGGCGATTGATGGCAAAGGAAAAGGTCAAGCACAAAAAGAAAGTGCGCCAGTTGATGTACGGAGCTTATTACCATGATGTGGCCATTTTATTTGATGGCACTTGTGGCCATTGTCTCAACCATTCGTGTTGTCACTAATACGAATCCTGTACATGCATTATTAAGCTTGATTGTTTCGCTACTTGCGGTTGCTGGTATTTTCATGATCGTGGGTGCGCCATTCGCGGCTGCGCTTGAGATCATTGTTTATGCGGGTGCGATCATGGTCTTGTTTGTGTTTGTGGTCATGATGTTGAATCTAGGTCAAGACACCGTTGAACAAGAAAGTAAGTGGTTGACTTCTGATGCATGGGCATTTCCAGCACTGATGAGTTTCTTGATGGGGCTTATTCTGGTTTGGATGCTCGGTAGCGACTATACGGCTTCGGGTGCAGTGATGGGGCGTGAAGTGGTGGGTCCTAAAGCAGTTGGACAAGCATTATTTACGCATTATCTATTATTGGTAGAAGTTGCCGCGATGTTATTGCTTGCAGCCTTAGTTGCAGCATTCCATCTAGGCAAACGTGAACCAGGTGCAGAAGAGGATAAAGAATAATGGGACACATCCCTTTAGAACATGGTTTGATTGTCGCAACCATCCTTTTTGCACTGGGTTTTTACGGTGTAATGGTGCGACGCAACCTATTATTTATGTTAATGAGCCTTGAAGTGATGATGAATGCTGCTGCATTGGCATTCGTCTTAGCGGGTAGTGTTTGGGCGCAACCAGATGGACAAGTCATGTTCATCTTGATCTTGACCCTTGCAGCAGCAGAGGCGTGTATCGGTCTTGCGATCGTTCTTCAGTTCTATCATCGCTTCCATCATTTGGATGTGGATGCTGCTAGTGAGATGCGCGGATGAGTACATTATATTTAACCGTTTTATTCCCGCTCATTGGTTTTATCCTTTTAGCGGCAGGGCGTAACAAACTTTCTGAAAATGTAGCCGCGATTATTGGTGTTGGTTCAGTCGGTTTATCTGCTTTATTTGCATTAATTGCAGGTCTGGCATTTAGCAATAGTGGTGAAACGGTCTTTATTCAACACTTGTGGACATGGTTCAGTGTTGGAGGTTTTGAGCCAGGGATTAGTTTACAACTCGATGGTCTTTCATTACTGATGATGGGAATGGTGACAGGGGTTGGTTTCCTGATCCATATTTTTGCATCTTGGTATATGCGTGGTGAAGAAGACTATGCGCGTTTCTTCTCTTATTTCAACCTGTTCGTTGCTAGCATGTTGTTGTTGGTACTGGGCGATAACTTAGCGTTATTGTTCTTAGGTTGGGAAGGTGTAGGTCTTTGCTCATACTTACTGATTGGTTTCTACTATTCAAATCCTGCCAATGGCTGGGCTGCAATCAAAGCATTTACCGTAACGCGTATCGGTGATGTATTTTTATTGATCGCACTATTCTTGCTTTATCAACAGTTTGGAACATTGAATACGCAGTATGTTGTTGAAAATGCAGCAATAGTGATGACACAAAGTTCTTCATTGTCGATTTGGACAGCATTGATGTTGTTCTTGGGTGCAGCAGGTAAATCAGCACAAATTCCGCTCCAAACGTGGTTAGCCGATGCGATGGCGGGTCCTACACCTGTGTCTGCATTGATCCACGCTGCAACAATGGTAACAGCGGGTATCTACTTATGTTGCCGTATGTTCTCTGTGATGGAAATGGCGCCAGAAGTGATGCAATTCATTTCGATTACAGGTGCAGTAACATTACTCGTCGCAGGTTTTGCTGCATTGGTTCAAACCGATATCAAGCGTATCTTGGCTTACTCAACCATGAGTCAGCTTGGTTATATGTTTATGGCGGTCGGTGCTGAAGCATACCAAGCAGGTTTGTTCCACATGTTGACGCATGCGTTCTTTAAAGCGTTATTGTTCTTGTCTTCTGGTGCTGTCATTTTGGCTTACCATCATGAACAAAACATTTTCAAGATGGGCGGCTTGTTCAAGCATAACAAATTCTTATTTGCCTGCTTTGCGATCGGTGGAGGTGCATTAGCTGCAATTCCATTTATCACGGTCGGCTTCTTCTCTAAAGATGCGATTTTATGGCAAGTTTGGGCACATGGTCATACCACAGGTATTGAGACTTATGGCTCATTATTCTGGGTCGGTGTTGCTGGTGCGTTCTTAACCTCGATTTATACTTTCCGTTTGATTTGGATTGTATTCTTTGGTGAGGAAAAGACGCCATATCACGAAATCAAAGGTGCGACTTACTGGGCGCCACTTGCAATCTTGGCAGTGCTTTCTACGGGGATCGGTGCGTTGTTGCAAGGTCCAGTACAAAGTCTTTTAAATAGCGCAGGTATCCCCGCATTTGTAATGACTGATGCTCTAGCACATTTACAGCATGCGGTTGAATTAAAAGCTGTTGGTATCGCGCTGGCTGGTTTAGTGGTGGGTATTGTGCTGTTTGTCTTTGCTTATGGCGCGGTCAAATCTTTTGCTCAAACATCGTTGGGTTCAGGTTTAGCACATATCTGCCGTACTGCATTTGGTTTCGATGCTTTATATAACATTGTATTTGTAAAACCTTATTTATTGATTGCGAAAATCTTAGGTCGCGATCCAGTAGATGGTTTATGGCTGGTACTTCCTGCGATTGTGCAAGGGGGGAATAGCTTTACAAGTTCGCGTCAAACAGGTTCATTACGTGAATACGCATCAAGCATGTCACTTGGTATCGTGGTGCTATTGATGATCTTGATCGTTATTGAGGTTGTGGGGAAATAAAATGGAAAATAATTTAATTTTACCCGCACTGATTTTAGTTCCTTTCATTGCTGGTTTTATTTGTTGGTTGGTGGATAAATTCGACCAACATTTACCGCGCTGGATCGCCTTGATTGGTATGTTGATTACCTTGGGTCTAGGCATTGCGTTATGGCAAAGTGGCACATTTGTTTATGAAATCGGCTCAAAAGTTCCAGTTTGGGCGGCAGAGTTTCATCTTCCATGGATTCAGACTTTAGGCATTAGCATTCACTTGGCTGTGGATGGTTTATCGCTATTGATGGTGTTGCTGACTGCATTACTGGGTGTACTTGCGGTTGGTTGTTCATGGGGTGAGATTCAAAAGAATGTCGGCTTCTTCCACTTAAACTTACTTTGGAGTTTGGGTGGTGTCATCGGTGTATTCCTTGCGATTGACATGTTCTTGTTCTTCTTCTTCTGGGAGATGATGCTTGTACCAATCTATTTCTTGATTGCGTTATGGGGTCATAAAGGCTCGAATGGTCGTTCACGTGTGTATGCCGCGACGAAATTCTTCTTGTATACACAAATCGCTGGTCTGATTATGTTGATCGGTATCTTAGGCCTCGTGGTCTATGGATACATGATGACGGGCATGATCGGTTTTGATTACAACTATTTATTGGCTGTAGCGAACCATTTACCAGCTGAAGTTGCTTATGCATTTATGCTGTGTTTCTTCATCGGTTTTGCGGTGAAACTGCCAGTATTTCCATTACACGGTTGGTTACCTGATGCGCATGCGCAGGCACCAACTGCTGGTTCGGTCGATTTAGCTGGTATTTTGATTAAAACAGCAGCTTATGGTTTGCTTCGTTTTGTGATTCCGTTCTTCCCAGCAGCGTCGGCACAATTTGCTGATATCGCAATTATTTTGGGTCTGATTGGTATTTTCTACGGTGCTTTCCTCGCATACCAACAAACAGATATGAAACGTCTACTTGCGTATACGTCGATTTCACACATGGGCTTCATTTTACTTGCGATCTATGCAGGTAACATTCTGACTTTCCAAGGTCTAATGATCATGATGTTGGCACATGGCTTGTCATCAGCCGCATTGTTCATTATGTCAGGTCAAGTCTATGAGCGTTTGCATACGCGTGACTTGCGCTTAATGGGTGGTCTTCGTGGTCAACTGCAATATTTGCCATTCTTCTTAATGTTCTTCGTGGCAGCGCTTGTTGGTGTACCAGGTTTAGGTAACTTTATTGGTGAATTCCTGATTTTAATGGGTTCATTCAAAGCCTATCCAACGTTCACGATTATGGCGGCAGTGAGCTTGGTATTTGCTGGTCTTTATGGTTTGATCTTGATTCATAAAGCTTTATTCGGTGAACCAAATCCTGAACAAAAGCAACATTATACCAGTCCACTCAAAGATCTATCGGCACGTGAAGTCAGCATTTTGATGATTTGCGTGATTGGTTTAGTTTGGTTAGGTATTTACCCACAAACATTCTTGGATGTATCTCATTCGAGTATGCAGTGGATCGTAAATAGTTATATGCCAGTACAAGAAGTTGTCGAAACTGTTCAGCAGGCAGCAACTCAACTTGAACATGTGGAGATGCAATAAATCATGAACTTCACACTTTCTTTTTCTGAGCTTATGCCGCTTGCGCCTGTGATGATTGTGGCATTGACTGCAATCGTGGTGATGTTGTTGATTGCGATTAAACGTCATCATAACCTCATTGCCACAACCTCGGTTGTGGGCTTAAATCTTGCGGCAATCTTTATTGTATACACCATGTTTAGTGGAAGTTTTGTTCCAGTAAACGTGATGGGCATGTTTATGGTTGATCCATTTACCATGCTCTATCAATTCTTAATTTTGATTGCAGCATTAGCATGTTGTACTTTGTCTCATGCTTATATTGAGACCTATAAAGACAACCGCGAAGAGCTATATATCTTGTTACTGACTTCAGTAGCAGGTGCCATGTTGATGGTGGCAAGTTCGCACTATGCTGCATTCTTCATTAGTCTTGAGCTCATGTCGATTCCGATTTATGGCATGTTGGCATATACCTATCAACGTAGTCAGTCTTTGGAAGCAGGGATTAAATACCTAGTGCTTTCTGCAACTGCATCTGCAATGTTGTTGATGGGTATGGCATATATCTATGCTTATACAGGTTCATTGTCATTCTATGATTCAGTTCAGAATTTATTCTCTGTGATTGATCAGCCAATGGTGTTATTGGGCTTGGCACTGATTATCTTTGCTGTGGCATTCAAACTCTCACTTGCTCCATTCCATAAATGGACGCCTGATGTGTATGCAGGTGCACCAGCACCAATGGCAACCTTCTTGGCAACAGTCGCTAAAGTTGCAACAGTTGGCTTATTTGTTCGTTACTTACTTACCTCTGGTGCAATTTTACATCAAGGATTAATTACGGTTTTAACCATCCTTGCTGTATTGTCAATTGTGGTTGGTAACTTACTCGCAGTACGTCAAGTGAACTTGAAACGTATCTTGGGTTATTCATCGATTGCACATTTTGGTTATTTGCTGATTGCTTTAATTAGTATGACTTACGCAAGCTTAGGCAGTGTAACGGTGTATGTGATTACTTATGTCCTCACGACCATCGGTGCGTTTGGTGTTGTGGCATTGATGTCAAGTCCATATAACAATGTGGATGAAGCACAAAGTCTCGCAGACTATCGTGGCTTGTTTTGGCGCCGTCCGATTTTGACTGCCGCTTTAACGGTGATGATGTTGTCTTTGGCAGGTATTCCATTAACCGCAGGCTTTATTGGTAAGTTCCTTGTGGTGATGGCTGCTGTGACAACTCAGCACTGGTTCTTGGCTGCGATGATTGTGGTGGGTAGTGGTATCGGTTTGTATTACTACTTACGTGTGATGGTAGTGATGTATATGACACCTCCTGACGTACCGCGTATTGATGCTGATGAGCATTGGGGAACTAAAGTAGGCGGTATCATGGTACTCGGTGCTGCATTACTGGTATTGTTCTTGGGTATTTATCCAGATCCGATGATTAACTTGGCATTGAAGGCAGAAATTCTTTCGCCATTGCATTTTATGTTATCTCAACAGCAGTAATGATCTGATTTATACAAAAAAAGCCTCCAAAATTGGGGGCTTTTTTATTGAAGAGTAAAAAAACACTTTATAATAGTTGGAGATTAATATGATTTAGGTACCTGCTTGTGTTCATCCAAGAAATTCATCATCCACTTATTCGTCATAAACTTGGTTTATTGCGCCGTTCAGACATCAGTACCAAGAACTTTCGCGAATTGGCGCAAGAAGTTACGATGTTATTGACTTATGAAGCAACCAAAGACTTACCTATGGTTGATCATGACATTGACGGGTGGGCAGGGACGGTCTCAACGCAACGTATTGCTGGGAAGAAAATTACCATTGTTCCAATTCTACGTGCGGGTATTGGGATGCTGGAAGGTGTGCTTAACCTGATCCCAAGTGCAAAAGTCAGTGTCTTGGGTTTAGAGCGTGATGATGAAACTTTAGAAGTTCGTACCTACTATAAAAAGTTAGTGCCTGATGTTGCTAATCGCTTAGCGATGATCATTGATCCAATGTTGGCAACAGGAAACTCTTTGATTGCTGCAATTGATGTCTTAAAAGCAAGTGGTTGTAAAGATATCCGTGTCATGATCTTAGTGGCTGCACCTGAGGGCATTGCAAAAGTTGAAGCAGCGCATCCTGATGTGCGTATTTACACGGCTTCGATTGATCAAGGATTAAATCAAGATGGCTATATCGTTCCTGGTTTGGGCGATGCGGGTGACAAAATTTTTGGTAGTGTTCAAAAAGATTAATTTTTGAAATACATATAAAAAGAGACTTTGTTCAACCATAAAGTTTTTGTGGGCGGATCAAAAGTCTTTTTTTGATATACTACGATCATAGCGTTTACAACGTAGGATGAAGTTCATGAAACAAGAGTTCTATCAGGGAAAAATTAGGCAATATAATCCAGACAAAGGTTTTGGCTTTATTGCAACAGCTGAAGGTGATGTATTTTTTCATATTTCAGAATATCCAGCAGATAGTGGTGAGCCAAAAAGAAATGAAAAAGTTAAATTTTTAGTGCAGGAAAATGAAGGGAAATTTAAAGCGACAAAAATTGAGCGCATTGATCCAAACCCTGCTAAAACTAGAAAAACTAAAATATTGGCGCATAATGAGTCGATCACAACAGAATTGTTGTCAAACTTTCGACGTTAATTATTTTACTTGATTCCCAGATGTGTATTCTGCATTGTCCGATTGAGATTTAGTGTTGAATATCATGATAAAGAGGCTTTTTAGCCTCTTTTTTATTGGAATATAACTTCTATAAAAATAGAGCATGAATGGTATTTCTTGAGGGGAAATTAAAAATTCTCATCATAAGATTTTCAGGGGCAATAAATAATAGTTATTATTTTGTTAATGATTTTTATTATCATTTGTTAATTTATCTTATATAATGTGATCAAATTTTTATCGGGGTTTGGTCAATTGAAAAAGAATATCTTATTTCTATCTCTCATCGCTTTGCCTATGTTTGCCGTTGCTGAAGAAAATACGGTTTTACCAACTATTACGGTTAAAGCAGACTCACAAGAAACGGATGCGACAGGCAAACTTAAAAAAGATGCCAATCTTGGGATTCTGGGTGAGAAAGCTGTGTTGGATACGCCATTTAGTATTCAGTCTTATACGGAACAGGCGATTCAGGATAAACAGGCTGACTCAATCGCAGGAATTCTTAAAAATGATCCAAGTATTCGTACCACGACCAACAGTGGTCATCTAAACGAAAACTTTATGATTCGTGGTTTTGCCGTGACATGGGAAGATGCCAATATTAATGGCTCTTATGGCATGTCACCAAGTGGACGTACACCGACTGATATTTTAGGTTCTGCCAGTGTACTAAAAGGTCCAAATGCATTGATTGCAGGCATGGCTCCTGGTGGTAGTATTGGTGGCGTGGTCATGGCAACGACCAAGCGTGCAGATAGAGATCTGACCCAAGTGTCTGCTATGTATGAAGATGGTGGCTACTACAAATCAGGTTTTGATATTGCCCGTCGTTTTGGTGAAAACAATGAATTTGGTGCACGTCTTAGTGCAACTTATGGGCAGGGTGAGCATATTGTTGATGGGTTAGACGATAAAAATACCGCAGCAGTCTTGGCGCTCGACTATACCACTGATCAAGCTAAAATCAATTTTGATGCTTATACCACGCGTGACAGCCGTGATGGTGGTTCACCTGCAATGATCGCTTTTTCGACCTTAGAACGTGTTCTGCCAGCACCAGACGGGAAACTTAATTATTTCCCGCATTTGAAGGGGATGCAAAGTGCCAATTATGTAGGTCTATCAGGTGAATATAAGCTTTTACCCAATTTAAAAGCATTTGCTGGTGTCGGTTTTAACGAACGAGAATACCGTGGACATTTGTTCGGTACTCGTATGATTGTACGTGACCTGCCTGCAAACTATTGTGGTCCTTTGACTGGTAATCAGTGCTTGGGCAATGCCAATCCTTTGATTGGTGCTAATGGTGATGCATTAGCACAATATTATCGCGTGGGGTCGAAGGAAAATAATACGACTGTTAATGCTGGTTTTGAAGGTCAAATCTTTACAGGTGATATTTCACATACCTTAGCATTCCGTACTGATTACCTAAAGCGTAAATACAGTCAACATAAAGGACGTGGTGCGACAGAGGTTTATTTCCCAACCAATATTTATAATCCAAGCAGTGAAGGGCATATGCCAGAGACTTGGCCAGAGGTTGTCCCTTTTGCCGATGATGTTTATGTGAGTTATAGCCTGACCGATCAAATTTCCATGCTGGATGATAAATTACAGTTTATTTTAGGTGTACGTTATCAAGATATGGATTTAAAAGCGCTGACGACGAATACTAAACTGAGTGCTGATAAGGTATCGCCAAGCTTAGCTATTGTGGTGAAACCTTTTGGTGAAAATACTTCATTCTATGCCAGTTATGTCGAAGGTCTAGTTAAAGGCGCAACAGTGAGCGTTGCTACTGATGCGAACTATAATAAAACCTTTGCACCATTTGAAAGTCAGCAATACGAAGTCGGTGCCAAATATCAAGGCGATCGCTGGTTACATACATTGGCGCTGTATCAAATTAAAAAGCCAAGTACTTTGACGGATACAACCTATCGCGATCCAAATGATTCAACGATTACACAAATTACAACCGATGGTGCTAAAACAGAATCGAAAGGCATTGAATATGGTTTTTCAGGTAAAGTGACTGAAGACCTGATTGTTTATGGTAATCTGGCTTATATAGATACGGAATATAAGAAAGCGATTTTAAGTGGCGGAGTAGATGTATCTGGTAAAACCATTGAGGGTACGCCTGAATTTACCGCTGGTGTTGGTGTCGATTATACCTTGCCCTTCGTTGAAGGGTTGAGCGTGAATGCGTTTGTCACCTATGTCGATGAACAATATTTGACTGCTAATAATAGTTTAAAGTTACCTGATTATACGCTGGTGGATTTAGGTGCGAAGTACGCAACTAAACTCGGTGGTGTGAATACAACCTTCCGTGCCAATGTCGATAATGTTGCTGATAAGAAATATTGGGATGGCGTGTTCGCAAGTGGTTTTACCACTGTGGGTGCAGGTCGTACCTATAAACTCGGTGTAAGTTTCGACTTCTAAACTTAAATGAATAAAAAAACGCTTCCCATTGGAAGCGTTTTTTTATTTAGAAGAATTAAACCTGATCTTCACAAAATTGTAAAAAGGCTTTCAGTCCTGGTCCTTGATATTTTTGACGATGCACCAGCATGTAAAGTGGACGTGTTAATTGCCAATATGGCGTGTCTAAAATAATCAGTTGACCTTTTTCACGTAATGGTTCAATCGCAAGTTTAGAAATACACGACATCCCTAAACCACCTGCGACGATTTTTAAGATCGCTTCATTATGACCTAGAGTTAAACGAATATTGGCATCGGGTAAGTCTTGTAAGATTGCATTATCAAACACTTCACGTGTACCAGAACCCTCTTCACGTAAAATCCATTCGACATCAAGAAAATCTGCTGGCGTGATTGGTCGATCTAACTGTGCTAGTGGGTGATCAGGCGCACAGCACACAGCCAGTTCATCATTCCGCCAATGAATACATTGGAGTGAGGGCAGGTGACAAGAACCTTCAATCAAAGCTAAATCGAGCTGAAACTGGTTCACAGCTTCAATCATTTGGCGTGTATTACCCACTTGTAGTTGTAGATGAGCTTGTGGGTGACGCTTTAAAAAATCTGCCATGAGATCAGGCATTAAATAATCACTGATTGTTAAGGTCGCACCTAAACGTAAATCAATGCTTTGTAATTCACCTTTGGCTGCTTGTTCAAAAGACTCGCAACGACCTAATATTTCTAAAGCTTGAGGAAGTAGAAATCTTCCTAAATCATTGAGTTGTAATCGTTTGCCTAAACGGTCAAATAACGGTGCGCCAAGACCATCTTCTAAATCAGCTAAAGCCATACTCGCCGCACTTTGTGTGAGTCGGACAGCATCACTCGCTTTGGTTACAGTTCCCTCTTGAGCGACCGCCACGAAAACTGCCAATTGGCGTAATGTCATGCGCATGTTAAAAGCCTTAACGTGTTGAGGGTCTTGTTATATTTAACAGACCCTAGAGTATTCATCAATAATCAGATCATGCTACCATGAGCGCACTGTTTCGTGCCACGTTCTCATCATGTCAATTGAAAAATTTAGCGTAGAAAAAGTTTTATCGGTACAGCGCTGGACCAGCAACCTTTTTAGTTTCACAATGACTCGACCAGCACACTTTAAATTTACCGCAGGGCAGTTTGCTCGGATTGGTTTAATGGTCGGTGATGAGCTGGTGGTTCGTGCTTATTCAGTGGTGTCTTCGCCATATGATGAAACCTTAGAGTTCTTTTCGATTGTGGTACCCGATGGAGCATTCACGTCTAACCTACAACATCTACAAGTCGGCGATGAGCTTTATCTCGAAAAAATATCTTATGGATATTTAACGCTGGCGCGCTATCAACAGCCGTTACCGCAAGATTTATGGTTGTTGGCAACAGGCACAGGTTTAGCACCGTTTCTTTCTATGTTGCAAGACTTTGAAACGTGGAAGAAATATCAGCAAATTACTTTGGTTTACAGTGTTCGAACGGCATCTGAGTTGGCGTATATCGAGCGCATTCAAGAGATTGCGGAATTGTTTGGTGAGGGACATTCGGGTTTTAAATTTGTGCCGATTATCACACGTGATCCAAATGCAGTTTTACATGATCGTTTGCCAGTACTGATTGCAAATGGTGAGTTAGAAAAGGCTGTAGGACTGTCATTCAATCCTGCCAGCAGCCATGTGATGTTATGTGGCAATCCACAAATGGTTGATGATACCAAAGAAGCATTAAAGCTGCGTGGTCTCACGATGAATCGACGTGGTGAAGGGAATATTGCAGTTGAAAACTATTGGTAATGAGGAGCGATTGTAGCTCCGCAAGGGCGTTGTAGCGGCATAAGGTCGATTGACTCGGTGATGAATCTAAGCGAAGTAAGGTTAATTTCAATGGCTATGTTTTAATGAACAAACATATCCATAAATTCACGGATTTCTTGAATTGCAGTTTCAACATCTGTCGTGAGCCAAGTTGGTTCGAAAATCCCTGTATAATGTTCTAAACGATCTTGTGGTACAACCAAGCGAACAGGGCAATCTTCTTCCAATAAACGCCAAGGTAAAATCGGAACTTCATTATCTAAAAAAGGCTGTATATTGCGAATATCAATAATCATTGCATTGATACAATCAGGCAATGGCATCACAGAAAGTTCTTCTGTGCGACGACGAAAATATTCCAAATCTCCCCATTTCAGGATATAGCTCGGCTTATTGAACTCAATAATTCCAATCAAATGTTCGTCGCGTGTGTGATGTAAAAAACACTGATGCGTAACATCGGTGTCTAACTCAAGAGAAACGCGCTTTTGGCTATAGGACATAAAGCAGAATATTAAAGAGATGAGGGCGCTATTATAGCTTACTTTTATCGCATTCTAAAATCGCATATATTTTAAACAAAAGTGCAAACAATAAAAAGTAGTGTTATGCAAACAAGACAACGATAGTCCGAAGTTTCTTCACACAATGCAACATTGGGTACTGCTAAGATAAAAGTCAAATAAGCAATAACAAGAGGGCTAGCTACGATGCATGATTTTAGTAAGCCAAAACCGCATGTAGAAAGTAAGGAAGATACAGCGCGGAAACGGAGACTCCCCGTCTATATGCTCATCATTGTTGGAATATTTCTGATCGCGCTGCTTGTATTTATGCTCGCTGACCATTCAGCAAAACCAACAGCACAGGTGATCATGTCTCATTTGCAGACGTTGGTGCTGCATGCTTAGACCATCATTTAAGACCATATTCGATTGAATAATTGAGTAGCTAAGGCCCTTTGGTATAAATCAAGGGGCTTTTTGCAAACTCTTACATGTTTTTTGTTGTATTAGTGATGCGGTTGATTGATTGGGAAATAGACAAAAATTAAGGTTAAAGCATCCATAAATTATGTGCTTGCTCATTAAAGCGATCATGAGTGGATAGTACAGAATGTAAAAACATGACATAAGGATAACAACATGAATGAATTTTTTAGAGACCCTTCCCAAAAAGGAGGGTTCGATGCAATGTATTATTGGGATCAGTTTCAGCCTATTTTAGCTGCAATTGCGATTCTGTTAATCGGGTGGATCATTGCATTGGTGATTGCAGCAGGTGTAAAGAAATTACTGCAAAAACTTGGTACCAATAATAGATTGTCGTCTGCTACAGGTAGTACACCGAATATTGAGGGTATTGTTTCCAAGATTGTATTTTGGTTCATTATGATCCTTGCTGTTGTAGGGGCGTTAAACGTACTCAACATCAATAGTATCAGTGATCCATTTAGTAATATGGTGGGCAGTGTCTTACTGTTTATACCGCATCTTATCGCTGCGATTGTTGTTGGTGGACTGGGTTGGCTTATTGCCAGTTTAGTACGAACGGGCATCACACGTGTACTTGCACGAACTGAGCTTGATGAAAAGCTAAGTGGTGAAGTTGGTGTTGGTTCGCTCAGCAGCAACATTGGTGAAATTATATACTGGTTAATTTTATTACTCTTCTTACCAATTGTTTTATCTATTTTAGGTCTAACAGGTCTACTGATTCCCGTGCAGAACATGGTGAACGAAGCAATTGCTTATTTACCAAGTTTGTTTATTACTGGTGTGATCATTTTTGTAGGCTATATCCTTGCAAAAATCGTTCGTGGAATTGTGGAAGGCTTGGTCAGCAGTGTGGGGCTACAAGCACAAGCTGAGAAGGTAGGATTATTTAAAAACTCTAGCGTTGGTAAATTTTTAGGCTCTTTTGTTTTTGCTGTGATAATGATTACGACATTGATCATTGCATTTGAGGCATTAGGGGTAGATGCAATTTCTCAACCTGCAACAGCAATGCTCAATGACATTATGTTGGCAATACCACAAATCATTGCAGCGATATTGATTTTAATTGTTGCATACGTGGTTTCTCGTTTTGTCGGACGTTTAGTTGCTGAACTCATTTCAGGGGCTGGTGTTGATGAAGTTCCAATGAAGCTGGATGTGCAGCGTTTCCTTGGACAAACACGTGTTTCTGATGTGGTTGGCTATTTGATCGTCTTCTTTACCATGTTATTTGCGGTATCAGAAGCTGCAAATCGACTTGGATTGGAACAGGTTAGTGTTCTGATTGCGATGTTCATCCAGTTTGGTGCAAGTATCTTGCTCGGTGCTGTGATTCTAGTGATTGGTTTCTGGCTAGCAAATGTCGTTGCAAATGTCGTGCAGCGTGGTGAATATAATTGTTCACGTTGGTTGGGTACGCTGGTTCGTATCTTGATTATGGGCTTAGTCATTGCCATGGGCTTAAAAGCAATGGGTATTGCAGACTCGATTGTGAATTTGGCATTCGGTTTAACGCTTGGTTCGGTCGCTGTTGCATTTGCACTGGCATTTGGATTGGGTGGTCGTCAACCTGCTGAACGTTTACTGGGTGATTTGCTCGATAAAGCAAAAGCTGATGCGAAACAACCAAATCCTTTGCATAAAAACGAGACTGTTTCACCTAATACTGTTCAACCGACACCGCCATCTCCACCACATTCGGATGAATAGAAAAAATAATCTTTGATTTTTTTTTCCAATTCGACCACTCTTATCGAGTGGTCGTTTTACTTTTATATGAATAAAAAAATTTATAGGAGATTGAAATGAAGAAGCCAAATCGAGTATTCGCGCCGATTATTATTGCAGGGATCACTGTAGGTTTTTTGGCGAGTGCTTATAAATTTGTCTTTGCGAAATCAAATGCTGAAAAAGAACAATCAAGCTCAAACGCACGCAAGGCATCTTCTTCAGAAGCAGAAAAGAGTTCCGAGCATCGTTGAAGTTCTGAGCCAGCTCTCGATTGATGTCGCGGTTTAGACAAATTGGGCGGCAGCTTGTGCTGATGACCATGCCCATTGGAAGTTATATCCACCTAAGTGTCCCGTTACATCAAGCACCTCACCAATAAAATATAAGCCCTTCTGTTTTTTACTTTCCATGGTTTTGGATGAGACTTCGCTGGTATCTACACCACCGAGGGTGACTTCGGCTGTGCGATAACCTTCAGTTCCAGAAGGTTTTACTGAAAATGCATGCAATTGTGTGGCGATGTGTTCAAGTTGTAGATCACTGAGATTGCCAATCGCAGTCTCGCTTTGCTCAGCCCAAATTAATTGTTGTAATTCGAGTACGATACTTTTGGCGGTAAATTCACTCAACAAAGTACGGAGCAGTACTTTGGGCTGTGTTTTTTTCTTTTCTTTAAAGAATTGAGCAAAATCTTGGCTTGGGAAAAAATCAATGTTGAAGCGTTCACCGACATGCCAGTAATTTGAAAGTTGTAATGCGCTTGGTCCACTTAAACCGCGATGGGTAAACAGCAGTGCTTCCGTGAACTGATGGCGATCATTGCTTAAGCTTGCGTCTAATGCATTGCCGCTTAAGCGTGTAGTGACTTCTTTAAATTGATCTGAAAAAGTAAATGGAACTAAGCCTGCACGGGTTGGGAAGACATGATGACCGAATTGTTGTGCCAGCTCATAACCAAAACCTGAACCGCCTAAAGTGGGAATGGATAATCCACCGGTGGCGACAACCAGTGATTCACATTGATAAGTCCCTTGGTTGGTTTCGATCATAAAACCTGATTGTTTTTGTGCTTTAACATGTTGCACTTCACAATGCGTTTCAATTTCGACGTGTTTGGTTTTTGCACATTCTGTGAGCAACATTTCCAAAATCTCTTTAGCACCTTTGGTGGTGAAAAGCTGTCCATGCTTACGTTCTTCATATTCGATGCCGTACTCACACACCAAACCGATGAAATCCCAATTGGTGTAGCGTGATAATGCAGAAATAACGAAGTGTGGATTTTCAGAAAGAAAGTTTTCAGGTTCAACATCGAGGTTGGTGAAGTTACATTTACCACCACCTGACATTAAAATCTTTTTACCGATCTTATTGGCTTTTTCGAGTACCACAACCGAGCACCCACGTTTGCCTGCCTCAGCAGCCAACATCAAGCCCGATGCACCTGCACCTAAAACAACAACATCAACTTGATGAACCATGAGGATTACTCGGTAGACGAAAAGCGGGCAATTATAAAAGATTTAAGCGGCTTTTAGTATGTTTTAAGCTTGCCTTGTAAACCGCCTGTATGAATCACCAAAATTCGAGTATTTGCAGGGAAATAGTTTTGTTGAATTAAATCAAAAACTCCCATCATCATTTTAGCGGTATAGACCTGTTCTAGAGGGATGTCATATTGTTGTTCAAATTGCTGTATAAACTTCAGTAGTTCTGATGTGGTTTTGGCATAGCCGCCACAACAATAAGCATCTGTGAGCGACCAATTGTTTTTATCCGTCCATTTTTCAATATCTTGTTTCAGAAAATCGCCTTTTAATGCAGAAAAGCCTAAGACTTGTTGATGATCAGCACTGCTTTCGATGATGCCTGCAATTGTCCCACCTGTTCCAACTGCACAGCAAATCACATCATAATTTTCTAAGTCATCATCCGATAGAATTTCTTGAGTACCTTGAATGGCAAGCGCATTTGTTCCACCTTCAGGGATAATAAAAGCCTGTGGGTATTGCTGTTGTAACTGTTGCAGATACTCCGCTTCATGGCGCAGACGATATTCAGCTCGACTGACAAAATGCAGTTGCATACCAAAATCGTGCGCCGTTTGTAGCGTTGGATTCAACGGTTGCGATGCTAATTCTTCGCCACGGATGATACCTATACTCTGAAAACCAAAATGCTGTGCTGCGTAAGCGGTTGCAGCGATATGATTTGAATATGCACCGCCAAAAGTAAGGACTTGAGTCAAGCCTTGTTGTTGAGCGACCAAAAAATTGTACTTAAGTTTAAAAAATTTATTGCCTGAAATCTGAGGATGGATTAGGTCTAAACGTTTTATTGTTAGTTGAACAGGATAGGGCAGTTCTAATGTTTGATAAGGTATGGGAAAAGCAATGTGATCAAACATTTTAGTTAAAAAGAAATGAATTTGACCACATTGTAAATGGATTTGATTGAGAATGTCAGTATTGCTTAAGAGTCAGTATCCACTGAAGTAATCACTGACATACCCGGACGCAAGTTTTCGATGCCTTTTTGATTTGGATCAATGGCGATACGTACAGAAATACGTTGCACTACTTTGGTAAAATTGCCTGTCGCATTATCTGCTTTCAATACACTGAATTCTGAACCTGCCGCAGGAGAAATTTGCTCAACACGTCCCGTAAATTTTTGATGGTTCATCGCATCAACAGTGAATGTGGCTTTTTGTCCAATTTTCATATTCGCGATTTGGGTTTCTTTAAAATTTGCAATCACCCAAGTTTGCTTTGGAATTAAATAAAGCAATTGAGTACCTGCTGCAACGTACTGACCTACACGTGGATTGACCTCGCCCAATTGACCCTCTAAAGGTGCGACAATTGTACTGTAATCCTTGGTGGTATTGGCTTGGTCCAGTTGGGCTTGTGCGCTATTCACTTGTGCTTTCAAGCCTGCTTCTGCCACTTGGGCTGTCTTTAACGCTTCTTGTGCGACTAAAATATTGGCTTCTGCCTGCTTGAGTAAAGCAAGATTATTTTGTGCATCCGCAGCAGCTTTATCTTGTTCAGATTTTGAAGCAGCACCACTATTCCCCAGTTGTTGATAGCGTTTTAATTGTGTGGTTGATAGTTCATATTGCGCTTTGACTTGCTCCAATTTTGCTTGGGCTGCAATAACATCAGCTTGGCGCTGTGCGATGACTTGAGTTTGATTGGCAAGGCTATTTTGGGCCTGTTCTACACCCGAAACGGCTTGAGTGACTTTTTGATCATAGGTTGTTGCATCAATATGCATCAGCACTTGACTTTGTTTTACATGATCAAAATCTTTAACCAGCACATCTTTGATATAGCCATTAATCTGTGAGGACAAAATCGTAGTTCTGCCTTTGACGTAGCTGTTATCTGTGTGTTCGATTGCCGTATGAAATGGGCCAATTCGCCATGCCCATAAAATAATGGTAATGCCAACGATGAGTACGAACAGCATCCACCATAAGGTTGACGTCTTGGGTTTAATAATCTTGCTGCTTGGTGGAGGCGGCGGTGGCATTTGAGCAGCAGATTCAGGTGCATCTATGGGCTGAGCAGTCGCCGTTGCCTCAGTATCCTTGGCAGCTTGATTTTTCTCAGAATGGGATTCAGTTTTATCTTTTGTTTCTTCAGACATAATATTTTCTCAATCAAATACACATAAAATTAATGGGTCGCTTTTATATTTTTCTGGTTGATATATCGATTGTACATATATCTAAATAATCCCCAGATCAGGAGCA
Organism: Acinetobacter sp. NIPH 2699; assembly: GCF_022549355.1. GTDB lineage: Bacteria > Pseudomonadota > Gammaproteobacteria > Pseudomonadales > Moraxellaceae > Acinetobacter. Next base: position 56,474 of record NZ_JAKZGL010000005.1, read on the forward strand.
CAATAGCGAAGATGCCATTCAGTGCAATCACATCGTTATATGCTCGTACCTGTGCTTCGCGAGTGACCACTTTATTCAAATTCTGTAAAGCTTGATTCTGTTGCAAAGCTGGATCATTGGTGGTGGCTATAGCACTATGTTGATAAGTTTGTAGCCGCTGAGCAACCACAGGATCGGTTGGGTCGAGTCGACTATTGATTTCGACTTTGTAATTGGAGGTGTGATGTTGTTGATAGGTATTGAAGAATGATGAACCAACCAACCCGCCAAAATTTTGGGTTGCAGTAAATAACACAATAAATGTTACGACATACTGCGGTCCTTTTTGTAATGTGCGGACAAAGCCCATCAACAATAATGGGCCAATAAATACACCACCTGCAAAACTCACTAAAAATTGGCTCCAATAGAAATTGGTCGGACGGACATCACTGGTGAGGTGATAATCGAGTGTGCAGGCAATCAGAATTAAAAATTCAGCGAGAAAAAGATTTAAAATTAAACGGTCTTTATTAAAAGTAACTGCGCTAAATACGGAACCAGCAACGGTACCAAGGAAAATAACCATATAAAACGGAACAAATTGGTCAGGGCCCATTCCCATGGTTTTTAGAAAATTAACAGCAGCGTAACTTTGTTCGGACATGAGTAAACGTAAGGCAAAGGCACTGGCAATAAAGCTTAAAATATCTCCTGTCGCGAGCCAACGCGTCATAATGAGTGGATTACTACGGTAATGCTCGTAAGTTAAGCCCAAAACAATCAAACAAAAGCCCGCAATCAAGGTATAGGCCAGCCATTGGCTATCGAACCACCAGACAATCGGGCCTTGGGTAAGGACAATACATAAGCAGGCAAGTCCGGGAGCAAGTAAAGCAAAGGTAAAGAGGTCTTGTTTTTCAAAAACATCTAAACGAAGACTACGTGGAAGTTTTAATGACACGACCATTGCGAAACAGCAGATGGCTAGCCCAAGCTCAAAGGTATAGATCACATCCCAAGGATTGGCACTCAATAAAGAAGGCGAAATAATCCAAGCTAATGGTAGCCCTAATTGCTGAAAACCAAAGGCAAGATAAATTGCTTTTGCGACATCCGCACGGCTAAATGCCTGCATGATGTAATACATTCCCAGAGAGCTGAGTGGGGCGGCAGCTAGACCCGCAATGAAACGGACAAATAATGCCATTTCATAAGTCTGGACAAAAATATGTAAGATTAAGACGCCAATAAACGCCAGCAGGCCAATTTCTGAAAACAAGCGTAAGCCATATTGCTGACGGGCTTTGAACAAGATTAAGTTGGAACTGACATTTGCCATCACATAAGCCGCAGGCAACCACGCTGCTTGTGAAGGCGTTAAACCATATTCACCTTGGAAAATAGCTAAATTGGCAATAATAAAGCCGTTGCTGAGGCTCGCAGAAATAGCGATAAATAAACCAATTAGAAAAAAAGCAACCCGTTTAGTGGTGGAATGGGCGATTGCCGCAGGCGAACCCGGTAAGGTTGGACGCTCATCAGGCGACCAATCAGGAGGAGTTTCAAGATAACGAGGTGTTTTATCCATCCTATGCCCCGAGCTAAACTTTGATACCGTTTAATAATAATTGTATTGCTCGCTTTGCCAGCCGAACTTGTTCTGATGCTGTGTGTCCTTGAAATGAAGAACCTAAAATTGCAGTGATCATTCCGAAATCTTGGGGCGTTAAATCTGGACGGCACAATTGATGTTGTATGGCTTGGTCAATCAGCGGTTGTAATGCTTTATCTCGCCGTTCATAAAGGTTTAGCATGATTGGGTCATGGCGATCAATGATGCGCCAGTAATCAATCAATACAATCAGATGAGGAAGTTGTTCGATATGCGCTTCAATTAAACGGAGAAAGCCATCATCGAAAGCCTGTAAAGCTTGAGCCTTTTGTTCTAATCGAGTGATGGCTTGTTCTAGCAGCGCAGCGATTAACGCCCTACGATCAGCAAAATTACGATAAAAGGTGGCACGACCAACACCAGCATGATCAATGATCGCTTGTAAGGGCACATGTATACCTTGAGTTCGAAAAATTTCCTCTGCGGCATTGAGTAGCTCATCACGGTTATGAGCAGCCTGTTGCTGACGATTTAACATGCGTAAAATTCTAGGAATATTGATATAATATTTAACGGACATTTTTGTCCGATGTAAATTCAAGTCATTTTAATTTTTGTTTTAGTTAGGTAAAAGCGTGCAGTAATTTATAAAGCACGCTAAGGTTTTATTAATCTTTAAAATGTACAGGAATCCATTGATAGCTTTTACTATCTGCCGAATAAATATGTCCAATACCCGGAAACGGTAAATGCGGTGCCGCGATGGTTTGTCCATTCTTTGCAAAATTGGCAAACTGTTTTAAACGTGTTTCAACGGCTTTTTTCGGGTCGATATCATATTCGATTGCAGTCTCAGGTTTATCGAATTGAACGGTATGTGAATGCACGATATCACCAATAAAGACCACACTTTGATCTTTGGTTTTTAGCTCATAACTATAGTGTCCCGGGGTATGCCCAGCCGTGTTAATGACTTTAAAGCCTTGAATTTCATCACCTAACTTAAATGTTTTAAAGCGTTGTTTGGCTTGATAAGGGGCAATGGCTTCCTTAATTTTTTCAACTGTACCTAAGTAGTTGGCTTGTTTATCTTTTTGTAATTTTGCCGCTTGTTTAGAATCTAGCCAATACTTTGCTTCATCATCTGACACATAGACGGTTGCATTTGGGAAATTGGCAGTGCCTTTTTGGCTGATGCCACAAACATGGTCGGGATGTAAATGCGTGAGTAAAATGGTATCGACCTGTTCAGGTTTGTAGCCTGAAGCCTCTAGGTTTTTTAGAATTGAGCCTAAATGTGCACCAAAACAACTGGCTGCACCGCTATCCACTAAAACCAGTGATTTCCCTGTATTAACGAGAAAGGCATTGATTGAGGTTTGTACGCCTTTATCTTGATCTGCATAGTATTTCTTCAAGATTTGTTGTACTTGTTGCTGCGAAATATCTTTAAACAAGCTTGGTGACATAAAGTTAGTGCCATCGAGCAGGGCAGTGATCTGTACATCACCCACTTGGTGTTGATAGTAGCCCGCAACCTGTTTTTGAGGTTGAATTGGTAGTTGGGGATTGGCGGCTAATGTTGAGAAACTAAAGAAAATTGAGCTTAACAAAGCTGATACTAGAGTTTTATTCATTTATAGATATTCGCTAATTTAGTTGATTTGTTTATTTTTTAGCATAGATAACTGTAGATTTAAAGTAAGAGAGTCTTCTCAATGTATAGTCTAGTAATGGAATATTAAAGAAAGCACTTAATTAATATACTTTATCACCCATGTTTCATGCCCGTATTCTTGTGAAAAAATGGGTAATATTCAGTTTAATGATTTTAAATGAGAAGCCCTAATAACTTCTCATTTATTTTTAATAAAATGATTATTTTGTACAATTAGGCTGAGATAAATCGATAATCTGTGTTCCTTCTACACGATAACCAATTTGGCCTACGAGAAAAGCATGATTCAATTGAGTAATAACTACATCAGATAAAGCGACAGAACAAGGGTTTTTCTCGATTGCACGATCAATTGCAGTTTTAAAATTAGGGATACCAAGAGGAAATAAGACAACAGGTACTTTATCTTCACCTGTGACACGTTGACCTTTAATAAACTGATTTGAGTTAATATTATAATTTTTGGTTGATGCAACCGTCATATCTGCCATACGTACAGAACAACCAGTTGAAAATAAAATTGTTACTACAGCAGTAAGTGATAAAATTTTTTTCATAAAAAACCCCTTAAAATAACTTATGATTAAAAGCTAGTGAATTTTATTTGTTTATTTTATAAAAGCAATAAGAATATATTTAAAAACATCGATAAATTTAAAATTCTGTTTAGTCTTGTTAAAAACCGTAATGTACTTCATAACTAAATACATTACGGTTTTTTCATTTAATTACGTTAAATGATATTTAAAAGTTTGGAGGTAGTAGTTAAGAAACCTTATCGCCTGCTTTTGCGCCAGATTCAGGAGAAATCACCCAAACACCTTCACCATTACCAGCGGCAAGCACCATACCGTTAGAAATACCAAAACGCATCTTACGAGGCGCAAGGTTTGCGACCATCACCACCAATTTGCCTTTTAAGTCTTCAGGTTGGTAAAACTCACGAATACCACTAAACACATTACGCGGTTCAGCTTCACCGACATCTAAAGTCAATTGCAGCAATTTATCAGAACCTTCAACAGTTGCAGCTTCCAATACTTTTGCCACACGAAGATCAATTTTCATGAAATCTTCAATGCCAATGATTTCAGATTCACCCACTTTTGGCTCAGGCTTTTTCTCGGCTTTCTTCTTCTCAACTTTTACTGGTTCAGCCGCAGCAGTTAAAGAGTCTTTAGAAGCATCAACCATCGCCGCAACAGCTTTAGCATCAACACGTTGCATCAATGGCTGGAATTGTGCGATTTCATGACCAATCAAGATTTGCTTACGCGATTCAAAGTTAAAGCTGTCAAGTTTTAAGAAAGTTTGTACTTGTGCAGCAAGTGTTGGCAATACAGGTGATAAATAAACTGCAAGCTGGCGGAATAAGTTAATACCGACTGAGCAGACATCATGAACTTGTTGTTCTTGACCTTCTTGCTTGGCAAGTGCCCACGGTTTTTTCTCATCAATATATTGGTTCGCTTTGTCTGCTAGAGCCATGATTTCACGAATCGCCGCAGAGAATTCACGTGCTTCGTATGCTTGTGCAATTGAATCGCCTGCATCAATAAAGCTTTGCACTAACTCCGGCTCAGCACAGGTACTTGAAAGAGTATTATTGAAATTGGTATTAATGAATTTTGCACAACGGCTAGCAATATTCACCACTTTACCAACAAGATCCGAATTCACTTTTTGAACGAAGTCATCTAAGTTCAAATCAGAATCTTCAACTTTGTCTGAAAGCTTAGAAGCAAAGTAATAGCGTAAATATTCAGGATTTAAATGCTGTAAATAAGTTTCAGCTTTGATGAATGTACCGCGAGATTTCGACATCTTCTGACCATTCACCGTTAAGAAACCATTGACGAATAAACCAGATGGCGTACGGTAGTTTGCACCTTCAAGCATTGCAGGCCAAAACAGCGCATGGAAGTAAACGATGTCTTTACCAATGAAGTGATAGACCTCATTGTTTGAGTCTTTTTTCCAGTAATCATCAAAGTTTAAATCTGGACGTTTGGCTTTAATATAGTTTTCAAAACTCGACATATAACCAATCGGTGCATCGACCCAAACATAGAAATATTTGTTTGGCGCATCTGGGATTTCAAAACCGAAATAAGGCGCATCACGTGAAATATCCCAATCCGATAAACCAGCTTCAAACCATTCATCTAACTTGTTGGCAATCGAAACAGGGAGGCGACCTTGGTCACGGGTCCATTTTTGTAAATATTCTGAGAAATTCGGCAGTTTAAAGAAGTAATGATCGGATGATTTCTCAACAGGGGTCGCACCACTTAAAGTTGAACGCGGGTTCTCTAATTCAGTTGCGTTATAGGTTGTACCACAGACTTCGCAAGCGTCGCCGTATTGATCTTCTGATTTACATTTCGGGCAAGTCCCTTTAATGAAACGGTCAGATAAGAACATGCCTTTTTCAGGATCAAAAAGCTGATTTACAGGACGAATCGCAATATTGCCTGCTTCACGGTTTTTAATATAAATTTCTTCAGACCGTGCTTTATTCTCGTCACTATTGGTTGAATCATAATGATCGAAATGCACACCAAAACCATCAAAGTCACGGATATGTTCTTTTTGTACGTTGGCAATCTGTGCTTCTGGGCTAATACCATTTGCTTCAGCACGTAGCATAATCGCCGTACCATGAGCATCATCCGCACATACGTAAGTCACGTCATGACCCATTGCACGCATCGCACGAACCCAAATATCTGCTTGGATATAACCGAGTAAGTGACCCATATGGATAGGACCATTGGCATAAGGAAGGGCATTGGTGACTAAAATTTTACGCACGGATATTGTTCTCTCATTCGTATTTACAAGGTGGATGATTTTACATGACTTAACACTGACTTGCACAAGGGAATCGGTGAAATCTTTTCAATGCTTTTTGATCTGCTCATTTTAAGACTTCATGCAATCTTCACATTGGTTTCAATCAAAGCACATCTCTTTTACTGAGAATAGCAACAGGCTTGAATCGATAGGAGATTGTAATGCGATCTTGGACTTTAGTTTGTGCAGCTTTGTCAGCAAGTTTGGTTTCTGTTCTTAGTTTTGTGATTCCGTTGTGTCTCTATTTAAATTTTCAGCAGAGTCATTTGATTCATGTGGTGAGTAATGGCATGGAAGTCATGATCTATCTGACACCATTGCTCATGTTTTTTACTTTTATCTGCTATTTAATTGTTTTCGCAGTAGTGAAATTGCCCACTCAGATTTTTGATCTATCCCAACTATTAAAAGTCAGTCTTATCTTTTTCACCTGTTGGATGTTTTTAGTAATCGTCATCTTATTAGAGGATCAAGTGAATCAGATTGATTTCTCAACTTTAATGATGAGTCTTCTTATCTATTTTGCTCTTGTACCCGTACTTGCTTTGGGATCTATGAGTGCGAATGTCTGCTATTTTGTGATGAATACAAAGAAAAGAAGTCGGATGGATATTTCTTATGAATAATGCATCCAAAACCGTAGGTGAATTGAAGTATTGTAAGTAAGAGTATGCACCCCGAAGGATCACATACTCTGCATTTGTTTCACAGTTACGCTGTGTTTTGAATTTTTTCTTAAAGAGATAATCTTTCCTTTAGATAGGAAATGAATGTGATAGCTCTTTAAAGCATCAGTTTTAGGATCAATGGTAATTTCAGCAAACATTGGTGTCTGCCAAAGTTCATCACTGCCTAAAGTTCCTAACCATGCTTGTGCTTTTAGTGCCACAGTAAATTCATCTTTGAACTCAAGCTCAGTAATGCTGAGTTCGCTGCACCAATGTTCGGTTTTAGGAAACTCAGCTTTAGAAAATTTCCAGCAAATGGTCAGAGCCAGACTGCTTTCAACAGGTGCTTTATCGTCACTCTGTTGGTGAATCACAGGAATTAACTGTTCAGCAAGATCCTTTTCAAAAGAAAGAATCATGTTTTGGATTCTTCTTTTACTGGAAAGAATGTACTTCAAACGTTTTTCTTGGGCTTGAAGTTCCTGCTGAATTTCTAAAAGTTCATTTTCATTCATATTAGGTAATTTTGACAACGAGGTCTATGATTGAGATATTGCGGAAGTATATCCGAACTATCTCCTTATATTGTTAATAGTTTTTAATACAAATTTATTGGTTGTAAAAATGATCGAAACCGCACGGCTACGCTTAAGACAATGGATACCAGAAGATTATCCACACTTTGCTGTGATGAGTACCAATCCGCAAGTCATGCAGTATTTCCCGAAATTACTGACACGAGCAGAAAGCGATGCCATGATTGATAAAATGAAATCGATTATTGAGTCACAAGGTTGGGGCTTTTGGGCAGTTGAATTAAAAGAAAACCATCAATTTATTGGTTTTGTCGGTTTGCATGATCAACCCACGCAATTTTCCTTTTCGCCTTGTGTGGAAATTGGGTGGAGATTAGATCAGCCCTATTGGGGACAGGGCTATGCGACGGAAGCGGCAAAAGCGGCATTAGCATTTGCATTTAATCAGTTGAAACTAGACAAAGTTGTGTCATTTACCACACTGGAAAATGAGAAATCGCAAGCAGTGATGAAAAAATTAGAAATGAGAAAGGTCACAACATTTCAGCACCCAGCTTTAGAACCAGATCATCCATTAAGTTGGCATGTCTTGTATGAAATATCTAAAAATGAGTTTTTGAAGTAAATTAACCGTTATGCATTTATATGATTTTTATATCTAAAAATTCAAAAGGTTATCAATCAGAAATGATTTGAATCTTCCTGTATGTCCTTTGTTTCAATTTGCTGCAATCACAAAAAAATGGATATAAACGCGGTATAACTAAGGCTGCTCCAAACAATTTATATTTACCTATAAGTGAGGAATTACGATGACAAATGAAAAAATTGATGAGCTAAAAACTCAAGCAGCTGACTTAGGTAATGATTTAAAACACAAAGCAAAAGAAGCGCAATTACAAGGCGAAAAGGCAGTAGATGACTTAAAGCACTCAGCAGAGGAGCTTAAGTTAAAAGGTGAAAAAGCCCTTGATGATCTAAAAAAAGATGTTTCTGAGCAAAATGCTGAAAGTAAAGAAGCTTTTTCCGACAAAGTAGATGAAATCAAATCTAAACTTGAAGATTCGCAGCATAGTGTCCAAGATAAATTTGACCATTTGAAAGAAGAAGCGAGTCATAAGTTAGATGATGCAAAAGCAAAAGCCGCTGAATTAAAAGATGAAGCCGCAGCAAAATTTGATGATCTCAAAGCTCAAGCGAGCCATAAACTGGATGATTTAAAGAAAGCTGCAACAGACACTTTAAATAAATTCAAGGGTTAATTGTTGGATCAAACCTAAATAACCTAGGCTCATATTCAGAGAAGAAAATACGCTATAAAAAATGAGCAATTATCTTCTTTGATATGAGCGTCACTTGTTCAATACTGCTAAACTAGCCAAACTCAGTCCTATGTTGATCTGTTTTTGGAGTAAACAAAATGTCGTGGCTTTCTTCCTTAAAATCTGTTTTTTCACCAGCACAAGAAGTGAAGGAAGACGAGATTCAAACAGTTCTACAAAATTATGTCTTACCACATTCAGAAAATGGCTTAAAAGATCGGATTAGCCAAGTGAATGTCCAAGGTCGTATTTTACAACTCACGATTAATACCTTTCCCCAAGAAAAAGATCATTTACAACAAATTCATGATGAACTTGCTGAAGCCTTAGAAAAATGTGGCATTCAGGAGTTAAATTTACATGTCGTTCAACAAAAACATGCTGCGCATGGTGATGCAGGTCATAGCTGTTCATCTAAGCCAAAAGCAGAAAACGCAAATTTGCCGCCTGTCATGGATGCTTCTCCAAAAGCTGAAGTTGATCCAAACAACCCACCGATTCAAAAAGCCGCACCGCAACAACGTGATATTGCAGCTCATCCACGAATTCAAAATGTCATTTTGGTATCATCAGGTAAAGGCGGTGTCGGCAAATCAACCACTACAGTGAATCTTGCGCTCGCGCTACAAAAAATGGGCTTAAAAGTTGGCGTGCTCGATGCTGATATCTATGGCCCAAGCATTCCGACGATGCTTGGAAATGCAGGTCAAACACCGCTGATCGAAAATGAACATTTTGTTCCTTTAGATGCGTATGGCATGGCGGTGATTTCGATTGGTCATCTCATTGGGGCACAGAATACCCCTGTGGCTTGGCGTGGACCAAAGGCGACAGGCGCATTGATGCAGTTGTTCAATCAAACCCTTTGGCCTGATTTGGATGTCTTGGTGATTGACATGCCACCGGGAACAGGTGACATCCAATTGACATTGGCACAGCGTATTCCAGTGACGGGCGCAGTGATTGTGACAACACCTCAGAATGTGGCACTCATGGATGCGGTGAAAGGGATTGAATTGTTCAATCGCGTCAATATTCCTGTGCTTGGTGTGATTGAAAATATGTCAACGCATATCTGTTCGAATTGTGGTTTTGAAGAACAAATTTTTGGGATTGGTGGTGGTGATCAGCTTTCTGAGCAATACCACATTCCATTATTAGGGCGTTTACCTTTAGACGCTAAAATTCGTGAACATGCGGATCAGGGTAAACCAAGTGTGGTTGCGCAAGATGCTGCGGCTGAAAGTTTTATGAATATCGCGCAAGTGTTGCTTGAGCAAATGGAAAAATTGCCAAAGCATCAAAGAAATGACAAGCGTATTTTCTAAATACATCTCTTTGCAATGTGAATGATTCAAACGACCCAACATAATTCATTCTGTTGGGTTTTTATTTTCCAATCAAAATGATTTTTGATGGATAAGAGCTTAAAAAATATACCGTTTAGTAAAAAATGGCATGTGGATTGCTTATTCTTTCTTTTAGATTGAGAGTAGCTGAATGGCATATTTTAAACGTTTCATGGGTATTGCTAGTGTTTGCACCGCTTTGTTGCTGAGTGCATGTAATGGGGATAACGATTCTAGTGCTGATCAAACGCAAGAAAAAACTCAATTACAACCGATCGTGATACAAGGTGCATTGCCGATTGAATCTGAAAGAATGGCATCAAAATTAGACCATGTCAGTGTTGAAACGATTGGAGGCTGGACGTTTTGGAAGGGAAGCTATAAAGGTTATCCCATGATTATCTCGAAGACCCGCATGGGCATGAGTAATTCAGCCGCAGCAACCGCAATTGCCATTCAGCATTACCAACCCATCGCAATTATTAATCAGGGCACTTCAGGTGGGCATGATCCAGATTTACATGTGTTTGATATTGTTCTCGGTAAATACACGACCAATATCGGTGCATTTAAAACACCGTATCAACCAATGGGTGGCGGTTCAAATGCATTGGAATGGAATGAAGCATTTGATGTTTTACCTGATGATGAGTCAGATCCTGAACCGATTGCCATACGCAAATTTGAAGGTGATCAAGAGCTATTGGTTGCTGCCTATAAAGCAAAAGTGAACTATACAAAAGGACAAGTAGTGGAAGGCACCATTGGCTCTGCTGATGTCTGGAATAATGAATTGGATCGAATTAACTTCTTGCATAGCAAATACGGGACTTCTATTGAAGAAATGGAAGCAGCATCGGTTGCACAAATCGCACATCAATTTAAAGTGCCATTCCTTGGCATTCGGGTTTTATCTAATAACATTACCAATAATGGTGCTTATGACCCTGCTACAGGTGAGGCATGTCAGGATTATGTATTAGATGTTGCAGAACATTATATGAAGGCAAAAACTACAGCTAAATAGAAAATAATGTGGGGAGAAGAGGCTTATTAAATGGCTTCTTCTTTTTTATTTTTATAACGATTTTTCCAACTTTTAACAAGGAACCAACGCCAGAGTAAATGTGTCGCAAGATAGAATAAAAACGCAAATAAAGTGGCTTCAATGATCAGTCCTGATACTAGGATTTTGGCTAAACTGAGGTCAATATGACCATGTCCAAAATTTTTAAGCCAGTTGATGATTTGATGTAAAACCCCAAGCAACATCTCTTGATTAATCATATTCACATGATAAATTTTACTACCAAACCAAAAACCTAAATACAGAATGGGAACCACGGTAACAGGATTGGTTAACCATGCCATACATAGGCCGATGGGCAAATTTACTTCAATCCACAACACCGTCAAAATGATAAATAGGCTATGAAATGGGACAGGTAAAATTCCCCAGAAAGTCCCAATGAACATTGCTTTTGCGATTGAATGACGATTTACATACCAAAGTAGTGGATTTAAGGCACGCTGACCAAAAAATTTCATAAACTTAAGGTTGGTCACTTTTTCCGAAGAGGGAAGCCACTTATGAAAGAATTGCTTAGGCATAAAATGGGAAATGTATCAAAGAAAAAGAGCTGCACTTTTCAAAATAGCATGCTTTGCTTAGTTCAAACTTAAAAGCCGTGAGGTTTTATGATTCTATCGCTGCTTAGCACTTATGATCTTATACCTCGGTCAATAGGTCTTATAATCGATTGGGGTGTTGTTTTCATTAATGCCATTTTACGTTAAAGTAGCTGCCAATCATCAACTTCGTTTTTGGGTATAAAGACATGGCTATAAAATCTGATCGTTGGATTCGTGAAATGAGCGAAAAACACGGCATGATTGAACCTTATGCAGAAAATCAAGTTCGTTTCGATGAAAATGGAGAAAAGTTGATTTCTTATGGGGTCTCAAGCTATGGCTATGATGTCCGTTGCGCGCGTGAATTTAAAGTCTTTACCAACGTGCATTCTGTCATTGTTGATCCAAAGAATTTTGATGAGAAAAGCTTTATCGATATCGAATCGGATGTTTGTATTATTCCACCCAATTCATTTGCGCTAGCACGCACTGTTGAGTACTTCCGTATCCCACGTAATGTACTGACCGTGTGTTTAGGAAAATCAACCTACGCGCGTTGCGGTATCATCGTAAACGTAACACCTTTAGAGCCAGAGTGGGAAGGTCACGTTACCCTTGAATTTTCCAATACCACAAACTTACCTGCACGTATTTATGCGGGTGAAGGTGTGGCACAGATGCTGTTCTTTGAAAGCGATGAAGTCTGTGAAACGTCATATAAAGATCGTGGTGGTAAATACCAAGGTCAAACTGGTGTGACGTTGCCGAAGACTTAATACTCCAAGAGTATTCACCATGCAATTCGTGTGGTGAATACTCATTCAGAAATATAAAAACTACTAAAATTATAAGTTACAAAGTTACAAAATGAATAAGCTAGTAATCTAATAAAAATAAGCTACAATTATTTTTGATTGATCTTTTTTTATACAAAATTTTCAGGTGGATATTACTTTGTGATGGATATCTGTATATATGAATACACGGAATAAAAATAATGATGTATGGATATTTTAAACACGGAGGTCGGTATGCGACAGTTTAAGTCTCTTTATTTAGCAATGTTTGCTGTAAGCAGCTTATGCTTGAATTCTGCCTATGCTGCGTCTAATACACTACAAAGTTTAAGCGATAGTGAGCTGTCTGCGACAACGGGTCAGGCATTAATGAGCTTATCGTTTATTTCACCCACTGATCTAGCCAATAAAGAAGCACAACGTGTTGGTGGTGATACAAGTGTAGGCTTCTATAAGCTGGGATTGGAAGCCAATATGGAGCTCAATGTTAATATTAAAAAGCTTCAATTGGGATGTGGTGGTGTAAATGGAGCTGGTGGTTGTGATATTGATATTGATTATCTGAGTTTAAGTGGTTTGGGTAACTCTGAGACCTCCAATACCGATAGTGCGGCTGATCGAGCGGCTCGTGCGGGTTCATCTGCAGTCTTGACCAATCCATTTATCGAATTTGCCATTAGAAACCCAGATAAAGCATCAACGCGTGAAATTGTTGGGATTAATTTAAGCTCTGAGAAAGCAATTGGATTGATTACTTTTGGTTTAGAAAATGGCCCTGCCAAAAGTGGTATTAATTCCCTAAGTGGTTATATGGAGATTGCTGCAACAACAGGTCTTGCCAATGTGAATGGTTTCGGTACAAGTCTTGTAGGAGGGGAGGCGGCAAAGGGGACACTAAATCAGTCTGATGGCTATAATGCTATTACGGGTAAAGTGTGTAGTCTTCCTCTTCTTTGTGTTCCTACTATTAATTTTGCAACGACTTCTTATGCCCTTAATCTTCGAGATAAAGCAACGGGAAGCAATATTTTAAAGGGTGATTTGTACCTTCCAAGACAAGAGATTACAGGGAAGCGTATTAATAGTGCAGCTTTAACAGCAACAGCAACAGTTCGAGATATTGACTTGAGTGGGAATATTGTTGCCAATGCAATAGGATTAAACTTAGATAGACAAGTAACAGGTACAATCCAGAACTTAATGGTTGATGTCGCGATCAGTGAGAATTTGGGTTTTTTCCATAAAGCTAATCTAAATGGTACGGCAGCCTCGTTATCATTGCAGTCTAAAGATATTCAATGGAGCAATAATAATTCTGTTTCTCAAAATGGTTGGTGGTTAGAGTTCTCAGACCCAATTGACATCGGATTTATAGAACCTACTCTTAATGTAGATATTCCTAAAGCGACCCTTAATGAGGCATTTGCCCAAGTATCCAATTACTTGAACAATAATCCTATTAATTGCGGTACATTTGGGGTGTTGAATTGTCTTTTTGGGGACACGATTCCTACAGGTACAGTCAACTTAATCAACGCGACACGTCCACAAATGGCATTGGTTGATTTAGAGTTAGCAACCCAAAAGTTTACACCTAACTGTTATGGCACTTTAAAGTTCTGCTAATTTTTTAAATTCCAATAAGCCTCTGCTTTATTTTTATTAAGTGGAGGTTTTATGCTGATTAACTTAAATATTTTCATTAATATATTGTCTTTAGATCAGCGGATATACTTTATATTGAGTTTGAATTGCTAGAGTCTTGAGCTTATCTCTTTATGGACGACCTGTTCTAATTCTAGAAAGAATGGCTTCAATAAAAACTCTAAGATTTTATTTGAGATACCTATCAAAATTAAGGATGGGGAGCATTGCTCCGCATGGTCTTTAACATAGATCAGTAGTGTTGATCATTTAATATTGGTTTGCGCATAGCGAGTAGTAAATTCGATTTCAAGATTGGATTTTACCTACTCGCTATTTTTTATTCATAAAATGCCAACAGACCTTACTGAAATGATCAATGCATCAGACGAATGAACTACTAATTTAAAAGAAATAGGCTACAATCAAGAGAGTTTTATTCATTTTTTGTACAAAAAATACAGATAAATATTACGTTGTGATTGGTATTTGTAAGTATGGAAACTTGGAATAAAAATAATCATGTATGGATGTTTTAAACACGGAGGTCGGGGCATGCGACAGTTTAGGTTTCTTCATTTAGCAATGTTTGCTGTAAGCAGCTTATGCTTGAATTCTGCCTATGCCGTTTCTAACACGCTACAAAGTTTAAGCGATAGCGAGATGTCAGCAACAACGGGTCAGGCATTGATGAGCTTATCATTTATTTCACCCACTGATCTAGCCAATAAAGAAGCGCGGCGTGATGGTGGTGATGCAAGTGTGGGTTTCTATAAGCTGGGATTAGAAGCCAACATGGAGCTCAACGTTAATATTAAAAAGCTTCAATTGGGATGTGGTGGTGTAAATGGAGCTGGTGGTTGTGATATTGATATTGATTATCTGAGTTTAAGTGGTTTGGGTAACTCTGAGACCTCCAATACCGATAGTGCGGCTGATCGAGCGGCTCGTGCGGGTTCATCTGCGGTCTTGACCAATCCATTTATCGAATTTGCGATTAGAAACCCAGATAAAGCATCAACGCGTGAAATTGTTGGGATTAATTTAAGCTCTGAGAAAGCAATTGGATTGATTACTTTTGGTTTAGAAAATGGCCCTGCCAAAAGTGGTATTAATTCCCTAAGTGGTTATATGGAGATTGCTGCAACAACGGGTCTTGCCAATGTGAATGGTTTCGGTACAAGTCTTGTGAGTGGTGAGGCTACTAAAGATAACTTAAGGCAATCAGATGGTTATAATCCTATTTCGGGAAAAGTCTGTTCGGGGCTTGGTTCTTGTACTCCTAGTAATTTTACAAATATTAATTTTAATACCGAAGCCTATACCCTAAACCTTCGTGATAAAGCCACAGGTAGTAATATTTTAAAAGGTGATTTATACCTACCAAGACAACCGATTACAGGGAAGCGTATTAATAGCGCTGAGTTAAAAGCAGAAGCAACGGTTCGAAATATTGATCTGAGTGGAAATATTATTGCCAGAGCGGCAGGAATATTAAATTTGGACCGACAGGTATCTGGCACACTCCAAAATTTAATAGTTGATGTGGCAATTAGTGAGGATTTAGGTTTTTTCCATAAAGCGAACTTAAATGGTACTGCTGCTTCCTTGTCTTTACAGTCCCAAGATATCCAATGGACCAATAATAATTCGATTTCTCAAAATGGTTGGTGGTTGGAGTTCTCAGATCCAATTGATATTGGGTTTATTGAACCTGCTCTCGCTGTAGATATTCCCAAAGCCACACTTAATGAGGCATTTGCCCAAGTATCTCATTATTTGACTAACGTTCAACCGATTAACTGTGGTTCAGCTGGTGTCTTAAGTTGTCTTTTTGGTGACACGATTCCCACAGGTACAGTCAACTTAATTGATGCAACACGTCCACAAATGGCATTGGTTGATTTAGAGTTAGCAACCCAAAAGTTTACACCTAACTGTTATGGTACTTTAAAATTTTGCTAATTTTTTTAAATTCCAATAAGCCTCTGCTTTATTTTTATTAAGTGGAGGTTTTATGCTGATTAACTTAAATATTTTCATTAACATATTGCCTTTAGGTCAGCTGCTACACTTTATATTGAATTTGAATTGCTAGAGTCTTGACTTATCTCTTTTATGGGCGACCTGTTCTAACTCTATAAAAAATGGCTTCAATAAAAACTCTAAGATTTTGTTTGAGATACCTATCAAAATTACGGATGGGGAGCATTGCTCCGCATGGTCTTTAACATAGATCAGTGTTGATCATTTAATATTGGTTTGCACATAGCGAGTAGTAAATTCGATTTCAAGATTGAATTTTACCTACTCGCTATTTTTTATTCATAAAATGCCAACAGACCTTACTGAAATTATCAATACATCAGACGAATGAACTACTAATTTAAAAGAAATAAGCTACAATCAAGAGGGTTTTTATTCATTTTTTGTACAAAAAATACAGATAAATATTAACGTTGTGATTGATATCTGTAAATATGGAAGTTTGGAATAAAAATAATCATGTATGGATGTTTTAAACACGGAGGTCGGCATGCGACAGTTTAGGTTTCTTCATTTAGCAATGTTTGCTGTAAGCAGCTTATGCTTGAATTCTGCCTATGCCGTTTCTAACACGCTACAAAGTCTAAGCGATAGCGAGATGTCAGCAACAACGGGTCAGGCATTGATGAGCTTATCGTTTATTTCACCAACTGATCTAGCCAATAAAGAAGCACAACGTGTTGGTGGTGATACAAGTGTAGGCTTCTATAAGCTGGGTTTAGAAGCCAATATGGAGCTCAATGTTAATATTAAAAAGCTTCAATTGGGATGTGGTGGTGTAAATGGAGTTGGTGGTTGTGATATTGATATTGATTATCTGAGTTTAAGTGGTTTGGGTAACTCTGAGACCTCCAATACCGATAGTGCGGCTGATCGAGCAGCTCGTGCAGGCTCATCTGCAGTCTTGACCAATCCATTTATCGAATTTGCGATTAGAAACCCAGATAAAGCATCAACGCGTGAAATTGTTGGGATTAATTTAAGTTCTGAGAAAGCAATTGGATTGATTACTTTTGGTTTAGAAAATGGCCCTGCCAAAAGTGGTATTAATTCCCTAAGTGGTTATATGGAGATTGCTGCAACAACGGGTCTTGCCAATGTGAATGGTTTTGGTACAAGTCTTGTGGGGGGGGAGGCCGCTAAAAACACCTTAAAGCAATCAGATGGTTATAATCCAATTTCGGGTGAGGTGTGTTGTACATTGTTTGGTACGGGTAATATTCCATTTGATACAACAGCTTATAATTTAAATCTTCGTGATCAAGCGAGTGGAAGTAATATTTTAAAAGGTGATTTATATCTTCCAAGACAAGAAATTACAGGGAAGCGTATTAATAGTGCAGCTTTATCGGCAACAGCAACAGTTCGAGATATTGCATTGACAGGGACGATTGATGCGACTGCTAGAGCACTCGGTTTCATTAATATACCTTTGACAGGTAAAAATGTAACGGGTTTGATTCAGAATCTGATGGTTGATGTAGCGATCAGTGAGGATCTGGGTTATTTTCATAAAGCGAACCTAAATGGTACAGCGGCTTCCTTATCTTTGCAGTCTAAAGATATCCAATGGACCAATAATAACTCTATTTCTCAAAATGGCTGGTGGTTAGAGTTTTCAGATCCAATTGATATCGGGTTTATTGAACCTACTCTCGCTGTAGATATTCCGACAGCGACTCTTAATGAAGCATTTAATCAGGTTAGTAATTTTCTGAAAAGTAATGAGGGGCGAATTTTTTGTGGGAACAACCTTGCAAGTAATTGTCTTTTTGGTGATGATATTCCAGTTGGTACAGTCAACTTAATCAATGCAACACGTCCACAAATGGCATTAGTTGATTTAGAGTTAGCAACCCAAAAGTTTACACCTAACTGTTATGGCACTTTAAAATTTTGCTAGATTCAGTTGTAAGAAAGAAAAAGCAGCTTTGACTGCTTTTTCTTTTATTCGCTCATCGGAAAAATGTAACATTTGACCAGTTTATTTTGCATTTGTGTAATTATTCGGCATAATAAATCCTGAGATTAGATCGGTATGATTCGTCTATTCTATATTTTGAGTGATGCTAGGAAGCAGGTTTTTGAACAAATCACTCATAGGGATGAAAGAAAAAATATAACGTAGGTGCGGAGCATCGTGTAACAGGAAGGTCAAGATGGCTATACTCCATATGGATTCATTTCAAAAGACTGTTTTAGCGAGTTTAATTGGATTGTGTGTCAGCCAATCAGCTTTTGCATTACAGGAAATCTCTGATGAGGGGTTAAGTCAAGCCATCGGTGAGGGGATAGCATTGCTCCCTGAAAATACGTATATGATCTTCCAGGGGGAAAAAGCAACAACCACGCAAGCAGATTTACTTAATAGACAACTAGACACAGGTTATATCAACTACCTTCCAATCGGACCTTTGTCACTTACAGCAGCAGATACAAATAATAATGGCAGTATTGATTCAGGCGATCGTGCTGTTGGTAAGGCTGACTTGTTTTTATACGGATTAGCGGTTACAGCTTCCAATTCAAATCGTGCAAATAACCATAATGAGCGTGTCGGTTTAAATGATGATGGAAATGCAATTAATGCAATTCGGAGTTGGGGTACTGCAAGTAATCCATGGATTTTAAAAGTTCAGACTGAACCTAATGTCCCTACATTTACACCAGATGGTGGTACTCCAAATACAGATACAGGCGAAATAACTTACCTTGCTTTGGAAGCCCCTCTTTATGAGGTGGGTACACTGGATATCGCTGGGAGTGATGCTTATAACTTAAAGTTGGGGTTATGGGCGGATGCGTTTGTACGAAATCCAAATAAAGTGGATGGTGCAGCAGATCAATTCCATTATGGAAATAATGTTGGTTTAATTGGTACAAGTGTTGATGCAAGTCGTGCTAATCGCCTGCGGTTACAGGGAGTATGGAATGGATTTAGTTTAAATGGTAGTCATTTAAAAATATTTCAGACTCTAGATGGTGCAGGAACGACAGGTGGACTCAGCCCATTTTATAACAATACACTGGGTCTGTCTGGTGTATTCCGTTTTAATAGCGGTGATGGTGCTGATTTAAAAGCTGGCATGACCATGAATACACCAACCTCAACAAGAACCGATACGTTGCCTGGGCTTGTAGGCAGTGAGACGTGTACAGCCTGTGGTTCAGGATCAAATATTTGGACACCTCGATATAGCCCAGCCCAAACTAGTAATCCGGGTGGGACTGGTGTAGTACAGTATCGTATTCGTAGCCAGACAACGAAAATAACGGCAACAGGTCAATGGACGGCACCAACAGGTCTAAATGATCGTGTACTTCGCTTAAGTACAAGAGAAACATCTGATACGAATAATTTAACAACACCAGCCATTCATGGTGGAAATGCGCCAAATTTTGACAATAATGAAGGGATTTTTATTTATAACTTAAATACCAATCTAGTGCTGGGTAATTTATACCAACCTGTGATTTTAGGTTCGGATGGTAAAAACTTTAGCTTGGAAGTTGCACGTATTCCTAACAAAGAAAGTATTTATAAAGAAATATATACAGATTACACAGGCTTAGATCCAAGTTATAAAGGATCAACCTGTAATATATATCAATGCGGTAATAATGTAACTTTAGGTGGAAAAACCTATCAAGGTTCAAATGCAACGCACAGTAGTATTAGTATAGGCACTGTATATAGTGATGATGGCGGCAAAACGCTTCAGGCATTTAAAGGGAATAGTACACAGGATGCAGTTGGGGTTTCTTTTGGTTCTTTAAGCAGTGGGGCTGTATCAAAAGACCATTATTTCTATCAATTACAGAATCAACAACGTACAAGTGTGAGCTGTACAGGTCTTTTCTGTAGTGGTTATCGTTGGCAATATCGTACCAGTGGTGGTTCAACTACTGGAAGTAATGGAGATTATGGTCTACGGTTTGATTCGACCAGTGGTGTGAATTGGGTCAATATTGATAATACTGCGCTTTATAATCCTACAATTAATAACACTGGTTATACTCGTCAAGATAACGGAAATGCAAATTTAAAATTCGTTGTACCGAGTACAGGTGCATTACCTGGTGCGCGTTATGAAGATGGGCGATGGTATACGACGACACCAAACGCAGATATCAACACATATAGACTAAATACTTCTTCACCAACCAATAATATGGGATCAGCTGTGATTGATGGTGTATTGATTCAACATCTTAAAATCACCACCACTGGACTATAAAAGGAGTATAAGAAATGAAAAAATTAATTACTTTACTCCTACTATGTGGTGCTAGTGTTGCACATTCAGGGTTACAAGCATTAGATAATCATGAATTACAGGCAGTTGAAGGGCAGGCGGGTGCAGATTTATCTCTTCAACTTTCGTTAAATCATAGATTGGAAAATGGTAAATATGTTTTTGATGAAAGTGCTTGTATTAATCTTGCGTATTGTCGTTTAGCTATTTCTGTGAATAGGCGATTTGTAGATGCAAATAATAATCCTATTAGTAACCCGACCATTGATAATCCTGCACATAGATTATGGCTAGTCTTTAAAGGTATACAGGGAACGATTGATATCCAAAAACTTGGCTTGGATGGTGTGGATCTCGTATATAGCGATACGATTAAACCTGCAATTCAATTAAGTTATGAGGCGACGTCACCGATCCTCATCCGTAACTTTGGCTTTAATGCTTTGTCTATCGAACAGGATGACTTTACCAGTTATATTGATGACGCGACGGGAAAAGTCGTAGAGGGTACAGACCCTAATGCCGCACCTACCAGTGGCTATGGTTATTTAAAAAACTCAACTTATAGTTCAGCCAATGCACCAAACTCAGTTTATGATCATGGTAAAGAAACCGGCTTTATGGGATTACGCATGAACGGTAACTTAGCTTTGCAAGGAACGGTTAAAGTCTTTGGTTGTGACGGTAGCCATCCACGTTGCTAATTGAGTGTAGATTTCAAAGGATTGAAGTGATGAAAAAAAATAATCAAAATCACAACGTAGCATATTTTGCGCTGAATACACTTGCAGCAAGCCTATTGATGATAAGTCATTCGGTTTATGCCATGCAAAGTCTAGACGATAGTGCATTGCGACAAGTCAACGGTCAAGATGGTATTTCAATCAATACGAGTTTTGATGAAGTTAATGTCAAACAGTTGTATTGGGAGGATGATGCTGGACGAGGAAGTGCAAGTGCAACCAATAATAATTTGAGAGCAGTTGCTGAGGATTTTAAAATCACTCAAAGTAATTCCAGTTCACTGACACCAGGCACCAGTTATAAGATTAATGGTGGCAGTCATGCTGATGGTAAAGTTGGTTTAGACTTAAGTATTGCAACCAATCCATCCTTAATTACGATTGATAAATTTAAAATTTGTGATACAGAAGCTAGTCAGACTTGTAGTGATCCAATTGGGAATATGGCAATACAAACCAGTTCAGTGATTAATATTGATTTTAATACACGGGATGGTTTGTTCAGTAAAACAGGACAATCTACTCTTAAACTAGGCATTAATAATGCCAATATTTATTTGGGACAAACTGACATAAATAACGAATTAAATCAGTTAATCTTAAAAAACTTTAACTTTAACTTCTTTGGTAAAGGCGTCATGTTTGTTGATGCCGTTGAAGGATTTAAATTACAAACCAATGCTGATGGCGTTGCTAAAGCTGGGATGACAACCACATCAAGTCCAACTCATGGCTATGTTGATTTTATCCGCGCACCAGATGCAGCTGGAAGTAGTCTTATTGCGGGTAGTTATACCGACCTCACTAATGCAGGTTTAAATCTTGAGTTCATGCTCAATAAAGATGTAAGTAAAACAGATCCATATGCCATTAATCAATTGACAAAAAGTCCGCAAGGCGCAGATGGGTTGATTCGTGTGGGTGCAAGTGGTCGTATGGTCAATGGTTATTTACAGCTACGTGGGATCAGTAGTGAGGGGAAAAACAACCCAGTATATGGTACTAATTATGGTCATCCAGATGGTACCAACATTCTAGGTCAGGCGAAAAGTGGCAGTAATGTCATTGGGAATACTGGTATTGGGTTCAGAATGGGGGCGGACTTTACTATCGATAATGATTCAATGTTAGGTAGTGATGGAAAAGCAACAACTCTGGAAATAGGTGGTGCTGGACTAAATACCTATGGTTTTGAGTTTGGTAATTTAACAGGCTTGCAACAAGGAACTCGTGGTTCTTTTAATAGTGGTGATGTTTATATTAACCTTGCTGATACCAAGTCAGTTTATTTACCAGCAAACTATGCTTTTCAAACCAGTCGGTTTGGAGATAACAGTACACTGACGACAGATATAGACTACATTCAAAATATTCATACTGGAACAGCAAGCACAAACCCATATAGTTTGCTTGTTGCTGTTCGTGGTGCTGAGTTCCAAGCATTGTCAAAACGTGGGCGTTTTACCAACAGTGCAAGAACTGATGATACTTTTGGTCAAAGTGTCCCGAATATTGCTGAACATAATAATAATCAATGGGGGCTTGCTTTGCCGTTTTATGGTTTAAATGCAAATATGGCAATGTTTGGTACTACTGTTGATGCGAGTAAAGTCTATTATTATCGGGTGGGTGATACTCAAGGAACTGCCGTAGGCTCAGGGCAGACCCCTCGCTTAGGTTTTTCTCTTGCGATGAATACTTATGGTATAGATCGGGATGTAGGAAATAATAATACTAAGTTGGGCAACAAAACGACCTCTATTTTAGTGATTGATGGCGCAACTGATTATTACATGGGGCTGCGTAACATTGATATGCTTATGAAAGGGACAGGTAGTATTGGTGTTGAACAAGGCAGTATGAATGTTAGTTTAGAAGATATGCTGATCGTGATGGCGGCAGAGGTCGCGGCTGGTTATCTGCCGGGAGCAACTTATAAAAGTTGTGTGACCAGCCCAATTTCAGCATGTAGCAATGGAAGTTCTGCTCCTAATAATAGTTTTGCAAATGAGAATGATGTTCTATTTGGCTTGAAATTACGGTTAGGTGGTAATATGAATCTATCGCTTATCCCAAATAGTGAATATAAGGCAGATGGAACGGGCAATCGTCTCAATGTTGTGGGGGATTTCCAGTTAACAGGCGATAAAAACACAATACAAATTAGTGACCCAATCGATAAGTCAACCATTGGTTTAGACAATATCACTGGGAAATTGGCTTTTGATAATGCAATTGTGATTGAACCTAAAGGTGGTCAAAATGGTGCAGAAGGTGTGGTTAGTTTTAATACAGCTCTTACCTTTAACCCACAACATGCAACTGAGGGTGTATTGAGAATTCGTGATATTAATTTGTATCCACCTGAAACAGGACAGGGTGCACGTTTAGGGGAAATGGCAATTACAGGTGGTCGTTTGAATAGCCAATTTAGTATCATGCCACGTAACTAACTTAACCCATCTGAAAAATGATTGAGAGATGAAAAAAGTGTGTTATCTTGGTGTGTATATATTTTAAACACTTGTCTACGGATTAGGGCAATGAATAAGAAACTAGGATATGTATCGTTGTTGCTATTAAGCCCATTTACAATGGCGATGCAACCAATGGATGATCAAAGCTTGTCATTAGCAACAGGGCAAGATGGTTTAAGTATTGGTATAAATACTGATCTTGAGTTTAAGCATATCGCCATAATTGATCAGGATGGTTTATCTTATACCGATCCAGATGCTTATACAAATAAAGCAGGTTTGGTCATTGCAGGTGTTGCAGGACAGGCAACTGCTCAGAATGTGAAAATATCTGGTTTATCAGGTGGTTCAGCTACCCAATTGGGGTTGAAAGCTGTGATTGATACTGATCGTGGTATAGGCACAAATGGTGCATTTGCAAATATTGCTTTATCTTTCGATGGTGTAGATGGTATTCGTATTTCACCTTTTTCGATTTATGCTGCGCCGAGTACAACACTGTCGACTTTAGTTGGAAATGTTTACACAGCAAATTCAATTTTTGATTCAGGTAATATACTGAAAACGAATGTTAAAGAAATTTTACGATCAAATAGTAATATCGATATCGCTTTTGATACGAACAATAAGCCAAACATGAATATTCAATTAGGCGCTGTACCACAAGATAAAATGGTTTTGTTTGGTGGAGCGATTAATTCTATTTGTGGCACAGGAACAGGTTGTAATATGCTACTTGTATCCGATTATACAACTTCTGGCGATTCGACAACTGCTCCAGTGGGTGCTAGTTTTGACTTTCAGTTGACAGGTCATGATGGTAATGCTTTTGCATTAAATGGCTTTTATGCAGGCATTGAAAACACTGGTTTGATTTTTGGTAATACAGGTGAAAGTAGCAAATTTGACCTGAAGCTAAATAATGTGACTCTAGGAACAGCTGGTCAAAGTGCAACAGGTACATTCAATACTTTACCAAATGCATCTATTGGTAATATTGGCATGACAGGCGCGTCAGTAACCAATTTGAGAGTCAATGTCGGTGGTATGTAATATTGTCTGTACGAAGTAAAGTTTTTAGAGAGCGGCATTAGCCGCTTTTTTTTGCCCTAAATCAGGTTTTTTAGTCAACATGATTTAAACATACCAAAATCTGCTCGAGTTGTTTCAATCGTTTAACTTGATCCCATAATTGTTGTGCTTCAGGATAGGCCTTGGTCATCATACCTAACCATTGCTTATAGCGCCCGATCATGCCGATTTCAGTTTTATATTGACCACTTAAAAAGCGTTGCTGTAGTTCAACCAAATCCTGCCAACTCATTAATGCATAATCAATATTTTGACGAATACATAAGGTGATATCTGGCGTGGTGACTGCACCACGACCAATCATTAAATCTTGGCAGTGTGATTGCTGTAAGCATGCTTTGGCATCAGCATTGCTCCAAATCTCACCATTGGCAATCACATTGATTTTTAAGGCTTTAGTAATTGGCTGGATTTTTTCCCAATAAGCAGGTGGAGTATAACCATCTGCTTTGGTGCGGGCATGAACCGTCAGCCAGTTTGCACCTGCATCTTCGATTGCATGGGCATTCTCAAGGGTGTGATTCTCGTCTAGATAACCTAAACGCATTTTCGCAGAGACTGGAATATGTGCAGGTACTGCATTACGAACGGCTTTAACCAAAAGGTGAACTGTTTCAGGTTCATCGAGTAGCACCGAACCACCACGATGACGGTTCACCGTTTTTGCAGGGCAACCAAAATTTAAATCAATTGCAGGTGCACCGAGTTCAACCACTTTCGCTGCATTTGCTGCGAGCATGTCAGGATTGTTACCAAGAAATTGAACATGTACAGGTGTGCCAGCGGCAGTTTTGCCATCATTTTTGAGTTCAGGACAGAAATTATAATAAATATGATCAGGCAGGACCGTGTCAGTAATACGAATAAACTCAGTGACACACCAATCAAAACTGCCGACATGAGTGAGGACATCACGCATGATTGGATCAGTTAGACCTTCCATTGGGGCGAGCACAAGTTTCACGATGGTTACCTAGTTAAGCGAAAACAGCGTTATACGCATTTTCAGATTGGCTGTCTAGTTTTATTAGAATTGTAAAAACTTAACTCCCCAAAAGCATTTCTAAGACAAACTTACTACCAATAAAGCCAATGGCTAACAAAATAAAAGCAGTCACAGTAAAACGAATGGCTTTACGTCCACGCCAACCAAATTTGTAACGGCCAATCAGTAGTGCGCCGTATAAAAACCAAGAGATGATACTAAATGCCGTTTTATGTGCAAGGTGTTGGGCAAAGAAACTATCAATGGTGAAAAAACCAAACAGTAGCGCAGCCGTTAATAAACCAAAGCCCGTAATAATGAGGTCAAATAGCAAAGATTCCATGATTTGGAAGGGCGGTAGTAAGTTGACCCAAATTCGCTTTTTCTGTTTCTTTTTGAGTTCTCTGTCTTGGAACCAAAGTAATACGGCTTGAATGGTCGCCATTAATAGCACGGCATAGGCCGATAAGGACAGAATAATATGCAGATCTAAACCAAAGCTATGCAATTCAATGAATTGATTTGGTTGGCTATAGGCATAACCTAAAATTAAACCAATCGCTGCGACAGGCGTACCAATGAGGTTTAATGGCAAAATCGGGCGGATTAAACTTAGGATCAAGCTCAGTGCTAACATCAGTCCCGAAGTAAAAGAGATAAGGTTAAATACATCATAGTTGATGCCCATTGGTGTCATCATGTCTTGATGGAGGACCGCACCGTGTAGCAGTACCCCCAAACCAACCATCAGACCATAACACCAAAGATTTGGCGTACGTTTTGACATCAGACGAATAAACAAATACCAAAACGAACTGGTATAAGCAATAAGTGCCAAAATTGTGTAAACCAAGGGGAGACTAATCATGTCAAACCTTTTTTAGGAGGATGAATAATATTCACCATTAAGATATAAATTCGCTTCGAACTACAGTATCCTATAGCATCTTATGCATAAATTTTCTATTTTAAGAAAGATTTTTTTGCAACTAGCCATTTTAAGCGGATTTCGCAATGTTTGATACCTTAACAGAACGACTCACACAGAGTTTAAGAAATGTTACTGGCTCAGGGCAGCTGACCGAAGACAATATTAAAGATACCTTACGTGAAGTACGTATGGCACTTCTTGAAGCCGATGTGGCGTTACCTGTAACACGTGAATTTATCGCGAAGGTAAAGGAAGAAGCGCTCGGTCAAGAAGTCATGACACAGCTTTCTCCTGGTCAGGCATTTGTAAAAATTGTCTATGATGAACTCACCAAGATGATGGGTGAGGAAAATGCAACATTAGATTTAAGCGCAAAACCACCTGTAGTGGTGTTGCTTGCTGGTTTGCAAGGTGCTGGTAAAACCACCACTGCTGCAAAATTAGCGCGCTTCTTAAAAGAACGTCAAAAGAAAAAAGTAATGACGGTTTCTGCCGATGTGTATCGTCCAGCGGCTATTAAGCAATTAGAAACTGTATCCAATGAAGTTGGAGTTGGTTTTATTCCGTCACATGCGTCGGAAAAACCAATTGATATTGTCAATCGTGCGATTGAACAAGCCAAAATTCAATTTGCTGATGTACTGATTGTTGATACCGCAGGTCGTCTCCATGTCGATGAAGACATGATGGACGAGATTAAAGAACTGCATGCGGCAGTGAAACCAACTGAAACCTTATTCGTTGTTGATGCAATGACAGGTCAGGATGCTGCTAATACGGCAAAAGCATTTAATGACGCTTTGGCATTGACTGGTGTGATTCTTACCAAGACTGATGGTGATGCGCGTGGTGGTGCGGCACTTTCTGTCCGTGCGATCACAGGTAAGCCAATCAAGTTCTTAGGTATCGGTGAAAAGCTCGATGCACTTGAGCCATTCCATCCTGATCGTGTTGCACAACGTATCTTGGGGATGGGAGATGTCCTTTCTTTGGTCGAAGAAGTTGAACGCAAAATCGACAAAGAAAAAGCCGAAAAAATGGCGAAAAAATTGCAAAAAGGCGGAACCTTCAATTTTGAAGATATGCTGATGCAGTTTGAACAAATGAGCAAAATGGGCGGCATGATGGGCTTCTTGGACAAGTTGCCTGGCATGAGTAATTCTGGCATTCAAGACGCGATTGAGAAAGCGAATCCAGAAAAGCAAGTCAAGCGCATGGAAGCCATCATTCAGTCGATGACTATTAAAGAACGCCGCAATCCTGATTTGATGAATCCGAGTCGTAAGAAGCGTATCGCTGCTGGTTGTGGGATGGATGTGGCAGAAGTCAATAAGTTGATCAAGCAACAAGCTCAAATGGCAAAAATGATGAAGAAATTTGCCAATCCATCGGGTATGAGCAAAATGCTGAAATCGTTTGGCAATATGCAAAAACAATTTGGTGGTGGTGGCGGTATGGGACCTTTATTTGGAAATAATGATTCCAAGAAATAACCGATCTATATCGAAAAGGAAAGGCGCAATCAGCGCCTTTTTTTATTGAGTTTGAATGATAGTCCGCTGTATAAAATTGATACAAAATATCAATATCTAATCAATAATTAAAAGAAGAGAATTGTCGTTAAATCTATGTTTTATATTGAAATAGTGTGAATTATGTCGCATAAATCAAGTAGTACAGTGTATATAGCACATTGTGAAAGTGCAGATCCTGACCAGCATTGGTATTTATGGTTGGAACAACAACTTAAGCATGAGGGTGTGGCTGTTGAGCGTATCTTTTTGGCAGATGCAAGCCACCCAGATACCGAAATTTGGCACACATGTTTAGAGGCGCAGTTAAAAAAATTGAATGAGCACAGTATCATGGTTGCTCATGGACTTTCATGTGTGGCTGTTGTTCGGTTTCTCGCAGCTAAGCTCCAACAAAAAACCATAAAAGCAGGGGTGTTTATTGCCGCCTTTAATGAGCCATTACCTCAGCAGCCAGCATTAGATTCATTTATTTGTCATTCCTCTTTTGAAAGTGGAATATTGAGGCAACATATACAGCGTCGTGTGGTGTTGTTTTCGAGTAATGATCCAATTGTGCCTGTTCCGTTAAGTTTTAAATTCTCACATTTGTTAAATGCCCAACTGATTGAGGTGACTCAAGCTGGACATTTTCGTGCAGAAGATGGCTATACCGAGTTTCCACAATTATTACAGGTGCTTCAAACTTTAGTGAAGGCTGAATTGAGTTGAACATAGCTCTTCAATCCTTTTAGTAATAAATCAGACTCAACTTGCGGTTGATAGTGACTCAGGAACTTGGCAAATAGATGTGCATCGCCGCCTGTTAAGATTAGATTCTTTGGCGACTGCTGCATGATTTGATCAATGCTACTGATGAGACCTAGTAAGATTCCATGATGAACGGCATCAACGGTGTTGTGACCCGGTTTTAAATTATCAAAGGCAGAGTCTGGAATTTTAATGCCTTTGGTGTTCTGGATGAGTGCATCTCGTTGAAGATATAAATTTGGCAGAATATAACCACCTAAATGCTGTAAACCTTGTACTAGGTCAATCGTGAGTGCAGTGCCACAACCGATTACACAAAAACTTTCATTCGGTTGTGCCACAGCCAAAACTTGTAACCAACGGTCAATCCCGAGTTGACTAGGGTCATCATAACCACATTTTAACCCTGCATAATCAGCATGAACTTTTGCAAAAATAATCGGGATATTCAAAATGTCGAGAATGATTTGGATGCGCTGATTATTTTCAGTATCCAACACGGACGAAATACCTACTCGACTCAAGTTTTGATAACGGAAGTGTTGAATTAAACCTAATAATAAATCAGCAGGAGACTGTAGATGCAACTCGGCAGCGTGTTCAATCACCTGATCTCGTTCAGTGATCCAATATTTTAAGCGTGTGTTACCAATATCGAGCCATAAGCTTTTCATAGGACGATGATTTCCTCAAACTGAAGCAAGTCGTAAACGACCTTGATAGAAGTGCTGGAGTTGGGTACTTTGGATCATGACAGCACCATCATTTGAAATCCCTTGAAAGATGCCCTGAACTTTGCCTTGAGCATGTTCAAACTCAACGGGTTGATTTAACCAAATCGCATGGTGATTAAAGCGGTCTGCCAAGTTATAACAACCGTGTTCAAACCATCGTGAGGCTTGTTGAATGGCAGTGTAAAGTTCAGCAATGAAGGCCAATCGGTCAACCTGATCTAAGCCTAACATGTGTAAAGAGCTAATCGGTTGATCTGCATCAGTGACAGGTGGCGTATTTAAATTGATGCCGACCCCAACAATGGCTTGATTGGCTGAGAGCGGCTCAACCAGAATCCCGCCCCATTTACCGTGTAGGCTGTATAAATCATTTGGCCATTTGACTTGCAAGCTTAAATCTTGCAGGCTTGGCATCTGTAAAATATTGAGTGCAACTTCAAGTGCAAGACGCCCATCTAAAGCTGTTTTGCTTTGAATCAGTGTGCTTAAATAAATGTTCCCTTCAGGAGATGACCATTGTCGCTGGTGCTGACCACGACCTTGCGTCTGTTGTGCACTGCACACCAAGCCTGTTGTAATGCCTTTTTGTGCAATTTCACGCATATCATCATTGGTCGATGTCGTGGTCGTTTTGAGTAAGACCACTTCAGGATATTGACTTTTTGCATTCAATAATTGCTGTAGCTGGCGAGTTGCGAAATCATCCATCGTTTTAAAAGTAGAGTGGTCATGTGTTTATGGAGTTAATCATATATTTGTTGATTGGTGCAATCGCAGGATTTACAGCGGGCCTATTCGGCGTGGGTGGTGGTTTAATTATTGTACCAATTTTATATATTGTCTTTACTCAAATGAATTATGACCCGAATGTCATTATGCATATTGCTGTCGGCACCTCGTTGGCAACCATCATTGTGACGTCAATCAGCTCGGTGATGGCACATCATAAGAAAGGGGCGGTACTATGGCCTGTGTTTCGGAATTTAGCGCCAGGGTTGATTCTAGGCTCATTTTTAGGGGCTGGAATAGCCGACCTTATGTCGGGACAACATCTACAGTTGGCGATTGGCATATTCGCAGTTTGGATGGCGTATAAAATGTTTAGAGGCGCAAATGCTGTTGTAGATCCAAGTCGCCATTTACCAGCAGCACCGTTGCAGTTTGCTGCGGGCGGAGGCATTGGGGTTGCCTCTGCGATTTTTGGGATTGGTGGGGGGAGCTTAACCGTCCCATTTTTAAACAGATATGGCGTGGTCATGCAAAAAGCGGTTGCCACATCAGCGGCTTGTGGCTTGCCAATCGCTGTTGCAGGGGCGATTGGCTTTATGTGGTTTGGCGCCAAAGAGCAAATCAATGTGCCGAATACCATTGGCTACGTGCATATTTATGCTTTTCTCGGCATTAGTATTATGAGCTTTATCACAGCAAAATTTGGTGCCAAGGTGGCACATCTGTTATCTCCTGCAATGTTGAAGAAATGCTTTGCAGCTTTGTTGGTCGTGGTCGGTTGTTATTTTATTTATAAAGGGCTGATCTAAGCTGTTGAGTTGAACTTTAAATAGACTTCCATCGTGGCAAGAGTGTCTCGATGGAGGTGTATAGGTGATCAATTTTGCTGATTACTTGATCTCAACCAAGCTTTTAAAAAGTGATTATATTCGTTAAATATTTATTTAATGTGATTTTAATCAATAAAAAAATTGATCAGATTTTATCTTTCAGATGTGTGGTCAAGCGTTACAGAAAAAGATAAATATTTGATATTAAAAATAGAAAACCTTGGGTTTTTATTGAAATTTAGAGTTTTCCCCTCATTTTTAGGATGGTTGGCTTAAAAAGCAATAAAATTGTCCGACAATGATATAGAATTTATGGGGGCAGATCAGTTAAAACAAAAAAGCACAATCAGCATTGGAAAATGCGTATAACAAAGATAGCGAGGGGCTCATGAATCTCGAAGAGGCTGATAGTCTTTCTGAACAGATTGCAAAATATATTAGTGAACAAATTATTAGCGGTGAGCTGGTTGAAGGCGAACGCATTCAAGAATTACGTATCGCTAAAGAATTAGATGTGAGTCGTGGCTCTGTCCGTGAAGCATTGTTATTACTTGAGCGGACCTATTTAATTGAGATTTTCCCTCGGCGAGGGGCAATTGTGTCTGAAATGTCTGCTCAACAAGTCAAAGCATTATTTGATACCAATGTGATGGTCCTTGGGCATATCGTGCAACGCATCAGTGAAACTTGGCGTGTCAATGAAGCAGAACAGTTACAGGCGTTGTTGGATGAATTGGTCGAGTTTGTTCGTGCAGGGGATATTGAAAAATTTTATGATGCAATCTTCAAATATTTAGCAGAACAGCATGATATGGTGGCCAATCCTTATCTGATGCAATTTTATAAAGAACTGTTGCCATCTTTACGTCGTAGCTATTTTTTAACCCTAAATACCTCGCGTCGTGAGCTACAAGAATCATTTACCCTGTTTAAACTGGTGATTGATGCTATTTTGATCCGAAAGTCACAACAAGCTGCTTTATTTATGGAAGATTTTTGTCGACACTTGCGCAACCTTGTGTTGGAATCTCTGACACGTATGAAACAGATTGAATTGGCTTGGGCTAGACGCTCACGCCGCTAATTAGGGTTAAGAAACGGCAGTATGCGTTTAAGCAGTTTAAAACTTTCCGGCTTTAAATCTTTTGCCGATAGTACAACCTTACATTTTAAGGCGAACCGTACGGCAGTTGTTGGGCCAAACGGTTGTGGAAAATCAAATGTCATTGATGCGATTCGCTGGGTTATGGGCGAGTCTAGCGCACGCCAGTTGCGTGGTGGCAGCATGCAGGATGTCATCTTTACAGGAACATCTAAACGTAAACCTGTGGGTGTTGCCAGTGTAGAGCTTCGCTTTGATAATACTTACGGTAAATTAGGTGGCGCATATAATGCTTATAATGAACTCGCTGTACGCCGCCAAGTCACCCGTGAAGGTAAGTCTGAGTATTTCTTAAACGGCACGCGTTGTCGTCGTCGTGATATTACCGATATTTTTCTGGGCACAGGATTAGGACCGCGCTCTTACGCTGTGATTGAACAGGGCATGATTAATCGTCTGGTCGATGCCAAACCTGAAGAAATGCGCGTGTTTATCGAAGAAGCGGCAGGCGTTTCTCGCTATCAAGCACGTCGTCGTGAGACCTTACAACATTTAGAACATACCGAACAAAATCTGGCGCGTTTAGATGATATTGCGGCTGAACTTAAATCACAGTTACGCACATTAAAGCGACAGTCTGAAGCTGCGATTCAATACAAAACTTTAGAAACACAAATTCGTACTTTAAAAATAGAAATTCTATCTTTCCAAGCGGATCAAAGTCATAAGTTACAGCAAGAATATACCTTGCAAATGACTGAGCTAGGGGAAAGTTTTAAATTGGTTCGTTTTGAGTCGAGTAGCATTGAACATGACCTAGAGGCAACCAGTGCCTTATTCCAGCGTTTGATTCAACAGTCCTCTCCGTTACAACAAGAATGGCAACAAGCAGAGAAAAAGCTGGCTGAATTGAAAATGACACTGGAACAGAAACAGGGTTTATTTCAGCAGAATAGTAGTAGCCTCATTCAGCTTGAACAACAAAAAGCACAAAGCAAAGAGCGATTGCAGTTGTCTGAATTGCAGGTTGAAACGCTTACGACTCAGTTTGATGAGCAAAATGAAGCTTTAATTGCAATTGAGCAATACACTCAATCGTCAGAGCAAAATTTAAGTGATGTACAGGCACAGCACAAGCAAGCACAGCAGCAGTTTGAACAGTTAAAAAGCCAAGTCGATAAGCAACAACAGCAAAAGCTGCAAATGGCTGCCCAGATCGAGCAACTAAGCAAAAATGTATTGCGGATTGAACAGCAAAAGCAGACCTTACAAAACCAAACGAGTCAAATTCGTGCTCAAGTTCAGGATGATGAACAGGCACAATTAGAACAATTGCAGCAACAACTGCAACAAGAGATTGCTGAGCTAGAAACAGTCATTGAACAGCTACAGCAAAGCATGCAGACACAGCAAGAGCAACAACAGCTCAGTAAGACGGATGTACAAACATTAAAAACAGAGATTCAGGTTTTATTGGCTGAACAAAAGAACTTAAATCAATTGGTGGCAAAACAGAGTCCGAAGCAGAGCCTAGATACAATTCGATTGATGCAAAACTTGCGTTTAGCTGTTCAAGGTAAAGCACATGCATCTATCATCGAGAAGTTTTTAGCGAAATGGTTGCAGGCTCAACTCGTAGAGAATGAGCAGTCATTTCAAGAGGGTGTTGCTCGTCAACTAAAATCATCTCAGCAGCAAAATATTCAGATCCAGCATTTGACTTGTTTAAGCGAATGGATTGAATCACCGCAATCTTCGTTATGGTCAAATGTTGCAGTTGCCAATGATCTAAGCACGGCATTGGGTTATCAACATCACTTGATTCAAGGGCAGTCAATTTTAACTTTAGATGGTTATCATGTCGGGGCAGATTGGGTCATTGGTTTATTCTACGATGAAGATAGCCAAAGTGCGCAAGGGATGCTGAGTCATCAAGTCCGTTTAGAGGAAATTGAACAGCAACTGGCAGCGAAACAGCCGCAGTTACTTGATCTGGAAAATCAATTTTCACAACAACAGCAAGCTTTGCAACGGCAGCAACAAAGCCTACAGCAACAACAGCAAAGCTTGAAGCAAAAGCAAAAAGAGCTGCAACAGTTGGATGTACAAATCGCCAAGTTGCAAAGTACGGCACAGGCTTTTGTATTGCAGCAACAACAATTGGCAGATCAACTTAAACAGCTCGATGTGCAGCTTGAAGAAGATGCTATGCAGCGTGATGACTTGGAAATTGACCTGCACGCATTGGCGATGAAACTAGAGGCGGTATTACCCAACTATAAAACCTTGCAATTTCAGGTGGAAAATCTGAATGAACAGTTGGATGAACAGCAGCAGCATTTAACTCAACAACTGCAACAACGTGAACATTTACGTCGTCAAACGGCTCAAGCCAACCAGCAAATTGAGTTATTGGAAAAAGATATTTCATTCCTGAAAACGCAATATCGTCAAATCATTGAACAAATTGAACAAGCCAAGAAGTTTGTTGATCCAATTCAACTTGAGTTGCCAAATTTAGAGTCGCAATTTCAAGAACAGTTCCAACAAACTGAAAAATTGCAAAAAACTTGGAATGAATGGCAGCTAGAGCTGAATCAAGTGCAAGAGCAACAACAACAGCTCACGGAACAACGCTATTTGGCGCAACAAAAAGATGAGCAAGTACGTGAGCAACTCGAACAAAAACGTTTGGCTTGGCAGGCGGCTAAATCGGA
This sequence comes from Acinetobacter sp. NIPH 2699, assembly GCF_022549355.1. Lineage (GTDB taxonomy): Bacteria > Pseudomonadota > Gammaproteobacteria > Pseudomonadales > Moraxellaceae > Acinetobacter. Next base: position 91,474 of record NZ_JAKZGL010000005.1, read on the forward strand.
TCGTGAGCATTATCTAGAACAATTAAAAGAACTTGGTTCTGAACCAGTGTCAGATGTATTAATTGAAATCAAAGACCATCAGCAGCAACTAGAAAAAGCCCAGCAACAATTTGAAAAGATCGGTGCGGTCAATTTGGCGGCTTCACAGGAATATGAAGAGGTTTCTCAGCGCTTTGATGAACTGACTCATCAGATGCAAGATTTACAAAATACCGTGACTCAACTGAAAGATGCCATGAAAAGTATTGATCAGGAAACGCGTAAGTTGTTTATGACCACTTTTGATCAGGTCAATCAAGAGTTGCAATTGTTATTTCCAAAAGTTTTTAATGGTGGAGAGGCCACTTTAAGTCTTGAGGATGATTGGCAGTCAGGCGTGAAATTGATGGCGCGTCCACCAGGTAAACGTAATAGTTCATTGGCATTGCTCTCGGGTGGTGAAAAAGCGTTAACCGCATTGGCCTTGGTTTTCGCCATTTTTAGATTGAACCCTGCACCATTCTGTGTATTAGATGAAGTTGATGCACCGTTGGACGACGCAAACGTACAACGGTATTGTAATTTGGTAAAAGAGCTTTCTGAACAGGTGCAATTCATTTACATTACACATAATAAATTGGCAATGACAATGGCAACAGATTTGTTAGGAGTGACCATGCCTGAGCCAGGTACATCAAAATTAGTGACTGTTGATTTAGAACAGGCAAAAGAATACGGGTTAGTTGCGGAGTCTTAGTATGGAAATGAATACAATAATAGGCATTGTTATCGCCGTTGTGATTATGCTCGTTGGCTTAACCATGATTTTAAGAAAACCGAAACCAGTTGAGCCATCATTAGAAACTGATTTGCATATTAACCCTGAAAGTAATCAGCCTGTCATTCCGCGTCATGTTCGTGATCAATTGCAACATGATAGTGTGATCACTGAAACGGAACGTGTTGAACCGAGTTTAAAGGTTGAATCTATTGAGCTTGAGCCGCAACAAGTTGTTCCAGCGGTTGAAGAAAAAAACACTCTAGTTGCAGATGTATCAACGGCTGAAGCCGTGGTACAGGTTGATGTTGATCCTATCAGCGAATCCGCAACATCTGAGCAGCAACCAGAAAAAACTGTAGAAGTAGAACAAGTCGCAGCATCAGAAACCAACGCTGTAGAAAAGAATGCGGAAACGAAGCTTGAATCAGAACTAAGTTTAAATCCAGATATTGAGACTGTAGAAATCGCTGAGTTTGAAGGCGAAAGTAATATTTTGGATGTGCACTTGCATGAACAGCAACGTTATGATGATGAAAGCGCATTGGCAACGGCTGAACAGATTATTGCCCTTAATGTTTATCCAAACCCACGCCGTGCATTATCAGGTGATAAGGCATTAAAAGTATTGCTTAAATATGGTCTACGTTTTGGTGAGATGTCGTGCTTCCATCGCTATGAAAATACCGATGAGCCAAGTGCATTGATGTTCTCGGTATTACGTATTACGGATCATGGTCCCGCTGGTTTTGATTTGGAAACTTTATCGACTGAACAAGTGCAAGGTTTGGCATTTTTCTTGGCATTGCCAAATAGCAAAGCAGTGACAGGTTATGACATGATGACCAGTATTGCGGGTTTAATTGCACGTGAAATTGACGGCAAAGTCTATGATGAAAATAATCTGGAGTTTACGCCACAGTTAAAAGAACATTGGCGTCATCATGTGATTGATTATCGTCCAAATCAAGCAGCAACATGATTAATCTTTTATAATAAATTTAGTGAAATGTTTTATAGGGCGGTTCTTCCGCCCTCTAGGGTCTGTTGATATTTCACCTTACGAGCTATAGCTCTCATTGCGACAGCAGACATTTTTTAGTCGATACAAGGCATGTTTTGCGAAATTTAGTCATTCTAAATAAGCAAGACATAACGCAGTAGTGGCAAAAAATGTCCTTGTCCCGAAGGGTTATAGCTAAAACTGCCCCAAACTTCGTTATGAAACTTGACAAGGGGGTCGCCATTGCCTACGTTTCATGCCTTGTTTGTGTTGTTTTAGTCAATAACGCAATGCATGGTTGAAATGTCAACAGCCCCTGATATGGTGAAAAACAAATGGAACAAAATTCAGTGATTGAGCAAATGCGTCAATTGATTCAACTCATTGCAAAACACAATCATGCTTACTATGTCATGGACCAGCCTTCCATTTCAGATAGTGAATATGACCATTTATTTCATCAACTTAAAGCATTAGAGCAACAACACCCTGAGCTTATTCAAGCGGATACACCCACCAATAAAGTGGGTGGACAAGCGCTCTCAAAGTTTGAAAGCGTTACGCATACAGTACCCATGCTGTCATTGGGGAATGTATTTAACCAAGAAGATTTATTTGCTTTCGCTCGGCGTATTGATGAGCGCTTGCCCAACCAAAAAGTTCAATATGAAGTTGAATTAAAGCTGGATGGCTTGGCGATTTCATTATGGTATGAACATGGCGTACTGGTTCGTGCCGTGACACGTGGAGATGGTGAGACGGGTGAAGATATTACTCAAAACGTCAAAACCATTCGTAATTTGCCAAAAGTATTATCAGCCCAGCAGCAAACGATTCCACAGTTTTTAGAAGTCCGTGGTGAAGTGTTGATGCCGAAGCAAGGCTTTGAAAAGCTCAATCTAGATCAAGAAGCCAAAGGCCATAAAACCTTTGCCAATCCACGTAATGCCGCCGCAGGCAGTTTAAGACAGCTTGATCCAAATATTGCCGCATCACGTCCTTTGGCATTCTATGCCTATGGAATCGCGCAATGCGAGCCGCACCATGACTTGCCGACCATGCATGATAGTCTACATTGGTTGACTAAATTTGGTTTTGAAATAGCAGAACGCCAATTTCTCTGTGCTTCGATTGAAGAAGTTCAGCAACGTTATGAGCAGATCCAGCTAGAGCGACCAGACTTAAAGGTTGAGATTGATGGCATGGTGGTGAAGGTTGATGACCTGAAACAGCAACAACAACTTGGATTTCTCAGTCGAGAACCACGCTGGGCCACTGCCTATAAATTCCCTGCACAAGCTGCGCTGACTAAAGTTGAAAATATTGATTGGCAAGTTGGGCGTACAGGTACATTGACACCTGTTGCACGACTCATCCCTGTTAATGTCGGTGGCGTGATGGTATCGAACGTGACCTTGCACAATATTGGTGAAATCCATCGTTTGGATGTCCGTATTGGGGATACGGTCAGTGTGTATCGTAGTGGTGATGTGATTCCTAAAGTAGAGAAAGTGTGGGCTGAGTTTCGTCCTGCTGAGACGGTGGTTGTAAATTTACCTGAATGCTGCCCAGTGTGTGATTCACCTGTGGTGATGCCAGAAGGTGAGGCACTGGCTCGATGTTCAGGGGGATTGTATTGTGCCGCGCAACGTATTGAAGCGATCCGTCATTTCGTATCTCGTAAGGCCTTAGATATAGAGGGTTTGGGTGATCGTTGGGTGGAATCACTTTTACACCTTGATTTATTGAAAGACGTTGCTGATATTTATCATTTGCATGAACATCGCGCCACGTTGTTGACCATTGAAAAAATGGGCGAAAAGTCTGTTCAGAACCTAATTGATGCGATTGAGGCCAGTAAGAAAACAACCTTAGCGCGTTTTATTTATGCATTGGGCATTCGTGGTGTCGGTGAAACGACCGCACGGATGCTTGCGAATACCTTTCAAACACTTGAAGCTTTGAAATTAGCAGATATTGACGCATTGAAGAAAACACCAGATGTTGGTGATATCACCGCAGAGTGGATTGCTGACTTTTTCCAAGCGACACATAACCTTGAAGTTCTAGATCGTCTATTAGCCGCAGGAATTCATTGGGATGCACCAACAGCACCGACACGCCAACCTTTGAATGGTGAAAGTTGGGTGGTCACGGGGACTTTAGAAACGATGGGGCGTGATGAAGCAACACAAAAGCTTCAGGCTTTGGGTGCTCGTGTCAGTGGCAGTGTGTCAAGTAAAACCAAATGTGTGGTTGCTGGTGAAAAAGCGGGTAGCAAGTTAGAGAAAGCGCAGAAACTAGAAATTAGAGTTTTGAATGAACACGCGTTCTTGGAGTTTTTGGCGCAGTATGAGGCTTGAACATAGTGGTAGAGGCTTTTCATCAATGAGAGATTATTAGCACTGCCACAGTTGCCATGAATATTCATATGATTATTGTATAGGCATGACTTTACTTTTCAGGGATGAAAAGTAACAAAAATCTTTCGTAGCTTTAGTCGCTGCTCATGGACTGATGGTCTATCCCTATACCACAGTCCAACGAGTGGCATTCATGCCGCCTTTCACGATAGTAAATACTGCTCTAATACTTTGTTTAAATAGAAAAACTTATACATTGAAAAAGTCATTCTTATTAAGCACGCTTTTTAACGATCCCGTCATCCAGTAATTGTTGAAAATGTTCGCACACACTTTCACGAATATCTCGATATTGAATACCCAGCTCATTCTCACTACGCTGTGCATTAAAATAGATTGGATAGCCCATATTCAACCGCACAAATTGACGTGAATGCCCGAATACTGGCGCAACTAAAGAAAATGCAGTTTTAGGTACAGTAAAGTGAGGGAATGGATACTTATAACCAAACTTTTGGGTCAAGGCCTTACCCATTTCTAATAGACTTAAAGTGCCACCACAAATGATATAACGACCTTGTGCTTGTGGATTGAGTGCCGCGGCTACATGCGCATCAGCTACATCACGAACATCAACGATTCCATTCCACATTGGTGGTACACCAAACAGGGTTGTGCCGTTACCGAACTGTTGTAGAACCTCGATACTGCCAGATTGGCTTGCATCCGTCAGGGATGGTCCCATGACCAATGCAGGATTGATACAGACCAAACTCCAGCGGTTTTGCTGTTCTGCTATTTCCCAAGCTTTGCGTTCAGCAGCAACTTTTGAGTATGGATAAGGTTGATGGGTTTCATTACTGGTATTGTTCCAGTGACTTTCATCAAATTCATTATTTGAAGTATTTAGGATTTCGACGGCATCACCATAAGTCGATGCGATGCTCGAGGTGAGAACAACACGTTTTACCGATTCAGTGCGGTTGACGCTGTTCAAAACGTTTTCTGTGCCGACGACAGCAGGTTCAATAATATCTTTAACCGCATCTTTATAGTTGGTCACCACGAAAGGTGAGGCGGTATGAATAACGACTTCACAACCTTGCATGGATTCATCAAAAGAACCTGGTTCAAGTAAATCTGCTTTGAAAAAGTGAATTTGCCCTGATGACTGTTCCGCAAGATCATAGAGATGTTGGATCTTCTTTTGCTTTGATGGGTCTCGAACTGTTGCGTGAACATTATAGCCTTGATTGAGTAACCGTTCGATAATCCAACCAGCAATATAACCCGTCGCACCAGTGACCAAGATTGGTTTACTTTTATCCATTTTTATTTCCGCATTGCATTTTTGTGATAGATGTTATGTAACGAATTTTGCGCTAACAAACAACGGCTGACCAGTCATTTTTTTACATTTTTTGATCTAAATAAGAAATGAATAAGAAGCATTGCTAATCGTTACAAAAAATCAAACAAATGATTTTCAGTAAAAATATCTATTTGTGTGGGTGTTAATAGTATGCAAAGGCTTATTTTATCTGGATAAATTAAGCTAATTAGAATTGTAAATGCGTATGTTTCTCATTTTAACTTTATAAAAATCATAAACTTACACACAATATTTTTTGCAATTATGATCCAACTTGACCATAATATTGTTATTCGATAGGAGTAAGTATTATGCGTGGCAATCCAGAAGTCATCGACTATTTAAATATGCTCATTGGCGGTGAATTGGCTGCTCGTGATCAATATTTAATTCATTCAAGAATGTACGAAGATTGGGGTTTGAGTAAGATTTATGAGCGCATTGATCATGAAATGCAAGAAGAAGCTTCTCATGCTGATGCAATCATTCGTCGTGTTTTGTTCTTGGAAGCAAAACCGAATATGAACCGTGAAGACATCAATGTTGGTAGCGATGTTGTCAGTTGTTTAAAAGCAGATTTAGCGCTTGAATATCATGTTCGTGAAAAGCTTGCAGTCGGTATCAAATTATGTGAAGAAAAGGGTGATTTTATTAGTCGCGATATGCTGCGTCAGCAACTTTCTGATACAGAAGAAGATCATACTTATTGGCTAGAAAAGCAATTACGTTTAATTGAATTGATTGGTTTACAAAATTATATTCAATCGCAAATCTAAGATTTGTAGATTAAAAAACTCAGCGATATCGCTGAGTTTTTTTTGGAATTTATTTCTTTTGAACAGTATTTAAATCTTTTAAAACTTGATCCGCATGGGTCTGTGTATTGACACTGGTATAGTGATATAGAATTGCGCCTTCAGGATTAATTAAAAAGCTTTCTCGTTTCGCGATTTTAGTAATTCCTAGATTTCTCACAATCCCAAATTTACTTGCAAGTTCACCTTTATCATCAGCCAAAATAGGGAAAGGTAAACCTAGTTTTTCTGAGAATTTTTGATGAGATGCGACATCATCCAAACTTACGCCTAACACCACTGCATTTGATTTTAAGAATTGAGGGTAAAGCGATTTAAATTGATTCGCCTCTTGGGTACAGCCAGCAGTGTTATCTTTAGGATAGAAATAGAGTACAACCCATTTTCCTTTATACTGGTTTAGGGTATGCCATTTGCCATTTTGATCTTGCAATTTAAAATCAGGCGCGGACTGTCCTACCCATTCTTTTTGCGCGGTATTTTGCTTCGAAAATAAGGTGTTTTGTGCCGTACTTAAACTTGGTGTGCCAAGTAGAATAAGAGAACTACATAGAATAAGAACTTTGGATTTTATCGTATTCATCATCTTAAGCTCAAAGTGTAATAGGGCATATTTTAGCAAATTTAGACATTTGATGTATGAGTAAATTCTTTACAGGTCTTTTGCTTGTTTTATATAGTTGAATTTAAATGAAGTATAAATAAAAGGAAAAGTGGATGGATGTTGGGGCAGTTTTAATCAAACTTAAAAAAGATACCTTAGCGAATGTTGATGTTTGGAGACAGGAGATCGAACAACGCAAAGCGGAAGCAATTCAAACACTCCAAGCAGAAGGTGTAAAAGTAGAATCTTGGTTTCATCTTGAACTAGATGGAATAGATTATCTACTGGCTTATATGCGTGCAGATGATATTGCACATGCGCAACAGGTGGCGAGAAATAGTCCATTTGATATAGATAAAGTCCATAAACAATTTAAGCAGAATTGGGAGCGTGTCATTCCAGCAAAATTATTGGTTGATTTGGAAAATAACGACTAGAAAAATTAGGTTATACTTTTTTAATGTTTAAATCATTGGGTCATAAGGTGAAGCACAAGATTTTACTTATTACTGGGTGGGGCGGAGGTGCTGAATTATTACAACCTTTACATGACGCTTTAGAACGACAGGACTATATTGTAGAACGCATTAATATTTTTAATGCTTTTGATCATGTGATCTTACAGCAACATGTTGAACTTGCATTAAGATTTGATGTGATTGTGGGATGGTCTCTCGGTGGGCAATTGGCGACATTGCTAGTCGATCAAATTCAACAACAGTTCGCTGAGCAGAAGATTTTAATTACTTTAGCTTCAAATCCGTGTTTTGTTGCCAAAGAGGATTGGGCGACAGCAATGTCAGTCGAGACCTTTATTCAGTTTAAACAGTCTTTTGAGCAGGATGCAATTACGACTTTAAAACGTTTTGGTTTATTGGTCTGCCAAGGTGCATCTTCTACGAAAAAAGATTTCTTGGCCATGCAGAAGTTGATTCGCCCGCAACCCATTGCATTACTGAAACATGGTTTAGATCTGCTTGAACAATTAAACTTGGTTGAGATCTATTGTGATTATCAGGGGTATCAGTTACATGTATTTGCACAGCATGATGCACTTGTTCCTTACCAAGTTATGCAAAATATCCAGAATTTAGCTGCAAAGAATCAATCTGTTGTTTCGGTTGAGGGGGCATCGCATGGTTTTCCATGTTTTATGGTTGGGCAAACTGTGCAAATAATTGAGGATTTTCTTGAGCAGACCGTTTAATCTTGTTTGAAATGAGAGTTCTCGCAATGTATTTTAGATTTTGACAAGTTTAAGATTATGCATACAGATTTCATATTTGTTAGAGCGGAGTCATGATGAGTTTTAATTTAATTTCAGGATAAGCTTTCAGCTAGACTTACTTTGGTTTCGCCCAAATGAGAAGCGAAGCTTTGCAAGAAAGGCATTTGTTAAGCTGATGGTACATCCTTGATACCACAGCTTAACAGGCGGCATCCATGATCGTAGATACTGCCATGAATTTAATTGGCTTAGGATGAGGGGTAAATAAAGGATGACCGATTTATTTGATTTAGAACATATATGGCATCCTTATACTTCGATGTTGAATCCACTGCCAACCTTTAAAGTCAAACGTGCCTATGGTGCGACGATTGAATTAGAAGATGGTCGAACTTTGGTTGATGGTATGTCTTCATGGTGGTGTGCGATTCATGGTTATAACCATCCTGAACTGAATCAATCCATTACAGATCAATTGCAGAATATGGCACATATCATGTTTGGTGGTTTTACCCACCAACCTGCGATTGAATTAGGCAAACTCTTATTAAAAATTACCCCGCCAAGTTTAGATAAAATTTTCTATGCCGATTCAGGTTCTGTTGCAGTTGAAGTTGCTTTAAAAATGGCAGTACAGTATTGGGCAGCATTGGGTAAAACCACGAAAACCAATTTTATTACTACCCGTTCTGGCTATCATGGTGATACTTGGAATGCGATGTCTGTCTGTGATCCTGTGACAGGGATGCATCAGATTTTTGGTACAAGTTTGCCCAATCGAATCTTTGTATCAGCACCGCAAAGTCGATTTGATGGAGAATGGAATCCACAAGATATTCAGCAACTCAAACAGCAGATTGAGCAGCATCACCAGACCATTGCAGCTTTAATTATTGAACCGATTGTGCAAGGTGCAGGAGGAATGCGTTTTTATCATCCTGAATATTTACGCCAAGCCAAGGCTCTATGTGAACAATACAATGTGCTGTTGATCTTTGACGAGATCGCAACAGGTTTTGGGCGTACCGGTAAAATGTTTGCTTGGGAACATGCGCAAGTCGAACCAGATATTATGTGTATTGGTAAAGGTCTAACAGGTGGTTATATGACGCTGTCTGCAACATTAACCACCAAAGATGTTGCTGAAACGATTAGTCGTGGAGAAGCGGGCGTATTTATGCATGGACCAACTTTTATGGCAAATCCATTGGCCTGTGCTGTGGCGTTAAAAAGTACCCAATTGCTAGTTGGTCAGGATTGGCAAAGTAATATCCAACGTATTGAAACGATTTTAACGCAGCAACTTACTGCTTTAGCACAACTTGATTATGTAGTAGATGTGCGGGTTTTAGGGGCGATTGGTGTGGTTGAATTAACCTCCAATGTCGATATGAAAACCTTGCAACAGCAGTTTGTTGAACGTGGTATTTGGGTTAGACCTTTCGGAAAATTGGTCTATGTTATGCCGCCGTATGTGATCAGCGATGATGAACTTCAGTATCTATTAGAACAACTGATCGCAGTGGTTCAAAATATGCAAGGAGTCAGTTCAAATGTCCTTGCTTGATCATTATGCTGAGCAGCTTGACCAACTCAAGCAACAAGGCAATTTTCGTCAATTTACTTCTAATCAGCAGCAGGGACGTTTTATCACGATCAAAGATAAAACCATGTTGAATCTCGCTTCGAATGATTATTTGGGCTTAGCGGCTGATTTGTCGTTGCGAGAAGAATTCCTCGATAACTTGAAAATAGAGCGGGCATTATTTAGTTCATCATCATCACGACTTCTCACAGGAAATTTTGACGAATATGAACAGTTTGAAAATAGCCTAAGCAAAGCCTTTGGTCGCGCGGCTTTGCTCTTCAATAGCGGCTATCACATGAATATTGGTATTTTACCAGCCTTGTGTGATAGTAAAACCGTAATTCTGGCCGATAAACTAGTGCACGCCAGTATGATTGATGGTATTCGACTCTCCACTGCTCAATATGTGCGTTATCGGCATAATGATTTGCAGCATTTGGAACAGTTATTGCAAAAGTATCACCAAGATGAGCAAGTTGAACGCGTTATCGTGGTGACTGAAAGTATTTTTAGTATGGATGGTGATGAAACTGATTTAGCTGCATTGGCACAGTTAAAACAACGTTTTTCCAAAACCATGTTGTATGTAGATGAAGCACATGCGATTGGTGTGAGGGGAGATCAGGGGCTTGGTTGTGCTGAACAATATGGGGTACTGGATCAGATTGATTTTCTGGTTGGAACTTTTGGTAAAGCGATTGCATCTGTGGGGGGGTATATCATTTGTGATGCTATTATTCGTGATTACTTAATCAATAAAATGCGCCCACTTATTTTTAGTACCGCATTGCCACCGATTTCGATGGCTTGGTCTGATTTTATTTTTAACAAAGTTTTGACCATGCAGCCACAGCGTCAACACTTGGCTGAAATCAGCCAATATTTACAACAGGCCGTGATTGAGAAAGGCTTTAGCAGTCCGTCAAGTAGCCATATTATTCCGATTATTGTGGGAGAAAGTCAGGCTGCAATTGAAAAAGCCCGTTATGTGCAACAACAGGGTTTTTATGCCATGCCAGTACGCCCACCCACTGTGCCACAGAATAGTTCGCGTTTACGTATCTCTTTGACTTCGCTTGTGCAAAAAACTGAATTGGAAAAATTGGTGGAGTGTTTGTGAGTTTAAATAAAACACTGGTCGCGCAGCGCTTCGCTAAAGCTGGGCAAAGTTATGTTGAACATGCTGTGGTACAGAAGCAGATTAGTGCGCAATTGTTTGAATATCTAAAACAGTACTGTCCTCAAACTTTGCCATCAGTCCTTGAAGTTGGTTGCGGTTCAGGCAATTTAACTCATTTATTTCAGCCATATTTTCAGGTTGAGCACCTGTTTTTAAATGACTTATATGAAGATGTGGGTCAGCATTTTCCTGATCTAAAATCCCCTCACTTACGCAGTGATCGTTCTCACTCCTTTGTTAAGGGAAGACCTCAAGTTAATTGGTTGATTGGCGATATTGAACAATTGGTTTTACCCACGCCATTGGATGCGGTGATTTCTAGTTCAGCTTTGCAGTGGATGATTGACCTACCTGCATTATTCAAGAGAATTCACAGTGCTTTAAAACCAAATGCATATTTCGGTTTTTCGACATTTGGTTCGGAAAATCTAATTGAAATCAAGCAACTGACTGGACAGGGGCTAAATTATTATTCCGTAGCTTCATTGCAGCAACAACTTGAGAAAAATGGTTTTGAGATTTTATTGATACAACAACAACAACAAAAGCATCTGTATTTTGATCATCCTAAATCCGTATTACAACATCTCAAAGCGACAGGGGTAACAGCGACTGCAAAATCGCATCGCTGGAACAAGCAATCCTTACAGCAGTTTTATTTAGATTATGAACAGTTCAAGGATGAACATGGTTTTCGTCTGACTTACCATCCTATTTATGTGATTGCTCGGAGAAAAGCATGAGTGCAGCAATTTATTTCGTCAGCGGTATTGATACAGAAATTGGTAAAACTTATGCCACAGGTTATTTAGCCAAGCTTTGGACCGAACAAGGGCAGCATGTCATTACCCAAAAACTGGTGCAAACGGGTAATGTTGATGTGTCAGAAGATATTGCGAAACATCGTGAAATCATGGGCAGTGGCTGGTTTCAGGAAGATCATGAAAAGTTGACCATGCCTGAAATTTTTACTTATCCAGCATCACCGCATTTAGCGACACGTTTAGATGGTCGAGAGTTGGATTTCGCCAAAATTGATGCGGCCACTCAAGAACTTGCTCAACGTTTTGATGTGGTGTTGTTAGAAGGTGCAGGTGGTTTGATGGTGCCATTGACCACAGACATACTGACTATTGATTATATTGCTCAACATCAACTCCCAGTGATTTTAGTCACGTCTGGGCGTTTAGGCAGTATCAATCATACTCTGCTGAGTTTGGAAGCCTTAAAGCATCGTGGGCTGAGTTTGCATGCTTTAGTGTATAACCTAAAAGATGAGTCTAAAGATCCTGTTATTTCTAAAGATACCGCAGATTATTTAAAAAATTATTTGGCTCAGCATTTTCCAGATGCAGAATGGATTGAGCTGGAAAAGTTCTAATTCATGTAAAAAGTTTAATTATCTTTGAAAATATAAGGTCTTAAAGATAAAAAACGCTCAAATTTGAGCGTTTTTTATCTTAAGGCGAAGTGTTAAAACTTCTTAAAGCCTTTACTGATACCAAGGGGTTTACGGTCATTGGTATTTTGACTTTTAGTATTGCTGTTCGGGCGTTGTTCTGGTTGCTCATCATCACGGCGTTGTTGACGTAAATAACCACCACGACGTGCAGCCATTGGTTTTTCAATCATTCTGTCACTACGACGTTTTGCCATACCAAATAAGCCAGTACCTTGACGTGGCTTCAATTCAACTGATTTTGCGAGATTATCGATATCGCCTTTATCTAATTCCATCCAGCGACCTGTACGCAATTCGCGCGGTAAAATCACAGTGCCGTAACGAGTACGCAGTAGGCGACTGACTTTTAAACTTTGTGTTTCAAAAATACGGCGCACTTCACGGTTACGACCTTCTTTGACCACAACTTGATACCAACGGTTGATCCCATCACCACCAATGTCAGTGAATGATTCAAATTTGGCAGGGCCATCTTCAAGTTCTACACCTTTAAGCATATTGTTGCGAATCTGTGGTGTCACTTCACCCATCACACGTACCGCATATTCACGTTCAATCTCATTGGATGGATGCATTAAACGATTGGCAAGCTCACCATCATTGGTAAATAACAATAAACCAGTACTGTTAATATCCAGGCGACCGACCATGACCCAACGATCATTGGCAATTTGTGGTAACTGTTCAAAAACAGTTGGGCGATTCTCAGGATCATTGCGTGAACAAATTTCCCCTTCAGGTTTGTAGTAAACCAAAACACGACGACGAATTTCATCTTCAATCTGGAACTGAACTTTACGACCATCAATACGGAGTTCATCAGTCGGTTCAATACGCTCACCGACTTGGGCAATACGACCATTGATGCTGACACGACCAGCAGCAATAACTTCTTCCATATAGCGACGTGAGCCTAGCCCAACCCTCGCTAATACCTTTTGTAATTTTTCACTCATGACAGCACAACCTTAGACATAATGATCAACAGTTCACCTTAATCAAGACTTCGGCGCATGTGCGTCGAGTGTCATGAATGCTTCCTTGGCGTTCTGTAGGGGAGGCAGTTGACCTAGCGAGGCTAGACCAAATGCATTTAAAAATTGGGGCGTTGTAACTAACAACGCAGGTCTTCCAGGTAAATTTCTGAAACCAGCTTCTTTGATCCAGTTCCAGTCAAAAAGCGTTCTTAAAATCTGACTATTATTTGATACACCACGAATTTGTTCAATATCGGCACGTGTTACGGGTTGATGATACGCAATTACGGCTACTGTTTCGAGTAGTGAGGGTGACAATTTGGTTGGGCGTTCAGGCCAAACTTGCGTAATGATATTTCGATATTTTGCTCGAACTTGGAAACGAAAACCTTGTACTGTTTCAATCAATTCAATTGAACGACCATGTTGTAACATGGCGAGTTGTTGCAAAAATTGACGTAACTGTTGCTTATTATATTGGTTTTGAAAGGCTTCTTTTAGTCTTGCAAGTGAGACTGGTGAGTCACTCGCGAACAAAATAGCTTCAATCTGTAATAAAACATCATGATGGATATCTTCAAGTGACATGCCTTCGTTTGGGTCAAATTGATCTAAACTCATGCTGCAACGCCTTGAACAGTTAAAGGAGCTTCAATTCCAGTATGAATAATTTGAATTTTTTGCTGACGGGTGAGTTCAAGTACCGCCATAAAGGTCACGACCATGCCCATACGACCTTGCTTGGGGTTAAGTAACTCAATAAAGCTCAAAGCTTCACCAGATGCAAGTTGGTTTTCAATAAATGCAATACGTTCTTCGAGTAAAACGGGTTCTTGTGCCACAACATGCGTGATTGGCTCAGGACGGTTAAATACACAGAATATTGCATCACGTAAAGCTTCGACATCATAACCTTCATAGATCGGAGCGATATGCCCAATACTGACATTGGTACTGAATGTATCTCGTTCAAAGATGGGCATTTGGCCCAATCTTTCAGCCGCCTGTTTAATCCGTAAATAAGTTTCTAAACGATCAATTAGTTCTTGTTTAGGGTCATTTTCAAAAGAGTCAACTGCTGTTGGCTTCGGCAATAATAAGCGTGATTTTAAATCTGCAAGCAAGGCAGCCATGACCATATAGTCGGCAGTCAGTTCAATATTCAGTGACTTCATACTATCCATATAAGAGAGATATTGTGTCGCGATTGGTGAAATATCTAACTGTAATAGATCAAAACCATTTTTTTGAATCAGGTAAATCAAAAAGTCCAAAGGACCTTCAAATTGTTCAAGTAAAATTTCAAACGCAGCAGGTGGAATATACAAATCTTCAGGTATGACTTCTTGCCACTCGTCAAGCACGCGAATGGAAGGAGTTAACTCCAACGAAGAAGGAAGAATTTGGTTCATTGCCGTTATAAGCCACGCGAATTTTCAAAAGCATGAAAGGATAGTTTTTGTGTGCAAGGGATGACACATGCTACAAAGAGCTAGGCTATTCTAATCGAAATCCAAAATTTAATAAATTGCTCACTTACAAAAACCTTAAAGTTCTCAGGGTATTTTCTATATTTATACAATATTACATAGAGCGCATAAGAAATTATGATTAAATTATCAACTAACACCTTATTTTATTTGAATTATAAATCAAGATGAAACGTTATTTAACAACGCAACAAAATCAGTTCGGACAAAATATTGGCTTCTCGACTGAAAATAATTTATCTAATCAACTGATTGCCAGCAATTTAAAAGGCCAATACGTTAAATTGATCCATATTGTTGGTGGGGTATCTGAGCAAGCTGCCAGCCAAATTTGGGCGTGTGTCTCAACAGAACCCAATGAAGGATGTTGGACTTATCTTCCTTATACAGCGCCACAAAGTCGACAAAGCCTCAGAGATTCATTGCAAAACTTATTTGGTTTTAACGATTCAACGCACTTTCTTATCGAGGTAAATGGAGAAGTGCAAGGGTGGATTGCACTCTTAAATCCCAGACTTGAGCATGCTGCGATTGAAATTGGCAATGTTTATTTTTCGCATAAGATGAAAAAATCAAAAGCATCGACTGAGACCATTTTTTTATTATTACAACAATGTTTTCAACAGGGTTTTAGACGGGTTGAATGGAAGTGTGATGATTGTAATGCACCATCAAAAGCAGCAGCACGACGCTTTGGTTTTCAATATGAAGGTCTGTTTCGTCAAGATCGTATTGTCAAAGGACGTAACCGAAATACAGCATGGTTTTCTATTGTCGATGAAGAATGGCCAGAATTAGAATATGCGTATCAGCAATGGTTAAGCTTAGAAAACTTTGATGAACAGGGTTTTCAAAAACAGCGATTATCAGACTTTTTGATGACAGAATAGTTTTATTGTGGGGAATCATTTTCTTGTACTGTTTGATTGATATGCTTTATCGGAAAATAGATATTTAAACGCAGAATTCCTTATTATTTTATTGAATTTTATAAAGATTTATAAATAATGATTTCACAATTAAATGTGGTGATGACTTATATTGTCAAAAATCGTTTAGGGAGTGTCTTGATGGAACATAAACAAGTGCTTTCACAATGCCCTGAGTTTTTAAGCTTAAAACAATCCTTATAACGAATAACCTAATGATGATGTCATTTTTTCTGCTGATTAGGAGACGCCTAATCAGCAGGATAATGCTGAACCTACAGCACATAAAAAATTAAAATTAATTAATTAATTGATATTTAATATAAAAAATATTGGCATCCAAATTGTATTAAAGCTAATGAATTCATTTTTCTTAGCAATAAATTTGGAGCAAAACATGAGTAGAAAAATTAGATTAGGTGCCTTTATTCCTGCTACAGGTCAACATGTTGCAGCATGGCGACATCCAGATGCTTCACCAGAACGTCATCTGGATATTGATTATCTGATCGAGCAGGCACAGACAGCGGAACGAGGTTTATTCGATGCCTATTTTCTGGCAGATTCACCTGTGATTAATTTTGGTGGATCGGCAGGAGATGACCAGATTGGTGTGAGTAGCAAGGTGGGGAGCTTTGAACCAGTCACTTTGTTTGCAGCACTGTCTGCAGTGACGAAACACCTCGGTTTTATCGCCACAGCTTCTTCAACTTATGAGTCACCGTATTTACTGGCACGTAAATTTGCCTCACTGGATCATATTAGTGGGGGACGTGCTGGCTGGAATGTGGTGACAACTGCTTCTGCTGCCGCTGCCTATAACTTCGGTTATGAACAGCAACCGCCTCATACCGAGCGCTATGATCGGGCACAGGAATATGTGGATTTAATTCAGAAGCTCTGGGACAGTTGGGAAGATGACGCCTTCTTGTATGACAAGGAGTCTGGTGTATTTTATGATGTTGATAAACTGCATCATCCCAACCACAAAGGTAAATATTATTCTGTGAAAGGAGCACTGAATGTTCCTCGCTCGCCACAAGGTTATCCGGTGATTGTACAAGCGGGATCGTCTGAACCAGGACGGGAGTTGGCTGGTCGCTATGCTGAAGTGATTTTTACCGCGCATCAGGAGCTGGAAAGTGCACAGGAGTTTTATCGCGATGTGAAAAGTCGTCTGGCTAAGTATGGTCGTCAACCAGAAGAGCTGTTGATTTTGCCGGGAGTTTCAGTTTTTGTTGGAAAGACTGAAGCAGAAGCACGCGCCAAATATGAGGAGCTGACCAAGCTGATTCGTCCTGAAGCAGGGCTTTCATTGCTCAGTGGTCTGGCTGGAGGGATCGACTTTTCCAAATATGATTTGGATGGACCTTTCCCTGACATTCAGGCGGATGCTACGGTACGTAGTCGTCCTGCCTTGATTGCAGACATTGCGCGAAAAAATAATTTTACTATCCGTCAGGTGTATGAATGGGTGGCGGGCGTACGTGGGCATTGGCAGATCATTGGCTCGGTCGAACAGGTGGTTGATCAGTTGCAGGAATGGTTTGAAAATGAAGCTGCGGATGGCTTTAATGTGTTACCGCCAACGACACCCAGTGGACTCAATGATTTTGTAGATTTGGTTGTGCCTGAGTTACAGCGTCGTGGTTTATTCCGTACCGAATATGAAGGCAAAACGTTAAGGGAAAATCTCGGTCTGAAACGTCCTGAAAACCAGTATACGCTGGCTCAGCAAGCTGCAAAAGTATCGTGATTGATAACAATGGTGAGTTTACAGTATGTGACAAACCACATTTGATGAGATGCATCATCATTCATATGACAGGCAGCTTCGGCTGCCTTTGTTTTTGGAAAAGAATAAGCCTTGATTGCGTGTTTTTATGCATGCTAGCAACACATGTTGCTGTTTAGGCAGCGCTAAAGCTATAGTTTAATAATTTAACTGTTTGAAAAGTATAAATAAAAATAGTGGCATGAAAATTGAAAATATAATAGGAACTAATTTAACCACATCAACTTTGGGGAGCTTTAAAATGAGTAGAAAAATCAGATTGGGTGCTTTTCTTCCCGCAACAGGTCAGCATGTCGCGGCATGGCGACTACCGGATGCAGCACCTGAACGACATCTAGATTTTGAGTATTTAAAAGAACAGGCTTTGATTGCTGAAAAAGGATTATTCGATGCCTACTTTTTGGCAGACGGATTATCTGCTGGTTTTGGTGCCAATGAAAAAGTCGGTGTAACCAGTAAGGTTGCTGGTTTTGAACCTGTAACCTTATTCGCTGCTTTATCGGCAGTCACCAAGAATATCGGATTTATTGCTACGGCCTCCACCACCTATGAAGAACCCTACCTACTGGCACGTAAATTCGCCTCGTTGGATCATATCAGTAAAGGTCGTGCTGGCTGGAATGTGGTGACTTCGGCATCAGTCAATGCGGCTTATAACTTTGGTTATGATGAACAACCTGCACATGCGACACGTTATGAGCGTGCCGATGAATATGTGGACCTCGTACAGAAACTTTGGGACAGTTGGGAAGACGATGCCTTTGTGTATGACAAGCCATCTGGTGTGTTTTACGATGTCGAGAAATTGCATCATCCCAATCATAAGGGGAAACACCTTTCGGTCAAAGGTGCATTGAATGTACCACGCCCACCGCAAGGTTATCCGGTGATTGTACAAGCTGGTTCCTCTGAACCGGGTCGTGATCTGGCGGCTAAATATTCTGAAGTGATTTTTACTGCGCATCAGGAGCTGGAAAGTGCGCAGGAATTTTATCGTGATGTGAAAGGTCGTTTGGCGCAATATGGACGCTCGGCAAATGAATTACTGATTTTACCGGGTGTTTCGGCCTTTGTTGCAAAAACTGAAGCAGAAGCACGAGAAAAATATGAGCAAGTTACACAGTTAATTCGTCCAGAAGCTGGTCTGAGTTTATTAAGTGGCTTGGCCGGTAGTCTGGATCTATCAACATATGATCTGGATGGACCATTTCCAGAGTTGCCTGAAACAGAAAGCCATATTAGCCGTCGTGCCTTGATTCTGGATATTGCTCGTAAAAATAATTTCAGTATTCGTCAGTTGTATGAATGGATTGCTGGCGTTCGTGGTCATTGGCAATTGATTGGTTCTGTAGAGCAAGTGGTCGATCAGTTACAGGAATGGTTTGAAAATGAAGCAGCAGACGGTTTTAACGTCTTACCACCAAGTACACCGGGTGGGTTAAATGACTTTGTCGAACTGGTGGTACCTGAGTTACAACGTCGTGGTCTGTTCCGTACTGAATATGAAGGTAAAACATTACGTGAAAATCTAGGTCTGGCACGTCCTGAAAATCAATATGTTCTGGCTCGCAAAGCCGCTAAGGTATCTTGAAAGGAGAGTGACATGAGTGAGTTGCGACAAACTGACCATGAGATTGATACTTTATTTACCAATCGTTGGTCACCACGTGGTTTTAACCAAGACGTCGAGATTGATTCATCTTCTTTATGGCAGTTGTTTGAAGCTGCTCGTTGGGCACCTTCGGCTTGGAATTCCCAGCCGTGGCGCTTTATCTACGCTTTGAAGGAAACCGTACACTGGGAGACATTGTTCAGCACTTTATCTGAATATAACCAGTCTTGGGTTGCGCAGGCATCGGCACTGGTTTTGGTATTGTCCAAAAAGAGTTTTGTGGCACCAGGGCAAGAGAGTGCTGTACTGCTACATAGTCATTCTTTCGATACTGGCGCAGCATGGGCGCATTTGGCCTTGCAAGCCTCACTCAAGGGCTGGCATACCCATGCGATTGGTGGTTATGACCAGACACGTGTTCGTAAACTGCTGAATATTCCAGAAGATTATCAGCTTGAGGCGATTGTTGTGATCGGACAACAGGGAAGTAAAGCGCATTTATCGGAAGTTTTACAGGCGAGAGAAAAACCGACACCACGACGACCGACTGTGACCTTTGTTTCGGAAGGTACATTTTCATTTAACGATTAATTTTACGATTGGGATGTG
Source organism: Acinetobacter sp. NIPH 2699 (assembly GCF_022549355.1). Taxonomy (GTDB): domain Bacteria; phylum Pseudomonadota; class Gammaproteobacteria; order Pseudomonadales; family Moraxellaceae; genus Acinetobacter. Next base: position 111,258 of record NZ_JAKZGL010000005.1, read on the forward strand.
CCTGAAATACGGTATATCTCGCGCTTTAGGATATTTTTATGCAATACCGCAAACTGGGTAAAACTGATCTTGATGTCAGTGTCATCGCACTTGGAACCATGACTTTTGGAGAACAAAATACAGAGCAAGAAGCACATACGCTGATTGATTATGCAGTCGGTGAGGGGGTGAACCTCATTGATGCCGCAGAAAGTTATCCAGTCCCACCGCGTCCAGAAACACAAGGGCAAACGGAACGTTTTATCGGTAGCTGGTTAAAAAAAACAGGTAAACGTAATGAAGTGTTGCTTGCCACCAAAGTAGCTGGTCCATCACGTTTAATCACGCATGGGACACATATTCGAGGCGGTAAAACTCGTCATAACCGTGAAAATATTGAAGCGGCTTTGCATGATAGTTTGCAACGGTTACAGGTCGATCATGTTGATTTATATCAGTTGCATTGGCCTGACCGTAGTACCAATTATTTTGGACAATTGGGTTATCAGCATATAGAGGATGAGGACATTATCCCGATTGCAGAAACCTTGCAGGTTTTGGATAGTCTGATCAAGGCAGGCAAGATTCGCCATATTGGTTTATCCAATGAAACACCGTGGGGTGTGAGCCAGTTTGTACATACCGCAGAAAAATTAGGCTTGGCTCGGGTGGTTTCGATTCAAAATCCATATAACTTGTTAAATCGTACCTTCGAGATTGGCAATGCCGAAGTCTCGATTCGTGAAGATGTGGGTTTATTGGCTTATTCACCTTTAGCCTTTGGACATTTGTCAGGTAAATATTTAAATGGTGCACAACCCGAAGGTGCACGAGTGACGCGCTGGGAACGCTTCGGTCGTTACAAGGGAGAAAATGCAGAAAAAGCCACCCAGTTATATGTCGATCTTGCCCATCAGCATGGGCTAGATCCATCGCAATTGGCATTGGCTTATGTGAATAGTCGCCGTTTTGTTAGCAGCAATATTATTGGGGCGACCAATCTGGATCAGTTAAAAATAAATCTAGGCAGTGTCGATCTGGTACTCAATGATGAAGTGCTGGCTGGGATTGAGCAGATTCATAAACTATACCCAAATCCAAGCCCATAAGGTTCGTGATATGAGCATTGATATTCACCAAATTCATTACTCTACAGCACAATCCGATTTTGATATTTCGCTGATCCATGAATATTTGCAAGGGAGTTATTGGAGTCAAGAGATTCCTTATGCTGTGGTGGAGCAGGCGATTACTCATTCATTTTGTATGGGAGCATTCTTGGGTACACAACAAATAGGTTTTGCACGGTTGATTACTGATTATGCAACTTTTGCCTATTTAGCAGATGTATTTGTTTTGGATACTTACCAAAAGCAGGGTGTGGGTAAGGCATTAATAGCCCAATTGATGCAACAGGTGAATGCAATGGATCTAAGGCGTGTTTTACTGGCAACTCGGGATGCTCATAGTTTATATGCCCGTTATGGTTTCTCCGCCTTGGGTAATCCACAAAAATTTATGGAAATTGCCCGTCCCAATATGTACGTAAATGCAAAATAAACAACAGATAAGTGGAATTTAAAATGTCAACAATTCAACCTTTATTACAACAGCGTTATGGGGAACATATTCCCAGTGATTTATTGCAAAATTCTGATGTGCTCAATTTAAATCATCCTGTGCTAAACACAGTATTACAACATGCGTCATTACGACATTTTAGCAGCCAGAAAATCAGTCCAGAGTATTTATCTTTACTGATTGCCGCTGCACAGTCTGCGCCAACATCGTCCAATATACAGGCGTGGAGTGTGGTTGCTGTACAGGGTGAGGCGCAGAAAAATAAACTGTCACAACTGGCTGGGAATCAGGCGTTTATTCGTGAAGCACCGTTATTTTTAGTCTGGACGATTGATTTAAATCGTTCCCGTGACGTGATTCAGTTGACTGAACCTGAACAAGGTATTGAACATGCCATTGGTTTAGAGTCGGTAGACAGTTTACTGATTGGTACGATTGATGTGGCACTTGCTGCACAGAACTTGACCATTGCAGCACGGGCTTTGGGTTTGGGATCTGTCTATGTGGGTGGTATTCGTAATAATCTAAAACAGGTCGTCGAGGTATTAGAATTACCTCAAGGTGTGGTGGCCGTATTTGGTGTCGCGTTGGGCTATCCACAAGGTGTAAGCAATCAGGTGATAAAACCTCGTTTACCACAAAAAATCGTACTACATCATGAAGTCTATCAACAGCAACGACAATTGGATGAAACATCACTTGGTGAATATGAAAAAACACTAAATCAGTTTCAGCAGAACGTGGGACAGCCACAAGACCGCTGGCGTGATAAAGTCACACAACGACTGAGCAGTTTAAATGGACGTGAACATTTAGCTAAAGTATTTAATCAACAGGGATTAAATATTTTTACTGATCATTAATATTAATTTTTATTTTTTATAGAGGTTTGTTTAGAGAATAGACCTCTTGTTTTTTGTATTAAATGATTAAATCATATTTATAATATAGCTCAATAAAAATCATTATGAATAAATAAGAATGAAATATAATTATTTATTAATGAGAACTTAAATTTTTTAATGACGAATGATTTTTAATCGTGGATACTATTTTTGTTGTTCTAGTCTTATATATTTATTTAAATCAATATCCGTAGAGGAAGTTATAATATGAGCCAGTTAGATAGTATTAACCAAGCCAAATCAAAAGATGCTTATCAATATATTCAGGTTAAGCCATTAACAGGGCGTATTGGTGCAGAAATTAGTGGTATAAAACTGGGTGCAGAATTAAACGAAGCAACAGTGAGCGAAATTAATCAAGCATTGTTGCAATATAAAGTGGTGTTTTTTCGTGAACAGCAGCATTTAGATGATTTGTCACAAGAAGCTTTTGCCCGATTGTTGGGTGAGCCACTGAATCATCCGAGTGTGCCACTGAAAGATGGTACAGAGCATACTTTATCCATTGATTCACGGGGCGGGCGTGCCTCATCTTGGCATACTGATATTACTTTTTTGCCGAATTACCCGAAATATACCATCCTGAAAAATGTGGTTGCACCAGAGGTGGGTGGTGATACAGTTTGGGCCAATACCGCCAGAGCCTATGAAGATTTAAGCCCAGAGCTAAGAACGCTAGCGGAAAGTCTGCGAGCTGTGCATAGCAATGTTTATGATTATGCCAATCGGGTGACTTCAGGTTCGGTAGAAGAGTCGGAAGGTCGTAAACTGTTTACCACTGCGGTGGAGATTGAAACCGAACATCCGTTGGTACGTGTACATCCTGAAACGGGTGAAAAAACCCTAGTCCTTGGGCATTTCTTTAAATACTTTACTGGTTTAAGTCAGGATGATTCACGTCTATTGTTTACTTTATTCCAAAATCATATTGTGCGTTGGGAGAATATTGTACGCTGGCGTTGGGCTGTGGGTGATGTTGCCATTTGGGATAACCGCGCCACGCAACACCGTGCCATTGATGATTATGGCAGTGAATTAAGAGTCGCTTCACGTGTCACACTCGAAGGAGATATTCCTGTGGGTGTAGATGGTCGTCCAAGCAAAGTCATTAAGAATATCGTCAATCAGGATATTAGCCAGCTCAGAAAAGATGAGGGACGAATTTATAAAAAAGTGTCTTAATATTTTTTATATATTTAAGGACAAAAAAGACCTCGTATTCAACAATACGAGGTCTTTTTTATGTTGTTTATTAGACCTATTTCATCATTGTTTATGCCCTTTTGTATTTCTCCCATGAGGAGAAACAAAAGGTATTTATGAAGAAGGTCTATTTTCTTCTTAATATGTTTTATATATATGTATATCAAAAATGTATGAAATAAAACATTTTTCATCCTTATATCAAATTGATATAAATTTCAGTTTAAATCTGCTGTTTGTTAGTAAGCATTCTGCTGAATAATCAGCACCTCAACAGCGAGAATAGCCATAAAAAGGATATCGGTTAAAGTGAAAAGTATAAAAATCAAATAATTATAAAGTGGCATGATTGTTGATATATAACCCCATATTGATGAGTAAATATTTAAATCATTGTACTCATTTATTTTAATCGCATTTTAGGGGCGTATAGTGAAACGAAATATTTTGGCAACATCAGTTGCATTAGCAACGTTATTTCTCTCAACAGGTCAGAACGCATGGGCAGCGGATGATCAAGTATTGGCAAAATTACAGGCACAGCTTGAAGTATTGCAGCAACAAGTGAATAGCTTGCAGCAGAATCAGACAGCCGCACCACCCTCAGGATTTTCTGCTGCTGTAGCAGAACGGGCTGCGGACAGTGATGAATATGTCGAGGAAGATACCTCGGGCATTATTGCCACCAAAAGTGATGTCGATGGTCTACGTGCTCAGTTTGAGAATTATCAATACGATCAGGAGCGTTTACGTGAGCGTAACACGGTCAAGTCAGCGCGGGATACCACCTTCTTTGGTACAGTGCAAACCCGTATTCAGAATACTTCTACACCCATATCGGCTGGCAATACCAATGCATGGGAATCACGTAAGCTGAATTTTGAAGTGCCACTGGCACAATTTGGTGTACGCGGTAACTTGTATCGTGATTACAAGGAAGGTAAGAATCTGACCTACCAATTGTCCTTTGGTTATGCCAAACGTAATGGCAGCAACACCAGTGATCTCAACCTGCAAGATGCCTTCTTACAATATAGCTTTGCTCCAACCAATGGCGGGCTGGAAGATCCGAAGCTGACACTGGCATTCGGTCAACAGCAGATTCCATTCGGTCAAGAAGCACAATCTCCGGAAGATTTACGTCCGACTATTACTCAGGCGCGTGCCATTGGGCAGTTGGGTCTGGGTACGCGTCAGATTGGTCTGGTTTTACGTGGCGATCTTAAACCTTATACCGACTATGCCGCGAACTATCGTGCACCATTACTGGAATATGCATTGGGTGTCACCAACGGGAATGGTTTTAACAGAACCGATGACAACAATAATAAGGATTATGTCGGTCGTCTGGCATTCACCCTGCCGGTGGACTATGCCAGCATCTTCCGTGAGTTGAAGTTTGGTGCGTCCTATAAGAAAGGCGAGAGCAATATTGTTGGCGGTACACCGACCGATTTGCTGACCGATAAAGGCCGCAACGATGTGCTGGGTCTGGATATTTATTATAACCATGCACCGTTTGGCGTGACCTATGAATATTACAAGGGCATACGCGATACCTTGCAGGTGGCTAGCGGCAATATTGCCGAAGTGAAATCGGAAGGACAAACCGCCACCCTGTTCTATACCGTTGGTGATCAGTTCTATAACAGTATTAAAACATCAGCAAAATTCGATGACTTCTGGCCAAAATCCATTCAGGCCTATTACCGCTATGACACCTTTGATCCCAATACCTCAAGCAAAAAAGAAGTCGGTGAACTCGACATTCATTCGGCAGGCTTGAACTTCTTTTTCGCTCAGACCACCAAATTTCAACTGGGTTTAAGTCGCTGGAACTTTGCCAATGCGACCCAGAAAGACTACACCGAAGTATTGGCCCAGTTCCAATACGGCTTCTAATTTATTTTGAATGAGTGATTACAACATGAAAGAGTTAAGTAAACGTTTATTGATTATTGCCAGTGCAAGTGCTGTTTTTGCTGTGGCTTCATCCAGTCTTTTTGCTGCGGAAAATCCCAAAGAAGTTCGGATAGGCGTATCGTCTGCGGGCGTGGGAGGCAAACCGAGAACGGGTGGTGGTTTTACCGCGAATGCACAGGTACGTAGTGTGTTGGAAAATGAATTTAAAAAAGACGGGATCAAGGTGGTCTGGAATTTATTCCCAGGCGCTGGCCCTGCAACAAATGAGGCTTTTGCCAATAAGAAAGTTGATTTTGGTCTGCATGGGGATTTGCCATTGATTGTCGGGCGTTCTACTGGTCTAAAACACAAGATCATTTTAACCACCAACAAATTTGGGCCAGTGTATGTCACCGTACCTGCGGATTCTTCTGCAAAATCGGTTACGGATCTGAAGGGTAAAACTTGGGCGACACACAAAGGTACTGCGACACAGTTATCGGTAGGTCGTGTACTACGTAAATACGGACTGGAAGAAAAAGATATTCGTCTGATCAGTCAGGACCCTTATTCACAGCGTACCTCACTGTCTACTGGGGATATCGATGCAGCCGTGATTACCCCGTGGGCACTGGCGGCACGTGGTGTGGCTAAACCGATTGTTGAGATTCGTCGTGACCCGTTGTTAAGTACCCCAAGCACCTTGTGGGTCGGTGAAGAGTTTGAGAAAAAATATCCGCATATTGTGCAACGTGTTGTGACGACCTTAGTCAAGGAAGCGCATTGGGCATCGCAAGAGGCAAATCGTGATGGTCTATTCAAGATATGGGCACAAAGTGGTAACCCCTACGACGAATATCGCCGTGACTTTAACGGTTACAAGCTGATTGAGCGTGTCAATCCAGTCATTGATGACTATTACGTTGCAGCGCTTACTCGTGCCATTGGTCAAGCCAAAGATTATAAATTGATCCGTCGAGATGTCTCTCTGAATGGCTGGATTGAACGTAAATATCTTGATAACGCATTGAAACAGCTAAATCTAGAAAACTACTGGCCGAAATATGATGCCAATGGTAAGCACATCGCTGGTACAGGCACTGGGCTTCAATAAATGTTGATTTGTGATGACAGTGGTCATGAGCCGCTGTCCACAGATAGCTTTTACCTAGGTAATCGCTGTGTGGTTTTGCTGTTGTTGGATGATGATTTATGACTAGCCCCGTGCTACCAAAATATTCTGATAAAACTCGATTTATGTTGAGTTTTATCTTGGTTGCTTCAACTGCTGGTCTGGGAATTGGCACAGCTAAAGTGGCAATCTCACTGTTTGCCATCGAGTTAAAGGCTTCAGAGTTTGAAATGGGATTGATCGCTGCTTCCCAGATTATTGGCATTCTGTTTATGGGTTTACCGACAGGTGCATTGATTCAACGTTTTGGGCCTTTGATTTTATTTAGTACAGGTAGTTTGTTGGCAGGCATTTGGTATTCCTTTATTCCATTGGTGCAACAAGCGTGGTTTCTGATTTTATGCAGTACGTTGGTGAGCTTTTGTATGCCATTGCGTTTTGTCTCGCTGAATACCGTATTTATGAGCCAGTTACATCAGATTGGTGCAGCTAAAGCGGGATGGTTTCGTGGCGCGCACATGATTGGCTTTATGTTGTTGGGGCCCATGTTGGCAGTTTGGCTGATTCATAGTCTGGGCTTTGCTGGTGGTTTCTGGGCATTGGCAACCTTGTTTCTCGTGCCTGTGCTGATTGCCCCTGTGATGTTTAAAGACTACAAGGTGGATCGACAGACTGCACCGCGTTTGAGTTGGCAAGCATTATTGCAACCTGTGTATTTGCTTAAACAGGGATTGGCATTGCGTTATACCGCACTGATCGAGTTTGCCAGTAGTGCTGCCATGATGTACTTCACTTTTTTTATCGTAGTGATTGCGATTCGCCATTATGACTTTAGTGCAGTGGCGGCAGCGAGTTTAGTTTCATTGTATGGCGTGGTGTACATGGTTGCGCTGTTCGGGGCGGGGATATTGCTGGAGCATTTTGGTGAAAAGAGACTGTATGAATTCGGTTTTGTTCTGGTTGCTGGTGGCTTGTTGTGTTTAGCCATGCCATTGACTGAACAATGGTTATGGGTCGGTGCACCATTATTTGGACTGGGTCTAGGTGTGGTCAATGTGGTGAATTTATCTGCATTTGCCACGGTGGGTCGTCGTGTTGGGATGGCAAATGTCTCGGCACTGTCTTCTTTCATCGGACCTGTCGGCAGTCTGTTGGGCAGTATTTTAGGTGGTTTGTTTGGTCATGTGTGGGGATTGCAAATGTTATTTTTTCCACTGGCTGCGGTGTTTGTGGGCTTAATTGTATTAACGCATTTAAAGCATCCCTTCGGCAGCAGCCATGCAGAACAAGCCGATGATTCAAAAATAGATATTTTAACAAATGTGGATGGTTAATATGACAAATTCTCATCAACACAAAAATATCCAGACCACCGAAGCTGATCAATTTGATGTATTGCCGCTTTGGGCAACGGTGCGTCATGGACTCATCCATTTGGGGCAGTGGGGCGGACGTGTACTGATTGGCTTCATTGTACCGTTCGTTGTGTTGGTGCTCTGGCATTTTCTTTATAAAAGCCAATGGTTGGCGGAACAGATTTTACCCAGTCCACAACTGGTTTGGCAGACCTTTTGGGAGTTGCTGGGTACAGGTGAGCTGAGTGAGAACTTACTGATCAGTCTTCAGCGGATTGGCTGGAGCGTATTACTTGGCGGAGGTATTGGTTTAGTGGTGGGTTTTGCGATTGGTTTATCACGTAAAGCCTATGACTATCTGTATCCGACCTTTAACTTGATCGCCCAGTTTCCTGTGATTGGCTGGATTCCTTTATTGCTGATTTTCTTAGGGATTGAGGAAAGTCTAAAAATCGTGGCAATTGCTTTGGCCGTGGTGGTGCCTGTGATGGTGGCAACCTATAAAAGTGTTTTAAATGTCTCTTCCAAACTGCTTGAAGTGGCGCAGGTTTATGAATTTAGTCGGTGGCAAACGCTTAGCAAAGTCATTATTCCTGCGGCATTACCCAATATTGTGGGTGGCTTACGACAAGGCGTGATGCAGGCATGGTTGGCATTGGTCTTTGTGGAACTGCTTGCCAGTAGTGAGGGCATTGGCTATCTGATCGTCTGGGGACGGCAATTGATTCAACCCGATATTGTGTATATGTCAATTATTGTGATTGGTGTGGTGGGGTACTTGCTGGATAGCATCTTGCAATTCATTGAGCAGCGTTTTAACCGTTGGCAGAAGCAGGCATTTTAGGAGGTTGATATGACAGTTTTAAATAAATTGCAAAGCTTAAACTGGCGTGGACTGGTGATTCCCATTGGCTTTATTGGGCTGTGGAGTCTCGCTTCATGGTTGAATTGGGTCAATCCGAAATTGATTCCTTCTCCACTTGCGGTGTTGCATACCGCTTGGGTTCATTTGTTTCAGCTCGAGTTTTGGCAAAGTGTTGCTGCAAGTTTGGCGCGTGATTTGAGTGGTTTTGTGATTGGTAGTGTCTTGGGGATTGCTTTTGGTGTCTTGGTAGGGACATCCAAAATTGCCAATTATTTGTTTGCACCAAGTTTTAATGTCGTGCGTCAAGCGTCGTTATTTGCATGGTTGCCACTGATTTCCACCTTTTTAGATTATGGCAACAGCGCCAAGATTTTATTTATTTCACTATCCGTATTTTATCCAGTGGCACTGCATAGCATTGAGGGTATCCGTAGTGTGTCTCTTAATCAGTACGAAGTGACACAAGTCTATGAGTTTAGTCGTTGGCAGCAATTACGCAAATTGATTTTACCTGCGGCTGCACCACAAATTTTTGTCGGTTTGCAGTTGGGACTGATTTTTGCGTGGTTGGCCACCATCGGGTCAGAGTTTCTATTGGCTAATTATGGCATTGGTCTGGGCAATATTGTGATTCGAGGGCGTGCGGCATTGGATGTCAGTTTGATTGTGTTTGGCTTGCTGGTGATTGGACTGATTGGTGTGGCTTTAAACAGTATCGCCTTAGCTGTTGAACGACACTGGCTGGCTTGGCGGCGTTAGTGATTTTCAAAACATAAATTATTTTAAATCATAAGATTAGGTTTTTGTCGAGCATCCAGAAAAACGTGGGAAACGGCAAAACAGGAGTACAACAATGAGTAGTCATTTAAAGATTGAACATGTATATAAAACCTTTCCTGCGAAGAAAGTAAAAGGAGAGATTACTGCCGATTTTGTCGCAGTCGATGATATTTCCATTCAGGTCAAGGCGGGTGAGTTTTTGGTGATTGTTGGGCCAAGTGGTTGTGGTAAATCGACCTTACTGGATTTATTGGCTGGTTTGACCACACCGAGTCGTGGAGAGATCACCATTGATGGCAAAACGATCACTGGACCGGGTTTAGATCGTGGCATTGTCTTTCAGCAATACGCATTATTTCCGTGGTTGACGGCATTACAAAATATCGAGTTTGGCTTGGAAGCCAAAGGCATTGCCAAAGCAGAACGTCGTCAAACTGCACAACATTTTTTGCAATTGGTAGGTCTGACAGATTTTGGACAGCATTATCCGAGTGAACTGTCAGGAGGTATGAAACAGCGTGTCGCCATTGCTCGTTCGCTGGCTTATAACCCTGATGTGTTGTTGATGGACGAACCTTTTGCCGCCCTTGATGCCCAAACACGGGAAACTTTACAGAGTGAGCTACTGCGTATTTGGCAGCAAACGGGCAAGACCGTGATTTTTATTACGCACAGCATTGATGAAGCCATTTATTTAGGGCAACGCATTGCCATTATGACGTCACGGCCGGGACGAATTAAAACCGTGATTGATGTGCCTGAAAGCTTAAAAAATCAACAGGAGGATGTGCGCTCTAATCAGGAGTTTGGGCAACTACGGCATCACATCTGGACTTTACTGCGTGAAGAAGTGGACAAAGCGCAAGCTTTAGAAAAACACAGTCAACTTGCCGTCGCTTGAAGAATAAAATGATAAGGAGTGATTCAGATGAGTAGTTCAAAAACAGCCCTTGTAACGGCTAAACAGATTTCAAACCCTTTAGCGCTTGTTCAGAGCAAATATTATGATTGGCAATGGGTATTCTTGCTTTATAAACGTAGCATCGTACTGATTCTGTTTTTTGCATTATGGGAAGCCTTACCGCGTTTAAATATTGTTGATGCTGCTTTTTTACCTCCGATTAGTAAAGTATTGGAAGCAGGTTGGAATCTGATTGTAAATGGTCAACTTTTTGTGCATTTACAAGCCAGTTTAACGCGTTCTTTGGGGGCATTTTTTATTTCGCTATTTACTGCCATTCCATTGGGTTTTGCGATTGGTTGGTATCGTGGTTTTTCTGATTATTTAAATCCATTACTGGAACTGCTGCGTAATACCAGTGCATTGGCAGTATTACCTGTATTTATGCTGTTTTTAGGAATTGGTGAAGCTTCTAAAATTGGACTGATTATTTTTGGCTGCTTTTTCCCGATTTTACTCAGTACTATTTCAGCGGTACGCAATGTGGACCCATTACTGATTAAATCGGCTCGTACACTGGGTTTAAATGATTTAAAACTGTTTACTAAAGTGATTTTACCCGCAGCTATTCCTACAATTTTTGTGGGCATTCGTTTGGCAGGGACAGGCTGTATTTTATTATTGATTGCGGCTGAAATGATTGGTGCTAAAGCAGGATTAGGTTATCTGATTATTTATTCTCAATATAACTTCCAGATTCCTGAAATGTTTGTGGGGATTATCAGTATCACTACATTTGGTTTTTCATTTAACTATTTATTACTTGCCATTGAAAAACGGTTTACCGCATGGAAAAGAACAGGATGAAGATGAATATGCAATATAAACATGCTTCAAATATTTTAAAACTTATCCAAAGTTCGATTTTGATCTGTGTCAGTGTATTTTTATTTGCGTGTAGCAAACAAGATCCAAACCCAGCACAAGGTGAATTGAATGTTGTGGGGAAACCCTTAGAGACATTGAGTTTTAATTATATGGGGGCAGCAGGTGTGGTTGGGCCGATCGCACTTGCCGAAGATCTAGGTTATCTTGCGCCTGTGAAACCGAACTATGTTGGGATTGCAACAGGAGGCCCACAAGGTTTGCAGGCAGCTTTAACTGGAGATGTGGATATTAGTAGCTCTTCATTTGTCGGTTCGATTGTCAATGTGGTTGCTGGTAAGGCGCCAATGGTCGCAGTTGTCGCTGCTTATGGTTCTCCGCCAGATGATAACAAAGGCTACTATGTCCTTGAAAATAGTTCGATTAAACAGCCTCGTGATCTGATTGGCAAAAAAGTGGCAGTGAATATTCTAGGGGCACAGGCAGAGGTGATGCTCAAAGAATGGCTAAAACGTGGAGGATTAACGGCTGACGAAATTAAACAGGTGACTTTAGTGGTGGTTCCGCCTGGTAGTGGTGAGCAGGCATTACGTCAGGGGCATGTACAGGTTGCAGCTTTGACAGGACCAGCGATTGAGCGTGGTAATGTACGTGTGCTGTATCGTGACTGGGAAATGTTTGGAGATAAAACTTTAGGGGCTTATGCCATGTCCAAACGTTATCTAGATAAAAACCCCAATACTGCAACCCATATTGTGACTGCTATCGGTCGAGCCTTTGAATGGGCAAATGCACATCCTCGGGAAGAAGTGATTGCTCGTTTTGAAAAGATTATCGAAAAACGTCAGCGTATGGAAAATTCTGACGCCTTAAAATATTTTTATGGTTGGGGCGTTGCTGATGGCGGTAAATTAAAAGAGGAAGATTTTAAACTCTGGATTGACTGGCTAGAAAAGGATGGACAATTAAAACCAGAACAGATTAAGGCTGATCAGGTCTATACCAATCAATATAATGCTTATGATCAAATCAAAAAATAATGATGAATCATCCTGATATATTTAAATATGAGGGTGATTTTTTGTTTTTGGAGATTAATGTGGTTAAGTTGGGTTTTATTTTATTATTTATAAATATTATTTTTTATGCAATGAAAATCATTTATTATTGGTTTTAATATAAATATAAAGTGATTAATATGAATTGAATGTTTTTTTGTTTTATATAGGTTTTAGAATATGAGCTCACTTGTGATTAATGTGCGTAACCAGTTTAAAGGTGTGGTTGAAGAAATTATCGAAGGTTCAGTCGTGACTGAGGTTGATGTCAGAACACCAGCGGGTTTATTCACATCAGTGATTACCACCCGTTCAGTAAAAAGTTTAAATTTACAGGTTGGTTCAGAGGTTTTAGTTTTGATTAAATCGACTGAAGTGGCACTTGCTACATTCTAATGCAATTCAGGTTTTATTATATTTGTTTTACAACAGGGGGACGTTGATGACGTATATAACTGGCGCATTAAAGATTCAGCAGGTCAATAAATATTATCAGCAGAAAAATGATCAGGATTTGCAAGTACTTGAAGATATTTCGCTCGATATTCAGGCTGGAGAATTTATCAGTATTGTCGGCAGTAGCGGCTGTGGAAAATCAACCCTACTGAGACTGTTGGCAGGGCTGGAACAATCCTTTCAGGGCAATATAGAAGTTGATGGCCAAGTTGTGGTGGGAACCAGTTTAAAACGGGGGATTGTGTTTCAGGATCATCGTTTATTTCCGTGGCTGTCAGTACGGGAGAATGTCCGTTTAGCACTGGAAAATAGTCATTTGAGCCGTGCTGAACAAGATCAGACCATTGATGAACATTTGGAATTGGTGGGCTTAACTGCGTTCCAAAATGCTTATCCATCGCAATTGTCAGGTGGGATGAGTCAACGGGTTGCCATTGCTCGAGCATTGGTCAATCGTCCTGATATTCTATTACTGGATGAGCCATTTGGTGCGCTGGATGCCTTGACCCGCGCCAATTTACAACAGGAATTACAGCGTATTTGGCAGACTGAAAAAATCACCATGATTATCGTGACGCATGATGTTGATGAGGCGGTTTTTCTCGGGGATCGCGTGGTGGTTATGCAGCCGCATCCTGGACGAATTAAACGTATTCTTCCTGTCACCTTGCCACATCCTCGTCATCGGGAAGATATACGATTGACTGCTATTCGCAATGATATTCTGTCCGATTTTAGCCAAACGGAACCAGAACAATTATTGGATCTGGTGGCGGAACCGCTGGGACATTATCAATTTGCATGGTAAAAATATTGCCTATAGACGGGCTGTTGCCCGTTAGGCATTTATATAAAAACTAAAGTGAAATATCGAACGCAGGTATCGCCTCATCACCAATGAGTTTATATTTAAGTAAACGAGCTCTCACCACATTGCGACTGACACCCAACAATTTTGCTGTTTGCATTTGATTACGATGGCAATATTCATAAGCCACCCGAATCGTTGTTTCTTCAATCAAGGCATCCAGATTTTCATCGACATGATGATGATCTGATTCAAACAGTTTCAGTAAGGCTTGTTGTAAATGTTGTTTAGGCAATTGAGAAATTGCAGGATGATCTGTGTAACGATGCGCAATATCATCGAATGAATGTGATGAATGCATAGGACGTTCTTTTGCCTGTGCATTGAGTGTTGCAAAACAAAAATCAGTGGGCTGAATGATATTATCTTTGCAGACCAACAGGGCATGGTGAATGGCATTTTCCAGTTCACGAATATTGCCAGGGTAGTTGTATTTTAATAACTTTTGTATAGCGATTGCACTCAGCTTGGCATAGGGATAACCTAGACGATTACAATATTCTTCAATAAAATGATTTGCCAAAGGCAAAATATCTTCAGGACGATCTGCCAGACGATGTACATGCAAACGAGCGACATTTAAACGGTAAAATAAATCCTCGCGGAATTTACCTGCCTGCACCGCAGCTTCAAGTCGAATATTGGTGGCAGCAATAATCCGAATATTCAGTTTAATCGGTTTTAATGAACCCACTCGGTAGATTTCTCGCTCTTGCAAGACACGTAACAGTTTGACTTGCAGGGTTGGTGACAAATCACCGATTTCATCTAAAAATAAAGTGCCTTCATTGGCGGCTTCAAACCAACCGATTTTATTTTGAATTGCGCCTGTAAATGCTCCTTTTTCATGTCCAAAGAGTTCACTTTCTGCCAAACTTTCAGTCAAGGCACCACAGTTCACGGCAATAAAAGCCGCATTTTTGCGATGACTCAACATATGAATATGTCGGGCAACCAATTCTTTGCCTGTACCTGTTTCACCAATAATCAAGGCACTGGCTTCACTCGGCGCAATTTGTTCAATTCGATGTAATAAGGCACGAGATTTACTGTCCTCATAAACGACAGCCATCGCACGTTCAGACTTAGATAATCGTCGTGACTCTGGATGGATTAAAATAGACATCGCTATCTTCTCGACTGGTTGTGAATTAAGCGTACAATATTGCATGAATAGTTTTAGTGACAAAAATCATTTATCGTTCTTAGTTATGCAGGTTTAGTTAGATGAAATATCTATAAATCTATGCTTATAATAGGGCTATGATGATATTTTATAAAAATAATATAACTTTTGTTAAATTGAGCTATTTATTTTATTAGCTAAAAAAAGACTATATTCATCATAAATAAATGATTCTAAAAATAAATAATCAGATTATATTTATTTCATTCCGTTATTGAATAATACGCTTATGATTTTATGATCAATTGGCTGTGGTTTAAGTTGTGCTATATATATGAAAAAATAAATTTTTTGGAAAAAAACCAACCTAATCGACTTGTAAAGCAGGTGCGGGATGAGCTTGTTGTAATTGAAACAGTGGATGCACTTGTTATTAAAACATCTGTGCATCACGTATTATCTACAGGTTTATTGAAGCAATGGTTTGATATTAAGCTCTACTTATGACTCGATTTTATTGTTTCAGATTATTCAAAAGCACTGACATCACCGATACCACGTCGGATGATTTCTGGGTTTTCACCAGATAAATCCACAATACTTGTCGTTGCTAACATTCCAAAACCACCATCAATAAATACATCAATACGCTTGCCAAGCTGATTTTCAATATCAAATGGGTCATCCAAAGGGTCAGCTTGATCAGGTAAAATCAGGGTACTGGTCAGTAACGGCTCATCTAACTCTTTTAATAATGCTTGGGCAATTGGATTACTTGGGATGCGCAGACCGATGGTTTTTTTCTTTGGATGCATCAAACGTTTCGGTACTTCACTGGTCGCAGGCAAAATAAAGGTTGTTACAGCAGGGGTATTGTTTTTTAACAGTCGATACATCGCATTATCGACTTTGGCATAGGTTGCAATATCAGACAAATCGCAGCACATAATCGCATATTGATGTTTTGGACCTAAACCACGAATTTGAGCAATCCGTTCCATCGCACTTTTATTGCCAATCTGACAGCCAATCGCATAGGCGGCATCAGTCGGGTAGACGACAACATCACCCGCACGAATACGCTCGACGGCTTGAGTGATTAAACGAGCCTGTGGGTTTTCAGGATGAATATGTAAATGCAACATTATTATAACTCCCTGATCTTTATGGCTGAATTTAGTATGAAACGTGTTGTGGGCATGTTGCAAGTCTTTGCTGTGATAATTTTGTCATTTAATCAAGGTATTCACGTTTAAATTCATTGAGTTGTAATGGTGAGCCGTTGCGTGTACAAAGACAAATGCAATCAATAAAATGCGCTGCATCACGTGGTAACTTTGCTTCGCCAGAAAAATAACGTTGTACTTGTGCAAAAACATGATCTTTAAATTGATTTCCGTTACCACTATCGCCTGTCAAATTATCTAAAGACACACGGAATTTTCGCCCAAATGCAGTTGCAAATAACCATTCAATCGCTTGTGGTTTAATCTCAACCTGTTCAAATAAAGCCTGTTGTTCTGCCGTCCGCCCATCAGGTGCATACCAATATCCAAGATCAGGGAGTAAACGGCGTTTTTCACCCGCAATCGTCCAATGGCTGATTTCATGCAAGGCACTATTAAAAAAACCATGTGCAAATTGAATCTTGGCAGGTTCAATCAAAGTGGCAGGGAAATATTCAGGTTCAAAATCTCCTTTGACTAAAGTGACATTATGGTGGGAAAACCAAGAATTAAAGTGTAAAATAAGCCAATCGACCTGTTCTGATTCTGTCGTTAAGTTTTGCCATGATACATGTTGCACGTGATCTGGCATTAACACAGGAACAGAGGTTGAATGGGTGCTAACAAGTAATAAAGTTGTTACTTCAAGTTGCGGCTGCAACAGGTGCATTGCTGTGTTACCCTGAGTTCTGTCGAAAGAAGTGCAAAATTGTATCTTAATCTTTGACAGAGTACCGATGAATTTGTAGAATTGCCGCCTTAATTATGTCAGCAAATACTTTTCCAAGCCAAATCGAGCCATTTAAATGGGCTGAACAGGGCTTTACATGGTCAGGAACACTGCCATTGTCTCGCTTTGCTCGTATTGCTCGAGAAGCTGTTGGTTCAATTGATGATCAATTGACCAACATAGACTGTAAGCTATCAATGGATATCTATCATCGTATTGTATGGTTAGATGGACATATTGAAACTAAAGTTCCAATGGAATGCCAACGTTGTTTGGGAACTGTTGAAATTGAATTGGTTTCAGACGTTCATTTAGCTTTGATTGATGATGAGTCACTGATAGAGCGATTGGATGAGGATGCTGATTTCATCGTTTTAGGTGAAAGTGAATCTTCGAAAAAAGGTGATTTTGATACACCCGCATCGATTAATTTACTCGCATTACTAGAAGATGAACTGTTATTGTTGATGCCTTTATCTCCTAAGCATGATGCTTGTGAGCATAAGCATCGACCTGCCACTCAGGATGATGTCGAAGAAAAGCGGGATAATCCGTTTGATGTTTTGGCAGGCCTGAAGGGTAAACTTAGCTCATAATTTATGTTATAATGTTGAGTTAAGACAACCGAATTTGTTCTGATCCATTTTTTCGATCTTTGTAAGGAGCCATCATGGCCGTTCAGCAAAACCGTAAAAGTCGCTCTCGCCGTGACATGCGCCGTTCACATGACGCTTTAACCGAGAATGCATTATCTGTAGACCAAACTACGGGTGAAACTCATCGTCGTCACCACGTGACTAAAGATGGTATTTACCGTGGTCGTCAATTATTCGCTAAAGCAGCTGATGCTGAATAATTGAATCATATGCATTAAGCGTTAGCTTAAAGTATAGAAAAAATGGGAGCGAAAGCTCCCTTTTTTGTTGTTTTTCGCAATTATAAAAAGATTTAATCAATGTTAAATTGCCGCATCGCTAAAGAGTCTATCGTCATTCTCATGTAGAATCATGAGTGTTGATGAAATTGGCAATAGACTAATTTAAGGATTTTTATATGTCGACTAAACGACTTGAGCAGGCTGCTCAAGCAACAAAAACAGCATTTGTTTTTCCGGGTCAAGGCTCGCAAAAAGTAGGTATGTTGGCTGAACTTGCAGAGCAGTTTAGTGTTGTTCAAGACACCTTTGCTGAAGCATCGGAAGCGCTTGGTTTTGACCTTTGGCAGATTGCTCAAAGTGGTGAAGGTTTAGACCAAACTGAAAATACCCAACCTGTGTTACTCACCGCAAGTATCGCGTTGTGGCGTGTGTGGTTAGAGCTAGGGGGGATCGTACCGAAATACTTGGCTGGACACTCTTTAGGGGAATACAGTGCGTTAGTTGCAGCTGAAGCAATGACGCTGGGTGATGCAGTGAAGTTGGTCAATTTACGTGGCAAGCTTATGCAAAGTGCCGTCCCTCAAGGTGAAGGTGCGATGGCTGCAATCCTTGGTTTGGCTGATGAAAAAGTGATTGAGCTTTGTCAAAATGCATCTGCCACAGGTCAGGGTTCGGTTGAGGCTGCAAATTATAACGCGCAAGGTCAAGTCGTGATTGCGGGCAGTACTGCATTGGTTCAGCAAGTGATGGCTGAGGCAAAAGAACAATCGGGTAAAGCCATTGCATTGCCTGTTTCTGTACCTTCGCATTGTTCATTGATGAGATCAGCAGCAGAACAGTTTGCTGATGCTTTGGAACAAACTGCCATTGAGCTACCCCACCTTCCTGTAATACAAAATGTCAACGCGGAAATCGCTACGGATGTTGCTCAATTACGTCAGGCATTAACTGCTCAATTGTATCAATCGGTACAATGGACGCGTACGATGCAATATCTACAAGATCAGGGTATTCAGTATGTGGTCGAATGTGGACCGGGTACAGTACTGAGTAATCTTGCCAAGCGATTACCGAACATAGAAAAAGCATTTGCCATTGATAGCAAAGCACGTATGGAAGATGCCCTAAACGCAGTGTTAGTGGCAGAAGGAAAAATTGCATGACACAACAACGAAAAGTTGCGTTAGTGACAGGAGCAAGCCGAGGTATTGGCGCAGCAATTGCACAGCAACTCATTCAAGACGGTTTTTTTGTGGTTGGCACCGCGACCTCTGAATCAGGCGCGCAAAAACTGACAGACAGTTTTGCTGAGCATGGAACAGGTGCGGTACTCGATGTTCGTGATGGCACGGCAATTGATGCACTTGTTTCACATATCGAGCAGCAATACGGTTCGGTTCTGGTGTTGGTCAACAATGCGGGAATCACCAAAGATAATTTGTTATTGCGTATGTCTGAAGAGGATTGGGATGACATTCTCAATATCCATCTTAAAGCCGTTTACCGTTTATCCAAGCGGGTATTGAAAGGCATGACCAAAGCACGCTTTGGACGCATTATTAACATCAGTTCAGTGGTTGCACATTTTGCTAACCCTGGACAAGCCAATTACTCAGCAGCAAAAGCAGGGATTGAAGCATTCAGTCGTAGCTTAGCGAAAGAGATGGGGAGCCGTCAGATTACGGTGAACAGTGTTGCACCTGGTTTTATCGCAACTGAAATGACTGATCAGTTAAGCGAAGATGTTCGTAAAAAAATGATCGATCAAGTAGCTTTAAATCGTCTAGGTGAACCCCAAGATATTGCAAATGCAGTGAGTTTCCTTGCAAGCGATAATGCTAGTTACATTACTGGTACAGTTTTACACGTAAATGGTGGTTTATACATGGCCTAAGTGGCGATGGATAAACTTTTAAAAATTTTAATATTCAATTAAACTAGTGGCAAATTAAAACGCCACAAGCAATGAGGAGAATTCCTGTGAGCGATATCGAACAACGCATCAAGCAAGCTGTAGCTGAACAATTAGGTATGCGTGCTGAAGAGATCAAAAATGAAGCATCTTTCATGGATGATTTAGGTGCTGATTCTTTGGATTTGGTTGAACTTGTTATGTCTTTTGAAAATGACTTTGACATCACTATTCCAGATGAAGATTCAAATGAAATCACAACAGTCCAATCTGCAATTGATTATGTAACCAAGAAACTTGGTTAATCATCTTGCATGATCGAAAGCCACCGTAAGGTGGCTTTTTTATGATCTAAATTTTAGAAGAGCGTAGAGAATATACATATTTTTACAAGAAAGAAATCGGTTTGGAATACCAATAGAATCTATTTGGGTGTATAAAATTTGTGCTATTCAAAATAACGTATTAAATCATAACAACAAAAGGAAACTTTATGAAAAATATAGCAGAACGTATTAAAGAAATCATCATTGAGCAACTTGGTGTAGATGAGGATGAGATTACGCTTAATGCAACTTTTACAGATGATCTAGGTGCTGACTCTTTGGATATCGTTGAGCTTATTATGGCTTTTGAAGAAGAATTTGGCATTGAAATTCCAGATGAAGAGGCAGAGAAAATTACAACAGTCCAATCTGCAATTGATTATGTGACTAATAACGTGGGAGAAGATGTCTAAATTGCCTAATGCTTTGAGTTGATCGAAAGCCACCATGCAGTCGCTTTTTTGTAGCTCATTTTGGAGAATTAACTTAAAAATATACATAGAGTTACAAGACTTGCTTAAATTGAAACCAGCGAAATATTTTTTTTAGGTATAACTAGAAATTAGGTCGACTTTGACCAAGCATCATCAATAATTACAGAGGAAAAAACAATGGGTCTTTTTGATTTTGTTAAAGGTATTGGTAAGAAGAATACAGCTCCAGCAGAACCACAAGCTACGCCAGCATCATCAACTGAGCCTTCGGCTCAGGAAATTGCAAATAAATTATTAGGTTTAATCAAAAGTTTAGGTCTAGGTATCGAAGGTTTAGCAGTGACTTATAATGGTACGACTGATACTGCTGTGATTAAAGGGCAGGTAAAGAGCCAAGCCGATAAAGAAAAGATTGTACTTGCTGTTGGTAATACTGACCATGTGGCACAAGTTGATGATCAAATGACGGTTGAGACAGCTGAACCTGAAAGTAAGTTCTATACGGTTAAATCAGGTGATAATTTATCTAAGATTTCAAAAGAGTATTATGGTGATCCAAATCAATACAATAAAATTTTTGAAGCGAATCGACCACTACTAAAAAATGCAGATGATATTTTCCCTGGTCAGGTGTTGCGTATTCCGCAATAATCTGTGGGTACTAAGAAAGGCGCTGAATGCGCCTTTTTTTAATGAATGATGTAGAGAAATATTGATCTTGTTATAAGCGACTTAAAACCGTTTTGGAATCTTTTGCCCATTCAGGACGGGTGTTTCCGCATGTTTTAATACACCAAATAACCATGTTTCGGCATGCTGAACCGCAATTTTTAACGAATCGCCCAATGCCAAACGTCCAGCAATAAAACTGGCTAAAGAACAGCCTGAACCATGATATTGACCTTCTAAACGAGGGCAACGGCTTTCTGCAATCATTTTTCCATCAGCATACAGTACATTACGGATATGATCAGGCGTATCTTCATGTCCACCTTTAACCAGCACCGCTTTTGCACCCATTTCAAAAAGTTTTTCTGTGGCTTGTTCGATATCTTCTACGCCTGTTAACGCTCTTAACTCAACGGTATTGGGCGTAATCACGGTTGCTAGTGGAATCAGTTCAACAAATGCTTTGACTAATGTTGCCTGATCTCCCAATGAGCCACCGCTATTTGCAACTAAAACAGGATCGAGTACATATAAATAATCTGGATGAGCACGTAAAAATTCAGCCAAAGCCGCAATATTATCTGTGGTGCCTAACATGCCTGATTTAACACATTTAATCGGGAGGTCATCAACCACGGCATTGGCTTGTGCGAGTAGTAACTCTTTTGAGGTCGCTTCAAAACCAAACACTTGCTGCGAGTTTTGAATGGTGAGCGCTGTGCAGGCAATTGCAGCATGAGTGCCACTTTGCCCGATTGCTTCAATATCCGCTTGTAAACCAGCGCCGCCTGATGGGTCTAAACCTGAAAAACAAAGTACGGTAGGACGCACTGCAATTTCCTTTTATGTTTTAATTTACGTTAGTATAAGTATAGATAAGTTTCGGGAAACTCTCGACTATGTTGTGTAAGGCTTGAAGAGATTGAGTGAATGACGATCAAAAATATTCTGATTGATTTAGATGGTACGTTGACTGATCCCAAAGCAGGGATTCATGGTTCTATTCGTTTTGCTTTAGAACAGCTTGGTCAACCATTAGCAGATGAGTTTGATTTAGATTGGACTATTGGTCCTCCGCTCAAAGCTTCATTGGCAAAACTATTGAATACGCAGGATGATGCTCTGGCTGAACAGGCGTTGGCTGCTTATCGTGAACGTTTCTCTGTTATAGGTCTATTTGAAAACAAAGTCTATCCAACGGTCGCTGAGACCTTACAACAACTGCAAGCTCAGGGATATGGCTTATTTCTAGCTACAGCGAAGCCAACGATTTATGCAAAACAAATCTTGGTTCATTTCAACTTAGATCAATATTTTACTGAAATGTATGGCAGTGAACTCACAGGCGAGCGCACCAATAAAGCGGATTTGATTGCTTATATTCTTGAAAAAGAGCAGTTAGATGCGCAGCAATGTATTATGGTCGGTGATCGTCAATATGATGTGATTGGCGCACGTGCCCATGGGATCGAAACCATTGCCGTAAACTATGGTTATGGCACCGTAGAGGAATTAGCCCAAGCACAGCCGATTGTACAGATTTCCCAGTTTAATGAATTAATTGAGTGTGTTGATCAGTTAAATGCAGAACGAAAGGTTTCTTAAAAATTGATTGATAAAAAAGCCTCGATCATTCGAGGCTATTTTTTAAATTAAACATTATGCTTTAAACGATATTGCACCAGTTCTTCAATACTAATCACTGTTAAACCATGGGTTTGAGCATACGCTAAAACTTGAATGCCCGAAGCCATCGAACCATCAGGATTGGTCAACTCACAGAGTACGCCAGACGGTTTTAAACCTGCTAAACGCGCTAGATCAATCGTTCCTTCGGTATGTCCACGACGTGTGAGTACACCACCATTACGTGCGCGTAATGGGAAAACATGACCCGGACGGCTGAGGTCGCTGGCAACAGCACCTTCTTGAGTGGCTGCAAATACAGTAGTGACACGGTCTTTGGCAGAAACACCTGTGGTCACGCCATGCGCAGCTTCAATGGTCACGGTAAACGCGGTTTTAAACTGACTGGAATTGTCCACGACCATTGGTGGAAGCTGTAAATGGTCTGCCAATTCTTCCGTTAAGCAAAGACAAACAATACCTGAACCATCACGGATCATTTGAGCCATGGTTTTGACGGTCAATGTTTCGGCTGCAATAATGAGGTCAGCTTCATTTTCACGATCAAAATCATCCATCACCAACACAGGTTTGCCTTGGCGGATATCTTCTAAAGCTTGTTGAATACGTTGTTCAGCAGGAGAAAGGGCTGAAAAGAAAAGTTCAGGTTGAATTAAACTGGACATAATGAAACGCTCTCGTAAATAGGATACGGTTGAACATTTCAGGACTGATGTAAAAATAAGCGTGCACTAAAACAAGCTGAAGTTGTTCCAGTGGTTTCGTCTTCTTTCATCCGGACTATACCGTCGGCTTTGGTATCTCACCAAATCTGCGAATATATCGGGGGAATATTTTCATTGTCCCTCAATATACAGGCTCGTGGGCTGATTAGGTCATTGATGATCAAAGCCTAACTTACCACCGGTGGGGAATTTCACCCCGCCCTGAAGCGATGTGTCCTGATTATAACTAGATTTTTTAAGAGAAAAAGAATTTTTTATAGAATGAATTGTTCTATAAAAATCAAGAATAATTCCGAGAGACCATACTATTTTCCATTAATCAGTGAAATTGGTAATCGGTCATCATTGAGCATAAACTCAAAATAGAGAACAACAATAAAGTAAGGGGATCGCCCATGGAAAAAGCAGTTCAGACTGATCTGGAACAACTTGCACAACAAATACACAGACCCGTGATTAATCTTAAAGATTTTTCTCATTTATCCGCACAAGAGTTGGCTTGGTTAAATCAGCAATTACAGCAAACGGTTCTAGACGAAAATCGAAAAATTAACCAGCGTTTATTTCAAGTCCCATTTTTTCTACGCTTCCTTTTCAAGAATAAAACGGAGAGGTGAGTACAAATGACTCGATTAGCAGTACATGCTGAAATTATAAAGCTTGCACGGACCCTAAATGTTTCAGAACAACAACTGGTCTTCTTGCAAACAATAGCACCAGAAAGCCTGAGACAATTTCGCTTTGCAGTAATTGAATTATTACAAGATCAACAAAAAGCACGATTTCGATATTTGGCAACTTGGGTCAATTGGTTGCCAAATGGGTTAAATGTTTTCATGGTGAAACGATTTTTAGATCCGCTGATCGTGGCACAAATTGCGGTGCATCTATCGACTGAAAATTTATATCGAATTGCTAAAAAATTACCTGCCGAAACACTTGCTGCGATTTCAGTTCATCTTGATCCTCGATTGGCACGAGAACTACTCGTATTTTTAACGACGCATCAAATTATGGAGATTGCACAGGTTCTTTTGCAACAACGTGACTTTGTGACTATGGGGCGGTTCGTGAGCATGTTGTCTGATGTTGTGGTGCAAGATGTTGCTCAGATGGTTGAGCAAGAAAGTGACCTGTTGGAAATCGCTTTTTATATTGAATCCAGAGAACGTATTGATCATTTGGTTCATGTGTTACCGAAAGAGCGTATAGAACAGGCATTATTGATTATTTGTGATCCGACACAACGTTTGGTCTGGCCCAAATTATTGGCATTAATGAGCCATATTGGATATGAATTAAAACAAGAACTTGGTGATTTAGCCGTACAGCAAGGTGAAACGGTGATCAATGCCATTATCCAAGCTGCTCAGGAGGATCAACTTTGGGAAGATATGTTGCCTGTTGTTGCTGCTCTATCTGTTCAGGCCCAGCATTATGTTGCAAATTTGCCTGCATTACGACGAGTCGAGATTATTCAAAGTATCGTGGCGGCCGCAGATCATCGTCACTTATGGCCTGATATGTTGGTGGTGGTGAATTATATGCAAGATGAAGCAAGAGAAGTGGTTGCGACAGCAATTGCACAAATTGATGAACAGGTGTTACATCACATTGCCTATGCATCTTTGTTACGTTCGCAATGGGAAGTGACCTTCGATATCGTGCGTCGTATGCCTATAGAGAAACAGCGACAATGTCGAAAAATTCTCAATATTTATATGCAGCAATTGGACACCGAGACTTATCAATATTTAGATGCTTTATTGGATCATTATCAGATTGATCTCGCTGTATATTGAGGATCAAGGTAGCGTATCGCGGATAGGTAATAATGTTGCTAAAGCATGTTCATAACCGCGTTCTACTAATTCATCTAGCTTATGCCAATCAAACATGCCGATACCCTCAATTGGCATACGAATATGTAAATTTGCCCGTTCAATCGCGGCTGCTTGGATCATGGTATCACTGGCGAGTGTTGCAGTACGCATTAAAATCTCAGCCAGTCGTGGTGCAGGCAGGAGCTTATCTTTAATCAATTTGTTCCAGTTGAGCAAGGCACTTTGGTCCGGCTCATTTAAACCAATACCCGGTATACGAATATCATCATGCAAGCTGACATTGCTGGCAATAATGGTACCTCTTTCCAGATTTTGCATGACATCAGTGGGCAGGTTATTAATGACTCCACCATCACATAATAAATTCTCATGCCATGCCACAGGTGGCGCAACGCCAGGAACGCTCATGCTGGTGCCGACCCACGTTGCCAGTTCACCTTGATCGTGAATGACGGCTTGCCCCGTTGATAGATTGGTTGAAATACAATAATAAGTTCGTTTCAGTTCTTCAATGCGCTGATGTCCAAAAATAGCTTGTAGCCGACTATGGAATCTTTGTCCGCGGATTAAAGACACTCGAGGCATGGTATAGTCATTTAGGTAATTTCGGGCAACAAAGGTTTCATAAGCGATATGGGTCATTTCAACACTATCAAATCCACATGCGACCAATGCCGCAACGAATGCGCCCATACTGGTTCCACCTACAATATCAATCGGGATATGTAATTGTTCCAATGCGCGAATTAGACCAATATGGGCAAAACCACGTGCACCGCCACCACCAAGTACCAAACCTAAACCTTGACTTGAGATCTGCCGAGCAACAGCACTGATATCAGCCTGTGCCCAAGGATGGATAAAATAGTGAGCACGAGCACGATAGAGCTGTTTCCAGATCAATGTATGTGGTGAGGGATCTCCCTCAGAGCGTAATAGCACCAATTCAATCGGGCTTTGCCAATCATATTGATTTAATACATCGACAAGTTGGGTTTGAACAGGTGAGTGATTGGCTTCGGCTAAAATTAAGATTCGATCTGCTTGATGTAAACAGCGTTTTGACCATTCATCGTCATGGCTGTGTGCAGCATAGAGGACATAACAGTGCTTTTCTTCTAAACTTGCTAACCATTGACGTAATCTTAGATCATCCGCACCGTAGTCGAGTGGGGTTTGACTAAATCCAATGCCAAATAGTGCATCAACATGTGCGGCTGTGACTAAGCGAACATGTGGCCAGCGTTGTAAATGCTCAGTTAATTGTTCTGCGAGATGAATGGCGGGAATCTGCGGTGTGGCAGGGATAACTGATAGCGTTCGGTTATGACTCATGGCATGGGTATGCTGGAGATCGGGTTGTGAACGAGTAATGATGAGTCGGGACAAGGTCAGTAAAACGTTTGGATATTGATGAATGAAGTCTAAAAATGGTTGCTGCGGAATTGCAAATAGGGTGGTATCTCGGATGGCATGAACTGTACCGTGATGAGGTTGTTTGGAAATTGTCCCCATTTCTCCCACGATGTCGTGACGGCCCAAATAGGTTGATAAACCTGAAGCGGTGGTGAGTTTAACCCGTCCATAGGCAATAATATAAACATGATCGGCACAGTCATTGAGCTGATAAAGCATTTGCCCTGTTTGTAAATGCAAAACACGACAATAACTGGCTAAGGTGTTTAGTGGGTCAGCATCCAACTCTGCAAATACTGTGACTTTACTCAGCGTTTTTATAATATCCATATTTTTCAAATTATCTTTATTTTCTATTCATTTAATAAAGCATTGAGCTGTTTTACAAGTATGGTTACGTTAAATAGGGCTTTTGTTTAGGCATTTTTTGTATGTATGCTTTGGGGAAATACTGTTATTTAGGCATAAAAAAGCCAGTTCATTTTTGACTGGCTTTTTCGAAATCTTTTTAAAGCTTATGCAATTTGCACAGGAATACAGTTAGCGGTGTGGCTCACTGTATTGTTTGGGTTGGCATAAACTAAACGTGGTTTGTGTAGATCTGCTTCTACTTCAGTGAAGTCACCAAAGGTCGCAATAATCACCAAATCGCCGACATCAGCTTGGTGTGCTGCGCCACCATTGACTGAAATAATGCCTGAATCATCTTCACCACGGATGGCATAGGTTGTGAAACGTTTGCCGTTAGTGACGTTCCATACGTGGATCTCTTCGTATTCACGAATCCCTGCTAAGTCCATTAATACACCATCAATTGCACAAGAACCTTCATAATGAAGTTCAGCATGTGTCACAACTGCACGGTGAATTTTACATTTTAATAAACGAGATAGCATGGCTAGCGTCTCCTGAGTAAGACCTAAGATGAATATCTTATGGTTGACTTTTCACGTTTTCCGCGGGCTATTTGGCGGTTCGATGCGCATTTTGCGCTTAAAAATGCAATATGGCAAGTATGATTGTTCAACAATATAGTCGTAAGTTTAAGCGGGTTTGTAAGCATTAATTTGATTCATCGCCAGTGAAACTTTTCCATCAACAAGTATTTTCACTTTAGATAAAGCATGATCAATTGCTGCATCCATTAAATCTTGTTCACTGCTTGGGGCTTTGTTTAGTACATGACCTGCAACACGCTCTTTAGAGCCAGGATGTCCAATTCCAATCCGTAAGCGGTGGAAATTAGCACCAAGATGAGGAACGATATCACGTAGACCATTGTGTCCGCCGTGCCCACCACCTGTTTTCAAACGAATCACGCCAGGATCCATATCCAGTTCATCATGAGCGATTAAGATCGATTCAGGAGAAATCTGATAGAACTTAGCGAAAGGGGCAACACTTTGACCAGAACGGTTCATAAACGTTGTTGGGAGTAATAGACGTACGTCATGACCTTCAATTTGACCACGACCACTGAATCCGTGAAACTTTGGATCAGTTTTTAAATGAATACCATAACGATCTGCAAGCTGTTCTACAAACCAGAAACCTGCATTATGGCGAGTTTGGGCATATTCCTTTCCAGGATTGCCCAAACCAACAATTAGCGAAATATTTGACACTAATTAGCCTTTAACACTTATGCGCGGATGAAGTCAGCGTGCATAGGTGTATTTTTTGCTGGATGACGTTGTAACGCTTTGATTTTAACGTTTTCAACTTGATCACCGATTTGGATCTCAATCACTTCTTCAAAGAAAGCGTTGTTTTCTAAAGCTTTAACGATTTGACGAAGCTCTAAAGTAACTGTTACAGGCTCAGCGCTACCACCATAGATGATTGCTGGAATTTTTCCTGCGTGACGAAGGCGGCGGCTCGAACCTTTCCCTTGTAGTGCAGCTTCACGTGCTTGAGCATTTAATACGAAGTTTGCCATGGGCATATCCTCATTGAGTTTTAAGAGACTAAACTTGCGACCAGTTTAGTGATAGAAAACCCTAGCTAAGCTAGGGTTTAAGAAAAAAGCTGGGCTATTATAGATAACTATCAAACATTGCGCTAATAGATTCTTCGTTATTGATACGACGAATTGTTTCAGCAACCATGCTAGCAACAGACACTTGGCGAACTTTGCCAATGTTTGCTGCTTCATCTGAAAGAGGAATCGTGTCGGTTACAACAAGTTCGTCGATAACAGAATTTTGAAGGTTCTCAATGGCTTTGCCAGATAAAACAGGGTGGGTTGCATAAGCAATCACACGACGCGCACCAAATTGTTTGAGTGCATCCGCCGCTTTGCAAAGCGTACCCGCTGTATCAACCATATCATCTACGATGACACAGTCACGATCTTTGACGTCACCAATCAAATGCATCACTTGAGATTCATTTGCTTTTTGACGGCGCTTATCGATGATAGCTAAATCAATATCACCCAGTTGTTTTGCAACAGCACGAGCACGAACCACACCACCAACGTCAGGTGAAACCACCATTAAGTTGTGATGTTGTTGCTGATGTAAATCAGCTAACAAAGCTGGCGTACCGTAGATGTTGTCAACAGGAATATCAAAGAAACCTTGAATTTGGTCTGCGTGCAGATCGATCATCACAACGCGGTCAATACCTACAGTTGTTAGCATATCTGCAACAACTTTAGCAGTAATAGGTACACGAGCAGAACGCGGACGTCGATCTTGACGTGCGTAACCGAAGTACGGAATGACTGCTGTGATACGACCTGCACTTGCGCGACGCAAAGCATCTGCCATCACCAAGATTTCCATTAGGTTATCATTGGTTGGGGCGCAAGTAGATTGGACGATAAAAACGTCTTTGCCACGTACATTTTCAGTAATTTCAACTGAAATCTCACCATCAGAGAACTTGCTAACTGAAGCAGCTCCTAGTGGGATATGTAAATGACTTACGACTTTTTGGGCGAACTGTGGATGAGCACTTCCACTAAAAACGACAAGATTGGGCATGAAGCACCTGAGCGAGGATTAAGTGAAGCGACGCTTCACCCGAGCGCAAGGGAGAAATCTATGATTTTTCCAAAGACGGGTTAGGCAATGCTTCGACCGAGCGCAAGGGAAAAATTTTAAATTTTTCCAACGGGTAGTTTAGAAACAATCTATTATATGGCAGGGGCGGCTGGATTCGAACCAACGGATGCCGAGATCAAAACCCGGTGCCTTACCACTTGGCGACGCCCCTAATGCGGCAGAACTTTAATGGTTTTATACGGTATTGTCAATATGTTTGAGCAATATCAATATAAAACAAGCCTGACTAAAGGAATGGCAGGGGCGGCTGGATTCGAACCAACGGATGCCGAGATCAAAACCCGGTGCCTTACCACTTGGCGACGCCCCTAAATTTGATAATGTAATGGCAGGGGCGGCTGGATTCGAACCAACGGATGCCGAGATCAAAACCCGGTGCCTTACCACTTGGCGACGCCCCTAATGTATTACATATATCTACAGGTGAAAATTGGCAGGGGCGGCTGGATTCGAACCAACGGATGCCGAGATCAAAACCCGGTGCCTTACCACTTGGCGACGCCCCTAACGTGTAACTGAGAAATTTAATAAAGGTGATTCTGCTAAACTATTGACCACGTAAGCTTTACATGGCGCGTTTTGCAAGATCAACGTTATGTCCATCTCTTGGGTTACTTCAATAAAAACACAAGCACCTGTACCTGTAAGCTTTGCTAGACCAAACTGATCTAAATATTGCATTGCTTCTTCAACTTCAGGATATAACTGTCGAGCCAAAGGTTCAAAGTTATTTCCAAAATTGGAAGGTTCTAACTGATAG
Source organism: Acinetobacter sp. NIPH 2699 (assembly GCF_022549355.1). Classification (GTDB taxonomy): domain Bacteria; phylum Pseudomonadota; class Gammaproteobacteria; order Pseudomonadales; family Moraxellaceae; genus Acinetobacter. Next base: position 141,891 of record NZ_JAKZGL010000005.1, read on the forward strand.
GCGCAAAATTTAGTGATCTTAGCGTCTCTTGTCAATGTTTTTTGCGAAAATAGCAGTTGAGTGCTGATAAAACAGTCAGGTTTTAAAATTATGAATTTTTTTTGTGCTAAGTCTATGAATGATAAATGTTCACCGATTCCTTCAGCCCATGCATTCCGCCCAAAAACAAAGATCGGAACATCGGCACCCAGTTGTACACCGTACTCAGCAAGTTGCTGGTTATTTAACCCGCATTGCCAAAGCTGATTGAGTACAATCAGGGTGGTTGCAGCATTGGATGAACCGCCACCTAGACCTGCGCCCATTGGAATATTTTTTTCAATTTGAATGTTGAGACCGCATGGTTTTTTGGCATGAGGTCGTAATAACTGAGCTGCTCGATAGATTAAATTCTGTTCGAGTGCGACTTCAGCTAATCCTTCAATTTGAATCATGTCTTCGGAGATTGGCTCAAATGTCATCCAGTCATATAAATCAATGAGCTGGAAAATGGTTTGTAATTCATGATAACCATTTTCTCGACGACCTGTGATATGAAGAAATAAATTCAATTTGGCAGGGGAAGGAACTCTCATCATAATAGAATAATCTGGGCTATCGGTTTTGAATGACCATTGTAATACGGTTTTCTTGATCTTCGGCAAGCGCTTGTTTCAACAACAGCTTATTCGGCAGCGTTTTTTGGGCATCGTTATAACTAAAGTCGACTGTCCAGCCATCTTCAACGAGCTGTGTTAAGCGTTGGTTTTCATCTTTTGTAACTTGTGCATGTATGGTGGCAGGTTTGGCCTGTACCCAATGTGTTAAATGCATAATAGGAGCTTGCCAGCCTGTCGCTTTTTCCAATAATTCTTCTGGTGATGCTGCTGTAATTAATCCAGTTTTGGCACTATTGAGCGTAACCTCGCCAGATTTACCTTGGATCTGTGTTTTACCAACGCCGAGTATGCCAGTCAGTTCAATATCAAATTGTTCTTGCTGTTGTATCCATGTGAAAAATGCGCTGCCAGACTGTTGTGGTGTGCGTACGCCAATTTTTCCTTGCAAACTGAAGTTGTTTTCATCCTGTAGTTGCGGTGACGCAATGACTTTTTTAGGTTGGCTTAAATGCTGACAGCCTGTTAAAAACAGCACGCTACTGCTACAGATTGCAACGCATAATTTTGGAAAAAAACGCATGGATTTAACTCTTATTCACAGTGACAGGTAAGATTAAGCTATCAAGTTGTTGTAATTGTGGGGCATTCGCATGTTTTTGTTTCAATTGCTGTAACACATCGCTAAATTGAGTGAGTGAACCTTGCATATACAGTGCTTTTGCGTAGCGAACACCGATATTAATGTTTTGACTCAGGCTATAAGCTTGCTCAAGGACATCGACAGCCGTATCAAAATCATTTTGTAAAAAGGCAATATAACCGAGCGTATCTAAAATAGACGCTTGCTCAGGCGCGTATTCAAGTGCTAATTCCGCATATTTTCGCGCTTCTTTTAAACGGCGATTCTGTAAGGCAAGTGTATAGGCATAAGCATTGAGATAGGTTGGGCTATTCGGCTCAATCAATAACAGTTGTTTTAGGGTTTTATCGAGCTTATCTCGGTCGGTATAAGGGTCGAGCAATAAAACCTCAGCATAAATCAACTCAGGATCATCTGGAATATTCTTGATCGCCTCATCAAGCAATGCCAAGGCTGCCTTTTTATTGTCCATTTTCTTTAAAATATCTGCCTGAGCTTGATATAAGAAACTGGCGTGTTGTGGATAATTCACTCGTTCTTGGGTTAAAAAGCGCAACGCATCATTGAGCTGTTGTTGCTGTTCAAAAATAGAAATCATGTTCCGTCGAGAAACAATGTATAGACTGCCATCAACAAGACGATAATAGGCCTTGGCAGTTTCATAATGTTGCTTACGTTGCGCATTAATCGCGAGGTAATAATAGGCTTCATTTTGGTATTTTTCAGAATGACGCAACTCAACCAGATATTGTTCAGCATATTCATATTTTTTGAGATCAATACTGGTCAAACCTGCAATAAATAATGCTTCTTCGGCTTGTGGGTAATCTTTAATAATCGCTGTAAGTTTATCAAAAGCTTGTTGCTGTTGATTGATCTGAATGTAATAGCGCGCCTCAGCTAAGCGAATATCCAGATTACTCTTATTTTTCCGACTGGCTTGAGCTAGCCATTTTTGAGTTTCAGTTTCATCACCTAAAGCCATCAGTAGATTGGCTTTCATTAAAATGAAGCTTGTGGATTTTGAGCGTTTACGTAGCGCTCGGTTAATGTTTTTGAGTGCTTGTTCATATAAACCATCTTGCGCTTCTAATCCTGCAATAAGTGCCAAGATTGATGGATTATTTTTTTCTTTACTTGCACTCAGTGCATTTAATAAAACCTTCCGATCTTGCGCTTCTTCAGGTGCAATCCCCGCTAAAATTTGTTCTAAATCCGCAGTTGGATCAATATTTAAGATCTTATCCAGTGTTTTTGCGGCAAGATCATACTCATGGGTTTTGAGCGAAATATGTGATAAGTAGAATAATGCAGGAACATCTTCTGGTTCTTGTTCAACCCAATGAGTGGCAATATCTAAAGCGGCTTGCAAATCGTCGTATTCAAGTGCAATGTCAAGGGCACGCTGTTTGATTGTGGTTGAATTGCTGCGAATCGCAAGCACAGTATAGTTATGCAGTGCTGTTGGAATATCATCGTAGGCCAGCGAAAACTCAGCAACCATACTCTGTTGCAGTGCATACTCAAAGCTCTGATCTGCATACATGTCGTGTATTGCTTGTGCAGAGACGTAAGTGCTCATACTACCTAACAATAAGATTGTGGTAGAATACCGTCTAATCGTCTTGCCGTTAAAGTGGATACGGCGATATAGCTGACGCAATTTTTATTGATCCAAAGTAATGCTTTTTATGACACCGATGTTGCACAATAACATAAATTTAGCGAAATGATGATCTGATATGTCTTTCTTTGCACTGGGTGTCAACCATCAGACAGCTTCTGTCGAACTCCGTGAACAAATTGCTTTCAATGCAGAGCGATTAGCCACGCTATTGCTTGAACGGCACCAACATCCAGCGCTTAACGATATGGTGGTGGTGTCTACATGCAATCGGACGGAAGTGTATGCCATGACCGAGGATGCTGATAGCGTCCTGAACTGGCTTGCTCAAGTGAATAATATTGATGTTAAACAGTTGATTCATCATGTTTATCGTTATGAAAATGCTCAAGCTGTTACACATTTGATGCGCGTAGCAAGTGGTTTGGATTCCTTAATGTTGGGTGAACCACAAATTCTAGGACAAGTGAAAAGTGCATTGGCCCTGTCAAAAGGTGCCGAAACGATTTCTCCTGAGTTAAATGGCATTTTTGAATACGCGTTTTATGCAGCGAAACGAGTTCGCTCAGAAACCTCTGTTGGTAGCCATGCTGTTTCAATGGGATATGCCGTTGCCCAGTTGGCTTCTCAGGTGTTTAGTCATCCAGAAAAATTAACAGTGATGGTGGTTGCGGCCGGTGAAATGAATAGCCTTGTTGCAAAACATTTGGCTGAAATGGGGGTGGCAAAAATCATTATTTGCAATCGTAGCCGAGAACGAGCTGATCAATTGGCACAGGAACTTGCACATCAAGCTGATGTTGAAATTATTTCTTTTGAAGAATTAGCACAAAATTTGCATAGAGCTGATGTTATTTCGAGTTGTACGGGTAGCTTGCATCAAGTGATTGAATATAATGACGTTAAAGTCGCATTGAAAAAACGTCGTTATCAGCAAATGTTGATGGTTGATTTAGCTGTTCCACGTGATATAAATCCGAAAGTAGAATCATTGGATAACGTTTATTTATATGGTGTTGATGATTTACAAAGCGTCATTGAAGAAAATTTAGCGCAACGACGTCAGGCGGCTGTTGAAGCTGAGATTATGGTCAATCAATTGGCAACGCAATTGATGACCCAACAAAAAGTCAAAGAGGCGAGCGGAACCATTCAAGCTTATCGCCAACATAGCGAAGAAATGAGTCAGCATGAATTGGCACATGCATTAGAGTTATTACAACATGGTCATGCACCTGAACAGGTCTTACAAGAATTTGCACATCGTTTAAGTCAAAAGTTAATGCATCCTACTTCGATTTTATTAAGAGAGGCTGCCAAAGCTGAAAATCCAGACTACTTCGAATGGTTGCAACAACATCTGCACGATGTCTTTGAGCATGAACGTAAGCCGAGACAGTAAGACCTTTTTCTAAGACAATAAACGTAAGCTAATTTGTTTCGTCAGTTCATTGAGTTGTTGGCGTAAGTTGCGCGATTCAATTAAAGAAATCGGTGATTTAAGCTTTAATCTTAAATATTTTTCTTGTAGGCTCAAAGCATATTCTTTCGCCAGTTTATCTGCAATTTCAGGTGCTTCAGTGAGTGATTGAATATTGGTACGCTGCATAATATCTGCAAGCTCATGGCTATAACTACTACACGCGCCAAGTACATAATAAGTTGCTAACTCTTGATCATCAGGTAAATCATCAAACACAATATTCAGCGCCGCCAAAATTTTGGCTAATAATTCAGTTTGATCAATCACTGCGCGGAGTTCTTCAAAGTGAATATAGAGATATGGGTGATGCATCAATATAGCAATCGCAAAATCTTCATCTTTGGTATGAATGTTAAAAGATAAAGAAGCATCATGACTGATTTGTGGGGTAAAACGCTTACCAAGTCCGAGCTTTTCACGGAAAGATTGCGTCAGCAAATAACGGAATGATCCATGTTTCGGTAACAATTCTGTTAGCTCACGTAGTTCACCCATCACCAAGCTTTTGCCTTCGGGTGTACTGACGTCATGTTGCCCAGTCAAATGAGCAAACACGAAGTCTGATAAGAGCGGTGCTTGTTGCAATAATTTCTGGAAGTTTTCCAAGCCTTCACGACGAATTAAAGAGTCTGGGTCATGGTCATTGGGCAGCACAAAGAATTTTAACTCACGGCCATCATTGAGTAGTGGGAGTGCAATTTCTAAGGTGCGTCGTGCTGCTTTTTGTCCTGCTGCATCACCATCAAAGGCGATAGTGATTCGAGAGTTTTGTTTAAACAGGGTATTTAAATGGTCTGCGTTACTTGCAGTTCCTAGTGTTGCAACAGCGCCATTGATACCATACTGCTGTAGGGCAATCACATCCATATAACCTTCAACCATGAACCAGTCATTGGCTTTGAGTTTACGTCCTTCGTATAGACCATAGAGTAATTGGTTTTTGTGAAAGACTTCGGAGTCTGGCGAGTTGATGTATTTGGGTTTAATGTCGTCATTTAAGGCACGACCACCAAATCCGACCACACGTCCTTTATGATCGCGAATCGGAAAAATCACCCGTTCACGTAATAAATCAAAGTCTCGACCACTATCACTGGAACGAATCAAGCCCAGTTGTTTTAAACCTTCAATATCTTGTGGGAAGGCTTTTTCAAGATGTTGCCAATCTTCTGGCGCATAACCTAAACGCCAAAATTGAATGGTTTGAGCAGATAAACCACGTTGTTTGAAATAATTTTGTGCCTTTTGACTGTTTGGCAATTGGCGTTCATAAAATTGTGCCACATTTTCCAAAAGGTCATATAGATTTCCTTCCTGCACATATTCATCCATGTGAAATGATGGATCAAATTGGGCAAAAGGATCATCCATATAGCGATCCATATCGACAAAATGAGCATCCGTTGGATCATTAATGACGACTGCATCAGGTGTTGGATTATTTTGTGTTTGTGTTGGTGGATTCACCGCGACTTGAGCACTGCGCTTATAGGAAAGTTTTTTATTATCATGATTGTCTTTGGGTAATTCGACGCCTGTTTTATTGGACAGGTCCTTCATCACATCGACAAAGTTACGACTATCAATGTCCATCAAGAATCGAATCGCATTGCCATTGGCTTGGCAACCGAAGCAATGATAATACTGCTTGTCTCGGTAAACATGAAAAGATGGTGTTTTTTCTTGATGGAATGGACAACAGCCGGAATAGGTTCTTCCTGTCTTTTTTAACTTCACACGTTGACCGATCAAATCGACAATGTCGGTTCGATCTAAGATTTGATCAATCGTATGCTGTGGAATTGCCATGAGTGTTTAACCATCTAAAACTGGGGTAGGACGTATTTGTAAAAACAATAAAGTGATGAATCATTGTTGCATAAAATGAAAAACAGGCAAGGGGTGACTTGCCTGTTTGCTGAATCAGATTATGATCTCAGAATTAATTTGCAGCATCTTCTTCGCTGATCTGTTCAGTTTCTGGTTTGTCGAATAAACCGAAACTCAAGCGATTGGTTAAACTGCGTTGTTGTTCCGTTTTGGGTTCATTGTTTTCTTCAGTATCTACCGTTTGAGATTCACGTCCCAATAAACCTAATGTCGCGCGATTGACCCAACTGCCTTCTTTACGTGCAGCACGTAAATTCACTTCACCATTCGATTTGACCAAGTTTGGATAGTTGAGTTTTAATATTTCAATATATTGTTGAGACGTTGCTTTATCGCCAAGTTTTTCATAACTATATGCAAGTGTTGCTAACGCTTCTGGTGTTTGAGGTGTTTGAGGGTAGTGTTCAATGACCCATTGCGCACGCTCAGCCGCAGCAAGCCATGCTTTACGTTTGATATTAAAACGTGCTGCATTCATTTCACTTTCAGCAAGTTCTTGACCAATAAATTTCATCCGTTGAGCCGCATCAACTGAGTATTGGCTGCTTGGAAAACGACGGATTAAATCGACAAAGTTTTGATATGCAACTTTAACATAGCTCACATCACGATGAGATTGTTGTAGTGATGTATAGCGAATCAAACTATCGTAATTCATTTCCATATTCGCAACGCCGCGAACATAGTAAGCATAATCAATATTTGGATGTTGAGGATTTAAGCGAATGAAACGATCTGCAAGTGCGATTGTCCCTTCATAATCCTTTTGTTTGAATTTTGCATAGAGCAGTTCGAGTTGCGCTTGTTGCGTGTATTGCCCAGTCGGATAGTAGGTATCTAAAGCTTCTAGCGATTTTACAGCATCAGTGTATTGATTACGATCTAGCGATTTTTGCGCTTTTTCAAAATAAATTTGTTCACTCGATTGTGGTCCTTGATCAACCACTTCTTTCTTGCTTGGATTGCTGCTACAGCCCACAAATGCAGACGCTACACCTAAAGATAGTGCAAGCATCGTAATTTTATAACGTGGTAGCGACATAAAAACTCCTCTGTTATTCTGGGCAATGAGCTACAATGGTTGTATTAAACCATTTTTGTACCGATCATCAAATGACTTCAGCACAATCTTCCGATTCAAACTTATCTGAAACAGATTTCTTACTCGAAGAATCTGTCGATGCAGATAATCATACTTCTGACTCAACTGCAACACGTTTATCGTTGCAAATTCAACTTGATGAAGACTATTTAGGTCAACGTATAGATCAAGTAGCAGCCTTGGTTTGGAGTGAGTTTTCTCGTGAAAAACTAAAACAATGGATGAAAGACGGGCATCTGTTGGTAAATGGTAACACGGTTAAACCCAAATACCGCTGTGAGGGCAATGAGCAGCTCACCCTCGAAGTTGAACTTGAGGCGCAAACTTCTAACCAACCTGAAAATATTCCACTGAATATTGTTTATGAAGATGACGATATTATTGTCATCAATAAAGAGATTGGCATGGTGGTTCATCCAGGTGCGGGTAATCCATCTGGAACACTGGTCAATGCCTTGCTTTATCATTGCCCTAAACTTGCGGAACTTTCTCGAGCTGGTTTAGTACATCGTATTGATAAAGATACCAGTGGTTTATTGGTGGTTGCGAAAACCTTAGAAGCGCAATTTTCACTGAGTAAACAACTTGCAAAGAAAACGGTCTATCGTATTTATGATCTTGTTACCTATGGCAATATCATTGCGGGTGGAACCATTGACGAGCCAATCAAACGCCATCCTGTTGATCGTGTCAAAATGGCGATCTTACCGGGTGGGCGTGAAGCTGTTACTCATTACAATGTGAAAGAGCGTTTCCGAGATTTTACTCGCGTACAGGCGCAATTGGAAACAGGGCGCACCCATCAAATTCGTGTGCACTTTAGCTATATTGGACATGGGCTCGTCGGGGATCCAGTTTATGTCAACCGTGTACGTTTGCCTGCGGGTGCCTCAGAGACATTGGTTGATATGCTTCGTGGTTTTAAGCGTCAAGCTTTACATGCAGCTAAACTTGGTTTGGTTCATCCACGCACGGGCGAAGACATGATGTTTGAAGCACCATGGCCTGAAGACTTTATTAAATTACTCGAAGTCCTTCGTAGTGAAAATGAGGCGTATTAAGCAACGGTGTTGAGGGGTTAAGGCATGGAATTTGTACAAGGTTTGCCTAGAGGTGTATACGTTGGGCAAACACGAATTGAACATCCTCAAATGATTGCAACAGACAATAAAAATCTTTATGGATTTAATTTGGCGTTGCATGTCAATGATGATGTACAGCGTGTTCAACAGCATCGTATGGTGTTGTTGCGTGAGTTGTCACAGTTCGGGGTGGATAAACTGACATGGATGACCCAAACGCATAGCACCATCTGTCATACCATTAATGAGCAAATTCCATTTATCGCACTTGAGGGGGATGGCTTGGTAACGCAGCGTACTGGTCATGCTTTGATGATGATGACAGCCGATTGTTTAGCTGTGGTATTGGGCAATGCAGAGGGCAGTGAAGTTGCCAATCTCCATGCAGGGTGGCGTGGCTTGGCCAGTGGTATTGTTGAAAATACAGTCAATGCAATGCAATCACCGCCGACTTGGGCATGGTTAGGTGCTGCGATTAGCCAACCTTGTTTTGAAGTAGGTGCGGAAGTAAAAGCCGCTTTCTGTGAAAAATATCCTGAATTGGAAAGCACTTTTATTGCTGGTCAAGTTGATGGTAAATACCAAGCCGACTTATATGCAATTGCGCGATTTATTCTCAAAGGTTTGGGGGTTGAAACGATTGTGGGGGGAGATCAATGCTCTTACCAACAAGCGCAAGACTATTTTTCTCATCGCCGTGATGCGAAAACAGGACGAATGGCGACGTTTGTATTTATGCAATAAATCGCATCCTTTGTATTGTTGATTCGCCTAGCATCTGAGAAAAATGTTAAACTTGATTCAATTCATTGGTTTTTAAATTTTCCATGTTTGTTATTGATCAAGACACTCCTAAAGTTAAAGTTTGTGTGATTTATCATAGTCCGTATGGTCATACGGCTAAAGTTGCGCAATATATTGCACAAGGTGCAGAGCAAGCAGGTGCAGAAGTGCATCTGATTTCTGTTGCTGCTCCACAATGGGAATTGCTTGATCAAGCAGATATTCTGGTCATGGGCTGTCCGACTTATATGGGGAGTCTGACCTCTGCATTAAAACAGTTTATGGAAGATTCTTCTAAGCGTTGGTTGGCACGGTCATGGCAGGGCAAACTTGCTGCGGGCTTTACCAATGGTGGTGGACTGAGTGGCGATAAGTTAGCTGTTTTACAACAAATTAATTTATTTGCGATGCAGCATGGCATGTTATGGGCGGGTCTACCGTTTATGCCAACAGGAAGAAGTCCATTAGATATTAACCGTATGTCCAGTTTCTTAGGGTTAATGACGCAGTCGGATAATGCCAGTGTAGAAATCACACCACCCGAAGGTGACTTGGAAACGGCACGAAAGTTTGGAAAATACTTAGTGGAAGTGAAGTTAAAGCATTTATAAATTTAATTTTTAAGTAATAAAAAAGCCTCCAATCATTATGATTTGAAGGCTTTTTTATTACTTATGCAGCATTCTCGATTTATCACGTTGCCAGTCACGGTCTTTTTCCGTGGCACGTTTGTCATGCAATTGCTTACCTTTTACCAGTGCAATTTCTAGCTTGACCAAATGACCTTTCCAATAACAGGCTAAAGGAACACAGGTATAACCTTTTTGGTTGACTGCACCTAAGAGGTGTTCTAATTGACGACGAGACAGGAGCAACTTACGCGTACGTGTTGCTTCTGGAACGACATGCGTTGATGCAGACAATAACGGCTGAATTTGTGCACCAAATAAAAATGCTTCACCATTTTTAAAAATCACATAACTTTCAGTTAAGCTCATACGACCAGCGCGGAGAGATTTTACCTCCCAGCCTTGTAGAGACATACCTGCTTCAAATTTTTCTTCAATAAAGTAATCGTGGCGTGCTCTTTTGTTTTGAGCAATCGTGCCACCATTATGTTTTTTTACAACTGTTGCTTTCGCCATAATTCAAACTTCCACAATTGTGCTTATTGTGCCGTAAAACGTAATCTTTTTCCATCATTTAGGAATTTCGCGTTTATGCTGAACTTTTGTTAAAATACCCAACTTATCTCATTGACGCAGAGTACAACGCATGTCTAAAACACGTGTGATTTATCCAGGGACGTTTGATCCAATTACCAATGGACATGTTGATTTGGTTGCAAGAGCATCAAAAATGTTTGATGAAGTGGTTGTTGCAATTGCGATTGGTCATCATAAAAATCCAGTGTTTAGCTTAGAAGAGCGTGTGGCATTAGCCAAAACATCATTAAGTCACTTAAATAATGTGGAGTTTGTGGGTTTTGATGGTTTGTTGGTGAATTTTTTCCGTGAACAGCGTGCGACAGCGGTACTGCGTGGTTTAAGAGCAATTTCAGACTTTGAATATGAGTTTCAGTTGGCAAATATGAATCGTCAACTTGATCCGCAATTTGAATCCGTATTTTTAACGCCTTCTGAGCAATATTCATTTATTTCGTCGACCTTGGTCAGAGAGATTGCGCGTTTAAAAGGTGATGTGGCTAAATTTGTGCCTCCTGTCGTAGTCGAGGCTTTTGAACGTAAACATCAACAAGGCTGGTAACGTGTCCTTATATATTACAGATGAATGTATTAACTGTGATGTCTGTGAACCTGTGTGTCCCAATGAAGCAATTTATATGGGCGAGCTGATTTATGAGATTGATCCTGCACTTTGTACAGAGTGTATTGGTCATTTTGATCAGCCACAGTGTCAATTATTTTGTCCAGTGGATTGCATTCCATTGGATCCTCAGCATGTCGAATCACATGATGATCTCATGCAGAAATATAAAAAATTAACAGCGCAAAAAAAATCGAGCAATTAAGTTCGAACTTTGATAATATGCGCGACGAAGTGGGCTGGACGGTCGCTGCTGTGGAGGTCTCCGTGACTGAAACAGGGGAGGAAAGTCCGGGCTTCATAGGGCAGGGTGCCAGGTAACGCCTGGGCGGTGAAAACCGACGGCAAGTGCAGCAGAGAGTAGACCGCCTCATTCGTGAGGTAAGGGTGAAAGGGTGCGGTAAGAGCGCACCGCGTGTCTGGTAACAGTTCACGGCAAGGTAAACCCCACCAGAAGCAAGACCAAATAGGAATCCTGAGGCACGGCCCGTGCTGGATTCGGGTAGGTCGCTTGAGCGTATGAGTGATTGTACGCCTAGAGGAATGATCGTCCTCGACAGAACCCGGCTTACAGGCCCACTTCCCAGATTTTTTGAAAAATGTGCTTGACGTGTGTAGTAAAAGTTTAGATAATGCGCGCACAGTTTTCGGCTATGTAGCTCAGTTGGTTAGAGCACCGCACTCATAATGCGGGGGTCACAAGTTCAAGTCTCGTCATAGCCACCATTTTATAGACCACGCTCCTGCGTGGTCTCTTTTTATCTGCTGCTTTTGTAAGATTTAATCCGTTATTCTAATCGTTAATTTCTTGTTTTTTTAAATCAATCTATTTGAAATATTGACTGAATTTTAATATGGGTTGCTGCATCTGCTGAAAAATGAACAATTGAAAATTAAGCGCGTAAAAAATGTGCATATACTTCGTATTTTCAAGATCATAGGCTTGACCAGCTATAAGGAACACTAGATAATGCGCTCACAGTTTACGGCTATGTAGCTCAGTTGGTTAGAGCACCGCACTCATAATGCGGGGGTCACAAGTTCAAGTCTCGTCATAGCCACCATTTTATAAACCACGCTCCTGCGTGGTTTTTTTTATCTATTATTTTATATACAGACGATGAATGCGTTGTGTAAAAAGCCTGTTAATAAGCGATTTATTAACAGGCTTTAATTTTATAGATGTTTTTCGATGCTGGCTAAAGTTTGAGGATTTTCATAGAAAGGTTTTAAAATCATGGTGATGATCGGTTCCAAAACACCATGTTCGTCTAAAGCAGCCACGACCTTTGGATAAAAACGAACAGCCTCATTTTGAAGATCGCTTTCTTCTAGTCCAATCGCAATGAAAACATCTGCTAAGCTTTCATCTTTATAGAAGTCATAAAAGACTTTTACACCATATAAAATGAGATCTTGAAGGAATGAGGATTGACGTAATTCTTTCCAATATTCATAGATCATGACAAAGAATTCTTCGACATCGAGTGGTGTGACTTGCTTGGTATACTCTGATAGCGGTTTAGCTTTGTTGTCATCCCAAATATTACGCGCAAGGCTTTCTAAATCATCATTTGAAAGGAGGCTTAGATCGACAAGTTGCTCTTGAATGAAACGAGCAATACTTTCTTCTATTTTATGCTCGATGCGTTGTTGTTGACGATGAGAGAAGATTTTAAGTTTTTGTTGCCATTCATATTTACTTTCTGAGATATTTTCATCGTCAGTATGCGTAAAGAGTTTCGGTAATTTATTTTGCAGTGTGGTGGTTGCGATGTATTGGCATAGCTGTTGAATAGATGGACTTTCTTTTAAGAAGTGATTCAGATAATGGCGAATATTTTCAAGTTCTAGAAATTTAGAGAGCCAGATCTCAAATTGTTGATCAGAAAATACATCCTGCAATTGTGCGGATGACTGTAGCGAAAAAACATGAAGTTTTTGTGCGATTTCCCCAATAAATTCTAATAAACCCGCACCCAACTGCATTTCAAAGGCGTAGCGTTTAACAACTGCTTGGATTTGTTCTAACTCAATGACTTCTTTGAGTTGAATATTGGGTGCATGTTGTAAAAATAGTTGAATGAATTGCTGAAAGAAATCAGCAGACAGTTGCGTGGTGAGTTGGGTTTTATAAAATGTAACTTGCTCAAGCAAAAGCGCTTGAGCAAGTAATTGTGACTTTTCAGAAACAATTTGTTCAGTCATTCGCGGTCCATCCGTTGACGATAGGGTAGCGTCGTTCACGATTGAAAGCACGCGAACTAATACGTGGTCCAATCGCGCCTTGACGACGTTTATATTCATTACGATCGACCAAGCGAATGACTTGTTCTACCACTTCGGCTTTATAGCCTTTCGCAATAATGTCTGCTTGGCTGAGATCTTCTTCTATATAAGCATATAAGATTGCATCAAGTACATCATAGGCAGGCAATGAATCCTGATCTTTTTGATCTGGACGTAACTCTGCTGATGGTGGGCGAGTGATCACACGTTCTGGAATAACAGGTGTTTCGCTTAATGTATTACGATATTTTGCAAGTTCAAATACGATGGTTTTATAGACGTCTTTTAGTACAGAGAAGCCCCCAACCATGTCGCCATACAAGGTACAATAACCGACTGAAATTTCAGATTTGTTACCTGTAGAAAGGACGAGATTACCAAATTTATTGGATAAGCCCATCAACAAGGTACCTCGAGTACGGGCTTGTAGATTTTCTTCGGTTGCATCGGCAGGTGAGTTGCCAAAGAATGGAAATAAGGTTTGCATGAAGCTGTTTACAATTGGGTGAATTTCAGCGATACCAAATGTCACACCCATACGACGCGCTTGTTCTGTTGCATCTTCTACACTCATTTGTGAGGTGTAGGTATAAGGCATCATCACTGCCTGAACTTTATCGGCACCAATCGCATCCACCGCAATGGCAAGCGTTAACGCAGAATCAATTCCACCCGATAAACCTAAAATCACACCTGGGAAGCCTGAACGTTGCACATAGTCACGGGTTGCCATGACCAAAGCCTGATAAATCTCAGCAAAAGTTTCTAATGCAGGAATCGCATCTGTGGTTTTAAATTGCTTTTGTTCCGCATCGTATTCGGCAAAAGCAACGGTTTCTTGGAAACTTGGAACTTGTAGTGCCAGTTGTCCATTGTTATTGCTAACAAAACTTGAACCATCAAAAATCAAGTCATCTTGTCCGCCAACTTGGTTTACATAAACAATATTTAAGCTTAATTGTTTTGCAAGCTCATTCAAGGTTTGAATGCGATGTTGTGGTTTACCGACTTCATAAGGAGAGGCATTGAGGATGAGTACAGTTTCAACATTGAGTTGGCTGAGTTGCTTTACTGTATTCAATGACCATACATCTTCACAGATCAGGACACCAAATTTATGTCCCAGATATTCAAACACCAGATGTTGATGACCTTCTTGGAAGTAGCGACGCTCATCAAACACACCGTAATTTGGGAGATTGTGTTTATTGTAGATGCCTAAAACTTGTCCATTCTTCATGACTGCGGCAGAGTTATAACGATGGCCGTCTTCAGTTTGATGTACAAAACCGAATACCATCACGATATCTTTGACTTCACTTAATTGAGCAAATGCTTTTTGGGTGCGTTTTTGTAGATTTGGGCGAAGTATCAAATCTTCGGCAGGGTAACCGAGTGTTGATAGTTCAGGGAAGATGATTAAATCAGCCTGTTGTTGTTTCGCTAAATGAGCTTGCTCAACCATCTTTTGAGTATTTGCGTCAATATTGCCAATATGCGGAGAGAATTGAGCAAGGGCAATTTTAAAATTTTTCATTCAAACCTAATCCTGAGTCTTAACAGATGCTGATATACAAGTTTTTGATTTATATAAGTATAGTTTTAAAAACATGTGCATATCATAGCGCCAAACATTCTATATCTAAAAGAGAAATCATAAGTTCACTAATATATACTAAATGCACATTTTTCTGCGTAAAAATAACAAGTTTTTCTGTATAAAATACGAAGATATATTGGTGGATTTTCGCATTTTTGAGCGTTTTTGTGATTATGCCGTGTGATTGTGAATTGCTTTAATTATGCACCTTGAGTTTTTTCATGCCATTTTCTCAGGTGCAAATGACATATCAATGACGAGAAAAAATCAGCTTTAAATTCTTTTAAAAATAAAAAATGATAAGAAAATGAGTGTAATTATTATTTATATGTAAGTTTATAAAATTATTAATTTAATTTATTCAATGCTTTATTGGTTTGTGTTTATTTTTTATACCGTTCGTCGGGAATCTCTTTGCGACACTTGAGTGTACATCCGTGCACTGCTATTATCCCAATTAATGTGAACACATGTACACTGTGATGAAAGTCCTAGCATGTGGTGAATAAACAAAAGAGAGGTAACACATATGTCAATTTTATTTTTTCTGATCATCGCAGCAGTTCTAGCGATTGTTGTTGGGCGTTTAGGTACGATTTTATTGCAATCTAAAGAACAACAAGTTTGATCTTGTTTAACCATTTTTAAGGAGACGAGTATGTCAATTATATTATTTCCAGTCGTGGCAGCAACTTTAGCAATTGTTGTTGGGCGTGTCGGGACAGTTATATTGCAAAAGCAAGATGAATCGAATTAATACGATTTTAGCTGTCACCTATAAATTAAATTAGAGAGGTAACAACAATGATAGTTCCAGTAATTTTATTTCCTGTCGTTGCGTTTGGATTAGCAATTGGTATAGGACGTGTAGGCACAATTGTTAAAGATGCTATGCGTGTGGATTTTACGACTGAAATGGATGATAGTCATGAACTCAAATCTGAAACTCGCAAAGGCTCTATTGCATAACGTTGATTGCGATTTACTCAAATAAAAAGCCCTGTAGATAAAATGACAGGGCTTTTTATTTTGTCAGAATAATATTGGGGATTTTCTTCAGAAAAATATCGCGGGCAATATCACCTTGTTGTTCAATGTTGTAATCACTAAAGTCTTTGCCTGATATAAATTGGTAGCGGTAGGGATTGTATTTTTTAAAGCTTAAATAATAGCCCAATTGTAAAATTGCACCTTTAACGATGACATTGGTATGTTGTTGATGTTGTAAGATGTGGGTAAGTTCGTGGATAAAGATTGCCTGTAAATGAATAGGGCAGTTTGAATAATCAGGATAAAAATATTGTTGATGTACAAATAAGTTGCCATTTGGCGCAATAAAAATATTGATGGGTTGCCAAGGCAGGTAGGGGATATTAAAGATTTTAATTTGTGAATAGTCGATGAGATTGCCAAAGATCGGTCGTGCCATCTCGATCTCAGCTTGCGTCAATCCACGATATTGAAATTGATCTACTTTCAGGATTTTAGCCATATAGAAGATGAATTGAAAATATAGGTCTTGAGTAAAGCGATACATTTTGTTGAACATGGTCTTTTACTCATCTCCTATATATTTTATATGCCTATGATATTATTAAAATATTCATAAAAATTATTTCTTAGCGTTTGCGAAATGCAATGACGATTATTCAATATGGGGGATTCTTTGAAAAAATTAAAGCCATTTTTATTTGTTGCTATGATTGGGGTATTGTTCATTACTATTTTCATACTGTGGTTGCAACATGATGAACCACTCAATGATACCACTCATGAGTTGTTTGCTTTACAGCAGGATTATCAATCTGATTTGACGGAGCATCCATATTTTCTTGCTTTGGGACTTGATGCAAAACAGAATATTGATCCTATGCTTTTGGGGCGGCTGCGTTATCATCAGTATTGGGCATATTATTTTACAGCGCCTTTGAGTGAATGGGATGCTCAGAATCGTCTGGAATTAAACATTGCTCAAAAATTTAAAGGTTCAGGTATTGATGGGCATAGCAAAGAACTGTTAGCAAATTTGTCTAAGGATCGAGATAAGGGGATTGATCTAGAATTATTAGCGAAGAATAAACAGCAATTGAATTTAAGCTTTGAAAAGAATCAATATTTGGTTCAAAGATATCTAAATTTGATACATCAAAAGAATTATCGTGATTTGTCATTGCCAGCAAACTCAGCCCTGCTGGATTATTCGAATATGATGAATATTCATTACCTATATATTTCAAAATTAGCGATGGATCGGGATGCAGTATTGTTAAAAAGCTATATTGATCAGTTGATGTTGATCTATGCAGATACCACAAGTTTGATTTATAAAATGCTATTATACAGAATGATTGATTCATCACTTACACTCCTTCATTTTTTAGTGGATGAAGTCGATTCTCAGGTGAATGTGATGCCAATGACGAAGCAGCAATTTTCTTATCGAAAGGTCTTTGCTGGTGAGCTACGGTTCATAACAACAGGTTTACCGAGCTATGAAAATGATATAAAAAATGCTTCTAGTCATAGTGAGGTTATTGATAATTCATCCGCTATGGGTTTCATTGGAAAATCAAATTTATTTTTTCTACCAAACATGACGATCAATCAGTTTGCTCGTCAATATCAACCTTATATTGCATTGTCTGAGTCTCCGTATCTGAAATTTAAAGCAGAAGTGAATTTAATTGGGAAGCAAGAACAGGATCAGCAACAGCTATTTAAGCTCAAAAACTATATCGGCAATATTCTTGTGAATATCGGGAGTCCAAGTTTTGTTGACTATATTGTGAGATCAAGACTTCTAGATCATAAAATACGTGTTTTTAATGTATTACATGGCGGAAAAGAGTGGGATTTAGAGCAATTAAATTTAAATAAGGATGGGTATACGTTTTATCAAACGCAGCATGAACTTTGTATCCGTAGTCCTTATTTGAAGAAGATAGATTGGAATCAGGATAGTTGCCTCACTATTCAATGAAGCAAAAAAAACCTCAGTTAGAACTGAGGTTTTACAACAACTAAAATGATGATCGCAAATAAAAGTAGGGTTGGCATCTCATTAAAGACGCGCCAAAACTTATGCGATTTGTAGTGAGCATTGCCAATCAGCTTTTTGCGGTAATAACCACACACAAAATGGTAAATCACCAATAAACCAACCAAACCTACTTTCAGATAAAACCATAATGCCTCATGGTAATGTCTGGTTGCATCTCCCCAATCCACAAGGAAATGGGCAGTGATTAATGTGGCAATCATAGAGGGCCACATAATGCCACGATATAACTTGCGCTCCATCACTTCAAAGCGCTGGTGACTGATCGCATCTTCACTCATGGCATGATAAACATAAAGACGTGGTAAGTAGAACAAAGCAGCGAACCAACATACCACAGCAATAATATGTAATGCTTTTACCCACAAGAAAGCATCAGAAGGTGCATCCATCGATAATCCTAGGTGGGATTATGCATCCCACTTCTTGAAAATAAGGCAAGCATTAACGCCGCCAAAACCAAAACTGTTACTCATTACAGTATTCAGTTTTGCATCACGTTTTTCAAGTACAATATCGAAACCTTGAGCGCCTTCATCAAGCTCTGTGACATTGATGTTTGGTGCAATAAAGTCATTTTGCATCATCAATACCGAATAAATTGCTTCCTGAACGCCAGCCGCACCTAAGCTATGACCTGTCATCGACTTGGTTGAACTTAATGGTGGAACTTGCCCTGCGCCAAAAGCACGTTCCATAGCTTTAAGTTCCGTGACATCACCCGCTGGGGTAGAGGTACCGTGGGTATTGACGTAATTCACTTGATCTACGCCATGTTGTTTTGCTTCTTCAAGTGCCATCAAAATACAACGCGTTGCACCTTCACCACTTGGCGCAACCATGTCTGCACCATCACTATTTGCGGCATAAGCAACGACTTCAGCTAAGATTTTTGCACCGCGTGCTTGGGCGTGTTCGAGTGACTCTAATATTACAAAACCACCACCACCCGCGATCACGAAGCCATCACGATCTTTTGAGTAGGGGCGTGAAGCAGTTTCAGGTGTGTCATTGTATTTTGAAC
Source organism: Acinetobacter sp. NIPH 2699 (assembly GCF_022549355.1). Lineage (GTDB taxonomy): Bacteria > Pseudomonadota > Gammaproteobacteria > Pseudomonadales > Moraxellaceae > Acinetobacter. The sequence goes on from NZ_JAKZGL010000005.1 coordinate 160,892, forward strand.
ACAGCGCACCCATTGCATCAAAGAGTAAACTTTGTGACCAGTGATCTTCTTCACCACCACCAGCAAGCATCAGATCTTGTTTACCCAATTGAATGAGGTTGTAGGCATAACCAATTGCATCAGCAGATGTTGCACATGCACTGGTAATTGAGTGGGCAACACCTTGTAATTTAAATGCAACGCCGACATTGGCTGTGATGGTGTTACTCATATTACGTGGTACGAAGAACGGACCAATTTTACGAGCACCTTTTTCTTTAAGCAGTTCTGTCATTTCAACAACAGATGCTGTTGAGTTGCCACCACTACCACCCGCAATACCATAGCGAGGGTTGTTGGCTAAATCTTCTTGTTTAAGTCCTGCATGTTCTACTGCTGCCACAGCGGCATTGTAGGCATACATCGCACAAACGCCCATAAAGCGTTTTACTTTACGGTCAATACCATCAAAATCTTGTTCTGCGGCTGCGCTGACATGGCTTTTAAAGTTTAGTTCGGCATAAGTTGGGTTAAAACGTGTCCCAGAGATTCCATTTTTTAACGAATGAGTGACCTCTTCTAAAGAGTTACCGATGCATGAATTGATGCCCATACCAGTGATTACAACACGTTTCATTTACTGATCCCTTTTATGGTAATACTAAGCCTTGTCTATCATCGCTATGAACAATAACGAGGAGAATATAATGATTAAAACGGCTTATGAGTGAATGACATCATGATAACAGAAAGGTTTTTTATTTCTTATGGCAAATTTTATGTCTATTTTCGATTGTGTAAATATTCGTAATGGTCAGGGATGTTGAACAGAAACATGATGAAAGTATACAGATAAACATTGAGATAAATCTGTATTCAACCTAGTATTTACCTAGAAATGCACAGAATATAGAACAGAGGTACTTGATGACAAAATCTAAAAACAAACCATCTTCGGGTTTATTTGCACAAGCCTTTGGAGTGGCTAAAAAGCTCAGTTCGGAATTGCAAAAATTACAAGTTGCCCCAACGACTTCTGGTACGGCAGGTCTTGATTCATCCAAGGTGATTGAAGGAAATGCACGTTTGAAGAGTCCGTTTGAGGTGGAAAAATATGAAAGTCCACAACAAATGTTGCGTCAACAATTTCCCAAGTTATCGCATCAATTGTTGGGCCGTCATTACACCAAGGTCAACAATGTGGCCTCTTTTATCTCCCCTGATTTAAGTGAAAAAGTTTCAGACTATTTGTTTCAGTGGTTAAATGAATTTAGTTCAAATAGCTCAATGACTGAAAAAATCCTTGAGGAAGCTGGAGTAACAGAAGTCGCGGAGTTGACGAAGGATACGGGTCGCTCACAGCGTTTAAGTCAGGCATTGATTGAACAAAATAAATTGTTGGCTACTGCTCAGGGTTTCGTAACCGGGGCTACTGGTATATGGGGTGCAGCCATTGATATTCCTGCTTCAATCGTTTTGGCACTTAGAACAATTTATCAAACAGGCCGTTCTCATGGGTTTGACCTGACAGAGGAAATTGATCAAGACGTTGTTGCTTTTATTTTTAAAGAAATTGATTTGGGCATCGTTGCCGAGAAACAGACATTATTACTCGCTTTAAAAGCACTTAAATCTATGCTGGAAACTCATGATTTGCAGCAATTTCAACAACTATTGGGTTCAAATAATGATATTGAACTCGTCAAGAAATGGTTGGTGGATGAACAAGGGCAATTTAAATGGGGCTGGTTGAATCATATTCCTCAAGTGTCGGTCATTGGTAAATTGACTCCAGTTGCTGGTGCCGTATTGGGCGGTTTTTATAGTTGGAGATTTTTGGAAGATGTTGGACATAAATCTCAATCGGTGTTTGGTGCAGCGCGTTTCTATCTAACTGAACATCCAACGGAAAAGATTTCACCATTAGAGGCTTATTATAAGGCTGAAGCTTTGTTGAGAAAGGCCAGTCCAAAATTGCTGAACGCTACAGGGGGGGAATCACATCAAGCAATCGTATCGGATGATGTGAAAAATAATGTGATTACCAACGTAACTGTTCAATTGAAAGAAGACGTGCCGACGCAAGCACAAACTAATGACAAAGTAGAGCACGGCATTCAGCAGCTTGCTGAGCAATATGTTGTAGAACATGAGCATACTGAGCAACAGCCAGCTTTAAAAGTAGAGCAAAATGAGTCGTTTACGGATGAAGATCAAGAGGTTGTGGGTGAGAAAAAAACCATTGATATAGAGCCTGCTTCTACGAAACACAGTTAATTTTTTTGATCGCGTATTTATAGGCTCAAAAAACAATTTAATTCTAAGAATGGTCAACATTTGCTGTGTATTGCAATGTTGACCATTTGTGCTTCTTAGCTTACAATTATGTGCCCTTGAAAAGAGGTGTTTTTCTTTTTGAGGTTGTTTAATAACGGGAGAATTGCCAAATGGCAACAACAAATCAGTTGATCCGTAAGGGTCGTACAACTTTGATTGAAAAATCAAAAGTTCCTGCGTTGAAGGCTTGTCCACAACGTCGTGGTGTATGTACACGTGTTTACACGACTACACCTAAAAAACCAAACTCAGCAATGCGTAAGGTTTGCCGTGTTCGCTTGACTTCAGGTTTTGAAGTATCTAGCTATATCGGTGGTGAAGGTCATAACTTACAAGAGCACAGTGTTGTTCTTATCCGTGGTGGTCGTGTTAAAGACTTACCAGGTGTACGTTACCATACCGTTCGTGGTTCTTTAGACTGTGCTGGCGTTAAAGATCGTAACCAGTCACGTTCTAAATATGGTACGAAACGTCCTAAGAAGTAATTCTAGGAAACTCGCACAAGCAATCCTTTAGCGTTTCGCTTGTTTGAATTCTTCATAGATTTGTAATTCAAGCGACGTATAGTAAGGCCAGCGTAGAGTACATGACACTTGTACAAACTGCTGGATTATCCTGAAGTGTCATATTATTAGGTGTATTAAAATGCCAAGACGTCGCGTAGTCGCTGCTCGTGAGATCCTTCCAGATCCAAAATTTAGCAGCCAAACAATCGCTAAATTCATGAACCACGTAATGCAAGATGGTAAAAAATCTGTTGCTGAAGGTATCGTTTACGGTGCTTTAGAACGTGTTCAAGAAAAAAACAAAGTAGACCCAGTTGAGTTTTTCGAGACTACTCTTGAGAAAGTTCGTCCTATGGTCGAAGTAAAAGCACGCCGTGTTGGTGGTGCTACTTATCAAGTACCTATGGAAGTACGCCCATCCCGTCGTACTGCCTTAGCAATGCGTTGGTTAGTAGATGCTGCTGCTAAGCGTTCTGAAAAAACGATGGCTTTACGTCTTGCTGGTGAGTTGCTTGATGCAGCTGAAGGTAAAGGTTCTGCGATCAAAAAACGTGAAGACGTGCATCGTATGGCTGAAGCCAACAAAGCCTTCTCTCACTACCGTTTCTAAACGGATAAAACAGTCCCTTATCAGGAGAATATTCATGCGTACAGCAGCTCGATTCAACATCGCTCTCTATCAAAGTGGGGGCTTTGCGGGTATTTAAGTTGCCTGCTTGGATATTCGTGCGCATCAATTTCATTGATGCGCCCTGTTTTAAATATAACATTTAGGAATGTAAGACATCATGGCTCGCCAAACTCCAATTAGTAATTACCGTAACATTGGTATTTCTGCGCACATTGACGCAGGTAAAACAACTACAACAGAACGTATTTTGTTCTACACAGGTGTATCTCACAAAATTGGTGAAGTACACGATGGTGCAGCAACAATGGACTGGATGGAACAAGAGCAAGAGCGTGGTATTACCATTACTTCTGCTGCAACGACTTGTTTCTGGTCAGGTATGAGTAGCCAATTTCCACAACACCGTATTAACGTAATTGACACCCCGGGACACGTTGACTTCACAATTGAAGTTGAACGTTCTATGCGTGTTCTTGACGGTGCATGTATGGTTTACTGTGCAGTTGGTGGTGTACAACCTCAGTCTGAAACTGTATGGCGTCAAGCAAACAAATATAAAGTGCCTCGTTTAGCATTCGTGAACAAGATGGACCGTACTGGTGCAAACTTCTTCCGTGCTGTTGAGCAAGTTAAAACTCGTTTAGGCGGTAATCCTGTGCCTATCGTTGTACCAATTGGTGCAGAAGATACGTTTGCAGGTGTTGTTGATCTTATCGAAATGAAAGCGATTATCTGGGATGAAGCATCTCAAGGTATGAAGTTTGAATACGGTGAGATTCCTGCTGACCTCGTTGATACTGCAAACGAATGGCGTACTAAGATGGTTGAAGCTGCGGCTGAAGCATCTGAAGAGTTAATGGACAAGTACTTAGAAGAAGGTGATCTTTCTAAAGAAGAAGTCATCGCTGGTCTTCGTGCTCGTACATTGGCATCTGAAATCCAAGTGATGCTTTGTGGTTCAGCGTTCAAGAACAAAGGTGTTCAACGTATGTTGGATGCTGTCATTCAATTCTTACCTTCTCCAACAGAAGTTAAAGCAATTGAAGGTATTCTTGACGACAAAGCTGAAACTAAAGCGACTCGTGAAGCATCTGATGATGTTCCGTTCTCTGCACTTGCGTTCAAAATCATGAACGATAAGTTCGTAGGTAACTTAACATTCGTACGTGTTTACTCTGGTGTGCTTAAACAAGGTGATCCGGTTTATAACCCAGTTAAATCTAAGCGTGAACGTATCGGTCGTATCGTGCAAATGCATGCGAACGAACGTCAAGATCTTGATGAAATTCGTGCAGGTGATATCGCAGCGTGTGTAGGTCTTAAAGACGTGACTACGGGTGATACACTATGTGATGAGAAAAACATCATTACACTTGAGCGTATGGAATTCCCAGAGCCAGTAATTTCATTGGCTGTTGAACCAAAAACTAAAGCTGACCAAGAAAAAATGTCAATCGCTTTAGGTCGTTTGGCGAAGGAAGATCCATCATTCCGCGTTCGTACAGATGAAGAATCTGGTCAAACCATTATTGCCGGGATGGGTGAGCTTCACCTTGATATTCTTGTTGATCGTATGAAGCGTGAATTTAACGTTGAAGCGAACATTGGTAAACCAATGGTTGCTTACCGCGAAACAATCAAAAAGACTGTTGAGCAAGAAGGTAAATTCGTACGTCAAACGGGTGGTAAAGGTAAGTTCGGTCATGTATATGTCCGTCTTGAACCGCTTGATGTTGAAGAAGCTGGTAAAGAATACCAATTCGTTGAAGAAGTTGTTGGTGGTGTAGTACCTAAAGAATTCTTCGGCGCAGTTGATAAAGGTATTCAAGAACGTATGAAGAATGGTGTCTTGGCTGGTTACCCTGTTGTGGGTATCAAAGCGACATTATTCGATGGTTCTTACCATGATGTCGATTCTGATGAATTGTCGTTCAAAATGGCGGGTTCTTACGCTTTCCGTGATGGTTTCATGAAAGCTGATCCGATCCTTCTTGAACCAATCATGAAAGTTGAAGTTGAAACTCCAGAAGACTACATGGGCGATATCATGGGTGACTTAAACCGTCGTCGTGGTATGGTTCAAGGTATGGACGATCTTCCTGGTGGAACAAAAGCAATTAAAGCAGAAGTTCCTCTTGCTGAGATGTTTGGTTACGCGACTCAAATGCGTTCTATGTCTCAAGGTCGTGCGACTTACTCTATGGAATTCGCTAAATACGCTGAAACCCCACGTAACGTGGCTGAAGGCATCATCGCTAAGTTCCAGACTGGCGGTAAAAAAGGTGACGACGAGTAATCTTTCGATTATTATATTACCCAACTAAAATTTAGTTAAAAACCAAGTGCTCATGGGTGACCCTCATGAGCAGTTTATAAAGGAAGATCATCATGGCTAAAGCCAAGTTTGAACGTAATAAACCACACGTAAACGTGGGTACAATTGGTCACGTTGACCATGGTAAAACAACTTTAACTGCTGCGATTGCAACTATTTGTGCAAAAACTTACGGCGGTGAAGCGAAAGATTACTCACAAATCGACTCAGCACCTGAAGAAAAAGCACGTGGTATTACCATTAATACATCACACGTAGAATACGATTCACCAATCCGTCACTACGCTCACGTAGACTGCCCGGGCCACGCCGATTATGTTAAAAACATGATTACTGGTGCTGCTCAGATGGACGGCGCGATCCTTGTATGTGCTGCGACTGATGGTCCTATGCCACAAACTCGTGAACACATCCTACTTTCACGTCAGGTTGGTGTACCGTACATCATCGTATTCTTAAACAAGTGTGACCTTGTTGATGATGAAGAATTACTTGAATTAGTAGAAATGGAAGTTCGTGAACTTCTTTCTACTTATGACTTCCCAGGTGATGATACTCCAGTGATCCGTGGTTCTGCGCTTAAAGCGTTGGAAGGCGATGCAGGTCCTTATGGTGAATCTGCTGTAATCGAATTAGTTGCTGCGCTTGACTCTTACATTCCAGAGCCAGAACGCGCAATCGACAAAGCATTCTTAATGCCAATCGAAGATGTATTCTCTATCTCAGGCCGTGGTACAGTTGTAACTGGTCGTGTAGAATCTGGTATCGTTAAAGTTGGCGAATCAGTTGAAATCGTTGGTATTCGTGACACTGTTGTGACGACTGTAACTGGCGTTGAAATGTTCCGTAAATTGCTTGACGAAGGTCGTGCTGGCGAGAACTGTGGTGTTCTTCTTCGTGGTACTAAGCGTGAAGACGTACAACGTGGTCAAGTACTTGCTAAGCCAGGTACAATCAAGCCGCACACTAAATTCGACGCAGAAGTATACGTACTTTCTAAAGAAGAAGGTGGTCGTCATACTCCATTCTTAAATGGTTACCGTCCACAGTTCTATTTCCGTACAACTGACGTAACTGGCGCAATCCAATTACAAGACGGCGTTGAAATGGTTATGCCAGGTGATAACGTTGAAATGTCAGTAGAATTAATTCACCCAATCGCAATGGACCCAGGTCTACGTTTTGCGATCCGTGAAGGTGGTCGTACTGTAGGTGCTGGTGTTGTTGCGAAAGTAACTCTCTAATCATCTAGAGTAAAAAAAAACACCCCGCTGGGGTGTTTTTTTATGCCTATTGTCTAATCTTTATTTTCTTGTGTCCGGAAATTTATATTTGATTATTTTTTCCTCTTGCTTCGAAATAAAGCGATGCTTTATTTCTTCTCATGTCCCAAACTGATACCTCACTGTCCTAAACTGCACTTAATTGATACCAATAAAACAGTAAGATAAAACTCAAGAAAATGAACAAAAGTACTCAGTGAGATATTTCACTTAAAAGGAGTAGGCTGTATGAATGCTAAAGTAAATATTTCTAATCGCGCAGGTGCGAGTTTTCCTGTACGTCGCATGAATTTTGATTTTGACCAAGTTCCTGAATATTGGATGAGTGGTTCAGCAGGTTTAACTCATTTTATGACAGCTCTATCTGCATTATTTCCAGATGGTGAAAAGCTGTTCATTGATTCTGTTCGTGCAGTTCGCCATCATCCTGCAATCAAAGATAATGAAGCACTACAAAAAGAAATCAGTGCTTTTATTGGTCAAGAAGCCATGCATACGCAAGAGCATGTTGGCTTTAACCAGTCTGCACAGAAATATGGTCATGATGTGACGACTTTGGAAAAACGTACAGCTAAACTGATTCAATTTACGCGTAAGAATTTTGCTAGAGTGGTTAAGCCATTTGGCATGACGCAGGAAATGGTTGATCTAACTGCAACGACAGCGTTAGAACATTTTACAGCGACCATTGCTTCGGAGTTATTGCGTAATCCACATATTCAAGAATTGATGACAGATGACACCATGTCATATATGTGGTTTTGGCACGCAGTTGAAGAAAATGAACATAAAGCAGTGGCTTATGATGTTTATGAGGGTATTTTTGGTCGTGGTATCAAAGCCTATGCATTGCGTAATAGCGCTTTAGTGGTGGCAATGGTACTTATTTTCTTGGCTCAATCATCATTTGTATTCCGCTTGCTTAAAGAAGATGGCAAATTGAATCTAAAAGAATTGGGTATGATTTATAAATATGGTTATAGTCCATCAAAAGGAATTATTGCAGGTATGGTCGGGGAAATGCTCGCCTATTTGAAACCAGGTTTCCATCCGAATGACTTGGATACTGTGCAGTTACTTAAAGATTGGAAAGCAAAGCTGGGCTTGTAATTTCTAGTTTCACCTATTAACTGTATGTTAAGAAAGGACAATTTTTATTGTCCTTTCTTGTTTTTTATTTCATGAAAACTGGATTTTATATTCTTATTAGACAAGTTTTCCTTGCGTTGGAAAAAAAGCGATGCTTTATTTCCCTTGCGTCGGAAAAATTAATACTTAATTAATTTTTCCTCCTCATGTCCTAAGATGATGCTTTTATGACCTTATCAGCACTTATTTAATGCATATAAAAGCGAGTATAACTAATAAATAGAGAACGATTAAAAAGAATATTCACATTATAGGAGAACAAGGTATGAATGCTAAAGTCAATATTTCAAACCGAGCTGGTGCCAGTTTTCCTGTACGCCGAATGGATTTTGAGTTTGGTGAAGTACCGCGCTATTGGGCAAATGGTGATGCTGCTTTGACTCATTTTATGACGGCATTATCCGCGTTGTTTCCAGAAGGTGAGCAATTCTTTGTTAATAGTACGCGTGCCGTGAGAAATGATCCTAAATTATCTGATCCTCAACTACAAAAAGAAATTAGTGCTTTTATCGGCCAAGAGGCTATGCATTCTAAAGAACATTTGGCTTTTAATGCATCTGCTCAATCGTATGGATATGATGTGCGGAAAATGGAAGCGCAGACTGGACGTTTGATTAACCGTACCATTGGTATCACCACCAAATTGCTTAAACCTTTTGGTTTTAGTAAAGAAATGATTGGTTTGACAGGAACATGTGCCTTAGAACATTTTACTTCGACGATTGCAGAAGAACTCTTGAGCAACCCAAATATTCAGGCAATGTTCCAAGATGAAACCATGTATCACCTTTGGATGTGGCATGCAGTAGAGGAAAATGAACATAAGGCGGTTGCTTTTGATGTATATGAAGCCATGTATGGGCGAGGTCCAAAAGCTTATTTCATGCGTTCACTGGCTTTGGTGATTGCAATGGGCTTAATCTTTATTACTCAATCTTATTTCACAGCAAAATTACTGAAAACGGATGGCAAGCTCACTTGGCGTGATACCAAATACATGATCAAATTTATGTATGGTTACAAAGGCTTTATATCGCGTCAGATTCCGACTTTACTCGATTTCCTAAGACCTCGGTTTCATCCGAATGATGATGATACCACTGAGCTATTGAATAAATGGCGTACTGAATTAGGTTTTAATCCCAGTTAACTTCAACGGACAGTGAAAACTGTCCATTTTTTTATTCAAATTTTGTATTAAATTGCTGATAATCACAGCATCATATTTATAGAGTAGTACATCTTGATCCGTTTGATGCAAGAAAGCGATTTGGATAGTGTGGTTGCAATTGAGCGTTTGGTACAAACACATCCATGGTCTAAGCAACAGTTTCAAGAATCATTAGCTTCTTATCAATGCACTGTATATGAGCAGGCACACCAAATTGTGGGCTTTTGCATCTTACAGCCTGTGTTGGATGAAGCAAATTTATTACTGATGGCCATTCACCCAAGTCAGCAAGGGAAGGGGCTGGGCTATGAATTATTGGATCATTCAATTGAACAATTAAAAAACAATCCGATTCAGATTTTCTTAGAAGTAAGAGAAAGTAATACCGCCGCGATTAGTTTATATGAAAAAGCGCAATTCCATCAAATTGATTTACGCAAAAATTATTATCCAAATGGTGATGGTTCAAGAGAGCATGCTGTGATTATGGTCAAAACATGCACTGATGATTTTGCAGCTTTATTTCAATAAGGCTATTTAACCTGAGTTCGACTTAAATATTTCTTTAACTTATTGAAAAATAATTATCTTGACGGAGTCTTGCTGAGTTCTCATCCAATTTCAGGATAAGCTTTCAGCTGGACTTACTTTTGTTTCGGCAAAAGTAAGCAAATCCATTGTCATCCGCAAAACTCGTTGACTACCATCACTTCGTTTAATTCATCGCAGAAACAGCACTTTATTAATCAAGTCCTGTCTTAAACAATTGCGAATGACGTTTCCTAGTATCATGTTTCATCAAGGATTTTATATCGAACTTGGATTATTTAATAATCAGGTTATTCCATTCAGATGGCAGTGTGCTCATTAACGAATTTCCAAGTTGTTGAATTTCATTATCTGAAAGGGGGCGGTTGAGTCTACGCCATTGTCCATCGAGTAATAATTCGAGTGGTGTATATTGCGATTTATAATTCATTTTTTGTGAATGTGGGACCCAGTAACCGAGATAGAGATAATCGAGGTTCAGGGTGCGGACATATTCAATTTGTTTAAGGATCGCAAAGACACCCAAAGAGCGGCGTTGTTCATTTGGATCAAAAAAAGTATAAACGGCAGATAGCCCATCATCCATTAGATCGCAGGTTGAAACACCAATCAGCTTTTGATCTTTCCATAGTTCAAGAAAGAAGCTTTCAGTACAGCTATGTACAAGGAATTTTTCAAACTGGTCAAGGTTGGCTGGATACATATCACCATCTGCATGACGTTCATTGATATAGCGCTCATATAAATCGTAATGTTGTTGCGTGGCCTGAGAGGTAGGCAAAATACTCATTTGTAAATCTTGGTTGCGTTTCCATGCTTTTTTCTGGCTGCTATTCATTTGAAATTCTTGAATAGGAACGCGACAAGATAAACATTGGCGACACAAGTGACATTCAGGGCGATACACAAAATCACCACTACGACGAAAACCGACGCGAGAAAGTTCTGACAAAGTCACCACGTCAATACGGTGAATTGGATCTAAAAATACCATCCGAGCAGATTTGCTATCTAAATAGCTACAGTCATGCGGTGGCGTGATGTAATACTGTAAGTCATTTAAAAGGGACTTGGGTTGGTATGATTTCATGAATCTGTCCCTCCAAGGTGTTCATCCGTTAACCGTCTAATTTTGCATTAACTGCTATTGTTTTACTTGAAAATACACGTTCTTGATAGCTTTTCCAATTGATAGGGGGGGCAATAATTACATCTTGTAACGATTTTAGATATATTTGGCGAGAAAGTGTACGCGCGCCTAAACTTATCAGGTGTTCGTTGACCAGTTGACAGTCAATCCAAGGCAACTGATTTTCTTGTCCAATCAACATCAGTGCATAAAATGCCATTTTAGAGACATCGGTTTCAGTGCTAAACATGGATTCACCAAAACAGCCGTTGCCAATGCTGACGCCATATAAGCCACCTACAAGTTGTTGTTGATTCCAGACTTCCACACTATAAGCATAGCCCGCTTCGAATAAAGTACAATAGCCTTGAATAATATCTTCGCTAATCCACGTTTCATTGGCATAGCTACGAGGCATTGAACAAGAGCGGATGACATCTTCAAAAGCATGGTTAACGGTAATCCGATAATCATGCTTTTTCATATTACGGATTAAGGATTTGCTGGGCTTGTATGCTTGTGGTTCGATAATGCAGCGGGGATCGGGACTCCACCAGCAAATTGGCTCATCTTCATTGAACCAAGGAAACAATCCGTGGGTATATGCTTCGAATAAAGTAGAAGGGGATAGATCTGCGCCAATACAGATAAATCCATGTCCGTCAGGATCTGCTTCTATTGGATCTGGAAAAGTGTATTGAGATAAGGGGAGCAGTTGCATGATCAAAAAAGCAAATAAGAATGATTCTAAACTAACGTAAGTGAAATAGAATGGCAATCATTGAAGACTACCATTCAAGTAATAGATTATTTAAATAAACGAAGTTGTTTAGCAATTTCTATTTTTTTACTGTCGATAAAGACTTGTGCTTTAGCTTGAATAATTTCAAGACTTTTTACTTTATCAGAGACTGTCGCACCATTTTTATCTAAAACGAGCCATCCGAGTTGAGCAATAACACTTTGAACATAATTGGCAAAATCACTTGCAGTTTCTAAGCCATCAATAAAATGTGCACGATAAAATAATTGATGGAAGTGTTCTGTAGGAATACCAATTCCAGTGATTGGGCTGATTAAAACACTATAGTTTTGATGAAAACTTGCTTGTTTTAAAATATAGTGATTTAAATTTTGGCAATGTAAGATTGTTTTTTCAGTTGGTTCAAGATTCTGACATGGTTGAGCCAGTCCAAGATGACACAAAATAACCAATGCATTTAAAATTTTTGCGTAGTTTAATTCAGGAAAACTTGATTCTAAGTCAGCAATTGTTAATGGTTGATAATGACTTTCAGCAAATTTATTACCAATAGGTTGATATATTTCTTCAATTAAATTGAATGTGCCTAATAGCCCATTGATACTGGCTGGCAATTGCTCTTTCGCAGTAAGCAGAACAAAAGCTGTTTTACGCAATTTTTCTTGGACTTGTAATGGCGTTAAATTATTTTTTCCTCGAATAAATAGGTCACGTCTAAATTGTGTATTTGCGAAATAGTCTCGACATTGTTCTTTAAATACTGGATGTTCAATTGCATTTAAAAACTGTTGATGTTCGTCAGAGAAATTAATATTGTCTAAATGAGAACCTAGATCAGTAGAACCAGCGTAGGACAGTTTGATTTCATCAAGTATACGAACGATTTGTTGGAATGAAAAACATTGCCAATCTTGGTTTAAATATTCATGAATTAAGTAGTTTGGATTTTGTTGCTTTAATTCTGCAACTTTTTGTAATGCATTAGGATTACGTTGAGCAAAAACAGGATTTTGTTTAAGTAACTCATCACTAAAATTTAATGCTTCATTCACTTTTTGAATTGGATTCGTGCTTTTACTATTAAACTTAAAATGGCTATGGAATAGCTCGCGAATCGGCATATTGGCAGCCCAACCCGTTACACAGTTATAACTGATATATACAATGCCGTTTGGCTTTAAAAATTTGCGTATAAATTTTAAAATAATATGTTGATTTTCATAACTAATCCAGCTCCAAATGCCATGTAAGCTGATAGAGTCAAACATCGGTAAATCATGGCGATTAAGAAGCTCTTCAAAGCTATCATCGTAAAAAAAATGTTCCACATGGCTTTGTTCTGCTAATTGATTGGCATGTGCTGCATGAGCAGGGTTAAAGTCAGTACCGTAGAACTTAGCTTCGTTACTTGTGGCATGGATATTTATACTAACCCCTTGTCCAAAACCGAGTTCGCAATGGTTGTGGTTTTCCTGAAAATCAGGACTTGCAATGCCATTGAGTAGTAAGCAGAACTTTTGAAAGTTTGGGCTTAGGTCTCGATAGTAACCATAGGTGTAATTTACTTCAGTTTGATAGCCATTGGTCCATGTTGTTGTCATTTATATAATCCACTCATCAATTTTTGTTTAAAAATTCCTCATGTTTTTGATTGTATTGATGGTTTATAAAAAAAACCACCAAAAAATTGGTGGTTTTTTCATGAATTGTAAATTAGTTCAAATTGTCGAGATATTTCTCAGCATCTAAAGCTGCCATACAGCCTGAACCAGCCGAAGTAATCGCTTGACGATAAATACTGTCTGCTACATCACCCGCTGCGAATACACCTTCGATCGATGCCGCAGTCGCGTTACCAGCGGTGCCACTATGAACTTGGATATAGCCATCACGTAAGTTCAATTGACCGTCAAACATACTTGTATTCGGCTTATGGCCAATTGCAACGAATAGACCTTGAACTTGAACATCTTGGGTATTTGAGTCTTGAGTTGATTTGATACGAACAGCGGTAACACCTGTTTTATCACCAAGAACTTCGTCGATCTGATGGTTCCAGATAATACTGATTTTGCCTTCTTTTTCTTTTGCGAAAAGATGGTCTTGTAAAATCTTTTCTGAACGTAAGCTGTCACGACGATGAACTAAAGTGACATGTGCAGCGATGTTAGAAAGATAAAGTGCTTCTTCTACAGCGGTATTACCACCACCGACAACCATCACATTTTGGTTCTTATAGAAGAAGCCATCACATGTTGCACAGGCACTCACACCTTGACCCATAAATGCAGTTTCAGATTCAAGACCTAAATATTGTGCAGTCGCACCTGTCGCAATAATAAGCGCATCACAGGTGTATTCACCCATGTCGCCCTTTAACACGAATGGGCGAGTTTTAAGATCAACTTCATTAATATGATCATAGACAAGTTCTGTACCGAAACGTTCTGCATGGGCTTGCATGCGATCCATCAGTACTGGGCCAGTCAATCCTTCAGGATCACCCGGCCAGTTATCTACTTCAGTGGTCGTGGTCAATTGACCACCCAGTTGTAAACCAGCGATGAGCGTTGGTTTGAGGTTAGCACGTGCAGCATAAACTGCAGCGCTGTAACCTGCAGGACCAGAACCCAGAATAATTAATCGTGAGTGACGAGCGCTCATTCAAGAACATCCTTCTTATATTGAAAATGCTAAAATTATACGTGAATCCGCACAAATTGGGGGCAAATCCGTGTGGATAATATTGATAAGTTCAATCGAAATAGGCTATATCATGTTTGGTGAATTGATTGTTCCAAAAATCATGTGTTGGAAATGGCAATAGCCCGTCGATGTTAACAACAACAGTAAACAATCGTGCATCTTTTTTTTTATAACGAGTGCATAATATAAAACTTATTGATTAAGGTAAGTTAGACCTTAAAAGATACTAACAAATAACGAATTGGGTTACAGGACTGTATATGACTGCGGTGTCAAGTGTTTATGCACAACGCTTTTTAATGACATTATTTTTAATTTCTTTTGGCATTTATCTATTTCTTGCCACAGTGACCTACACACCTTTTGATCCGGGTTGGATGCATATTTCCAGTGATACCCAGCATGTTTCAAATGCAAGTGGGGTCGCTGGCGCTTGGATCGCAGATTTATTATTTGGTTTCTTGGGCTGGGCAAGCTTACTTATTCCTTTATTTTTATTTATAGAGGCAGTACAGGTTTGGTGGCCAAGAAGCTTCCTAAACTTACCTTTTCGTTATGCTGCGCAATTCTTTCTGATTTTATCGATCTCGAGTTTATTGTATTTACACTGGAATACGCCTGCGGACACGCTTGATAATGCTGCTGGCGGCATTATTGGTTATGAGTTAGGACAAAGTTTATCTCATTTGCTTACCATTTATGGTGCGACCTTGTTTTTACTGGCGTTTAGTATTTTATTGATTACTTTGGCTTTTGGTATTCAATGGAATAAAACATGGTTGATGTTGAAAAAGACACCGGCTTATTTACAAGATTTATTTTATAGAAATGTGCCACAGCATGAGTCTGCTTATGACCGTACCGAGCAATTGGCGGTATCAGAAATACCTGTAATCAAAAATAAAGTCGCAGCACAGGCCGAATCTGAAGCTCAGCAAGCAAATATAGCCAGTCAAATGGCAGATGATGTTCAGGCTAAAACAGCAAAAGTCGATGACTCACATCACCAGTTTTTGGCTGAAAAGTTATTTGCAGATGTAGTTGCGAAAGAGCAACAAAGTATTCAACCACAACAGACTTCGCAAACCGAAGATTTTGAGCAAACTTTACAACGAGCACATCAATTTGAGACAGAAAGTCAGCGCTTAGTCCAAACAGGTGAGGTATGGCGTGCACTACAAAGTGATGATGCCAATCATAAGCAGGAAATTGATGCACTGCTCAGAGCTGCGGATGATGTAAATTCTTCTACAGCAGTACAGCATTCGCAACCAGAATCTGTGACGCAGAAAAGTAATCATAGCCATTTAGATTGGAATGATGATCAAATTTTTGACGAGCTATTGGCCGCAGTACCGAATACCAAGACAGCGACGGATTTACACACGCCATTTACGCATGAGATCCAACAAACTGCTCATCGCACAGTGGAAGTGGATACGGACGTCGGTTCAGTTGTAAGTGAATCAACAGCGACAAAAAATCTTTATTCGCCTACACCATCTAGCCAAAATACAAATCTAGATGCACAAGATGATTTCGATCATTTTAATGATCTTTTAGTTGAAAGTGAGCAAGACAAAATAATAACGCCAACGAGCAGTACCTCTCATTTACAAGCGGCTACTGTTAATGCCTCAGCCGAGATGCAAAAAGAAAAGCTGTCCAAAGAAGCCTTTATTGAAGCATGGCAAGAAACAGCAGGTAAGGCAGAAACAGATTTAGATCTAGACGAAGATTTTGATTTGGATGCGCCATTAACCGATACATTTGGGCGTCCAATGTCACGTGCGATGCAAGTTGCGCAGAAACGCCGTGACTTGCCAACGTTGCCGGGCTTAGAGTTGTTGGATAAGGTTGATCCAAACAAAAAGGTAAATTTTACAGCGGAGCAATTGGCGCGACTTTCTGAATTGTTGGAAATTAAGCTACAAGAATTCAATGTAAAAGCACAGGTGGTTGAAGCTCAACCTGGACCTGTGGTTACGCGTTTTGAACTTGATCTTGCCCCTGGTGTTAAAGCATCTAAAGTGACCAATATTTCGCGTGATTTAGCGCGTTCAATGTCGATGGCATCTGTACGGGTGGTAGAAGTCATTCCGGGCAAACCTTATATTGGTATTGAAGTTCCAAACAGCACGCGTGAAATGGTGCGTTTGATTGAGTTATTGACCATTCCTGCTTTTACCGATCCAAGTAGCATTCTTTCTATGGCTATGGGGAAAGATATTTCAGGTAATCCTGTTATTGCAGATTTGGGTAAAGCACCACACATGTTGGTCGCAGGGACGACTGGTTCAGGTAAATCAGTTGCGGTCAACTCGATGATTTTGTCGATGTTGCTTAAATATACGCCTGACCAATTGCGTTTGATCTTAATTGATCCGAAACAGCTTGAATTAGCCAATTATAATGATATCCCGCACTTATTAACGCCTGTTGTAACCGACATGAAAGATGCAGTGAGCGCATTGAATTGGTGTGTCAATGAAATGGAACGTCGTTATAAACTGATGTCATTTCTGAAAATTCGTAAGCTCAGTGACTACAACCGCAAAGTTGAAGAGGCGATTGCCAATGGTGAGGATTTAATCGATCCAACGTGGAAGCCAAGTGATTCTGCAACACAAGAACGTGCATCTCGTTTGACGCCGTTACCTTCGATTGTGATTGTTGCGGATGAGTTTGCCGATATGATCATGCAGGTCGGTAAAAAAGCGGAAGAAATGATTACGCGTTTAGCACAAAAATCTCGTGCGGCTGGGATTCATTTACTCCTCGCAACGCAACGTCCATCTGTAGATGTGATCACTGGTTTGATTAAAGCCAATATCCCAACGCGTGTCGCATTACGTGTAAACAGTAAGATTGACTCTCGTACGATCTTGGATGCGGGTGGGGCAGAAGACTTGCTTGGTCATGGTGATATGTTGTTCTTAGGGCCGGGTAAAATTGAGCCTGAACGTGTTCATGGTGCATTTATTAGTGATGATGAGGTCAATCGTATTTGTGATGCATGGCGCGAACGTGGTGAGCCTGACTATGTTGATGAGATCTTGACACCTTTTGATGAGGAGTCTTCTTCACGTGGTTTTGAAGATGGAGATGGTGATCCAAATCGTGATGCGCTTTATGATCAATGTGTCGCCTTTGTTTTGGAAACACGCAAAGCTTCAACCTCCTCTTTACAGCGTAAATTCAGCTTAGGTTATAACCGAGCTGCACGTATTATCGACCAGATGGAAGAAAATGGCATCGTCAGTGCCATGGGTGCAAATGGCAAACGAGATATTCTCGTTTAACGATAAAAGTGTAATAAGAAAGCCTCTATCTTGAGGCTTTTCTATTTATATTTCTCTATTTTTATATGGTAATAATCACATTTTTTATTTAAGCTTACGCTTTGGAATCCCATTGCTAGGGTGAGCTATGTTAGTCGCATTGAGTACGCTAATCTTTATTCATTTTTGTGCATTAATTACACCCGGACCAGATTTCTTTTTGGTCTCGCAAACGGCGATTAGTCGTTCTCGTAAAGAAGCGGTATTAGTGGTTTTAGGAATTTGCATCGGTGCAATGCTTTGGTCACTTTTGGCTTTGATGGGACTCAATATCATTTTTGAGAAAATGGCTTGGCTTAAACAAGGACTTTTGATTGCAGGTGGCTTATATTTGTGCTGGCTTGGTTTTCAAATGCTGCGCTCGGCTTTCTCCAAAGGGGATCAGACGGTAAACTCTATTGTCTTACCTCAGTCACCTTATTTATTCTTTATGAAAGGATTGCTAACCAATCTTTCTAATCCTAAAGCTATTATCTATTTTGGTAGTGTATTTTCTCTATTTTTAACCAATCCTTTATTTGATCAGCATCATTCATTACTTTTTATTATTGTTTCAGTTGAAACTGCTTTGTGGTTTACCTTGGTCGCATTTGTATTTTCTTTACCTACATTTCGCAATGCTTATCAAAACTTTGCAAAATGGATTGATGGTGTTTCAGGCGGAATTTTCACCTTGTTAGGTGTTTATTTGATTGGTAGTCGATAGTCGAAAAAAATGCCTGCATCATGCAGGCATTTTTTTATGCAAATTTTGCTAAGACTTCTAAGAAACCATCTTTCTGACGTGGAAACTGTGCAATCACGTCATGAATACGCTGTCCTTCAGGATTAGTTGCATTCAAGTCACGACCATCAGCCAAAAACTGAGTAATCAATCGCTCATAGTCATTTGGACGCATGTGTTTAAATGCATGGTAGAGGACATGAAAGTCCGCGTTGACACCTGTAGGTGGAAGCTGGTTGAGGTAGGCAAAAACACGCTCATCTGACCATTCTTCATTGAAAGTTGCTGGCTGTGATAATGCCATGACAGTCTCCTCAGTCTTAAAATAATAAAGGCAAAATCCTTGAAGTGGGGGAAAGCCATGCTTTCCGAATCCACTCGCGTATTTTGCCTTTATTTGCGAAAAATCGCTAATGAAAAAACTACTATCGATCTTCAGGTAAATTGATATTCATTTCTAACATTTCGATATTTGCCTCTGAACGAACTTGCATTTGAATATGCTGTTCATCCACACCTCGAACGTAACGACTAACGACCTGCATGATTTCTTTTTTCATTTGGTCAATTTTGTCTTGGCTTAAACGACGACCTAAGCCTTGTTCAGATGCAACAATTACCTTTAGACGATCTTTGGCAGTTTGTGCACTTGATGACTTCTCATCACTGCTAAATAGTTTACTCCAGAATCCTGCCATCATTACGCTCCAAATAGTCTAGCTAACCAACCTCTTGGCTGTACCACAATGTGTCGATAAGGACGTTCTTCACCAAGAAAACGAGCCACTAAATCATCATAGGCTTGACCCGCTTTTTCTTCTGAATAAAGAATAACTGGCTTACCTTCGTTCGATGCTTGAAGTACGCTCGGACACTCAGGAATAACACCCAAAGTCGGAACACGTAAAATATCTTTAGAAATGTCATCAATCGTTAGCATTTCTTGTCGATCTGCACGCTCAGGGTTGAAACGTGTGATACACAAGTGCTTACGGATACGACCTTCGTTTTGTTCAACTTTTTTAGTTTTGCTATCTAGCATACCAATGATACGGTCTGAGTCGCGAACAGACGAGATTTCAGGGTTTGTTACAATGATTGCTTCATCTGCATGATACATCGCTAAAATTGCACCACGCTCAATCCCTGCGGGTGAGTCACAAATGATGTAATCAAACTCTTGTGATAGTTCATCAATCACGCGTTGAACACCTTCATCACTCAAGGCATCTTTATCACGGGTTTGTGATGCAGGTAGGATGTATAAGTTCTCAATTTCTTTGTCACGAATGAGTGCTTGTTGTAAGCGAGCTTCGTTATTGATGACATTTACAAAGTCATAGACGACGCGGCGTTCGCAGCCCATGATCAAGTCAAGATTACGTAAACCTACATCGAAATCGATCACAACAGTTTTATGACCACGTTGGGCTAATCCTGTTGCAAAAGATGCGCTGGTCGTAGTTTTACCTACACCACCTTTGCCTGACGTTACGACAACAATTTTGGCCACCGAATCCACTCCTATTTATGGTCATACGCCCCTAAAAGGGCTTTTTTGGTGTTTATAAATTAAAACTGCAAGGTTTCAAATTCAAGCTCTTGCTTGGTGTTTAAATAAATATGTACAGGTTTCTTGATCAGATCTTTAGGAATATCATCTGCAACACAATATGTCCCAGCAATAGAGACCAATTCTGCTTCGAGAGAATTGCAAAAAATGCGTGCTGAAGTATGTCCACCTGCACCTGCAATGACTCTACCACGTGCATTACCATAAATGTGAATATTTCCAGATGCAATCACTTCAGAGCCGCTGTTCATACCTGCATTTAAGATGATATCGCCCAGATCTTGTACCAAACATTGTCCAGTACGCAAAATCTCATCATGATAAGAGGTGATATGCGTATGCGATGTGTTTTTTTGTGGTGTTTGTATTGCAGTAGTTTTGGTTTGATCTGCAGTTGGGTGAGCCACCACTTGTTCTTTAGAGGCTTTAATTCGCTGTAAGGGTTGATCTGCAGGTAAAACAGGGAATTGAATCGCTCTAGCCTCATCACCTAACAGGCCATCAATCACAGCCATAGGTTGCAGGCCTAAATCGATTAGCACTTGAATCAAAGCGATAAGTTCTTGTTCAACGGTACTGTCTATAATTACCAAAGTTCCTAAATAAGAACCTTCATTGAGTGTGCTCGTCAATTGCTGTCGGATTGCATTATGGTCATTTGTGTCGAAAGTTAATCGACTAAAATTCACCATTCTGCCCGTAATCCGTATATCAGCCATAATGTATCCTTCAGGGCTTTTAAGCACTCTAGTGTGTTATAAATAAAAGCAAATGCTAGAACAAATTACATCAATTCTCTAGCTTGAATAGTAAATTTTCTTGTAATCATTCTGCTTTTTTGTTCAATTGACCATTTTCATCCAGCATTTCTTGCCATTGCTTGACTCGGACTTGTTTGCTTATGGCTTCAATGCTTTCAAATACGACAGATTTAACCAGCTCTTCCAAATATTGATTGTCAATATTTAGCTCACTGATTTTTTGCGCAATCAGTTGAAAATTTTCATTGGGTTGCTGAGGTGAACCTGCTGTAAAAGGTTCGATTAAACCCGCGCTAATATTTTCCCCTAAGCGTTGACCGATACTTTGAATTTGTTGCTCAATCCGCCCACCGACAATTGGAATAAGGCGTAAGAGCTGAGTCAGTTCAGGTGTATCTTCGATGGCTTGGTTGACAATAATCCCCACTTTTTGTGTGATAGCAGGTCGTTGTTGTTGTAACGCGGTGGCCAAAGACTCTTGCAATAGCGAGGAGAGTGTAGTCACAAATAACTGACGGTGATGATCAACCAAATTATGAATGGTTTGTTGATGACTATTATTGGTTTTTAACTCATGCTTTAAACCATCAAGAACAGTCAGTACCACTCGATCAGAGAGTTCCTCCATCACCACACGATAATAAAATAAAAGCGTGCGCTGTATCTTTTCTGGAATGACCTGATAGCCCATTTCATATAAGCGGTAGGCGATAATCCCAGCCCGAAATAAACGTAGGAAACGTAAATAAGGAATAATGGCTAGAATTTCATAAAAATGGACAAATGGGAACCACCACCACCGCGCATGATGTTTGTTGATAATCGCAAAGATCCAACGCACAATCAGTTCGGAGATCAGAAAAATAATAAACCAAGCTTCAGTGGTGATGACCCAAGGATGTAAGTGAGTTCGATAGAAATCAAGAACGCTGAGGAGATGAATTTGTTGAAATAACCATTCCCCAAGAGAGCTCATCAGGAATAGGTTCATTCCCAGACAGAATAAATTAAATACAATAATAAACACCATAAAAGCGTCATAAATCAAAAATAGTCGAAAGGGCCAACTATTTCGATCAACGCTGTGATATTTAGATTTTGGTTTATTATTCTGCTGAGTCATAAACTTACTTAATGTCCGATGTCGTTGTATATTTTTCTTTCATTTGCTGAATGAGCTGATCTTTTTCAGTCCAGATCTGATCGACCCATTTTTGGAAGCGCTCACGAAATTCTGCATCATCTTCATAGTTGCCGCCAAGCACCCAGTCAGGTATCTCAATTTTACGTAAATCGACGGCAATCCGTGAAACATCACCCAACCAAAAATCACTATATTCGGGCGGACCATCAGGATAAACAATGGTCATATCAACAAAGGCATCTACTTTATCACCCAAGATATTTAACGCCAATGCTAAACCACCTGCTTTAGGCTTAAGAAGATTTTTATAGGGTGATTGCTGTTGAGCGTGTTTCTCAGGTGTAAAACGTGTACCTTCTAAATAATTTAATAAAGTAAAAGGTTGACTCAATAATTGTTCACAGGCTTTGCGTGCTTCGAGCATATCGCGAGATTTAAGCTCAGGATTTTTAGCAATTTGTTCTTTGGTATGACGCTTCATCATTGGGAAGCCTAAAATTTTAAAGGCTTGACCAACAAAAGGAATAAAGATCAGCTCCCACTTGGTGAAGAAGCGGGTGAGTGGCATACGGGTTAAACCAAAATATTGATTCACAGTGGTATCGACCCAGCTTTGATGATTACACATCATCAAATAGCGACCTTGTAACGTCAGATTGAGTTTTTCATCAATACTGATGTCCCATTTTAAATTTGGTAGTACATGTTCAATTAACTGGTTATTAATACCGATCCAGCTATTTGCAAGTTGAATGTTGGTTTCATCAACTTTTGCAGATTTTTTGAATAATTTTGTCAAACCTAACGCAAGCACTGGAGGACCATGTAAAAAGGTACTTCCAGTAATGACTGAACTAACGGTTAATCCTTTACTAATTTTTTGCAATAAAGATGCTTTTTTTTTGGCGGTAGACATAATCAAACCTTGAGTGCAAATGTTTAAAAAAAATAGATGATCCAACTATAAACAACAGAAATTGAAATACAACCGTATAATTGAGGATCTTGACAATTTTTATATATTTAGATGAATTGAGTTGAGTGTGTTGCTACAAAATATTAAAGCTTTTACTTAGGAATGAAACATGGGTATGCAGTAAACTTAACAATGAAAATGGTGATATTCTTTTTTGAGAGTAGCAGTGACGTTATAACGATGAAGGAAATGTGTTGCTTTATTCAAGTAAAGTGCATCAAAGTATTACAAAAATATAAATAAACTGTTTATTATTAACAAAATAGCAATGGTATGGCATCGTTTTCTCATTCATTATTCATCAAGACAACAAAATACATAGACAGGAGCTACGCAATGCGTGCATTAATGATTTCAACACTCGTAGGGGCTGGATTGGTACTTTCTGGTTGCCAAACTACTGGTAATAACATTGGCGGCGTAGAGTACGATAAAGCTGCTCTAGGTGCATTGATTGGTGCAGCAGCAGGTTATGGCGTATCAAAAGGTAATGCAAACAAATCTTCACAAAACAACCGTGCAGCGGCGATTGGTGCGGTGCTTGGTGGTGCAGGCGGTTTATACCTTGACAATAAAGAGAAAAAACTACGTCAACAAATGCAGGGTACTGGTGTAGACGTTGGTCGTAATCCAGATGGTTCTGTTCAATTGATTATGCCTGGTAGCATCACTTTTGATACCAATAAATCAAATATCAAGCCAAACTTCTATGCGACTTTAAACAAAGTTGCACAAGTTTTAGGTGAAGATAACCAAAGCGCAATTTTGGTAACAGGTTATACAGATAACACAGGTAATGATTCTATCAATATTCCTTTATCTCAAGCACGTGCTCAATCAGTTAAAAACTATTTAGCTGGTCAAGGTGTTTCGGGTGGTCGTATTGATGCACAAGGTTATGGTTCATCAAATCCGATTGCAGACAACAGTACTGCTTCAGGTCGTGAACAAAACCGTCGTGTTGAAATCAGCATTTATGCAAAACAGTAATTTCTACTGATTTTTAAAGAACCACCTTCGGGTGGTTTTTTTATTGCCTACAATTCTTGCGACAAGCTGTGGCGTAATAGAGGGGCTGTTGGCATTTCACAGATGCTTGCGACAGAGGCCATTTTTTAGACGATGCAAGACATGCTTTGCGAGATTTAGCTATTCTAAATGAGCAAAGCATAACGAAGTAGCGGCAAAAAATGTCCCTGTCCCGCAGGGTTATGGCTAAAACTTCCCCAAACTTCGTTATGAAACTTGACAAGGGGATCGCCATTGTCTGCGTTTCATGCCTTGTTTGAGTCGTTTTAGTCGATAACGCAATGCATGGCTGAAATGTCAACAGACCCTCAGGCAAGACATCATAATTTATACATATCCCAAGATTTATTATTGGGATTATAAAACAGAGATGTCTATAATCATGCTCGGAAACGTGAGAGGTATTACAACGATGTCATCTGCCAGTCAATTGAATGACAAGCAACTTGAAGCCATGAAATATGTTCAAGGGCCTTTGTTGGTACTTGCAGGTGCAGGTTCAGGTAAAACCTCAGTAATTACGAGGAAAGTTGCTTTTTTGGTACAGCAGTGTGGTATTCCTGCCTACCGTATCACGGCAATGACTTTTACCAATAAAGCTGCACGTGAAATGAAAGAGCGTGTGAGTAAGCTACTTTCTCGTGAAGAAGCAAAAGGACTTTCTGTTTCGACTTTCCATACCTTTGGCTTAAATTTGTTACGTTTAGAATTAAAAAATTTGCCGCTTAAAGCCAATTTCTCGATCTTAGATGCAGATGACTGTAAACGAATTTTGATGGATTTGATGCAGCGTGACAATTTATCCGGTGCTGAAAGCAAAGATTTGATCGCAAAGGCCATGAGAAAAATTTCAGATTGGAAAAATGATCTGGTTTTGCCTGAACATGCGCATTCAACCTGTGAAACGGTGGATGATGTTCAGCTTGCACATTTATACCAACTGTATGAGCGAAACTTGCGTGCTTATAATGCGGTTGATTTTGATGATTTGATTGTGATGCCAACCCGCTTACTTCAGGAAAATGCTGAGGTGAGAGATAAGTGGCAAAACCGTGTCCGTTATTTATTGGTGGATGAATATCAAGATACCAACACAGCGCAATATACTTTAGTCAAGCTCTTGGTCGGGGTGATGGGACAGTTCACTGCGGTGGGGGATGATGATCAGTCCATTTATGCATGGCGTGGAGCAAAGCCTGAGAACATGGCTTTACTCAAAGAGGATTTTCATAACTTAAAAGTGATTAAGCTTGAGCAAAACTATCGCTCAACCAGCCGTATTTTAAAAGCGGCCAATGCCGTGATTGAAAATAATCCACACATTTTTGACAAGAAACTGTGGAGTGATAAAGGCCATGGCGAAACCATTCGTATTATTACCTGTTTAAATGATGATGATGAAGCCGAGCGTGTGGTGAAAGACTTAATCACACATAAGCTCATGAATGGTAAAAGCTGGAAAGATTATGCGGTGCTCTATCGTGGAAATTTCCAAGCACGTGTCTTAGAAACACAACTGCGTCAGCTACAAATTCCGTATAAATTATCAGGTGGTCAATCCTTCTTTGCGCGTGCTGAAATCAAAGATGTGATGAGCTATTTACGGTTAATCATCAATCCTGAAGACGACAGTGCTTTTTTACGGATTATTAATACGCCCAAACGCGCCATTGGTCCTGTCACCTTAGAAAAGCTCGGATTATTTGCGCAAGAAAATACCTTGTCATTGCTGACAGCATCATCAGATCAACGTCTGTCGATGGTATTGCCAAAGAAAGCAACAACACAATTACATGAATTCGCAGATTTTATTGCAACATTCACGCGTGAACTGTTAGATGATGATGAACCTGTACCGAAGGTTCGTCAGATGATCAATGAAGCTGGCTATATTGATTATGTACGTGAACAAGCGGCAACACCTGCACAAGAAAAAACCAAGATCGATAATATTGAGACGCTCTACACCAGTATCCAAAACCTGATCAATCGTGCTGACGATGTCGATGAGAAAAATATCGAAAGCGTGATTCGTAAACTGGTCTTGTTGGATATGCTGGAACAGCAACAAGAGGAAGAAGATACAGATAAAGTGAACCTATTGACGCTACATGCAGCAAAAGGTTTGGAATTTCCTTATGTCTATATGATTGGTTTGGAAGAAGAGTTACTGCCACATAAAAACTCAATTGCAGCCGAAACCATCGAAGAAGAACGCCGTTTGATGTACGTGGGAATTACTCGTGCTCGTCAAGGTTTGACGCTGACACTTGCA
Source organism: Acinetobacter sp. NIPH 2699 (assembly GCF_022549355.1). Taxonomy (GTDB): domain Bacteria; phylum Pseudomonadota; class Gammaproteobacteria; order Pseudomonadales; family Moraxellaceae; genus Acinetobacter. The sequence goes on from NZ_JAKZGL010000005.1 coordinate 187,253, forward strand.
GAGCAGCGTAAAAATGGTGGACAAATGCGTCAAATGACACCAAGTCGTTTCTTGGATGAGTTACCGCAAGATGAGTTGGAATGGCATGGTCGCAAGAAGAAGCTTGCGCCAAATGTTGATCCGAAAGAACAGGCACAACATTATCTCGCCAATTTAAAAGCTTTATTGAAACGTTAAGAAATTGTAAGTAGGAAGTCGGAATGAAAGTCCAAGTTAAAGTATTAGATGCACGTTTAGGTCAAGAGTGGGCATTGCCTGCTTATGCAACGACGGGTTCAGCAGGTTTAGATTTACGTGCTTGTTTAGATGAAGCCATTGACATTGCCGCGGGTGAAACGGTTTTAGTCAAAACTGGTTTGGCGATTTATATTGAAGATCCAAATTTTGCAGGTTTGATTTTACCGCGTTCAGGTCTAGGTCATAAGCATGGTATTGTATTGGGTAACTTGGTTGGTTTAATTGACTCTGACTACCAAGGTGAGTTGATGGTGTCTGTTTGGAATCGTGGACAGAATACATTCCGTTTAGAGCCAGGTGAGCGTTTAGCACAATATGTGCTTGTACCAGTGGTCCAAGCAGCGTTTGAGCAAGTAAGTGAATTTGTTGCAACTGAGCGTGGTGCTGGTGGTTTTGGGCATACAGGGCAACAGTAATTTTTCGGTAATTATCACTTTAAATGCAATGTTTTGCTGAAAAACATTGCATTTCTCATGTTGATTGTTACTTAAATTTATATTAAAAAGCAGCTGACGATTTATTTTAATTTTTCTCAATAAAGGTGCGTTAATTTCTTAATAGTATTATTTTTTGAATAGTCTTGCGATTATAAAAAATAGGGGCTTACTGTGAATATAAAACATACATTTCCTCTGAATATTTTTCGTGCTTATGATATCCGTGGCAAACTGAGTAATCTTACACCTCATATTATTCATTCAATCGCCCACGCTTTAGTACTACAGTATAAAAAAGCTGAACAAAACCAAATCGTAATAGGGTACGATGCGCGTTTAACCAGTCCAACTTATGCCAATATTATTCAGCAAATATTTGAACAACAAGGCTTTAGCGTTACCAATATTGGTTGTTGTTCATCACCGATGATGTACTATCTTGCTCGTGATTATGGTGGCAATGGCATTATGGTTACTGCAAGTCATAATCCAAAGTCGGATAATGGGATTAAGTGGATTTTAACAGGTGAACCACCAAATCCAGATGCAATACAACATATTGCCCAATTGGCTGAAGTCTCTTTGCCTAGCTTGCAACAAGCGCATGATTTAGAGGATGTTTTACATGAATTTATGCCTGAATATTGTTTGCAATACCAGCAATCATTATTAAGTGATATTCAGTTATCACGTCCTTTAAAAGTGGTATTAGATGCTTTACATGGTTCGGCAGGTCGTTGTGCAAAGCGGGTCTTAGAAAAGTTAGGTTGTGAAGTGATCGCATTACGTTGTGAGGCAAATGGACATTTTCCAGATCATGCACCTGATCCATCACATGCAGCACATTTAACACAATTACAAACCACAATTATTTCTGAAAAAGCAGATATCGGGATCGCTTTAGATGGGGATGGGGATCGTGTGGTTCTGCTAGATGAACATGCGCATATTATTAGCCCTGATCGGTTACTGTCTTTATTTGCACAAATGTGCTTGTTACAGCATCCGCATAAAGAAATCGTATTTGATGTGAAGTGTTCTCGTATGGTGGCTGATACTGTGCAGCAACTCGATGGACACGCCAAAATGATTCGTACTGGCAGTAGTTTTTTACGTGCCTATTTATCGCAATCACAAGGTGAAGCTGTATTTGGCGGGGAGTTTGCGGGTCACTATGTCTTCAATGATGGTCGTGGTTTTGGTTATGACGATGGTTTATATGCTGCACTCCGTGTGATGGAATATTTTATCCAATCCAATGCCATCAGCCTTTCGGAATTATTCGCCATTTATCCTGAACGATATTGTACAGAAGATACTTATATTAGTACGCACGAGGCGAATCCTAAACAGGTTTTAAATGATATTGAGATTTTAAGCCGTGGTTTAGATGCCCGTTTAAGTAAAATTGATGGTGTAAGACTTGATTTTGACGATGGTTTTGGCATTATTCGAGCATCCAATACGGGTGAATATTTTACTGTTCGTTTTGATGCAGATCATCCAGATCGATTAATTGAAATTCGCCAAGAATTTGTTTCTATGTTGCAAGACCAATATCCTTTAATTGCACAAGAACTCGCACAGGCTTAATAAGGAGAGATACATGCCACCTCACGAGCATATCGGCGTTGATAAGGCTAAAATTTTAATTGAAGCTTTGCCGTACATCCAACGTTTTGCTGGTAAAACCTTGGTGGTGAAATATGGTGGCAATGCCATGACTGATCCAGAGTTGGAAAGTTCATTTGCTCGTGACATCGTGCTATTAAAAACAGTCGGTTTGAATCCAATTGTAGTACATGGTGGTGGCCCTCAAGTTGACTCATTATTAAAGCGTTTAGGACAAGAGTCCGATCGTATTGATGGGATGCGTGTAACCGACCAAGCGACGATGGAAGTTGTAGAAATGGTTTTGGGTGGAAGTGTTAACAAATCGATCGTGAATTTGATTAATCAACATGGTGGTCGTGCAATCGGTTTAACAGGTAAAGATGGTAATCTACTTCGCGCGCGTAAATTGTTAATGGAAAAGCAAGAAGCGGATGGTTCAATTTCTCAAATTGATTTGGGCATGGTTGGTGAAGTCACTGGTGTTAAAACTGACGTGCTTGAGATGTTTACCCAAGGTGATTTTATTCCTGTGATTGCGCCGTTGGGTGTTGATGACGCAGGTAATACTTATAATATCAATGCTGACCTTGTTGCAGGCAAAGTGGCAGAAGCCTTAGGTGCTGAGAAGCTTATTTTACTCACCAATATCACTGGTGTATTAGACGAAAACAAAAACTTGTTGACTGGGTTAAGTACGCAAGAAGTTGATCGTTTAATCGAAACAGGTGTGATTTATGGTGGTATGATTCCTAAAGTCGGTTGTGCGCTGGATGCGGTAAAAGGTGGTGTTGTCAGTGCGCATATCGTCGATGGTCGTGTACCACATGCAACTTTATTGGAAATCTTTACCGATCATGGGGTTGGGACGTTGATTACCAATCGGGCTAAGCATTAAATATTCAAACAAAGATCAAAGAGACCTCATGTAGGTCTCTTTTTTGTCATCACCTGTTCATGTTTTAGTCATGGCAATGTCATTTAAGAGATTTAAGGTAATTCTAGTCATAAGGAGCTTTCATTATGCTAGAAAAATTAAACCAATATCGTCAAAATTTGACTTTACCTTTACGCCAGAAACCTTCACAAACCCAATTCCGTTTTGAATGGGTGGATAATCTAAAAGAATTACAACAAGTACAACGCTTTAGAGCAACACAATTTAGTCATCAATTTGGGATGACTTTTGAAGATGGACTTGATCAAGATCTTTATGATTTTGGTTGTGAACATGCCGTGTTACGTGAGAAATGGACAGGAGAGATCGTAGCTTATACACGTCTTAAATTGTTCCAAGGTCATGAAATCGGACAAAGTTATAGTGCAAAAGAGTTTGATGTGGTTCCACATTTTTCGCATTTACCGAATGTATTAGAAATCGGACGGACCTGTGTTCATCCACAATTTCGCTCAGGTAAAGCTTTATCAATGTTATGGCTGAATTTAGCCCCAAAAGTCCTTTGGTCAATGCGTGCCAAGTATTTAATGGGTTGCGTCAGTATTCATCTTGAAGATAATTTGGCTCGTGCCTATTATACGCACCGTCAAGTTCAACAACTTGCTGAACATCAGAGCATTGATATTCGTTCAAAACGTGCCTTTGAACCAGAACGTCCTGACTATAGTTTTCCGCAAGACGAACGTATGCCTAAACTATTTCAGACTTATTTAGGGATGCAGTCGAAGTTATCCAAACAAGCGTTTTATGATGAAGATTTTAAGTGCCTAGATTATTTTGTATTTTTAGAAGTGAATAAAATTGCAACTTCTTTTGTGATGAACAAGATGGTTCAGCGTTAGTTATATCATTCTTAATCCAATAGTGAGCACATATTAAGATTTACAAGCGATCAATACCTCATGCACAATAGGTGCAGATGTTAGATAGTTAAAAGATATGTGCCAGCTATTAGGAATGAATTGCGCTACCCCGACAGATATTACGTTTTCTTTTCGTGGTTTTTCACAACGAGCAGGGGTCACGTCTGATCATTGTGATGGTTTTGGCATCGCTTTTTTTGAAGATAAAGCTTGCCGCTTATTTGTCGATAACCAATCAGCAGTGGAATCTCCAATTGCAGATTTGATTCGTAACTATCCGATTAAATCTCGTAATGTGATTGCACATATTCGAAAAGCCACGCAAGGTAAAATCAATCTCGAAAATTCTCATCCCTTTTTGCGCGAGTTATGGGGAAGACATTGGATTTTTGCTCATAATGGCGATTTGCATGAGTTTAAACCTGAGCTAAGCGGACGGTTTGAGCCAGTCGGGAATACCGATAGCGAACGTGCATTTTGCTATTTATTAGATCAAATGGTCGAAGCGTTTGGATATACAGAGCCGAGTCTAGAAGATATTTTTTCTCTGTTAGAGCGTGTTGCGCCACAAATTGCTGAACATGGCACATTTAATTTCTGCTTATCCAATGGTCAAGCATTATTTAGTTATGCCACGACGAAGCTGCATTGGTTGGTACGAGAGTACCCATTTCAAAATGCACATCTCATTGACCTAGATGTTGCGGTTGATTTCAGTGAGGTCACCACACCAGAGGATCGTGTTGCTGTGATCACTACAGAGCCGCTGACGCATAATGAAGCATGGACAGCATACCAAGCGGGTGAAATGATTTTATTTCAGCATGGTAAGCCGATTAAGCATGCCTTAACGCGAGTTGAACGCCTTATTCGTGAAGCTGAAAACCCTGCCCTAAAACGTGTGACTAAAGCTGATCAGTATTAATCTCTAAATAAAAGAATACTTGACGAAAATAGACACTTTTTTAAATTTAAAGGTGTATATCTCAGCTATATTTTAATTAAATTATAGGGTTAATTTTTCTAATTGGTTAAAAAATACTTGAGTGTTTTGATAGGTAAAGAAATTAAAATAAAGATAAAACAATAGGTTAATTTATTTGTTTGAAAAATATGTAAAATCTGACAAAAACACTTTGTTTTTATTTGTTTATTTTCTCGCTAGTATTCTCTTATTCAATAAATAATATTGATCTTGGGGGATTTTTGGGGATGAAATGGTCTGTTGAATATAATACAGGTATCGAGGTTATTGATGATCAACATCGTCGTATTCTAGATTATATTAATGAAATAAATGAGTTAAAACATGGCAATGATCGGGTAAAAATGAAAGGTGTTTTGGATAATATTATTGATTATACCCAATCACATTTTACCTTTGAAGAAAGCTTACAAGAAGAAGCGAACTATAAATATCGTGTACCTCATAAACGTGTACATGACTTATTTATCAAAAAGATAGAAGTATATCGAGAACGCTTTGAATTGGGACAGGAAATAGATAATGAGTTGCATGAAGCACTCTCGAAATGGCTCATTAATCATATCCGTCATGATGATGCTGATTATGTAGGAGCAGTCAAAGAAAATATGCTTGGTATCATTAAAGACAATGAAAAGAAAAAAGGGAAAAACTGGTTTTCTAGATTTTTCTCATAAAAATAAGATAATAAAAAAAGACCCTTTATCATAGAAAAATAATAAGGTGAGTATCAGTGTAAATAAGGGGTCTAATGAGTAAAATAATAATTCATGCGCGGCAAATCATCTCGCTGGTGGTTTGCCTTTTTCTTTTGCTATCTTTTATTTTGATTTTCAGGCTTGAGAAAGGCAAAATAGATTGAATATTTCATTGCAAACACCATAAAGTGCAATGAGTTCAAAGATTTTTCAAGGAATGCATTATGCAGGACACAACTCTGTCACGCTGGTTGGCTCCAGTGATGGCGTTTTGCTTATCTTTTGTCATGATTACCACTTTAGCCCCTACAGTTGGAGTCCAAATTGACCGTCAATTGGATTTTTGGTTGTTATGGTTAGGCACAATGTTTTTATTGGCATTACCCATTGCTTATCTTGAAATTGCTTTAGCAAAGCGTTCACAGACCACTGCATTGCAGGCACTGTCCACGCTGACACGTGATGCTGATGCATCGCCAAGATGGCGAATTGTGGGTTGGTTGGCTGTTGTTTTTGTCCCATTTTTTGCTGGTAGTGTTTTAAGCACAGTCACAGGGATTGTGAAGCAACAACTTGTTTTAGATACGCCTAACCAAATCTTATTTGCGATATTTGCTGTGGTCGCGCTTGGATTGTCTTTTATTCCTCGCCAGTTCCTCATTGGTCTGACTACACTGGGTGTTATCGCTGCTTTTGTACTTGCCAATGTACTGGGAACTGAGTTGCAAGCATGGCATTGGACTGGTGTTGAATTCAAAGAGTGGGGCAATGCCACTGTTCTTGCGTTAGTCGCAAGTGGTTTAGGCCTGGGTTTGTATTGGCAGAGCAGTTTATCTGCGGTGAAAAATCAAACAGCAGCAACCACAGCAGTATTACCTATCTGGGTTGCTCAGTTAGTTGCAGTGATTGCTTTTGGTTTCTTCTCTGTTCAGGTTCAGTTGCCAGCATTGGCATGGGTCTTCGCTGCGATCATGACAGCGGCATTGCTGATTCAACTGACAAGAGAACAGTTAGCACAACGTCAACTCGCACCTGTCATCCAATGGGCGGTTATTGTTGCTGCGATCGCAGTGTGGGCGCTGCCACAAGTTGAGCAAATCTTTAATACACTGTTGATGCTATGGGGCTTAGCAATTTGCTTGATTTATGCTGTTTTCGCTGGCTGGATTATGAAGATCAGTCATTTACGTAAAGCGATGGGTTTTAGCAATGAGTTGTTTTATAACTTATGGCGTATTGCTGTACGTGTAGTCTTACCGCTTTCAATTCTTGTTGCTGCCATCGCTGTGATCGGACAGAGTCTTTAATGGAACAGGTGAAGCAAGTTTGGGTTGCCTTTAGCAACCCTGAGCAACAGTTTCATATTGCGGTTGCATTTGTTGAAGGAATGACGGCATTACAAGCCATTCAGAACAGTGGTTTAGCAGATCAAGTCAATTTACCTGAACCTTTACAGCTAGGTATCTTTGGGACAAAGATTGAAGCTGAAACCGTATTGCAAGTTGGCGATCGGGTTGAAATTTACCGTGCGTTGACGATTAATCCAAACGATATTCGACGTAAACGAGCGGCTAAAAACCCAGTAGGACGTTTTGCCAAAGGTAATCGTTTCAAACTATGAGCTTAATAAATAAAACCCCTCAGGAATGCTTCGATGAGGGGTTTTATTTTATAGCAAAGTGACTATAGTGGCGGTGCAGTCAAAATCGCTTCTTTTGATGCGGGTAAACCCGGTTGTGATTCTGGAATCGTATCTAAACCTTCGATACGTTCTACATTTCCATTTGCATCAAAGTAAATTTTTAGATGTTGACCGTGTGCTGCAGGTATTTTTGCTTTTTTTGCATAAGTGCCTGGGATATAGTTGTAAATATAGTCCCAACGTTGAGGATTCAGTGGATCTGAAACGGTCGGGCTTCCGAGCAAGAAACGGACTTGCTGGAAACTCATGCCGACTTGTACCTGAGTTGCTTGTGCCTTGGTTAAGGGCGTTCCTTGTGGAATGTCGACTTTATAAACACCAAAGACAGAACAACCGCTTAGTACTGAAGTGACGAATAACGTCAGCATGATTTTTTGCATTTTGCTACACTATCCTGATAAATGATGATGCATTTGATCCGAGGATAGATCATACTGCATCTAAACTCTATTTCCTATTCCAACTTAAAATTTGTTGAGAGACCTTTTTTCATGCCTATTTCCAATCAAGACTTACGCAAAGCTGGACTTAAAGTTACCCTTCCTCGTATTAAGATTTTGGAATTATTAGAAAATTCAAAACAACACCATTTAAGTGCAGAAGATATTTATAAAACTTTGCTTGAACAAGGTGAAGATGTAGGCTTAGCGACTGTTTACCGTGTGTTAACACAATTCGAAGCTGCAGGTATCATTCAGCGCCATCATTTTGAAAATAATCATTCCGTTTTTGAAATCATGCAAGAAGATCATCACGATCATTTAGTTTGCTTGAACTGTAATAAAGTGATTGAATTTACAAATGATATTATTGAAAGAGAGCAGCATTTAGTTGCAGAAAATCATGGTTTTACTTTAACTGGACACTCTCTGAATCTATATGGCTATTGCAAAGATACTGAATGCCAAGAGGCTTATCGTAAAAAATAAGTTTTATTCGGTTAAAATTGATGAGTTCACTAAAAATGAACAATTAAAAAAAGGAAGGTTACAAAAACCTTCCTTTTTTCATGGGCTTCAGAAAACTATTGACCATCAAAGGTAATATTTTTGCTGGCATTTAAGAGTTGATCTGCACCTTCTTCGGAAAGTTTAATGGTGAGGCGCAAATCGTTTGGTGAGTCTGCATGTTTGAGTGCATCTTTATAGGTAATTTCACCTGCTTTATAGAGGTCAAATAATGCTTGGTCAAAGGTTTGCATGCCGAGCTCACGTGAACGTTTCATCAGATCTTTAATCTCATGAATTTCACCTTTACGGATATAGTCAGCCAATAATGGTGTATTGATTAATACTTCAATTGCCGCGCGGCGTGAATTGCCATCTGGTGTTGGAATCAATTGTTGCGCAACCATGGCTTTTAAATTCAGCGACAAATCCATATATAACTGCGTATGACGATCAGCTTCAAAAAAGTGAATGATACGATCTAGTGCTTGGTTGGCATTGTTCGCATGCAAGGTTGCGAGTACTAAGTGTCCCGTTTCTGCGAAGGCAATCGCATAGTCCATGGTCTCACGAGAACGAATCTCACCAATCAAAATAACATCAGGTGCCTGACGTAGAGTATTTTTTAAGGCAACCTCAAATGAGTCTGTATCAATACCGACTTCGCGTTGAGTCACGATACAGCCTGCATGTTGATGTACAAATTCAATTGGATCCTCGATGGTAATAATATGACCTTTTGAATTATGATTACGGAAGCCAATCATCGAAGCCAAAGAAGTTGACTTACCTGTTCCTGTTGCGCCGACAAAGATAATAATGCCGCGTTTGGTCATGGCAAGATCTTTGAGTACGGTCGGAAGTTTTAGCTCATCCATCGTTGGAATGACGGTTTCAATGCGACGTAATACCATCCCTGGCATATCACGTTGTTGAAAAGCACTGACACGGAATCGCGCTGTTTTTTCACGGTTCATAATCGCGAAGTTACATTCACGTGTTTCAGCAAATTCTCTACGTTGTTTATCACTCATAATTGAATGTAGCAACTGACCGACGATTTCACCTGATAATTTTGTTTTGGCTACAGGGATAATTTGTCCGTTAATTTTCATTGATGGTTCTACATCATCAGTGACAAATAAGTCCGATGCATTTTGCTGAATCATCAAATTGAGCAAGTCATTAAAGTCCATGAGATTTCTCTAATCCTTTTGTATTTTTTATAGGAATGATTCTGGTTGTTTAGCGGCCGTACGTGCCGTTTGAGGGCTAATCATGCCTTTAGCAACCAGTGTTTTCAGACTTTGATCGAGTGTCGTCATGCCGTAGTTAGCGCCAGTCTGAATCGCAGAGTACATTTGCGCCACTTTATTTTCACGGACAAGGTTACGGATTGCAGGAATCCCGATCATGATCTCGTGCGCAGCCACACGACCACCGCCATTCTTTTTCAATAGGGTCTGGGAAATAACCGCTTGTAATGATTCGGATAACATCGCACGAACCATGTCTTTTTCTTCAGCAGGGAACACGTCGATCACACGGTCAATGGTTTTGGCAGCAGAGGTGGTATGCAGCGTACCAAAAACCAAGTGACCTGTTTCCGCTGCGGTTAATGCAAGACGAATGGTTTCTAAGTCACGCATCTCACCGACCAGAATAATATCAGGATCTTCACGCAGTGCAGAACGTAGTGCTTCATTAAAGCCATGCGTATCACGGTGTACTTCACGCTGGTTGATCAGACACTTTTTAGACTGGTGTACAAATTCGATTGGGTCTTCAACAGTTAAAATATGGTCATAACGATTTTCGTTGATATAGTCGATCATCGCCGCAAGGGTAGTGGATTTACCTGAACCTGTTGGCCCTGTTACCAGTACAATACCACGTGGGTAATCACAAATTTGCTTAAAAATGGTGCCTAAACCTAAGTCTTCCATCGTTAACACTTTGGATGGAATGGTACGAAAGACAGCACCAGCACCACGGTTTTGGTTAAATGCGTTAACACGGAAACGAGCAATATTTGGGACTTCAAATGAAAAGTCGGTTTCAAGGTCTTCTTCAAAATCACGACGTTGTTTATCATTCATGATGTCATAGACTAGACGATGGACATCTTTGTGCTCTAAGGCTGGTAGATTAATGCGGCGAACCTCACCATCTACACGAATCATCGGTGGCATTCCCGCCGAAAGGTGCAAATCCGAAGCACCATTTTTTACTGAAAAGGCGAGTAACTCTGTGATATCCATAATATCCCCGAAACAATTAAAAAGTAATTCATTATTTTGTAGAATAATATAAGACTTTCCCCGAAGCTTACCAAGACCTCTGATTGTTGATATACAAAAAAAGATGTCGTGAATGAGAACTGTGTCAATGAATTTACTCCAACAGCAGCGCCAACATGTATTTAACCAAATTGAACAGGTTTGTCAGCGGGTTAATCGAACGGCAGCATCTGTACAATTATTGGCTGTCTCCAAAACGCATCCGAGTAGTACTCTCCGAGAAATGTATACGGCTGGACAACGCAGTTTTGGGGAGAACTATTTACAGGAAGCCTTAGCGAAAATCGATGAATTACAAGATTTGGAAATAGAATGGCATTTCATTGGGCATGTACAGCGCAATAAAACCAAACACTTAGCTGAAAAGTTTGACTGGGTACATGGGGTAGATCGTTTCATTATTGCTGAGCGTTTATCCAATCAACGTTTAGAAGGTCAACCCCCTTTAAATATTTGTATTCAAGTGAATATTGATGGTCAAGATTCTAAAGATGGTTGTCAGCCTGATGAAGTTGCTGAGTTGGTGCAACAGATCAGCCAACTTCCAAATGTGCGTTTACGTGGTCTGATGGTGATTCCAGCACCTGAAAATCATGCAGCGTTTGCTGATGCGAAAATCTTATTTGAACAGGTGCAATCTCAACATGTTCGTCCAGAAGATTGGGATACTTTGAGTATGGGGATGTCTGCTGATTTAGAGGCTGCGATTGCAGCAGGTTCAACCATGGTCAGAGTTGGTACGGCGTTATTTGGGGAACGAGACTATTCTGCAAAAAGTTGAATATCTACTTTTGTAGGTTTTGGCTTACGAGAGATGCTCCATTTAGCGGCTATGTACATTTTAGTTTTTAACCTAATATGGCTTTATCAGGAACAGGATGTTTCGTATAAGAACAATAATGAGTGTTGAATGGAATCAGGTACGACAGGAGTTTTACCTTAGCAGAATCTAAAAAAGCCTCGACAGGATGTCGGGGCTTTTTAGTGTTTATCCCACCACTTCAATCCGACTTGAACCCGATCCAATTGGTTGTACTTGAATTTGTACAGGAATACGCTCATGCATTTCCTGAATATGCGAGATCAAGACGACTTTACGACCCTGACTTTGTAATTGGTCCAATGCATTCATCACCATATGCAAAGATGAGGCATCGAGTGTTCCAAAACCTTCATCAATAAATAATGATTCGATTTTCATCGAACCAGAAGCCATATTGGCGATCGCTAAAGAAATCGCAAGGGCAGTGAGGAAGGATTCTCCGCCAGAAAGTGATGCAACAGATCGAGTTTCACCGTCCATATCATGATCAATAATGGCAAGGCTCAGTGAGTTATCCAAACGTTTGAGAGTATAACGTTGCGATAGCATCGCCAATTGTTGATTGGCATATTCCAGTAAGATATCGAGATTATATTGCTGGGCTAAATCACGAAAATCTTTCCCTTTAGAATCACCAATTAAACTGGAAATCTTATTCCAGCGATGTTCTTGTTGCTGAATTTGTTGAATTTGATCTGCAAACTGTTTTTGCTTGGCAAGATTTTGCTGGTGCAACTCCAGTTGAACTTTGTATTGATCCCGCTGTTCCGTGCATTGCTGTAAATTTTCTTGATTGAAACGAATCGACTCAATCAGTTGCTCAGCTAGAATAGTCGGTTGCTGTTGTAGATGTACATTTAGCTGTTCTTGAATCGTCTTAAGCGCTGAAGTGGCTTCATTTAATCCACGATCTGCATTTTGTATCGCTGAACGAATCTGCTGTTCTTGTGTCGATGAAATTGCCAGCAGTTCACTGAGCTGCTTTTCTTCAAAATGTTGATGTTGATTTAACCATGTTGCTACTTCAGCGTTACATTGTTTAAGTGAGTCTAGATTCTGCTGATATTGAGCTTTGAGTAGTTCGAGTTCATTTTTCTGTTGTTCGAAGTGCTGACGAGCTTGTTCAAAACTGTGTTTAATTTTCTGATATTGACTTTGCAATTGCTGACGCTGTTGATCGTGTTGATTTAACCATTCGTTGGCTTTTAGCTCAGTTAAGCCCGTCATGATCACAATGAGTTGGTTTGCTGCTTCAGTATTTTGTTTACCTTTGGCTTCGGTATCTTGTAATTGTTGCTTCAATTCGGTGTGTTGTGTGGTTAATCCAGCCAAATTTGATTTTAATAAATTCAGTTGTTGATCAGCATTGTCCTTCAGCTTGATTGTATTTTCAGCTTGATCGAGTTGCTGCTGACGTTGCTGCAAACTTTGCAAGATATGCTGTGAAAATGACAAGGTTTGTGTAGACCACGATATTTTCTCATCAGGATTCAGGCAAGCAATAATATGCTGAATTTGTTGTTGTAATTGCTGTATTGATTCAAGTTGATGGCGTGTATTTTGAATGATCTGTGTTAAGTTATGTTGATCTTTATTGGCTTGTCCGAGTCGTTGTAACTCTATTTCAATTTGTTGTTTGGACTGTGTCGATTCGGCAACTAAAAGTTGCACTGATGCGGTGATTTCATTCTGAGCTAAATTGAAATCCAGTTGAATGTTTGATTGTACTAAATGTTGCTGTAATTGATGATCCTGAGTTTTTAATTTTTCACTGAGTTGTTGCAAAGTGTTTTGTAGCTGTATTTGTTCAGCCCGAGTCTGAGTCAATTGCTGTTGTGCATTTTGCCAAAGTTGGAAGCATTGTTGTTCGTGTTGAATCGCTTGTTGCTCTTGCTGTTGTTGTAATTCATACAATGCTTTAGAAACTTGGCTTTCATCATCGCGATAAGGGTGTTCGGTACTACCACAGACGAGACATGCTTCTCCTTGCTTTAACTCAGCACGTAAATGCTCAATATTTTCAGCATGTAATAAACGTTGTTGTTGCAAGATTAGCTGTAGTTTTTCACGTTCAATTTTCGCAGTTTGAAACTCAATTTCTGATTTTTGCGTATTTTTCTCAAACTGCTGATATTGCTGTTGTGTGGTATTGAGTTTGTGATTCAACCCTACAACTTCATTTTTCACCTCAAAATAGTGCTGTAGTTTTTGCTGAATAAGGTCGAGCTGGTTCAGTCGAATCTGTTGTTGTTCTCTTAATTTTTGTTTTTGCTCAAGTTGCATTTCGATTTGCTGTGTTGTTCCGAATTGTTGAACTAAATCATTTAGCACAATTTTGTCTTGATCGAGTTTGGTCTGCGCTCGTTGAATATTGCCTAACGTATTTTCGGCTTTTTGGTATTGCTGAATAAATTGTTGGAGCTGTTGGATATGTGCATTTAAACCTTTATCTAAAGCCGAAAATTGCGTGCTTTGTTGTAGTTGCTCAGTGCAAATGCTTTGTTGTTGTACTAGGTTTTGAATGTTTTGCTCAAACTGTTGCTGCTGAGCCTGTAACGGTTGTTGCTGGTTTTCAATTTGGATTAATCTGCTTTTGGTCTTTTTATATTCTTCACCGATATACTCACGCTCTTGTATATATTTACGCAATTGAGTCAGTTCATTTTGATGCATTTGTTCAAAGGCTTGGAACTGCTGTAGTGCTGTTTCTGCTTGGGTATAAAGCGTTTTCTCTTGTTGGAATTGAGTCGTCAAAGCAGTGAAGCTATTTTGCTTTTGCTGAATCTGTGGTTCGAGCTGCTGTTGATTTTTTTGAATTTGCTGCTGTTGAAAGATCACTGGGCGTATACCAGAGAACGTCTCAAGTTGTACCAGCCGTTGACGATCTGCGGCTAAGCTTGCATGGGCTTTGAATTGAATGTCGTGATATTGCTGTTTTAAGACAATCTCACTTTCCAGCTTATGTTGCTGTTCAAACCATTGCTGTTGTTGTTTGAGTTGGTTTTTTTCTGTTTCAAGCTGTTGATATTGTTTTTGCACTTCTAGAAATTGGCCGTGTAGTGCTGCGATTTCTTCATCTGAACGGATTTCAATATGACCTAAAACGTTTTCCAACTGTTTGCGTTGATTGGTAATTTCTTTGGTTTTCTCAAATGCCAATTGCCCAATTTTTGCGAAGATACTGGAATTGGTCAGATACTCAAGCAATTCACCACGCTCATTATCCCGTGCTTTGAGAAAGGCGGTGACCTCTGATTGTGCCAAAAGTACCGCACGTGTGAATTGCTCAAAACTGAGTTGCGTGATTTGCTGAATATGGTTTTCGACTGCTTTGGTTTTATCGGCAATCACCACACCATCGGTGAGGCATTTCAGCGAGCGCTGTACGCTTTGCAGTTTACCATGGGCATTTTCACGGGCACGTTTGATTTCCCACCGCGCTAGATAATGCTTTTGATCTTGTGCCACAAAACAAAGTTCAGCAAAGCCATGTCCTGTACCACGACGCAAAACCGTAAGTGGGGAGTTGGTAAGAAGTTCTGAACCATCGACATCCAATAATTTTCCATCACTGTCTTTGAGACGTGGAATTTTATTGAATAGCGCAAGACACATCGCATCTAAAATGGTGGATTTACCAGCGCCTGTTTTACCTATAATGGCAATCAGTCCAGCATTGGCTAGAGGCTCAGTTTCAAAATCAATAAAATGTTCACCTGCAAGAGATGCCAAATTTTTAAGTCGGATCGATAAAATTTTCATGGCAGCTCTTTAATTTTGGTGATCATCTTCAAGTTGTTTTTGTGCTTCGGCAACCAAACACAAAAAGTCTTGGGTGACATCATTATCAGTGCTATAACCTTTTTTCTCCCAGATTTGCTGGAATAGCTTTTCAGGTGTGGGCGGCTCAAGGCTAATATTTTGTTTGTGCTCAGCACTATTTTCATTGGATAAATATTGTCTTGAAATCCTTACCAAACGATAGCGATCTTTGGGTAAGGCATCTTCAAATTGTTGTCTTAAATTGGGTTGAGGCGGGGTAGCAGTGTGATATTCAATATCGACATATTCTCGGTGGTCAATATTTTTGATGACTGCATTGGGCAGATTTTTAAGTCGTTGCATTACTTCCGTGAGTTCGCCTTTAATCTTGTGTAGTTGTATGGATCGCGGGATGGCGATGGCTTCAAACTCAAATTTATTTTCATCTTTAGATGGGTCAAGGGTTACTTCAACCACTTGATGTTTATAGTTGATTTCACTGAAAGAAAGTGGAATTGGGGAACCGCTATAACGGATATGTGGATGTTGTACTTTTTGTGGTTTATGCAAATGTCCGAGCGCCACATAATCAATCACGTCATCAAAAAGTGTGGTGGAAAGGGCTTCTTCATTTCCAATGATAATCGGGCGTTCTGAATCTGAGGTTTCGCCGCCTTGCATATGTGCATGTGACATCAGGATTAAGGCTTGCTCATCGGTTTTTCTGCGTTTTGCCTCAGCGATTAACTGTTGATGTAGGTAGGCAATCGCACTTTGACTCTGCGTGGTGTGTTCATTAAAGCCTGTGATTTCAGCGGAACGTAAAAAGGGCAATGCAATGCACCATGCCACAATCTGTTTTTGCTCATCAAAAATTGGCAAAATTAAACGTTCTAGATCAAGTGTTTTATCATCATTCCAACGGATCACCCCGACTGTTTTGGCATTGTATTTTTCTAAAAGGGGTTCAACTTGCTCGATGCGATAACCTGAATCATGGTTGCCTGCGATCATCAAGGTTTGCATCTGAGGTGCAATTTCATGTGCATCGGCTAGGAATTGATAGAGTTGTTTTTGTGCTTGTGAACTTGGATTGATCACATCAAAAATATCACCTGCAATCAACAAAGCATGTGGCTGTTTTAGTTTGATTTGTTCAAGTAACCATGTCAGAAACTGTTCATGTTCGTAATGGCGGGAATGGTTATAAAAAAACTGCCCCAAATGCCAGTCAGAAGTATGAAAAAAACGCACAGTCATAAATGAGTCTAAAGATGAAATTAACCAGAATAAGGTAGCACGTATTCAATGTGAAAGTAGAGTCTTTACGGAGCAGAAAATGCTGTACAAGATAATCATTGATCATCTTTAAGCGATCATCTAGTTTGGTAATCAGGCAATCATATAAAAATGAGGAAATAGAAAATGAGCTTAGGTAAAGTAAGCCGCGAAATTATTGGCCATATCATATTAATTGGGCTAGACCGAGCAGCAAAACGCAATGCCTTTGACAGCCATCTGATTTCAGATTTATCACAAGCCTTAACTGAATATGAAAATGATCCTGAATTACGCTGCGCCGTGATTTTTGCCCATGGTGATCACTTTACCGCAGGTTTAGATCTCGTTGAATTACAGTCAAAAATTTCACAGGGAATTTTCAATTTTGATGAAAATCAAATTAACCCTTGGGGAACGGGGGGCAGACAACGAACCAAGCCTGTAGTGGTGGCTGTACAAGGGATCTGTTATACCGCAGGGGTGGAGTTGATGCTCAATGCTGATGTGGTGATTGCCAGTGACAATAGCGTATTTGGACAGCTCGAAGTTCAACGCGGCATCATGCCTTTTGGTGGGGCAACTGTGCGATTTGTGCAGGCTGCTGGTTGGCAAAAAGCCATGCCATATTTGTTAACAGGTAAGACCTTTGATAGCAAAATCGCGTATGAACTGAATCTTATTTCTGAGATCGTTGAACAAGGCAAACAGCTTGAACGTGCAATCGAAATTGCCACAGAGATTTGTACATCCGCACCACTTGCAGTACAAGCTTTATTGGCTTCTGCTACAGATGCCGTTACACAAGGCCAGACATTTGCATTTGGAAAAATGAACAGCTATCTCATGCCACTATTTGTATCGCAAGATGCACAAGAAGGTGTGCGTGCCATGTTAGAAAAACGTCCACCTCAATTTAAAGGTCATTAGAAAATACAAACCGACGATTCCAATTCAAGTCGTCGGTTGAAATTTTTATTAAGGGTTTTTGTATCAATAAACCCAATTTGAGACGGTATTGGAAAAATTATTGCGCATTCTCATCCATTTCACAAATCCCAAAAACATTGTTGTCTAAATCCAAAAAATAGCCTTGCCAACAACGGTTTGGAATAGCAAATTTATCCATAGCGATGATACCGCCTAGGCTTAAAATTTTGGCGGCAGTTTCGTCGAAGTTCGCTACTTCGATGGTGCAGGTAAAAGCATTGGTGCCACACTCAGTGGGTGGCGTTGCTACAGGACGCTGTAATAAACTGCCATGAATGCCATCGGTTTCGATACGATAATATTCAATCGGTAAATCCTCTACTTTTTCAAACTTCCAGCCAAAAGTCGATTCATAAAAAGCTGTATCTCGTTGTGGATTTGAAGATTGGATTTCAAAATAAATAATTGCATTCATGTCTTTATTCCTTTGTCTTTATTTTGGTTGAATCATTCTAAATATATCTCGTGATGTAAACATAACGGTTTATGTAAGTATGTTCTGTGGCTGAGTATCACTTGATTGAAAAAGTGAATTTTATTAGCTTAATGATGTTCAGATAAACGTATTGAAAATTGATGAAGTAATCAAATTAGCGAATAAACTAGAACTCTAAGAGCAAAGCGGTGATGCTGAACAGATTAAAATCTACGTTGTCGATGCGATTTAAAACACAAATTTTAGGCAAATAAAAACCGACGATTCGAGTGATGATAAATCGTCGGTCAAATCTTCATCATAAGTTTTGGCTGCTAACAAAACCAATTCCGAAGAGGAAAGTCATAATGAAAGGTCACCGAACGTTGCGGATGCCGTGCAATGTAGATTCGGTTGCTGCGACCTTGTACTCTATATAACGAGACTAAATGCAGATTGGTTGACATAAAAATGAAAAAAAAGTAAAAAAAATCTATAATCATTTATTAGGGTCGACTTGATTGGTTATATGTTTATGATTTCATTGCGTTTGTATTATTTATGGTTTTTTGTCATTTGCCTCGTTTCGACTTTATTGGCTGGTGTGCTGGCTGCGATTTTACCAAATAGTATAGGAGGTATACTCACAGCACTCCCTTATTTGATTGCAATCATTTTTGTATTATTCAAATTTTTAAAACAACAACAACGTGCACCAACTGCTCAAGAGAAAAAACGTTTAACACTCGCTTTTACCCTGATTTTTTGGGGATATAACGTATTGGGCTTGTTGTTGGGTCTATTCTTCTTTGCCCGTAAAGATCCTGAGGTCTGGCAGAACTTCCTCTTGTATTTGCAACAGCCTAAATTTTTGCTGACTGTCCTAGCGATGTGGCTAATGCTGGCGATTCCATTATTTTTAATTACCTATTGGTTTTATGGCAAGCAAGCACAGCGAATGGCATATAAGATGTTTGGATAGTTTAACAGTTATCTTGTAATTCATTTTTATTCTGTTATAGCTACTTATACATATCGTTTTTGATAGGTAGCGCCATGCAAAAATTGACTGTACTGGTCACTGGAGCGAGTGGTTTCATTGGCTCTCATCTTTTACCGTTCCTATTAGAACAACAATATCAAGTCATTGCCTTAACTCGACAAAAACAAAAGCATTCTCAGCACCCACATTTAACTTGGGTGAGTGATTTAGAACAGATTCAGCGCTTAGAAATAGACTATGTGATTAATCTGGCTGGGGAAAATATTGGACAAAAACGCTGGAGCGAGCAACGCAAAAGGCAACTCATTGAAAGCCGAGTTGGCATGACTGAAAAGCTCTATGAATGGTTAGAGCGCAAACAGATTTATCCTAAATGTATTATTTCAGGTTCAGCGATCGGTTATTACGGGATTGATCCGACTGAACAATGGGCGACTGTGTCTGATGAAAATTCACCTCCGCAGGATATTTTTATGTCGGAACTATGCCAAGCATGGGAACAGGCAGCATTAAAATTTTCCAATCAAAACACCAAGATCATTCGTTTAGGTGTTGTTTTTGCGGGTGATGGTGGGATTTTACCGCAGATGCTTTTACCGATTAAATTGAATATGGTCGGTAAAATTGGCACTGGGCTGCAACCTGTAGTCTGGATTCATATTGAGGATGTGCTGCGCGCCATTTTGTTTTTATTGAAATTGGAAAGTGTGCAAAAGGTTTATAATTTTGTTGCTCCTGAGCAATCCAATCAACAGCGGTTTGCCCGTATTGCGGCTTACGTTTTAAAACGTAAACCATTTATGCATATGCCAAAATGTATCTTTGAATGGGGCTTAGGTGAACAGTCACAACTGATCTTAAATGGACAATATGTACAACCAAGCGCGTTGTTAGAACATGGTTTTGAATTTAGTTATCCCAATCTGGAATCGGCATTACAACAAATTTTAATGCGTGACTAAGGCTAGATTCTGTAATCGTTGAGGAGAATAAGCAGTTGGATTGGCAATGGTTTCTTGCCCTAAAATCAACTGGCGTAAAAGTTGCGCTGATCCAGCGCCCATACATAGTCCATTACGAAAATGTCCGAAGTTAGCCCATAGATTTTCTATGTCAGGCATCGCACCAATATAAGGGATACCATGTGGTGAACTTGGGCGTAAACCTGCCCAACGTTTTACAATTGGGAACTGTTCCAACTCAGGAACCATTTCTAAACAAGCCGTTAAAATATCGTGTTGCGTGTGTTGATCAATAGCGGTACTAAATCCACACTCCGCCATACTTGAACCACAAACGATATGCCCATCTTGTCTCGGAATCAGATACATCACTTGATTCATGCACATGGTGGGTAGCCAATTTTCAGGGGTTTTAAACAGTAGCATCTGACCTTGTACAGGGTGCACAGGAATTTTTCGCTGTATTTGTTCAGCCCAGTGCTGGCTCCATGCACCTGAGCTAAGCACCACATGATCAGCAAAAAAGCTTTGACCATCTTCTGTTTGTACACCTTGGATCTTTTTATTTTTAATGATCAGTTTTTCAATTGGACAATGTTCAAAGAATTGAACTGAAGGGTGTTGTTTTAAATAGCTGATCAGTGATTGGAGTAAGCGAGGATTGCGGATATTAGACAGTTCTGGGAAATAGATTGCTTGTTCGAAGTCCGCAGAGATATGCTGATTTACCTGTTGGATGTCATCGCCTGTTAAGTATTCACAACGTTGCATCGGCTCATGATATTTTTCAGCATATTCCAAACCTATTTGGAAGTCATCCTGATCAAAAATCAACATACCTGTATCGTGGATTTGAAAATCAATCCCTGTGATGGGGTATAGTTTTTCATTCCACATCTGATATAGAGATTTGCCATATTGAGCAAGTTGATTGACTTCAGGCGCATATCGCCAAGGATACATCGGGGAGAGGATACCACCACCCGCCCACGAAGCGGCTTGACCCGCTTGTTGTTGATCAAAAATATCGACAGAACAGCCTTGTTCAGCAAGCTCAAGTGCAGTCATTAAGCCGCTAATCCCTGCACCAATGATGGCAATATGCATAATAAAGTTAAACCAGTATATTTTTAATTTCCCTTTAAAAAAGTAGGGTCGTCAAGTTGTTATTTTACCTCTCTCTAAATCCCCCTCTTAAGAGTAGAGAGACTTCGACAAATTCAATACCTTAATAGGATTTTTAAATTTCCCTCTATTTTTAGGAGAGGGTTAGGGAGAGGTTAAGCTTGACAGTCTTACCTTTATTAAAGGGACTTGTCAGGAGAAATCCTATCTCATCTCTTTCAGTTTACGTGCTGCTTCTTCAGCAAAATAGGTCCAGATCCCATCTGCGCCAGCACGACGGCAGCACATCAATGATTCTAAAATTACACTATCAGATAACCAGCCATTCTGAATTGCACCCGCCAGCATGGCATATTCACCACTAACTTGATAAACAAAAGTTGGAACGCCAAAAGTATCTTTCACTTCACGGACCACATCCAGATAAGGCATTCCTGGTTTTACAATCACCATATCTGCACCTTCCTGAATATCCAGTGCAATTTCATGTAAGGCTTCGGCACGATTGCCAACATCCATTTGGTAGTTGTATTTATTGCCACCTTTGAGGTTGCTTGCTGAGCCGACTGCATCACGGAATGGGCCATAGAAGCTCGATGCGTATTTCGCTGAATAGGCCATGATATTGGTGTAAATGAAACCATTTTGTTCAAGTGCTTGACGAATCGCCCCAATACGTCCATCCATCATGTCACTTGGTGCAACCACATCTGCACCTGCTGCTGCATGACTGAGGGCTTGTTTAATTAAGCATTCAACCGTTTCATCGTTTAAGACATAACCTGTATCATCAATAATGCCATCCTGACCATGCGTGGTATAAGGATCAAGTGCGCCATCGGTAATGAGCACCATTTCTGGTAATTCTTTTTTGAGCAGGCGGCAAGTTGTTTGAACTAAACCATCTTCATGCCATGCCGCTTCTGCCGTTAAACTTTTATCTTGTTGTGGGGTAACAGGGAATAAAGCAAGTTTTGATACGCCCAGTTCTAATAAGCTTTCGGCTTTTTTGAGTAATAAATCAGCAGATAAGCGCTGCACATTTGGCATGCTTGGAATGTCTTGAGTTTGTTGTTGTCCCGGTAATACAAATACTGGATAAATCAAATGATTAGCGGTGAGTTGTGTTTCACTGACCATCGCACGAAGTTGGTCATTTTTACGGATACGGCGCATGCGAGTCGCAGGAAAAGCTGGACGATTGAACGTATAAGTCATAACAATCTCGGTGTTCAGTATTACACTATAGGGATAATTGAACGAATTAAGTCATGCTAGGGGAGAACTTAGCAGCTTAGGTCAATTAAAGAACCTCGCTATTGTAGCCCCATATTTTTAGATTTGTACAAAATAATGGGATGTTTATCGTTCCTTTGGATGTTGGCAGCGTATGAATGATGTAAAGAGAAACTGGACGGGTAATATTCAGTTAGGTGCGAAAGCAGACCATGACGTGGTCTTGAAACAACTTTGTAAAGCATTTAATGCCTGTCCTTTTTTTAAATACTGCGGCATGGTCATGCGTGTTGTTGATGATCAAATTGAAGGCTATTTTGAAATGCAGCCAGAATTGGTGGGGAATGTAGCATTTCAGATTTTACATGGTGGTGTTGCAGCAACCTTATTGGATAGTATTGGTGGTGTGGTGGCGATGGAACAATTGTATCGTCGTGCAACACCAGAAGATCTCCCAGATACCATTAAAAAAGTCTCTCGCTTGGCAACAGTTGATATGCGTGTTGATTATCTTGCACCTGGTCGAGGGAAATTCTTTATCGCACGTGCAGAAACGCTTCGTTTAGGGCGCAAGGGCTGTACCATGCGAATGACTATGGTCAATGATGAAGATAAACCCATCGCAACCGCAATCGCATCTTATGCATTTTAATTCATCTGCTGAATACTAAATTTCTGAGCTGCTTTTTAACGTGTCGGAATCTGACGCAATATAAAATTGGGTTTTAGGCTTGAAATCGTTACTTAAGACACTATATACAAGGAGCGAGTGTATATTTTGCTGATTGGTTAGAAATTAGGATTTTAATTTCAATCATCTATGCTATGATGTGCGCTCAACTATGGGGATGTTATTGGCTTCGACGCTGGTGATGAAACTTATAGATGCATGCCGAGAGCGCATTTTCTCTCGTAAATCAAATTTGCATTTTTTAGTCGCAAACGACGAAACTTACGCTCTAGCTGCCTAAGGGCAGCTTGTCCGCTTCACTGAATACTTGTGGTTAGTGAACCCGACTGTAGCGCACGCACACAAGTCCGTATAGAGCCAAGCCTCGGGGCTTTATACCAAACTAAGAGGATCGCGATTTGTACCCTGTTCGTCGGGTCACAAAGAGTTAAAATAGTAGACGATATCTAAGCATGTAGTATTCTCGAGTGTAGTGCTGGCGGACGCGGGTTCAACTCCCGCCATCTCCACCAAAATTGTAAATTAAACTTAATCAAAGTTAGATGAAGTTTAAGCATGAAAGCCTTGAAACGTAATAGTTTCAAGGCTTTTTTGTTGCCTATAACTCAGTAAAATTGATCACACCTAATCAAATATACTTGTTATACGTATGTTATACGCGTATACCCTAGCCAAGCAGTTTGATGAAAAGAGTACGGAAGCAGGGTTTAAGGCGGATGTTCAGAATCTCAATACCCAAAAAGCGAGTTAGTACCGCATTCGGAATGAAGATGGGGCAGTGAGTGAAAAATATGATTCAGAATAAAGTCATCGATCAGGTGTCAGAAATCTCTGTAAAAGCTGAGCTAAGAGTTTAGTTTTAAACTTGACCGCGGTTTACCACTTCCATTCTCTGTACTTCGAGGAGCAATGGAGCTTGAAGCAACAATTTTTAAACCGAGATCAGATGTTGGGATCGATGATGTTCGTGTCATTACATTTTCTGCCCAAGCATGGAGTCTGGTGCATGGCGTGAGTGTGTTGTTATTAAATGGACAGTTTCAGCATATTACTGAAAATGTTGGTGAATTGATTGATTCTATTTTTAAAAATCAAATGACTTTGGTTTGAGTAATAAAATTGTTAGTTGTAACGATTAGCAGAGATGTGAAGTGCGTAATTGATATTTTATAACTGTCGATATTTCAAATATCCTCCAATGTGATTTTGGCTGGTTTAGCTTGCCTAAGCTACTTTGCTAACTTTTTAATCAGATTAAACCTGATAATAATTATCATTATTGTTATTGATGCTATTTTTATATATTATTCACAGAGTTTTTAATAATGAATTAAGGTTTTCATGTTTAAGCGCGAAATTTATCTCTTAGGTTCTCTAACAATTGAGAATTGATCATAGTCAAAGAGGAGATGACTTAAAAAATTAGTGATGTTTGTGGTTATCAATCTTATTTCTGTCTTAAGTCTTCTTTCAAATCTCTCCCTTAAATAGAAATGACTATTCTCTCTAATCATCATTTCTCTCGGTATTTCTATGAATATTGAAGCGTCTGTGCCCTTGGCTTCCGCCAAAAGGGTCGCGAAAAAGAAGGTTGAACAATCATCATTGATTAAATATCGATTGATGATTTTTTCACGTTTTATCTTGGCAATTTTTGGTGGCTATTACTTTGCTGCGATTGCTGCAACGTTGATTGGTTTCTTGTTCTCAACTGAACCATCCAAAGCCAATGCCGTCTTTGCTGCAACCATGCTGGCTTTTGTGATTCATTGTGCCGTGTTCATTTGGGTATTTCTGGTCAACTCGACTTTGAAAGTCTGGTTAGGGATCATTTTTCCAAGTGTATTGATGACTGTGATCTATTGGTTTTTAAAAGGGTAATGTGATGCGTGTTGATGGTAAAAATGAAGGTCCACGCCAGTCGATGTCATGGTTGCATACATGGATCAGTTTGCTCTTAGGATGGTTGCTTTACGCGGTTTTTCTTACGGGTACGCTTAGTTTTTTCCAAAATGAAATTACGGTTTGGATGAAACCTGAATTGCATCAGTCTGTGAATAGTACTTCACAGCAACAACAACTGGGCTATGCATTACAGTATTTGCATCAAAATGGACAACCTGCCGAAAGCTGGAATATCCGTTTTGCCAATGAACGCCAACCCGCCATTATGCTCAATATTCGTAAGCCAGGTGAAGGTCGCCGTCGTGGTGGTGAAATATATTTAGATGCACAAACCGGGCAGGAAATTAAAGCCCGTGAAACGCGTGGCGGAGGCTTCCTATATCGCTTCCATTTTGAGTTGTATGGTATGCCTCGTATTTGGGGACGTTGGATCGTTGGTATCGCAACTTTATTCATGTTTGTGGCGATTATCAGCGGTATTATCACCCATAAAAAGATTTTCAAAGATTTCTTTACCTTCCGTCCAGCCAAAGGTCAGCGCTCATGGCTCGATGCACATAATGCAACAGCAGTGTTTGCCTTACCTTTCCATATTATGATCACCTTTAGTGGCTTGTTGCTGTTGATGTTTATGTTTATGCCATGGGCGATGAACAGTCATTATGGAAATGGTCAGAATTTCTATCAAATGCTGAATGAACCTGTTGCCAAAACGCCTGAGCAAGCACGTCTACTCGCAGAGCAAAAACAAAAAGAAGCAGCAGAAGGGCGTGGCAATCGAGGCGGTGGCCGTCGCGGTGAATCTGAACAATCAGTGCCAGTGCTTACAGCCGCACCAATGGTGAATTTGGTGACATTGAGTCAACAGGTTCAGCAAGGTTGGGGAGATAATCCGATTGCATCGATTCGAGTGAATAAACCAAATACGGTTGAAGCAGACGTGCAATTTAATGCAACCCGTACCACCACATTGCTTGATCGAGAAAGTATTCCTTCATTAAAGTTTAATGCTGTGACAGGACAACTGATTGATGAAGCCAAACCTGTTAATTCAACATCGAAGGCCATTTATACCTTAGTGACATGGTTACATATGGCACATGGGGTAGATTCGGTATTGCGTTGGTTATTATTTTTATCAGGGGTGCTGGGCACCATGATGGTGGCTTCTGGTCTGATCTTATGGGTCGTAAAACGGATTCCAGATGTACAAAAACTTGGTTATAAGCCTTTTGGTCACCGTGTGGTTGAGGCGCTAAATATTACGGCAATCACAGGTTTACCGATTGCCTGTGCAGCTTATTTTATTGCCAATCGTTTTATCCCAGCCCAACTCGCAGAACGTTCTCCGCTAGAGATTAATGTGTTCTTTATCGTATGGCTTGTGTGTTTAATTCATGCGGCTATCCGAGCCCATCGTCCTGCATGGCTGGAACAACTGGCTTTAGCAGCCGTACTGTTCCTGTTTATGCCGATTCTCAATTTCCTTACAGGCGGGCAGGCACTTTGGATGAGTATCTATCATGGACAATGGATGATCGCCAGTTTTGATCTGGTGTGTATTATTTTGGGTCTGATTTTTATCTATTCTTACTACAAGTTAAAGCGTTACCAAGGTTTAGCTGTGAAGCAGAAAAAACAGCCTAAAGCACAGATTACACAGGAGCAAGCATAATGGCAGCATTGATGTTGTGGTGTGTTGTTGTGGCGGCCTTGTCGAGTTTGGCTTGTGGAATGAGTAAGCATCAGCGCGATATTTTTACTGTTCAAATCTCTGCTAAAAACAGCCGACGCTTTGAAATTGCAGGCTGGGTGATTCTATTTATTTCTGCGGTGGTCACTATTTATTTTAAAGGTGCTTCGGTCGGTTTATCTGAGTGGTTGGGGTGTATCACCTTTGCTGCTTTGGCGGTGGGGTTATTATTAACGTATCAACCTAAAAAACTTTTTCAGGCGAATGTGATTGTGACTGTTTTATTTGGGCTGCTGTTGATTGTGACTTTGATTTAAGCTTTCGTTATATCGACGTTAAATAAAAAGAGGAAACGAAAGTTTCCTCTTTTTATTTGTGAATGAAATATAAGGCTAGTTTGGCTTACCAATCATATTTCAAACCCACTCTAAAATTGGTTGGCGCACCATAATAGCTATTGGTCGTAGCCAAATGATATTTCTCATTAAAGAGGTTATTTAAATTGAAGTTAACCAACAGGTTTTCATTGATTTTATAACGTGCCATTAAATCAACTAAAGCATAGCTGTCTTGTGTGAACCGAGCACCATTTGGTCCGCCATCTTGATAAATTTCACTTTGCCAACGAAGGCCACCGCCAATTGTCAGTGCTTCATCGAGATAAGGCAGGGTATAAGTGGTAAATAGTTTGGCCGTATTATTCGGGATGCTGGTATTTAAATTTTTGCCCTTGTTGTCCTGAGAGAGATTACGTGAAAAACTTGCAGAGACTTGCCATACATCTGTCAGTTTTCCTGTACTTTCGATTTCAAAACCACGGCTTTTTGTTCCAGATTCGGTACGATAAGCTTGAACTTCACTGCCGCTTGGACCGATGATTTTTACTTTATTGCCATTGGCGTCAATAACTTCTACCGCTTTGTTGTCTTCTTGGGTTTGATAAATGGCAGCTCCAATATTTAACTGATTGTCAAAGAAAGCACCTTTAATCCCCAGTTCGGTACTATTCCCGATCAGAGGCTCTAAATAGTTTGCTTGAATATCTACTTTATCTTGTGGAGAGAAAATGGTGGTATAGCTGGCATAGCCTGTCCATTGGTCTGTGAAGTCATAAGTGATACCGAAATATGGAATGACTTCGCCATTTTCTTGCTGTTTTTTATATGATGTGACTTCATCTGCGGTATTAAAGTTGCGAGTAACGCGTTGCCAGTTTTCTACGCGAGTACCCAAAATCACCGCCAGTGGATCAGTCAGTTTTAGACGTAATGCACCGAATACGGATTGGCTCTGATCATCACCACTGTAAGCGCCATCAATTATGGTCGCTGGGCGAGTTGGATTATGTCCATCCCAAGCAAAAATATTATCTAGATCGCCATCCCATGTCATGCCATTGTTCCAGCCAGAATAGGTTGGACGTTTATTTTTACTTTTAGCGTAAGTTGTACCTAAAACCATTTCATGTGTTTGGCTAAATAAGTCAAAAGAACCATTTAAAGTTAAGTTAAATAGATCTTGCGTTGGTTTATAATCCCAGCGGGTTGCATAGATCAAAGCTCCCGCGCCCGTTTGTTTATCAATACCGTTTGAATAGATATAACCGACGACTTCATCAGAGGCTGTAACTGTTCTTGAGGCAGTACCTTTGAGTTTCCAGTGCTGGTTAAATTGATGCTCTACATCTGCAAAATATGCAGTTGTTGTACGATTTGAATAGGTCCAGTCAGCAGCATTTGAATCCGAACGTGACCAATCAATTAGACTGCCATCTGTGTAAAATGAAGGTAAACCACCGCGGGCAATACCTGAAATATCCATTTTTTGATAGCTGACTCCTAAACTGGCTTTGGTTTTTTCTGTGAGGTCTGCTTCAACAACACCATAGGCAATTTCACGCTCTTCACTATAACGATCAAGATAAGAGTCACCTGTTTGATAGGCTAAAATGGTACGACCACGAACACTGCCCGAGGCATTTAATGGCGCTGAGACATCGACATCAGTACGATAAGTATCCCATGAACCAGCACTTGCGCTCACAGATGCTTTAAAATCTTGTAACGGTTTCTTTCGCACCATGTTGATACTGGCACTGGCAGAGCCTGCCCCCGTCATTAAACCATTGGCGCCACGTACCACTTCAACACGGTCAAATAAAGCAGTATCCTGACTTTGAAAAATACTGGTATACGAACTCATAAGCTTTACGCCATCGAGCAAATAGTTATCAACCGTTTGGCCGCGTGCATAAACAGGTGAGTTATCACTGCCGATGTTCCCCATTTGGTTAATGGTTAAACCTGCAGCTTGTGTAATGACATCGGTCAGTTGCGTGAGATTCTGATCTCTCATTTGTTGATTGGTGATCACGCTGACCAATTGTGGTGTTTCTTTTAAGCTCAAGGCTAAACCCGTAGAAGCTGTTGTTGCTTGTGCTGTATATGATCCAGAACCCTCTGTGGTGAGGTTGTTACCTTTATCAGCACTCAAATGAATGGTTGGTAATTGCGCTGCGCCAGATTGATTGTTGGTATTCGCTTCGGTCGCATTTGCCTTGGTACGAATCGTCTCTAATTGAACCACTTTAGGTTCAACAGCAGCCACAGTTTCTTTGGCTTGAATGCTATATCCAGCATTGTCAACTTTGACTGCTTCAAATGTAGATGGTTTAAGCAGTATTGCCAGAGCCTCATCTACAGCGTAATTTCCTTTGAGTGAAACACTCTTTATTTTTGAGAGCGCAGCAGTGTCATAACTAATCGTTGTACCTGTCTGAATGGCTAACTGCTTCAGTGCCTGATCCAGCGTGGTTTGTGCAATGCTAATACTGTGTACACTTGCAGCGTAGGTAGCGCTTGTTGCGATACTGCTGACAACGAGAGGCATCCCCCATAATATTGCACGTATCGCCAAAGCCAATCTACTTTTTGCCTGATAATCCTTCATGTGGTCTTCTCAACTGGGAGTGTGTTTCTCTATAAGTCGGATAAGATCGAAAAAAGGATCAAGTTTTTATCTTTTTTTTATTTTTAACAGATAAGGGCTGTAATAGCTCAGTTCAAGTTGATGGGTATAAGCAAGTGTTTCGAGGCTTTGTTGAGTATTATTCAGTGAAAATACCCCAGAAATATGGATGTTTTTCAACTCAGAATCTATGAGATAGGTTCCTTTTTTATAACGATACAGTTCATCCAGCACTTTTTGCAACGGCCACTGTTCGACGACTAACAATTGTTGCGTCCAATAAGGTTGATCATTTTCAAGTGGGATTGGCTTTGAAATTCTATTTCCATTAAAGAACGCACGTTGACCCTGTTGCAGAATCTGACGTTGGGGAGAAGTGTGTGGCTGGATGGCGATAGCATGTTGATATACTTTTACTTTGGTTTGGTCATTATGCTCTTGGCGAACGGTAAACTGGGTGCCTAATGCTTCAACAGAACCATCTTTGGTTTCAACCATAAATGGACG
This sequence comes from Acinetobacter sp. NIPH 2699, assembly GCF_022549355.1. GTDB lineage: Bacteria > Pseudomonadota > Gammaproteobacteria > Pseudomonadales > Moraxellaceae > Acinetobacter. Next base: position 217,348 of record NZ_JAKZGL010000005.1, read on the forward strand.
ATGCTGAGGGTCTTTTGCAGTTTGAATATAAATTTCACCTTCAATCAGTTTAATTTGTCGAAGCTGCTGGGAAAAATTCACCTGAATATAACTATCACTTGCCAGAATCAGTTGGGAACCATCTTTTAATGGAATGGTTTTAATTTCACCGACCTCAGTATGATAATCAGATTGCCATTTTGTCCAAGGCATCAAATAAACAGCAAAACCCAGTACACATAGTCCTGAAAGACCGAACAGCATATTCCGTTTTGTCATCTGGTTAAATTTTTGATTGGACTGGACTAAAGATTCAGCGGGGAAGTTATTTGCAAGCCCTGTTAAGCCTTGGGTGAATTTTTCAATCTGCTGAATGGCTAAAGCGTGTTGTTTTTTTTCTATTTTCCATTGTTCAAATTGTTGCTGCTGGATTTCTGTCATTTCTCCTGAATGCAATAACACCAGCCAATCTGCGGCTGCATCTAAGACATGAGGAGGAATTTTAGATGGGTGAGACATAAGGGGCAGCAATTTCAGTGCGTTTAACTGACCTGATTATAAAGGCTTATGCAGGCCAAGAAAGCTTGTTTCATATCTCTTTTAACGGTCGCTTCAGAAATATTCATTTTTTCACCGATTGCCCGATAAGTCATCCCATCCAGTTGCGACATTAAAAAGACTTGCGCTGTACGGGTTGGAAGTTTTTCTAACATTAAATGAACCTGATACAAGGTTTCTCTGATACACACTTCATGTTCAGCAGATGGAAAGTATTCCTCGGGCAGTTGTGCCACGGCATCTAGATAAAGATGCTCCACATGCTGACGTCGCCAATGATCAATAATCACATGTTTGGCAATCCCCATTAGCCACGCTTGAGGCTCCTTAATTTTTTCAAAGCAATATTCACTTTTTAAGGCGCGATAAAAAACTTCCTGACTCAGGTCTTCGGACTGATGGTGGTGTTGGAGTTTATGTTTAAACCATGACAAGAGCGTCGTTTGTTGAGACCGATAAATTTCACTAAACCATAACTGTTTTTCTACATTCAGGTTCATAGCAGGAAGTCCACAAATTGGATAGGAGATGTGCAATTAAAAGGAAATATTTAAAAATAAGTTTAAATAATAATGATAATTGTTCTTAATATCAATAAAATTGTATACAAACTTTTACATAAAGAGATGAGCTGATTTTGATTGCCATTCGACTATCCAAATATAAGGGAACATTTTTTGTTTTCTATACCCGATTCCACCTTATCGATGCTTTTCGTTTGACCAAGTAGAGAATGTAATGAGTGAACAACACATTAATTTAGAACCGAAACCACATTCTCAGCGTAACAAAATCAAATGGTTGATTGGGTTCATCCTCTTGATGATCCTGATGGCATGGGGATGGAATTATTGGAAAAAATCTCAAGCTGAAAAACAAGAATCGTTTAGTCAGTGGCGTCAACCTGTTCCTGTGCGTGTGGTGGGTGTACAGCGGGGTGACCTGCAACTTGAGATTAAAGCGATTGGTACGGTTGTTCCTGCCAATATGGTCAATGTGCAAAGCCAAGTTTCAGGTGTACTGCAAAAAATCTATTTTCAAGAGGGGCAATACATTAAGAAAGGGCAGTTACTGGCACAGATTGACCCTATACCATTTCAGGTCGCATTGGCTCAAGCTCAGGGTACACAACAACAAAACTTAGCCCAGTTACACAATGCCCAAACTGAATTGGCACGTTATCAATTGCTATATAAACAGGACTCGATTGCCAAGCAACAGGTTGATCAACAACAAGCTTTAGTGAATCAGCTCAAAGGACAAATACAGGCCAATCAGGCACAGGTCGATGCAGCCAAATTGCAACTGTCTTACACTCAAATTTATGCGCCGATTGATGGTCGAGTCGGATTTCGTCTGAAAGACGCAGGTAATTTGATACAGGCCAATGACGCAACAGGTTTGTTGAGTATTACTCAGGTTCATCCCATCTATATTCAGTTCGCCGTAGCTGAAAACTATCTTGATATTGTTCGTGAAGCGTCTAAAAATAAACAAAGTATCCGTGTGAGTGCTTGGGATCGTGCAGAACAAAAACAGTTGGCGACAGGTTCGGTACAGGCATTGGATAATCAAATTGATCTCAATACAGGGACGCTTAAAGTTAAAGCCGTCTTTGCCAATGCTGATGATGCGTTATTTCCGAATCAATTCGTCAATGTCCGTTTAAATGCCAAGACACTGCATAATGCTGTGCATTTGCCGAGTGATGCCATTCAGTATGGGGCAAAAGGGACTTATGTTTATATTATCAATAAAGAAAATAAAGCCGAAGTTCGGATGCTCAAGCTGGGTATGGTTTCACAAGGACAAACGGAAATTTTTGAGGGCTTACAAGGCAATGAGCGTGTTGTCTTAGAAGGCATTGATCGACTTTCAGAGGGGCAGGAAGTCCAAGTTGTTCAGGATGATCATGCAAATCCAGCGCTAGCAAAAACTGTGACTGGATAATCAAATGAATATCTCAAGATTCTTTATCCTGCGACCCGTAGCCACCACATTATTGATGTTGGCACTGTTTTTCAGTGGCTTATTGGTCTGGCGTTTATTACCTGTGTCTGCCTTGCCGCAGGTCGATTATCCCATTATTCAGATTTATACCTTTCAACCTGGGGCAAACCCAGACACCGTCCAGCGCACAATGACCTCACCTTTAGAACGGGAAATGGGCAAGATCGCTGGCTTAAAGCAAATGTCATCCAGTAGTTCAGTCGGTGCATCGGTGATTACCCTGCAATTTGAGCTGAGTGCTGAACTGGGCATTGTTGAGCAAGAAGTGCAATCGGCTCTAAGTACCGCCAGCAGCAAATTGCCAAATGATTTACCGACACCGCCGATTTATCGCAAGGTCAATCCTGCCGATGTGCCTGTCATTACATTGGCGATTAGTTCAGATACATTGCCATTAACCACAGTCTACGACATGGTTGATACCCGAGTGGCGCAAAAGCTGTCACAACTTTCAGGTGTGGGCATGGTCAGTTTGGCTGGCGGGCAGCGTCCAGCGATTCGGGTACAGATGAATCCGAGTGCATTGGCAGCATTTAAGCTGAGTGCAGAAGATGTCCGTGCTGCGATTTCGGCAGCCAATGCCAATCAACCCAAAGGCAGTTTTGATGGGCCTTATCGTTCTACCATGCTCGATGCCAATGATCAGATGCGTTCCGTTGCAGACTATGAGAATTTAATTTTACGTTGGAATAATGGCGCACCGATTCGCTTAAAAGATGTTGCGCAAGTGATTGAGGGCAGTGAAGATCGTTATATGGCGGCATGGGCAGATAGCCAATCTGCGATTTTGGTGAATATACAGCGCCAGCCGAATGCCAATGTGATCGAAGTGGCAGATCAAATTAAAAAAATATTGCCCGAGCTGCAACAAAACCTCCCAGATAACGTGCATATCCGTGTGCTGACTGACCGCACCGAAAGCATTCGTAGCTCCATTAAAGACGTACAAAAAGAATTGGTTTTCGCCGTTTGTTTGGTGGTGCTGGTTACATTCTTATTCTTACGCAATTTTGCCGCAACCCTGATTCCCAGTGTTGCCGTGCCACTGTCGATTATCGGCACTTTTGTGCTGATGTATTTCCTCGGTTTCTCGGTCAATAATTTGACTTTAATGGCGCTGACCATTGCCACAGGCTTTGTTGTAGATGATGCCATTGTGATGCTAGAGAACATTGCACGACATCGGGAGTCAGGGGAGAGTATGTTACAGGCGGCTTTAAAAGGCGCTAAAGAAATTGGTTTTACCCTGATTTCACTCACGATTTCCCTGATTGCAGTTTTGATTCCTTTATTGTTTATGAGTGATGTGGTTGGTCGGCTGTTTCATGAATTTGCCGTGACATTGGCCGTTGCGATTGCGATTTCGCTGGTGGTTTCCCTGACACTCACCCCAATGATGTGCGCCTATCTACTCAAAGACTCGGCAAAGCATACAGAGAAAACGAGTCGATGGAATCTTGATCGTGTGATTGGGCACTATGCAAAATTACTGCAATGGGTGTTGCGACATCAAGCCTTGACCCTAATGGTAATGTTTGCAACGGTGGTTTTGGCAGGACTTCTATACTGGTTTATCCCTAAAGGCTTTTTCCCTGTGCAGGACAATGGTGTGATTCAAGTGGTAACTGAAGCACCAGATCAGATTTCTTTTCAGGCGATGAGTGAACGTCAACATGCGTTGGCAGAGGTCATTCTAAAAGATCCTGCGGTGGCCAGTTTGTCCTCATTTATTGGTGTAGATGCCAATAATCCCAAGTTAAGTAATGGACGTATTCTGATCAATTTAAAACCGCATGCTGAACGTGATCAAGCCGCTGAAGTGATTGCTCGGTTACGTGAAGACTTTGTTCAAGTTCAGGGGATCAAAGGTTGGATGCAACCTGTACAAGAGTTGAGTATTGAAGACAAAATTAGCCGTACCCAATATCAACTGAGTTTGACTGCACCGAAAGCCCAGCTATTAGAGCAGTGGACACCTAAACTGGTACAGGCATTGACACAACATACTGCATTTGTAGAGGTCACCAGTGAAGATTCGGGGCAGGGTTTACAAGCTTATATTGAGGTCAATCGTGATGCAGCAGCACGTCTAGGTCTCAGCGTTGAAGACATTAGTTTGGCTTTGCAGAATTTATTTGCGCAGCGCCAAATAGCGACTTTATATACCCAGTCAAATCAATATCGAATTGTACTGGAACTAGACCCTAAATTAACTCAAGGCATTGAAGCGCTTAATCAAACCTATATTCATAACAAACAGGGACAGGCAATCTTGTTGAGTTCGGTTGCGACTATTGCGCAACAACATGCACCGATTATTTTACAGTACCAGTCTCAATTTCCTACGGTTGGGATTTCGTTTAATTTGGCCAAGGATGTCTCCTTAGGTGAGGCAATTCAGGCGATTGAGCAGGTTCAGCAAAGTCTTGATTTGCCTCCTGAGCTAGATTTGCAATTACAAGGCGCGGCAGCAGCATTTAAAAATTCTCAGCAACATACCTTATGGTTAGTGATTGCCGCGATTGTGACCATGTACATTGTTTTGGGAATGCTTTACGAGAGTTTTATTCACCCGATTACTATTCTTTCTACTTTGCCCTCCGCGGCGATTGGTGCTTTGCTGGCACTGTTTATGGTCAATCAACCGCTGGATATGATTGCCCTGATTGGGATTATTTTATTGATTGGTCTGGTCAAGAAGAACGGCATTATGATGGTTGATTTTGCCTTGGCTGCCCAGCGCAATCAGGGCCTATCTGCTGAACAGGCGATTTATCAGGCTGCACTATTACGCTTTCGCCCCATCCTAATGACCACACTGGCCGCATTGGTTGGTGCAATTCCGTTGATGTTGGCTTCAGGTTCAGGCGCTGAGTTACGCCAGCCTTTAGGGATTGTGATGGTAGGCGGTTTATTGGTGAGTCAGGTTCTCACCTTATTTACTACGCCTGTGGTGTACCTGTTCTTTGATGGTCTAAAGCAGAATCAAGATGAACCTGTTGTATCAGGTCAGGCAGGCACATTCGAATGAACCTGCTGTCTATTTTTATTCATCGCCCTGTTGCCAGTATCTTGCTTGCAACTGCCATTATTTTACTTGGGGTATTGGCTTATTGGCGCTTGCCTGTTGCAGCATTACCACAGGCAGATATTCCAACGATTGTGGTACGGGCTAATTTACCAGGCGCAAGCCCCGAAAGTATGTCCGCAACGGTGGCGACCCCTTTGGAACGTGCCATGATGGGGGTATCTGGGGTAAAAGCAATTAATTCATCCAGTAATCAAAGCTCGACACAGGTGGTTTTACATTTTGATTTAAATACCGATATCAATGAAGCGGCACGTGAGGTTCAGGCTGCGATTAATGTGGCAATGTCGCAGTTACCGTCAGGTATGCCAAGCCCGCCCGAATATTTCAAAATTAACCCGAGCCAAAGCCCCATTTTCTATTTGGCGCTGAGTTCACCACAGCTTTCAGCGGGTAAGCTATATGAGATTGCATCCAATCAATTACAGCCTAATCTGGCACAGATCAGTGGTGTCGGTGAAGTGGAGATTGATGGCGCCTCCATGCCTGCCGTGCGTATTACCATTAATCCAAATGCCCTGATCTCTATGGGCGTTTCTTTAGAGCAGGTGCGACAGGCGGTTGCGAACAGTAATGTGGTGCAAGCATTGGGTGTGGTTGAGCAACAACAATTGCGTTGGCAAGTGGCGCTCTCAACCCAGTTAAAAACAGCTCAGGATTTTGCCAATCTGGTGATTAAGCAAACTGATGCTGGCGTGGTACGTTTAAAAGATATTGCGGAGGTGACGGACTCAGTTGAAAACCGTTATGTCAGTGGTTTTCATAATGGTCAACCTGCTGTTATTTTAAAAATCAGTCGTCAACCGAATGCCAATACCATTGCTACCATTGATCAGATTAAGGCCAGATTGCCTGCATTAAGCCAGTTAATTCCCAGTGATACGAAATTAACCGTGGTGATGGATGGCTCGAATATTGTTCGTGCCAGTTTGAGTGAAGCACGGGATACCTTGATTTTCTCCATGTTGTTGGTTGTGATCGTGGTGGTATTGATGTTAGGCCGATTGCAAAGTGCCGTGATTCCAGCGATGGCATTGCTGGTCACCTTGGTTGGTGTTTGTAGTCTGATTTATCTGGCTGGTTTTTCTCTCAATAATCTTTCGATTATGGCGATGATTGTCGCGATTGGTTTGGTCGTAGATGATGCCATTGTGGTACTGGAAAATATTGAAAGGTATATCGAACAGGGGTGTGCTCCACTCCAAGCGGCTGTAAAAGGTATTCAGGAAGTTGGTTTTACCTTGATCGCCATGAACTTGGCATTGATGGTGATTTTCCTTTCTGTTTTGTTCATGGGTGGTGTGATTGAACGTTTGTTTAGAGAATTTTCACTGACCTTGGTCTTTGTGATTGTGCTCTCTGTATTTGTTTCTCTTGTTTTAACCCCGAGCTTATCGGCACGTTGTTTAAAGCCTTTAAGCAAGCATCAACCGCAAAAACTTTATCGCTATAGTCATGACCTTATTCAAAAGCTAACCCAGTCTTATATTGGTTCTTTAAGGTGGGTGTTAAAGCATGGCTATCTCATCGTGGTGTTGTGGTTAGGCGCAATCATTGCCTCGGTCTATTTATATGATTTACTGCCCAAACGTGTGTTACCCGAACAAGATACAGGGCGTGTTGGGGCATTTATTCGAGGTGATGATGGTTTCTCTTTTCAAGTTATGCAGCCCAAAATCGCTGCTTTTACTCAAGCCCTGATTGCTGATCCTGCGGTTCAGGATGTGGTGGGTACCTCGGGTGGCGGTGGCGGGATGACCAACTCATTCCTGATGGTGAGTCTTAAACCGAAAGCCGAACGAGATGGATTAAGCTCCAAAGAAGTTGTCGAACGGTTAAAGCGCAATGCACCTTGGCAGGCAGGTGCCGTTTTTTCTGCCAGTGTAGAACAGGATTTACAGTTGGATGATCCTTTTGCCAGTGGCAATGCTCAGGAATATTTACTCTTGCTGCAATCGGATAATGTGAGCTTGCTGCGTGAATGGGCGCCTAAAGTTGCCGAAGCCATGAAAAAACTGCCTGAATTAGACGAAGTCGAGACACAGGGCGATGAGGGAGCACAGCATGTCACGCTGGATATTGATCGTGAAGCAGCAAAGCGTTTAGGTGTCGATATTGACGGTATTGCCAGTGTACTCAATAACTCCTTTTCACAGCGTCAGATTTCCACCATTTATGATCAGAATGATCAGTTTCATGTGGTGATGGAAGTAGATCGTCGTTTTACCGAACATCCCGAAGCATTGGCAGATGTCAAAGTACCCAATCAGCAAGGTGAGTCCGTGCCTTTAAGTAATTTCACCACATGGTCTTATGGGATCAGTAATGACCGTATTTATCGTCGTAATCAATATGCAGCAATGGGTGTTGGGTATGTGGTGAAGAACGGTTATAGCTATGAACAGGCTGATGCCGCGATTCGGAGCGTATTGCCCAAGATTATGTTGCCTAAAGAGATTTTTATAACCACAGATCGGGATGTAGAAAGTGAAAGCCTACAGGCAGGACTCAGTACACCTGCTTTGATTGTTGCAGTGATCATGCTGATTTTTATTGTTCTTGGTGTGACCTATGAAAGTGTTGTGCATCCATTTACGATTCTATCGACCATTCCAACGGCTGCTTTGGGGGCTTTATTCAGCTTATGGCTGTTTAACATTTCGTTTAGTCTGATTGCTTTATTAGGCCTGTTTTTACTGATCGGGATTGTGGTGAAGAATGCCATATTATTGATTGATTTTACCATCCAACAGCGTCGTCAAGGTCATACAGCGATGGATGCCGTTATTGCGGCAGCGACGTTACGTTTTCGTCCTATCCTGATGACCAACACGGCTGCTTTATTGGGGGCAATTCCACTGGCATTAGGTTGGGGAGAGGGTGCTGAAATGCGCCAGCCTTTAGGTATTGCCATTGTCGGTGGACTGGCTTTGGGACAACTTTTAACCTTGTATACCACACCTGTGATGTATTTAATTTTGGAAAAAATCGCTCAGTTGTTTAAAAACTTGATGATGAAAATTAATGTTTTTCATTGGAGCAAATAGGAAGTCTTTATGAAAAAAATGGTATTTACACTTTCTATAAGCCTCAGTTGCATCATGTTCTTGACCGCTTGTCACTCAACACTCAGGCCTACGATCTATGAAAACCCAGCGATTCAGAGTGCAGAGCAATATAAATATGCAGATTTGAAATGGGTTGAGATATCAACACTTTCAACCGAAAAGCAGGCATGGTGGGAAATTTACCATGACCCAATATTGTCAGGATTGGTACAGCAACTCAATCAGCAGAATCTAACCGTACAACAAGCTGAAGCACGATATCGACATGCAATTGCGTTGCTAGATGAACAAGGTGCAGCTTATTCGCCAACGTTGAATCTGGCGGCTGCTGCAAATCGTGGTGAAACCAAAAATCTTGGGACAAATCGCCAGTTTAGTAGCAATTTAACCGCCAGTTGGATACCTGATCTGTGGGGACGTGTTGCCAAAGCAGTTGAGGGGCAACAGGCTAATGTGCAGGCTTCGGCTGCGGATTTGGCTGCAATAAAGCTGAGCCAACAGTTACTAGCAGCGGATAGTTATTGGAATATTCGCTTGTACGATTCAAAACTTGATGTGCTTAAACAGACGCAACAGAGTTATGAACGTTCAGTACGCATTTTACAACAACAGTATCAAGCTGGCCTGATTGCACGTGCCGATGTGATCCAAGCAGAAACCCAGCTTAAGCAAGTGGTGACTCAGCAACTAGAAGTACAGCGTAACCGCTATTTACAAGAAAATATCTTGGCTGTTTTACTTGGGAAAAGTGTGGCTGAGTTTAATTTGAATAAAGCTGCTTATCAATTTAATACGCCGAAGATCCCCACACAGATTCCAAGTCGTCTCTTGAGCCAACGCCCCGATGTGATCCGTAGTGAACGGGAACTCGCTTTGACCCATGCCCAGCTTGGGTTAGCCCAAACCGCATGGTTGCCCGATATTAGCATTGGTCTGGATACTGCACTGAATAGTCAGGTATTTAGTACGCTATTTCAATCGCCTCAGTCGGTATGGTCGATTGGTATCAAAGCCATGGGTACGATATATGATGGTGGCAAACGCAACGCAGCGCTTAAACAGGCACAAGCCAATTATGAGGAAAAACTTGCAGCCTATAAACATGCTGTTTTGACGGGTTGGAAAGAAGTCGAAGATGGATTGATTCAGGCAACGAACTTTCAATTACAGCTTGAAGAACAACAGCAGCTTTTAAAGCTTTCAATTGAAAATGAGCGTGTTGCAACCCAACGCTATAAAGCAGGTTTGGTCAGTTATCTGGAAGTGGCAACCGCACAGAATTTGCGATTAGGTGCTGAAGAGCGCTTATTGGAGCTACAACAATCTCATATCAAAAATTCTGCTCAGTTGGTGGCCGCATTGGGGGGAGGAGTTGTAGCCCATGATTTACCCACAGCGAGATAAGATTCTGTTATTCTTTCTTGATTTTATAAATGATAATTATTATCATTTATGCATATCTTGTTTTTGAGTCGAATGATCGTGAACAAATCCTCTATGTTAGTTGATGAGTTATACAGAAACCATAGAGGTTGGCTACACCATTGGCTACGAAAAAAGATAGGAAACTCTGAGCAAGCTGCTGATTTAGTTCAAGATACATTTATTAAAATCTTACAAACACGTGATGAACTGCTTGGGATCAAAGAACCACGTGCTTATATCACTTCGATTGCAAAAAATTTACTGATTGATCAAGTCCGACGAAGAAGAATCGAGCAAGCCTATCTCGATGGTTTAAGTGAAATGGAATATATGTTAGATGCAGTTGCATCTCCAGAAGATCAAATGCAGATCATTCAAGCGATTAATCAACTATGCAAAGCTTTGGAAGCAGTATCTGAAAAAGCACAGCAGGCTTTTATCTTACATTATCTAGAAGGGTATACACATAAGGAAACGGCTGAGAAATTAGGCGTTTCTACAAAGATGATTCAGAAATATCTCGCCAGTTGCTTAGTGCAATGCTATCAAACCCGTATGGATATGGATGTTCTTGTATAAATGGCGACAGATAATAATCATCAGCTTGTGGAAGAAGCTGCGCAATGGATTGTTCAGCTAAGCTCTGACGATGACGATACTCGGCACAACGCTGAGCTACAGTTTAATCAGTGGAAGAAAAATAGTCCGCAGCACCAGCAAATCGCGACAGATATTGAACGATGCATCGGATCAATTCAAAAGTTATCACATAGTAACCCGCATAAAAAAATTGCAAAATCTGCGCTTAAAGCAGGACTTGGGTCTGGAAAGGTCTATAAAAATATAAGGGCTGGTAGTGCTTTTGCGATTGTATTCATGGCATTGGGCGGGGGCGTTTTATTCTTATCAGATACCTCTGTGCACTACATAAGCGCTGATATTCGGAGTGATTCTGCTCAATGGACAGCCCAAACATTACCAGATGGTTCCCATATCATTCTCCGTGGCAAAAGTGCAGTCAATATTGATTTTAAAGCAAACCAAAGAATCGTTGAATTGGTACAGGGACAAGTGTATGTCGATGTTGCCAAAGACCCAAATAGGTCTTTTATTGTAAAAACATCCCATGGACAAATACAGGCTCTTGGTACAGCGTTTAGCGTTGCTTATACACCTTCTGCAACTGAGTTGAAAATGCTGCATTCCAAGGTCAAAGTGCAAGCAACGCATCTGAAAACGAATCATCAGAACAGAGCAAGCCAAGCCATTGTGGACGCTGGGCAAGCGATGAGAATAGATCAGAATGGTTTAGAACGGCTTTCAACGCTTAATATTTATAATGAACAACAAAAATGGACCAAGCACCAACTCATGGTCGAAAATTTGCCACTCAATCAGGTATTGAAAGAATTGGATCAGAATTATAAAGGAAAAATTATTTTTAATGATTCAGCACTACGTGATATCCAAGTCAATGCGGTATTGCCACTTGATCAAACACAAGATGCACTAAAACTACTTGCAAGTGCATTTCCAAAGCTAAAGATATATCAAATTACGCCCTATCTTGTGATTGTGACTTCAAAGAAATAAAAAAATTAAAAATTTTGGTTCCACTTTTTCGATTCCTGTTCGTCATAGTAAATAGAAGCAATAAATTTGGATCATTTTAAGCAAGCATATTGAATGATTCTTATTTTTATTTACTGGGGTGGGTGTGATGGAAAAGTTAGGACATGGTCAAAAGCAGAATCGAAATCTATTTCAGCTCTCAAAGCTCGCACTTGCGATATATAGCATGGGTATTGGTGGACTGACATTACCTTTGCAGCATGCTTATGCCGAAACGCTAACTGTTAAATCCTATAATATTTCATCAGCTACGCTTGCCAATGTTTTAAATCAATTTGCCGAGCAGTCAGGAACTTCAATTGCAATCGATGCGCAGCAATTAAAAGGAAAAAATAGTTCAGGTCTAACAGGCAATTATTCTGTCGAGTCAGGTTTTCAGCATATTTTGATGAACACAGCGTTTTATGCTGTGAAAGTCGGGCAGGGCTATATGTTGGCTAAGAAAACATCACAACCTGCGATGACTCAGCCTAATCGTTCTGTAATTGCGGATACATCTCGAGCGCCAATGGATGAGGTCTCTGTCCGTTTGACCCCGCTTGTGGTCTATGGTCAAGAAGACCGTGATACGCAAGGATATAACAAGGTTTATGATGCAAACCATTCCTCCGTTTATGCTGGAAAAGAATATGTAGAACGTTTTAAAGGGACGAATCCAGCCGATGTATTACAAGGTATGGTGGGTGTCTACAGTGGCGATGCCCGAAATAGTGGGGCATTAGATCCAAGTGTACGAGGAGTGCAGGGCGTAGGTCGAGTGCCTTTGACCATCGATGGAACCGAACAGTCGATTGCGGTGTGGCGTGGCTACAATGGGGTGAATAACCGAAATTATATTGACCCAAACCTGATTGCTGGTATTGAAGTCATTAAAGGACCATCACTGGAACGCAATACCACAACTTCGGTGGGCGGTGGTGTGGTGGTCAAGACTTTAGAGGCGGATGATATTGTTCGTCCGGGTAAAACCTTTGGGGCAGAGTTAAAAGTAGAAGGCTCAACCAACTCGATTGATCCATCATTACCTGATATGAGTAAAATCGGTAAGAATTATAATGACACAACACCATGGATTGATGTGAATGGTGCAAAGTATGATCCTGATATTTATAAAAAGAATAGAACCAGAAATGATAATTCTAATTTTTCAGGGGATGATTTAGCAGGGCGACTTGCACTTGCAATGAAACAGGATAAATTTGATTTATTGGCTGTTTATGCTGTACGTGAACGTGGAAATTATTTTTCAGGTACACATGGGGCTGGCTATTATAAACGAGCGGAGCCGAGTGGTAGTCTAGATTTTATTCCTTACTTTGCACATGCCTATAAGCCTGGTGATGAAGTACCAAATACCTCAAGTCAAATGGAGTCTTGGTTATTTAAAGCAAACTATCGACCAACTGATGACCAAGCCCTAAAGCTGACTTATCGAGACACCAAAAATAGATTCGGCGAAATCATGCCTTCAAGAATTGATTGGGGATTAACACCCGATCTAGGTGTACCTCAATGGCCACTCAGTGATATACGCTCCAAAGCATATAGTTTGGAATACAAACTTAAGCCTGAGACCAATCAGTGGGTCGATTTCTATGCCAATATTTGGCAAACCGATACCGAAAGTCAGACCTATACGCGTGGTGGTTGGCCAACGACAATAGATTTTCGGGATAATCGAATTATTAATACCGCGGTCAGCCATTCTGATAATCGACGTCAGGGTGTCACTTTAAGTAATAAAACCCGATTCACAGACCAGCTAGATTTGACTTTAGGCGGAAGTTTCTTAAAAGAAAAACTCACTTCTGATGATATCTATGGTGAATTTGGTTCAAGCTACTCTTTATATCAGGCCTTACCGCGTGCAGGTCGACGTGAAGAAAAAACCTTTGATTTTAATTTTAATTATCGCCCATTGTCTTGGCTGAGCTTTGATGCAGGCATGCGCTATCGTTCTTATTGGGCTTTTGATGATTTCTTAAATAAAACTATACGTGATGGTGTTGATCCTGCGTTAAATCCGTTATTTACCAAGAAAAGCAAACTTAAAGAATACAGCTTTGAATATCTGACCATGCCTGAAAGTTATGATGCTCAGCAGCAACGTCTGCTGGATCGCTTTACACAACGGTATGCAGCGAGCAATCCTGATTGGGATGGTCAGTTAGAAACGGTACCTGCATCAGAAACGACTTTATATAGCCTCATTTGGACACAAAAAAACACGCTCACTTGGAAGGCAGATGAAAATGGTCATTTGGCTTTGACAGATAATCTATTGGATCAGCTTAATGCCTCTGGACAGAAATATGTTGTTGTTGGTAATGGCGATCTTAGTCCTGCTGTGATTGAACAAGTTCCGATTGAATCTGTAACTAAAGTCAAAGATAGTGGCTGGGCACCTCAGTTGAGTGCATCTATTCATTTGACTGAAAATAACCGACTCTATGCACGTTATGCCGAGGAATATCGCTTACCAAGCTTATTTGAAAGTACCGTGGGCTTTTCGGCGATGATGCCATATCAAGCGATTAAACCCGAACATGCCTTTAATTATGAAGTGGGTTATGTCTATGACATGCGTGATTGGTTAAGCTCGGCAAGGAATGCTGATATTAAGTTGGCGTATTACTACAACAAAACTAAAAATGTGATTGAGCGAAATCAAAATCTGATTTTTACCAATATGGATGAGCAAAAACTTTCAGGTCTAGAATTGCAAAGTCGTTTTGATAATGGTGCTTTCTTTACTGATCTAAGTTTGGCCTATAACCTCAAAAATGAAGTTTGTGACAGCAATAGTGCCATTAATAAAATGATTAACAGTGGCACCGTACAAACGGATCAAGGGATTCAATTCCGTGATGCATACCAACGTTGCGTCGATGATGGTTTCCCCAATGGCTATCTGGTGACCATGTCGACTCCTGAACTCAGTGCACATGCTTTATTTGGCGCACGTTTCTTTGATGAAGCGCTTGAACTAGGCACACGTGCAACCTTCTACAAAGGCTATGAAAGTCCGCTACGTAAAAATAATGACTCGGGTATCAACCAAGGCTATTACCTCAATGTTCCTCTCGCTTGGGATGATACGTGGATTTTCGATGCCTATGCGCGCTATCAAGTCGATCCCTATAACACGGTTGAATTTGTGGGGAACAACCTTTCAAACCAATTCTATATCGACCCTTTAACGCGGAGTGCAATGGCCGCACCTGGCCGTACCTTGAAAGTGAGCTGGACCACTAAGTTTTGACACAGAATTTAATTCCCACTTTTAAAGCAGCGGGAATTAGATAGGCGTAAATAATAAAATTGAATGATTATTATTTACAATAAAATGGAGCAATCTATTGAATTGACTGCTCATATAACTAAACAGATAACGATGTCGTTATCTTCATTGAAACAATAACTTAGCTTTGGAAAAATGGAGTAACAATAAATGAAAATCTCTCAACTGTTCATCGGTCTTGTTGCATGTTCTGCGGTGTTTGCTCATGCAGGTATTGATGGTGCTTCAAGTAACGAAGCAAATATCAAAATCGGTGCGGCTGCAAATGCCAGTCATCCGGGTGGCGCTGCTGCGCTATCAGTACAGGCCGCGGGAGCACCATATAACGCTTTCACAGGTTTTAGTTCCTTGAAAGGTTTGGCGCAGGCATTTGCTGCACAAGGCACAAGCAATAGCGATGTTACTGTGGGTACCAAGACTTTTAATATCTCTCATATTCCTGTATCGGCAATGCCACCTTCACATAGTGCTTTAGGTAATTTCAATTTTGGTCAGGTGGGTACACAGGAAGTTTATTTTGGTGAATGGTGGAAGGCTGGCGATACACCAGCAAGTGCGAGCCATACGGTTTATTACGCGGGTGATAATACCAATACAACTGTACCAACCGCAGGTACGGCAACGTATACCGTTGCAGGTATTAATGGTTCAGCAACCAATCTGTTAAGTGGTAATTTCACGGCTAACTTTGGTGCAGGTACTTTGGAAGGTTCATTAACTGGAACGGGTACAACTGTTTCAAACTTAACCTTGGATGGTGTGACATTTAACCCAGGAACTGCTGCATTTAATGGATTCGCAACGGCAAATGGAACAGCGGGCTTAAATGATTCAGGTCTTGTTCAGGGGCATTTCTTTGGTACCAATGCTGCTGCTTTAGCGGGTATCGCGAAGTTTGACAATGTCTCTTATAACACTGCATTTGGTGGTGCGAAGAACTAATTTTGGCAAAAGGAATCTACAGTTGTAGGTTCCTTTTGTTTTATGGCGTGATGATTTTAATTTTTGGTTTGCGGTAGATATGAAACGAACATTGCTGTGTTGTTTGGCTTTATGGGGGAGCTCATCGCTCTATGCAGATGATGATACGCAACTTCGCCTGAATCAAAGCTTAGATCAACATCGATTACAGCAACAGCATGAATTACAACAACAAGGGGTGATTCGTCGCACTGATGAACTCCCACGTATTGTGATCAATGGTCAAGTCTATGAGGTCGAGAAAAATCAAGATGATTTAGCAAAAGCTTTGTATTTGGCTGTCATGCAAAAGCAATGGGGCAATGCTGCGGTTTATCTAAAGCATTATCAACAATATGAAGGCTATGACCAAGCTTTGACTGATTTTGCCGAAGGGGCATTGGCGCGTGCTCAAGGAGAGCTCAAATTAGCAGAACAAAAATTTAAAAGCAGTTTAAATCAACAACCCAACAATCTTATTTGTGAGCTTGAGTTAGCGCGTGTGCTGTTTGAACAGCAGAAGAACAAAGAAGCAGCACGCCTTTTTACATCCATTCAGAGCAGGCTGGCACAAAGTGATCGTGCTGTGATACCAGCAGAGGTAGAGCAAACGGTCAATCTGTTTGTCAAAGCGCTTGATCAGCGTGACAACTGGCAAGGCAGCTTAGCCATTGGATCAACGTATGCCAGCAATCTGAATAGTTCTTCCGAACAAAGTAAAACCTGGATGCTTTATGGTGTGGATCAGGATGGCAATATGGTCATTCGAGAAATCACCCGTAGCAGTCCTAAGACTGAGTCTGCGGCAGGAATGGACTATGAAGCCAGTTTAATCAAGCGCTTTTCTATACACGGTAACCATGGGATTGCCTTACGCGGTTTGGCTTATGGGCAGTCTTATGACAATCATACCGATTACAATGAATCCACCCTGAATATTAATGCAGGCTATAGTTTTTTTGATCTAAAAAATCAAATAACGATTGCACCACTGTTTGAGCATAAACGTTATGCAAATGATGGCTTATATGATGCGTGGGGAGGACGTATTGAGTGGATGAGATTTGTTTCGGCTGATACAGCATTTAAGCTTGAAGCAGAAATTAAAGATCTTGATTATCACACCTATAAAACACTCAATGGGCAAGAGCATTCAGCATTGGCGACTTTTTGGAAAGTTTTGCCTGAGCAGTGGACACTATTTGGTGGATTGGATGTCCTTGATCGCTCGACACAAGAAAAATATTTAGCAGCCTATCAGCAACAAGGTGTTCGTTTCGGTCTGAGTAAACCGTGGGATATAGGCATTAACACAACGCTATTGAGTTCTTATCGTTGGCGTCAATTTGATCAATATGCAGAGGTCTTTCAGACACGTCGTCATGATTTTGAACAAAATTATACCTTTGTTGTGCAAATGCCACGCTTTCAGTTTTATGGCATGACCCCTAATTTAACCTATCGTTATAACCATAATAATAGCAATGTCGATTGGTTGTATTCCTATGACAAACATCATGTCAGCTTGAAACTTGAGCATCGGTTTTAGGAGATCATGATGAAATTAAAAAATCTATCTCCTCACTATAGAGAACAATTCAAAATCTCTACTGGATTGACACTGGATCATTTTGGGAAATGGGGTGTTGTATTTGCCGTGATGGTTTTGCATTTAATTGGATTATGGTTTTTAAGTCATTTAATTGAACCTTATACCCTTGCCAATTCACCCAAAGTGAATGCACTTAAAGTACATTTCATTTCAGTATCAAGTTCTGAACAACCGACACCTTATCCACCAGAAAAAAGAACTGTTGCAACGTCGCCAAAAGAACAAGGTTTGGATAAGCAACCTGTTTTAAATACATCAAGCGCTCAGCAAAAAGCAACTGAACAAACTCAAATACTCAGTAGTCGCAATGCTGATCGTGTGATCCAAGATAGCCAGCTTAGTAAAAGAACCCATAATGAGCCAGCTACCCCATCTAAAGCATCGGTGCTCCCATCTCTCAATGAAGATAAAACGACACCTAATCAAACGGTCGAGCAGCAATTAGAGCGCTTAAATCAAAGCCAAACCCCTTACAAACAACAGCAAGGAGAAAGCCAGTTAACCTCTGGTGGCATAAAAACATCTGCTTCACAGCAAGAACTTTCACGTTCACCAGACAGCCGAATCGACAATGATGAACCGGTACAAGTGAGTAGTGTCGATGTATTGAGTTTTGGACAACTTCGCTATGACGATCGTGAACTCAAGCAACAAAACCGTGTGGTTGAACTGCGTATTCGTATCAATGAAAACGGGCAACCCACCGATATCCAGTTACGCCAAAGCTCAGGGATCGCCAGTTTAGATGAACGGGTGATACAAGCTGCGCGTAAATCCAAATTTAAACCTTACAAAATTAACGGTCGAGCAGTGGCCGTTGTCGTGGAGTTTCCAGTACAACTTACACTGAGTCGAAATCGTTGAGCAATCAGTGATATCCATTTTAGGAGAAAGAAAATGAATGCAGCTACAGAACAAATGACCATCAATCATTTATCTCAGCGTTTAAAGCAAGAAACCGCAGCCGAACATGAACGTATGCATCAATTAATGGCACAGGCAGCCGTATTTTCGAGTAAAGAAAGATATGCACAATTCACCTTGTCACAATATTACTTTCAGCAAGAGATTGAGCACCTTTTTGAAAAAGAGGGGGTGGCTGAACTGATTCCAGATTTAGGGATTCGTGGACGTTCTCAGCAGGCATTTGAAGATTTGCAAGACTTAGGAATTCAACCGAGTGGTCAGCCCTTACACAGTAAAAATGTCGAGTTGCCTGAGGCATTGGGCTGGATTTATGTCTCTGAAGGTTCAACCTTGGGCGCTGCTTTTTTGTTTAAAGAAGCGCAAAAAAACTTGGGTTTCTCTGAAACATTTGCTGCTCGTAATCTTGCCGCTTATCCAGAGGGCCGTGCCAAAGTATGGAAACGATTTGTACAGGCATTAGATGAAACGGGTTTTGATCAAACTCAGCAAGATCGCGTCATTCAAGGTGCACTCGATGCATTTGGGTACTTTGGCAATGCACTCAGCAGATTAGATGAATTGCACTGATTACATGATGCATAACGAGGTAGGGGAAATATGGATCACACCGACAACAAATTAAATATAGCGCTTTCTTCACCATTAAAAGCAGAGAGCAAACTTGCTCGTACGATTTGGTGGCGAATGCTCTTTATCGGTCTCGCTTGGTTATGCATCGGATTAGGAATACTGGGGATTTTTACTCCTGGTTTACCGACTGTCGATTTTATTTTATTGGCGGTGTTTTTTGCAGCTAGAGGTTCTGAAAGACTACATCAATGGCTGTTGAATCATCGTTTTATTGGACCAATTGTAAAAGAGTGGCGGGAAAATCGTCGCATCCCTAAAAAAGCAAAATATATGTCCAGCATCAGTATGACCGTCGCGGCGGGGCTGATGATCTGGACGATTCCTCACCCTTGGTTTGTCTATCCTGCTATAGCATGCATGCTGGTTGTGCTGATCTGGATGTGGAGGAAATAATTAACATACATGGATTCTAGTCATCATGGATCTCGCTACATGGGTGAACGAGACCTTAGTTTTCGCCTTGTTCTGTGGGCAGATACACAGGGGACATTTGTCGCGCATCGATTTCCTCACCGCAGCAGTCACACCTAAGCGCGGGCTTAGTGACATTGCCACAACTTTTATGTAGATAGCGGAGTTCTTGGAATTCTTTATTTTCATTTTGCCACAGATTTCCCCAGCCACTCATGGTGACAAGGATTGGATAAAGTGCCAGTCCCTTTTCTGTCAGTCTATATTCATAACGTTTCGGTGCTTCATGATAGAGAACTTTTTCAAAAATATTGTTTTCTACCAGACGATTGATTCGTTCAGTTAATAAATGACGGGTAATACCCAATTGATTTTGAAAGTCGTCAAAACGTCGAGTTTTCATAAAGGCATTACGAATAATCAGCAAGGTCCAGCGATCACCAAAGATAGACAAAGTTCTTGCTATCGGGCAATTCATTTCACCGAGTTCACGCCATTTCATTGCAGACCCCATCTATTTATCTTTACAGGAACAAGGCTGTCATTTTAGGACAACTTGAGCCATTAAGACATCCTCTTTATTGACAATATATCTTAGCATCGTTATTTTGATTATATAAGTTCCTTTTTGGAACTTATTATTTTAAGATAAACTTTTTTGAGGTGAGTCATGTCTATATCCGTGTTGAAAGAAAAAACAAAACAAAAAACACCTGCATCATTCCCTGTACGCCGTATGGATTATGAGTTTGCAGATATGCCGAAGTATTGGTGTAATAATGAACCTACGTTTACTCATTATTTCACGGGGTTATCGACGCTATTTCCTGAGGGTGAATCCTACTTTGTGCGATCAGTCCGTGCTTTGCGAGGACAGATCAAAGAGAATGAGCAATTAGATCGTGATATTGGTGCATTTATTGGTCAAGAAGCGATGCATTCCAAAGAGCACCATGCGTTTCACCTCAGTGCTCAAAAATATGGTTTAGACCCTGAATCATTAGAAAAAATTACAGGGATTCTTCTAAAAGCGATTGAAAACACTTTCCCTAAAAAATGGAATTTATTGGTCACCGTAGGGCTAGAACATTACACCGCAGTGCTGGTGGTGGAAATGATGAAAAATGTCAATGAATTGATGACAGATGAAACCATTCGTAACCTCTGGTTATGGCATAGTGTTGAGGAAACAGAACATAAAGCCGTTGCTTACGATATGTATCAATATTTGTATGGTCAAGGTCTGACAGCTTATATCCCTAGAGTTGCGATTTTTACTTTGAGTCTCGCTTTGATCACACTCATGTCGAATGTCTATCAAGTGATGCTAATGTCTAGAGATAAACAATTACTGAATCTGAAATCTTGGGCAAAATTTGCTGGGTTTACCGTACAGGCATATCGAAAGCTGGTACCACAATTTTTCTCTTATTATCGTTTTAACTTTCATCCAAATGATACGGATGAGTCTGAAATTGTTGCACAAACCAAAATAAAAATTGGTTTGTCTCCTGAACAATCAACCTTTATTCATTAAAAAATATTTTTTCCCATTAGACAGGTAATACGTATGAATCCATTAAATATGACTGGTTTAGAAATCATGACAGCCTTTTGTAACGGTCTCTTTCCAGCACCAGGAATTGCTAAAACGATACCAATGCAGCCTGTTGAGGTGGAGCACGGACGGATTGTATTTAGTGCGATTGCAGATGAACGTCATACTAACCCGCTAGGTGGTGTGCATGGTGGTTTTGCCGCGACGGTTTTAGACTCAGTGACAGGCTGTGCATCACATACTGTGCTGGCGGCAGGTGAGGGTTATGGCACCACAGATTTAAATATCAAGATGTGTCGTCCTATTCCGTTTAATACCAAACTGATTGCTGAAGGAAAAGTGATCAACGTGGGGCGTAACTTGATCATATCTGAAGGCTATATACGTGATGAAGCGGGTAAGTTGTATGCACATGCCACGGCCACCAATATGATTATTCGTGCTTAGTAAAGAGATATGGCACATCGTTTCTAGGTGATATGCTTCTCAGCAGGAGCATATTACTTTTAATTATTTAGGCTCCCTACATATCGAATTCAGTACAAATAGCATCCTCATTTTATAGGGAATAAGAATGAAAAATTCAGTGGTGTTACATCAATGGGAAATTTCACCATTTTGCCAGAAAGTCGCCAGAATGTTGCGGTTCAAAGAGATTCCATTTGAAACCGTAAACTACAATGGTGTTCTTGGTGCAAAAGTTCCCATGCTCAGTAAAGTCGGTAAAGTACCGGTATTAGATATTCATGGTCAACGTATTCAAGATAGTACCCGTATTGCACGTTATCTCGATGAGGCTTATCCAGATTCACCAAGATTATATCCGACTGATCCATTGCAAAAGGCTTATGTCGAACTTTGGGAAGATTGGGCAGACGAGTTGTTGTATTTCTATGAGGTGCATTTTCGAGTCAGTGATGCCGATGCCTTAAATCATGCTGTTGCAATCAGTGCCGCAGGTCGTCCCAAGCATGAAGTATTTTTGATGAAACCTTTATTGAAATCAGCCCTGAATTTTCAGCTCAAAATGCAAGGTACTGGACGTATGGCAAAAGCAGATATCGAGGCTGAGTTTATTCGTCATTTGCAACGTATTGAACTGGTATTAGGCTCTACAGGTTGGTTAGTTGGCGATCGTAAAACGGTGGCAGATATTGCTGTTGGTTCACAGCTTTTAGAGGTTATCCGAACCAGTAAAGTCTGGGGCGCAAAAATTAATAGCTATTCTAATATTGCAGCTTGGATAAAACAGATATGAGTACCCGAGTCGCTGTTGTCGTTGGAGTCGGGGCAGAGCAAGGGATTGGGGCTGCTGTATCACGGCGCTTTGCTCAATCTGGTCTAAAGGTCTATGTCGTAGGACGAACGCTCAATAAATTACAAGCAGTGACTCAAACTATTGATGAACAAGGTGGGAATGCTGTCGCTTATTGTTTAGATGCCGAAAATGATCAACAGATTCAATCTTTATTTGACATGATCATTGCAAATAATGAACAGCTAGAAGTTGTTGCTCATAATGTGGGTGGCAATATTCCATCCTTGTTTTTAAAAACGCAGTTGTCCTTTTTCTCAAAAATGTGGCGCTCGACTTTTTTGTCTGCTTATTTGGTTTCGCAGTCTTGTTTGAAGACTTTTGAACAGCAACAAAAAGGAACTCTGATTTTCACAGGTGCGAGTGCATCGATGCGCGGCAAACCATTTTTTGCTGCATTTACCATGGGTAAATCAGCATTACGTGCTTATGCACATAATTTAGCAACTCTGTATAAGTCGAAGAATATACATATTGCACATGTAATCGTTGATGGCATGGTCGATGGAGATCGAGTCAATAAAGCCTTATTTGGACTTGGGCGTTTAGCAAGATTAACGCGTGGTACTGGTGGCTTAAATATCGAGGCAATTGCAGATAATTATTTAATGTTATACCAGCAAAGTCATGACTTATGGACACATGAACTCGATCTACGTCCGTATCAGGAGCGATTCTAGGATGAACAATATCATCACGCAGTTCTTTCGGCGTCAGTCAAAACGACAAGGGTGTATTGTTGTTATAGGTGATGATGTACATCATCTTAGTCAAGCTGGTATCGAGCAGAGTAAGCAAAAACAATTGCATGTTTATCAAGTCTTACATGATGCTAAACATACTTCAATACAGATTGAATGTCAGCGTTCAGCGCTTACGACGGTGTATTTAAATTTAGTCAATCCTGTGGCATTAAAAAGCTTGATGCAGCACATCCGACAGCAAGCACATCACATTGAACTTTGTATATTTCAACCCAGTTTTAAAGGGTTAGATGAAGAAGTTATCTTTTCTACTCAACAGGTTGAGTTACAGTGGCAAAACACGGGACTAAGTGCGGTCAGTATTTCACAAATCATCATTAAGCATATGCTGGCACAGCGGCAAGGCACATTCATTTTTCTTGGTCTGCAAGATACAGCATTATCAAATGCTGATCTTCTCGCTCAAAGTATGTTTGCGAGTATTCGGGCATTATCACAGTCTTTGGCAAGAGAGTTTCACCCTAAGGGGATTCATGTTGCCTATTGTATGCTGGAAAAATGGGACAGTCAGAATCAGCCATTAATGAAATCTATTGATCATCTTTGTTGGCATATTCACACACAACCCAACTCAACTTGGAGTCAGGAAGTGAGTATCGGGAGGCTTTAAATTTTATAAGTCGATAATAAAATACTGGTCTCACTATTATAAATACCCGAAATGTTTCGGATTCTCTCTAGAGCCTTATCGAAATTCTCTAAACTATCTGATTGAAGTTCTACCAAAATATCCCACTTCCCGTTGGTGGTATGTAGGCGTTCAACCGCTGATTCTAAGCGTAATTCACGAATCACAGCCTGTGCTTTGGTTCCCTCAACCATAATGCTCATCCATGCGCGAATGATATTTTTCTCTGCATTTGGACGGAAACGTACGGTATATCCTGTAATGATACCTGTTGATTCCATGTATTCAATACGCTTCTGCACGGTTGCTCTCGATACCCGAGTTTTAGCAGCCAAATCTGTAATCGACATCCGTGCATTGTCTTTCAGTAATCCTAAGAGAATATGATCAATATTGTTCATTTTGATATTTACTATGAGCAGATTGCTAAAAAATAATTCATTTTAGTCAGAAAAACAAATTTTATGAATCATTTTGATTCTTAATAATAATGAATATACCAAGCCTCAAACATTTTACTCAATCTCATGCAGTTGAATGTTCATCAAGGACGAAGGGGTGAAAAGGAAACCCTGAATAAAAGGGAATCTGTAAATAACAGGGACAATTGATTAATTAAGGAACAGATGATGTCTTTATCATATACGGATCAAAATAGCGGTGCTTGGCAAACTTATCTCACTCAAATTGATCGAGTGACACCTTATTTAGATGCAGATCTCAGCAATTTTGTGAATACGCTGAAACGCCCAAAACGAACTCTAATCGTGGATGTGCCGATTGTGATGGATGATGGAAGCATTCGTCATTTTGAGGGATATCGCGTACAGCACAACTTGTCGCGTGGTCCGGGTAAAGGCGGTATCCGCTACCATCATGATGTTGAGCTGAATGAAGTGATGGCGCTATCTGCTTGGATGACGATTAAAACCGCTGTACTTAATCTGCCATTTGGTGGTGCCAAAGGTGGTGTCCGTGTCAATCCCAAAGAACTTTCACCACGTGAATTAGAGCGTTTAACCCGCCGTTTTACCAGTGAAATTAGTTCAATTATTGGTCCTCAAATTGATATTCCTGCACCCGATGTCGGTACAAATGCCAATATCATGGGCTGGATGATGGACACCTATTCAAGTATCAAAGGTCATACCGTAACAGGTGTGGTGACTGGTAAACCTGTACATTTAGGTGGTTCGCTCGGGCGTGTTCGTGCCACAGGTCGTGGTGTGTTTGTGACGGGTTTAGAAGTCGCCAAGAAAATTAATCTCACTGTATCCGGTAGTAAAGTTGCTGTTCAGGGCTTTGGTAATGTCGGGAACGAAGCGGCTTATTTGTTTAGCCATGCGGGTGCAAAAATTGTCTGTGTGCAAGATCACACCGGTACAATTTTTAATGCAGAAGGCTTAAACGTCAAAGCATTACAAAAGCATGTTGTAGAACAAGGTGGTGTGATGGGCTTTGCTGATGCCACCGTGATTGCGGATGAAGCGTTTTGGGATGTCGAGATGGATATTCTGATTCCTGCGGCATTGGAAGGTCAGATTACCGTTGAACGTGCACAAAAGCTAAAGGCCAAAATCGTGCTTGAAGGTGCCAATGGTCCAACGTATCCAGAAGCAGATGATGTTTTTATTGAGCGCAACATCATTGTTGTTCCTGATGTCATTTGTAACGCAGGTGGTGTGACCGTCAGTTATTTTGAGTGGGTTCAAGATATGGCGAGTTACTTCTGGACGGAAGATGAGATCAATGAACGCCTCGATAAATTAATGATTCAAGCCACTGCGGATGTCTGGGAAATCGCCCAACATAAAGTATGTAGTCTACGTACAGCCGCTTATATTCTGGCCTGCGAACGTATTCTAAAAGCGCGTAAAGAACGCGGTATTTTCCCGGGATAAATTCAAGACCTCAGCTTAAAACTGGGCTGTTAAACATCTAAACAGCCCAACGATCAAACAGGAAGTGAGTAAATAAAAATGAGTAATGTCGCGATTACACGTAGCAATTTTAATGATTGGATGGTTCCCGTTTTTGCGCCAGCAAATTTCATTTTAGTGCGTGGTGAAGGCTCTCGTCTGTGGGATCAAAATGAGAAAGAGTATATTGATTTTGCAGGTGGAATTGCAGTCAATGCGCTAGGTCATGCCCATCCTGTTGCAGTCAATGCACTCACTGAACAAGCGCAAAAGCTTTGGCATGTTGGCAATGGTTATACCAATGAGCCTGTATTGGGTCTTGCGAAGCAATTGGTTGAAAGTACCTTTGCAGACAAAGTGTTTTTCTGTAACTCAGGTGCAGAAGCCAACGAAGCAGCGTTAAAACTGGCGCGTAAAGTTGGCTTATTAAGCGGTAATCCGAAAAAGAAGCATATCGTTGCATTTAAAAATGCCTTTCATGGTCGCACTTTATTTACCGTGACCGCAGGCGGTCAACCGAAATATTCTCAAGATTTTGCACCATTGCCAGAAGGCATTGAACATACTGCATTCAATGATTTGGAGGCTGCAAAAGCAGTCATCACCGAAGATACCTGTGCGGTGATTGTTGAACCAATTCAGGGGGAAGGTGGTGTTGTTCCTGCTGATCTTGAGTTCTTAAAAGGTTTGCGTGACCTCTGTGATGAAAAAGGCGCAGTGCTGATTTTTGACGAAGTGCAAACTGGTGTTGGTCGTACAGGTTCACTTTACGCTTATATGAATACAGGCGTGACACCTGACATTTTGACCACAGCAAAAGCACTCGGTGGTGGTTTTCCAATTGGTGCCATGATCACCACGGATAAATACGCCAACATGTTTGTTGTCGGTGATCACGGTACAACTTATGGTGGCAATCCATTGGCATCTGCGGTGGCGGCAGCGGTATTTGGATTTATCAATACCCCAGAAGTTTTAGACGGTGTGAAACAACGTCATCAGTATTTTGTCGATGCTTTAAATAAAATCAACGCTGAATATGATCTGTTTAAAGAAATTCGTGGGCAGGGCTTATTGATTGGTTGTGTACTCAAAGATGAATATGCAGGCAAAGCCAAAAATATCGTGACCCTAGCGGGTGAAGAAAGTCTTTTAGCCTTGGTTGCGGGCGCTGACGTGGTGCGTTTTACCCCCTCACTGATTATTCCAAAAGAAGATATTGATGAAGGTCTAAACCGTTTTGCTCGTGCTTTAGCACGCCTCTAAATCTTTAGTGAGCATCTAACCATGATGATTGTTAGACATGCAGCGCATCGGGACTTAGATGATATTTATCGTTTGGCGCAACGAGCTGGAGAGTCGGGCATTGGCTTGACTTCCTTACCGCAAAATAAAGCGATCTTGGCTGAGCGGATTACCCGCACCACGCATACCTTAGCGGGTTTAGCCGAAAAGGGCGATGCGAGTTATTTATTTGTGCTTGAAGACACTAGCATTCACAAAATTGTAGGTGTCAGTGCAATTGAAGTTGCGGTCGGGTTAAATGAGCCTTTCTATAATTTTCGTGTGGCGAAACAAGTACATGCTTCTAAAACCCTAAATGTGTATAAGACCTTAGAGACTTTATTTTTAAGTAATGATCATACAGGTTGCAGTGAACTTTGCACTTTGTTCCTTGATCCTGATTATCGTAAAAATCAAAACGGCAAATTTTTGTCTAAGGTGCGCTTTTTATTTATTGCAGCGTTTAGGTCTTATTTTGAAGACAGACTCATTGCTGAAATGCGTGGTTTCTCAGATCAAAATGGCTACTCACCTTTCTGGAATGCATTGGGTTATCACTTTTTTAATATGGATTTTGCTACTGCGGATTATTTAAGTGGTGTTGGGCAAAAAGTCTTTATTGCGGAATTGATGCCAAGATTCCCAGTCTATGTGGATTTACTTCCGCAAGAGGCACGAACAGTGATTGCTGAAGTCCATCCACATACCTTGCCCGCTGCAAAAGTACTCATGTCAGAAGGTCTGAAATATCAGGGTTATGTTGATATTTTTGATGCGGGTCCAACGCTAGAAGCCAATATTGCTGATTTACGTGCAGTCAAACAAAGCCGTGTGTTGACGGTCAAAATTGCCGAGCAAGTTGAGACGTCAGACATTCATTACTTGGTTGCCAACGACCAATACACCGATTACCGCGTGTTGCTCATCAATAACCTTGTATCAGATGACGAGATTTTGTTGATGACCTCAGTACAAGCGCAGGCACTCAATGTGCAAGAACAAGATCAAGTACGCGTTTTAGCATTAGAAAATATGGAGAATCAGGAATGACACAAGGTGCATTATTCATTAATGGTGCTTGGGTACAGGGACACGGTAGCGCATTAAGCAAAACAGATCCTGTGACCAATCAACAAATTTGGGCAGGGCATGAAGCCAGTCAAATAGATGTAGAACAAGCATGTGATGCTGCTCGACAAGCATTTCCAGCGTGGGCACGTTTAGCCTTAGAGCAACGTATTGCCATTGTTGAACGTTTTGCAGGCTTACTTGAACAAAATAAAAATCAATTGGCAGAAGTGATTAGTCAAGAAACCAGTAAACCGTTTTGGGAAACCTTGACCGAAGTTCAAGCGATGATTGGCAAAGTTACGATTTCAATTCGTGCATACCATCAACGGACGGGTTTTAGTGAAACTGAAATACCTGATGGGGTTGCGTCATTGCGCCATCGTCCACACGGTGTTTTGGCTGTGTTTGGTCCTTATAATTTCCCTGGTCATTTACCCAACGGTCATATCGTTCCAGCACTGATTGCAGGCAATACCGTGGTGTTTAAACCAAGTGAACTCACACCTTGGACTGCGGAAGAAACCGCAAGGTTATGGCAACAGGCAGGTCTGCCAAATGGCGTACTCAATGTGGTGCAAGGTGGACGCAGCACAGGTGAAGCTTTAGCAGCGGCTGAGCAAATTGACGGTCTGCTTTTTACAGGAAGTGCCAACACGGGTTATCACTTGCATAAACAAATGGCAGGTGCACCTGAGAAAATTCTTGCATTAGAAATGGGCGGCAACAATGCGCTGATTATTGATGAAGCTACTGATCTTGATGCGGTGGTGAATTTAGCGATTCAGTCGGCATTTGTCTCTGCGGGGCAACGCTGTACCTGTGCACGTCGTATCATCGTAAAACAAGGTGCGAATGGCGATGCGTTCATTCAGCGTTTTGTTGAAGTGGCTAAAAACCTCGTCATTGGTCGCTGGAATGCTGAACCACAACCCTTTATGGGAGGGGTAATCTCTTCTCATGCTGCTGAGCAGATGTTAGCAGCGCAAAGCAAACTGATCGCTTTAGGTGCAAAACCACTCTTGGAAATGACACGTCCACAAGCGGATAGCTCATTACTCACTGTCGGTATTTTAGATGTGAGTCAAGTCGATGGCATCCCTGACGAAGAATACTTTGGTCCACTGACTACGATTTATCGTTATGACCATTTTGATGAAGCATTAAGCATTGTCAATAACACCCGATTTGGGTTGGCAGTGGGATTGGTTTCTCCAGACCGTGAGCTATTTGAACGTGTCCTCATCGAAGCGCGTGCAGGTATTGTGAACTGGAATAAACCATTAACAGGAGCATCAAGTGCCGCACCATTTGGTGGGGTGGGTGCATCTGGAAACCATCGTGCCAGCGCTTTCTATGCCGCTGACTATAGCGCATGGCCAATGGCATCAATGGAAAGTGGCAGCGTGACACTACCTTCAACATTATCACCGGGCATTGTGCTCTAAGTTGAATTGCACCGTGACGATATGGAGAGAGAAATGTCTGGTTATGAAATAAATTTTGATGGTTTAGTTGGACCAACGCATCATTATGCAGGTTTATCCTTTGGTAATGTGGCATCGACCAAGAATCGTAATAACGCGTCAAATCCTAAATTAGCTGCCAAGCAAGGCTTGATGAAAATGAAAGCCCTTGCTGATCTTGGATTAAAACAAGGTGTGTTTGCCCCGCAAGAACGTCCGCATGTGCCGACCTTACGCCGTTTGGGTTTTACTGGCAGTGATATTGATGTCATCACTCAGGCGATGCGTACTGCACCTGCCTTATTATCATCGTTAAGTTCTGCATCATCCATGTGGACCGCAAATGCGTGTACGGTTTCTCCATCTGCGGATAGTGCTGATGGGCGTGTACATTTTACTGCTGCCAACTTGAATAATAAGTTCCATCGATCAATTGAGCATCATACGACCACGCGTATCCTTCAAGCGATGTTCAATAATGATGTATATTTCACGCATCATGAAGCATTGCCAGAAGCCGCTTTGTTTGGCGATGAAGGTGCTGCTAACCATAACCGTTTGGGTGGTGCGTATGACCAAGCGGGTGTGCAGGTTTTTGTGTATGGGCAGCAACAACTTGGCGGTACGGTTGCGCCACAAAAGTTCCCAGCGCGTCAAACCCGTGAAGCCAGTGAAGCAATCGTGCGTTTACATCGTCTAGATGCAAAACGCACAGTGTTCATCCAGCAAAATCCTGAGGTGATTGATAAAGGTGTGTTTCATAACGATGTGATCGCTGTGAGTAATCAACAGGTTCTATTTCATCATCAACAAGCTTTTTTAAATCAATCAGCAGCGCTGAGTGAAATTGCTAAAAAAATGGCGGATATTGATCAGGAATTTATTTCGATTGAAGTGCCTGAAAGTCGTGTCACGGTTGAAGATGCAGTCGCAACTTACTTATTCAACAGTCAAATTTTGACCCGTGCCGATGGTGGGATGAGCATTGTTGTGCCAGAGGAATCACGCCAAAACAAAGCGGTGTGGAGCTATTTGAATGACATGATTCAAATGGGAACGCCGATTGATGATCTTAAAGTCTTTGATTTGCGTGAAAGTATGCGCAATGGCGGTGGACCTGCATGTTTAAGATTGCGTGTTGCAGTCAATGAAGCTGAGCTTAATGCGGTGAATCCGAACTTATTGATGAATGATGCTTTGTTCAAAACCCTTAATCAGTGGGTTGATCGGCATTACCGTGATGAGTTAACGCAGGATGATTTAGCTGATCCAAGTTTATTGATCGAGAGCCGTAGCGCACTGGATGAATTGACCAAAATTTTGGGCTTGGGTTCGGTGTATCACTTTCAAAGATAGGACGTGGAAATCGTCTGTAGAATGACTTTTAAGGATAAAGGTACATGCTTGATCTATTAACACTGACCTTAGCGCAGCAGACACCTGAGCAAACGCAGGGTGCGGTTGCAGGTTTTACATGGCAATGGCTTGGTGAAGGGTTATTGCAATGCACACCAAAAACCGCCTATAGAAAAAGCATCGTCCTTTCTGCTGGTATTCATGGCAATGAAACTGCACCAATTGAGTTATTGGCAAATATTATTCAAGATTTATTTGCACAACGTTTAACTTTAACCGTTCGGATACTGTTTGTTTTGGGCAATCCTGAAGCGATTCGACAAGGTGTTCGCTATCTAGAAAATGATATGAATCGCATGTTTTGTGGCGGCTATCAGCATCTCGTACAAGATCAAGAAACACATCGAGCTGCTCAATTAGAGCAAGTAACTGCACAGTTTTTTCAACACAGTCATGTGGATGCTCAGCGATATCATTATGATTTGCATACTGCAATTCGTGCCTCTTTATTGCCTGTTTTCGCCTTATTTCCCTATCAAACGAACGCTTATGATGACTTCCTGATCCGAAGTCTAAATGCGGCTGATCTGGATGCTTTGGTCTATCACAATGCTGTTGGAAAAACCTTTACTCATTTTACTGCCGAGTCTTTCCACGCAGCGAGCAGTACTTTGGAGTTAGGTAAGGCAAAGCCATTTGGTGCAAATGATTTATCAGAATTTGCTGCGATTGATCGGGTGTTACGTGCGGTGCTTTCAGGTCAAGCATTACCTTCGAGACAAAAGCCAAATATTCGCCAATTTAAGGTGGTGGACTCCATCTTAAAACAAAGTGAAGATTTTCAACTGAGATTAAGTGCCGATGCGCCAAACTTTTCTAGCTTTCAGAAAGGTGAGCTGATTGCAACGCAACAGTCGGGAAATGAGGTCGTGCACGAGCAACAGGTTTGGATTTTGTTTCCAAATCCAAAGGTGAAAATAGGGCTTCGGGCAGGATTGATTTTAAAAGAAATTGAATAGGATTTAAGCCTTAGAAATAGCTTGGATGCTAACAAAGCTAGGAAAAATATGGAGTTTGAATATGGATATTCAGTAAAAAATAAAACGCAGAAAACAAAATATCCGTCGGATATAAAAAGTGTATGAAATTGAAACCGCAAGGACAGGTTGTCATAAGAATATCGTTGGAGTGATCATGTATGAGTAACAATAATGAAAAGACATTTCTATCGGGAGATGTCTTGGGCGGGCAGTATGCGCCCCAGCAAGACACATCCAACCCATCAAATATTTCTTCAGCAGAAATCGTGGTCGGTCAACCCTTAAAACGTGCCATGACCAAACGTCATTTGGTCATGCTTTCATTGGGTGGTGCGATTGGCACAGGGTTATTTTTAGGTTCGGGAGATGTGATTTCTCAGGCAGGTCCAATAGGCGCTATTTTAGCTTACTTACTGGGTGGTGTGATTGCATATATGGTGATGCTGTGCCTCGGTGAGTTAGCGGTACATATGCCTGTTTCAGGTTCTTTTGGTGAATATGCGAGAACCTATATTGGGCCTGGTACAGGCTACATGGTAACGTGGTTATATTGGTTAACATGGACAGCGACATTGGGCACGGAGTTTACTGCGGCTGCATTGTTAATGCAGGAATGGTTTCCTTCGGTTTCGATGTGGACATGGACACTTTTATTTGCGGGTTTAGTCTTTACACTAAATATTAGTTCAACGCGGCTGTTTGCTGAATCTGAGTTCTGGCTGTCGTTGGTCAAGGTCGTTGCGATTATCTGTTTTATCGCTTTGGGTTTAGTCACTATCTTTGGCTTCATCCCTTATCAAGGACATGAATCAGCACCATTATTCAGCAAGCTAACTGAGCACGGCTGGTTTCCACAAGGGATTTTCCCAATTTTTGCCACTATGCTGATTGTAAATTTTGCATTCTCTGGTACTGAGCTGATCGGCGTTGCAGCGGGTGAAGCAGAAAATCCCGCAAAAACTGTACCCAAAGCCATTAATGCAGCCATTTGGCGCTTACTCATTTTCTTTGTGGGTACCATTGTGGTGATTTGTGCATTACTTCCATTTGAAATGGCAGGTCTGAATTCAAATGGTATTAGTAATAGCCCATTTGTGACTGTGTTTAATTATATTGGGATTCCGTACGCAGAAGATATTATCCGTTTTGTGATCATTACAGCCTTACTTTCAGCAGCGAACTCAGGTTTATTTGCGGCCTCTCGGATGATGTGGTCACTCTCTATTAAAAAACAATTGCCGAAAGTATTTTCTACATTAACGGCTTCGGGTACACCGATTGTTGCTATCGTGGTGACGATGTTTGGCGCAATTCCGGGACTATTATCCGAACATTTTGCACCTGAAACGATTTTTAAAAACCTATTAGGTGTGGCGGCATTTACCATGGTTGTGGTGTGGATTACGATTTGTATTAGCCAATTTAATTTCCGTCGACAATGGATCAAATCAGGTAATACGGTAAAAGATCTTAAGTTTGCAGCGCCGTTATTTCCATTGACGCCAATTTTAGGTGGTGTGTTTTGTACCATCACTTGTATCAGCATGGTGACCGATCCTTCAATGCAAGTGGGCTTTGTCTGCTGTATCTTATTTATTATTGCATGTTATGCGAGTTACTATCTTTTTTATAAGAATGAGTGATTTAAATCTAGCATAAACCAATCATGATAGACGGATTGGTTTATGCTTGCCTGAGTGATCAACCATTTAGCTTCTAAATATCTTATGGCTTTACATATAACCAGATAAATACAGTTTTAGGTCGCTATTGGTGTAAATTATTCACTATGCCAAAGTTCAATTAGATATGAGCTTGAGCGAAGAAAATTTTATATTTGACGGATAGGTTAAAGAGCGCGGTATGACAGTGAACCAAATTAAAACCAAAAAACCTTTATATATCCCTTATGCTGGAAACGCACTTTTAGAATTACCTTTGTTAAATAAAGGATCTGCTTTTTCTGAGGAAGAACGAGCAAGATTTAATCTGCACGGTCTCATACCCAACAATATCGAAAATATTGAAGAACAAACACAACGTTCTTATCAGCAATATCTTTCTTTTGGGAGTGACATGAATAAGCATATTTATTTGCGAAATATTCAAGACACCAATGAAACCCTGTTCTATAGTTTATTGAGTCAGCACCTAGATGAAATGCTGCCGATTATTTATACACCTACCGTAGGAGAGGCTTGTCAGCGTTTTTCAGACATTTATCGTCGTCATCGCGGCATCTTTATTTCTTATGGTGAGCGAAACTATATCGACCAAATTATTCACAATGTGAATAAGAAAAACGTCAAAGTAATCGTGATTACAGATGGTGAGCGTATTTTGGGTCTAGGCGATCAAGGCATTGGTGGTATGGGGATTCCAATTGGTAAATTATCCTTATATACCGCATGTGGCGGTATTAGCCCTGCTTATACATTACCGATCACCATTGATGTAGGTACCAATAATCAACAACTACTCAATGATCCAATCTATATGGGATGGAAACAGCCACGGATCACAGGCGAAGAATATTATCAATTTGTTGAACAGATTATTACCGCGATTCGCCAGCGTTGGCCAGATGTATTGATCCAATTTGAAGATTTTGCGCAACATAATGCCATGCCATTACTCACGCAATATCGAGATAAAATTTGTTGCTTTAATGATGATATTCAAGGCACAGCAGCCGTTACAGTCGCGACTTTAATTGCAGCATCACGAGCACAAGGCAAGCAACTCAAAGATCAGACCATTACCTTTGTAGGGGCAGGGTCGGCTGGCTGTGGTATCGCTGAACATATCGTAAGACAAATGATTGATGAAGGCTTGAGTGACCATGAGGCACGTTCACGTATCTTTATGGTGGATCGCTTTGGCTTAATGACCGATCAACAAGAAAACCTGTTGGACTTCCAACGAAAATTGGCAACGCCAGTTGCTGCGATTCGCTCTTGGGAAGGACAGGGGGAAAATATTGCCTTGTTAGATGTTGTGCAAAATGCCAAACCAAGTATTTTGATTGGGGTGTCAGGGCAAGCTGGATTATTTAGTGAAGAAGTGATCAAGACTTTAGCCAAATATTATAAGCATCCGATTGTTTTACCATTATCAAATCCAACTTCCCAAGTCGAAGCTCAGCCTAAGGATATTATTGAATGGACACAGGGCGCAGCGATTGTTGCGACAGGTAGTCCTTTTGCCCCTGTATTTTTCCAAGGCAAAGCGTATTCGATTGCGCAGTGCAATAACTCTTATATTTTCCCCGGTATTGGCTTGGGTGTGATTGCGTGTGGGGCTACACATATCAGTGATTCAATGCTGATGGCAGCAAGTACGGCTTTGGCTGATTGCTCACCACGCTTGAAAAATGCCACAGCGGATTTATTACCGAATATCAATGATATTCAACAGGTTTCTAAGTTTATTGCCTTTAAAGTTGCGAAAGCAGCGATGGCAGATGGCTTAGCGATGCCGATGAGTAATGATCTGCTTAAAACCGTGATTGATGATAATTTCTGGACACCAGCGTATCGTCAGTATTGTCGTGTGACTTTTTAGTTTAACTCCAAGCAGCTAATGTTTGGATAAGTGGTTCTCTAATGAAATGAAAATGCTTTGAGTAATTCATTTTCTTTAGAGAACCCTAATAGCAGGGAATCCTGCCAGATGTGAATTTAAGTGTTTTTTACATTTCCCATACTACTCATATACATGTGACACAAATTAAAAATTTAGCGTATATGTGAAAATTATAACAATTATTTAATTTTTTATAAGATGGGGGGGATTGTTATGAAAGAATCAAATAATCAAACAGCAAGTTTGCTTATGCGTTTATTGGGCGTTGCTGGGACTTTCAATTTAGTAAAAGATGATTAATTCAAAAATGTCAGCACGAGCTGTAAGAAAACCTTGAATCACTAATCTCATCTTGTTTCCATTATTCTGTAAAATATTCACATTGTAAGGCTAAGAGTGTTTTATGTTTTCTTCTTATATTCATGCATTTGCACTGTTTTTCTCATTGTTAAACCCTTTCCTTATGAGTGTTTATATGGTGGGGATCATACGTAATTCAGAAGTAAAGGTCTTTAATAAAGCACTGATTCAAGGGAGTTTGATTGCCTTTATTGTGTTTATCTTATTCGCATGGGGTGGTGAGAATATTTTTAGCCGATATTTGAATGTCCGTTTTGAGTCTTTTCAAATTTTTGGTGGGTTGATTTTCTTGGTGATTGGCTATCGTTATGTGTTCCAAGGGGCTGATACCATTGGCGAAATGCGTGGTGCACCCGAGCACTTAGCTGGAACCATTGCCATGCCCTTTATGATTGGACCAGGAACCATTAGTGCAGCAGTGGTCACAGGCGTGACCTTACCCTTTACAGCAGCAGTCGCTGTGATTGCTGTCACGTTATTTTTGACCTGTAGTATTTTGATTCTGATGAAATATGGGCATGATCACTTACGTTATAAACATGCAAAATATATTGACCGTTATTTTGATATCGTTGGGCGTTTATCTGCATTGCTCATTGGAACCATCGCTGTAGATATGATCGTCAATGGTGTCATTGGATTGATACATTCATCGAATCTCAGTTGACGCTTGATAAAAATAATATTTTAAAACAAAGATATTTTTATTGAGTGAGAGCATCTTGTTACGACGATAAGATCTCATGAAAATGTCTTTGTTGTCACTATTTTGAATGGAACAATAGCAGTATTATAAAAATAATTGATGATATTTTATCGATTTATCCATATTTTTACGATTCTGAATGAACGATAATAATCTTGCATTCTTTATGAGTTCTCCCCATGTATCCGTTAGATCAATTCAACCACACGCCTGATGA
Source organism: Acinetobacter sp. NIPH 2699 (assembly GCF_022549355.1). Taxonomy (GTDB): domain Bacteria; phylum Pseudomonadota; class Gammaproteobacteria; order Pseudomonadales; family Moraxellaceae; genus Acinetobacter. Next base: position 254,215 of record NZ_JAKZGL010000005.1, read on the forward strand.
TCAATCAGAGCTTACAATGTCGGTTTTGATGACACCAGATATGGCAAATTTTTCTGGTAACGTGCATGGCGGCGCGATTTTAAAACTGCTTGACCAAGTCGCTTATGCGTGTGCCAGTCGTTATTCTGGCAGTTATGTGGTGACATTATCTGTTGATAAAGTTAATTTTAAAGAGCCAATTTATGTTGGTGAATTGGTGACATTCTTGGCGAGTGTCAATCATGTGGGGCGTACTTCGATGGAAATCGGTATTCGTGTCGAAGCACAACATATTCAAAATCGTACGATTAGACATACCAATACCTGCTATTTCACTATGGTGGCAGTGGATGAACAACGTCAACCGAAACAAGTCCCTCCTTTAAAATTAGATACGGATTGGAAGCGTTGTCGTTTCGAAGCAGCGGAACAACGTAAAGAAATGCGCCTACAAGAAGTTCATCAACCCTCGTGTAGCGTATTTAAATCCTCGACAACATAGTTGATCTAAATAAAAAAAGATCGAACCGCAGCATGGTTCGATCTTTTTTCACTTGTCATGAAATATTGTTAAATCATTACAAATGGGACTAAAGGACGAATTGGCCTTTAGACTCAGTCTTAGTTAGCTACTGGTTCTGATGCTGGAGCAGCTTCGCTTGGAGCATCAGTCGCTGGTTGTTCTTGAGTAGAAACAACAACTCTGTCTTCAGTCTGAGCTTCAGTTTGCACTTCATCAGCAGTTGCAGCAAATGTAGTCGCAGCAGCAAGTGTAAGTGTCGTAGCAAGAAGTGTTTTGATAAGATTCATTGTAGGCATCCTTAATTTCAGTTTCATTGAAAAACTACCTAATTTGTAGATAAGCCACAAATCTAGGCATGTGCTTCATGCTATGTGCCAAATCTATTTACGGCAATGTTCTTAACAATCTATTACGCCAATCTTAACAATTTGAATTATTTATGTTTATCTGGTTGGTTTTTTGTAACCAAGAGGCTGTTTTGATTAGGAAAAAATGTATGGAAATATGTTTTTTTGGCTAAAAAATAACCCTGTAAATTACATGTTTATAACATATATAAGCAATCTAAGAAATGTTGGTAATTGGATATTCCATTTAAGATTTAGATAAAGTGAAATTTTCTGATTGTGTTTGTGATGTATATCTCATTTTTGGTGAAAATAGGTTCTTATTGGTATTTTATTAGATTTAATGGATGAAAGATAATAAATTCGCTGTTTGGGTAAATTTTTTGTCGTTACAATGAATCTTTTGCTTTAAGAGATATTGTGAAATTCATTGCCTCCAAAGTGGTTCCAACGCATATTATTTCTGGTTTTTTAGGTGCTGGTAAGACCACACTCTTACAGCATTTATTGACACAAAAGCCTGAGCATGAAGTTTGGGCTGTTCTAATGAATGAGTTTGGACAAATTGGAGTTGACCAGCAACTGATTACTCAACAACAGGGCTATGCCGTCAAAGAGTTATTGGGTGGATGCTTATGTTGTAGTAGCCAATTGCCAATGCACATTGCATTGGCTAGGTTATTAAGTGAAAGCAAACCTGATCGACTATTTATAGAACCGACAGGGTTAGGGCATCCAGCTCAGCTTTTAGAGCAACTGACTGAACCACATTGGCAAAGTAGTTTGGAGATGCGAGCACTGGTGATTGTGATTGATGGCAGTCGTTTGCATGACGAAGCTTGGGTACAACAAAATCTATATACTGATCAGCTTAAAGCAGCGCAAATTGTTGTATTGTCACATGCGGATGCGATGACTGATGCCGATCAACAGGCGTATTTGGCATTAAAGCAAGAATATTCAACTTATATACAGCATTGGATTGAGGCGGAAAATGGACACGTTTCACTTGCTCAGCTCGATTTTATTCAACAACCTTTGCAACGAAAAATCCAACCTTTACTCCGTTTGCAGAACCAACTAGAGCGTGGGGCAGTTTTACAGGAAATTAAACAACTGCCTTATCATTATGTAGAAACGGCTCAAGGGTATACGGTTGCAGGTTGGAAATTACCCAAAAGATGGCAGTTTAAATTCTATGATTTATTGGATTTATTATGCACACAGCAAGATTGGGTTCGGATTAAAGGAATATTTAATACCGATCAGGGTTGGAAAAGTTTTAACTTCAATCCACAACAATTTAATTATAAGTCCGTAGACGCAAGTATTGATAATCGGATAGAAGTCATTTGTCAGTCGTCTCAACATGACTGGTTGGCGTTTGAAACACAACTCTTGACATGTCGTATGGATGAGGCCAGTTGATTCACAAATCACATCATTTTTTAGCAAAAATAGAGTATGCTTAGCGCCAAATTTGAGGACATGATGCAATGGCGTTAAAAGCAACAATATATAAGGCAGACCTGAATATTGCCAATATGGACGAGCATATTTATGCGGATTATCAGCTAACACTTGCTCAACATCCATCCGAAACGATTGAACGGTTAATGGTGCGTATTTTGGCTTATGCACGTTATGCAGATGAACACTTAGATTTCACTAAAGATTTATTTGAAACGGATGAACCTGCTTTATGGCAAAAAGACTTGACGGGCTTGTTAGAAAAATGGATTGAGGTGGGTTGCCCATCTGAAGATAAAGTGAAAAAGGCCAGTGTACGATGTAAACATGTTGCAGTGGTGACCTATGGTGCGCAAGCCAATGATTGGTGGCAGAAAAGTACTAAAATTAAAACACTGAATAATGTTGAGGTTTGGCAGCTTTCTCCTCAAACCACTCAAGCCATTGAGCAATTATGTGAACGTACCATGCAATTGCAATTAAATATCATGGATGGTGAATGGACTTTGTTGAGTGACAAAGGGCAGATCGACATTCAGTGGCAACAATTGCAATAATTAGAGTCTGTTGAATATTCATATCAATGAATAACATTGCAGTCGAAGTTAAATATGACCTGAATTGAGCGGAGTTTGGAGAGAAATAAATGAGCGCAGAGTTACAGATTATTGATTTAAAAGTAGGTGAAGGTAAAGAAGCGGTGAAAGGTGCTTTAATCACTACACATTATACTGGTTGGTTAGAAGATGGAACTCAGTTTGATTCTTCACTTGATCGCGGTAATTACTTTGAAACTGTGATTGGTACAGGACGCGTGATCAAAGGTTGGGATCAAGGCATTATGGGGATGCGTGTGGGTGGAAAACGTAAACTCATCGTACCTGCACACTTGGCTTATGGTGAACGTAAGATGGGCAAAATTATTCCTGCAAATTCAAATCTGACCTTTGAAATTGAACTTTTTGATGTGAAAACACGCGACGAATAACAAAAGTTGTATACATCATCAATACTGTGATTTAGCTAGGTTTTAGCTAAATCACTTTAAAATCAATAATATATAAAAATAATACTCAATTTTAAAAATACGTTCTTAATGGGCTGATTTTAAATGACTTTCTTTTATCTGATTTTTATAACAGTCTGGGAAATAATGATTGATTCTCTATATTTTCCTCTATATCTTTGAGATAAAAGAGCAATTTTTATTCAAATAACAATTTCCGAAATAAAAAATTGAGTGAGTAGAGGTCGTGTATGAATGATTATTTAGATATCACTGCGTCAGAGTTATTGAAAGAGTTAGACCATTTTTTCCTGATTGATACACATGATGGTGCAGCAACTGGCTTTTGGGTCAATGAACAAGCCTTGACGGAGAGACATTACTGGGTGGACGGTGACTATAAGGTTGAGATCGTCAGAGCCTTGCTACCTGCCCATCAACATGCACCTCATAATTATAAGATTACTCGCTTGGCGGCATCAGAAAATGAGCGTAATGTGGTTTTATTGGAATATGATGGTGTACATAAAAGAATACTGACTTTCCGCCGTGGTGAATGGGTCAATCGTTTGTGTAAATATTTTTATCAAAAAGAACGTTATTATTTACAGCAATTGAATGAGAATCCAAACTTTCAAGCAATTGAATACTGATTTCAGTCATACCAATTTTCAAATATTCACAATTTTGAATCCCTCTTTTGATTAAGGGGGATTTTTTGTTAAGTGGAGCTTAATTTTTAGGAGCGACTTAAAAGCTAAATCATCACATCTGTATCGATTATTGATCGTCTTTAAAGTTCTCGATTGCGAAAACTAAAAATCATAGGCATAAAAAAACCAGCTTACGCTGGAATTTTTAGCACCAAATTTCATTAGCTGAAAAATGGTGCCCGAGGCCAGACTCGAACTGGCACGCTTTGTGGGCGGGGGATTTTAAATCCCCTGTGTCTACCGATTTCACCACTCGGGCATGTGCGCAATAATAGAGGACACTTTAAAACTTGGCAAGAGTGAAACGGATTATTTGCTTTCTTTTCAGTCAATTCATGTGTTTATCTCATAAAAAATAAGCATTGAAGCGCTCTTTTCATGATTATTTCATCAAACTGAGATCAAAGCTTCATCTAAATCAATTAACGTGAATCAGTTATTTATAGTGATAAAAGTTAAAGGTAGCCATCAAATGACAGCAAAAATTTCACGACGGGAACTGATTCAAAAGAGTTTATTTGGTTTTGGGGCTTTGTCTTTATCCGCTGGTTTTACGGGGTGTAACAACAGTTCAGATAAAGAAACATCGACATTAACGGTCAATTTCGATCATGGGGTGGCCAGTGGTGATCCACTACAAGATCGTGTGATTCTATGGACGCGTCTTAGTCCCAATGACCTAAATGCACGTTTGCAAGTGACTTGGGAAATTGCTTTGGATGATCAATTTAAACAGATCATTAAGACAGATAAGGTGATGACATTAGCATCACAGGATTTTACGGTTAAAGTGGATGCGACTGGTTTAACACCAGATCAGCACTACTTTTATCGATTTATTTTTGGCGATAAAGAATCTCCTGTAGGACAAACTAAAACGCTACCGACCAGTACGTCAAAAGTCAGTTTTGCAGTATGTTCTTGCTCAAACTATCCTGCTGGTCATTTCTATGTCTATCGAGAAATTGCGAAGCAAAATGTCGATGTCGTGATTCATTTGGGCGACTATATTTATGAATATGGTGCTGATGGTTATGCAGCAGAAGATGCGGAAGAACTAGGGCGACTATTAGCCGATGACAATAATACCGAAATTATCAAATTAGATGATTATCGCAAGCGTTATGCGCTATATCGTACAGATCCAGACCTACAAATCGTGCATCAACGTCATCCATTTATTGTGATTTGGGATGACCATGAGTTAGCCAATGATACATGGCTAGATGGGGCAGAAAATCATCAGGAAAATGAAGGCAGTTTTTTAGATCGTAAATTTGCTGCTTTACAAGCTTATTTTGAATGGATGCCAATTCGTCCACTTGAGAAAGAAAATCCACATCTGAAGATTTATCGCCAATTTGATTTTGGTGATCTTGTGCAACTTACCATGCTGGATACTCGTATTATTGCTAGAGATAAACAACTCGATTATGCTGATTATATGACTGCGACGGGTCTGGATGGTCAACGTTTTATGGCAGACTGGCATAATGAAGATCGTACTTTGATGGGCTATACCCAACGTGAATGGCTAATAGGGAAATTACAACAATCCACCGCAACATGGAACGTATTAGGTCAACAAATTTTAATGACCAAAATGCTAATTCCAGCAGAATTATTACTCTCTTTAGCAGAAATCACTTCAGGTAACCCGAGTGCAGAAACCTTAAATCAAATGACTGCCCAGATTACTGAATTAGTCACATTGAAAATGCGACTTAAACAAGGTGATCCAACTCTCACTGAGCAAGAAAAAGCACGAGTGCTCACTGTGGCGCCTTATAATTTGGATGCTTGGGATGGTTATTTTGCGGAACGTGAAATTTTGTATGCTACGTTGGCGCAATTAAAGAAAAAGGTCGTGGTACTCGCAGGGGATACCCATAATGCGTGGTCTTCTAATTTATATAGTAAAGATGGTGCGTTTGTTGGCGTGGAGCTTGCAACCAGCTCGGTGTCGTCACCAGGTTTAGAAAAGTATCTCGATATTCCAACAGCACAATTGCAACAATTTGAATTTGCATTTACAACTTTGATTGATGAATTGGACTACTGTAATTTGAATCAACGAGGCTATTTGCTGGTTCAATTGGATGAAGCGCAAGTGCAATCACAATGGATTTATGTAGATTCGATCAAAAATTCTGAATATGAAATTGATCAAACGAGAGGATATCAGTTGAGTTTAGATGTGGATTTGTTGCCAGTGAAAACAGCACAGCAAGTGGCATAAGTTGTCTCATCCTAAAATAGATTGACAATATTTCATTTAAAAAGCCAACTTCTAAAATGTATTAGTTCAGACTTAATCTGACACAGAGCTTGAAAAAGAAGAAGTTACCGATTTTGATTAAAGGTGTCGAATCTCAATCAATAAAGGTAACTTCTCATGTTGCATACTAACAATCAAATCATCAAACACAAAGTCGGTCTGCTGAATTTAGCAGAAGAACTCCAGAACGTATCCAAAGCTTGTAAAGTCATGGGAGTATCTAGAGATACCTTCTATCGCTATCAAGAACTTGCCAGTACAGGCAATATGGATGCACTCATCAACCAGAGTCGCAGAACCCCAAATTTAAAAAACCGAGTGGATGAGCAAACTGAAAAAGCTGTTGTTGATTTTGCAATCCAATATCCAGCTTATGGTCAGCATAGGACCAGTAATGAGCTACGTCAGATTGGCATCTTCGTATCTGGCAGCGGTGTACGCTCTATCTGGCTTAGACACAATCTTGAGAATTTCAAAAAGCGATTAAAGGCACTTGAAATGAAAGTTGCTCAAGAAGGCATTCAGTTGAATGATCAGCAGATTGCTGCATTAGAACGTAAACATGAAGATGATGTTGCTTGTGGTGAAATTGAAACGCATCATCCAGGATACCTTGGAGCGCAAGATACTTTTTATGTCGGAAATCTAAAAGGCGTTGGTCGTATTTATCAGCAAACTTTTATTGATACCTATAGCAAAGTGGTTCACTGTAAGCTATACACAACCAAGACGCCAATCACAGCCGCAGATTTATTGAATGACCGAGTGTTGCCATTCTATGAGTCCCAAGTATTGCCAATGCTTCGCATTCTGACTGACAGGGGTACAGAATATTGCGGTAAAGTTGAACATCATGATTATGAGCTTTATTTAGCGCTGAATGATATTGATCACACTAAAACGAAAGCAGCCTCACCACAAACAAATGGGATCTGCGAGCGCTTCCATAAGACGATCTTGCAGGAGTTTTATCAGATTACTTTTCGAAAGAAACTTTATAGCTCATTAGAAGAGTTACAGCTTGATCTAGACGGTTGGCTGAAATTCTATAATACTGAACGAACCCATCAGGGCAAGGTGTGCAATGGCAGAACACCATTTGCAACACTACTTGATGGAAAACGTATTTGGGCTGAAAAGAATTTAGCTCAAATTTAACCTGACAGTCTTAAGCAAATATCGGTAACTGTCAGATCAGGTGAGGGTGTAAATAAACCTGTGTAAATGCTTAAATTATCCCCAACACTGTTGGGGTCAACAAGGTGTTTACCATGAAAGATGAAACAATGTTGGCA
>NZ_JAKZGL010000006.1 GCF_022549355.1 Acinetobacter sp. NIPH 2699
CACCTGATCCCTTCCCGAACTCAGAAGTGAAACCTCTTCGCGCTGATGGTAGTGTGGCACTTGCCATGTGAGAGTAAGTCATCGCCAGCTTTTAATTCTAAAACACCCCTTAACTAACGTTAAGGGGTGTTTTTTATCGGCTAAAAGAATGAAAAACAGTCTCATCATCAGATAAATGAAAGAAAAATAAACCACAGGGGTATCACACTCGAAATGGTCAAATGATTTGCTTTTCTATATCTTAAATTTGAATAAGGTTATCACCAATCAAGTTTTGTATATTGCTTTTTCATATATAGACTGCATTTTCTCTTATAACTTGTGGAATAGGTTACAGATGGGTTGGGAAGGTTGGCTATCTTTAGCGCTTACCATTGGTGGGTTACTCACGTTAATATTTTCTCGGTTAGCGCCGCATGTTGTGATGATGACGATTCTCACGATCCTAAGTGTGACAGGGGTTTTGACAGCAACTGAGGCATTAGCAGGATTTAGTAATTCAGGACTAATTACGGTTGCAGCGATGTTTGTCGTGGCAGCAGGGATTTCTAACTCAGGTGGAATTGATCTGTTTGTCAATAAGCTGCTTGGCAGCCCTAAAACTGAACGTATGGCATTATTACGCTTCTTCTTACCAATCGCTCCACTGGCTGCTTTCTTAAATAACACGCCTGTCGTGGCAACCATGATTCCCGCATTAAATACGTGGTCAAAAAAGATCGGGATTTCTCCTTCAAAGTTAATGATTCCACTGAGTTACACTGCAATTTTGGGTGGTACTGTCACTTTGATTGGTACCAGTACCAACTTGGTGGTCAATAGCCAATATCAGGCGATTACGGGAGAAGCAGGATTCGGTTTATTTGATATCACGATTATTGGTTTGCCTGTTGCTTTATTGGGTATGGCTGCAATGTATTGGTTTGCGCCGATTCTTTTACCTGATCGTAAAGAAGAGGGGGTGTTCTCAAATCTGCGTGAATTTACTTTGGAGGTGGTTGTTAGCCCGAATGGTCCATTGGTTGGAAAGTCGGTGACTGCTGCTGGGCTAAGAAATTTAAAACGTGTGTATTTAGTTGAGATTGAGCGCCAACAAACTGTGCTTACTGCCGTTTCATCAGATGAAATCTTATATGGCGATGATCGACTCGTATTTGCTGGTGATACAGAAGCAATTACCGAATTATTAAAAATTAAAGGACTTGAAGCTCTACATAACTTGGATCATAAATCATCCTTGGAAGAACAAAAGTCAGGTCGTTGTTTGGTTGAAGCTGTAGTTTCACCACATTGCGATGCTATCGGAAGTTCAATTCGGGATGATCAGTTCAGAAATCGTTATGGTGCAGTTGTATTGGCTGTTGCTCGTAATGGTGAACGTGTAAAAGGGGGGTTGTCGAATATCAATTTACAAGGTGGCGATACCTTATTGCTAGAAGCACGTCCAGCTTTCGTATCACGTCAGAAATATAATAAAGATTTTTTATTGATTAATGAGCTGGATCATGAACAGCCTAAACATGAAAAAGCTTTATTATCTTGGATCATTTTAATTGTTGCCGTATTGTGTGCTGGTTTTAGTGTTTTATCTATGTTGAATGCGGCCTTGCTTGCAGCAGGAGCAATGCTATTTACAGGTTGTATTTCAGTTCGGCAGGCTGAAAAAAGTTTGGATTTGACCGTCTTAATTACCATTGCCGCTTCTTTTGCTTTAGGTGCTGCTTTATATAAAACAGGTGTGGCAGAAATTCTAGCCAATATGATTGTGCATTTGAGTGCTGGCGATGCAATTCTATTGCTCATTTTAACCTATTGTACTGTATCGATCGTTACTGAGTTTATTACCAACAATGCTGCTGCTTTACTTACCTTGCCTGTCGTTCTCGAAATGACGATGCAAGCAAATTTGAACCCTATTCCTTTTGTGATTGCGGTGATGATGGCAGCATCAGCAAGTTTCGCCACGCCTTTTGGTTATCAAACTAACCTTATGGTTTTAGGGCCTGGTAAGTATCGTCCTATCGACTTCTTGAAAGTGGGTATTCCTATGAATTTATTCATTGGTAGCATCACGATTATGCTGATTATTTGGGTTTTCCCTCTTAATGCAATTTGATACCTTTTAATCTGAAAAAGACCTAAGCACTGCTTCAAAAAGCAGTGCAAGTCAATCGTGTAGAGCCGCCGATCATAGATCCTTACAATCACATTTAAACTAATCTAATTAAAAAAATAACCAATTATTTTGCCAAGCGCTTGCTTGGTTTTGGTGGTTTTGATACCTTAGTGCTCATATAAATATTTAAAAACGATGATCAATAATTGCTAGGAAGCACAGTATGCAACTTAATCCGATGTACTATAATGAACAACATCAAGCCTTTGCTGATAATGTCCGTCGATTTGTGCAAAAAGAAATGGCGCCATTTGTAAATGAATGGGACGAAGCTGAAACTTTTCCAAGAGAACTTTATAAAAAAGCGGCAGAGATTGGCTTACTTGGTCTAGGCTTTGGTGAGGAATATGGTGGTATTCCTGATGCTGATCCATTCTATTCTCTATTGGCTGGTGTCGAAATGGCGAAAGCAGGATCGGGTGGGGTACATATTTCGTTGATGGTACATACCATTGGTGCTCCACCGATTCAGCATTTCGGTAGTGAGGAATTAAAAGCCAAAGTATTGCCAGGTATTATCTCAGGGGAGAAGATTTCTGCTTTAGCCATTACTGAGCCAGGTGGTGGTTCAGATGTAGCAGCTTTACAAACCAAAGCGATTCGTGACGGTGATGATTATATTGTTACTGGTGAGAAGACCTTTATTACCTCTGGTATCCGTGCGGATTACTATACGGTTGCTGTGAGAACTGACCCAACTAAAACTGGGGCTGAAGGTATTTCAATGCTGTTGATTGATGCGCATAGTGACGGTATTACTAAAACGCCATTAAAGAAAATGGGTTGGTGGGCTTCTGATACAGCGCATTTGCATTTTGATCAAGTACGTGTGCCTGCATCGAATTTGCTGGGTAAGGAAAACTCTGGTTTTAAAGTAATTATGAATAACTTTAATATGGAGCGTTTTTTCTTGGGCGTGGTTGCTTATGGTTATGCGCAGGTTTGTTATGAAGAAGCTTTGGATTGGGCACAACAGCGTAAAACGTTTGGTAAACGTTTGATCGATCATCAAGTGGTTCGTCACAAGTTAGTGGATATGGCAACACAATTGACCACAACGCGTGCCTTGCTTGAAGAGACGGCTTGGAAAATGACGCAACCGCAATTACAAGGGGCAGAGTTGGTTGCTCAAATTTCGATGTTGAAGAATGTAGCAACGCGCACCATGCAATTCTGTGCTGATGCTGCCGTACAGACTTTAGGTGGTATGGGCTTTATGCGTGGAACCAAGTCCGAGCGTATTTACCGTGAAGTGAAGGTCAATATGATTGGCGGTGGTGCTGAAGAAATTATGAAGGATTTGATTAGTAAACAGTTGGGTTATTGATCTTTATATGTGGGAGACTATTTTATTGACTCAATCCAATAGTTTCCTTTCCCTTCTGGGTGAACTGCGATATACCAAAGTGATGAATCTTTAGCGTATACGAAAAATTGAAATCCCTGATCCTGCATTTCCTTTTTTGTACCTCGATTTACACTACTTATTTTAATTGGAATTGCGCCATGATCGCTAAAATACTGTAGGTCTGTTGGTGAAAAAGTAAAAGAGCCTTTACCTTTATTCAAGTCTAGATCATTGTTTCAACAATATTTTTTGTGCTTGGTGGTAAAATTGGAGGTAACCAACCTCGTTCAAAAGCATGTTCAGCTTTCGCATGCTGCAAATCTGTAAATTTGGTTGTAACGATATCATCTGCACAACCGAGTATTAGACTGGAAAGTAATATTATAGTTATGCGTTGCATATATTCTGCTCAGGAAACTAAAATGAAATTATTCATTATTTCACTGCCATTTCCCAAATCATTTCAGTTAGTTCATCAATTTTGACTTTTCCTTCTGATCTATACCACGTTACAGACCAAGAAATAGAGCCACCGACTAAACGACGCCAGATAAAAGCATCATGTTTGATCTTGCCTTTAGTACGTAACTTTTCGATGACATCGAGCCAAACTTGCTCATATTCATTGCGCATTTTAAGTAGATATTCTTGTTTTTCTTTAGAAAGGGCAAACCATTCATGTACCAATACAGCCATGGCAGCGCCAGTATCACCAGTAATTGAAATCAGTTCAGCTTTGATTAAATCACGGAGTTGTTGCTCGGGATCATTTGAGCGTTCAGCCGCTTCTTTTAAACGAGCAAAGTTATAAATGATGGTTTGCTCCATCACGGTCGCTAAAATTTCGTCTTTGCTTTTGAAGTGATGGAATAGGCTGCCCGATTGAATGCCAATGAATTCACCGAGCTGGCGGACGGTAGTTTTGTCATAACCCTGTTTATAAAACAAATACGCGGCACCAAGCAGTAAACGTCCACGAGGGCTGTCATCAAAACAAACAATTTTGGGTATTTGTTCAATTGAGGTTGCAATCATGCCAGTCCGTTATCCCGTTAAATCGAAGTGTATTGTAACAAAATTCATTTCATGAATTGTCTTATCTTTTTATAACAAGCATTTGCTTATAAAAGTCCATTTTTGCCAATACAGCATATCATTATGTACTTTACAAACCAAGCACTTGCTTGGTAATGTTGAGGTGTTTCTGAAATAACAATGAGAAAGCTCATGACAAGCGTCAAACAGGATGACCAAAAAGTGGTAAAAATTGGGTGTGCTTCAGGCTTTTGGGGGGATACCAATACCGCGGCTTTCCAATTGGTTCACCTTAGTGATATCAACTATTTAGTTTTTGATTATCTGTCTGAAATTACCATGTCGATCATGGCAAAAGCAATGATGGCTGATCCAAGTCATGGCTATGCATTGGATTTTGTCAGTCGAGTGATGTCTCCTTTAATCAATAAAATTGCTGAGAAAAAAATTAAAGTTATTAGCAATGCAGGTGGTGTCAATCCATTGGCATGTCGTGATGCTTTACAAAAAATCATTGATGAGAAAGGCTTAGATCTTAAAGTTGCAGTGGTACTTGGTGATGATGCTTTGCCAAAACATGCTGAATTATTAAAACAAAATGTGCAGGAAATGTTTAATGGTGAGCCTTTGCCAGATCATGTTGCCAGTAGTAATGCCTATCTCGGTGCAGTCGCGATCCGCGATGCCTTGGACTTGGGTGCGGATATTGTGATTACGGGGCGTGTGGTGGATTCTGCTGTTGTTCTTGCTCCATTATTACATGAGTACAAATGGTCGTTGGATGATTATGACAAGTTGGCACAGGGTTCACTGGCAGGGCATGTGATTGAATGTGGTGCGCAATGTACAGGCGGTAATTTTACCGATTGGCGTTTGGTTGAAGGCTTTGACAATATGGGCTTTCCAATTGTGGAAGTGAGTGCCGATGCATCATTTATTGTCACCAAGCCAAAAGGTACTGGCGGATTAGTTTCGACAGCCACAGTTGCCGAACAGATTGTTTATGAAATTGGTCATCCACAAGCCTATCTTTTACCTGATGTAACGGCTGATTTTAGCCAAGTCCATTTAGAACAAGTAGGTGAAGATCGTGTCAAAGTGATAGGCGCAGTAGGTCGTGCACCAACATCTCAATATAAAGTCAGTGCGACCTATGCTGATGGTTATCGTGTCTTGGTCAGTTTCCTTATTGCTGGACGTGAAGCACCAGCAAAAGCGCAAGTGATTGCGGATGCGATCATCAATAAATGTGAACGCGTTTTAGCATTGCGTTCAGTGCCAGCATTTAGTGAAAAATCAGTCGAAATTCTAGGCATTGAAAGTACTTATGGTGCACATGCCAAAGTCAAAGATAGCCGTGAAGTGGTGGTGAAAATTGCAGTTAAACATATCTTTAAAGAAGCCTGCATGTTCTTTGCATCTGAGATTGCTCAAGCTTCTACAGGGATGGCACCAGCTTTGGCAGGGATTGTGGGTGGTCGCCCTAAAGCATCCTCAGTGGTGAAATTATTTTCGTTCCTAATTGATAAAGATCAAATCAAGGTTGAAGTTGACTTTGCTGGGCAACGTCATCCAGTCGAAATTCCTACAGGACAAGCTGCACAAGATATTGCACTCCACTCCGTCGGTGAAATTGCAACTTATCAAGGTGATGAGATTGAGGTGCCTTTAATTGAAGTTGCACATGCGCGAAGTGGCGATAAGGGCAATCATAGCAATATTGGTGTGATCGCACGTCAAGCGGAATATCTCCCTTGGATTCGTGCCGCCCTAACTGAAGCAAATGTTGCGGAATATATGCAGCATGTTTTAGATCCTGAAAAATCTAAGGTGATTCGTTACGAGTTGCCTGCGATGCATGCATTGAATTTTATGTTGGAGAATGCGCTCGGTGGTGGAGGGATTGCCAGTTTACGTATAGATCCACAAGGTAAGGCATTTGCACAGCAATTATTGGATATGCCTGTGAAAATCCCAGCAAAGTTGTTAGAAAAATAAAGTAAAAGGATGTAGAGCAAAATGAGTTATCAATCAATTTTCAGAACTGATGCATTTGCCGACAAAGTGATTATTGTCACGGGGGGAGGCTCTGGTATTGGGCGCTGTACTGCACATGAGCTGGCATCTTTGGGTGCGCAAGTGGTGATTACGGGACGCAAAATTGAAAAGCTAGAAAAAGTCAGCCAAGAAATTATTGAAGATGGGGGTAAAGTCCATTTCATCGTCTGTGATAACCGTGACGAAGAACAAGTTAAAAATATGATTGCTGAGGTGCTTGAAAAATTCGGCAAGCTGAATGGTCTAGTGAATAACGCGGGTGGTCAGTTTCCTTCTGCACTCGAAAATATTTCTGCCAATGGCTTCGATGCCGTGGTTCGGAATAATTTACATGCGACTTTTTACCTAATGCGTGAAGCCTACAATCAATGGATGGCAAAGCATGGCGGTAGTATTGTCAACATGACCGCAGATATGTGGGGCGGTATGCCAGGTATGGGGCATTCTGGTGCGGCACGTTCAGGCGTGGATAATCTGACCAAAACCGCTTCGGTAGAATGGGGTAAATCAGGCGTACGTGTCAATGCAGTCGCACCGGGTTGGATTATTTCCTCTGGTATGGATAATTACAGCGGTGATTTTGCCAAAGTGATTATTCCAAGTTTAGCCAGTAATGTGCCTTTAAAGCGTATGGGCACTGAGTCTGAAATTTCCTCAGCCATTTGCTACTTACTTTCTGATGCGGCTGCTTTTGTTTCAGGGGTAACTTTACGTATTGATGGGGCTGCCTCACAAGGGACACGGATGTATCCATTGGCAGATGCCAGCAATAATGAAGCATTTAATGGTTTCCATCGTGCGTTTATTCCAGATATTTTTAAAAACCAAGCTGAAGGAGAATAAGGATGACCATTCTCCAATCTGAAATAGCCGTGGGTAGTGAGCAATACCAGCAAAACCGAGAGGCTTTACTCGCTCAGCTTGCCGACGTTCGTGCTGTACAGCAAAAAAGCATTGATAAATCATACGCTGCGAAGCCTAAGTTTGATAAGAAAGGCAAAATCTTGCCGCATGAGCGTGTACGTTTATTGCTTGATGCAGATTCACCATTTGTCGAGCTATGTGGCTTAGTCGGTTACAACATGCATGATGATAAAGATGGTTCCGAAGCTGGTGGGGGCATCATTGCTGGGATCGGTTTTGTAAGTGGGGTACGCGCTTTAGTCTCTGCCAGTAATAGTGCTATTAAAGGTGGCACCATGTCGCCGATGGGCGTTCAGAAAACTTTACGGTTGCAAAAAATTGCGCTTGAACAAAAACTACCGATGGTGACATTGACCGAGAGTGGCGGGGCAAACTTAAATTATGCAGCAGAAGTGTTTACCTATGGCGGGATGACGTTTGCCAATCAAGCACGATTATCTGCAGCAGGAATTCCACAAGTCGCAGTTGTACATGGCAATGCAACCGCTGGTGGTGCATACCAACCGGGTTTGTCTGACTATGTGATTGCCGTACGTAAGCAAACTGAAATGTTGTTGGCAGGTCCACCTTTGTTACTCGCTGCAACTGGTGAAGTGGCAACTGCTGAGGAGCTCGGTGGTGCAGAAATGCATACCCAAGTATCTGGTGTGGCGGAATATTTAGCTGAAAATGATGCCGATGGTATTCGTCTGGCACGAGAAATCTTTGAGCATCTGAATTGGAAAGAACAAAGCACTCGTCCCGATCAAGCGTACAAAGAACCTCGTTATTCAGCAGAAGAGCTGTTAGGCATTATCCCGCAAGATCCAAAACAACCTTTCGATATGAAAGAGATTGTTGCACGCATCATTGATGATTCGGATTTCCTAGAATTTAAACAAGAATACGATGCTTTAACCGTATGTGGCTGGGCAAAAATGGGTGGTATGCATATTGGTATCATTACCAATAATGGCCCGATTACTCCACAAGGTGCGGTCAAGGCTGCGCAGTTTATTCATCTCTGTGAACAGACCCAACGCCCACTTTTATTCTTGCACAATACTACGGGCTTTATGGTCGGAACCGATGCTGAACAAAACGGCATTATTAAACATGGTTCCAAGTTGATTCAGGCTGTTGCCAATGCCACTGTGCCTAAAATTTCGATCATTGTCGCTGGCTCTTATGGGGCAGGTAATTATGCGATGTGTGGGCGTAGTCTTTCACCGCAATTTATTTTTGCATGGCCAAACTCGCATGTTGCGGTCATGGGGGCAGCGCAGGCGGGCAAAGTCTTGCGGATCGTGGCTGAGGGTAAACAGAAAGCTTCAGGCATGGAACCTAATCCGCAGATGCTGGATTTCCTTGAGCAAAGTACCTCGATGAAGTTAGAACAACAATCGACGGCCTTATTCAATACGGCAATGTTGCATGACGACGGCATTATCGACCCACGAGATACCCGTAAAGTATTGATCTTCTTGTTACAGACCATTTATGAAGCACAGCAACGTGAGTTAAATCCAACAAGATTTGGCGTATCACGTTTCTAATTCAACACAAAATTTAGGCAATAAAAATATTTAGGAAAAAACCATGAAATTTACCGCAGAGCATGATGCCTTACGCCGTACCACACGCCAGTTTGTAGAAAATGAATTGAATCCCTTTATTCCTGAGTGGGAAGAAGCAGGGCGTTTCCCAATTCATGATGTATTTAAGAAAATGGGAGATTTGGGTTTATTAGGCATTTGTAAACCTGAAGAAAATGGCGGTTTGGGTTTAGATTATTCTTATAACCTTGTGGTCGCAGAGGAGTTGGGCCGTGCTGCATGTGGCGGTGTGCCGCTTGCGATTGGTGTGCAAACTGATATGGCAACACCTGCGTTGGCTCGCTTTGGTCGTAAAGAACTTCGAGATGAATTTCTCAATCCAGCCATTCTGGGTGAATATGTCGCCGCGATTGCTGTTTCAGAGGTACATGCGGGTTCTGATGTGGCTGCGATTAAAACCACAGCTAAAAAAGACGGTGGTGACTATGTCATCAACGGCAGCAAAATGTGGATTACCAACTCGCTCCAAGCGGATTTCTTTTGTCTACTTGCCAACACTTCGGATGATAAACCGCACGTCAATAAGTCGATGATCATTGTGCCTGCCAAGACAGCAGGGATTAGCTTTTCCGAGCCACTCAATAAGTTGGGCATGCGTTCGACCACGACCGCTCAAGTTTATTTTGACAATGTGCGCGTACCACAGCGTAATCTAGTTGGTGCGGAAGGCATGGGCTTTATGATGCAGATGATGCAGTTCCAAGAAGAACGGATGTGGGCTTGTGCCAATGCAGTCGGTGGTATGGAAAAAGTGATTCAGCAAACCATTGATTATGCGAAAGAGCGGACGACTTTTGGTCAGCCATTGATTAATAACCAGTATGTGCACTTCCGTTTTGCAGAGCTGATGACTGAAGTTGAAGCATTGCGAGCACTGACGAATCAAGCCTGTGAACAACATATTGCAGGGGAAAATGTCACCATGTTGGCATCAATGGCAAAACTCAAAGCAGGGCGTTTAAGCCGTGAAGTAGCAGATAGCTGCCTGCAATATTGGGGGGGGAATGGTTTCATGTGGGATAATCCAGCATCGCAATTGTTCCGTGATGGGCGTTTAGGCTCGATTGGTGGTGGTGCGGATGAGATTATGCTGGGGATCATTTGTAAACTCATGGATATCTTGCCGAAGAAACAGAAGAACTAGGAGAAGAATGATGACACTTTCAGCTTCTCTTGCGCGTTTAGATGTCGATGACAGCATTCAACTTGAACAAGAAGGCAGTATTTTAACGCTTTGGCTGAATCGTCCTGAGAGTCGTAATGCCATGAGTTTAAACATGGTCAATACCATTCAACAGGTCTTTGCGCATATCTCTGATGATGCTTCGATCCGAGCCGTGATTCTGCGCGGTAAAGGCGGTCACTTCTGTGCAGGAGGTGACATTAAGGATATGGCGGCACTTCGTGTAGAAGCTGCCAATGCAGGTAGCTTACAGCCTTATGTTGATTTTAATCGCCGCTTTGGTGCCATGATTGAATATGTGGATCAAGCACCGCAAACTGTGGTGGTCGTGCTTGAGGGTGCAATATTGGGCGGTGGTTTTGGTTTGGCTTGTGTCTCTGATATTGCGATTAGCCGTAATGATGCCCAATTTGGTTTGCCCGAAACGGGACTAGGCATATTGCCTGCGCAAATTGCACCTTTTGTGGTGAAACGTATTGGTTTGACTCAAGCACGTCGTTTGGCATTATTGGGTTTACGTTTTAACGGTGAGGCCGCATTAACGTACGGGGTGGTGCATCAAGTCGCTCAAAATGATGCCGAACTAGAACAACAGCTTGCTGAAACGATCCAACTGATTAAGCGTGCTGCACCATTGGCCTCTCGCGCAACTAAAGCCTTATTACATCGCACTTTAAATGAACCTTTAACTGTACTTTTGGATGATGCTGCACAGCAGTTTGCACAAGCGGTCGGTGGTGCAGAAGGCCAAGAGGGCACGATGGCATTTATTCAAAAACGTTTGCCAAATTGGACGTGAACAGTGAAATAGCAAAGCATCGCTTTGCCACTGTGCAAGCGAAAAGCTATGCTTTGAGGAACATAAAATGAAATTTTCAAAAGTATTAGTGGCCAACCGTGGCGAAATTGCGGTGCGGGTGATGGAAACGGCCAAAGCAATGGGCTATCAAACCGTTGCTGTATATTCCGATGTTGATGCCAATGCCCGACATGTTCAGGTTGCAGACGAAGCTGTGTATATCGGTGCATCTAAAGTTTCAGAATCTTATCTGTCGATTGCCAATATTATTGAAGCCTGTCAAAAGACAGGTGCTGATGCGGTCCATCCAGGATATGGTTTTTTGTCAGAAAATACTGACTTTGCACAAGCCTGCAGTGATCATGGTATTACTTTTATTGGTCCGAATGCCGCAGCAATTCATTTGATGGGTAGCAAGCGATTATCCAAAATTGCCATGATTGAGGCTGGTGTGCCGTGTGTACCGGGTTATGAAGGTGACCAACAGGATATTGAATACCTTGCTGAACAGGCAGAAAAAATCGGTTTCCCTTTAATGGTGAAAGCATCGGCTGGTGGTGGTGGGCGCGGTATGCGTTTGGTACACCAAGCTGTTGACGTATTGGAGGCTTTGAAAACTGCACGTTCTGAAGCTGAAAATGCTTTTGGTTCAGGTGAGCTGATTATTGAAAAAGCGGTCATCGCACCTCGCCATGTTGAGATACAAGTGTTTGGGGATACGCATGGTCATTATGTGTATTTGTTCGAACGTGATTGTTCGATTCAACGCCGTCATCAAAAGGTGGTTGAAGAAGCACCGTGTCCAGTCATGACCCCTGAATTACGCAAAAAAATGGGTGAGGCTGCGGTTGCTGCGGCCAAAGCTTGTGATTACATCGGTGCGGGTACGGTAGAGTTTCTACTTGATCAATCAGGCGAATTTTATTTCTTGGAAATGAACACGCGTTTGCAAGTTGAACACCCCGTGACAGAAATGATTACAGGGCTTGATTTGGTTGAATGGCAATTACGAGTCGCCAATGGTGAAACTTTACCATTACAGCAACATGAACTGACCTTAAATGGTCATGCGATCGAAGTACGTTTGTATGCTGAAGATCCGCGTCAGGATTTTTTACCGCAAACAGGCAAAGTGTTACGTTGGCAACCTGCGGAGTTGCCGAATGTTCGTATTGATCATGGCATGTTGGAGCAAGGTGAAATTAGCCCATTCTATGACCCGATGGTGGCTAAAGTGATTGCCTATGGCAAAACACGTCAGGATGCAATTCGCCTACTGGCAAGAGCGGTCGATGATTGCGTGCTTTTGGGAGTGAATAGTAATAAACAATTCCTGTCTAATTTGTTACGTCATCCGATTATTGTCGCTGGGGATACCAATACCGCATTTATCCAGCAGCATTTTCAGGATGATGTGAGTCTGCATCAGCAAGTGTTAGAGCTTGAGACTTTGGCTGTTGCTGCCGCATTATTTACTCAACAAAATCAGTCCAATCAAGCGTGGCAAACCGGCGTTTCAGTTCCGTTCCCATTAAGATTGAAATATGCTGACCAGCAACTATTGTTGCATGTTCAGTCAAATCATTATCAAGTCACGGTTCAACTATGCGACCAACATGCTACGGTTGATTTGATCGATATTGTTGACGGGACAATTGTCTATCAAGCCAATGGTATACGCCGTAAGCTGAATTATGTTTTGGATCAGAATCAACTGTATTTAGATGCAGGCAATGGCAACATTGTGATTGAAAATAGCACCTATGCAGCGCCTGAAGCCGCAGAGGTTATTGGTGATGGCAAAATCCGTGCACCTATGGATGGTGCAATCGTTAATCTTTTGGTCAATGTCGGTGATATGGTGAGCAAAGGGCAGACCTTATTGGTGTTGGAAGCAATGAAGATTCAGCAACAAATCAAGTCTGATGTTGATGGGGTTGTTGATGAGTTAATTGGCCAAGTCGGACAACAAGTGAAAAAACGGCAATTACTGTTAAATGTTTCGATTGCCTAATCCATATTGAATAAAAAGCTAGGTCAATCGACCTAGCTTTTTAATAAGGCGAATACAGGTGCTAATGAGCCTGTAGTATTTCCTTTTAATTCCTGTATCGCAAATTCTGCTAAAGCTTGTTCATGCGCCAGTAAATATTTTAGAAAATCTTGGGTATCGGCATCTGCATGTTGATTCATGCGTTCAAAGGTCGCCATAAATGGTTTTGTCCCTTGTTTGAGTAAGCGCATCGCGAGTTTCCAAGGGAGCTTTGCCATTACAATACCCGATGCTTTGGCCTGTAGTTTGATATGAGGTCGAATCGAGGCAGTTCTCCCTTGTTCTTTTAAAAACAGTTGGAGTTTTTGCAGTGTTTGGGTTTCCAGTTGCGCCAATATCTGCCATTTGTGTTGTTGGTCAACTGAACGCGAGTACTTGGCTGCATTGAGAAAAATCAATTCACCCAATATTTCCGATTCAAGTGCAATATTGAGATCTTGTTGATAATTTGGATAAGTCATTCCTTTGATTTCCATAAAAATTAAGCGTGATTGTGCAAGGTGAATGTCTGTCTGTGGATCAGTATAAGTAAAAAATCCCAGAGGTGAAATAGTGACCATCCCGATCAATGGGATGGTACTTATTTTATGGGAACATGGTTGATCTTAATGTTTCTAGGCGCTGTTGATACTGTTGCTGCCATTCGGCCTCGGAGAGCTGATTTTTCAACGGTTGCATGTCTTGTTGTAATTGTTGTAATGCTTGCTGGTATTGATTCACTTGTTGCTGTTGTTGTATTTCACGTTGATCTCGACGTTGAATGTCTTGTCGTTCCTGTTCCGTGAGATAACGTTGCTGCAAGATCTGTTTTAAACGTTCAGTCTCGGCAGAATTGTTGTGGTTTTGATTGAGTAATTCAATGGATTGTTCATACAGTCCAATTTTGCTTTGTTGTTGAGTTGCATCTGGATATCGACGTTGCAATTCCTCGAAAGCTTTTAAACGTTGTTCTGCATTCAGATCTTTATTTTGCTTAATCTCTGCATAAGCAAATTTGTAATCCGCATAATTACGCTCTTGCCCAAAACCAAGCATCGCTTCAGCTTTTCCCAGCGTTTGTTCTCTTAATTTCCATAACGCATTGAAACGTTCTTGCGGAGATAAAGAGGTTGAAAGCACTGTACTTTGCATGTGCTGTTCATATTGCGGCATGCGTTTTAATAAATTTTCAACCAAATGCGCAAATTCTTGGTCAGGATAATCTGCCAATGCTTTTGCTAAAGCCGCATTACAGTCTTGTACATGACAATTCGCTTTAAAGTTATTCAAAAATTGAGTGATATTTCCAGGTTGCTTCTGAAGCACTTGTAATTGTCTCAATAAGGATTCTTGAAAAAGCTCATATGTGGTTTTATTCTGCATAGTCTCATCTGTCGAATGCATTGTTGAATCATCAGAGATTGGCATGGTTTGGCTTTGTTGGATTGCAGCGGAAGAGGTGCTGCTCTTCCAAACTACAATCCCGACCAAGACCAATAAAACAATAACGATTGTCAGTAATAGTCTTTTATTCATCCACAGTATTCCGTTTTATGGATTGTAGTTAAAATGTCCCATTACAGGGAAATGGTCAGAAAGATCCCATGTCATAAACAGTGAGTCTGCGGTAGAACGTAAAATACGAACATCATTACGCGATTGAATCGGTTGGCGATGTGTATTTGAAGAAACCACATAATCCAAATATTCAACCGTCGTGCCACCTGAACCTGCGGCACCAGCCAGTTTGTTGATACGAGGATCAAATGTAGATTCGGTATAACCCGTGCTGACGGGTGCAGTCGCGTTCAGATTGGTAAGCATGTCTTGATAATCTTGCGGCCATAACAGCTTGTTGACATTAAAGTCTCCGCCCATCAACACAGCATCAAAACTCGGGATATTTTGTTGGTTGATTAACTGACGAATTTGCTGGAACTGAACTTGGCGTAACGCACGTGCTTCGGTGGTATCAAACGAAGCGGTATGCGTTGAGGTCACATGATATGCTTTACCGTTTTTGATAATTTCGGCATACAACACGCCTTTATCCGCAAAACAATCTGTCCCTGTACAATCTGGATAAATCTGTTGTGCTGTTTTCACAATAGGATAACGACTGACGATCACGAGACCACTATCAAATAAGTTATAACCTGAACCGACTGGGATATGTGTTTGATATGGATATTGTTGTGCCAGTTGATTCAACATCCCTGTACGAGAAGATGCAAATGCTTCTTGCATTAAAATCACATCATAACCATTTAAATGATTTGGAAGTTCTGCCAAACGCTCACTAATTTTACTTGCAACCATGGGTAGAGCGTAAATATTGTATGACAGTACTTTTAATTCATCTGCACTGCTTGAGATCGGTTCTTGGACAGTATTTTGATGGATGGTGTAATGAAAATCATCATAACCGCCTGTATATACTGCTTTAACCGCAGCCTGTGCCGATAAGCCTGCATAAGTGGTATTGATGCGATGAACATTGCGATCAGTATACCAAGGTGATGTAGTAGATGCCGTTTGGATGCCGTGCTTGATGGTACTTCCAGACCAAGTCCCCGTCATCGATTGTTTGAATGTTACTTGTGAGTTTCCACTCGAAACAATCGTATCAAAATTATAAGTCTGTCCAGATTTTAATCCTGAATAACGATTCATGCGCAGCACACGTTTGGTTTCATAAGGCGCAATTTGAGTTGCTTCTTGTGCCCACTGGTTTCCTTGTTCTAATGTTTGACTACCAGTATGGTTGACTTGTATTGATACAGTTTCAGGTGTGGTATTGGTAATGAACACATAAGAATCTGCCAGTGTATCTTGCATGGCAAAAGTACCCATCAGTAGTGTTGTTGCTACACTGAATTTAATATTTTTCAGCCCCATTTAATGTTTCTCCTTGTTGATAGTGCATTGCGTTGATGAATATCTTCAATCAAGCAATCTTGTTGATTTTCATTTTTGAAAATTAGTGTTGTTATTTGTTCGAAAATTATCATAATAAAATTTTGTTGCTAAATCATGTAATTTTTAAACCGTTCGTCTGATTCAGGAAAAAGCAATCTATATAGATGATTTTGAAATAGTCATTCGCTAATATTTTTTTTATTGCTGCGATAAACTTGATGGGAGGTATAGGTTCGAATATGAAAATTTATTATCTATTAATAGATTTTTTACACAAATAAAAAATCTGACAGGGTGATTGTCCCCTGACAGATTGAGTAAGGTAAATGAGAGGATTAAGCTTGATCTGCTGCGCTGATGGTCGCACTGGCTTGTTTGAGGCTATATAGCAATTGCCCTAGAAGAACATCTTTATTGCTTAAAGTCACCATGACCATTGGGTGGTGAGGTGCAGGAATTGACGTAATGATCGCTTTACCATTTTCTGCATCTAAAGTAATACTTTGACATCCTGTGAGTTGGATTTCATTGAGAAAAGCACTGACCATTGCCAGTATTGAACTACTTACCGCTGCGAGTTTGCTACTGTTATATGGATTTTTTTTATAAATTGAAGCAAGCTCAAAACCGTCAGTAGAGCAAAGCATAATATAGTCAATGCCTCGAATATTGATCAAAATGTCATTGGCTTGCGCTTTGGCCAGTTGAATCAGTTCTTTCGGCGCGGTACGTTGTTGGCTGGGAATACTGAACATAATTCTTCTCTTTTATAAAGTGATTAATTGGTAGCTTTTAAATTGACTTCTAGTGCGGCAATAAGTGATTCAATCATGAGTAAGATATGTTCTTGTTTGCGGGCATCTATAAAAAATAGTGGGTATTGATAGTTATTTTGGATTAACCAATCTCGATAGATCGAGGTGGATTGTCCTTTGTTTTCATCGACGTGTGTAATGCCAATGGAGATGTTTTGCGTATAGTCTTTAAATCTATCTAAATAGCCCTCAAGTTCTTCAAGTGGAACTTTACTATTGTGATCCACAAGAAGGACAACGCCTAATGCACCTTGGCAAATAACGGGCCAAATAAAGTCAAAACGAGTTTGTCCCGGTGTGCCATAAAGACCGATTTTGACCCCATCATCCAGTGTGATTTCACCGTAATCAATTCCTACCGTTGTTTCTACTTTATTATGTGCTTGAGTATCGGTATTGAATGCTTCAGTGGCAAGTACGGGAATTTCTGAAAGAGATTTGATCGCTTCAGTTTTTCCTGAACCCATACTTCCTGCGAAAACAATTTTATATTGTTGAAGTATCATATCATTCCTTAAAGACCAAAACGGCGTCTAATCTTGCCGAAAAATTTATTTAAAAAACCGTGTTGTTCTATCGTTTGTTCAGCAGCCTCTGTTTGTAAATAATGACTTTCCGAGGCTGAGACGATGCTGCCGTTGTTCGAAATAATGCAAGCAGCAATAAATTGTTGAACGGCTTGAATCGGTAGTTCTAATTGAGTAGCAACCTGATCAAGCTGAGCGCCTTGGATAAAACAAGCTGAAAGTTGCAGGGCTTTTTTTCGATCATTGTGTTGAGCAGGTTGTGGCCAATAATCTATTTTGTAATATTCATTTTCGTTAGGGGCTAAGCGTTGAAACTCTACAGAATGCCAAAACAGATTCCATAGCCAGTCTTGTAAGTTATATTCAACTTTACGCGACACTTTGGTGAAGTCAGAGGTTGTGGCAAAGTCATAATTAAAACTATGGTTGGTCTGGGTGTGGGTACGTGTGGGTTCTAGCCAAGCAATTTGGCTGCGAGTATCAATAATTGCTAAAGTGCCATGATCATCAAAGAGATGTAGGCGAGCATTTTCAGGATTTAACATATCTGTTAAAAACTTTTGATTGATTGCATCGTGTGTCGAGGCTACCTCGACTGTGGGTTGCTGTAATTGTTGATGAGATAAATAACTCAACAGGCGGAGATGAATCCAATTCTTTAATGCATCGGTGTGTTGGAACGGTAGAAACAGTGTGTTGTGTTGGTCGATGTGACAAGAACCTTGTCCCTTTGAAACTTTTAAACAAGGGAGTTGTTTTTGTTCTAAAATACGTTGGATCCCCTCGGTATCAAAAAAGTTTTCATTTATTAATAATAAGTCTATATTTGGATCGGCAATATTAATCCAATTAATGCCAAATTCGTGAGGTATTGTTTTTCTAAGTTCTAATTTTAATTCATCTGAAACTTTTAAACTTATACCTGAAATTGCGATATTAATGCAATGCCCATTCATAGTATCACTTTAATATTGTTAAATATCGGATTGAGCAATATTAGTCTTTTATAGAAAGACTAATATTAGACCTCTTATATTGTTTTTTTAATTTAGATAAAATAAAAATAAATATAGGAAGTCTAATATATTAAATGTTTTTCTATTGCGAATTAAGCAAAGTCTAACTCTTTCTCAAAAGTTTTGAGTTCGTGACGAGCCATTGCAAGGTTGGATTTACTACGGTCTAGTACAACATAAAGGAATAGATTGCCATTGCTTTCGAGTGGACGAATTAAGTGGTATGCCTTACCAAGGGTAATTAAGATATCTTCGATATCATCATTTAGTTTCAGTGAGTTAGCAACACGGCGTTTTGCCCGTACAACCTCAGTATTACCTGCAGCTGCAAGTTCTAGATCAAGTGAGCCCCCACCTTGTGTTGCCAGCGCTAAGCCACTTTCAGTGTCTACTAGTGCTGCTGCAACGAAACCATCAATGTTTGATAAGCTTTCTAATGAAATTTTAGCCATGATATTATCTCTACTAATACATTCTTGTTTATAAGTTTATATACGCTACTTTTGTTTTAATTGGTTTTCAAAAGTAGTTAATTTCATTATAGGAAACTATTTGATTAAATCAATCATGCTTTAGCCTAATTTAAATAATAGAAATGTTAGTAATTGACAATTTTTGTCAAGTAAACAGATTATAATATTAATTGAGGATTATATTTTGATATAAATGTGATTTCATTCACAGTAATTGGGCGATTTTCTTGTTTTTCTGTATTGTAAATAAATGTAAAAGTAATTTAATTAGAATTTTTAAATTAATAATTAAATTTAATATAAACAAGTATTGAATAGGACAGAGAAAGTTATTAGGCTTTCTCTATCCATGAATTAAATATCTAGATAGAAACTAATTGGCTGTAAGCGCAATATAAAATCATGAGAATAACCAGCGCGACCAAAGGCGCAACAATATAAGACCATGTTGGTGTGGCTGGAGGGGTAACTTCTAATACTGTTTCATCATGCGTATTGGGTTGTGCTTGATGAACCAGTTGATTAAATTCTTGCATGGTTGCTTCAAGAGAGATTTCTTGTTGTTCAACTGGCTTAGAACCTAATAGTTCGGTTAATTGGTTGGTTGACCATACCCAGTCTTCTGCTTGTCCAGATAAATGCTCAATTTGCCCTAACAGTAACTCTGTTAGACCTGCTGGACCAAAACTTCCTGTTTGATCCAATTGTCTTAATTCGGTGAATTGTAACGATAACACCTCAGTGAGACTGGTTTCTAATTCTGATGCGCTGAGTGTTGATTGATTGTGTGCTGAGGTTGTTAGGTGTCGGGTAATTTCTTGGATATACAGTGGATCAGAGCTTTGAACCTCTTGATATAACTTTTGAGAATTTTGTTTCCAAAGGCTGATCAATCGGCCAAGCGCAAGCGCATTGATTTCATCAATATGAAGTTGCTTTTCTTTTTGAGAATATTGAGTAAAAAGTTGTGGTTTTTGAATTTTAATTTGTTCAGAAAAATATTGAACTAAGTCAAATGCCATCAGGGATATCCTCGTTTAATCTAGAATTCTAAGAGAAGGTTTCTTTTTACTTGGTTCAGTTTTTTGCTTTGGTTCATCTATTTGAGCTGTTGTCGTTTCTTGAATGTCGGTATATTCAGAAGGATCGAAGAATAAACCTTGTCCATTTTCTTTTGCATAGATACCCAATACTGCCTGAATGGGTACATAGATTTCTTTTGATACGCCGCCAAATCGAGCAGAAAAATGAATCGCCTCATTGCTGATATTCAGTTGGTGTACCGCATGTGGTGCAAGATTCAAAACTATTTGACCATCTTTCACAAATTGTAGCGGAACATCCGTATGTGGCTGTGTTGCATCGACCAGTAAATAAGGTGTCAGCTGATTATCGCAAATCCATTCATAAATGGCACGAGCAAGATATGGGCGTGTCGGTGTAAAAGTTATTTGCTCAGACATAATTAAAAAACTTATTAAATCGTAGAAATCAATTCATTGTAGCTGTTTTTTTCTTGAGCTGTCATTGATTTAGTGAACGATGGTCGGCTAAAGATACGATGACAATACAAGAAAATAGGTCGGCAGTGCTGTGCAGGCAGTTCAACCCCCATACTTTTTAATCTGAGAAAAATTGGCGCGAGCATACAATCTAAAATGGAAAAGGTTTCAGACATAAAAAACGGAAAATGCTGGAACAAGGGCGTTAAGGAAATAAGGGTATCTCTGAGTTCTTTTTGTGCTTTTTGTTTTTGCTTTGGATCGAGTGTATCGCTATGTCGCAACATCTGATCGGCGAGCTTGAACCAGTCTTGTTCAAAGCGCCAGATATATTGACGCTGTTCGGCTCTGGTCATTGGGGCGTCAGCATATAACTTATTTTGACGGTAGCGATCATCTAAATATTCAGCAATGACATTTGGTGAAAATAACTTTAGATTTTGTTCGATCAGCATGGGGAGTTGATTATACGGATTCAGATCCGCTAAATCTTCATCTTCATGGTCGGTTATGATGAGATGATATTTGATCTGCTTTTCTGCTAATAATAAGCGAATCCAGTGTGAACGGAAATCATCTGCATGACTATAAAGGGTAATGCCCTGAACTGGGGTATTCTCAACCGACGACATATGACAAAGCTAGAGATATAAACGGTTCAGCATACTAAAAAACGCTAGAAAAAGCACCCATGAAATATCATCGTGACTATAAATAAAAAAACCTCGGAGAAATCCGAGGTTTTTTGTCCAATTCGAAAAACGATTAACGTTTAGAGAATTGAGGACGTTTACGCGCTTTACGTAAACCAAGTTTCTTACGTTCGACTTCACGAGCATCACGAGTAACGAAACCAGCTTGACGAAGAGCAGGTTTTAGATCTTCATCAGCAGCGATCAATGCACGAGTAATACCGTGACGGATAGCGCCAGCTTGACCACCAATACCACCACCTTTAACAGTGATGTAAAGGTCGAATTTTTCAGTTACTTCTAAAAGCTCTAAAGGCTGACGCACAACCATACGAGCAGTTTCACGACCGAAATATTGCTCAAGTGTACGGTTGTTAATTACGAGTTTACCTGTACCAGCTGATAAGAAAACACGTGCAGTTGCGGTCTTACGGCGACCTGTACCATAATTAGTAGCCATGTGCTGTATCCCTTAGATGTCCAAAACTTGTGGCTGTTGAGCAGTATGAGGATGCTCAGTACCAGCGTACACTTTCATTTTTTTGATCATTGCATAACCAAGAGGACCTTTTGGTAACATACCTTTAACAGCTTTTTCTAAAACTGCTTCAGGTTTGTGAGCAATTAACTTCTCAAAGTTAGTCTCACGGATACCACCAGGGAAACCAGTATGGCGATAATATTTTTTATCAAGTGCTTTTTTACCAGTCACTTGAACTTGCTCAGCATTGATAACAACGATGTAATCACCAGTGTCAACGTGAGGAGTATAAGACGTTTTATGCTTACCGCGTAAACGACGAGCGATTTCAGTCGCAAGGCGACCTAAAGTTTTGCCAGAAGCATCAACAACATACCAGTCATGTTGAACTTCAGCTGGCTTAGCGCTGAGAGTTTTCATTAAACCACTACCTATTATAGTTGGTTTGGACGGTGAAATCTGTCCAAACAAAAGGAGACGGAATTTTACATGAATTTATAAACACGCACAACAAGAATTCACTCAAGATACTAGAATTTGCTGCAATGTGACTGATTTGGTCAACAACAGGACTTTAATTTTAAGCGCTATTATTTGCCTTGTGGCAAAGATGGGTTTGCCCTATGATTTTATATTAATTAATTGAAATAAATAGAAGTATTAACCTCTTCTTTAGGTGAATTTGATGGAGTTGTCGTTTTCTACAAAAATGATTGTAGTCACAATATTAATCGGTGTTTGTTCAGCGCAGACAAATGCACGGCGACTTTATAAATGGGTAGATCAGAGCAGTGTGACCAATTATTCAGAATTTCAACCTAGAGAGGGAACGTCCAAGAAGCTTGAAGTGCTTGAAAGTCGTGGAACGGGTGGCTATGTTGACCCTGCGATGGCAGTCACTGCTGAAATGAAAGCAATTGAGATTCCTTTGGATCAGACCCATCTTCAAGACCCATCTACAGGTGGGGCTGTATCATCAACTCAACCTCAACCGCCCACCACGCAAACCATTGTGAAGCAAGGCATGCCGACGACGCCATATTTGCCTCCAACTGTTACCGTTGTTACGCCATCTGTAGATAAAAAAGAAGCACAGCCTACCCAGCATGTACAGATGATTGAAAATAAAGAAATCGCGACCAATCCACTGGTCGAGAAGCCAAATAGTGCAGTGATTATGACTGAGAAAAAAGCAGATTTGACTGGGGTTGCGCAAACAGAGAAAAAAACACCATCAAAAATCAATCCTTGGACACGAACTCCGAATTTTGTACCTTCGAATTTAGTACCGCAAAATTTACCTAAAAACGCGACCAGTCAATAATGTGATCGAATTATAAATAGGAAATGCTATAGCTGATTTTAGATTTTGGTTACACTAGCTAGAAATCAAGAATGATTGGCGGTAGGTATGCTCCCTTTATATGTCACTTCAGGTGAACCAGCAGGCATTGGACCTGATATTTGTTTAGCTTTGGCTGAGCGAGTGGATGAACGTCCAATTGTGGTCTTGGCAGATAGGGAGATGTTACAGCAGCGTGCTGATCAGTTGAAAATCTCTGTTGAATTGGTTGAGTATCAAGGACAGCGCCAATCCAGTGAAAAAGGGCAACTTTTTGTTGAGCATGTCCCTTTAACTGAACAAGTTGAACTGGGGCAGTTAAATCCAGCACATGCTGCCTATGTTTTGGAGCAGTTGCGCCGTTCTGCCGATTACGCAATGGCAGGGGCGAGTGTGGGTGTTGCGACAGCACCTGTGCAGAAATCCATTATCAATGATGCAGGCATTGCCTTTAGTGGTCATACCGAATATTACCAAGAATTTGCGGGTATTGATCGTGTGGTGATGATGCTGGCGACCAAGTCATTGCGTGTCGCCTTAGCCACCACGCATTTAGCCTTACGGAATGTACCTGATGCAATTACCAAAGAACGTTTGCATCAAGTGATTGATATTCTGATTCATGATTTAAAAACAAAATTTAAAATTATTCAGCCTAGAATTTTAGTGTGTGGGCTAAATCCTCATGCAGGTGAGGATGGTTATTTGGGGCGAGAAGAAATTGAAGTTATCAATCCTGTTCTGGAAAGCTATCGAGCGCAGGGTATTCAGATGAGTCTGAGTCTGCCTGCCGATACCTTATTTACCCCTGAAAACCTGAAAGATGCGGATGCAGTTTTGGCAATGTATCACGATCAAGGTCTACCTGTGTTAAAATCACAGGGCTTTGGTGAAGCGGTAAATATCACTTTAGGCTTACCCTTTGTTCGAACCTCAGTCGATCATGGTACAGCCCTTTCTCTTGCAGGTACTGGACAAGCAAAAGCATCGAGTTTGCATGTGGCAGTAGATTTAGCACTTGATTTAGCTCGAACCTCCCTCGCGAAGTTTTAGTCACCTCTTACCCTCTTTATCAACGAGGGGAGAATTAAGTTTGGAATATTGAGTATAAATATATGTATCAAATTAATGCCCTAAACCCTAAAGATGAAGGGCATCAGGCTCGAAAACGTTTTGGTCAGAACTTTTTACATGATCAACGTGTCATTGCCAAAATTGTACGCTCGGTAAATCCTCGTACGGGTGAAAATATTGTTGAAATTGGTCCGGGTTTGGCTGCATTGACCTCTCCGTTAATTGGTGAGTGTGACGCTCTCACTGTCGTGGAACTGGATCGCGACTTGGCCGCTGGCTTACCTGCGCGCGTGCCGCACCCTGAGCGTTTGACCATTATTGAAGCGGATGCATTGAAATACGATTTCACTCAATTATTTCAAGACGGTCGTCCACTTCGTGTCGTCGGAAATTTGCCTTATAACATTTCAACGCCTTTATTGTTCCATCTCTTGGAATTTGGTGACAAAGTCAAAGATATGCATTTCATGTTGCAAAAAGAGGTTGTGGATCGTATTACCGCTGTACCTAACACCAAAGAGTATGGTCGTTTGTCGGTGATGATTCAGTATTTCTGCAAACCAACATTTTTATTTGAAGTACCACCAGGTTCATTTAATCCACCGCCAAAGGTGACTTCGGCTGTATTCCGTTTAGAGCCTTATGAAACCAAGCCGATTGTTGCAAATAATGAAAAAGCTTTAGCACGTCTGGTTGGGCACGTCTTCACGCAACGCCGTAAAACGTTACGAAATAGCTTGAAAGGAATGCTGGCTGAAGATGGTTTTGAAAAAGCAGGCGTTGATCCAATGGCACGTCCAGAGACCTTAAGCTTGGCTCAGTTTGTCGCGTTATCTGATCAAATGGTGCAGTAATGTCTAAGCGCTATAATTATGTCATTGGTGATGTGCAAGGTTGTTTCGAAGCACTTAAGGCATTATTGAAAGAAATTCGCTTTGATCCTGATCAAGACTTTTTATGGTTTGCTGGTGATTTGGTGGCGCGTGGTGAAAACTCAGTTGGCGCATTACGCTTTGTTAAAAAGCTCGCTGATCGCGGTGCTGCCGCAACGGTTTTAGGCAATCATGATTTGACCTTGATTGCTTGCGCACGTGGCTTTAAAAAAGTCAAAGACAAGGATCGAATCCAAGACATTATTGATGCGATTGATGGCGATGAGCTCATCGACTGGTTGCGTAAGCAACCGTTGTGTTTACTGCCCAATCAACACACGATTTTGACGCATGCCGGTGTTCCTTTGTTGTGGGATGCTGAGCAAACTGAACGTCATGCTCGTGAAGTACAAGATGTTGTGGGTCATGATGATTTAACTGTGCTCGATCATTTTTTGGCAGAAATGTTTGGTACACAACCTGATGTTTGGTCTAATGATTTAATGGGTATGGCACGTCTGCGTTGTATCACCAATTATTTAACCCGTATGCGTCTGACCGATGTGGATGGTCGTCTTGAGTTTAGTTTTAAAGAGGGCTTAGACGCGCCAATGCCAGAAGGGTTTCAGCCTTGGTTTGATTTTGAAAGTCCGACTGCGCAAACCCACCAGATTCTTTTTGGACATTGGGCGGCTTTACATGGGAAAACCATAACTTCAAAAATACAGAGTGTTGATGGTGGTTGTGTTTGGGGGCAGCAGTTGATTGCTTACCGTTTAGAGGATCAGCAGTTATTTAAGGTCGATAATCCATTGGTTTGATGTCAATTCAATAGCTGCTCATGTTTTGATGCTCTGTCTCTGTTCGAGATAGGGCTTTTTTATTTTAACACTGTCAAAAAACTGTCATCTATTGATCATTAAAGTGTCAAAAAATATTTATATGCTTAAAGCATGAAAATAACGACACAAATGGATGGCGATATGCAAAGTACATACGCGACATCTCTATTAAAGCAAGAACAGTTTCCTGAAAGTGTAAAATTTTACTTTAAAAGGAAACAACTTAAAGATCAACAAAATGAATTATCTGAGCTTCAAGATTTAGTTCGTCCCCGTTTAAGAATCGCGATTGTGACTGAAACATGGCCACCAGAGATCAATGGTGTGGCGTTATCGATGATGCAATTATGCCAAGGTTTACAACGTCTAGGTCATAAAATCTTATTGGTCCGTCCGACACAAAAAGAAGTGTGTACAGAATTTCATCCTGATCAAGAATGCTTTGTTCTTGCACAACCGATCCCGAAGTACCCAAGCGTTCAATTTGGTTGGCCACAATATTTAAAGGTTTCAAAAGCCTTTGAAAAGTTTGCACCAGATGTGGTGCATATCGTGACTGAAGGGCCTTTGGGACTTACCGCTTTACAAGCGGCTAAATCTAAAAAAATCGCTGTATCAAGTGGTTTTCATTCTGCGTTTCATGACTTTAGTCGTTTCTTTGACTTGGCTTTTTTAGTAAAACCGATTCAACGCTATTTAACGTGGTTCCATAACAGCACCGATGTCACCTGCGTGCCGAGTCAATATACGGAGCAAGCCTTACGTGGTTTCGGTGTGACCTGTCCATTGGTGGTGGTTGGACGAGGTGTGGATACTGCAAAATTTTCACCAAAATATCGTTCAGCACAATTACGTCAACAATGGGGTGTCGATGCTGATACTCGCGTAATGCTCTATGTGGGGCGCTTATCGCCAGAAAAAGAAGTCGATGTGCTGATTAAAAGTTTCCACGCGCTGCAAGCACAGCAAGGCACAAATTTTAAGTTTGTGATCGTGGGGGATGGGCCAGATCGTGCTCGTCTAGGTAAATTAACCACCTCAAAAGATGTGATTTTCATGGGTAGCCTGAGTGGTCGTGAGCTATCGGCTGCATATGCAAGTGCGGATGTTTTTACCTTTGCCAGTCAAGCAGATACTTTTGGCAATGTGGTACTCGAAGCGATTGCCAGTGGTTTGCCTGTCGTGGCTTATGATTATGTTTGTGCACATCAGCATGTCAAACAAGAGATTACAGGGTGGTTGGTTCCATTGGGGAACACAGCCGATTTAATTCAAGCTATTTGTCATTTACCTGCGCTCCCGCAGTTGAGACAAATGGGCTTACTTGCCAGTGAAAGCGTACAACAATCTAGCTGGCAATTTCCTGTACAACAATTAGAACAAGCACTTTATCAGGTAGCAAGGGAGTCTCCCATGACCTCTACCTAATTTCTCAAATAGGAGAAGATGATGAACTTTCAAAATGCAAAAATAAAAATACTCGATCTCGATTTAAAAGGTTGTCTATACCTTAACCATCTTTCACAGTCACAACGCATCGCCTTATTTTTTAAAACAATTAGTCGTTTAGGTGATGGGCCATTTTGGTATGTGATGTTGTTGTCGGTATGGGTGATGCAAGGCTTGGCTTATGGTCTGCAAATTCTGTATTTGATTGCGGCTGGTTTGGTGGGAACCTTAATCTATAAATTTTTAAAACATAAAACCACGCGTCCAAGACCTTATCAAGTCCACCAAGTGATTGTCTTGGGCGAGCGACCATTGGATCACTTTAGTTTTCCATCAGGTCATACCTTACATGCGGTGATGTTGACGATTACATTGGGTTATATTCAACCTGTTTTACTGATGCTGATGTTGCCATTTACGCTCCTTATCGCATTGTCACGCATGGTTCTCGGGTTGCATTATCCAAGTGATGTGATTGTGGGGGCAATGATTGGTGCATCCGTTGCCAGTGCCATTATTTTACTCGCGCCAAGTTTTAATATTCTTTTATAAGCTATTTACCAGAGAATTTAGCAACACAACACTATCTCTTAAATCTGATGATTTGTTAAAGTAGCTCTAATCATATTTATTTACTCAGGTTGTTATATGGGCTTACGTTGGACAGATACGATGGATATCGCGATTGAATTGGTCGAGGCGCATCCAGAGGTGGATCCGCAATGGATTCGTTTTACCGATCTTCATGCGTGGGTTTGCGCATTACCAGATTTCAATGATGATCCGACTAAATCGACAGAAGGTTTGCTTGAAGCGATTCAAATGGCATGGCTGGATGAGGTTCGTTAGAAATTCATCCGAAATCGTTGAACTTTTACAGATTCAAGCTGATTATTCGCGATGACATCGGTATAATGCGGCAAATTTTTTAGTGTTTAGACCATAATAGGAGCCAACCATGGCGATTGAACGTACTTTATCTATCGTAAAACCAGATGCAGTTGCTAAAAACAACATCGGCGACATCTTTGCTCGTTTCGAAAAAGCGGGTTTGAAAATCGTTGCAACTAAAATGAAACAGCTTTCTCAAGCTGATGCAGAAGGCTTTTATGCTGAGCACAAAGAACGTGGTTTCTTTGGTGACTTAGTTGCTTTCATGACTTCTGGTCCAGTGGTTGTTTCAGTACTTGAAGGCGAAAATGCAGTGCTTGCTCACCGTGAAATCTTGGGTGCAACCAATCCTAAAGAAGCTGCACCGGGTACAATCCGCGCTGATTTCGCTGTAAGCATCGATGAAAATGCTGCGCACGGTTCTGACTCAGTTGCTTCTGCTGAGCGTGAAATCGCTTACTTCTTTGCTGATAACGAGATCTGCCCACGCACTCGTTAATCCAAAGTATTCAAGCCAGATAAGTGGTATACTACTTATCTGGTTTTTTATTTTTTATAGATTGTATTGTGTAAATAATGCACAGTGTTTTCTAGTGCTGATATTGTTTAGGTAAATTCACATGAGTTCTGCAGTCGTCGTTTCATCAGTAAATTCAGATGAAAAACAACAGTCATTCAATACGCCTGTCGTTCAAGCTGCCGACAATAAAGTAAATTTACTTGGCATGTCGCGAGTTGAATTAGAAAAATTCTTTGAAGACATGGGCGAAAAAAAGTTTCGCGCCGGTCAGATCATGAAGTGGATTCATCAATATTTCGTCACTGATTTTGCTGAGATGACCAATATCTCGGGGAAATTGCGTGAAAAACTCGAAAAAATTTGTGAAATTAAAGCCCCAGAAGTGGTTCATCGCAACTATTCAAAAGATGGGACACGTAAGTGGGTATTCCGTGTGGGCGAGGGTGACGGATCTTTAGTTGAAACGGTATTGATTCCTGCGGAAGACAAAACAGGCTCTCGTAAGACTTTATGTATTTCTTCACAAGTGGGTTGTGCATTAGATTGCTCATTTTGTTCGACTGGTAAACAAGGTTTCCAACGTGATTTAACCCCTGCTGAAATCATCGGGCAGCTTTGGATGGCCAATTATTCTTATATGGAAGAAGTGCCTGTGGCAGAGCGTGAGCGCACTGTCACCAATGTGGTGATGATGGGCATGGGTGAGCCATTATTAAACTATGATGCCGTCCTCAGCTCAATGCGCTTGATGCTGGATGATTTTGCTTATGGTATGTCTAAACGCCGTGTGACTTTGTCAACCTCTGGTGTTGTTCCAAAAATTGATCAGTTAATCCAAGATATTGATGTGGCATTGGCGATCTCATTGCATGCGCCGAATGATGAATTACGCAATGAATTAGTCCCCATTAATAAAAAATACCCATTACAACAATTGATTGCTGCATGTCAGCGATATTTGGCCAAAGATGGCAATGAAAGTGCGCGTAAACACGTGACGATTGAATATGTCATGTTGGAAGGGGTCAATGATCACGCTGAACATGCGCAACAACTGGTGAAATTGTTAAAGAATTTACCAAGTAAAATTAACCTCATTCCGTTTAATCCATTTCCGCATGCACCTTATGGACGTTCGAGTCGCAATCGAATCATTGCTTTCCAAAAAACTTTGTCTGATGCAGGATTTGTGTGTACGATTCGTCAGACACGTGGTGATGATATTGATGCAGCGTGTGGACAATTGGTGGGACAAGTTGCTGACCGTACTCGTCGCGCCGAACAGTGGAAAAAGAAAGTGGCGCAACGACAAGAAATTTTGCGCACACAAGGATAAAACTTGGGGATAAAGCGTTGAATACAACTCGACTAAAAACGATTATAGCGACAACAGTTGTACTTGCTGTATGGGGCTTAACAGCTTGCCAAACCACATCATCGACCAAAAATCCTGAAAAGGCCGTGCAGGTTCGTAGCCAATTAGCCGCAGAATATATTCGTAACGGTGATCTGGATGCAGCTAAACGTTCGCTTGACCAAGCTTTAAAAATCAATTCCCGTGATGCAAATGCCAATATGATGATGGGTATTTTACTGCAACAAGAGGGCAGTAAACTCAATATGGAAAAAGCAGACGCATATTTTAAGCGCGCAATTTCTGCTGAACCGAATAATGCACAAGCTCGTAATAATTACGGTACATATTTGTATCAAATGCAGCGCTATAATGAAGCGATTGAGCAGTTCACCCGTGCGGGTGCAACCTTAGGTTATGATCAGCGCTTTCAGGCGTTGGAAAATCTAGGGCGGATCTATTTAATCATAGGTGATGTTGCGAATGCTGAAAAATCATTCAAACAGGCACTACAAGCAAATCGAAATGCAACCATTTCAATGTTAGAGTTGTCGGAAATTTTCTATTTGCAACAAAACAATAGAGACGCAGCACAGTTATATGAACAATATGTTCGTAATGTGGGACAAAAAAACCAAGGTGCACGTGCGCTTTGGCTGGGTATACGCATTGCTCGCGCGAATGCGGATCAATTGGGAATGCAAGTGTTGGTCAATCAATTACGTGCTTTATTTCCAGAAAGTCTAGAATATCAACGTTATTTGCAATTACAGTACAGTACTGAGGCCGTATGGAAATAAATCCAAATTCACATCAGCCAACTGGCTCAAACTCTCCTTCGTCAACTTTGGGAAATATTCAACGACCTGGTGAGTATTTGCGTCAAATTCGTATTGCACAAAAGAAAGAACTTGATGAGATTGCACGTGCAATGAATATGCCCGTCAAAACTTTGAAAGCATTAGAGCAAGATGATTATACGTCATTGCCAGAAGCGACGTTTATCAAAGGTTATTATCGTGCTTATGCAAAATATTTAAATGCAGATGCGAGCGCGATCATTCAGCGCTTTGATGAGATCTATGCAAATGATACTGGATTGAAAGCAAGCCATGCGTTGAATAACTCACCGATTAAAATCATGGGGAAACTTTCAGGTTCGAACAGTGTTCGCAATCGTCAATGGTTAAAGCGTATCGTGATTCTTGCGATTGTGGTTTTGCTTGGTTGGTTCGCTGTGATGGCTGTGCAAAACTGGTCATCAAGCACGAAAGATGACATTGATGTTCCACAGATCACCAATTCAAATATTGAAATTCTCCCAATGGCGAATACCGTCGCAACATCAGGTGACCAGCTTGTCTTGAATTTTAGCCGACCAACGTCCGTACATATTGTGGATTCAACAGCTAAAGTTTTAGCAACAGGTCGTCAAGCATCGACGTTAACCTTGACCGGTGAATCACCTTTCCAAATCCGTTTGGATGATGCGACCGCTGTATCACTCAGTTTAAATCAAGAACAGATTTCCTTGCGTCCTTATACTGTAAATGGTAAAGCTGAATTCCGTTTGTCTCGCTAATGCTAAAAGGTAGAGCTATACGATGATCGTGAACCCAATTAAGCGTCGCCCAACACGTAAAATTCGTGTGGGGTCGGTGTATGTCGGCGGTGATGCCCCGATTAGTGTTCAGAGTATGACCAATACTGAAACCTGTGATGTAGATGCGACTGTCGCGCAAATCGAGCGTTGTGCAGAAGCTGGTGCAGACATTATGCGTGTTTCTGTGCCTTCGATGGAAGCCGCAGAGGCTTTCGGTGCGATTCGTAAACGTGTTTCTGTGCCCTTAGTGGCAGATATTCATTTTGATCATCGCATTGCTTTGGCTGTGGCGGATTATGGCGCAGATTGTCTCAGGATTAATCCGGGTAATATTGGCTCTGATCAAAAAGTACGTGAAGTGGTTGCCGCTGCCAAACATCATGGTATTTCAATTCGTATTGGGGTGAATGCAGGGTCATTGGAAAAAGATTTACAAGCGAAATATGGCGAACCAACTGGACAGGCTTTGCTTGAATCGGCCATGCGTCATATTGATATCCTTGATCGTTTAAACTTTCATGAGTTTAAAATCAGTGTAAAAGCATCGAATGTATTCTTAACCATGGATGCTTATCGTTTGTTGTCACAACAGATTGATAATCCATTACATTTAGGTGTGACTGAAGCAGGGATTTATCGTACAGGTACGGTGAAATCAGCAATTGCGCTTGGTGGATTACTGATGGAAGGGATCGGCGATACCATGCGAATTTCGCTTGCTGCTGAACCTGAAGATGAAATCAAAATTGGCTTTGATATTTTAAAATCTTTGAGTTTGCGCTCAAATGGAATTAACTTTATTGCTTGCCCGAGTTGCTCACGTCAAGAGTTTAACGTGATTCAAGTGATGCAAGCATTAGAAGAGCGTTTAGAAGATATTCGTACACCGATGGATTTATCTGTGATCGGATGTAAAGTGAATGGTCCGGGTGAAGCCAAAGAAGCCGATATTGGTATTGTTGGTGCCTCGCCACGTTCACTGGTCTATCGAAATGGTGAGAAAAGCCATTTAATTGACACCAATCAGTTGGTTGATGAAATTGAATCAATGGTTCGTCAACGCGTTCAAGAGATTGAAGAAGCTAAATCTAAAGAAATTATTCGTACAAGTTTTTGAGTAGGTCATGAGTTCAATCGTCGCGATCAAAGGTTTTAATGACACCCTTCCAACGCAAACTGCGGCTTGGAGAAGTCTGGAACAACAACTTGCATCTTTAATGGATGCATACGGTTATCAACAAATTCGGCTACCTATCGTAGAACAAACGGGTTTATTTAAACGTGCCATTGGTGATGCAACCGATATCGTTGAAAAAGAAATGTATACCTTTTTTGACAAAGGAACGC
This sequence comes from Acinetobacter sp. NIPH 2699, assembly GCF_022549355.1. Lineage (GTDB taxonomy): Bacteria > Pseudomonadota > Gammaproteobacteria > Pseudomonadales > Moraxellaceae > Acinetobacter. The sequence continues at coordinate 32,870 of NZ_JAKZGL010000006.1, forward strand.
CGCCAGAATCACTGACCTTGCGTCCTGAAGGGACAGCAGGCTGTGTACGTGCCATGTTGGAACATAACTTATTGCGTGGTGCTACACCGCGTGTTTGGTATGTCGGCCCCATGTTTCGCTATGAAAAACCCCAAAAAGGTCGCTATCGCCAGTTTCATCAGTTTGGTGTAGAAACCTTTGGTGTCGCTACGCCTGATATTGATGCGGAAATCATTTTAATGACCGCACGCTTGTGGAAACGTATGGGCGTGGCAGACAAAGTGCAGCTTGAAATCAATACATTAGGCGAAACCGATGAACGTGCTGAATATCGTGCCGCATTGGTTGAGTTTCTAAATCAGCACAAAGATGCGTTAGACGAAGATTCACAACGCCGTCTCAGCACCAATCCATTACGTATTCTGGACTCTAAGAGTGAATCGACTCAAAAGATTTTAGAACATGCGCCAAAGTTGCATGATTTTCTGAAAGAAGACTCAATCAATCACTTTGAACAATTAAAGCAATACTTAACCGATGCTGGAATTGAATTTGTGATTAACCAAAAACTGGTACGAGGCTTAGATTACTACAACAAGACGGTTTTCGAGTGGACCACCACCATGTTGGGTTCACAAGGAACGGTCTGTGCGGGTGGTCGTTATGATGGTCTGGTTGGCCAGTTGAAGGGCAAAGCGGATCAATCTGTGCCTGCTGTTGGTTTTGCGATGGGTATGGAGCGTTTGCTGCTGTTACTCGAGCAAGTAGAGCAAGTGAAAATTGTACGTGACTGTGAAGTGTTCTTATTGGCTGAACCTGCTTATCAAGCAAAAGCACTGCTATTGGCTGAGCAAATTCGTGATCAACTGGAAGCAGTAAATAGCCCAATTCGCCTTAAAACAGGCTCTCAAGGCAGTATGAAAAGCCAAATGAAAAAGGCAGATCAATCTGGTGCGATCTATGCCGTGATTTTGGGTGAGCGCGAGTGGGAATCACAACAGCTTTTGGTGAAGGAGCTTGCAACTGCTGAGCAGTCACAAGTTGCTTTAACAGCGCTTACGTCATTTTTTATCGAGAAATTTAAACAATAAAATATTTAGGAAAAGGACAATCACATGAGTTTAAGTGATGATGAACAATTCGACCAATTTAAGTCGTTTGCCAAAAAATATGGTTCTGCAATCATTAGCGGAATTCTCATTGCCTTGATTGCCTTTTTCGGATGGGAATACTGGCAAAAGAAAACGCTTGCTGAGTCTCAGAACCAAACGGCGAAAGTACAAAAGTTGATGGATGAGGCGCAAGCGATCTCGGGTCAGCCGAATGCATTTGAGACCATCTCTGAAGCAGCCGATAAAATTGTGAAAGAAGATGCGAATTCAGTACAGGCGTTGCAAACACAATTTCTTCTAGCAAAGCTCGCTTATGACAAAGATGATTATGTTGCGGCTGAAAAAGCATTAAAGAAAGTTGAAAATTCAACAGTCAAAGATGCAGGGTTGGTGCAAATTGTTAAACTACGTTTAGCAGATGCACAACTCGCGCAGAAGAAATATGACGAAGCGTTAAAGACCTTGGACAAGGTGGTTGAGCCAACCTTTCAAGCGACAGTAGATGAACTTCGTGGTGATATTTTTGTTGCGAAAAAAGAAACTGAATCAGCACGTAAAGCGTATCAGAGTGCGTGGGATAGCTTGATCGAGCGTAAGAAAGAGCGTCAGCTTTTACAAATTAAACTCGAAAGTGTTGGCGTTTTAGTAGATGATCCTGAAGTTGAGCGCCCGATCTTAGATACCAATGTGGATGAGTCTTAATGCAGAATAAACTAAAACTACCATTGGCAATCGCTATTGCCTCAGCTTTATTCGTTGGATGTTCGAGTAATAAAGTTAAGCCAGTGAAACCCAATCCATTGCCAAAAATCACGCAAGAACAGAGCTTAAACCTTGTCTTTTCGCAAAGTGTTTCTTCTACCAATGCGGCTGAATCTTTACGTTTACAGCTCGATACAGACAATGGTGTGATTTTCACGCCTGATCCAGATGGGCAAGTCTCAGCTTATAACGGTAAACAACGTCTTTGGAAAAGTAAGATTACCAAACAAGAGCTAACGGCTGGTGTTGAAGCAGGCGAAGGGATTGTGGTTGTTGGTAATCGAAAAGGGCAGTTGTTTGCTTTAGACCAAACCACAGGTGAGCAAAAGTGGACAACACAATTGTCTGGTGCCATTTTATCTCCATCCTCAATACAGTTAGGTCGTGTGATTACACTGGCAAATGATGGAACTGTATTTGCACATGATGCTGTTTCAGGACAACAGGTTTGGGCTTATAAACTGCCAAATATTCAGTTTAGCTTGCGTGGTCAAGCTGCTCCTGTACCTTTGGATGAGCGCACAGTACTCATTGCTTCAGCCAATGCGTATATCTATGCAATCGATGTGATTAGCGGTATACCTCAGTTCCAACGTCGTGTTGCCATCAGTGAAGGTCGTTCAGATATTCAACGTTTGATTGATATCAATGGTGATCCAGTGGTTGCAGGTCAATATTTAGTGACCAGTAGCTTTCAAGGGCAAGTGACTGTGACTGATTTAGCGACACAACGTGTGGTGTGGAGCGAAGATGCGAGTAGTACCAACCGTCCAGAAGTATCTGAAGATAAAGTATTTATATCAACAGTTGATGGTAAATTGAATGCCTACGATCTCGCTACAGGCGAGTTGGTTTGGCAGAATGAAAGCTTATTGAATCGTAAGTTAAGTAACCCTGTGATGTTGGGACAAAATCTCGTGGTCGGTGATTTAGATGGTGTTTTACATCTGATTGAGCCTGCTTCGGGTAAGCTGATTGGTCGTGCAAAAACGCGTGGAGATGTCCGTTCACTACGTGTGATTGATGATCAGCTTTATGTCGCTACACGAAAAGGTGCATTAAGCATTTGGCAGAATCGTTAATTTTATCCAAGCTTGTGGTAAAATAGCTGATTAGCAATTGCTAGACAAAACATCTATCGGGGTATTTGATTATCAAAGCCCCGAATTTTTATTTTATTTACTTGAGTTCGGTATCAAATTTTAATTGAAATGTGATACTCGGAAACGTCATCCACAATTGTTTGAGACAGGACTACATTTATTAAATGAAGTTTCTGTGGCAAGTTAAGAAACTCGACGGTAGTGAACCTTGCGGAGCTATAGTCGCTCTTCATGTGGATGACAATGGTTTTGCCTACTTTTCCCGGAATGAGAAACAACGTTTCGCAAGGTAGGTCGAGCTGAAGGCTTATCCCCAAATAGGGTGAGTACTCGGCAAGATCCCATTATGATCATTCATACCTCAAGGTTATTCTCTATATCAAGGTTAACTATGAAACCCGTTATTGCGCTCATTGGTCGTCCAAATGTCGGAAAATCAACGCTATTTAACCAAATCACAAAAAGTCGTGATGCTTTGGTTGCTGACTTCGCTGGTTTAACTCGTGACCGCAAATATGGTGATGCGGTTTTTCAAAATAAGTCGTTTATTGTCGTCGATACTGGTGGTATTGGTGAAAATGAAGGCGGTATTGATAGCTACATGGCAGAGCAGTCAAAAACGGCAATCAATGAAGCTGACATTATCGTTTTTGTGGTCGATGCTCGTGCAGGTCTATTGGCCTCAGACGAACAAATCGCACGTGAATTACGTACTTTAGGTAAAAAAATCTACCTTGTTGCCAACAAGGTAGATGGCGTTCATGCTGAAGCTGCTTTGGTTGAGTTTTACAAACTTGGTATGGGTGAGCCCTTACAAGTGGCTGCTAGTCACGGCCGTGGCGTACAGCAAATGCTTGAGGATGTCTTGGTTGATGTTCCAGAAGATGAAAGCGATGAAGCGCATGATAAGGCGACAGGCTTACGTTTAGCCATTATTGGTCGTCCAAACGTTGGTAAATCGACTTTGGTCAACCGTTTGCTCGGTGAAGATCGTGTGGTTGCATTTGATGAACCAGGCACGACACGCGATTCTATTTATATTCCGTTTGAACGTGATGGTCGTAAATACACCTTAATTGACACTGCGGGTGTACGTCGTAAAGGTAAAGTAGATGAAATGATTGAGAAATTCTCAATTGTGAAAACGCTACAAGCGATTAAAGATGCACATGTCATTGTTGTGGTTTTAGATGCACGTGAAGGTGTGGTCGAACAAGATTTACATCTGATAGGCTATGCGCTTGAAGCTGGACGTGCGATGTTGATTGCCATTAATAAATGGGACAACATGACTGAATACGACCGTAAACAATGTAAGTTGGATGTCGATCGTCGTTTTGACTTTATTCCTTGGGCGAAAGTGCATTTAATCTCTGCATTACATGGTACAGGGGTGGGGGAAATGTATCCAACTATCCATCGTGCTTATGAATCGTCACATTTGAAAGTTTCGCCTGCAAAATTAACCCAGATTTTGAATGATGCAACAGAAGCGCATCAGCCGCCAATGATTGGGGGTAAACGTATTAAAATGCGTTATGCGCACATGGGCGGACAAAATCCACCAACGATTGTAGTCCACGGCAATAAGGTTGACAAAACCCCTGCGGACTATCGTCGTTATCTCGAAAATGTGTTCCGTAAAGTATATAAACTGGAAGGAACGCCAGTGCGTGTTGATTTCAAAACCTCAGATAATCCATTTGAAGGTCGTAAATCTATGGTAGATGAGCGTGTTGCCGCACGTAAACGTCGTTATGTACAGAAGTTCAAAAAAGCTGAGAAAAAAATGAAGCGTTAATTCAAGATAAAATCATAAGCCCAAACTTTGTTTTGGGCTTTTTTATGATAATTTTTAGATCATTAAAGTTAATAATATTAACTTATGTTTAGAAAAACTTTACATTTTATTTGTTTCAAACGCATATTAAAAAACATCGATTTAAGTTATTGAAATGTAAATAAAATATTTTTTTGTTAAATTTAGTCACAGTGCTATAATGCGCCCACAAAAGATTATTGATGATGTGTTTATACATGAACACTGAACACTGAACACTGAACACTGAACACTGAACACTGAACACTGAACACTGAACACTGGACGATGCATTGCATGTTGAAACTCCATCTAACGCAGCCTCAGCGTATTGATGCACAGCAAAACTATGCTGCGTTGGACGCTATTCCTGCCATGCAGCGTCGACGTCTATCTGCCTTGGCAAAAATGGCATTAAGCAGCGCTTTGACAACCTTAAATGGCCAACATGTTGATTATATTGTTTGGGCTTCCCGATATGGGGACGAACAAAAAACCTTGCATATTCTCCAAGACGTATTACAACAACAAACACCATCACCAACACAATTTTCAACCTCAGTTCACAATGCAATTGCAGGCTTGTATTCGATTCTATGTCAGGATGCGACGCCCTCGACAAGTTTAAGCTGTGAATGGACGGAAGCATTGATTGAGGCTTATGCCATTTTAAAGTCAACACCCTCGGCACAACGTGTGTTGGTGGTGGCATATGATCAAGCTTTACCGAGTGTTTATAATGATGCCACTGAGTTCTCTGCATTTGCTTTGGCGACCGTCGTGAGTTTAGAAAATCCCAATCTGGAAGTTTTACAGCTCAGTGGCTCGGAATCATTAGAAAGTTTAGCTTTTTACCAGTTTTGGCAGGCTACAGAAGCAGGCCGATCTGTGTTGAGATGGAAAAAATGTTAAAGCTGAATCAGATTAAACAGAAAGCCAATTATGCTTGGCGTGTCGCAGCTACAGGTTTCAGCTTTGCAAGTTTTGGTGCGGGTGGGATTGGGATTGCAACGGTTGTGGCTCCCTTGGTTCATTTAAGCAGCCGTAATCACGTTGTGCGTCAGCAGCGCGCGCAGCAAGTCATTCATTACAGCTTCAAGGGCTTTACTGAAATGTTGGTCAAGCTTGGCGTGATGACTTATTCAGTCGAGGGATTGGAAAAGCTGCAAAGTAGCCGCCAAGAATTGGTCATTGCCAATCATCCAACCTTAATTGATGTCGTGGTGATGATTGGATTAATGCAACAAGCCAATTGTGTTGTTAAACAGTCCTTATGGTCTAATCCATTTACACGTGGTCCAGTACGGAGTGCGGGTTATATTTTAAATGCAGGTTCACAGCAGTTTATTGAAGACTGTGTGCTTCGATTAAAACAGCAGGGTGCAGCTTCATTACTGATTTTTCCTGAAGGAACTCGAACTGAAAAAGGTGAATGCCTGAATGAGTTCCAACGTGGTGCTGCAAATATTGCGATTCGTGCCAATGTGCCCGTACGTCCAGTTTTGATTACATGTATGCCATCCACCTTAACCAAAAATGAAAAATGGTATCATGTGCCCGCACAGCCTTTTCATATTGAGATTAAGGTGCTGGATGCAATAGAAGTCCAAGATATCTTGGCAGATTCAGAAGTTTCACCGAAACAGGTGCGTCAGTTGAATCAGGGTTTTTATCAAATTTTTAATAATGAGTTATCGAAAAATGAGCAATCTTGCTGATGAATTAAAGCAAATGATTATTGATGTTCTCGCGCTTGAGGATATTGGCATCAGTGATATTGAAACTGAAGCACCACTCTTTGGTGAGGGTTTGGGCCTAGACTCAATTGATGCGCTAGAGTTAGGCTTGGCATTGAAAAAACGCTATAACATTCATTTGAATGCAGAATCAGATGAAACCAAACAACATTTTAAATCAGTTCAAAGCTTAGTGGCTTTGGTTGAAGCACAGCAAGCTGGTTAAGGAGTAGATCAATGTTAACTCAAGAACAGGTGCTGGCAAAGTTAAGAGAGTGGATGCAGGATTTATTCGAAATTGAACCTGATGATATCCAACTTGATTCCAATTTATATGAAGATCTAGATGTAGACAGCATTGATGCTGTTGATCTTGTGGTTAAAATTAAAGAACTGACTGGCAAGCAAGTCAAGCCTGAAGATTTTAAAACCGTAAGAACAGTACAAGATGTTGTTGTGGTCATTCAGAACATGACGGCTGAATGAGACATCTATTTAGAGGGGGATTGATCACATTTTTTGTGTTGTACCCCTTTATTGTTGGATGGAGCCTGTCGCATGGACAGTTCATCTGGGTCAGTGTTTTACTCGTCGTTTTGGGTGTTAGTCGCTTGCTGAGCGCCAAAAAAGATTTGATGTTACCGCTGACTGGTTTAGCCATTATTTGTGGTGGATTAAGTCTGATTTTAAAAGATCATGCTTGGCTCAAGCTTTATCCTGTTGGCATGAGTCTCGGTGCGTTGATAATTTTTGCACTGACACTGTATCGACCACCTTCCATGATTGAGCGTTTTGCTCGTCTGGTTGAACCTGATCTGCCAGCCTCTGGCGTGGTGTGGACACGGAAAGTCACTGTGGTTTGGTGCCTTTTCTTTATGATGAATGCCGTGATTGCACTGACAACGGTATTTGCACCAATGAAATATTGGATCATTTATAACGGCTTTGTGTCTTACCTATTGATGGGGATATTATTCCTCGGTGAGTACATCTTGCGAAAAAGACATCAACGTTTAAATCAAACGACACCTTAAAATATTATGCCTATTTCTTTTTATAATGATGCTGATTCAGCGAATACATTGTGTATTACTTCTGAATTAAAAACAATTTCTCATGCCGATTTTTGGCAAGATGTCGCTGAACAAGCTGCAGCAATCAAGGGATTGAGCCAAGAGACTTGGGCATTGTGGGAACAAGATAGCTATCAGTTTCTGTTGTTATTTTTTGCAGGCTTATTGGCCAATAAAAAAATCATTTTACCTCCCAATCGTGTCCGAGATTTAGAACAACAATTTGCCCAGCAACAGATTTACTTTCTGAGCCGTCAGTCTGTTACTGTGAATGTAGATGAACGCTTTTCTCAACTGATTCGTATACAAGATGATGATTTCTTAAATCAGGCAGAGATCATGTTCTTTACCTCGGGTTCAACAGGCGAGCCGAAAAAGATCGAACGTACTTTAAAGCAACTCCTCAATGAAGTGATTGGCTTAGCTGGCAGTTTTCAGTTCAACCAGAAAAGCGTTGCCATTGCTACAGTCAGTCACCAGCATATTTATGGATTACTGTTCAAACTGCTTTTACCGTTGGCAACAGGACGTCATTTTTTTAATCCGCAACTGGCTTTTCCTGAAGATGTTATTCAAGCTCAACAGCGTTTAGCTCAACAAGGGTGGAGCAACTATCTGATTTCCAGTCCTGCTTTATTAAAACGCTGGACGCAGGATTTGGTCTTGCAGCAGTGCGAAATGGTGTTCAGTTCGGGTGGAAAATTAGATGCAGGTGTTCGACCACATTTGAATGTACCGATTGTTGAAGTACTCGGGAGTTCAGAAACTGGGGGGATTGCACATCGTCAATATGATGATGCCGCATGGACAGCTTTTAAGAATGTTGAGATTCAGATTGCTGCAAACACTCAACTCATGGTGCGAAGTAACCATGCGGGCGAGTCTGGCTGGATCATCACTGGTGATGCTGCTAAGTGGATTAATATCGACGATAAGCAATTCAAACTTTTAGGTCGTTTGGACCGCATTATCAAGTTGGAAGAAAAGCGCTTGAGTCTGGATGCGATTGAGCACAATCTGAATAATTTAGCGGAAGTAGAGCAAAGCCACACGCTACTACTTGAACATCAACATCGGCAAATTCTGGCAGCGATTGTGGTGCTCAGTGCAGAGGCTCAACAGCAGTTAATTCACTTAGGTAAAGCTGCTTTTGTAAAACAGTTGAAGCAGCAGTTACAGTCTCAGCTGGAAAGCATTGCCATTCCTCGACAATGGCGCTTTTTGAGTCAGATTCCACAAAATGCTCAGTCAAAACGCGATAAAAATTATTTAAAAGCATTATTTACACCGATGTTACAGCCAGTCGTGCTATCGCAATGGCAACAACAGGACGAGCAATATTTTAGCCTTGAGTTTCCTGCCGAACTGGAATGCTTTAAGGGGCATTTCCTGAATCAACCGATTTATCCTGGTGTTGGGCAGATCAGTTTTATTCAACAGTTTGCCAAGAGTAGCTGGTCTGACTTAAATGAGTGTCAGGGCTTGGAGCAGATCAAGTTCCAGAACCTGATACGTCCTTATGCAGTGATACAGTTAAAATTAACACGAAAACAGCATAAAATTAGCTTTGAAATTACCTCAGAGCAACAGGTCTTGGCTTCAGGGCGTCTATTGTTTGCGCTTGAACAGCTCTAGGAGTCCGCTGATGTTGAACTATGGCATTGTTATTCCTGTTTATAATCATCCGCACTATCTTGCTGATCTTGTGCAGTATCTGGAACAATTTCAATATCCGATTATCCTCGTCAATGATGGTAGTGATGCTGAATGTACGGCAGTTCTACATCAACTGGCACGACAGCATCCATTGGTTGATCTAGTAGAACATCAGACCAATCAAGGTAAAGGGCAAGCGGTTATTACTGGGCTGCAGCATGCTGCCCAGTTAGGGATGACGCATACGCTGCAAATAGATGCGGATGGTCAGCATTGCTGGGAAGATGTGCCGAAATTTATCGAACTTTCACAGCAACATCCCCAAGCGATGGTGATTGGACAGCCGATCTTTGACGATTCTGTGCCTAAAAAGCGTCTCTACGGTCGTTATATCACGCATTTCTGGGTGTGGTTAAACAGTTTGTCTTTCGAGATTAAAGACAGTATGTGTGGTTTCAGGGTCTATCCGTTGGCAAAAACCATAGCGATACTCAATGCTGCTCAATTTCAGCCTAGAATGGGTTTTGATAGTGAAATCTTGGTCCGCTTAAAATGGGAAAATACCTCCTTTGTGAATGTACCTACACGGGTAATTTATCCTGAACATGGCGTGTCACATTTTAATGTGTGGCGTGATAATCTGGGCTTAAGTCAGGCACATGCTCGATTATTTGCAGGTATGTTGCTGCGCTTTCCAAAACTGATTTGGCATAAGTTTAAGGCGGACTGATGACGACACCGCAAACTTCGCAGGACACATGGCATCAGATTAAGGAACGAGGCGGACTGTTGCCGCTGATGCTGATGCTTGGATTTTATCATTGTGGCGGCCGTTGGCTATGCCGTGTGGTACTGTATTTTATTATTATGTGGTATTGGCTCTTTGCGGTGACAGCACGACATGCCTCTTTACAATATTTACAACGCTTGCATCAATTCGCAGGATCTCAGTCACCGTTTGCAGTAATGCCGAGCTGGGTGAATAGCTATACGCATTTCATGCAGTTTGGTGAGTGTATTTTGGATAAGATTGAGGGATGGTTAGGGCATATTCCCGAGCAAAAACTGCAATTGTTTGGGCATGAGCACTTCCAGCAACATTACCAAAAAGGCGCGATTATTGTGGTGTCGCATTTTGGCAATATTGAATTGTTACGTGCGCTAAAATCGGAGCACCCACAAAAAATTAATGTACTTGTTTATCAAAAGCATGCCTCACAATTTAATCAGTTTTTAAAAAAAATTAATGATAAGGCTGATGTCAATTTAATCGCAGTGGATGAACTAGGCATTGAAACAGCCATGCTGTTACAGGAAAAGATGGAGCAGGGTGAGTGGGTGATTGTGGCGGCGGATCGAATTCCTGTGCAGTCGGATCGAGTGCAAAGCATTCAGTTTTTGGGAAATGAGGCTGCGTTGCCACAAGGGGCATGGATTTTGGCCAATTTACTGAAAGTTCCTGTGCTGGCAGTATTTTGTTATCGTGCCCAACAAAAGTTTCAGGTCCATATTCATGCGATTGCCGCGCAAGTGGATTTACCTCGAAAAACCCGATTAAGCAGCATGCAACAGATCACCCAAACCTATGTCACCGTATTAGAACAACATTGCTTACGGGCACCGTATCAATGGTTTAATTTTTATCAGTTTTGGACAAAATAACGTGAATGCAAGTCAAATTGAAGCAATGCTCAAGCCAGTCCTGATTGTTGGGGAACAGCCACTCAGTATTGAAGATGTGGTCGCAGTTGCTCGACAACAGCGTCAGGTTGCTTTACCGACAGCAATAGCTTGGCGTGAGTTGATTCAGCGTGGTGCGGATTTTCTGGATCAGCTCTTGCTTGATGAAGGTGTGATCTACGGAGTCACCACAGGCTATGGTGACTCGTGTCTGGTTGAAATTCCCATGCATCAGGTCAACGAATTGCCTTTGCATTTGTCTCGTTTCCATGGTTGTGGTCTAGGTGAAAATCTGGATTTGATCACTGCTCGTGCGGTGGTAGTGACTCGTCTTTGTTCACTCGCACGGGGTTATTCGGGTGTGTCTTTGGCCTTGCTGGAACGTTTGGTTTGGATGCTGAATGAAAATATCATTCCAGTGATTCCATCGGAAGGCTCTGTCGGGGCAAGTGGTGATCTGACGCCTCTGTCCTATATTGCAGGTGCTTTGGTTGGGGAGCGTGATGTCTATGCGCAAGGCAAGATTGTGCCGATTGCACAGGTCTATGCTGAGCAAGGCTTGGACGCATTGGTGTTACGCCCGAAAGAAGGCTTGGCACTGATGAATGGTACCGCGGTGATGACGGCGATTGCCTGCTTAAATTATAAAAAAGCAGAACAGGTGGCATTGGCCAGTACTTTGATTACCGCTTTAAATGTCTTGGCTTTAGAAGGTAATCCAAGTCATTTTGATGAAGTCTTATTTGCCCAAAAACCGCATCAAGGTCAGCAACTGATTGCACAGCAATTACGTGAATGGCTCAATAGTGAAGTACAAACGGCACCTCAAAGTCCTCGTTTGCAGGATCGTTATTCCTTACGTTGTGCTCCGCATATTATTGGGGTGTTTGAAGATTCAAAAACATGGTTGCGCCAGTTTATTGAAAATGAATTAAATTCCAGCAATGATAATCCGCTGATTGATCCTGTGAATTTACGGGTGCTGCATGGCGGGCATTTCTATGGCGGGCATATTGCGCAAGCCATGGATAGTTTGAAGATTATGATTGCCAATATTGCCGACTTGATGGATCGACAAATTGCACAGTTGGTCGACCATAAAATGAATCATGGTTTAGCACGCAATTTAACGGGTGCCAGTGCCGAGCGCTTACCCTTGAATCATGGTTTTAAAGCGGTTCAAATTGGAGTTTCGGCTTGGACGGCAGAAGCCTTGAAACATACCTTGGCAGCGTCTATTTTCTCACGTTCTACAGAATGCCATAACCAAGACAAAGTCAGTATGGGCACCATTGCCGCCCGAGATGCGACTCGGGTAATTACCTTGACGCAGCAGGTTCTGGCGGCGTTATGTTGTGCCAGTGTGCAGGCCGTGCATTTGAAAGGTGTTGAATCTCAATTAAGCCCGCCTTTAAAAGCTTTTGTTGAGTGGACCTTACAAAGTTTTGCATTACTGGAAGAAGATCGTCCTTTACAAACTGAACTACAACAGATTATTGATCGTTTCGACAACTTTGAATTGTTTAATCAATTCCAGCAACAGGTCTAGGAGCGACAGATGCACGCAGATGTAATCATTGAAATCCCGTTTCATGATGTCGATACCATGAATGTGGTCTGGCATGGACATTATTTAAAGTATTTCGAAATTGCGCGTTGTAAGTTATTGGAACAGTTTAATTATAACTACAACCAGATGAGAGCATCGGGCTATGCATGGCCTGTGATTGAAAGCCATGTGCGTTATGTACAGGGGATTGAGTTTGAACAGAAAATTAAAGTTCGCGCGATTTTAAAAGAATGGGAAAATCGATTAAAAATTGAATATTTGATTCTCGATGCAGAAACGGGACGCCGTTTAACCAAGGGCTATACCACACAAGTTGCGGTGAACATTGCCACTCGTGAAATGTGTTTTCAGTCACCGCAAATTTTATTGGATTGTTTAAATGCATGGGATGCGTTTAAGGAGCATCAGCATGGTTAATTCTGGTTTTCTGAATCTAAATCACCTTGTTGTATTGATGCAACAGCGTAGTTGGTGGCTATTACACAGTCTGGTTTTGAGTGTATTGTTCAGCTTGAGTGTTTCAGCATCGGCACATGCAGATCAGGTCTCGACGATTTTTAATCAGCTTGCTAAAAGTGAGCTCATTCGAGCCGATTTTGAACAGCAAAAGAAGCTGGCGAGTTTAAACAAAACTTTTGTTTCCAATGGCACACTGACCTTTGCGAAATCCAATGGCGTACTTTGGCAAATTAAACGACCTGTGCAAGCAGATTTGATCGTAACCCAAAAGAAACTCATCCAGAAAACACAACGAACCTATAGCCAGATTCAGATTGACCAATCACCCTATAGTTCGGTCGCGACCTTATTTCTGCAACTCATGTCGGGTGATGACAAAGCCTTGGCGAAGAATTTTAATGTGGTATCGGCCAATTACAGTCCGACAGGATGGAATATTGCGTTAACGCCTAAATCTTCGCTATTTAAAAAGTTGTTCCTGAGAATTGATGCGCAGGGACAACAGTATGTTAATAAGATCGTGATTCAAGAGCAGGCCAATAACAGCACCACGATTTTATTCCGTAATCAAACGACTCAACCGAATCAACTGATGGCTGCTGAAGATGCGCTTTTCCAATTGGCAAAATAAATTCACAGCCATCTGGTTAATTATTTTAACTCTGATTGGACTTGCGCTAACGGTGGCATGGGTCAAAAAAGAGATTCATATCCAGACCAATATTTTTGCTTTACTGCCTGCAACGCAACAAAATCCTGAGCTTGCTAAAACACAGCAATATATGAGTGATCAGCTCAATGAAAAAGTCTTTGTTGTTTTAGAAAGTCAGGATCAACAAGCCTTAGCTCAAGCAACCCAGTTGTTTCAGCAGAAACTACAACACAGTGATCTGTGGCAACCGCTTAGGCCGCAACTCGATTTAGAACAATTTTCCAAACAGTTATATCAGCATCGTGCAGGCTTACTGAGCCAGCAAGATCGGCAGTTCTTACAGCAACAGGATTATGAAGCACTGACTGAGCAAAGCTTGATGCAACTCATGAGTGTTGGGATGCCGATTACCGCGACCTCACTACAACAAGACCCTTTGTTGCTGTTTCCACGCTATATGTTGAGTGTGGCCAATCAGCTTTCAAGTAATGTCGAGCTGGAAGATGGTTTTGCAACCATTCATGATGAGCAAAAGACGTCACGCTTATTGGTTCTGGAATTAAAACAGAGTCCCTACAACATTGATTATCAGGAGCAGGTCAGCGCTTGGATTGAACAGTTGCAGCTTGAGCTGAACAGGTTGCAGGTTCAATCGCATTGGACTGGAACAATTCTATTTTCTAATTATGGAACGCAGTCGGCTAAACAGGAAATTTCGACCATTGGCCTCGGTTCGACATTGGGCTTAATCCTCTTGGTCTGGTTCGGCTTTCGTTCATTCAGGCCTCTCATTACTGAATTTATCGCCGTGTCGACGGGGAGCTTACTTGCATTTGCGGTGACGCATCTGGTGTTTGGCGAAATTCATCTGATGACGCTGGTCTTTGGTGCCAGTCTGATCGGGGTGTGTGTCGATTTCTCTTTCTATTTTATGGCAATGCAATCGCAGCATCGTAAACTGGATGGGTTTAGGATTCTCAAGCCGCTATTGCCGAGCTTATTTATGGGCTTAATGACCACGGTTGTTGCCTATATTTTTCTGAGCTTTACGCCGTTTCCTGCCTTTAGGCAAATTGCGGTTTTTTCAATTGTCGGGTTGGTCGCTGCTTGGATCACCAGTGTGTTGCTACTGCCGCGCTTACCTCCGCTTAATGCACAACCTGCAATTCGACGTTTAGCTTGGATTGGAATGGCCAGACAATGGTTTCAGCAACATCAAAAACTACGCTATGGCTTTATTTTGAGTATTTTGCTGATTGGAGGGGGCAGCCTATTTGCTTTGCAATCTAATGATGATATTCGGAACTTGCAAAGTATGGATGTCAAGCTGAAACAGGAAGATCAATATATTCGGTCCTTGTTTGCCCAGCAGCAAAGTAGTGATTATTTTGTTGTCCGTGCACACTCAAGTGCTGAGCTTGAGCAGCAGGAAGCACAATTGATTGGTCAATTGCAGCAATTGCAAGCTCAAGGACAGATTGAAGGTTTTCAAGCCTTGGGACAATGGATTCCTCCCTTAACTCAGCAACAACAAAATGTACAGCTGCTCCAGCAGATTCCTGCAACCGCACTGAAAAAATATGCAGAGAGCATGGGGTTAAATTTTGCAGATCTCGTGCAATGGCAACAACAATTACAGCTGCAACCTTTACTTACGGAACAAGTATTTCAACATCATCCCTTGGCATTTTTACAGCTCAGTCCTACTGAGCGTCTGGTCACGGTCCGTGGGGTTAAGGCGCAGCGATTACAGCAATTGGAATCCGCGCAGATTGATTTCCAACAACCTGTCAGCACGCTGTCTAGTGCTTTTGCACAGCATCGTCAGCAAGCGCAGCATTTATTGATCTATGCCTTATTTGGACTGGCACTGGGTCTGGGCTTGGTCTATGGCAAGCGCTCGATTATGCCTCTGGTTTTGCCAGTGACTTTAGCACTTGTTAGTACCTTTGCTGTACAGGCGTGGTTGGGGGTGGAAATTAACTTGTTCAGTATTATGGGAACCTTCTTGATCATTGGAATTGGTGTGGATTATGCGATTTTCTATCGGCATGGACATGACCATCCGCAAGTGGTTGGCATGGCGCTGTTTTTGTGTATGATGTCGACCTTATTGGGCTTTGGACTATTATCATTGAGTCATACTTATGCGATTCATTGTTTTGGTCTAACCGTTTTATTGGGTGTGATCTTTTCATTTGTTTATGCGACTTTGCTTACGCCAGCCGATCAGCACCATATTGTGAATTTAGAAGAGCATTAAAAGATCTAATTTTTAGGGGCAATAATGAATACGTTACAAACAGCCGATGTAGTGATTATTGGTGCTGGACCTTCTGGAAGTTCAGCTGCTGCTTTACTTCGTCAAAAAGGCTATGCGGTAACGGTAATTGAAAAACAATATTTTCCTCGCTTTTCGATTGGTGAATCTTTATTACCGCAGTGCATGGTCTTTTTGGAAGAAGCGGGCTTATTAGAAACTGTGCGGGCACATGTTCAATCCCGTGCATTCCAGTTTAAAAATGGCGCGGCATTTTTGTGTGGTGAAAAACGTAGCCATTATGATTTCACTGAAAAATTCAGTGCGGGACCTGGTACAACATGGCAAGTTCGCCGTGCTGACTTTGATCACTTGCTGGCCCAGCAAGCACAGCAATATGGCGCGGATATTCGTTTTGGACATGAAGTTGTTGCTATCGATGTTGAGGTGGAACACCCTGTTTTAACCATTTTGGATGAAACACAGCAGCGCTATCAGATTCAAGCCAAGTTTTTATTGGATGCCAGTGGTTTTGGTCGTATCTTACCGAAGTTTTTAGATTTAGAAAGCCCATCCAATTTCCCAGTGCGTCGTGCGTTGTTTACCCATATTGAAGATGGGATTGAAGATCGTGCTGATTTTGACCGTGACAAAATTTTAATTACTGTGCATGAAAAAGACCGTCGTGCTTGGTATTGGCTGATTCCTTTTGCTGATGGTCGAGCTTCCTTTGGTGTGGTGGCAGAGCAGGATTTCTTTGATCATTATCAGGTTGAAGATGCTGCTCAGAATGAACCAGACTTGTTGTTGAAACGGATTTTGGCAGATGATCCTGCATTATCTGAGGTATTAGCACAGGCGAAATTTGATACGCTTGTACGTACCTTGGTTGGTTATTCGGCAAACGTCAAACATTTGGCAGGTCGGAATTATGCCTTGTTAGGCAATGCAGGCGAGTTTCTCGACCCTGTATTTTCATCGGGTGTGACCATTGCATTGAAATCTTCCAGTCTGGCAATTCCTTTAGTTGATCGGGTGCTGCAAGGTGAACAGGTGGATTGGATGCAAGAGTACGAATTACCGCTGCGTAAAGGGATTAAAGTGTTCCGTGCTTATGTTGAGTCTTGGTACGAAGGCGAGTTTCAGGATGTGGTGTTTGCCAGTCATCAAAATGACAACATTCGTCGGATGGTTTCGTCATTACTGGCGGGTTATGCATGGGATGATCAAAATCCGATTCATAAAAATGCCAAACGCCGTTTAAGCATGTTGGCAGAGTATTGCCGTGAAGGCGTAGCGCAAGAGAAGGCCTTAGAGGTTTAATATGCAACGGATCTGGATAAACCTATTGTGCTGTAGCATGTTGCTGTTGAGTAGCTGCCAACTGATGCCACACGCACAGGGGTTGAAAAGCAGTCATTGGCCAGCACAGCAATATCAACGACAAGACCAAGTTGAAGTACAGTGGAAAGATAAAAGCTTTAGCTTTTTGCTGTATCAACAACAGCAAGGTCAGCAGCTCAGTCTGGTTGCTTTGGGTTTAACGGGGCAGCCTTTGTTTCAATTGTTGTTCGATGGACAACAGGTCAAGGTGCAACAACGGATTGATCAGATGCGTTTACTCCCTTTTGAGTTTGTGGTTCGAGATCTGTTATTTGCGACCTATCCTCAGTTTGCTCAGTTAGGACAACCGTCTGTTCGGGTACAACAATCAGCAACGCAACAGCAAATTTTTATTGCTGAAAAGGCGGTGTTAGCGATTCAAACACAAGGCAACACCATTGAGCTTGATAATCTACAAGTACCCTACCGCATGATCTTGAGTCCGATTGAAAATACCTTAAATGCAGAAATGTCTGAACAAACGGTGCAACCATGAATCACTCTTCATCTAAGTTGCAAGCAGTCGGTATTCCCATAAGTGTTGGGCTTTCTGCATTAGGTCAGGATATTCCGCAGATTCGCCAGCATTTGATTGAAGCGACGAATACATTGAGTCTGGAAGTTGGATTTTTAGCGGATCGCGCTGTTTGGGTTGGACGCTATGCAGAGGCATTGATTGACACTGTGCCTGAATCACTCGGTCGATTTGACTCGCGTAATCTACGTTTTGCTTTGACTGCGCTGCAAAAAATTGAGGTTGAGCTCCAACAACAGATTGTGGGGATTGATCCAAAACGTCTCAGTATTGTGATGGGAACTTCGACCTCAGGCATCTCTGATAGTGAGAAATTACTCACGCAGTATTTTAATGGGGATGAAACGCTTGAAATTTCACATCAGCCACAGGAAATGGGCTGTCTAGCTAAAGCTTTACAAGGCTATCTCGGTTGGCAAGGAGCGGCTTATACCATTTCGACGGCCTGTTCTTCCAGTGCCAAGGCATTTGCCACAGGACAACGTCTAATTCAGGCTGGCTTGGCTGATGCCGTATTGGTCGGTGGGGTGGATACCTTATGCCAACTCACTTTAAATGGTTTTAACAGTTTAGAAAGTTTATCGGCTGATGTTTGCCAACCCTGCGGCATCAATCGTGATGGCATCAATATTGGAGAAGCTGCAGCTTTATTTTTGCTGACTAAAGCCTCTGCACCGATCATGTTATATGGTGTGGGCGAATCGATGGATGCATGGCATATTTCTGCGCCGCATCCCGAGGGTTTGGGTGCAGCGACCGCTATGCAGCACGCGTTGGATAGTGCGGCGATTACAGCGCAGCAGGTGGGATATATCAATTTGCATGGAACTGCCACCCAACAAAATGATGCGATGGAAATCAAGGCTGTTCGACAAGTCTTTCAAGGCTCGAATGTGCCCTTAAGTAGCACCAAGCATAAAACCGGACATTGTTTGGGAGCAGCTGGTGCGATAGAAGCCTTTATCTGTACCCAACTCTTAAAAGATCAAAGCGGGTTGCCCTTACATCAACAGACCGATATTGATCCTGAGCTTGCTGATCAAAACTATGTCACAGATGCTCAGCAGACAGAGAACATTCGCTATGTGCTGAGTAATTCTTTTGCCTTTGGCGGCAGCAATATTAGCTTGTTATTTGGGGTGCAGCACTAAATGAAATTAGATGCGATTGAATATATTCCACATGAACAGCCTATGGTCTTTATTGATCATCTGCTAGAAGTCAAAGAAGGTTATGCGATTGCTGAATTGACCATTCGTCCTGAATTAATGTTCTGTGAAGCAGCGGGTTTACCGACTTGGGCAAGTATTGAAATTATGGCGCAAACCATTAGTGCTTATTCAGGTTGGATGGGACAACAATTACAGCAAGCACCGAAAGTGGGATTTTTGTTGGGAACACGAAAGTTACAGTTACCTTTTGCATATTTTGCACTTGGACAGACCTTAAGCATTCGAGTTGAACAGCAATATTTGCATGAAGGGTTGGGGCAGTTTTCTTGCGAGATTCTTGGCGGTGAGCAGGTGATCAGTGCCTTACTCAGTGTCTATGAGCCGACTGATCAATCGACATTGGCATTATAGTTTTGGGAACAACAATGAATAGAAGAATATTAGTCACGGGTTCAAGTCGTGGCATTGGTAAAGCAATTGCATTGCAATTGGCTCAGGCGGGTTTTGATGTGACCATTCACGCCCGTTCACGGGAGGCGGAAGCAGCTCAGGTGGTTGAGCAGATTCAAAAGCTTGGGCAAAACAGCCATTATTTATTATTTGATGTGAATGCACGTGAGCATGTCAAAAGCTTATTAGAGCAAGATGTAGAACAGCATGGCGCTTTCTATGGAGTAGTGCTGAATGCAGGTCTTACTCATGACGGTGCTTTCCCTGCATTGACTGATCAGGACTGGGATGAAGTGATTTCGACGTCTTTAGATGGTTTCTATAATGTTTTAAAACCTTTGATCATGCCAATGATCCATTTACGCAAAGGTGGGCGAATCGTTACACTTTCTTCGGTATCTGGCATCATGGGCAATCGTGGGCAGGTCAATTATAGCGCGGCCAAAGCGGGATTAATTGGAGCAACCAAAGCACTGGCTTTGGAGTTGGCCAAGCGCAAAATTACAGTGAACTGTGTTGCACCTGGTTTGATTGAAACTGAAATGGTGACAGAAGAAGTTAAGCAACATGCTTTAAAAATGATTCCAATGCAACGTATGGGGCAGGTCGATGAAGTGGCAAGCGTCGTGAAATTTTTATGTTCAGATGAAGCGTCTTATATTACCCGCCAAGTGATTTCAGTGAATGGGGGCTTAATCTAATGAAGCGTGTAGTTGTAACAGGCATGGCTGGCATTACATCTTTAGGTGAAACGGCCGATGAAATTTTTGCTCAATTCCATACAGGTAAAAGTGGCATTTGTTATATGTCTGAGTGGGAACAGTATCCAGACCTCAGAACGAAATTGGCAGGACCTGTAAAGACCTTTCAAATTGCCAAGCATTTTAACCGTAAGGTGACACGAGGTATGGGACGTGTCGCGTTAATGTCTGTTATTAGTGCTGAGAATGCCTTGCAAAATGCTGGATTAATTGGTCATGAGATATTGGGTAGCGGTGAGGCTGGCGTGGCCTTTGGCTCATCTGCAGGTAGTGTTGATGCAGTGCGCGAGTTTGGCAATATGTTAATTGATCAAGACATGAGTAAGATCAATGCCACCACTTATATCCGTATGATGTCGCACACCAGTGCGGTGAACATGACGGTTTACTTTGGCTTGAAAGGGCTAACTTTGCCAACGTCGAGTGCATGTACCTCTGGCTCAATGGCGATTGGTCAGGCCTATGAAGCAATTAAATATGGTAAACAAACGCTCATGCTTGCAGGCGGCGCAGAAGAGCTGAGTGCTGCAGGCGCCGCCGTTTTTGATGTTCTATTGGCGACCAGTGGTATGAATGATCATCCTGAAAAATCACCACGGCCGTTTGATACACAACGAGATGGTTTGGTGATTGGTGAAGGTGCAGGTTGTTTGATTCTTGAAGAATATGAACATGCCAAGCAGCGCGGGGCAACCATTTATGCCGAGATCATTGGCTATGCAAGCAATACCGATGGGCAGCATGTGACCAAGCCTGATAGTGAGCGGATGGGGCAATGCATGCAAATGGCGTTGAAAGATGCACAGCTTGATGCTAGTCAGATTGACTATGTCAATGCGCATGGCACTTCAACCGATCAAGGTGATATTGCTGAAAGTCAGGCCACAGCGCGGATATTGGGACGTAAACCCATCAGCTCATTAAAGAGTTATTTTGGGCATACCTTAGGTGCTTGTGGAGCAATTGAAGCTTGGTTAGGCATAGAGATGATGCAGCGTGGACAATTGGTTCCCACTTTGAATTTGGATGAAATTGATCCGCAATGTGGTGATTTAGATTATATTACTCAGCAAGTTAGAGTGAGCGATATCAATATTATGATGAGCAATAACTTTGCTTTTGGTGGGATTAATACCTCACTTATTTTTAAACGAACAACATAACAAGCAAGGGGCATAATAATGTCAATCAAACAATTATTCTTAGCAACTGTATTAACAGCTGGTTTCGCTGCATCTGTTCAAGCTGCAGATACAGTGCATAATCTGGATTTTAAAGCGGCGGTAGACCGCGCAGTTGCTGATGGAACGCTAGATGGAACGGTAAAGTTTTATCTTAAAGGTACCAAATCAGGTGGAAAAGTATTGGAACAAGATATCGTCACCAATCAAAAAACCAATGGTTTTGGTAAGTCTGCAGAAAAGTCATGTGATTGGGTGCTTCGTTCTGCACTAATCCAGTTAGACAAAGCTGCAAAAGCACGTGGTGCCAATGCCGTAACCAATATCGTCAGTTATTTTAAGAAAAATGAATCTCAAAACTCGACAACTTATCAATGCTATAAAGGCATGGCAGTGGCGAGTGTTGCGCTGAAAGGCGATATCGTTAAGTTCTAAGTGATTCGATAAGGTTAAGCCAATGACGATACGTACAATTGAAATCCATGTTCAGGCATTGGCTCAGCTTCTAAAACAGGATAAAGCCGACTTTACTGACTTAAGATCATTTAACCACTATAAAAAAGAGCAGATTCAAACTTATCGCAATTACCTTTTAGCCAAGAAATTGGATTGTGAAATTGAAGATTTAAACTTTTCCAAGCATGAGCAAGGCAAGCCTTTTTTAACCTCTCATTCGCTGCATTTTAATCATTCACATAGCCAGCAGTATTATGCATTGGCAATGAGTGAACCAGTGAAGGATATTGGTATTGATGTTGAAGAGCTAGATCGAATGGTTCGTTTTGATGCTTTGGCACAACATGCTTTTCATCCAGAGGAGTACCAAACTTGGCAGCAACACGGACAAAATCGTGAATATTGGTTTAAGGTTTGGACGACTAAAGAAGCGATTTTAAAAGCGTCAGGTCTAGGGATTCGATTGGATTTAAATAGCTTAAATACTCAGGTACATCCTTCCCATCATGGTGGGATGTGTACTCATCCATTGATTGGTACTTTTGCCTATCAGAATTTTATTTTAAATCATACGATTGTCGTAACTGTGGCATGGCGAGCAGAGCAGTCTTGTCGAGGTTTTCAGTTTCCCCAGATTCAAATGATTCAGCATTAGCCCGAACGCATCAAGCAACGAATGTTAATTCATCATTCCATATAAAAATGCCAGTGATCACACTGGCATTTGATTTGAATAGGACAAAGATCAAGATTTAAGGAATCTCATCTTCTTCAAATTCAGGTTTCACTTGTACGATGAAATCTTGACGATTTAAGCCACGCCATAATGCGTATGCGGTACCAATATAAATTGATGAATAAGTACCCACAAATACACCCACAATCATCGCCGCAGAGAACCAATGTAAGCCATCACCACCAAGGAAGAACATCGCTACTACAACAAGTAAGAGTGTCATAGAGGTATGAATGGTACGGCGTAGTGTTTCTGTTAAGGCAATATCGATAATTTCACGAGGTGATGCACCGCGAATTTTACGGAAGTTTTCTCGGATACGGTCAGATACCACAATATTATCATTTAATGAAAAACCAATAGTTGCTAACAAGGCCGCTAGAACGGTTAGGTCAAATGGCCATTGAAATAAAGCAAATGCACCAATGATAATAATAATGTCGTGGAATAACGACATGACTGCGCCCATCGCGAGTTTAAACTCAAAACGAACGGTGACATAGATCAACATCAGAATCAGTGCCAGCGCAACTGCTCCTGTTGAACGTACATAAAGTTCATTACCGACAGCACCACCTACAGCATCAACCTTGTGAACGCTGACCGTATTATTGGGTAACTGAACAGCCTTGGTAATGGTATTACTTAGGTCCTCAACCTCAAGATCTTCTTGTACTGGCATACGAACAATCAGGTCAGTATTACTTCCTAATGTTTGGACAACAGCATCTTTAAATCCAGCTTGACTGAGTGCTTGTGTAATCTGTGAGGGTTGAACTGCTTGTTCATAGTTCAACTCAGCAGACACACCACCTGTAAAGTCCAAACCGAGGTTTAGACCTTTGGTTGCAATAAAGAAAATACTCGCTATTGTGAGTAAGATTGAGATGATTGCAGCAGGTTTGGCAATCTTCATAAATGGGATGATTTTTAAATCATCCGGACGACCGTATTGCTTTGAATCTCGTTGAGTCAGATCAGTCATATGAATCTCCTTAAATACTCAACTTGGTCAAATTACGGCGTTTGCCATAAATGATTTGTACGATTGCACGTGTGACTGTAATCGCAGTAAACATTGAACACACGATACCAATCATGAGTGTTACAGCGAAGCCTTTGATCGGACCTGTACCAATGGCGAATAAGATAAATGCAACAAGGAACGTGGTTAAGTTCGAGTCAAAAATCGTGTTATAGGCACGATCATAACCCGCCACAATCGCTTGTTTAGGAGAGGCCCCCCAAAGTATTTCTTCTCGGATACGCTCACAAATGAGGACGTTGGCATCGACGGCCATACCAATGGTAATCACGATCCCCGCGATCCCGGGTAGGGTGAGGGATGCACCGAGCCATGACATTACAGTTAAAATCATTGCAAGGTTAAAAATAAGTGCAAAGTTGGCGATTAAACCGAATAAACGGAAGAATACAATCATCCAAATGGCGACTAAAATGAAGCCAATCTGAGTCGATTTCACACCTTTTTCAATGTTTTCTTGACCAAGACTTGGGCCGACTACACGTTCTTCAACGAAATACATCGGTGCAGCCAATGCACCTGCACGTAGCATCAGCGCAAGCTCAGCGGCTTCTTGTGGTGAATCTAGTCCTGTAATACGGAATTGTGAGCCTAGAACAGCTTGAATGGTAGCCGCATTGATGACTACTGATTCGGTATATGGGGTACGAACCTCAGTTTGGGCACCTGTTTCAGGATCTGTCATATAGCTGATTTTTTGTTTATTTTCGATAAACAAAACCGCCATACGCTTACCAACAGCATTACGCGTGCCATCAGCCATCAATTTGCCACCAGCACTGTCCAAGGTGATATTAACTTCCGCACCACCTGAGTCTTGGCTAAAGCCAGAACTTGCATTCTGAACACGTTCGCCAGTTAAAATACGGCTACGGTTAAGCAATAATTGACGACCGCTGTCCATCGATTCAAAAGCAAAGACTTCTGTTCCTGGAGGGACGGGCTGTCCATTATATTGACGTGTATAAGGATCAATATATTGATCGTTGCTATCGGCAACTAAGCGGAATTCTAAGTTCGCTGTACGACCTAAAACACGTTTTGCTTCAGCAGTGTCTTGTATCCCTGGCAACTCAACCACAATACGGTTGCTACCTTGGGTTTGTACCAGTGCCTCAGCAACACCCAATTCATTAATACGGTTACGTAACGTGGTTAAGTTCTGATTGACTGCATAAGACTGAATTTCTTGACGACGTGTGTCGGTATAATTCAGTCTCAGGCTTGCGCCTGTCGTCGCTGCAATTGCTTGCTGAGTAAACTCGTTTCCATTACGGCGTAAGAAATCGGCCGCTGCATCGCGGTCTGCATTCTCTGCAAACTGAATCGTAATGGTGTTGTTGTTTAAAGCAAGGTTATTGAACTTAATTTTGTTGTCACGAAATTGACGACGCAAATCAGTCGCAGATGTTTCCATACGCTGACTAATTGCTTTATCCATGTCAACTTCGAGCAAGAAATGTACACCGCCACGTAAGTCTAAGCCGAGCTTCATCGGTTTAGCCCCAATCTTTTGCAACCATTCTGGTGTTGTTGGTGCAAGATTGAGCGCAATAACGTAGTCTTCGCCTAAATCACGGCTGAGTATCGCTTTTGCTTTTAACTGAGCTTCTGATGAGTCTAAACGTAATAAAGCTGCATTATTAGAGAAACTATTATCGTGACTACTAATGTCGGCCGTTTTTAAAATTTGCTCAGCTTTTTGCACGACACTCTGATCAATCTGAGTACCAGCTTTGGCGCCCGAAATTTGGACAGCAGGCTCATCAGGATACAGGCTTGGAAGTGCATATAACGTACTGATCACAAATACCACGATGATCAGCAAATATTTCCATGCAGGGTAACGCATTCGCTTTCTTCTTAAATGAAAAAGTCGTGCTGAGGCACGACGATCTTATGATTAAAGGTTATTGAGTGTGCCTTCAGGTAACACTGAAATAACACTTGCACGTTGGATTTTAACTTCTACACCACGGCTCAGTTCAACTGTTGCAAAGTCACCATCTAAGCGAACGATTTTGCCCATTAAGCCGCCAGCAAATACGATTTCACTACCAAGACCAAGACTATCAACCAAGCTACGATGCTCTTTGGCACGTTTTGCTTGAGGACGCCAGATTAAGAAATAAAAGATCGCAACAAATACAGCGATCATTAATATGTTTGCCATTAGGCTAGGGCCTTGTTGAGCAGCATCAGCAGCGTGGGCAGTAGAAATGAAAAAGCTCATTTTGATTTCCTAAAGTTTAAAAAAGGTCAAAAAATTGACAATAAGTTCCAATTCGTTTTGCAATGTACCTTGTCTTGGCTTTGCGTGCAAATCCTGATGAATTAATTTGGACAAGGTGGAACTTCTAATCCACGACGTGCATAAAAGTCCTGTACATACGCATCAAATGTATCGTTATCCAGCGCATCACGCATCCCTTGAGTCAGGCGTTGGTAGTAACGGAGGTTGTGGATTGTGCCGAGCATTGATGCCAACATTTCTCCACACTTCTCTAAATGATATAAATAGGCACGACTAAAGTTTTTACAAGTGTAACAATCACAATGTGGGTCTAAAGGGCCTTGATCATGACGATATCGGCTATTACGGATTCGGACCAAACCATCAGTAACAAAATAATGACCATTACGGGCATTACGGGTTGGCATTACACAGTCAAACATATCCACACCACGACGAACCGCTTCCACGATGTCTTCTGGTTTACCGACACCCATCAAATAGCGTGGTTTGTCTTGTGGCATTTTGTTCGGTAAGTAATCCAGCACCTTGATCATTTCATCTTTGGGTTCGCCGACAGATAAGCCACCAATCGCATAGCCATCAAAGCCAATGTCTAACAAGCCTGCGAGTGATTCATCACGTAGATCTTCATACATCCCACCTTGAATAATGCCGAATAACGCATTTTTATTCTTTAGCTCATCATGATGGTGTGTTTTACAGCGCTTCGCCCAACGTAAAGAAAGCTGCAAAGATTTCTGAGCTTCTTCGTGGGTTGCAGGGTAAGGCGTACATTCATCAAAGATCATGACGATATCTGAATTGAGTACCTGTTGAATTTCCATTGAGATTTCAGGTGATAAAAATACTTTTGAACCATCAATCGGTGAACGGAAAGTCACGCCTTCTTCTTTGATTTTACGCATGGCACCCAAGCTAAACACTTGGAAGCCACCTGAATCTGTCAAAATAGGTTTATCCCATTTGATAAACTCATGTAGACCGCCGTGCTCTTTAATCACTTCCAAGCCGGGACGTAAATATAAATGGAAGGTATTGCCGAGGATAATTTGTGCTTGAATCTCTTCAAGATCACGAGGCAACATGCCTTTGACCGTACCGTAAGTACCAACAGGCATGAACACTGGGGTTTCAACTACACCATGTTCTAAAGTGAGTCGACCACGACGGGCGCGTCCCGACTGGCCTAATTTTTCAAATTTCATGTCATAACCTGAGTCAGATCGAAGCGCCACTTTGAGATAGCGCTAGGAGGCGAAAAAACAGTTCGCTGATCAAAAACGGCTATTTTCCTTGATTATGGCGTGCAGTTCTACTACTAAATGTAGTTAGAGTTAAAAATTCGGTTTATAGTCAAAATTACGATCAATCACAGGGTCGCGGAAAGGGCGAATTGCTTTCTTTGATAAAGTGATGGTGTTAACCAAATTGTTTGGAAAAACTTGGATGTGGTTATTAAACAATTCGACATTGCGGTTAAAAATCGTAATCGCTGCACCCACATTTTCATTCTGTTCTTGAATGTCATCCATCATCTTGCTATATAGCGCATCTGCTTTCAGTTCAGGATAATTTTCAACCACAACATTTAAACTACGCATCAAATCGGTATTTAATTTTTCGATGTGCTGTAACTTGGCAATATCAGTGTCATTAATATTGAGATTCATGATTTGCTGACGCAAAGCAGTCACTTGCTCTAGGGTCGACTTTTCAAAGACCGTATATTTGCTTAATGTATCTTCGAGTGCTTCCAGCGTTTTGACTTTTTGGCGCTCAAAATTGGCCACTTCTGCCCAAGCACGTTTGGTGGCATTGAAATATCGCACGATCGTGTTACGGATATGAATCCCCCAAACAATCAGTACAACAAAAATTCCCAAGAAAATGAGTAAACCTGTCATTGCCATTCCCCTTTATTTTTCCCTTCCGGAACTTTTATTGTTCCTCATCCATTGCACCACTTTAGTCGTGGCTCAAGGTTAGGGCGATTTATTTAATTAAATTGAGCATCAATTCTTGAAACCGTTGATATTGCGGCATGGTCATGGTACGCAGATGTCCACGTAGTGCTGGAATATCATTGATCTGATCACGCTTACTCGTTATTTGTAATAGGTTTTGTTCCCCAACGTAGCAAAGAATTTGCTCTTGATGATGATAAATTAAATCACCTTTAAAGTGTTGAAAAAAATCATGTAATTTTAAGGTGATGCTAGGACTAATGGTTTTGGCAAGTTCATGTTGGCTTTGTCCAAAAATTTTCAGATTGCGATTGACTGAAATATCACTGCTTTGCCACACACTACGATAAGGCTCAAAAAAACGTGAGCGTTGATTACTGATGGCAATCCCTAAAGCTGGCATTTGAAAAATAAATGCTCCCCATAAGTCCTTATGTATTTCTTTGCTGACCTGCTGATTTTTATCACCATTCTTTAAAATAGGCATTTCGCTGACATAGTGGTATTGGAAGATTAGTACCTGATGCTCAGTGACCCCATCATGCCAAGTCGTGGATGCGTACTGTGTAATTTCATTCGACTCAGTGCCACGATGGAACAATGGAAAAAATTGTTTAAGTCGACTGATTACTAGGGTTGGTTGAGCCTGAATTGGGAGATAAGGGGGGAGTTGCTGAAAGTTTAAATGATAACGTAGAGTCATCAAGCGTTGTTCTAGATACTCCGTTACTTGTATCAACGGTTGTTTGGGTTCATACAGCAAATAGGCTAAAAAACCAGAAAGAAATGCGCCTAAAAAACTCCAAATAAATTGAATATGTGGATGAATAAAATAGCCAAATACCAAACAACATACACTGATAATCGTAAGTAATAGGGGCAGTACATTAAAAAAGTGTAGGTCGTGTGCCTCTCCCCAAGGATGTAGCTTATCTAAGAGTTCTTGGTCGGTTGTTGATTTATTTCCAATATCCCATAGCCGAGCAATATTGCGAAAAACCTGAGCATTTTTTTTACGTCTGATATGAAGCGCTTGTTGTACGGTGTCGATCGGCATGGAGAGGATCAATTCATTATAATAGGTCGATGGTATCTAGATTATGCTTTAAATTTCAGAAACGAAGAAGTATGTAAGATCAATCTGTATGCCTTTTTATTCTAAATATCTTATTTTCCCTAAAGTCATTCTTTAGTGAATAGGCTAAACCTTGATTTAGCCTATTCTAATTTTTCTAAGCCTCAAGCTTATCAATCAGCATCGCATCGCCATAGCTAAAGAAACGATAGCGGTGTTCAACTGCATGTTGATATGCTGCCAAAATATTGTCTCGATTCGACAATGCTGAAACTAACATCAATAGCGTGGATTCTGGTAAATGGAAGTTGGTAATCAACTGATCCACGATACAGAACTGATAACCTGGGAAAATAAAGATTTGAGTATCGCCTGTCCAGGGTGCAATTTGACCTTGATTGGCTTGAGCAGCACTTTCTAAAGCGCGTGTTGCTGTTGTCCCCACCGCAATCACTTTATTACCGCGCGCTTTGGTCGCTAAAATCAGATCAATGGTTTCTTGTGGAACATCACACCATTCGCTGTGCATAATGTGGTTGCTAATGTCTGTAGTACGGACAGGCATGAATGTTCCTGCACCGACATGCAAGGTGACAAAGGTTTTTTGAATGCCATTGGCTGCTAATTTTTCTAATACATCTTGGTCGAAATGCAGACTTGCGGTCGGCGCTGCCACACTGGCAATCTTTTCAGGATCATGAAAAACTGTTTGGTAGCGTTCAGTGTCAATATCTTCGGCTTCACGATTGAAATAAGGTGGAATTGGTAATTGACCATATTGATCGAGCACCGACAAAATTGGTTGTGAGAATTTCACTACAAACAGATTTTCATGACGACCTTGTACTGTCACAGGAATTGCATCTTCCCCGATATACAGTTCTGCACCGGCTTTGGGCGAGTTGCTCGATTTGATGTGACAATGTGCTGTATGCGTATCCAACAGACGTTCAACTAGAACTTCGATCGCACCGCCAGTGGCACGTTTGCCTTTTAATCGTGCTTTCATGACTTTGGTGTCATTGAGAACCAGTAAATCACCATCTTCCAATAAATCTAAAATATCGGTAAAGGCCTGATCATGATAATGACCTTGGGCGTCGATATGCAGTAGGCGTGATGCGCTACGGCTTTCTAATGGGTAGCGAGCAATCAGTTCATCTGGGAGGTCAAAAGAAAAGTCGGAGAGTTGCATACATCTAAAACATTGCAAAAAATTGGGCGTAGTATAGTCTTTTTTGCATTTTCTCGCTGAGCTGGATGTTTATAGATAGAAAAATATCTGAATGATTTAAAAGTGAGCAATAAGTGATAGTTAGGGTTTGACAATAAAATCAAACAGGTTATCATACGCAACACAAAGCATCACACTCTTCCCGAGGTGGTGAAATTGGTAGACGCGGCGGACTCAAAATCCGCTGTCAGAGATGACGTGTCGGTTCGAGTCCGACCCTCGGGACCACTATAATAAAAACATACACCAACATATCGGTGATTCTCCTTTAAATCCAAGCATTTAATCAAAAACCAATACCTCTATATGCCATCATATACCACTATACAACGTGGAATAATAAGGATACATTTAAGGATATATTCACTGCGGTCAACTTCCGTATCCTTATTTTGAGTGAAACCCTTATGGCAAAACAGATTAAGCCACTTTCCTCTACCCAATGTGATGGGGCAAAACCAAAAGAAAAAGACTACAACCTGTATGACGGACAGGGCTTGATTTTATTTGTTCGAAAAAATGGTTCAAAGGTTTGGAGATTTAAATACAAACGTCCTAATGGTAAAGATGGATTAATGACATTAGACAACTACCCAGCCCTTACTTTAAAAGAAGCTCGGGAACGTAGAGCCATTTATTTAAATCAGTTAGCCAATAATATTGACCCTATTAATCAAATTAAAATTGAAGAAGCTAAAAACAGTGATGAGTTTAGTTTTGAGCGTATTGCACGAGATTGGCATGAGGCGTATGTGGCTACTGGCAAGTGGAATCAAGCCACGGCAAGAAAAGCCTTAAGCAACTTTGAAATGTATGTTTTCCCTGTCATTGGTAATAAACCGATAGATACGATTAAAACCCGAGATTTGTATAGCGTCCTGAGTAAGATTGAAGAAAAGGGCTTTTTAGAAATCGTCAGTAAGACACGACAAAGATTTTCGGGTATTTTCGCTTATGCCATTACTAAGGGTTACATTGATCTAAGCCCAGCCGTAGCTTTAAGTGATGCAATCACGATTACAAGAAAAACAAAGCACTATCCAAAATTGTCATTGGTACGGTTACCTGAGTTTTTCAGCCGTTTAAGAAATGACGGAGGCAATCCAATTACCAAGCTGTGCTTAGAGTTTGCCTTGCATACTTTTGCCCGATCCAGTGAGCTACGCTTTGCACGTTGGAGTGAATTTGATTTTGATAAAAAGATATGGACCATACCGCCTACAAGGGAATTAATTGCTGGATAT
Source organism: Acinetobacter sp. NIPH 2699 (assembly GCF_022549355.1). Lineage (GTDB taxonomy): Bacteria > Pseudomonadota > Gammaproteobacteria > Pseudomonadales > Moraxellaceae > Acinetobacter. Next base: position 64,224 of record NZ_JAKZGL010000006.1, read on the forward strand.
AAAGATTCTCACAGAGGTGCAAAGATGAAAGAAAAGCATTTAATCCCTTTGTCCCCACAAGCATTAAAGCTTATTAAAGAAACGCAAGTTTATAGCGGTATTTCTTTAAATGTATTCCCTAATAGCGTAGACATGGGCGGTTTTCTGAGTGAAAACACTGCTAACGATATGATTAGGCGCATGGGCTACAGTACCCAAGAGGATGTATGTATTCATGGCTTTAGGGGCATGGCATGTGGTGCATTAATTGAAAGTACGTTATTTACTGAGGATGCAGTAGAGAAGCAAATGAGCCACCAAGAACGTAATGGCGTAAGATTGGCTTATATGCACCATGCGGAATTTATGGAAGAACGTAGAATGATGCTTTGTTGGTGGAGTGATTACCTAGAAGCCAACCAAGAGAAATTTATTAGCCCGATGGAATTTAGCCTTTCATTAATGGAGCAGGCAAAGCAGGGTGTAATTAATATTAAATATGCGAAGTTGATTAAGCTTAAATTGGCTGAAATGACAAATTCATTCATTGCTTAATTAGGCGAAAATAGCATACGCAAAAATAGCATTTAAATTGTGGAATTTGTCCAAACTCTAATTTTTATGTTTTATGGATATAGTGTTTTTTGAATGTTACAGGTGTTACAAGGTTACATTATTGTTTTATAAAGAATTAATTTAAAAAAGCTGTAACACTTTTTATTTTGTAGGTTACAGATTTGTTTTTATTGAATTATTTTAAATTCTAAAACCTTTATTTTGTTGCTGTAACCTACTTTTGAATAGAGTTTTACGGCATAAAATGAATGCATTAGACTTCATAAGATGCTGTTTTATAAACATTAAGTTTAAATTTTGGCTGTAACCACTTTTGTAACCTGTTTTTTTCTGAATTTTGAATCGGGCAAATGAGTTACAAAGTATGAACTTGCCAACCATATGAATACTGGGAAGTCTGAAAACTTGGATAAATATCTAATAAATTGACAAGAATGACAGTTTTTATAGCAGGCACTTGTACCTTGGGTTGGCAAAATAGATGATTTAAGTTTTTGTCGATGATATATGCCAATATAAGGCATTATATGGTTTTAGGATGCGCTGCAATTGGGGGGGGTATGATAGAAATTAATCCTTATGAGTTAGACCCTGAAGAAGCACGTCATCAATTTTATGATTACCAAGAGCGAATTTTTAGAAAAATTCATAGTGAAATGGATGATGTACAAGATGATATAACTTATATTCTTTATCATCATTATCACCCTAAAAATTTTAATAACATTGATCCAGATGTTCTAAAATTTCTTGAAAAGCATGGGCTTAAAAGAAGTTTAAAGGGGCGCGAAACTGATAAGGCAAATCCTGATTATTATTTAGCAGCCTATTTTGGTATGGAGACCGCTGAAAATTTTTTTAATAACTCCGTCAATATGGATTTTGATACTCAATTGAGCAATTTATCTTATGCTAAAAATCAGCTTGCAATTTTAAAGGTTTTATCTCCTACAGGAGAACCGAAGCATAAATCCAGAAATAAAACGGGTCAGTCAAAAGGTGCGAAAATAGCGAATAAAAATAGATATGCGCTTACTAGACAAAAGGCAGAAGTGGAGTGGAATAAATTCAAGCGTACAGTGCTAGATTGGGTGAAATTTAAAAATAACCTCGAACAATATGAAAAAGAAATAAATACAACGTTAAAAGAGTTTGAACAATCTTTTTTTAATACATTGACAGGTATGCGTTTAAAGGGATCGAGTGCTGAAACAAAGAATTTGTTAGATGAGAAATATACCGATAGTGTACAAAATCCGCCTTTAGTGATTGGGTGGATTAGGGAGCTTGAGGAATTACCTAATAAACAAAAAGAGCAAGCGGATAAAAAACGAAAGCAAAGACGAATAGATAAGATGATGGAAAATAGTCCATATGCTCCATTAGGGATTCAATTAAGGCGTGAAAAAAATAAAATATTGAAAGAAATTGATTGATTAAATTATAATAAAATCAAATATATAAAATATGACCACTTATTTTTTTAGCGGTATAGTATTTGTTCATGTTATCAAAAATCAAAATAGCCTCATAACCGATATGAGGGCTTATACATGCAAATTCATGCTTTACCTACTCACGCACAACCGCTACGAGTATCTCAAAAAACCACTTGTCAGATGCTAGACCTGACCGCAGAGGGTTTGCGCAAACTTATAGCAAAAGACCCAACATTTCCAAAACCTTACAAAGCTGGGCAGACACGCCAAGCCCCTGTTTATTTCGACTATGCAGAATTGGTGCAATGGCATAAAAGCCAAAAGCAAGCCAATGATGTGCAGTCTGTTTAGGTGGGGAAGATAGTCATGCTAGAACAACAACACATAAGTGAAGAGCTATCAGGTACAGAGCGCTTTTATCGTATGAGTGACCTTGCCAATATTCCTGAACGTCCAGCACGTATCCATCAATATAAATCGGGCATAAACAAGGGCAGAACCCGAGTGATTGGTGAACGTAGGGCAAGCAAAGGCTTGATAGGCGTATCTGAAAAAACTCTATGGGAATGGGTGCGAAAGGGTGAATTTCCACAGCCAATAAAACTTAGCTCAACTATTACTGTATGGCGTGCAACAGATATAGCTGGGTGGATGAAATCTAAAGAAATGGAGGCTAAATCATGAAAAATGAAGCTCCAAAAGAAATCAAATTCAGTCAAATCAATATTGGGAATAAGTTTAAGGCACAAGCCTATAATTATTTGGCGAAAGCTATTTCATATACTGCCAATAAAGGAAATAAATCACCATTTTGTCTATTGGTAACGTATGAGGTTTTACCCAATGAATCTCATTCAGCCTTTGCACACCAAGAATATGCCTTATTCAATCCTGAATTAAATTATATTCAAGATGGTTTTTTGTTTGTTGATGGGAAAATGATAGCAATTCAGATAGCTGAGTGTATTCCTATTTATGATGCAGAAATATTAATAGATTGGCGAAATAATGATGGGCGTTATACGTGGAAAAAAGCAATCGTTTTACCTTTGGATGTTATAGAAACCCTTTCTAATTATGCTGAGTTTGCACAGGACTATAACGATTATATTCATTTGGGCTATACGACCCTTAAAACGCCACGTTATGACAGTCCTTGTATAGGTATTGATGGGTATTTATTGAATTTGATTACCCATACGCTACGGGCTGATGCGAGAAAATACCATATTCAGGGGCAAGATAGCGTTGCCTTTCATTTGAGGACAGTTAAACGCCTAAATGATGCAGTAAAAACCAATACGAGTGCAGGAGGTTTACCAGTATGAACTTCCTAAAAACGTATAGATCAGACGTATTAGTATGCTCAATCCTTGCAAAACCTAAAAAATACCGATATTTTAAATATGCCCAACAGAAAGCAGTTGGGTTAGCTTTGGACGGCTATAAATTCTCACTAGACGCACAGTCCGTAAGGGCTTTTTTTGTGCGTACTATCTCTATGCATTCGCATATCTTTATGGCGAAGCTGGAGAGGGACACGTTTACGTGTGTAGGTAACCTAGTGAGCCTATCGTCCAACCCTTTTCAGCTTTGCCACCCTCATTTGGACGTGAACGGCAAGGCTTCTATTAATACACTAGGAGCGCATAATCATGCCTAATCAAACCGTTACTACTCAAAACAAAGTATTTCAAGTCCTTACAGAATTGGATAAACCAGTTAAAGATTATTTCTTTTGTTTAAAGGAAATTCAGGCACTGCATAACGCCGTGATTCACTTCATCGGCAACGAAAGCAACCCTCGATTTAAAAAAGATATTCAAACTGTGCATTCAGCTTTGTATGGTTCACTTCGAATTATAAGCTTATGGAATGTCCAACTGGATGAGCTAGCAGATGCAATTAGTGATATTGAAGAAACAGACGATCCAACAGCTTTAATTCAAGCTATTTACAACGATTTTCAAAAACTTGATGCTGATGTACAGCATTTAATAAATCTTGCCAAGATCGCTTGTGATAAGGCATTACAGATCAATCCAGTTGCTTTTAAAATTACTGGGATCAGTTTAAGCACTATTCAGCTTATGATCAGTGCAATCCAGCGCATGACGATTCAACTACAATCCGATATTTTTGCCGAATGCGATGTCTTAGGAGAGCTATACCCTACGATTTTTAAAGTAGAGGTGTAGTCTTATGAAGAAAGCGCACCCTACGCTAGGGAAATATCGAAATAATAATTCTGACAAGCCAAAGAAATTTGGCTTAAATCGGGCACTACTTCCTGATCCTATTGAATATCTAACTGCTAGTGGCTACGCCGTAAAAGGTCGTGGCGAATGGCGAGAAATGATTTGTCCTTTCCATGATGACAGTACCCCAAGCTTACGCATAAACAGCCGTAAAGGTTGTTTTAAATGTATGGCTTGCGAAGCCAAAGGCGGTGATTTGATAGCATTTCACCAATTGCTTACAGGCAAGTCTTTTATCGAAGCGTGTAAAGATTTGGGTGCATGGGAGAATCATGAATGACTGAATTTTTAGATTATCAGGAAGTTCAAGAACAAGCTTTTATCCATGCCCAAAAGCTAGCTGAGCGTGAAGTCAAAAATGGTTATCAGTTTGAGTACCTATTCAGCTATACCAATGGTCACGGCATGCCAGTGTATTGGAAAGTGAGAGCCAAAAACCACCATACTGGTGATAAATGGATACGTGTATTCTCCAGTGGCGAACGTGGTTTTAAATTTGGTGATCCTAATTTCAATGAGTTGTACCCAATAGGACAAGGTAAAAAGCCGTTATATGCCCTTGAACAGGTATTAAATATTACTGAAAAACAGTCGATTTATATTGTTGAGGGTGAACAAAAAGCAGACTTTATCAACTCATTGGGCTTAACCGCAACCACATGCGGTGGCAGTGGCAACACAGATAAAACCGACCTAAAACCACTTGCGAAGCATTCAATTGTGATTTGGGCAGACAATGACAAGGCTGGCACCAAGTTTTTTAATGAAATTGCCCAGCAACTTGATTTATTGGGTTGTGTGATTCGATATGTCGTTTTGGATGAGCTGAAATTGCCCGAGAAAGGCGATGTAATGGATTGGGCAGAGTTACGCAAGCAACAAGGGCTACATACCACGGCAAGCGATATAACAACCCTTAACACCGCAACTTATCAGCCACCATCACCAAGCAGTAATTTACCTGATGGTATGCTTGCTGAACCTATGGAATGGGATAACGGTAGTTTTGAGGTACATGATAAAGGCGTATTTTTCATTGAAAAGTTAAAAAATGGTGAATATCGGGAACGGTTTATTTCCAGTCCAATTTTAGTGACAGCCAAAACTAGAGATAACACCAGTAACAACTGGGGGCGTTTATTACAGTGGCAAGACGATGCTTTCATTCACCATACTTGGGCTGTTCCAAATGAGCTATTTCAAGGTGATGGTACAGAATCACGCAAAGCGTTATCCAATCAAGGCGTGATTATTACGCCTGACCGCAGAGGCAGAGAGCTTTTTCAAATCTATTTAATGAGCTATCCAGTCGATAAATTTGCCTTATGTGTGGATAGTGTTGGCTGGCATGGTCATCGCTATGTATTGCCAACTGAAACTTATAGTAATCCAGTCACTAAGCATGATGAAGTGATTGTTTATCAGCGTACAGATGGGTTAGATAACCGCTTTCAATTCAAAGGTGAATTAGAAACTTGGAAAAATGGCGTGAGCTTGTTGCTGGAAAGCCATTCTAAACTTGTATTTAGTGTAGCGTGTGCATTTGCTGGGCAATTACTTGAGCCATTAAATCAGCAAGGTGGTGGCTTTCATATCAATGGCACATCATCCAAAGGTAAAAGTACCGCTATTTACCTTGCTTGTAGTGTATGGGGACACCCTAAAGAGTATTACCGTACTTGGCGATCTACAGGCAACGCCTTAGAACAAACCGCCTTTATGCACAATGATGGATTTTTAGTGCTGGATGAAATTGGCGAAGCATCGGCTAAAGATATTGGACAAACCGTGTATATGCTTGCCAATGGTCAAGGTAAGGCACGTATGGCGAGAACAGCGATAACCAAAGCACCACAACAATGGCGTGTTTTGTTTTTATCCAGTGGCGAAAAGACTTTTAAAGAGGTTTTAAATGAGATCGGGCAAACGGCTAAACTAGGGCAAGAAATCCGATTGCCTGAAATTAGTTTAGATGCTTGTGAGCATGGTGTATTTGATCTTGTAGACTTTGCGCCTGATGCTTCACAGCAAGCCAATATGCTGTATGAAAATTCAATTAATGCTTATGGTGTGGCTGGTAAAGCATGGCTTGAATATTTGACCAATGATAAAGGTCGGATGACTGAAACCGCTTTAAGAATGTATCAGCAATACCAAACAAAGCTTACTCCAGACAATGCACAGGGTCATATTGCTCGTGTTGCTTCACGTTTTGCGGTTGTCGCCGTGGCTGGTGAGCTGGCAACGCAAGCCAATATCACAGGCTGGAAAAAGGGCAGGGCTTTAGAGGCAGTCACCAGCGTATTTAAGACCTGGTTAAATAGCTTTGAAATGGTCGGGGATTTTGAGGATCGGCAGATACTTCAACAAGTTCGGGCATTTTTTGAGGCGAATGGAAATAGCCGTTTTGATACCTTGATTGAGGGTAATAAGCGTGCGAGCTATGGCAATTCAGATCAAGTAGATGATTCAGGTGCTGATACGAAAAGCTTTAGGGAGAAAACCATATATCGAGTGGGCTATAAGGTGGTTAATGCCCAACAACGTGAAACCTTGCGTTACTTGTTCTTTAAAGAGCAATTTAAACAGGAGCTTTGCACTGGTTTTGACCCTAAAAAAGTAGCTAAAGTGCTTAAAAAACATGGCTGGTTAGATTGTGCTAATGGCAAAACAACCAAGCAGGAACGCACCCCTGAAAGTAAAAATCCAGTTTGGTTATATGTGTTCAACACATCAATGTTTAGCTATGACATTGAGAACGCCACTAATCCCTATATGGATGACGTAAACACAGGCACAACCATAGATATTTAACTCAATTTTAGGCTGTATGAGCATGAAACGCCGTTCAGCCTTTTTATTGGCGATCTTAAATCATGAATATTGCACAGTTAATCAGCCAAGTTTTACAGCACTATGGTGCAAGCCTTGAGCTAATCAATAATCAAACTTTGCGCTTACATCATTCTGATGGTATGCCCCAGCAATGCGCTGACTTTATACGCAAATATAAACCGCAGTTAATACGTCGTTTACTGCTTCAATCATGCTATGAACTACTGGAGCATATTCAACAAGAGGGTGCAGAAATAGAGCTGATAGACAATCAAACTATTCGCTTACATCATGCAGAACGTATCACAGACATGGATATACAGCGAGTAAAGCAGTCCAAAACGGAAATTATCGAAATACTGAGTAATTCGACTGCATCCAATTCCTCAATAATGGATACGGAGATACAGCAAGAAGTGATACAGACCTATTTTGACCGACTGGAGCGACACCGTAGCAACTTGCGTAAAATCAGTAATCCTGTAGAAAATGCCCTTGTGAAGCCTGAACATGTACGGCAAGACCTAATACAAAAATTTATGCTGAACCAAGATCAAGCCCAGCAATTTATAAATGCTTTAATTGAACAGAACATATTTAATTACGATAGTCGTTTTAGGTTTTACCTATTCCCGAACTTCACCCATTCAGCCATGACCGCTTTTCAGCATCACAATACTTTTGCCTAAGTAAACTAAAACAATCTAATTGTGAATTTGCGCCGTAGGGTGGCAAGGGCGAGGTTACTTATTCCGAGATTTTGGCACTGTTTTGTAATGTAGTCTTTAACTGGAGTAGATCGGACTTAAAAAGGCTTGAATTTTTATCCATATTTACTAGCTCACTCCATATTTTTATTTACTTTTATCTAAATCGATCTTTTTTTTACAAATGAGAAAGGAGGGCGGTGTCCGCCTAAGGCGAGTTGAGAGATTTTTCATGCCCCCCATACCCTAAATCGTAACCCATGTAACAAGATTCAAAGCCTCAATGTGTTACAGATAAATTTATATAAAACAATCTTGTAACCTATGTAACACTTGTAACCACTTAAAAATGGTAGATATGTGTGTCAGGGTAAATATAACTATGATAGATTGGACTTGTCTACTCTAAGATATTGATATATATAATATTATTTAAATAAAAGTTGGTTTATATATTATTGATATTCATAGATATTTATATATGGATAAGAAAAAATATATATAAAACAGTCTTGTAACCTATGTAACACCTGTAACATTAATAAAATTAGTCATTTTATATATTGGCAAAATCTACCATTTTTTAGAGTTACTAAGTTTTTTGCACCAATATTAATCATAAAAATGATACCCCTCCCATCGACTTTTGACCAAGAGAAAATTTCATGGGGGGACGGTCTTTAAATGGGTGTACCTTTTGGACTTTTGACCCCATTTCCCCTTGTAAGGTGAATAACTAGGACCATGCTGGTGGTCAGGTGGTCAGGTGGTCAGGTGGTCAGGTGGTCAGGTGGTCAGGTGGTCAGGTGACTGCATCACAGTCAAAAATTCTGGAAAGGTAATTCCCCTTGCCAAAGAGGACACCACGGCAAAAACATTAATGTGATTTTAAGAGTGAGCATAGGCAGTTACGGGCAAACAACTGGTTTTAAGAGTTACAGCATTAATCTTCATCGACTATACTTAATGATTATCCCTTATTTCAAAGAAGAGCATTTGATATGGATGGACTTCAATTACTTATTGAACAACAAAACGAATTTGAAGCCTATAAAAGTGAGAAAGCTAGACAATTGGAAGAGCATGTAAATCATCTAAAGTATTTGATTACAACTGAGTTCCTTTCTATCTGTCCTGATTTCGATCATGAGATTAAAGAAGAAAATATTTTATTGTTTAAGTACAAAGAATTAAATATTTCGATTCAAATAGTTAATCCTATAACTGAAAAACGCAATGAGAAAGAATATAACCTTGCTGAACGCTCCACAAAAAGATTAACTATTAAAGTAAGTATTCAACGTAAAAAGAATGCAGAGTCAGAATACTTTGAGGTACTTGATGTAACTCAGTATAAAAAAGATGGAGAGTATCTATATAAGTTTGACTCAAATACAACATCGAACTTTTTAGAATTGATTAATATGTTCTTTAAGCATGTAAAAAAGAATAAAGTTGAGTTTAAGCAAGATAGATTTCCTTACTAGTATGAGCATTAGCTTTCGATCCAGTCTAAAGAGCAACTCAATCTATCATTAGACTATACCCAAAAGAGAATTTGATAATTATATCTCACTGTCTATCATTTAACTTATTTACTTAGTTAAATGATAGATTTATCATAAGTCATATTAAATGATAGCTATATGATAAAGGCTAGTGATATGACAATTAGAATATATGTAAGAGCAAGTACCAAAGATCAAGATGCAGAGCGAGCATTGAATGATCTTATTTCATTTAGCCAAAGCTATGGCGATCAATACAACACGTACATAGAAAACTATTCAGGTACAAAGCTTGAACGCCCAGCATTAAATCATTTACTTGCAGAGGCGAATAAAGGCGATATTCTTTTAGTTGAAAGTGTGGATAGACTTAGCCGATTGTCACAAGATGATTTTGCTATTCTAAAAGATAAGATCAAAGCTAAAGGTTTACGTTTGATCGTTGCAGACCTTCCGACCACACATACAAGCAATGACGGTATGACAGGTGAGATATTGAATGTCATTAATGCCATGCTTATTGATCTACTGGCAACTATGGCGAAGTTGGACAATGACAAGCGCAAGGAGCGAATCAAACAAGGGTTGGCACGCTCAGGATATGTACCTACTGGTAAGAAAGCAGATGTAACTAAGCATGTTAGAATTAAAGATTTAAATACCAAAGGTTTAACTAAAGAAGAAATAGCGAAGGCTGTAGGGTGTGGCGTTGCAACTGTGTATAGAGCTTTGAAAGGATAGTGTATGGATGTTTGTAGTTTGGACTGGGGAGCTATAGCAGGTTTTGCAGGAGCTGTAGCAACAATAGGTACAGGAGCTATAGCTTTATATATTTCTAATCAATGGAGAAAGCAAAAGGGTAGTGAGGTTGTAGCTAATGAAGCTGAATCCTTGATTTTACTTCTTAATGAATACGAAGAAGAGTATATGACTGTTCATAGTAGTATTGTAAATAAAGAGAAAATAACATTAGAAATTAATAGATTAAAAGACTTAGCTCTAAAGGTAAGAAGACAGACACAATTTTTTTATCAGCTTACTAATGAGGAAGAGCAGTCAATTCTTGATTCAAAAAAAGACCTTACCAATTACTATAAAAAGTTAGAAAGGCTACAACAGATGAGTTTTAATGATGCAATTGCAGATAGGGATGGTGTACACCTAGCTGAGCATGTGGGGAACAGTCTTAAAACACTCAGGACGATATTAATTAAATACTTTAAGTATCAAAAATAAGGATACGATTAAGGATACATTTATTATGTATTTTATATAGTTTATTTATATCAGTATCTTATTGATATGACCGAGTCTGACCCTCGGACCAAGATTCAAAGACCCCAAGCTGGTATTAAAGGCTTGGGGTTTTTTTATGGCGATTAAAAATGTTAGTCTAAGAAGCCTATTTAATTTTTACTGTAGTACAAATTTTAGGTTGTGGTTACTTTTAGATGTAAATTTTTTGAAGAATAATGAGGGTCTGTTGTTATTTTAATCGTGTATTGCGTTATGTTGCGAAACAGTGTTTCTCATCGTTTAGAATAACTAAATTTCGAAGAATGCCTTGTACTGTTTAGGGTGGCTTGAGTTGAAAATGCTTAAGTCATCAGTATTTGTGCAATGTCAGCAGATCCTATGAAAAGGAGAAATAATGAAGCCGTATCAAAGAGCTGCACTTGCTTTGGCAGTACTAAAGCTAGAAACAAATAATACTAAACGCAATATTTATGATTATAGTCAGTCTCGTTACCCTCGTATTTCAGGTCATGCAAATAAAGAACGTATAAAGTTTTTTGATTATGATCGAAATACGTATTTTGAGGGGCGTTTTAATGGCAGTGAATATCGCCTTTATGATTACGGACATGGTGAATATATCTCAATAAAACAAAAAACGAATGGTTGTTATGAGGGCTATCATTATGGAAATGGGCGCTACTATTCAATTGCCGTTCAGGGCGATAAGGTGCGTTTTTACGACTATGGCACCTCGCTGTACTATAACTTTGCATAAAAAGATTTTTACGTTCTAATCATTTGATAAATTCCATTGTTTTTGTTTATCTTTGTTAAGAGCATTTAAGCCAGTATGATCGATAAGGAGGAGTGGTCTTTGGCCACTTCTTTGGTCATTGCTTGCAACCATGCTTTTCCATTCATATTTTTTAGCCCACTTCATTAAATATCCATGTTAAAATTTAATGAAATTTCACGTTTTGTTTCGAAATCATGAGAAGCATTTATTGCCTTTTATGTTAAACTTTGTTAATACTAGGTGATAGTTGTCACATTTTTCTTAATAAAACGTAAGCAACCGTATAATGATAATATTCGAGAGGCGGGCATGGCTATTCAATTATTAGAATTACAGCAGGCCGAAAAGTTAAGTGCTTGTAAGATTTCTTTGTCTTTAGGTCTAAACACTGAACAGAATTTAATTGAGCAGTTTCTGCAATTCAATTGTAAATTGATGCAGGCTAGTAGCGCATTGCTTGCTTTTCACCAAGAGCCGTATCTTTGGCATCGTTGCCCTGAAAAACTACAAGCAGTTGATTCTACTAAGATTGCAAAAAGTCTGAATACACTCTTTGTCAATGATGATCTGATAGATCATCAGCATCCGCGCTATCCGACCTTACTTGCTTTTCTTAACGTATTTAAACGAAAAGTTCAAAGTGCGATTGCACTGCCTCTTAGACATCCTGATCAAACCTCTTTGGGTTATGTGGTGCTCTTTGATGAGGATGTACAAGCGTTTAGCGAATTGCAAAAACAACTGTTACAAGCGCAATGTATTAATTTCATGCAACAGCTTGAGTTGAAATTTAATCATGATGAATTAAAAGAATTATACGAACAAGAAGCTGCCTTGAATGTGAGTAAAACCAAATTCTTTTCTATCATTTCACATGACTTACGTGCGCCTTTTCATGGCTTACTGGGCTTTTCTGAAATACTGGCAAAAGAGCGTGATACCTTAGATGAATCCAGTATTCAAAATATTGCAGACTATTTGCATGAGACCTCTCAATCAACCTATAACTTATTGGAAAGTTTGTTGAATTGGGCAATGGCAGAGGGCGGTCGTTTTGTTTATCACCCAATCAATTTTAAGTTGCGACAGATTACCAATATTGTCACTGATATCTTAAAAACATTGGCTTTGAAAAAGCATATCGAACTGGTGAATGAAGTCGATGAAAACCTAACTGTCTATGCCGATATGAATATGATTACTTCGGTGATTCAGAATCTTGTTTCAAATGCCTTGAAATTTACCGATGTAGATAGTGCTGGAAAAGTCTTTATTCGAGCGAAAATCAAAGATAACCATGTGGAAATTTGTATTAAAGACACTGGTCTCGGTATGACTCAAGAGCAGATAAAAGATTTATTTCAACCTCGCATCACTGTGAGTTTAAAAGGAACGGCTGGTGAGAAAGGCGCTGGTTTAGGACTGGCCTTGTGTAAACGGTTTGTAGAAATGAACCTCGGTGAAATTAGTGCCAGTTCGAAGGAGGGGGAAGGAACGCTGTTTACCGTGCTCTTGCCTGCTGCACGTGAACATGTCGATTCATGTGTTGAACAGCATAATAAAAGTCAAGAAAAATTAGCCTAAGAGATTTTAAAGATAAGCTTGTAACTGATATAACTAGAAAGGTCTACAGACCTCATTAAGATGACATTAGTCGAGCTTTTTTTATGAATGCAGAACAGCTACAAAAAACCTTAGTTGCCAGTCAGTATGCTGAACAAGTTTTAAATTTATACCAAATACAATTAGAACAAGATTATGCTGAAGATCAATTTCTTTGCTCACTCTCGACGGAAAGCATTTTTCAAAAAGTTCAAGCTACCCTTGCAGATATAAGCGATGAACAGTTGTGGATGAAAGCACTCCGTATTTTACGTGCCACTTTGATGTTCCGCTGGATTTGGCAAGATGCCAATCAATTGACTGATGTTGTCACGCTGACACGGGAGCTTTCTGACTTTGCCGATGCCAGTATTTGTGCTGCGAAAGCTTTTGCGCTTAGCCCTTTAATTGCCAAGCATGGTGAGCCGATCGGTTACTCAGGTCAAGTGCAAGACCTTATTGTCATCGGTATGGGGAAACTTGGCGCACAGGAACTCAACCTTTCTAGCGATATTGATTTGATTTTTGCCTTCGATGAGCAGGGCGAAAGCAATGGTCGTAAATGTATTGATGTGCAGCAGTTCTGTATTTTATGGGGACAAAAACTCATTTATTTGCTCGATCATATTACTGCGGATGGTTTTGTTTTTCGCGTCGATATGCGCTTGCGTCCGTGGGGGGGTGGTTCGGCGCTGGCCATTAGCCATATCGGCTTGGAAAAATATTTAAGTCAGCATGGTCGGGAATGGGAACGCTATGCTTGGATTAAAGCGCGTGTCGTTACGGGTGGAAAAGAGGGCGCAGATTTAATGGCAATGGCGCGTCCTTTTGTGTTCCGTCGTTATGTTGATTATTCCGCATTTGCTGCGATGCGTGAAATGAAGGCCATGATCGAACGTGAGGTGATGCGCCGTAATATTGAGGATGATATTAAGCTCGGTGCGGGTGGTATTCGTGAAATTGAGTTTATCGTGCAAGTATTCCAGTTGATTTATGGTGGATCGAGACGCGAACTACATGATCGCCAATGCTTGGTCAATTTGCAGCATTTGGCTCAGGCTGAATTGTTGGATCAGCAGGCAGTAAGTGATCTTGAAGATGCATATCTATTTCTAAGACGAGTGGAACATGCGATTCAAGCACTCAATGATCAGCAAACCCAATCTTTGCCAACCGAACCAGAACTCAGACAACGCATGTTAGATACTTTAGGCTTTGCAGATTGGTCATCATTTTTAAAGGTGCTGAATCAGAAGCGCGATAAGGTCAAAGTTCAATTCAAACAACTTATTCAAGAAAACGAATTTTCTGAACCTGTTGATGATTTTGAGCAGTTGGAACAGCAGCTCAATGCAGTCTTGGATGTTGATGCGCAAAACCTGATTCAGAACTTTTGGCATGGGCAAGCATTACGTAAAATTCCAGCCAGTGCCTTAGGGCGGTTAAAGAAATTCTGGCCACATCTGATTGAAGCAATCTTACAGTCAGATCAACCTCAGGTTGCTTTGTTGCGTTTGATGCCTTTGATAGAGTCGGTACTGCGCCGCACCGTGTATCTGGTGATGTTGATGGAAAGTCGTGGTGCTTTACAACGATTGGTGAAAATGGCAACGGTGAGTCCATGGATTTGTGAAGAGTTAGCTCAGTATCCTGTGTTGTTGGATGAATTTTTGTCGATGGACTTTAGTTTACCGCAACGTCAAGATTTGGAAGATTCTCTGCGCCAGCAATTACTGCGTATCGAAATTGATCAAGTTGAAGATCAAATGCGGGTGTTGCGTTTATTTAAAAAGAGCAATGTACTCACGGTTGCTGCCAGTGATGTCTTGGCTGAAAGTCCATTGATGAAAGTCTCAGATGCCTTGACGGACATTGCAGAAGTCAGTGTTCAGGCAACCTTGAACTTGGCGTATCAAGCAGTCGCTGAGCGTCATGGATACCCCGTCAGTAATTCTGGGCAGCGTTGTTGTTTAGATGCCAAAGGCTTTGCTGTGATTGGTTATGGCAAGCTCGGTGGAATTGAATTGGGTTATGGTTCTGATCTAGATTTGGTGTTTATCCATGCTTTTGAAGAGCAAAGCGAAACGGATGGCAGAAAGCGTATTAGTGGTGCTGAGTTTGCGATTCGAGTGGCACAGAAATTTATGTCACTGATGACTACCCAAACCCTAGATGGGCGTGTCTATGAAATTGATACCCGTCTAAGACCATCAGGTGAGGCAGGAATGTTGGTTACTAGCCTCAAAGCCTTTGAGCAATATCAACAAAAACATGCATGGTTATGGGAGCATCAGGCCTTGGTGCGTGCTCGTTCGATTGCAGGGGATATACAGCTTTGTCAGCAGTTTGAAGCGGTTCGGTGCAAAATTCTTACCCAAATCCGTGATGAAAATGTGGTGCGTGAAGAAGTGATCAAAATGCGCCAAAAAATGAAAGATCATTTGGGCTCATCTTCTGAGCAAAAAAAACATGGCATTTTTCATTTAAAACAGGATGCGGGTGGTATCGTTGACATTGAATTTATGGCACAGTATGCAGTGCTTGCATGGAGTGGGACGAATACAGATCTCGCCCATTTTTCCGACAATGTAAGAATTTTAGAGGATGCTGCTCAAGCAGGCTGCTTATCCAGTGAAGATGCCACAGCATTAATACACGCTTATCTCCGTGAACGAGCTGAGAGTCACCGTCTAGCGCTTGCAAATCAATCAATGCAAGTCAATGCTGCGGATTGGCGCGATACCCGCGAGATCGTTTGCAAGTTATGGCAAAGATTAGTTGATCCAACTGCAATAGCATTGGAAAGTGAATAATAGTGTAAAAAATGGAGTATGTGCGATGAGTTTGGCTGATCGTGATGGTTTTATTTGGCAAGATGGAAAAATGGTTGATTGGCGTGATGCAAAGATTCACGTCCTAACACATACACTACATTATAGTATGGGTGTGTTTGAGGGTGTTCGTGCCTATGAAACCCCGAATGGTACAGCAATCTTCCGTTTGCAAGATCACACCAAACGCTTATTAAATTCAGCAAAAATTTATCAAATGAAAGTTCCATTTGATCAAGCGACTTTAGAACAAGCACAAATTGATGTCGTGCGTGAAAATAAATTGGTGTCATGCTATTTACGTCCATTAATTTGGATCGGTTCTGAGAAGTTAGGTATCGCTGCAACGGATAATACCGTTCATGCAGCGGTTGCGGCATGGTCTTGGGGAACATATCTCGGTGACGAAGCGATGGCGCATGGTATTCGTGTGAAAACTTCATCGTTTACTCATCACCATCCAAACGTAACCATGTGTAAGGCAAAAGCATGTGGTAACTACACCGTGTCAATCTTGGCGCATCAAGAAGTTGCACGTGCAGGTTATGACGAAGCAATGTTGCTTGACCCACAAGGTTTCGTCTGCCAAGGCGCAGGCGAGAATGTCTTCTTGATTAAAGATGGTGTGTTACATACCCCTGATTTAGCTGGTGGTGCATTAGAAGGGATTACCCGTCAAACGGTGATGACCATTGCCAAAGACCTCGGTTATGAAATCGTTGAACGTCGTATCACCCGTGATGAATTCTATATTGCTGATGAAGCATTCTTCACTGGTACTGCTGCGGAAGTGACCCCAATTCGTGAATATGATGACCGTGAAATCGGTTGTGGTTCACGTGGTCCAATCACCACTGAAATTCAAAAGACTTTCTTTGATGCGGTTCAAGGTCGCAATGACAAATATGCGCATTGGCTGACTTATGTGAAATAAGTACATCGCTGTCGATTAAGCGAAGCTCAGGCTTCGCTTTTTTATTACCTTGTGTTTTAGATTGAGTTGTCAACAGATTGCAATCAAAGCATCATCAATCTTTCATTGAACTGGACTACGTTGATCTCTAAGAGTAATTAGAAAATAGAGAAACAATGAAAATTACCGTGGTCGGAGCAGGTTATGTGGGCTTATCCAATGCCTTATTATTTTCCAAACAACATGATGTGATCGTACTCGACATTGATAAAACAAGAATTAATCAGATCAATCAAAAAGTATCTCCAATAAGTGATGCCTGTATTCAAAGCTACTTATCTGAATCTCATCTTGAAGCGACATGTGACAAAGAACTGGCATATCAGCATGCAAAATTAATTATCATTGCGACACCGACCAATTACAATCCTGAAACCAATTACTTTGATACCTCAAGTATCGAAACAGTGATCGCGGAGATTCAAACAATAAATCCCAAAGCCCTCATGTTGATTAAATCCACAGTACCCGTGGGGTATACGGCTGAAATTTCTAACAAACTCAATTTGAAGAACTTAATTTTTTCGCCAGAGTTCTTAAGAGAAGGGCAGGCATTACAGGATAATTTGTATCCGTCACGGATCATTGTCGGTGAAAAATCTAAGCGAGCTGAGAAAATTGCCAAGTTGTATCTTAAAGCAACCATCAAAAAAGATGCTGTGCTGTTATGTGTCGATTCGACGGAAGCAGAAGCGATTAAGCTTTTTTCTAATACCTATTTGGCGATGCGTGTGGCTTTCTTTAATGAGTTGGATACCTATTGCCTAAAAAATAAATTGAGTGCGTTAGATATTATTAAAGGCGTTGGTTTAGACCCGCGTATCGGTGATCATTATAACAATCCGTCCTTTGGTTATGGGGGCTATTGTTTGCCTAAAGACACCAAGCAGTTGCTCGCCAATTATCATGAAACACCACAGGAATTGATTTCTGCGATTATTCGCTCTAATCAAACCCGTAAACAGGCGATTATTGAAGATATTTTGAGTCGGGGCGTGACATGTGTTGGGGTTTATCGGCTCACGATGAAAGCAGATTCTGATAATTTTAGAGAGTCTGCGGTACATGATGTTTTGCAAGGATTGGCGGATGCAGGCATCAAGATTATGATCTATGAGCCGACTTTAGTGGCGAAGGAATACATGGGACATCCTGTTGAAGCCAATTTACAAAAATTCAAATCGGCTTCTGATCTTATTATCGTGAATCGTATGGTATCGATGTTTAGTGATGTGATGGAAAAAATTTATAGCAGAGACTTGTTTGGGGTGAATTAGGGTTCAGTTCAATAAAACAGCGTGTGAATAATCCTAATTGTTTGACGAATTTATAATAATCAATTTAATCATGCCTATGCTAAGATAGCTTAATTCGGTGCATACTATTTAAGGCTTTGTAGCATCAAGAAGCAAAGTAAAAATATTATCTCAGGCATTAAGGTTATCAGATGGTCGACACTCAACAAAACTCAACAACACACGAAGAAAATATCATTTTGTGTATGAAATGGGGAACAAAATACGGTGCTGAATACGTCAATCGTTTGTATAACATGGTCAAACGCCACCTGACTTTACCTTTTAAAATGGTTTGTCTCACCGATCGTACTGAAGGAATTGATCCCAATGTACAATGTTTTCCAATCCCATCTTTAGATTTGCCAGCAGGTGCACCTGAGCGTGGTTGGAATAAGCTTTCGACCTTTGAACCTGATCTATATGGACTCAAAGGTAACGCATTGTTTTTAGATTTAGATGTAGTGATCGTTGATAATATTGATTGCTTCTTTCAGGAAAAGGGCGAATTTCTGATTATTCATGATTGGAAACGCCCATGGCGAATCACAGGTAATAGTTCAGTTTATCGCTTTAAATTGGGTGCTTTTCCCGAAATTTTACCGTATTTCCGTGAGCATTTTGATGAGATTCGGCAAAAATTCCGTAATGAACAAGCCTATCTGTCGTGGTTTGTTGATGAGCACGGAACATTAAGTTATTGGAATGAAGATTGGTGTAAAAGTTATAAATACCATTGTCTACAAAAAATTCCACTCGCCTATTTTAAGCCGCCTGTAAAACCAAAGGGTGCAAAAATTATTATTTTTCATGGTGAGATTAATCCACCTGATGCAGTCAATGGTGGTGGTGGGAAATGGTATCGCTATGTATTGCCATCAGATTGGATTAAAGAGGCTTGGCAGTAATTGCTAGGCGGAAAAGAGCTTGATTTATGAAAGATACAATACAACCTATTGATATCGTGATTGCTTGGGTTGATGGAAATGATCCTAAATTAAAAAATAAACGTCAGCAATTTATAAATCAATCCGCGCCTGAAAATGCTTTGGATGCAACTCGCTTTGCCAGTAATGATGAAATTTATTTTTGTATTGCATCAATCCTAAAGTATGTACCGTATTGTAGAAAAATCTATGTGGTGACTGATCAACAATCACCACAATGGTTAGATCAATTTGAGCAGCAAAATCTTTGTGGAAAAGGCAAAATTAGGATTGTGGATCATACTGAGTTATTTAGCGGTTACGAATTTGCGCTGCCTACGTTTAACTCTTTAAGTATCGAAACGATGCTATGGAATATTCGAGGGTTATCGGAGCATTTTATTTATCTAAATGATGACTTCTTTTTTAATAATTTCTCGAATATTCATGATTTTTTAGATGCCGATCGTATGGTGATCTATGGGCATTGGCAGAGTAGTCTTGTAAAAAAAATCAAATATATTCTTAGAAAATTTGTGCAAAATAAATTTGGAAAAATAGCACAGCCTAAATACTCGATGGCGCAAATGTTGAGTGCTGATATTGTTGGTTTATCTCGATATTTTGAAATTCATCATCGTCCACATATATTGAGTCGAGTACTGTTAAGCAACTATTTTGAAAAAAATATGCAACAATTGCAGAAGCAAATTAGCTTTAAATTTAGAAATATTGATCAAGTTTTACCAGTTGGCTTGTCCAATCATTTAGCCATCCAAACTGATCAAGCAATTCTCAAAGATGATGTTGAAATTGCCTATTTAAAAGATGATCGTAATTTGGAGTCATTTATTCAAGCACTGTCAAACCAACACATTAAATTTGGTTGTATCCAAAGTTTAGATCAACTACCGCAGAGTGATGAAGAACATATACGTCTCGCACTCACTCATAAATTTAGAGATGTTTTGCCTAGTCAAATCCAAGCGACTATTGCAGGATAAGCGAAGGAAAATCGGATGAAAGTTGTTACTTATCTCATTAATCTAGAGGGTAGTGATCAGCGTTTAGCAAGTGCAACAGCTCAGTTGCAGCAAGCGGATTGGGTATTTACCCGTTTTCCTGCCTATGATGGACGTGGCAAAGCACTGTCTGAGTTTGAGAATTATGATGATGTTGGTGCTCAGAGAGTTTTAGGGCGTAGTCTGATTAATTCTGAGCTGGGGTGTTATCTCAGTCATTATGGTTGTGCTGAAAAATTTCTAGAGACAGATGCGGATTATCTAGTTGTTCTTGAAGATGATATCCAAGTTTTACCGAACTTTAAGCAAAATCTTGATTCACTATTAAACTACCTAGATCAGCATAAACAACTTGATTGGTTTGTGGTGAATCTAGCTGCGAAAAAGAAAAAACTTGCAAAAGACATAGTCCAGATTCATGAATATACAATTTGGCATGCTTATTATTTTCCAATTCGTGGTGTGGGATTAGTTTGGTCAAGAAAAGGTGCTGAGGAGTTTGTAAAACTTGGAAAAATCATGCAAGTGCCCGTCGATATCTTCTTCCAAAGCTGGTTAAGTAAAAATGGTAAAGGATTGGGAGTATGGCAGCCTTTTGTACAACCCGCAGGCTTAGACAGTGATATTTTAGGAACTGTTGCCACGCAGGGAATTAAGCGTAAAACTTTGGAAAATCGCAGTGCTTCACATGGGATTAAAAAGCAAAAACGGATGTGGCGTGACCGTTTTTATGCAATTCGACATTTGATTTCTTGATAATGAATGATCTTTAAGAATAACTTTAGTGAACGATCATGACTAAAGTTATTTAGTTTATAGCTGGGCAATATTTATGAAAATTTTTAAAAAATTATTTTATTTGGCAAAATTTTACGTGATGTATTCTAATAAGATTCGACATAAGAATAAAAAAATTGATAATTATGCCGGTATGTTGACGTTCAATCCCATAGAAAAAGATATCATTTTACCGAAAAAAATATGGATGTATTGGGAAAATAGTATTCCTGAGTTCGTTGAAAAGTGTATTGATAGAATGCGCGAAAAGAATCCTGATTATGAGGTTCTTGTACTCAAACCAGATAATGTAAATCAATATAGTCAAATCGATTTTAGTTTACTTAAAGATGCAACTGCTCAACAGAAAGCAGATTTACTTAGATTTGATCTTATGTATCATCATGGTGGTATTTGGTTGGATGCAAGTATTATTCTATATGATAGTTTAGACTGGATTTCTGACATCATGGTTAAAAACAAAACAGATAATTTTGCTTATTACCGCCGTAAAAATACGACAAATTTAAATTTTCCAGTGTTGGAAAATTGGTTGCTTGCCAGTGTTGGTAATAATATGTTTTTTAAACAATGGTACGATGAACTATATTTGGCAATTAAAAAAACACCCAAAAAATATATACAGAATATTAAAGTAACAGAATCAAATACCAAGGATCTTTTTCAAGAGATCAGCAATTTAGAGTACTTAGTTGCATATGTTGCTTGTCAAAAAGTTATGAGGAAAAACTTTCCAAGTATTACATTGATTGATTGTGATGAAAATGCGTTCTATTATCAGGTTAAAAATAGATGGGTTAAAGAAAAAATCTTAATTAATATGGCGATTAATTATCCAGCAGATGAATATCCGAAACTGATTAAACTGGCTGGGAAAGAGCGTAATTATCTATGCCAGTATTATAACAAAGGTATGTATTTTGAAGGCTCTCTTATTGATATTTAATCTGTTGCTATAAGCTACTCCAATATGAACTGTTGTAATAATTTATATTTTGCTTGCTGTTCAAAGTATTGTGCAGATGCAAGTGAACCAGCGATGGAAATATGTCGGCCATCAAAAGAATAAGGTAGTAGAGGGGTTGCCATTTGGTCTGGACGGAATAGCTCTTGTTGCTTTAGTAGCAGGGTATTTGAGTGTTTTACTACCATATTATCAATAACTTTAGCTGCATATTTTTGTTGTGTAGCTTTTTCATTCTCTAGATAGCTTTCCAAAGAAAGTTCTTTTTGTAACCACATAGCTCTTCTAAACATCAAACTAATGTTTTTATCAAAAACATGTGGCTCTTCCATTACAATTACTTTTTTATGATGTTGTTCAGCAATGGCTAATACTTCTGCAAATGTGTTTTGTTGTTCCATTCTCACCACTTCAGACCAACGACCAGCGAAAATGAGTACGTCATATTTATCTATGTTCTGAGCTAAATATTGGCGATTAAATAGACATTGTTGGTAGGATATAGAGGAGGTATTCCCTGTGAACTGTTTATCGAAGCTTGGATAGCACCAATTAGTTGAAATCACTTGAATATTCAAATTCAGTTTTTTTCCAATATGATCCCAAAATGGATTGTTGTGACCTGCAAAGGAGTCGCCAAAAAGTAATGCGGATTGTGCATGATCTTGTTTTGACGCAAGAAAACATTCTAGCCCTTGCTGACCAACATTTAGGCTGCGATTATCTTTAATATTGTAAAAACACCAACCATTTTCAACACTTGGCATTTGCATTTTTTCAAGGTTACTAAGGTAGGTTGGGTTTGCTCGACTTTTAACACCATCTTCACCGATATATTTATAAATCGGATAACTAATAACTAAAATAATAAAGAATAATAAGTAAGCATATTTCCTATTCAATTTCTGTAAGAAATTACGACTGTTTTCGATATATGTATAACTTAACCACCCCAATATAAAGGATAAAATGATAGCTAGACTGATATTAATTAAATTGTGTGTAATGATAAAATAATTAAGTAGGAAGAATACTGGCCAGTGCCACAAATAGATAGAGTAGGATGCACTACCAATATTTTGGATTAGCTTTGTTCGTGTAAGAATTGAGTCTTGACGGTTTGCTACTAAGATTAGCATTGTGCCAATTACAGGCAGTAATGCAGCATATCCTGGCCAAGGGGTATTTTGATTTAATACAACAAGGCTAACGATTATGCATACAAAACCAACCCCTTCATTAATTTTTTGTAAGGGCACAGATAGTTGGAGGTTTCTAGAGTAACAATATACTAAACCACCAGCGATTAACTCCCATGCACGAGTGGCCAACTTATAAAATGCATACATTGGATCATTAGGTGTAATATTAATGGATAAATACAACGAGCTGAAGAAGAGTAAGCTGAGTAATATTCCAATATGCTTCAGCTTCTTATCTAATTTTGCGTAAAAAACCAGCAATATTGGAAACAAGATATAGAATTGCCACTCTACGGCTAATGACCAAGTATGTAAGAGTACTTTGTCGTGAGTATCTGGTGCAAAATAATCCCCAGCTTGTCGATAATAAAGCTCATTGGAGAGAAAAGTGAGGCTATATCGAGCATCTTTAGCAAAAACTTTAAAGTCTTCAGGGATAAAAATGAACCAACCGAGAACAGTTAAAAATAAAATAACAAACAGTAACGCGGGAAATATTCGAATAATTCGAGCGAGATAAAAGTCTGTAAAAGAAAAGAGTCTTTTTTCTAATTTTTCAATAATAATTTTTGTCATTAAGTAACCAGAAATGACAAAAAAGATATCAACACCAAGATATCCTGCTGAAAAACCAAAGACTTGGAAGTGAAAAAGTACGACTAAAATTACCGCATAAGCCCTTAATCCATTAATATCAGTCCTAAAATTTTTGACGCTCATGCAACAATGATTTCTAAAAAAGGGTAATTATATGGGTTATTGGGTTAGAGAGGGAATTAGATTGTATTGATTTTTTTAAAGGACTTTATAGCACTTTGTGGTGAAAGATTATAAACCTGAATATTCTTTTCAGTAAAAAACTGTGCAGCGGCATCAAATGCTGGAAGGATTAAATGTAAATATTGATCTAGCATAGTTGGCTGCTTATTTTCACTATTTTCATAAAAACGTGGTTGTGAAAAATTATTCATATCTAGACCAGCGATATAAATTTCTTTGAAACCAATTGCATATGCAATTTGTAATGCAACGTAAGGAACTGTTAAATAATCAAAGACTGCATTGAATATATTAGTTGAGAAACCAAATTGACCATATACGTGGAAATATGATTTTTCTGGGTCAATCTTCTGTTTTTTCCCCATAAATGGTTCTACAGTTTTGTCTTGGAAAATCGTCTCTATTATTTTGATCTGGCACTTGATTTGACTAGGCTCAATTCTTTTTAAAATAATATCTAGACAACGTGGGGTCGTAAAAAATACACAATCACTTTCAAGTACTTTTAAAACAAGATCAAATCGTTTGGATGTAAAGTTAAAATCAATAATTACATAATATTTAAAGTGAATATAATCGAGTGAAATAGCGCCATTGACGCCTATATAGTCATAGTCTGGATTGGAAAAAAAACGGTGATCCATCTCTTTGATTGATGGTCCTGTTGCAACTAACACACAGGTTTTTTTGTCACTTTCAAATGGCTTTGTATGATCAGCAATCAACCTTTTATTAAAGAATAACTTTTCTAGGTCACCCTCATCATTGCGAATCGTTTTGTAGTATGGCCAATAACGGCGGTTATGTTTATATGCTTTGGAATGGAAAGACTTATATAGGAATTTTAAAATATTTTTGGTGATTTGATTAAAAAAAAACTGTTGCATTGAAGGTACTCAGGAATAAGTTTATCGCCATAAAATTGGAGGTAGACCATGATTAACAAACTAATTATATTATATCTTTAATATGAAGAGTGATCAGTAGGTCAAAAATCAGTATGGAATATTTCAATAAGCATACGACACTAAACCATGAACAAATAAGGGGGGAGGGATAGTGTCGGCTTAAAAAGTTATATTGATTTAATCATCTAAAGAAAACTTCTTTTTATCTTTAAATAGGGATTTAAGGTATTTGAGTGAACGATTGAACCAATTCTTATCATCTTCAGGACGAGTTACCTTATTACCATGATAATTGACTTGGGTTGCCTTTTGAAATGCTCCATAAGGCTCTACAAGATAATTTTCCAGTTTAAAGCCATGATCCAAAGCCTCCTGATAGTATTGATCAAATAATTCAATTAAATCTTGTCTCGGATGTGGCATGATTTTACCATCAAACCAATGTTTTTGACCTGCTGCCTCAAGGCGTGGTAGCGCATATTTATGACTAAATTGCGTTCCCATGTCGGAGTAGTGCAAAATTTTAATTTGCTCAACTGCTAAGCCTTCACCATCAATATTATTGTATGAATCTTGATAAGATTGAACAAGTTCAGGTTTGTCTTTCAAGAGTTGCATTAATTGTTTATGGCTGTTTGGATCCGATTGAATATTTTTCAACGAAGGAAGATATTGCTTTGCTTTTTCACAATCCCAGACACATGTACAAAGTCGAGCCGTACTTTTACCACCTTTAGCGATGACGATTGCATCATTATTCATCGGATGTGACCATAATTCAGCTATATCACATAACACAATGACATCTGCATCCATATAGATCGAACGCCCTTCAAAGTTTGATGACTCTGGAATAGCCCAGCGGAAACCAGAAAATGGTGTTGCCCATTTCTCAGTATGCCAGCCTTCATTGGATTGTGGATTGGTATACCACGGACTTTGTGGATCGTGGCTGAGTTGCATCCAAACAATTTCGATTTGGTGTTGAGTGTGTTTACGAATGCTGTAATCAAGCACCATCATTTGTTCTAAATCACAGTTATTGGGATCACAACCAACAAAAATTTTAATTACTTCACTATTCATATCTGCAATACACTTCATAATATATAAATCAATGCAGTATGTAGAAATGGATCTCTAAAATGCACTGCATGACGAATTAAAGCTATCATTGTAAGTCTATATTTCCAACATGGCTAGCCTTGATCTGTATTGAAAAAAATAGAGTGAGCTGGATACATGGAATAGTTTCTTAGGGGATACAAATGAGATGTATTTTGTTGTTGAATTTACAATATATTATATGAATAATACTTTAGGTTTACTCTCTTATTATATTGTGTCCTGCTGTGGTTGATGAAGATTATACTATGAAAAATTTTGTGATAAGTCTTTCAAATGAGTCTCAACGTAGGGAGCATATTTATACTGAATTTGGTAAAGAAGGCGGGGCATTTGAGTTTTTTGATGCCATTACACCTGAGACTTTATCTAAAACTGCAATTGATTTTGGGATAAATATAGAGACTACAGACTTACACCCAAATGAAATTTCTTGTGTATTCAGCCATGTAGTTTTGTGGCAAAAAGCAATAGATGAACAGTTAGACTATATTGCCATTTTTGAGGATGATATTTATTTAGGTAAACATGCCCAAGCTTTTTTGAAGGATTCTCTTTGGATTCCTGAACGTTGTGAAATAATTAAATTAGAAACGCTATATCGTAAAGTATTTCTTTCTAGAAAATATGAGACTTTACAATTAGAACATCAACGTAAGTTAATGGTTTTAAATGGCCCGCATATGGGAGCTGGTGGTTATATCTTGTCACGTAAAGCCGCTGAAAAACTATTAGATTTTACTATTAAACTTCCAAAACTAATACCGATAGATCATATTATATTCAGAGTATATCCAGAAGTAATGAATGAGAAAGTCTATCAGTTATCACCTGCTTTATGCATTCAGGACGTTATTTTAACGAATGGTGATACAAACTTTCCTAGCTCCCTTGAAGACGTTCGAAATATTCGTAAAGGCGAGAGCAAAGTTAAAAAGAAATTAAGTTTACTTGCTAAAACTCAACGGGAGCTCAGCCGTCCGTTCTTACAAATATTTTCTTTTATCCAAAATGGAATCTGGTTTTTTCAGGGGAAGAAGGTGGCTAAAATTAAATTTAAATAGTGCTCTAATCGCTATTTAATCGATTTCTTATACAGCTCATCTGAGGTTTTTTCATCCCTAAACCGCTTATACCCCCACATATATTCGCTAGGAAAGCGGTTGATCATCTGTTCAACTGCTTTATTTAATGCAGTCGTTGCAACCTCGATATCTTGATCATAAAGCTCTGGATCATTCAGGTCATCACAATACACCTCAAAACCTTCGCCATCTTCACGACGGAAGCAGCTTAAACCGACTAAACGGCATTGGGTTTTTTGTGCCATTTTACTGGCCAGAGTGCTGGTCAAACAGGGAATCCCAAAAAAGGGAACGACCACACCGCCAGAAGGTTGTGGAACATGGTCGGGTAGAATGACACTAAAGCCACCTTGTTTGAGATTTTTAAACAGTGCTTTCACACCATTGGCATCGGTAGGAACAAGGGAGGCATTGAGTCGTTGGCGAGCATGTAAAGCAAAAGCATTAAAACCACGATCTTTCATGGGCTTATACATGATGGTTGGGATACCATATTGATGGACCCAAGCATTCATCATTTCCCAAGTTCCGAGGTGCGGTGTAATAATCAATGCACCTTTGGGATCATTGAGTGCATCGGTTAAGACTTCTAAATGATGCACCGTATGAATCTGTTGGATACTCCACTCAGGTGGCATGGCCCAACATTTTCCAGATTCGATATAACTTAGACACTGTTTTGTGACACTTTCTCTCGCAAGTTTTTCTCGCTGTTCTTCATTTAGATCAGGATATGCTAAACCAAGATTAACTCGTGTTTTCCACAACATACTTTTATTTGGGTTTTGATTGAGCAAGTATGCCGCCACTTTTGCGATACTACGCAAAAATGGCAAAGGCAGAATACGAAGAAGTGTGCGGGACAAAAACATTTTAATTAGTCTTTTTTATCTGCATTGCCTTTGAGCACCATATAAATGAGCGAGGCAAAAATGAGTAATGCGCCCGCTAAGCTGCTGATGCAAAAGTATAAAATTCGTTGGTAAGTGGTCATATTGAAGAGTTCATTCGACAAGATGTAACGCATAAGAAACCATTGCGCAAGTGAAAACACAATAATGACAATTGTGTGTCGACGCACATCTGGACGCATGGCCATGGGCAGATACCTTCAATAAAAAACTGGTTTATTATGCCATTAAAGAGAATCAATCTCAATTTACTAAAAAGGCGCTGTTGACAGCGCCTTTCCTTTGCTTAACGCATTAAGCTTCTTTCTTTTGTTGTTCGCGTAAACGAATACCCAAATCACGCAATTGATTTGCTTCAACGGGTGCAGGTGCTTGAGTCAATGGACATTCAGCAGTCTTGGTTTTCGGGAATGCAATCACATCACGAATAGAAGAAGCGCCTGTCATTAACATCACAAGACGATCTAAACCAAATGCCAAACCACCATGTGGAGGTGCGCCATAACGTAATGCATTCAACAAGAAGCTGAATTTTTCTTCTGCTTCTTCATCAGAAATACCTAAAGCTTCAAAAATCGCTTTTTGCATTTCTAAATTATAAATACGCAACGAACCACCGCCGACTTCAGTACCGTTGAGGACCATGTCGTAAGCGACAGAAAGTGCAGCACCTGGGTTGTTCTTCACTTCTTCAACACTTGATTTTGGGAGTGTGAATGGGTGGTGAACCGACGTCCATTTACCATCATCTGTTTCTTCAAACATTGGGAAATCAACCACCCAAAGTGGTGCCCATTCACAAGTCGCAAGATTTAAGTCATGACCAATCTTCACACGAAGTGCACCAAGTGCATCGTTGACGACCTTAGCTTTATCCGCACCAAAGAACACGATGTCGCCATCTTGAGCGTCAACACGTTCTAATAGTTCAAGTACGATGGGTTCGATGAATTTAACGATTGGAGATTGAAGACCTTCAATACCTTTTGCCAAATCATTGACTTTGATATAGGCCAAACCTTTTGCACCGTAGATGCCTACGAATTTGGTGTATTCATCAATGGCACTACGCGGTAATGATGCTGCACCCGGAACACGTAAAGCAACAATACGACCTTTAGGATCTTTTGCAGGGCCTGCGAAGACTTTGAACTCAACGTCTTGCATCAGATCAGCAACATCAATGAGTTTCAATGGAATACGCATGTCAGGTTTGTCTGATGCATAGTCACGCATTGCGTCAGCATAAGTCATACGTTGGAATTTATCGAATTTAACGCCAAGAAGTTCATCGAACATCTTCACGGTTAATACTTCCATCAAATCCATAATGTCATCGTCACTCATGAACGATGTTTCAACGTCGATTTGGGTAAATTCAGGCTGACGATCCGCACGTAAGTCTTCATCACGGAAACATTTGGCGATTTGGTAGTAACGATCAATACCACCCACCATCAGTAATTGTTTAAATAACTGTGGGGACTGTGGAAGCGCGTAGAAGCTACCATTTGAAACACGACTCGGCACCAAATAGTCACGTGCGCCTTCTGGCGTTGCACGGGTGAGAATCGGTGTTTCAACGTCTAAGAAACCATTGTCTTCGAAATAATTACGAATTAAGTTGGTTAACTTAGAACGAAAACGTAGACGATCTAACATTTCTGGACGACGAATATCCAAGAAACGATATTTCAAACGAATTTCTTCAGAAATATTGGTATTTTCATCATTTAAAGGGAAAGGCGGTGTTTCTGAAGCAGCAAGTACTTCAATGTCTTTGCCTAAAACTTCAATTTGACCACTCACCATATTGGCATTTTCAGTGCCTTCATAGCGACGACGAACGCGGCCTGTAATTTTTAAAACAAATTCTGAACGTGCTTTATCCGCAGTTGCAAATGCTTCTGGGGTATCTGGGTCAATGACCACTTGCACGAGACCATCACGGTCACGCATATCTAGGAAAATTACACCGCCATGGTCACGGCGACGATGAACCCAACCGCATAAAGTCACTGTTTGATCGATTTGGGCTTCTGTTAAAGAGCCACAGTAATGAGTGCGCATCATATTGAATTATTTATCCAAACTATATTGGCTGTAGAAGGTGAATGCGTAAACAGCGCAGCACCGATGAAAGGGGAGATTATGCCTTGTTGAGCGGATTGTCTCAAGTCTTAAGCTTGTTTATTGGCATTTCACGAATGCCGAGGAGATTTTCGATCTAAAAACAACAAAAGTAAGCAAGATACCGTGAAGATCGTCAGCCCTGTTTGAGTAAATTCATTGATTGATTTGCCAATGAAAAAATAAGATTCTTTCATCCAAATCTCGGAAGCGATATGACGACTATAATCCAAGACCGATAAAAGCCCGCCAAGGGTTGAAATGATGAGGCTGATCCATACAAAAAATTTAATTTTCTTGGGAACAACCTTGTTTTGCTTATGCTTTTGGTAGTAACTCAGACACATCCAAAAGATAAATGGCAGTGCCATAATGGATGAGCCGATCTGCAAAATGAAATGTAATGGATAGCTAGAGCCAAACAATGATATTTTCTGAGCAAGCATGGTTTTAAATGCAAAAGTACGGAAATCTAAATGGGTGAGACCATCCCAAATCAGATGAGTTGCAGTTCCCACGATAATCGCAAAACAACTCATCAAACTAAAAGTGATTGCGGCATCAAATGATTTAATATTTAAAGCATGTTGTATGCCTAAAAAACGATAGATGACTGGACGATAGAGTAAATACCAGAGTATGCAAAAGAAAAGCCCAATTGGAAGATTGGGAAATAAAATACCGCTCCATTGATGGGTCAGTGCAAAATTTTCTGGTGTAAATAAACGATACAAGTCAGGTGTCATACAGCCGATGGCTAAAGCTGCGATGGGCAGATGACCTTTACTAAGTTTTGATAATGGTGGCGCAAGCACTGCATGAGACAGGGTAAAAGGCATATCGTTAGAAAACGAGTTTTTTAAAATAATGGAGCGACAGTGTAGCAAATGTTTTTTTCAGCTATGTTTTTTATTGCAAATTAAATGAAATGTTATAGTATAACAACCAATATTTAAGCTGATCCGAGACACGGTATGTCATTTTCAAAAAGTATTTTGACTTTATCTATATTAGCGGCTGTATCTGTATCATCATTTGCAGCAGAAAATGAAAAAGCACAAACCTTAGATACGATACGCATTAAAGCGCATCCGCTTGAACAAACTTCACAGGACTTTGCGGTTGCAGATACGGTGATTGATCAAAAAACCTTAGCGCAAGGTGCTGTTACGATTGGGGATGCATTAAGCAACCAAGTTGGAGTTTACTCTAACCAGTTCGGTGCGGGTTCAAGCCGTCCTGTGATTCGTGGGCAAGATGGCGCACGTGTTAAAGTGCTGCAAAATTCATCTGAAAATATTGACGTTTCAACCCTTTCACCTGACCATGCGGTGACTGTTGATCCAGCATTGGCAACGCAGGTTGAAGTGATTCGTGGCCCATCAACGCTATTATTCGGTGCTGGAACAGTTGGTGGTTTGGTCAATGTAACCGATAGCAAAATCCCAACACAAATGCCAGAAAAAGGCTATGAAGGCCATGTTGGTCTACGTTACAACACCGGCAGTGATGAAAAACTAGCAAGTGCTGGTGTCACTGTGGGATTGGGGGATCAAGTTGCCTTGCGTGTTGAGGGTTTAAAGCGTGAAGCCAATGATTACATTGCACCCAATTATTTCCATGAAGGCGAAAAGGAACGTCGTGTTGACAACACCTTTGCTGAAGGTCAAAGCGTGAATGTTGGTTTATCTTGGATTTATGATCGTGGTTTTACAGGTATTTCATACAGTAACCGTCAAGACAAATATGGACTACCTGGACATAGCCATGAATATGAAAGTTGTGATGCACATCTAAGTGGTCGACCGCATTTACATTGTGGTGAGCACGATCATGGGCATGATGACCACGACCACGACCACGACCACGACCACGCACATGGTGGTCCGTGGATTGATCTAAAATCTGAACGTTATGATTTCCGTACAGAGTTGGATGATCCATTTGCAGGCTTTAAAAAGATGCGTGCTCAAGCGAGCTATACTAACTATCGTCATGATGAGCTTGAAGAAGATAGCATAACGACCCGATTTAAAAATAAAGGTTATGATGGACGTTTTGAACTGGTACATAATCCGCTTGGTGCTTGGGAAGGGGTGATTGGGACTCAATATGGTCAGCAAAAATTAGAATTGACGGGTGAAGAAGCATTTTTAGCGCCAAACACGACCAAAAAATGGAGTGTATTTGCCTTAGAGCATGCCCAATTTAATGATGTGCATGTCGAGTTAGCTGCGCGAGCAGATCAACAAAAAATTGAGATTGATGATTCAAGCAAAAAAGATTTTGATGGCTCCGCATTTTCGTTCTCGGGTGCGGCCAACTGGGAGTTTGCACCAGACTATAAGTTGTCTTTTGTTGCCTCACATCAACAACGTCTACCATTGGCACAAGAGCTATATGCAAATGGCAAACACTTTGCGACCAATACCTATGAACTGGGTAATGATCAGTTGAAGAAAGAGAAGTCAAATAACGTAGAACTTGGTTTCCATTTTGACAATAACAAATTTGATTACCATGTACATGTCTACCATAACTGGTTTGACGACTATATTTATGCCCAAACTTTAGATCGTTATGAAGATTTCCGTTTGGTTGAATATACGCAAGATAAAGCACGTTTCTACGGTGCTGAAGCAGAAGCCGGTTATCAACTTTCATCCATCTATAAAGTCAGCTTATTTGGTGACTATGTCCGTGGCAAGATCGACAATGACAATGCGCCACGTGTACCTGCAGGACGTCTAGGAACTAAAGTTAATGCAGACTTTGGTGATGGATATAGCGGTTCTGCTGAGTACTATCATGTGTTCCAGCAAGATAAAATCGCAGCATATGAAACGGATACCCAAAGTTATAATATGTTGAATCTTGGTGTGGCATATTCAGGGCAATATAGTAATGTTGGGGACTATAGGGTATTCCTCAATGCCAATAACCTTTTGGATGAAAAGGTATATCAGCATGCTTCATTCTTATCGACCATTCCGCAAGTTGGACGTAACTTTACGGTGGGGGTGAACTTTAGCTTCTAAGCTAAAGGAAAATTGATCATAAAAATTTGATTTTTTAAACGATCACCAAATTAGCATTGAAAAATCAAAGCATAAGCTCTAGCCTTAAACTATTAGGCTAGGGCTTTTTCTGTTTATATGCGTATCTTCCAACGAATCCATCAAAAATTAAACTGGTCAGGTCGGCGTTACATGGCAGTCATATTGAGTATTTTGGTGATTGGGTATCTTGCTTCTGCAATTTACCACACAGTAAAACCACTCCCGAAAGGACTGGATTTTACTGGTCAACTACGTCATGCCAATGTGAAATTTTTAGCCGATCAAACCTATATTGACCGCAACGGTCAGCAACAAGTGGATCAGCAGATTTTCAAGGAAGTGTTTCGGCTGATTGAGGATGCCAGAAGCACGATTGTGTTGGATATGTTTCTCTTCAATCAAGAAGTAGGCGCATCTAAAGTCAAGCAGATTCCATTGATGCAACGATTGACCGATGCATTGATTGTCAAACGTCAGCAAAATCCAAACATTCAAATTGTGGTGATTACTGATCCGATCAACTCTGTGTATGGTGGTCTTGCTCCAAAGCATTATGCCCAACTGCGTGAAGCCAACATTGACGTAATTGAAACAGATTTAAAACCATTACGTGCATCAAATCCGTTGTGGTCTGGTTTTTGGTATATCTGTTGTCAAGATGTGGGTAATAATTCTGAGAAAGGCTGGCTCAACAATCCGTTTGGTGAGCAAAAGATCACGCTGCGTAGCTATTTAGCATTGTTTAATTTTAAAGCCAATCATCGTAAAACCTTAGTGGTGGATACTGAAGCAGGCTGGAAAAGTCTCGTGACTTCTGCAAATCCGCACGATGGAAGTTCGCATCATAGCAATGTGGCATTAGTGGTCGATGGTGCTACGGCAATAGATATGCTGAAAACTGAACAAGCGGTTGCACAAATGTCGCAAGGCGGTAGTCCAATCGTGATCATGGGCGGGTTAACAGAAGACAAAAGCTTGCCACAAGTTCAGGTGCTGACTGAAAAAGCAATTTATGATGCTGTTTTGGAGATGATTAACACCGCAAAGCAGGATGAGCATTTAGATATTGCAATGTTCTATTTGTCGGAACGGAAGATTATTACGGCCTTAAAGCAGGCACAACAGCGTGGTGTTCAGATCCGTATGATCCTTGATCCGAATAAAGATGCATTTGGCCGCCAAAAGAATGGTATGCCAAATCGACAAGTGGCTTCTGAACTGAATGCAGTGGGTATACCGATTCGCTGGTGTGATACACATGGTGAGCAGTGTCACAGTAAAATGCTACTCAAATACAATGCGCAACAGGCTGAGTTGATATTAGGTTCTGCTAATCTCACTGCCCGTAATTTAAAAAATTATAATCTTGAAACCAATATGCGAGTGATTGGTTCAGCACAAGCGCAAGTGTTTAAGGATGCTGGACAGTATTTTGATTCTTCTTGGAGCAATGACCATACTCGTCAGATCAGTGTCGATTATGCAAAGTATGCTGACGAATCGAAATCGAAATATTGGCTGTATCGCTTGATGGAGTGGTCGGGTTTATCGACTTTTTAAAGAAAAAACAAAAGAGGCGTAATGCCTCTTTTTTATTATGGATTTGGTGGCACTAATGCATCTAAATCTTTATCACTTAACGTTTCTAATTCACTGAGATCCGTTTTGATGGCCCATTGCTTTTCATCATCGACAGGATTGGGTAAACGGCCTTCTAACCAGTCACAGACCACATCAGGCGAAAAGTCTGCATGATTACACTGAATCACCCACGCTAAAAAGTCTTTCGCCTCACCATTCATATAGGGTGGCGGTGATACAGGGAAGAATTGTGTCGGTAAACGTTCATTGGTCGATAAATAATTGAGTACATGACCCAGTTCTTGAACCGTTTGCCATGCTAAAGCGTGTTCTACATCAATGTTGAATTTAAACCACCATGCATGTTGACCATCTGTACCATGCGCCACGATACGTGATTCTTGTACGCTTGGAATTTTGCAAAAGAATTGATAGAGACGATCAAAATTCATTTCAGACACAGATATAGCCTCAAAACGGAAAAAAGAATTCTAGCATATTCCTGTTCTGGTTAAACGTTCATCTCGACTGTTGTGGCGTATGGTGCTTAGGCAAGTAAAGTTCAAATATACACAGCAAAAGCATCTCCTTATTTCATCCTCAATCTGTGCTAAAAGTATAGAATGATAACAATCATTGCTGCTTTTTTGCTCTAAAATAAAACAATGATCGCTCATATGGGGAGAGGGCAATGCTGCAATTTAAATATTATCGTTATGCTTTAATTGGCGTATTGAGTTGTTTCCCTGCAATCTTGTATGCGGATAATGCGTGGGGTGGCTATAGTGGGGTTGAACGTCGTTCACATCATCAAACTTCGCCGTCTTATCAAGCGCCTGCACAAGATCCATTTGCATTTTCAAATCAGCGCTATACGCCTACCGCACCACCGAAAGGGTATTACTATCAACCTTACCAAAATAGTCATCCCTATCCGCGCTATCCACAGCCAAGAGTGCGCATAGAGTATTATCCAGATACTCAGACTGAGTACAGCTATAGTCGAGAGTCTTTTGTAGTTGGCAATGCCTTGCCGAGTGAGTTTCGCAACGAACGTTACGTGGTTCGAGATTGGGGCTATTATTCATTAAGAGAACCACCAAAAGGTCGACATTGGGTGGTGGTCGATGGTCGTTACTTTCTGGTCACTGATGACAACTTCACCATTGAGATTATTCGCTGATATGTAGAAATGGTTGAGATTTGCTTTGGCGATAAATCTCCACAATTTCTTGGATATGATTACAAAGCTTTGCAATGTCATTTGTTTTATTCATGGTTTCTCCTAGAGTTTCTTTTAATCTGAATTCAGTTTAAAGAACAGAGGATTAAATAATGAAAAAGGCATTGGTAGTACTCGTTTCAACGATCATGCTCGGTATGTCTGCATGTGTAGTTGCGGAACCATCAAATCGTGTGAAAATTGATAATAAGGGTCGTTACGATCAACGCTATGACCACCGCCAAGATCATCGAAAACCACCGCATTGGTCAAATGCCAACAAGGGGCATCATTCTGGTCAACGCATTACGTTTAAACGTGGAGAGCGTTTACCGTCACAGTTCCGTAGTAGCCGTTATGTCGTATCAAACTATCGTCAGCATCGTTTGTATCAGCCACCTCGCGGTTATCAATGGATGCAAGTGCAAGGTCGCTATGTATTAGTTGATTCTCAATACCGTGTTTATCGTGTTGCCTAAACAAAATAAGATTTCAAGCAGGCTTCAGCCTGCTTTTTTTATGCCAATTCATCATCTTGAGGTTGCGGGGTTTTATTGACCGGTAATTGTTGTTCATGATCTTTAC
Organism: Acinetobacter sp. NIPH 2699; assembly: GCF_022549355.1. Classification (GTDB taxonomy): domain Bacteria; phylum Pseudomonadota; class Gammaproteobacteria; order Pseudomonadales; family Moraxellaceae; genus Acinetobacter. Next base: position 100,560 of record NZ_JAKZGL010000006.1, read on the forward strand.
CACGGATCACAGAAGGATAGTTCCATGATGCAAAACGAACCACCAAGATAGCAAATGCCAAGATCAAAATAGAACCTGTAATAATGACTAAATCCATGGATGCTTTATGGTTGTGTTGAATATCGGCAATCAGTAGACGAGTAAGTGCCGTAATCGCAATATAAATCAGAAAGCGTACGGGCATATGATTAGTTTTAAAGTAGATCCCAACCATGGCACCGAGTTCTAGGTAAATGAACAGCAGTAGAATATCGTCAATGGTTGCGTATTGTTTGACGGTCAAAATTTCAATGACTGTATGTACGGCTGACCAAGCGATCATACAGCCGATAATAAACAGGGCTAAATAATGAAAAGCTTCCACAGCATAGTGACCTAAACGATCAAATAGGCGTTGTAAGTTCTCAAGATTATCTTTGGGATTCGACATAGAAGCTAAGCATTCTCAATATAATGATTAGAATATAATGCAAGTTTCGTGCTGATTTTATTAAAGCCATAAAAAATGACCTAAACTAAATGATTTAGATCATTTTTATAGGGGCTAAGAACGTGGTTCAGCCAGCGCAGTTCATCATCTTGCTTGAGCTGAGATTGCTTTGTTAATGGCAAACCATCTGAGATTTGAGTGTTGTTAAGTGATTTGCTCAAGTGAAATATGACCTAAAAAGTGACCAGAGCTTTGGGCTGGTTGCTGCTGTTCAATGGCATGGGCAAACTTCACCGCAGCTTGCTCTTGTAACTGTTGATCAAGACGCTGGCAATTGGGAAACTGATTGATATCAATCACATTGTGATATTTTAACCAGCGGGCTATCCCGGCATAGTAAGCATCAACAAATGATATTTGAGTACCCATCAGCCAGATTTTATCGGTGAGCATGCGTTCTAAAGCAGTAAATGCCTTTTCAACTTGCGCCGTTCCGTAGTCATGCAATGTTTGTGTGGCATCGGAAGATGATGCATGTTCAAGGCTGTACCATAGAGGGCTAAAAGCATTGAATAGGGTGGTATTTAGAAAAGCCAGTTTTTGATTAAACTGATTAAATTGCGTTGCTCCCTGTTGATAATGAAAAGCGCTATTTGAACTTGTTGCCATAATATGATTCAAGATCGCCATACTTTCTGTAATAACCTGACCATTGCTATCCAATAGGGTCGGCGTTTCACCTAATGGATTGATGCGGTGGTAGGCTTCAGTATCACTCTGAGCAGGCATCTCGATTCTGCATAATTGATAAGGCTGACCGGACCATTCCAATGCAACAATGGAACCAAATGAACAACCAGAAGGGACACCATAAAATAGGGTTAAAGTTGACATCATCATTACTCTACTGTGGAAGATAACCTGATGTTAAGACGGCAGCAAAGTTTCGAGTAGTCAGGTAATATGCAACTTATAGTCTACATATATGGACATTAAGCCATGCTCCTCAGACAACATTTAAATGACGTTTTTCTGTTTGTGGTTGCAGTAGAGCATCAAGGATTTTCTGCCGCGGCCAAGCAGCTTAATTTACCGAAATCTACCATCAGTAAGCGGGTTGCAGCCTTAGAACAGAAGTTGGGCCTCACCCTGATTCACCGAAGTTCACGGAGTTTTGTGCTCAGTGAAGCAGGAAAACTGTTTTATCAACATGCTAAAAATGCAGTGGATGAATTTCGTTATGCAGAAGAGAATTTATTGATGCAGCAGCAGGAACCGAGTGGTGTCGTTCGGTTGAGTGCCTCAGTGCCTGTTGCACAATATATTTTGTCTGATTGCTTGCCTGAACTGGCTGAGCGTTATCCAAAACTATTGCTACAACTCGAAGTGACGGATCGCTATGTCGATGTGATGAGCGAAAATTTTGATATTGTCATTCGTAGTCATTTTCAGCCATTGGTAGATTCTGGATTGATTCAGCGTGTGCTGACACATGACAAGATTATTGCGGTTGCTGCACAGACATATGTGATGAAAGCTGAGCCAATTGGTTGCCCAAATGATTTAGTTCATCACCAAGGTTTATGGTCTGATTTACAGATGAATCCGTGGCATTTCCAGCATCTGAATGGTGAAAAGCAGACGGTTCGCCCAAATGTCCGTTTTATGGCAAATGAATCAGAGGTTTTAAAAGGTGCGGTGAAGCGGGGAATTGGTATTACACTTTTACCAGAAAGCTTTTGCATCAATGAATTGTCGGATCGAAGTCTGGTCAATGTTTTGCCTGAATGGACAGCAGGTAGTGTGACCACCAGTTTATTGATGCTGACAAGACGTGGTTTATTGCCCAGTGTCAATATAACGGCTGATTTTCTGGTCGAGAAATTAAAAAGATAACAGCTTGATATTTGAATATGTTGAAAGAAAAAAGCGCCTGAAAATTCAAGCGCTTTTTTTACTTAGAAAATTAAGCTTGATTCGTGAAGTAATCTTCGCTGAAGTTCATGATCAAGTCAGAACCCGCTTTAACTTTTGCTAAACGTGCATCCAATTCAGGCAAGATACGTTCTACAAAGTATTGCGCTAAAGCCAATTTGTTTTGGTAAAAATCACCAGATTTGTCTTTTGCCGCAGCAGCGATTTTTGCAAACATATAAGCAAAGCTGAGTAAACCTACTGCATGTAAGTAATCCACCGCAGCAGCGTTCGGGAAGTCTACATTTTCAGCCGCTTGTTCGATGATGAACTGAGTGATCGCTTCAATTTCTGTTGCCGCATCTAAAGTGGCATCTTTGATGAAGTTCAAGTCGGTGTCTAATGCATTGGCAAAGTCACGGATTTCAGTGATGTATTCCGCGATAAATGCACCGCCACATTTAATGGTTTTACGACCGATCAAATCTTGAGATTGAACGCCGTTGGTACCTTCGTAAATTTGAGCAATACGAAGATCACGGATACATTGTTCCATACCCCATTCACGGATATAACCGTGACCACCGAAGACCATTTGCGCATCTAAAGTTGCTTGGAATGCAGTATCTGTGAGGTATGCTTTTGCAATTGGCGTTAACAATGCAACACGGTTGTTGGCTTGCTTTACTGCTTCAGGATCAGTCGAGAACTTGGTGATATCCAGTTGTTGACCGACATAGACCGCAAATGCACGAGAAGCTTCGTTGTTGGCACGTACATTGAGTAACATACGACGCACATCACCATGTACTAAAATGCTGTCAGCAGGCTTGTTTGGCGACTGAACACCCGCAGCGCTACGACCTTGTAAACGATCAGTCGCATATTGCGCTGCGTTTTGGTAAGCAAATTCAGAAGCACCAAGACCTTGGATACCCATCGACAAACGTTCATAGTTCATCATCACGAACATCGCTGCAAGACCTTCGTTTTCTTTGCCAACGAGGTAACCTTTCGCGCCGTCAAAGTTCATCACACAAGTCGCAGATGCTTTGATCCCCATTTTATGTTCGATTGAACCAGGACCAACTGGGTTACGTTCACCAAGAGAGCCATCTTCATTCACAAGGTACTTTGGTACGATGAATAATGAAATACCACGTGAACCCGCAGGTGCATTAGGTGTTTTAGCAAGAACAAGGTGAATGATGTTTTCTGCTAAATCGTTATCACCACCTGTGATGAAGATTTTAGTACCAGTAATGTTATAAGTACCATCTTCGTTCGGTTCAGCTTTAGTTTTAATAATGCCTAAGTCTGTACCCGCATGCGGCTCGGTTAAGCACATAGTGCCTGACCATTCGCCTGAATAGATTTTAGGTAAGTAGGTTTCTTTTTGCTCTTGAGATGCATAGCTGTTGAGTGCCATACCGGCACCCACAGAAAGAAGCGGGTAGAGCATGAATGATGGGTTGGTTGCGAATAGCATTTCATCAGAAAGTACAGTCAGCATTTTTGGCATTGCCTGACCGCCCCATTCTTCTTCAGCACCTAAACCGATCCAACCGCCTTCAGCGTATTGACGGAATGCTTCTTTAAAGCCTGCTGGCGTGAAGACTTCACCATTTTCCCAACGCGCGCCTTCTTCATCACCTGTACGGTTAAGTGGGTGAGTGACGTTTTGAGCAAATTTAGCCATTTCTTCTAAAATTGCTTCGGCTGTTGCGGCATCTACATGAGCAAGTTTCTCATTAGATTGCCAAAATTGTTCTGCTTTAAATACATCATTTAAGATGAATTTCATGTCTGCTAAAGGCGCATTGTAAATTGGCATAATCGTTCCTTTTTACGCACAGTTCATGTGCAAAGTGATCAAATAAAACGAACAAATAAATGAATGGTGTAAATTTAGCACTGATTAAACAAAAAAAGGACGGTCAAAACTGACCAGTCCTTTTTTTGTGATGAACGTTGCATCCCATTCTAATCTATGATTAGAACGCGAAGTGTTCCGCATCAAGTTCAAACAATGGCTCAACGCCAGTTGAAAGTACATCTACATGCGAACGAACACGTGGCAAGATTTTCTTGAAGTAGAAACGAGCCGTGGTAACTTTTGCATTGTAGAAGTCGACCTCAGTTGTACCTTCAGCCAATTTCTCTTGTGCAACAAGCGCCATACGTGCCCATAAATAAGCAAGCGTTACATAGCCAGAGAAGTATAAGTAGTCAACAGCAGCCGCACCCACTTCGTCAGGATTTTGCATTGCGCGCATACCAATTTGCATGGTGATATCGCCCCATTCTTTGTTGGCAGCAGCCAATGGCGCAACAAATTCTTGCATCGCAGCATTGTCTTTGTTTGCTTCAACAAATTTATGGATGATCTTGGTGAAGTCTTTCAACATTGCACCTTGAGTTTGCAATACTTTACGACCTAACAAGTCAAGTGCTTGAATCTCAGTAGTACCTTCGTATAAGCAAGCGATACGTGTATCACGTACGATTTGCTCCATACCGTGTTCAGAGATGAAGCCGTGACCACCAAATACTTGTACACCGTGCTTCGCAGATTCAGAACCTGTTTCAGTCAAGAATGCTTTCGCAATCGGTGTTAACAAAGACAAGATGTTGTCAGCAAACTTACGCTCTTCTTCAGTTTCGCCTTTTTCAACGATATCTGCGTATTGAGCAAGTAAGTAAACCAGTGCACGACCACCTTCAGCAAATGACTTTTGTGTTAAAAGCATGTTGCGAACAGCAGGGTGAACAATAATTGGATCAGCATCTTTTTCAGGTGCTTTCGGACCAGAAAGCGAACGCATTGCTAAACGATCTTTCGCATACGCCAACGCGCCTTGGAAAGAAGATTCAGATGCAGATAAACCTTGAACAGCAGTACCGATACGTGCTGTGTTCATGAAGGTGAACATACAGTTCAAACCACGGTTTTCAGGTCCAATTAAGTAACCTTTGGCTTGGTCAAAGTTGATGACACAAGTTGCGTTACCATGGATACCCATTTTGTGTTCAATAGAACCACAACGAACCGCATTACGCTCGCCAACAGAACCGTCAGCGTTCACGTGGAATTTCGGTACGATGAATAAAGAGATCCCTTTAGTACCTTTAGGTGCACCCGGTAAACGAGCAAGTACGATATGGATGATGTTTTCAGCCATGTCGTGTTCACCAGCAGAGATAAAGATTTTCTCGCCAGAGATCGCATAGCTACCATCTGCATTTGGTTCTGCTTTAGAACGGATAATACCAAGGTCTGAACCTGCATGAGATTCGGTTAAGCACATGGTACCTGTCCAAACACCTGAAACGAGGTTTGGCATGTAGATGGCTTTTTGTTCGTCAGAACCGTGGTGCTCAAGGGTACGAACTGCACCATGAGAGAGGCCTGGGTACATGCCCCAAGACCAGTTTGCTGTACCCACCATTTCAGAGATTGAAATCCCCAAAGAGTTTGGTAATGCTTGACCGCCAAATTCTTCATCAGCAGAAAGAGAAGGGAAGCCAAGTTCGATATATTTTTGATACGCTTCTTTAAAGCCTGTAGGCGTAGTCACAACACCGTCATTCCAAGTACAACCTTCACGGTCGCCCACTTGGTTTAAAGGAGAAAGTTCATTCTCACAGAAATCAGCCGCTGCTTCTAAATATTGATCAACCAATTCACGGCTTACGTTGTCTTGGAATGCAGGAAGTTTTGCGTAGTGTGCTTCAGCATTTAATAATTCGTGCAATACGAACTGCATATCGCGTAAGGGTGCTTTGTATTGTGGCATAGCGGGTTCCTCAATACTGGTGAAACCAGAGTTAGAATCTTAGTCAATGATAAATGTGCCCAATGGCACCATTTTGTACCGCTAATCGTGCAACAAGTTATAGTTCGGTACAAGCTCTTGCAGGTCATTTCTTAGTGACTGCTAAGTCAAAGTTTGTTAGGTCACCTGCTCAAGCCATTAGATTGTAGCGTTTTTATTATTTTTTACGTCAACTGCTTGTTGAAAATCGTAAGCAGCTGTGTATGACAGGGTGAGCCTTCATTTATTGATGATAATCAATGGTTCAAATAGAAAAGGCGCTTTAAGCGCCTTTTGAAGAAATTTGGTTTAGGTGGTCGGGTTCGTTTGACGCTTAAATTGTGATTTGTCTGGCGTGAAACGTACTTCACATTTGCCTTGAATGGTGCGTTGTTGCCATTGGACGTTAACGGTTTGTCCTACTTTTTTACCTTCACAGGCTTTTTCAATGAGTGCGCGTTGTTGTTGGCGATCTTGGCGAATTTTTTCCTGTTGTTGCTGGCGTTGCTCACGTTTTGCTTGCCATTCAGCACGTTGTTCAGGAGTAAGTTGTTGGCGTTGTTTATGATTACGGTGTTCGCCATCTTTTTTCATTTGATGTTTGCCATGATGCTGCTTTTCGTCAGCATGTTTGTTTTGTGGTGTTGATTGGCACGCGGTTAACGCAAAAACCGAACCGAGGAGTGTGGTCATAAATGCAACTTTTGTCTTGTTCATTGTTTTATCCAGCAAATAGGTTGTGATTTGATGGTTAAAGATTAGATAATAAAAATGAAGAAACAATGGAGAGTTTTTTTGAACCATGTTGGTTACAATCCATAAATAGAACACTATTGAGACTAAGCTTTTGAATGTTCGTCGTGTCCCGATTGCCTTACGTTTATTTCTGACTGTGCTGCTGACCACTTTGCTGATCGCGACGATTAGCTTGGGTGTGTTGCATTGGACCATGCAAAAGAACTTTGCACGTTATGTTGCTGATGTGGAAATGCAGAAGCTAGATCGACTCATTGCCAATTTAGGCAATGTATACACGATGTATCATGATTGGGGCAATGCAATTCAGGCGCAAATTTTACAGATTGAAGGAACTGCGGCACCTGACGACTATGACCGTCTATCGCAATGGTGGTTACGCCGACAATATGACATTGCACTACAACAGCGCTATTTTAATGAGCATACTTTATTAAACCTTGCCCCAACATTGACTCAAAATAATACTGAAATAAGAAATCGTCAGATTTTTAATGAAGAAGAACTCAGTGTTTTAAAGCAAAACCTACCTTCAGAATATCAACCATTTGAAGGTTTGCGTTTCCCGCTCAGTCAGAGTCAGTTTCGTTTAAAGAAAGAAGCTTCGAACAATGCACAGGAACGTAAACCGAATAGTTCGAATGAGCAGGGAAAAAAGCGTTTTGTTTCGATTCCTGATCGCTTGGGGCTGAGTTCTCGATTGTCTTTATATAATGAAAAACAGCAATTTATTGTGGGGGAACCAACCACAGATCAAATTTCGTATCGTCCGATTATGGTTGAACAAAAGGTGGTTGGTTATCTTGGCTTAAAGCCTGTACTCGACCAAGATGATGCATCGAGTATCAATTTCTTTAGTAATCAAAAGCGTTATTTGTTTTTAGTATACGTCTTAACAGTCTTATCGAGTATGGTTGCTGCGTTGTTGATGGCGACCTATTTTAAAAAGCCAATTCAACGCTTGCTCAAGGCAACCTTAGAATTGACTAGAGGGAATTATCAGCATCAGGTGTTGATTAAAAGAAATGATGAGTTGGGTGATTTGTCCAATCAACTGAATCATTTAGCAGATATTCTACATCAGCATGAACAGTCTCGTCGTCAATGGGTGGCAGATACGTCTCATGAACTGAAAACGCCTCTAGCCGTGCTACAAGCGCAAATTGAGGCAATGCAAGATGGCATCCGTAAAGCCACACCTGAGCATTTGGCTGCGATGATGCGACAAGTGGAAAGTTTAAAGAAGTTGACCCAAGATTTGGCCGATTTGGCACAAGCAGAGGCACAACAATTGAAGTGTTATTTTGCTGAGGTCAACCCATGGGAGATCGTGCTTCAAGAACTCGATAATTTTAAATCAACCTTTGAGCAGCATCAGCTTGACGTTTCATTTGTTGGTGAGGGTGCTGTTTTATCTTTGGATCGTGATCGTTTTAAACAGATTATCGTCAACTTATTTGGAAATTGTGTTCGCTACACTGAACAAGGTGGAAAAATACAGATTCACACTCAACAAAATGAGCAACAATGGATACTGTATGTGGATGATAGTCCATTCGGTGTCAATGATGAGCAGTTGGCACGTTTAGGAGAACGCTTCTATCGCGTCGATGACTCGCGTACCCGCAGTACAGGTGGAACGGGGTTAGGCTTGGCACTTTCATGTAAGTTGGTACAAGCATTGGGTGGTTCACTGACTTTTGAGCATTCACCATTAGGCGGATTGCGTTGTGTGCTGACTTTTCCAAAACAAATGAAATAACATTAAGATCCTCTATTGGTTGAGGATCATGAATAGGATGAAGACCATGAAACATATTATGTTGGTTGAAGATGAAGTTGAACTGGCACAGTTGGTTCGTGATTATTTAGAAGCGGCTGGTTTTGAAGTCAGTATGTTTCATGATGGTCAAGATGCTTATACCCAGTTTCAGCAACGCAAGCCAAGTTTGATGATTCTGGATTTGATGGTGCCACGTATGGATGGCTTGACCATTTGCCGTAAGGTACGTGAGCAATCTGACTTGCCGATTATTATGGTGACTGCGCGTACCGAAGAAATTGATCGTGTCTTGGGCTTAAATATGGGTGCGGATGACTATATCTGTAAACCTTTTAGTCCTAAGGAATTGGTTGCGCGTGTTCAAGCCGTTTTACGCCGTTTAGAACGCAAGGCTGAACCTGAACAAAATGATTTATTCCGTATTGATAAAGCACAGCAACGGATTTGGTATCAACAAAAAGCCTTAACCTTGACCCCGACAGAATTCCGTTTATTGGAGCTGTTTTTAGAACACTTGGGTCAGGTGTATTCACGTGCCCAGTTATTGGATCACATCAACCCTGATAGTTTTGATGTGGCAGATCGTGTGATTGATAGTCATATTAAGAATCTGCGTCGCAAGATTTCAGATGCTGCTGAAACGGGGAATCGTCATGAATGGATTCAAGCCGTGTATGGCGTAGGCTATCGTTTTGAATATCCTGATGAATAACAGGATATGGAATGTTAGGGTGTGATGAACACCCTATAGGTCAATTTATAAGAATATATTGTGTTACAAGTTGATATGAATGTTAATTAGCTTTTAAAAATTGTTTGTATTAAAAATAAAATTAGAAGAAGTGTTTGATAAACAGAGGGATAGGATGTTATCAGAAGATGAAAACAATATTATTGGCAGAATTTATGATGCAGCATTAAATCCACAATTATGGCCAGATGTACTAAAAAATATTGTCGAGATGACAGCAAGTAAAACAGCGATTTTTACAGCATTAGATCAGCTTAATCCAGATTATGATTTTGTATTCACGCATCAAATTCCAATAGAAGGTTTAAATGCTTATCAAGATGAACACATCAAAGTGATTGATATGAAGTTGCATACGCAACTGTGGCAACAGGTAGGTGTGGGCGGAATTGTAAAGCAAAACCTTGCAAGCTATGCACAGATGCCACAATATTCAGATCAATATATTTTTTATGAAAAATGTTTAAAACCGACCAATATTATCCATATCGGTGCTGTTTTATTAGAGGAGGGTAAACATCGATGGTCAGTTTTAGCTGTTCATCGTTCACCACAATGCCGTGCCTTTCGCGATGATGAATTAGAAACCTTGACCCGTTTGGCCACGCATTTACGTCGAGCATTACAGATTCATCGGCAACTTAGTTCAGTAAAACAGGAAAATCGAGAGCTTTATCAGATTTTAGATTGCCTAAAAACAGGTGTGATTATTCTAGGTGAAGATAAACAGATTTGTTATAGCAACCCCAAGGCCACACAAATTTTAGAACATTCATCATTATTATTTCCAGATCAATATAATCGCTTAAAAACACTTTTACATTTTCAGAATCAACTGAATGAAGCAATTGATAGTGCTTTATATCCACAAGTTACGGCCAATACTTTTCAATATGGTGGTGTGATTGGTTTGTATGAACAGCCACAAGATACACCTTTGATGTTGACTGTTGTGCCATTATCTAACGTGAAGTTGGCTGCAATATCTGATATTTCACACCAGCGTGTTGCTGTTTTTTTGACAGAAACGTCCAAACAAAAGCTTTTGGCGAAGCCGTTTATGCATGACTGCTATGGATTGTCTAAACGTGAATTGCAAATATGTGAATTATTTTTGAATGGATATAATTTGGAACAAATAGCAGAGTATTGTGAAATCTCTCTGCAAACAGTACGGACATATTTAAAAAAATTTTTTCCAAAACACATTGTTCATCGCAAACAGAGTTTTTAAGATTTTTGATGGGATTGACTCTGGATTTTGAGCATATTCCTTAGCAATTTAGCTTACGCCATACCTAGCTCAGATCGGCAAGATTTTTAGTACGAAGGGGCGTTGTGATGAGGCAATAAGTAATTCAGTTCACCTCTCTATCAAGAAATGAACTGAATTAAAGCACTGTTAGACACCGCATTTTTCTAAAACGACACCTTGAGTCTTCTCATATTTACCATTGTGTTTATCAATGCTATCTGCCCGAACTTTAACACCTGATTCTATCTTTTTCTTAAGGTAGTCATCACCACACATTAATCTTTTCATTTGATCTATTACCGAGAGCATTTGTGTTTGTGGGTATGAATCAAAATCTCGATGCATGGTGAAAACTTCTATATTTGATTTTTTCCCGACATAAGTTAACTCCCATCCTTTAGGGATTGACATGACTTCATTAAAGTATTTTTCAATAATTTTTCCTTCAAATTCTTGAGCATAAGCCACTGAAGGTAGATTAAAAAATATAAAACAGAGTGGAAGAAGAAATTTTTTCATTAGTTTTCCTTTGCTAACGGGGAGGATAAATACGATTTTTTTAGAACTCTTTTAGTAATTCCCATTACATCGTTCCAAAACAATTTACTTATATGAGTATTAAATAAATGAGGAGCAAAAAACATTCCCAAATGGGGACATTTTGAAAAAATTAAGGGAGGGTTTAGAGTTCTGATGAATAAGTGAGATTGTTTTATCCTGTGAATAACCACAATGTTATCCACAGAAAATGTGGATAGTTTCTTATCGGTTTTGAAGAAATTATGTTCTATCTGGCAATAGGATTGAAAAATCAAAAACATTCGCTTATCTTGTCGTGATTTATAAATATCAAAGTGCTTTGATTGCTATCTATTCGATATTGAACGTTATCCAGTAGATAACCCTTGCACCGCTACAATCGCGGCTCATATCTACAGAAAATGTGGATAGTTTTCTATAGGTTTTGAAGAAATTATGTTCTGTTTGGCAATAGGACTGAAAAATCAAAAACATTCGCTTATCTTGTCGTGATTTATAAATATCAAAGTGCTTTGATTGCTATCTATTCGATATTGAACGTTATCCAGTAAATAACCCTTGCGCCGCTATAACCGCGGCTCATATCCACAGAAAATATGGATAGTTTTTGACGAAACTACGGATGAATGATGATCTTGGTGTTGTTATCGACAAGTTGCCAGATTTCATCCATATCAATATTCCGTACAGCGATACAGCCTAAAGTCCAATCACCTTGCGGCATATAGGTTGCACTAGAAGGAATGGAGGTACGTTCTTTGGGAACTGTGCCGTGAATCATGACATCACCGCCTGCTGATCGATTATGCTGTTTCGCATAAGCAAGGTCCGTTTGATTGGGATAAGAAATATGCAGTGATTTATAAAAAGCACTTTGTGGATTTCGCCAATCAATCGAATACACTCCTTCAGGTGTTTTTCCATCGCCTTCAAATTGTTTATGTCCAATAGGATCAAAACCTAAACGCATTGGATAATCACGTATGATCTCATCATGGTGTTTAAGTTGAAGACGACGTTTTTCTTTAAAGACTTCTATCTCTGTAATCGGCTTAGTCTGTTTAAGTTGTCGTATTTCTTCAGTCGATAGTGCTGGAGGCACAAGCACTTGCTGCGGTGAAATGGAACTTGGGATATATTGTCTATACTGATAAATCGCCACCCCTATGATGATAAGGACAATAGCGCATAGCGTCAGCCAAACTTTCATAAATCCCAACCTCTTTTAAGATGAACAACTCACGACAACCTCAGGCACATCGCTCGGCAATGGTGCGATATCTTGTTCGGTTTCTAAATCAATTTGTTTTTGATAAGGCCGATCGAGCAATTTAAACAGACGCTCAACCTCGCTGAAATCGCCACGTTCAGCTTGTTCAATGGCTTTCTGTGCCATGTGGTTACGCAAAACATAATGTGGATTGACCTGTTGCATTGCTTGGTCCAATTCATCGGTATCTTGATGTTGGCGAATATTTTGATAGCGTGTTAGAAAATCATCAAATTGCTGCACATGAATGCAATCATCTCTTAAGGCTTTGTAGTCTTGTTGCTGCAAACGAATAAAGCTTTGGGTGTAATCCAGTTGCTCCGTTTGCAAAATTCCGAGGAAAGCAAAACTGCAATCTAAACTGTCTTTATGAAAATGGGGCAGTCCCATTTTTTGACATAAACCTTGACCATAATATTGTAAAAAGGTCGGTTCAAATTGTGCTAAGCATTGCGCCAAATCATGTTTGAATTGTTCTTTATCTTCAGGCTTCGCCAATGGAATGAGTGTATTCAACCATGTCCAAAGATTCCAATGTCCAATACTGGGCTGATTTTGATAGGTGTATCGACCTTGATAATCTGAATGGTTGTTGATCCAGTTTGGTCGGAAGCGTTCCAAAAAGCCATAAGGACCAAAATCAAGTGTTGAGCCTGTAATATTGAGATTATCAGTATTCATAACCCCGTGTGCAAAACCCACCAATTGCCATTTGGCGATCATCATTGCGGTTCGCTCAATCACTGCTTGAGCAAAAGCAAGAACTGGATGTTTAGCATCTAAACATTCTGGATAATGCCATTCGATACACTTTTGAGTGAACTCGGGTAAAAGTTCAGGCGCGTATTGATTGATCCATTCAAAATGTCCGAAACGGATGTGACATTCGGAAGTACGTAATAACATTGCCCCCAGTTCTAAGGTCTCACGTTGAACGCCTTGCGTCGAGGTGGTAAAACCGACAGCATGGCTTGAGGGGATACCCAAGGCATTGAGTGCATGACCAGCTAAATATTCTCGAATCACCGAACGAAGTACGGCACGACCATCTCCCATACGAGAGTAGGGTGTTGAACCAGCGCCTTTTAAATGTAGGTCGATGGTTTGTCCTTGCTGATTTAAAATTTGCCCAATCAACAAACCACGACCATCTCCAAGCTGTCCTGCCCATTGCCCAAACTGATGGCCTGCATAGACCATTGCCAATGGTGGAAATTCAGCAAAGGTTTTTTGTCCACTACAAATTTCTACCCAGTTGGCTTTATCTTCCTCACTCCACTGTAGGTCATTTGCTAATGCCTCATTGAAATGTCCAGCTTTAGCACCGCGTAAAGGACTCGGTTGCTGCTGATGATAAAGCTTTGGATCGAGGGATGAGTAGCGTGGATTAAAATGCATTAGATTAAGATCTTGGTGGAGGTGAATAAAGACTATAGCAAATTTTGATATGAGCTGCGATTGTAGCAGCGCAAGGGCGATTGTAGCGATGCAAGGTAATCGAAGCTATGCAGAATTTAACTGGCATAAAAAATGGCCTCATAGAGAGACCATTTTAAAAATCATTGATTTATTCAGAAACAGGCGCTTTTTTGATATTGCGCATTAATGTTTCTAAACATTCACGATGGTGGCTTAAACGATGTTCAAGCAATTGGAAATCGACTTTAAGCTTGTGATCGATTTGATGGATTCTTTCAGCCATCGCTGCTTTTTTCGCTTGAAGCTCTTGCTCTTTCAACTTAGCCCAGTCATTTAATGTATGGGTAAATGCTTCATATTCTTGAGCAATACGTTGTTTCATTTGCACGATGTCAGTATTCACGTCATGCCCATAAATCGCCAAATCCTGCTCAGCATATTTAAAGCGCATCGCAAGCTCGGCTTTTTTGATATTAAAGCTTGGAATACGACGTAAATTTTTAGCTAAACCCAGTTTAGAACTGGTCCAAATTAACCATTTTGTTGGGTCATATTGCCACCATTTTACACCGTTACGATAATCGTATTGGAAAATATGGTGATAGTTATGATAGCCCTCACCCCAAGTGAAAATAGCCAAGACAAAGTTGTCACGTGCGGTATTTTCATCGGTATAAGGACGTTTGCCCCACATATGACACAGTGAGTTAATGAAGAACGTAACATGGTGGCTAATGATGAGGCGGAGTAAACCACCCAGTAAAATCACGCCCCAAATATCGCCGACAGCCCAACCAATACCACCTAGGACACCAACATGAACCGCAATCACCAAAGGGACATAGTATTTATGTTGGAACATCACCAGTTTATCATTTAATAAATCAGGTGCGTTTTTATAGTCAGGTTCAGAAGGTGAGTGATCGCGAATCATCCAGCCTAAATGAGCATACCAAAACCCGCGTTTGATTGAATACGGATCTTGATCAATGTCATCGACATGGCGATGATGGGTACGGTGACCAGAAGCCCAAAACAAGATACTGTTTTGGACTGCAAATGTCCCGCCAATCATCAATAAAATTTTGAGTGGTAATGCTGCTTCATAAGCACGGTGAGCCCACAGACGATGATAGCCTGCGGTAATTCCTAAGCTGCTTAATGCTAAAAGGAAAAATAAACTTACCCAAGCACTTACACTAAAATCATAATAATAAGCATATAAAGGGATTAAAATAGCAGCAAGAATTGGGGTTCCAATTAAGGTAATGCTAGCAGTCCAGTTAATGGGTGCTTTTTTGAGTGGGGCGGAATTCATATCCGTCAGCGCTCCTAATAACCTTGTTCGCACAAGATAATAAAACTAAACGAGATAGCAAGACCAATCATGACGATATATTGCTATTTTAGTCCTGATATTAACATGCTCAAATCAATAAGCACTAGTATTATTCTACAGTTGTATCGAAAGAACCGTAACAGAATTCGTTTGCCACATCGGCTTATCTAGTAAAAGGTGAAATAAATCAATGTCTGAGCAAATTATCGTGAAAAATCCTATTTACGTGTTGAAGGCATTTGTTCACAAAACTTTAATACTTTCTGCTGTTTTGATGGTTGCCGCTTGCCAAAGTCAACCGACTCAAGTGCAAAAAAGTACCTTACAACCTAAACAAGGCAATCAGCTTCCAAGTTTACAGGTTCGTAAGAGTCTGGATGGGATTCAAGATGTTGATTGGCAAATTACCATGATCCAGAACAAACGAGCATTGTTCTTTAACCAGTACCCGAGTTTTTCACTGAACTCAATGACCAAAAGTGTTTCTGGGCATACAGGCTGCAACAATATATACGGGAGTTATATCTTTGATTTTGCTCAGCGTAAACTTGATTTCGATGTAAGGGCTGGGCATTTGAGTTGTAATAAAGCGTTGGCACAAGAGGCGGATCTGTTGGATGCTATTCAGCGTATTCAACGCTTCCAATTTGATGGAGCAAATTTGTATTTGCTAGATGAAAAAGGGCAGCGTTTAATTCAAGCGCAAAAGAAAAAATAAGGGGAAATGGCGGAGTTTATTCCGCCATTTCTATAAGGATAAATGTTGCAACATGGTTGTTGGAACATCCGTAATTAAGCCTTGGACCCCTAATTGCTGTAAATGTTTGGCACGTTCAATTTCATTCACGGTCCAGACACTAATTTCGAGATCAGCCTGTTGCGTGCGTTGAATCATTTCATCTGTTGCAAGCTGATCTTTCCAGCCAATTTGATTACATCCATATTGATGCGCGAACTCGATAGCATATTCACCAATTGGAATTTCAACCAATAAACCTCGTTTAAAATGACTTTGATACTGTTGTAACGCAGCTAGAATTTTCACATCAAAACTGGTGATGGTTGCTGTTTGCTCAAAGCCTTTAAGGTCTTGGTGTAGTTGGACAATCAGTCGTTCTGCGGCAACCTCATCAGCGACAGCTTTAATTTCAACTTCGATATGCTCAAAGTCAGTTAAACACGCCATGACTTGTTCTAAGCTTGGTGTGTATTCAGGTTCAGCCCAAGCTTGCCAATGATGACGATGATCGAATTGTTGAGCCTGCGCTAAGGTACAACTTTCGACATGCTGCAACTGACCTGTGGTACGAACAAAGTTATCATCGTGAATCACCACCAATTGGTCATCTTTGAGCTGTCGCACATCAAACTCGACAGCACGTACACCGAGATGATGTAGATAATGAAAACCACCTAAAGTGTTTTCAGGTGCTTCACCCCGTGCACCACGATGACCAATGATTCGCATTAATGGGCTGCCTTAAAATGGTTATTCTGGATCAATACTGTCATTAATATTTTTCTGCCACAATACTTCGCTACCGCCTTCCGCACGTTGTAATGCACGAGAAGCGACGAATAACCAGTCTGACAAACGATTGAGTAATTGTAATGCAGTTGCTTGGATATTCTGGTCACGTGAATGTACGGACATTAAAGCACGTTCTGCACGACGACACACTGCACGAGCTTGGTGTGCATAGCTACATGCTAGGCTACCTGATGGTAAGATAAATTCTTTCAGCATCGGTAGAGATTCATTCATGTGATCAATTTCTTTTTCTAAAAATTCGATACAAATGGGTTGCAGTAAGTGGTAGTTGGGAATACAGACTTCACCACCTAAATCAAATAACCAATGTTGAATTAAGCTTAAACTTTTGTCCCAGTGGGCTTTATTTTCAACTTGGCTTGCGCTGATTTGTGCACGTAGTACGCCAATCGTTGCATTGAGTTCATCGACATCACCTAATGCAGTAATGCGTAGGTCATCTTTGGCAACGCGTGAACCGTCGCCTAGACCGGTTGTGCCCGAATCACCTGTACGTGTATAGATTTTACTTAAACGATGTCCCATTGGATTTCCTAAAATAAAAAAGAGGCAATGCGGTCAAGACATTACCTCTAAACTGGGGTTAAGAAAATATGTTTATTATTTTAGCGCAAGATTAATAACGGAATGTTACACCCGCTGAAGCTTGACGACCATCATTAATATAGTAACTACCACTACCAAAAGCAGTACGATATTGTTTATCGCCTATATTTTGAATATTGGTAAAGAGTTTAATGTATGGATTCACATTGTAATGTGCATTAAAGTCGATACGTGTAAAGCCTGGGATTTGTACTGCATCATAGCCACTGTTGTCACTGTCACTTTTTGCAATCACTGTTGTTGAAATGCCATAAGTTGCATCTGCCCATCCTGCTGTGAGAGAGGCCGACTGACGAGGGCGACGGCTTAAATCTTCATTATTTTTTTTGTCTTTCGCACGAACATATTGATAACCTAAATCGAGGTAAAGATTGTCACCTTGCCATTTGATATAACTTTCAGCACCTTCGATTTTAGCTTTATCAATATTCACCATTTGATAGGTGACAGGATCTGAATTAATCAGATCATCCACTTCGGTCACAAATGCAGAAAGTCCTGCACTCACACCATAGTTGAATTTCTGATCTACCCCGATTTCGTAAGAAATACTTTTTTCTGGTTTAAGGTCAGGGTTGCCACCCCAACCATACATATCGTTAAAGGTCGGTGCTTTAAATGCACTGCCAATATTGGTATAGATGCTGGTTAATGGTAAAAGTTGGTAACGAATACCGCCTTGAGCGACTGTATGTGTTCCAAATTTTTCATTGTCTTCAACACGAACGCCAACCTGCGTATTAAATCCATGAGCATTGTATTGATGTTGGATGTAATAGCCTGTTGAATCTACATCTTCTTTAATAGAGTCTGTTTTCGCATCAGTATTACGAAATGTTGCTCCAACAAGGATGTCTTGATGTTTTGCTAAATTATAGACTGTATAGAGTTCAGCTTCTTCTGTGGTGCTATGTACAAAGCTTGGGCTATCCACTTGATCAAGGTCATCTTTAAATTGAGATAGACGAGCATGTACAGCGAATTGTTCATTGATCGACACACGACCTTTTAGGTTAATACTTTGATTTTTAAAATCTTGGCTGGTCATTGTACCGAAATTATCATAGATACTATTGCCTTCATTCTGACTAAAATCAACAGAGATAGCGACAAGATTAGAATCATAGCCTACTTTAGCACTGTAGCCTTTTTGATCATAAGGCGCACGTTCAGCATTGGCAACGTCTTTAATTATATTGCCATCAGTTTCTAAACGTTGACCACGAATTTGTGCATAAAAACCATTTTCGGCAAGATCAGCACCGACAATTGCTTTATAAGTATTGTGTTCACCCATTTCACCTGTCACAAATGCAGAGGTTTTCTCAGGGGTTTTAGAAATGAGTTGTACCACACCACCAATCGCATCTGTGCCATATAACACCGATGCTGGACCTTTTAAAATTTCAATACGCTGTAAGTCTTTTGTATCTAAAAATGGTAGTGAAGCTGCCCCTGTCGTAGCGGTATTTAAACGGACACCATCACGTAGCACAAGGGTTTGGTTGGAGTTTGTACCACGTAAAAAGATCGAAGTTTGTTGTCCGTAGCCACCCAATTGTACTACATTAGCTGCCGCTTCTCGTGCCAATAGACTTGGTAAATCCGCAATAGGAGATTGGTCAATGGTTTTTTCATCAATCACGGTAATACGTGCTGGTACATCACTGACTTTTTTAGCAGTTTTGGAGGCAGTTACGATAATAGGGTCAAGTGTAGTGGTTTGATCTTGAGCAAAAACAGGAGATGAAAACCCCATCGCAATAGCGATAGCACCAACTAAACGCGTCGGTTGAAAAGTAATAGACATGATGTCGCTCCATACATTCACCCGTCGTGAATGATAATGTGGAAATGAGCAACAAGCAGGTCTCCGGACTTCACTATAATCATCGTAATGATGATGTACTAATCATCTTCCCACATCAAAAAATGCAGTGATTTGGCGTTGAGCTAAGATTAGTCATTCGATGTTACCGTTGCGAGGGCAGTGTTGGATTTACACCAACTTCCCTATAAGCAAAAGAATTTGCTTTAGACTTGTTGCGAGATTAAGCAAAGTATAAAGTGTTAACGTTTTTTAAACAATTGCATTTCAGAATGAACTTTGCCCAAACTTAGCCAAATTGCATTACAATGCGAAGGTTGCAAATATTCATTTAAAATTGGACACCTCATGCGCCAAATTCAAATGCGAACTCGCGCCAAGATTTGTGGAATTACCCGAGCACAAGATATTCAAGCGGTTGTGCAAGCGGGTGCAGATGCGATTGGCTTTGTGTTTTTCCCACCGAGTCCGCGTCATGTCAGTATTGAGCAGGCTCAAACACTGGTAAAGCTCGTGCCGCCTTATGTGCAATTGGTTGGTTTATTTGTCAATGCAAGTGCAGAAGAAATACAAACGGTGCTTGATTCAGTTCCTTTGGATGTATTACAACTACATGGCGATGAAACACCTGAACAATGCCAACAGATTGCCAAGCAATGTAAACGCCGTTGGTATAAAGCGATTCAGGTCAAACCAGACATAGATGTTGTGACCGAAATTCAACGCTATCAAGCTGCGGGAGCCAGTGCCGTATTATTGGACGCATGGCATCCTGAATTGAAGGGTGGAACTGGGCATCGCTTTGATTGGAATCAATTTCCACAACTTGATATTCCACTGATTTTGGCAGGCGGACTAACCCCTGAAAATGTGAGTGAAGCTATTGATACCACAGCCGCTTTTGCTGTGGATGTCAGCGGAGGCGTAGAGTCCGCAAAAGGTATAAAAGACCAACAACTCATTGAAAAATTTATGCAAGGAGTCCAACGTGGATCAGCAAAATCTTAGTCAAAAAAATCAGGCGATTGACTATACCCAGTTTCCAGATGCTCAAGGGCATTTTGGTATTCATGGTGGACGTTTTGTGTCAGAGACGCTGATGGCTGCACTTGAAGATTTAGAAAATCTTTACGGTCGTATGAAAAATGATGCACAGTTTTTGGCAGAGTTTGACCGTGATCTTGCGTTCTATGTTGGTCGTCCTAGTCCACTGTATCATGCTGAGCGATGGTCGCAGCACCTCGGCGGTGCGCAGATTTACTTGAAACGTGAAGACTTAAATCACACAGGTTCACATAAGGTCAATAACACCATTGGTCAGGCGTTATTGGCAAAGCTATCAGGTAAAAAGCGTATCATTGCGGAAACAGGTGCTGGACAGCATGGAGTTGCAACGGCAACGATTGCAGCACGTTTAGGTCTGGAATGTGTGGTGTTCATGGGTGCGGAAGATGTTAAACGCCAAGCCATGAATGTGTACCGTATGCGTTTACTGGGTGCTAAGGTTGTACCTGTGCAAAGTGGTTCAAAAACATTGAAAGATGCCATGAACGAAGCGATGCGTGATTGGGTGACCAATGTCGATAGTACTTATTATGTGATTGGTACCGTTGCTGGTCCGCATCCATATCCACAGTTAGTACGTGATTTCCAGTCGATTATTGGCCGTGAAGCGCATCGTCAAATCCAAGAGCAAGCAGGGCGTTTACCTGATGCATTGGTTGCCTGTGTTGGTGGTGGTTCAAATGCAATGGGCTTGTTCTATCCATTCCTCAATGATCAAGATGTGAAAATGTACGGTGTCGAAGCAGCAGGTTATGGCATCGAAACAGGTAAGCATTCTGCACCATTGAATGCAGGGCATGTGGGTGTATTGCATGGCAATCGAACCTACTTGATGTCGGATGAACAAGGTCAGATTATTGAGACGCATAGTATTTCAGCAGGTCTCGATTATCCAGGGGTAGGGCCAGAACATAGTTTCTTGAAAGATATGAACCGTGTTGAATATGTACCGATCGATGATGAAGAAGCATTACAAGGTTTCCGTGATTTAACCAAGATCGAAGGGATTATTCCTGCATTGGAAAGTTCTCATGCGATGGCCTATGTCACCAAACTTGCGCCGACCATGTCTAAAGATCAAATTATTATTGCCACTGTTTCAGGTCGTGGTGATAAAGACTTAATGACCGTTGCACGTATTGATGGCGTAGAAATGGTTGAGATGTAAAGCACTTCAGTTCTTTACAATCAAAATAGGGAAGCTTGTGCTTCCCGATTTTTTTATTATTTATACATTTATGGAATGAGTTTAATACGATCTGTTGTTGGTGCACTGAGAGGTGAGTTTTGAGTCACATATTTCTCAAAAATATCAATATCTTGTCCGCCACCAACTGGATTCTTACCTTCTTTTAGAATGGTGAAGTTATCGCCACCATCAGCAATGAAGTTATTGACCGTAACACGATACACTTGAGTATCGCTGAGAGGTTGTCCAGAGATCAATATATTGCTCGCACGAGGCGTAGCAGAGCTATCTTTTTTATAAGAATAACTGAGTTCTTTTGATGGCTGTAAAATTCGAGTGGTTGCTGCATTGGCACCAGACCATTGTTGTTCTAATAGCTCACGAATTTGTTTACCCGTGAGACTCAGCGTGACCAATGAATTACCAAATGGCTGTACGCTAAAGACATCGCCAAAAGTAATTTGATTACTACTATTGATCAGTAGGTCTGCACGTACCCCACCTGGATTCATTAAACTAAAATCTGAGCCATGATTGCTGGCTGCCAGTGCTGCTGCTTGTTGTGCATCAGCAATTAAATTACCCAAAGCACTTTCGCCGCTTTCAGTCGCATTACGATTAATCACACCCGTTGCAGAACCGACCACACGTGCTGAAATTGTCGCAACGGCTGGACGATATTTATCTAGGATTGCTTCAATGCTTGGTGTTTTACTAAACTTTTGGTACAGATCAGTTAAGTTGATCGTGGTTGTTCCAGAAGTATAACTTTCACTTTGCACAGGAACTTGTGACGCATCTTTTTTGATTACATCACCCGTTTTACCATCTAGCTCAAGTTGAATATTGGTGATAATCGTACCGTATTGACCTGCTGAGGTGAGCAAGAAAGGCTTTTGTGGATTCTTGGTCGCATAGTCACAAATATAAGATTGGTGCGTATGCCCTGACACTACAACGTCCACCGCAGGATCTAAGCGTTCCAATACATCGATTAATGGGCCACTCAATCCATCACAGGTTTTCTTATTGAATTTGGTACTTGGCGCAACGCCTTCGTGTACCACTACGACAATGGCTTCGATCCCTTGTTTCTTTAACTCAGGAATGAGTGCATTGACGGTATCTGCTTCATCATGGAAATCAACATCTGTAATCCCCGCAGCAGAAACGATGCTTGGAGTTGCCTCTAAAGTAAGCCCAAAAAACGCAACAGGAATGCCACCATAAGTTTTGATTTTATAGGCAGGAAAAAGTGTTTTGTTTGGATCGGCCTTCATGGAAACATTGGCAGCGAGAAAGTTAAAGGTTGCGCCAGCGAAGTCTGGATTAATTTGACATGGTTTGGTACTGGTATATTGCTGACAGCCACCATTTTGTAAACGACGAAGTTCATCGGTGCCACGATCAAATTCATGATTTCCAACCGCATTAAAATCGATTTGAATATCATTCATTGCTTCAATGGTCGGTTCATCTAAGAATAAAGATGAGATTAATGGCGAGGCGCTAATTAAATCGCCTGCTGAAACCACGGCATTATTTGGATATTGAGCACGTAGTTTTTTGATTGCATCGGCAAAATAACTCACCCCACCAACCGGTATTTGTACTGTTTTACTATGATCATGTGGATCATCTGCTTCAATGAAGCGTTTAGGTGGCTCTAAATTGCCATGAAAATCATTAAAGGCAAGAATATTGATGCTTTGATTGTTACGTTCAGTTTTGGTTGGTTGATGATCGTCATTGTCATTACAGGCGGTTAAGGCAACCAGCATTAAACACAATGCGTTGGCCTTTAAGAATGTATGTGTTGTCATGGTTTTTGATCAACTGGTATAAGATTGTTTTTAAAGATAAAACCTCAGTATGAACATTTGATGAAATATTGAACTTTAATGCCAGTGAAAAGAACCTCAAGTGAGGTTGAAAGGTGTACTCAAAAAATTGTGGTCAATTTTATGAATTAGCGACTATGATTGGCAACGATGTTATCAAACAGTCACAGGATCAAGAATCATGGATTTGATACAAACTAGCGGTCAACCTCATTATGGACGTTTTGATGATGTACCATCACGGATTAACCTAGATGACTATATCTATAAAACACCTTATGGTCAGGTGCTTAAAGGCTGGCGTAAACAACTAAAATATAAGAAATTTAAATTCTGTGGTATACAGCACGAGCACTATAGTATTGGTGTTGCAATCGTTGATTTATCTTGGGCTGGACATGCTTTCTTTTATATCTATGATCATCAGGCTGAACAAGTGGTTGAGTGGAATGCGATTCAACCTTTTGGCTATCAAACTAAGCTTGATGAACAACCCTTATTTAGTCAGAGCTATTTTAAAAAATCAGGCTATTGTTTGAATATGAAACACGCTAATGGTGTACGCTATATCCAAATCACCAGACATGGTGACGTTCAGCTTAAAGCTCGTATCTTTTGTGCGGGGACTGATGCATTGAGTTTATGTAGCCCAACGGGGATCAATGGTTGGACTTATACGCAAAAGCAAACTACGTTGGCGGTTGAGGGATTTTTTATTAGTCCCGAGCAACAACATATAAAATTTAATGCGCACAGTCTTGCAGCTCTCGATGATACCTGTGGTTTCTTACGCCCTGAAACGGCTTGGTTTTGGTTATCCTGTCAGTTCCGTGATGCAAATGATCGTCGTATCGGACTCAATCTGGCTTCGGGTGTCAATGAAAGCTTTGGCAATGAAAATGCGTTGTGGGTCGATGGTCGTTTATATCCACTGACGGATATTTTATTTGAACAGCAAAGCGAAAAATGCTGGTCAATTCGTTCGTTGGATGAGCGTTTAAATCTGTTGGTGGAAACAGGGTGGTGTCGTTTTGAAAATATCAATTTGCGTTTGATTGGCAGTCAGTTTAATCAATGGCAAGCTAAAGTCAGTGGCACGATTGAGCATGAAAATGGTGAGTTGCTGGTGTTGAGTGTTCAATATGGTTTATTGGAGCAACATTATGCGAAGTGGTGATTGCTGAGAAAACCTTTCTCTCTAATTGAGCCGTTCAAGAAAATAATGGAGTTAGTCTAATGCTTAGTGACTCCATTGTATATTTTATATACAGATCCTTCTGATTCATATAAAATATCACTCCAATTGAGGGTGATTAAACATAAAAATATGATTTTCAATATATTTAATTTTTTAGATAAAATAGGGCTAAGTGCACAAAAACGTGCCATTCATATTCAATTTTCTAATTCTGCTTTAGCCAATCAGGTGTTTCTGCAACGTATTGATGGTACACATCGCCTCAATGAGGGGATTACTGCCGAGCTTATATGTTTGTCAACGAACGCGACTATCCCCTTAAAACAATTCATTGGTTGCCAAGTTGCAATTAATCAGGTCACTGATACAGGTACACTTTTTAGAACAACGGGGATTATTACCGAAGCTGTACAAGGACAGTCTGATGGCTCATTGACCCTTTATAAACTTAAACTACAAGACCCGACTGCACTGTGGCACAAACGAAGAAACAGCCGCGTGTTTATGAATAAAACCGTGCTGGATATTGTTCAAACAATTTTTAAAGAATGGCAACAACGTAGTCCACTGTTTGCATCCAGTCTCAGCCTTGATTTAAGCAGCGTGACTCAAGATTACGATATCCGTCCATTTGTGATGCAAGCCAATGAAAGTGACTACGACTTTATTACCCGATTGTTGAGAAGTGAAGGGATCAATTGGCTGATTGACGAAGCCCAACTCACCGTTGCAAACAGTAATGCTCCAATCCAAGCCCAAAAACTGCGTTTGATTGACGATAATAACCAATACCAAGCCCTCAATCGAAGAACAATTCGCTACCACCGCAGCAGTGCCACCGAACAATACGACAGCATGACCAGTCTGATTGCGGAACGCAGTCTACAACCGACAGCCGTGCATATCCAACGTTGGCAAGCAGATGTTTTAGAACAAGAAGATGGTGCTGGCAGCGTACAAAGCAAACATCAGCATAGTCAACAACATGACAATGCCAGTCTAGGACTCGAAGATGCATGGCACTTCACCCCAGCATGGATGCAAGATTTGAATGGCGAAGATGGCGCAACTGCATCAGGCAACAGCCAAATTGAAAAACTCAATCAAAACTTCAGTCACTACCATGATGCCCAAGCCAAACACTTTATTGCCAACACCACCGTACGAGATACTCAAGTCGGCTATTGGTTTAAGTTGACTGAACACCCAGAGATCGACCAACACAACGGATCAGACCAAGAATTTCTAATCACCGCCAAAAGCTACTACAACCAAAACAACCTACCCAAAGATTTAAATGAGCAAATCAGTCAATTAGTTGAACAAAGCCAATGGCAGTATTCTAACAATAGCGAAGAACGCCAAGCCAACCAACTGACCCTACAACGTCGCAATATCAAAACCGTACCCGAATACCAACCACTACAACACCGCCCAGCAGCCCAGCCACAACGCGCCAAAGTGGTCGGGCCAGCAGGCGAAGAAATCCATGTCGATGAATGGGGCAGAATCAAAGTTCGATTCCTGTTTACCCGAAACGATGACCATAGCCACGATGGTGGTGCAGGCAGTAATGACAATGACACCGATTCAGCATGGGTGGATGTACTGACCCCGTGGGCAGGCGAAGGCTATGGCGCACGCTTTCTACCGAGAATCGGTGAAATTGTGGTGATCGACTTCTTTGACGGCAATATTGATCGTCCCTTTGTCACAGGACGACTCCACGAAGCACAACGCAGCCCAACCAAATTCG
The DNA here is from genome assembly GCF_022549355.1 of Acinetobacter sp. NIPH 2699. GTDB lineage: Bacteria > Pseudomonadota > Gammaproteobacteria > Pseudomonadales > Moraxellaceae > Acinetobacter. The sequence continues at coordinate 126,867 of NZ_JAKZGL010000006.1, forward strand.
ACAATGCAGGACAATTGCCTGACACCAAAAAACTAGCAGGTATTAAAAGTAAAGAATATCAAGGCACAGGTTATAACCAACTACGCTTTGATGACACCACTGGACAGATCAGCGCCCAACTACAAAGCAGCCATGCAGCGAGCCAACTCAATCTCGGTAAACTCAGCCACCCCAAAGCAGAAGCAGAAAGTGAAGACCGAGGCGAGGGATTTGAGCTACGTACCGACCAATGGGGTGCAGTCCGAGCAGGTGAAGGCTTACTGATCACGACCTATGCTCAAGAACAAGCGCAAGGTGATCATCTCGAAGTGCAAACTGCCAAACAGCAACTAGAAGACAACCACGGTAATGCCAAAGCTTTGAGTGAAGTGGCAAAGAACCAGCAGACCGATGAGTTGGAATCAGTTGATCAACTAAAAGAATTCTTTGAACAGATTCAGGAAGATATTGCACGTTTTAATGAAGCAGTGCTTTTATTGAGCTCACCAAATGGCATCGGACTCAGTACTTCAGAAGACATTCACCTTTCCGCAGATGGGCAATTGAATCAATTTGCAGGGGACAGTATTAACCTAACCACACAAAAAAACCTGATTGCTCAAGCAAGTCAAAAGATCAGCCTATTTGCAGCACAAGCTGGGATTAAACAAGTTGCAGCAAAAGGTAAGTTTGAGATACAGGCACAAGGGGATGGTTTGGATATATTGGCGAAAGCGGGGATTCAAATCATTTCTACTGAGGATGCAATTTACTTTAATAGTCCGAAGGAAATTGTATTAAAAGCAGGTAGCTCTGAACTTAGGTTGAATGGTTCAGGCATCTTTCCGACTACAGGTGGAACGTTCGAGGTAAAGGCTGGACAGCATTTGTTAAAGAGTGGGGCGAAAGTTCACACGACATTACCAATGCTGCCACTCATTAATATTCCACCGAAAGATATACCCGAGCTTAAATCAACATATGCACATGATCAACTCAAGTTCTTGGCAGAGCAATTTGATGGGCATACTTTTGCATCTATGTCTCAACCTATATTTGGTTATGATGTGCCTCATAGCCTATATCATCAATTACAACAAGATATAATCAGTGGTGCTGTTTCTGCACCGCCTATTGAGGTAACAACAGGCAAAGTAAAAGGTCATTACGCAGCATTCGATTTAAAAAATGGCAAAATCCTAGTTGCCGCAGATTTAGTGTTAAATGCGCATCATAATGAAACTTACAACCAAATGTTATATATCGCATTGCTAGAAGAATATGGACACTATATTGACTGGCTGATCAGGATGAGTGGTCGTTATCCTTTAGAAAATAGTTTTTATTATCATATTGTGAGTGGTGGGGATACTTTAGAAAAAATAGCAGAACTTTATAAAACTACACCTGATGAGATACGTGCGTTAAATACCTTTGAAAGCGATGAGTTGGTTTTATCTGATTACATTAAAGTTCCATGTACACTAGGACAGCTAGAGCCTGATGGTTATATGGATGAAGGCTCCAAGTTTGCAGAATATATGGCAAATCTTGATCCAGAACTAAAAAAACAAAAATACTCGCTCGAGTTGTTAGCCCATGTCAAAGATTATGGTTACGTTCAGGAGCTTCGATATGCTGACGTTGTCAGTCGTCGTTATACTGGACTATTAAAAATTGAACGCCAAAGTGGTCGTGAAGCTGCTGACCTGTATGCCAATTTTATGCAGCAGATGGAAGACAATGATGGCGAATATGAATATTTTGGGGCAGGTAAAGGAACATTTAAAGGGCAGAGAGAAAGGGGGACCATGAGAAATGGCCGCTATGTCTTAAAAGAAGATAATCATAGTGGAGTCCGTGAAAGCCATGGACACGAATCAATTATTTTAGAAGCATTGGGTAAATATCGACCTCAAGGGGAGTTATTGCCTAATAATGTGATTATGGAAATTTATGCAGGCAATTGGTTACGTGACCATTCGCAAATCGTAGTCCCTGCTGTGCTTAACCGAAAAATTGATATACGGTTTAATGGTAAAGTAACTGCGGTATATCCAAATCGGGACTTCCTCGCCCGTATTTTGGCAGTTCTAGCCTATGATCATTTTTTTGATGACTATTTCGCACATGAGTTATTAGAAAAAAGAAATAATCTAAGAGTGCATTTGGGGCGTTTACAGCCGATGGCAGATTGGCTTAAAGCTGAAGTGTTGGCAGCCCAACGTTTTGATAACTTGCCTAAAGACAAACAGCGTCGTTATAAGGCAATTGCTTTAATGGTCTATAATAATAATGCAGCAATGCCATTGCAGTTGTTTTCTGATTTGTGGTTGATCGAACCCCAAAAGGGAAAACATATCGTAGGGGTCTATCGTCCTCAGGAACATATTGATAATCCCCAAATGGAAAAGGATGAGCGCCGTCCTGAAGGTGATTCTCGCTATGCTGATTATAATGACTTTAATAAAGCACCAAATCAAAAAAGCCATCGTACCAATCAAGAGCTGGCATCACCGCATTACAACCTAAAAAACTATATTGCGGATAGTACGCCTGAAAACTCTGGTGACAGTGCCTTTCCAACTGCCTTGGAATATGTACTAGAGCAGCTTGATATCAGTATGTCGGGTAATATGCATTCTCGTCATGCATTAAGGGCTTTAGGCAACGCTTTTCATGTGTTAGAGGATTTTTTTGCGCATACCAACTTTACGGAAGTGGCATTGATTAAACAAGGTTATCAAGTGGATGATCATGTTCAACAGCCTTATGTCGATTACCGAGAGATCCCGATCGTCTCTGGAACGTTTGGACTTTGGGATACTTTGGCAAGTATCGGACCCAAACTTGGTGATTTGGTTGATCCATTAAAGAGCATGGAAGAATACAAAGGTTTTATGTATGGTGAGCGTCGCCTAGAAGACTTTATTATTACTGCTATCGTTGAATGGATTAATATTGCGGAAATTAGTCGGATTTGGAACACTTATTTGAGCTTGCGAGATCAGTTAGCAGGTTTAAATGAGGCGTTATATGTAGATAAAGCGAGAGAAATTGCCCAATTTGTTCGGACAGCACGTACCTTGGCATCTGTGATCAAACCGATTATATCTTTTATGCTTAAATTTGCTGGTTCAGGCATCTTGCAGCATAGCCATGGGGCGATTCGCTTGGTACAAGGATGGGGTAATTATGGTGAAAACCCAACTCATACCCAATTGGGGAAAGATGATCATCATAATGCTTTACACATGCTAGCTGCAAAACTGGCAATTAAAGCGGTAGAAGATGTTGGGCGACGTTGGATTGCTTGTCGTGAATCCCCGACAGCAGCCAATAAACAGGCAGTTAAAGATACGGTTAAGCGTTATTTTGTTCATCCAGCTCGAACCAACTGGATGGATGGTGATATACGTCAGTGGGCAAGAGCAAATCCTCAGGCAATTCGGGCAGCTAGATAAAAGGAAAGTAGATGAAAAAATTTATATTCGGTTTATTGCTCTTGAGTCTAAGTGCCTGTTCCGATGCAAAACAGCAAGCTGTAATGCCTAAGGTTGAAAAAAAACTCAATACACAGCATCAGATCAAAGTGGATGGTTGCCATATTTCTTATAATAATAAGCCAATTGATTTTAATGCACCATTGGAAGATTGGTTAAAGGTCTTTGGTTCTAATTATCGAAAGGTTGATAGGATAAAATACCCTCATATTGACTATGATGAAGGAATTCCTATGGAATATTACATCTATGACAATGTGGGACTACGCTTAATCTATGATACCAAAGCTGAGAAAATGGAGCAGGTTATTTTTTGGTTAGAGCAGTCTAAATGGAATAAAGATTTTGCATGGGAAACAAAAGAGCAGTATCAGACACGGATGAAAGACCCCGATTCAGCTCAAGCAAAACAACATTTTAAAGATGGCATTCAAGTTGAAGATGTAATTGTAGGCGCATATCCGATGGATCAAGAGCTACGTTCTGTCTCTAGGCATCGTCGTGGAACCAGTTACTATATCTGGGCAAAATGTAAGAATGGTCAGAATGGTAAGTCATTTGATATTGATCTGAGTACCAGCTATAGCAATGATCCAGAAGTGATTGATGGAATGAGTTTTGAGAATATGATCGTTCACGATATTCCTGAGGATGTTTCATTAAAGCAACAATATGAAAATTGTAAGAATACGCCTAAGAATGATGTCATTTATGGTAAATACTGTGTTGATATCCGTAAGCAATATCAGGAAAAATTTGGCAAAGAACAAGCAGAGCGGTGATGGGGATTTTACAGTATTGTAGTGTTGTGCCAGTAACCAAAAAGATATTCGTTATAGGATTGTTACTGGTCGCTGGTTGTTCCGATGCCAAGCAGCAAATTGCGTTTCCTCAAGTGGAAAAAAAGCTGAATGCACAGCATAAAATTAAAGTCGATGGTTGCCAGATTTCTTATAACAATAAACCAGTCGATTTTAATGCACCATTAACAGATTGGTTAAAGGTATTTGGTTCTAAATATCGCAAAAAGAATTATATGGAATATATATATGAAGGTAAGGTCGAGACACCTAAAGAATACTATATCTATGATGATGCAGGTATTCGTTTAATCTATGATGTGAACAATAAAAAAATGGAACATGTTGGTCTTTGGGTTGGTCAATCTGAGTGGAATAAAGACTTTTCATGGGAAACAGAGGAGCAATACCAGACACGGATGGAGAATCCTGATTCTTTTCAGGCAAAGCAAAACTTTAAGGATGGTATCCAAGTTGAAGATGTGATTGTGGGTGCCTATCCGATGGATCAAGAGCTACGTTCGATTTCTAGGCATCGTCGAGGAACCAGTTACTATATCTGGGCAAAATGTAAAAATGGTCAGGATGGCAAGTCATTTGATATTGATCTGAGTACCAGTTATGACAATGATCCGGAGGTGATTGATGGAATGAGTTTTGAGAATATGATTGTTCATGAAGTTCCTGAGGATGCCTCACTAACGCAGCAATATGAAAATTGTAAGGGATTTACAGACAATGACATTAAGTTTGGAATTGCTTGGGACTGCCCTGATATACGTAAACGTTATCATGAGAAATTTGGTAAAGAACAAGCAGAGCAGTGATGCAGATTTTTCAATATTGCAGTATTGTGTCAGTAAAGAAAAAAATATTCGTCTTAGGATTGTTACTGGTCGCTGGCTGTTCCGATGCCAAGCAGCAAGCTACACTTGCTAAAGTCGAAAAGAAGCTCAATGTACAGCATCAGATCAAAGTCGATGGTTGCCAGATTTCTTATAACAATAAACCAATTGATTTTAATGCATCATTAACAGAGTGGTTAAATGTCTTTGGTTCTAATTATCGGAAAGTAGAGCGAACTAAACATGCGCGAATGGGGCGAGTGGATGTGCCAATGGAATATTACATCTATGACGATGTGGGACTACGCTTAATCTATGATACCAAAGCCGAACGAATGGAGCAGGTCATTTTTTGGTTGGAACAGTCTAAGTGGAATAAAGACTTTGCATGGGAAACAAAAGAGCAGTATCAGGCGAGAATGAAGGATCCCAATTCAGCTCAAGCAAAACAACATTTTAAAGATGGTATCCAAGTTGAAGATGTGATTGTGGGTGCCTATCCGATGGATCAAGAACTACGTTCTGTCTCTAAATATCGTCGTGGAACTAGCTACTATATCTGGGCAAAATGTAAGAATGGTCAGGATGGTAAGTCATTTGATATTGATCTGAGTACCAGTTATGACAATGATCCAGAGGTGATTGATGGAATGAGTTTTGAGAATATGATTGTTCACAAGATTCCTGAAGATATTTCATTGAAAGAAAACTATGAATATTGTAAAGATTTACCAGAGAGTGATTTTTTAAATGGTAAATACTGTGTAGATATTCGTAAGCAATATCAGGAAAAATTTGGTAAAGAACAAGCAGAGCAGTGATGGAGATTTTTCAACATTGTAGTGTTGTGTCAATAGCCAAAAAAATATTCGTCTTAGGGTTGTTGCTGGTCACTGGTTGCTCTGATGCCAGGCAGCAAGCTACACTTGTTAAAGTCGAAAAGAAGCTCAATGCACAGCATCAGATCAAAGTTGATGGTTGTCAGATTTCTTATAATAACAAGCCAATCGATTTTAATGCGTCCTTGGCAGATTGGTTAAAGGTTTTTGGTTCTGATTATAGAAAAAAGAAATATATGGAATATATATATGAAGGTAAGGTTGAGACTCCTAAAGAATATTATATCTATGATGATGCGGGTATTCGTTTGATTTATGACGTGAATAATAAAAAAATGGAACATGTTGGTCTTTGGGTGGGTCAATCGAAATGGAATAAGGACTTTGCATGGGAAACAGAGGAGCAATATCAGACAAGGATGAAGAATCCAGATTCTTTTCAAGCAAAGCAAAACTTTAAAGATGCCATCCAAGTGGAGGATGTGATTGTGGGTGCCTATCCGATGGATCAAGAAATACGGTCGATCTCTAGGCATCGTCGAGGAACCAGCTATTATATTTGGGCAAAGTGTAAGAGTGGTCAGGCAGGTGAATCATTTGATATTAATCTCAGTACCAGTTATGACAATGATCCAGAGGTGATTGATAGTATTAGTTTTTATGCAATGCGTACGACAGCAGTCCCAGAGGATGTTGCTTTAAAGCAACGATATGAAAACTGTAAAAATACGCCTGAGGATGAGGTTTTGTATGGTAAATACTGTGTTGATGTACGAAAGCAATATCAGGAAAAATTTGGTAAAGAACAAGCAGAGCGGTGATGGGGATTTTTCAGCATTGTAGTGTTGTGCCAGTAAAGAAAAAAATATTCATCAGGATGGGATGGACCGATTATCTATTCTGATCCCATTAATATGCAAATGCCTTTAGAAGGATGGAGCAGTCTTAATATTAACTGGCATTCTGGTAATGTGCGGTGTACTTTCTTTGGATGTAACTCAGCAGCTGATCCCAGTTTTGCTCAGAGAATTTCAACTTTAGCGAACTTTTTAGAAGTTGAGGTTGGTGGACAAAGTGCTTCTAGTTTTCCCTCTTTTTCTCCATCTAAAAGAATAACCTCCATTGGGCGAAGTAATAACTTCGCGTGGTCTGTAGCTGGTACTTATATGGTTGGGAGTAAAGCTGGTAAAGGTAGGCAAGCTCACCTTTGGGGGAGTACAAGTAGAACCGATGAGATTTTATAAAAATGGGGTTTTACTTTATGAAAAGGATCAATCTTTCTTTAACCCAGGAGAGTAGAAAATGAAAAGTATTAAATTATTGACTTTCCTTGCTTCTTTAATTTTTTTATTAACAATATTATTTTTCAACAAGGTACCAACCATGTCTACTGAACCAACATTAAAAATAGAAATAATGTCAAACAAAGAAATTGATAACGATTTACAGATAAATATCAGAACTATTAATAATAGAAATGATAAATATTCCATAAAAAATGAGCTATACACTCTCCTTAATAAAGGAAATATTTTTCCATTACCAAATAAAAATGATTTTTTAATGTATGAAATATTTATTATCAAAGCGGATAAATTTGCATATATTGCTGGTGAAAATATTTATTTCTCAGTAGATGAAACATAAATAAGAGGAGGCAGTAATAGAAAAGGTAAAATCCTTATCAGCCCACATATTGAAGATGATTTCATAACTTTAGAATATCAACAATACTATAAGGACAATCAAACTAAAACCTTCAAGAAATTTAAACTTTCTGAATCATATAGTCATAATAACTATGTTTTTGATGGAAAAACTGAACTAGAGGACTTTACTCGAATTAATAATTCTAGTTTTCCTAGATAAATATTAAATGGTAAAGAAAAGTTATTCAGGTGATCCTAGTCAAAAAAGTCATCAAACCAATCGATCGCTGGCATCACCACATTACAACCTAAAAAACTATATCGCGGATAGTACGCCAGAAAACGCAGGTGACAGTGCTTTTCCAACTGTCTTGGAATATGTACTAGAGCAACTCGATATTAGCATGTCAGGTAATATGCATTCTCGTCATGCATTAAGGGCTTTGGGTAACGCTTTTCATGTGTTGGAGGATTTTTTTGCGCATACCAACTTTACCGAAGTGGCATTGATTAAACAGGGCTATCAAGTAGATGATCATATTCAACAGCCTTATGTTGATTACCGAGAGATTCCGATTGTTTCTGGAACTTTTGGGTTGTGGGACACTTTGGCAAGTATTGCACCAAAGCTTGGTGATTTGGTTGATCCGTTAAAGAATATGGAAGAATATAAAGGTTTTATGTATGGTGAGCGTCGCTTAGAAGACTTTATGATTACTGCCATCGTTGAATGGATCAATATTACGGAAATTAGTCGGATTTGGAACACTTATTTGAGCTTGCGAGATCAGTTAGCTGGTTTAAATGAGGCATTATATGCAGATAAGGCTAGAGAAATAGCCCAATTTGTTCGGACAGCACGTACTTTGGCATCGGTGATTAAACCGATTATATCTTTTGTGCTCAAATTTGCTGGTTCGGGCATTTTACAACATAGTCATGGAGCGATTCGCTTGGTACAAGGGTGGGGCAACTATGGTGAAAACCCAACCCATACCCAATTGGGGAAAGATGATCATCATAATGCTTTACACATGTTAGCAGCAAAATTGGCAATTAAAGCGGTAGAGGATGTTGGGCGACGTTGGATTGCTTGTCGTGAATCACCTACAGCAGCCAATAAACAGGCAGTTAAAGACACAGCGAAACGCTATTTTGTTCATCCTGCTCGAACCAACTGGATGGATGGTGATATACGGCAGTGGGCAAGAGCAAATCCTCAGGCAATTCGGGCAGCAAGATAAAGGAAAGTTAATGAAAAAAATCATATTGGGGGTATTGATCTTGAGTCTAAGTGCTTGTTCCGATGCAAAACAGCAAGTTGCGATTCCTAATGTGGAAAAAAAGCTGAATACACAGCATCAGATCAAAGTTGATGGTTGTCAGATTTCTTATAATAACAAGCCAATCGATTTTAATGCACCCTTGGCAGATTGGTTAAAGGTTTTTGGTTCTGATTATCGAAAGGTTGATAGGGTAAAACACCCTCACGTTGACTATGATGAAGGGATTCCTATGGAATATTACATCTATGACGATGTGGGACTACGTTTAATCTATGATACCAAAGCTGAGAAAATGGAGCAGGTTATTTTTTGGTTAGAGCAGTCTAAGTGGAATAAAGATTTTGCATGGGAAACAAAAGAGCAGTATCAGTCGAGAATGAAGGACCCCAATTCAGCTCAAGCAAAACAGCATTTTAAAGATGGTATTCAGGTTGAAGATGTGATTGTGGGTGCCTATCCGATGGATCAAGAACTACGTTCGATTTCTAGGCATCGTCGTGGAACCAGCTACTATATCTGGGCAAAATGTAAGAATGGTCAGGATGGCAAGTCATTTGATATTGATCTGAGTACCAGTTATGACAATGATCCAGAGGTGATTGATGGAATGAGTTTTGAGCATATGATCGTTCACGATATCCCTGAAGATATTTCATTAAAGCAACAATATGAAAATTGTAAGAACACACCTAAGAATGATGTCATTTATGGTAAATACTGTGTAGATATTCGTAAGCAATATCAGGAAAAATTTGGTAAAGAACAAGCAGAGCAGTGATGGTGATTGATCAGCATCGTGGAGTTGTGTTAGTAACCAAAAAAATACTTGTTATGGGATTGCTGTTGGTCACAGCGTGTTCCGATGCAAAACAGCAAGTTGCGATTCCTAATGTGGAAAAAAAGCTGAATACACAGCATCAGATCAAAGTTGATGGCTGCCAGATTTCTTATAACAATAAGCCAATCGATTTTAATGCACCCTTGGCAGATTGGTTAAAGGTTTTTGGTTCTAATTATAGAAAGATTGATTATTTCCCGCCATGGGGAAAGGTAAAGACACCTAAAGAATATTATATCTATGACGATGCAGGTATTCGTTTGATTTATGACGTAAATAACAAAAAAATGGAACATGTCGGTCTTTGGATCGGTCAATCTGAGTGGAATAAAGACTTTGCATGGGAAACAGAGGAGCAATATCAGACAAGGATGAAGAATCCAGATTCTTTTCAAGCAAAGCAAAACTTTAAAGATGGCATCCAAGTGGAGGATGTGATTGTGGGTGCCTATCCGATGGATCAAGAAATACGGTCGATCTCTAGGCATCGTCGAGGAACCAGCTATTATATTTGGGCAAAGTGTAAGAGTGGTCAGGCAGGTGAATCATTTGATATTAATCTCAGTACCAGTTATGACAATGATCCAGAAGTGATTGATGGTATTAGTTTTTATGCAATGCGTACTACAGCAGTTCCTGAGGATGTTTCTTTAAAAGAAGAATATGAGGATTGTAAAAATACACCTGAGAATGAGGTCCTTTATGGTAAATACTGTGTCGATGTACGAAAGCAATATCAGGAGAAATTTGGTAAAGAACAAGCAGAGCAGTGATGGAGATTTAGTGGTTGTTGTTAAAGTTGCAATATTACATTGAGCTAAAATAGATTTGCTCAATGTAATGCTAGCAATTCGATATGAATTGGGTATTTGAATCTAGACTATAAACCCGCTTGCCAAAAAGCTTCACCTGCTGCAATTGGGTCATTGGTTTTGGCTAGGGTATCAATCCAAACATCATATTGGTGAATAATTGGATGTTGATTTGGATGAAAATCCTTTCTAAACCAGTCGCTATATTGTTCTCTTTTGGCTGTCAAAATACCGTTACGACCGAAGAACCAAGGCAAACCTTTACGTGCCATATCTAGACGCTGTCTTAAATTAAAACCATCACATTTCAGCATCACATCTGTGCGGTAAAGGGTAAATCCAAACATTAATACCGTCGTAATCACCAATGCAGATTTGCGGGTGAATTCAGGTACTTCACCGACTTGTTGCATCACATCAAAAGCCACATCACGATGTTCCATTTCTTCAATGGCATGCCAAGCGAACAGGGCACGAACGAAGGGATCAGCGTCAGTTAAGGTTTCTTTTTTGCTATAGAACGTATCTGCCATCAGTGCTGTTAAATGTTCTGCTGCGGCAGTCATGGCAATGTTGTATTGTGGAGAACGATTCTTCAATTCAAATTTAAATATTTTCTTTAAACGATGGGTGAATTGATCAACTGGCATCCCTTGTTCTTTCATGACTTGGTTCATTTTATCATGGGCAATACCATGTTGAGCTTCTTGACGTATGAAATCCGCTACACGTTCCTGAAGTTCTGGATCGTTGATTTTGTCACGAAATAAACGCACACATTCAATGAAGTAGCGTTCACCATCGGGAAAGGTGAGGCTCAAGGCATCGAACATGCGGGTTCGAAATGGATCACCACCAAACCAGAAACGAGGTGCCTCATCTAAATGGAAGTCTAATTTTGTTCTTACAATCGGATCAACTTGATAGGAAACATGTGCATTCATTTTGCTCTTCCTTGTCTTTTCATAGATTCAGTATGAGAAAAGTTCAATGAAATGTTTTGACAGTTACAGTCAAGTTTTATACAAATAACGACAGATCAGGATGAGATTGACGTATGTCAGTTAAAATAATTATTGGATATCTGCGATTATTGAATCGTGTTTTACAACAAGAACATATTGACTTGTCTAAAGTTGTTGCACCTGAACTTTGGCAGGCCTTTCATGCGTGTTTAGAAAATCCTGACGAACAAGACTTCGATGTTGAGCGCTATGTTTTACTGTTACAAGCTACTCAACCTTATTTTCCTCGTCCGATTACATTGGTTTTGGCTGAACATGCCAATTTGCAAGATTTGGGATTAATGGGCTATTTGGCATCGACCAGTTTAGACTTACAGCAAGCTTTACAGTTATTACAACGTTATTATTCTTTAGTATTTAAACAGACCAATTTAGAGCAACTCAATGTCCAGCAATTTTCAGATTATATTCAAATTGTTTGGAGTGCATCCTATTGTAACTATCGAGAAATGTATGAGTTGAATCTAGCGCTGATTTTTAAAATTGCACAATCCATTGTGCAAGATGCTTTAATTCCACCACAGATGATTCAATTTGGTTATGCACCGCATACCGCTTTATATCATTTTGAACGCTTCTATGGATGTACGATACAGGTTCAGGCTGGGCAGTATGCCATTCGTTTTTCCAATCAAATTCTACAGGCCAAGAGTATTGCCGCAGATCAACAACTGAATCATGTTTTATCCAATCAAGCACAGCAATCGCTGAATAGCGTTACTTCTTTTGATATCCAGCAACAACAATTTAAACAGAAAATACAAAGCCACATCGAGCAGGGTTTATTGCAACAAGAAGAAATGTTGCAAAGTTATGTGGCAAAGCGTTTGCATTGTTCTGAACGAACCTTACAGCGTCAGTTCAAGAGCTATCAGCTCAATTTTCAAGAGATTTTGGATCAATATCGTTTGGAGCAAAGTAAGCTCTATTTGCAACAGGGTAAATCTTTTTCTGAGATTGCAGAGCGTTTGAATTATGCCGATCAAAGTGCCTTTGGAAGAGCGTTTAAACGTTGGACAGGAGTTACACCTAAGCAGTTTTTAAAGTCTCTTTAGCTGTAAAATGAATCTTTTTACTAGGCATAATTCTTATTTAAATAGGAATTTTCTCAACGGAGTCATGTTGTATTCTCACCTAATTATTGGATAAACCACTACGTCTTGCACTTCAGTTGAAATATATTTCAACTTTGTTCAGGTTCGACCTGAGAAGCGTTTAAAGCTTCGTAAGTGTTTTGGCAAAAGTAGGCAAAACCATTGTCATTCACATGAGGAGCGACTGAAGCTCCGCAAGGTTCAATTCTTCTTTCTTGCACTTCACCAAAGCTTTAGTCGCTTTGGTTTGTTCAGGTTGTGAACGACATTTCCGAGTCTCATATTTCGCACAGGATTTTAACGTGTCTTTAAACGCGGATAATTAAAGACAATTGCGAGGATTGCACAAATCGCCAAAATCCAGCAATAGTAGATGTGCCCAATTAACTCGACAGGTGAAAGTTGTGCAATTGAGCAAGCCAGAAGCAGTTGTGCGCCATAAGGGATAATACCTTGAATCACACAAGAAAAAATATCGAGTAAAGCGGCACTGCGTTTGGGGTCAACACCATATTCTTTGGCCACTTCTCGTGCCATATCGCCAGATAAAATAATTGCAACGGTATTATTGGCCACGAACAAGTTGGACAACACCACAAGGAAACTGATGCCCAATTCCCCAGCACGTTGTTTACCAAATTTGAATAAGCGAGTAATGGCATAGATACGCTGAATTAACCATTGCAAACCACCTTCTTTTTGCATCAGGGTCGATAGACCACCGAGCAACATGGAAAGTAATGCCACTTCAAACATGCTGACAAAACCGTCATAAATTGAACTATTCAACTGAAGGGCATCAAATTCAGGCTTTGCAATCAGTCCAATGATGCCTGACAAAATGACGCCAATCATCAGTACCGCCAGCACATGTAAACGGCTAAATGCGAGGAAGAAAACAGCAAGATAAGGCAGAATTAACCATACATCATAAGGTTTAGATTGAATCGCTTCCGCCTGATGACTTAATGAAATATAAACGATTAAGGTCATGATCGCCGCAGGTAATGCAATCCAGACATTGACTCGAAATTTATCTCTGAGTTCAACATTTTGACTGCGTGTCGCTGCAATGGTCGTGTCTGAGATCATGGATAAATTATCGCCAAACATGGCACCGCCTACGACAGCCCCAATGGCATATATCGGAGCGATATCGGTCGCTTGAGTAAAGCCAAAGGCAATAGGTGCACAGGCTGCGATGGTGCCCATCGAGGTTCCCATTGCGGTTGCAATAAACGCGGAAATGATGAACAACATGGGCAAAACAAACTCTGCTGAAATTAGCGAAAGTCCGAGTTGAACTGTGGCATCAACACTGCCAATTGCACTCGATACATTGGCAAAGGCACCTGCCAGCATAAAAACCATAAACATCAGAATGAGATTGGGATGGCTTGCGCCTTGCAGGAATTCTTCAATTGCAGTGTTTAGCTTTTGTTTATAGAGGAGTAAGGCAAGAATGATGGCTGGAATAGCTGCAACTGGTGCTTTGACTTGATAAAAGGCAAATTCGGTTCCGATCATTGAATGATAGAGACCACTCCCGAGAAAGATGATCAAAAATACCAATAGTGGTAGCAAAGCAAGGGCATTGCTTTGTACTTTTTCCTGAGCGTGGGCAGACATAAAATAAAAAGGAAACTTAAAAATTGCGGGTAGTATAAAGGAGCTTGGCTCATTTCTAAAATCAAAGAAAATTAGGAAGCTTTGATCATTGAGAAAAAACTCAAAATATAGATAAATGTGTCAAGGCCGTTGTAAGTAGCAAGATTCACTGTTGCAATCACGTCAAACGCTGTTCAATGAACAAAAAATAGCGTTACAATGCAGAGTTTCTGTATGACTACAAACAACTCCTTAATTTATATAAATCAGGAAAGCATAATCCTATGTCACGTCTTGCCACTCGTTTTGAACAGCTTAAATCTCAGCAACGTAAAGCGCTTGTTTCTTATGTTATGGCAGGTGATCCGCATCCACAGGTAACCGTTCCATTACTGCACCAAATGGTTGAAGCAGGCGTTGACGTCATTGAACTGGGTCTACCATTTTCAGACCCAATGGCAGATGGCCCTGTGATTGCTTTAGCCGCTGAGCGTGCTTTAGCAGGCGGAACGAATACCTTAGATGCTTTGAATATGGTGAAAGAATTTCGCCAACAAGACCAAACCACACCTGTTGTTTTAATGGGTTACTTAAACCCAGTTGAAGTGATTGGTTATGAAAAGTTTGTGGCTTACGCGAAAGACTGTGGCGTTGATGGTGTTCTTCTTGTGGATTTACCACCTGAAGAATCACAGCAGTTAGGTGACATCTTAAAACAAAATGAGATGGATCAAATCTTCCTGCTTGCACCAACATCGACAGATCAACGTATTCAACATGTGGTTAATCAAGCCAGTGGTTTCGTTTACTACGTATCACTCAAAGGTGTGACAGGAGCAGCAACATTAGATACCTCTGAAGCAGCAGCACGTATTGCAAAGATTAAAACCAAAACCAATGTGCCAGTCGGTGTGGGTTTTGGGATTAGTGATGCTGCGTCTGCGAAAGCGATGGGACAAGTTGCTGACGCTGTCATTGTGGGCAGTGCTTTCGTTAAATCTTTTGCAACATTGCCAGCCGATGAGGCTGTGCAACAGACGGTGAATAAAGTGAAGGAGCTTCGAGCTGCGCTCGATGAGTTAGTATGAGTCAAGACGTAGAAATCATAACAGGGAAAGTACTTCATCCTGCAACCCCTTGGACGGAGCGTCAGGTTCCTGGGATTCAGGTTGCAGACCAACAACAGATATTCAAAGCGACATTTACTGAACCGACGATCGAATGTCCTGAGTGTCATGCACTGGTTACCCGTACTGCGATGTCATTCAATGCCTATGTATGCCCACAATGTGACGAACATTTACGCATGCGTGCGCGTGATCGTTTGAATTGGTTCTTCGATCAAGTGAACACCGAGTTAGGTCAAGAGTTTAGCGCCAAAGATCCATTGAAATTTGTGGATACTAAGCCTTATCCAGACCGTATGCGTGAAGCACAAGATAAAACAGGCGAGACAGAAGCACTTGTGGTGATGCAAGGTTCTCTTAAAGGTTTGGATTTGATTGCTTGCGCCTTTGAATTTGACTTCATGGGCGGTTCGATGGGTACCGTGGTCGGTGATCGTTTTGTACAAGCGGCCGAACGTGCGATTGAACTGCATCAACCTTTGATTTGTTTTGCTGCTTCGGGCGGTGCGCGTATGCAAGAAGGGATGTTATCCCTTATGCAAATGGCACGTACCTCTGCTGTGATTCAAAAAATGAAAGAAGCACGTGTACCTTATCTGGTTGTATTGACGCATCCCGTTTATGGTGGCGTAACTGCATCATTGGCAATGCTGGGTGATGTGCATATCGCTGAGCCTAAAGCCATGATTGGTTTTGCGGGTAAACGTGTCATTGAGCAAACGGTGCGTGAGAAACTGGAAGAACCATTCCAACGAGCAGAATATTTACTCGATCATGGTGTGATCGATCAGATTGTTCACCGTCATGCGTTACGTGATACTGTATATCGACTTGTTGCTAAGCTGATGAATTTACCTTGAAACCGCACGACCCACATTCAAAAGATACACTAACAACATGGCTCGATTATTGGAGCCATGTTCATGTTACAGGCATTGATTTAGGCTTAGAGCGCGTCATTCCTGTTGCTGAAAAATTAGGTGTGATGCAGCCAGATGCGAAAGTATTTACGGTCGCAGGCACCAATGGTAAAGGTTCAACCACGACCACTTTAGCCGCGATTTTAAATGCGCAAGGCTATAAAGTTGGTCTCTATCAGTCGCCGCATATTTATCGTTTCAACGAGCGTGTGAAGCTGGCTGGTGTCGAAGTCGATGATCAAGGTTTGATTTATGCTTTTGTTCTGGTTGATCAAGCACGCCGTGAATGTGGCTTAACCCTTTCTTTCTTTGAAGCAACCACTTTGGCTGCTTTCGTTATTTTTAAACAGCAACAATGTGATGTCTGGGTGCTCGAAGTGGGTTTAGGCGGGCGGCTTGATGTGGTCAATGTGATTGATCCAGATATTGCTGTCATTACCAATATCGGTTTAGATCATACCGATTGGCTTGGCGATAGCATTGAAAAAATCGCGTTTGAGAAAGCAGGAATTATTCGTCCGAATATCCCCGTTATTTTCGCAGGGCAGCAGCAACTCCCCCAAGCAGTTCAAGATAAAGTGACTGAAACTCAAGCTCACTTATCTGTTTTAAATCGTGATTATTTTTATCAGCTTCATCCTGATGGTCAAACATGGTCATTTGCATCTTCAGGGACAACATTAAAACTTCCTGTGGGTCAGCTAGCGCTGGACAATATTTCTACTGCTGTAGCCGCTGTGCTCTTGAGTGGTATGGAAATATCACAAGCCGCGATTGCACAAGGCATTCAACAAGCAGCGTTGCAGGGACGTTTTGAAATACGCCAAATTCAAGGGAAAACGGTTGTTTTCGATGCAGGGCATAACCCGCATGGTGTTGAATTTTTATTGAAGCAGTTGCGAAAATTCTTAAAATACAATAAACAGTACACAGAAGTTGTTGCGGTATTTTCAATGTTGGCAGATAAAGACATTGCATCTGTCACTGATTTACTAAAAACAACAGTAAAAGATTGGTTTATTGCTAACTTAGATGTGCCTAGAGCCGCGCCAGTGCAACAGTTACACGATGCATTACACGGTCAACAGGTACATGAGTCTGGCAGTATCCAGCAAGCTTTTGAAACTGCGCTGAACAAATGTAATAACAATCAGCTGATTTTAGTCTGTGGTTCGTTTCATACCTTAGAAGCGGTCTGGGAGTATTTAGAACAATGTCAATGAATAACAAACAACGCTGGATGGGCGGCGTTGTTTTACTAGGAGGTGGTGTTTTATTGGCAGCATTACTTCTCAAAGGTAATGAAGAAATAGAACAAGACAAGACACAAGCTCAGATTGAACACCCAAGTGCTCAAACTGAGTCTAAACCAAAACTTGCGCAACCTGCTCAAGATAGTGAAATGGTGTCATTACAACCCATGGCTGTTGATATTGAAACAGAAAAACGGTTGCTTGAAGAACAACGCCATGCACGTGAGAAAGCAGTTGCTGAGCAAGAAGCCCTTGCTGCTGACTTTTTAAAGATGCAACAGCAAGCTGAAGCGGCTGCTGCTCGTAAGGCGGCAGAGGAATATGCTGCGATCAATGCCCATCGAAATGCTGCGCAAGAAAGCTCTGATAATATTCCACCAGAATTGATCGAAGATGACAAAGCCAAAGCACAACGACTTGCGGAAGAAAAACGTAAGTTAGAAGAAAAGCGTAAAGCTGAAGCAGAGAAGAAAGCCGCCGAAGATAAACGTAAAACTGAAGCAAGTAATAAAGTAGCGGAAGAAAAACGCAAAGCCGAAGCAGAGAAAAAAGCTGCTGAAGATAAGCGTAAAGCCGAAGCAGAGAAGAAGGCTGCGGAAGATAAACGTAAAGCCGAAGCAGAGAAGAAAGCCGCTGAAGATAAGCGTAAAGCTGAAGCAGAGAAGAAGGCTGCGGAAGATAAACGTAAAGCCGAAGCAGAGAAAAAAGCTGCTGAAGATAAGCGTAAAGCTGAAGCAGAGAGTAAAGCTGCGGAGGATAAACGTAAAGCTGAAGAAGCCGCGAAGAAGAAAGCGGATGCTGAAAAGGCACGTGAACTTCTGGAAAATGGTGAGAAAAACTGGATGGTGCAAGTGGCTTTGGCTGCAAACCAAGCCAATGCTGATGCTGTGGTCTCCAAGTTACGTGCGAAAGGCTATAAAGTCACTACCAGCCCAACCTCTAAAGGGATTCGCATTATGGTTGGTCCATCCAAGGATAGAGAGAGCGCTGATGCTGCACGTAAGAAAATTGCGGCAGATGACAGTTTAAATATGAAATCTGCTTGGGTGATTGATTGGGTTCCGCTTGACCAACGATAAACGTTGATCATCATCCCCTAGATCAAATCAGGAACACATCACAGGCTTTATTCATGCTGTGAGTGTTCCAGCAAAATTAAATAGGGGATTCGCGATCATGAATACAGCGATCAGAATATTAGAACGATTTGTTTTTTCACAAGATTCTGATGTTAGTGCACTGTCTGGTGTCGCCTGTATAGGGGACGATGTTTATTTTGTTGGTGATGATGTTCGTTACTTACTCAAAACGAATCGGAAAAATAACATAACCAGTACGACGGTTTTTGAAAAAATTCCGTTATCTGAACCGTCTGAGCAAATGCCGCTTGTTGCATTGAGCAAAGAAAAAAAGCCTGATTTTGAAGCATTAACTTGCATCATCTTTAACGAACAACCACAGCTACTGATTATGGGGTCGGGTTCTACGGAAAACCGGAAACAAGCATTACTCTATAATCCATCTAATAATCAAATCAGAACTTTGTTGGATGCGGCTGATTACCATTTTTTGGAACATCGTTTTGAATTAACTGGTGGCGCTGGTCTGAATATAGAAGCAGTATGTTCAGACTATCGTCATCTCTATATCTTTCAACGTGGTAATATTAATCGCTGTCATGGTGTTTTAGTTTTTGATTTAGAAGGAATTCAAGCGGGTAAACCGTTAAAAGATGCACTCATAAATTCGCTCAATCTCACATTACCTGAGATTGAGGGTTCAGCAAGTGGTATTTCTGATGCTTATTTTTTAGCGGATAAAAATTTGATCGTTGCCACGGCTGCGGTGGAGCAAACATTAAATAGCTATGATGATGGTGTGGTGTTGGGTAGTTTTATACTCGTGTTCTCGCCTGACGGTAAAACTTTAGCTACTCATTTGATTCAGGATGCAAAGGGTCAAACACTCCCAATTAAAGTTGAAGGGATTACTTGGCTAGAGTCGAGAGCCGATGGCGAGGTGTTTTTATTGGTAACGGATAGTGATGGTGGTGATTCTGAAGTTTTGACTGTGTTGTTGAGCAGCTCGGCTTTTGCAAAACCGTGAAGTGAAATGACGCTTGGTTGATGATCATGCAACTTCGGAAAGTATCATTTGCTAGGTGATCAATAATAACTAGACCAGATCTGAGAAAATGGACGGATAAGTTCATTCATTTAACAAACGTAGATGTCTAACAAATAGATTTTCTCCAAAAACAATTCAATGCTTTAACTGGATGGATTTGACAATTGCTGTTGAATCCATTTTACATTTTCAGGGCTAAATAAATGATCAATGTTTTTCCAAATGACATGGTAGCCGTAGCCCCCTTGCTTCATTTCCTTTACTGCATCTTCAATTGACCAGTTTTCAAAGATAATTCGGTACATGGCAATCGTCGCGCCAGTACGGTCAGAACCATGATAACAATGGACTAAGACCTTCTGATTTTTTTGTTTAGCCGTTTGTATGGTATGCATTGCTTGCAATAAGTCTGCGCGAGTGATTGCCCAAGTATGAATGGGAATATGCACAAGATTAAAGGGTTGGTCCTTTAGCACTTTGGCATCTTCATCTCTTGCGCGAAGGTTGATCACAGTCCCAATTTGATACTTTTTCAAGGTTGGAATTAAATCGTTACTCGGTTGGTCACTTCGGAAGACATCATTGCTAATTTGATAAAAATTATGGGTGTTGGAGATCAGTGCTCCCCAATTCTTTGGACGTTGCTCTTCATTTAAACTTGGATGTTTCATGCACCCAGTAACGCTTAAGGTTGACACGAGAGCAATGGCAATGAGCGTTTTTTTCATATTATTGATAACGATTGAATTCAACTGGATCATGCGCACAAATTAACTCAATACTGGGTTCATGTTGAGCCAGATATTGTAACTGCTTTAAATTCTGGACACGTTGCTGGTTATTTTCAGCCAATAAACGTTCTGTGAGGTCTAAGGCTCTGAGCTTATTTTTCGGGTTCAGTTCTAAATGTGAGAAGTAAGCATCCCCACAAAATAGAATCCAGCCATCTTGTTTTTTAATGGCAATACCACTGTGCCCAAGGGTATGACCTAATAATGGAATCATCAAAATTTCATCTTGGAATAACGCTAGACCTTTGACTTTTTTCAGGTTAAACCAGTCTTCACCAGAGTCGTGCTCGGCAAAACTCCAATGGCGGTGCTGTTTAAATTGTTCGGTTTTATAACGAAGTTTTCCTTTCGCAGACAGTGATTGCGTTGCATTAAATTCAGTTGCTAGCACATGTACAGTTGCATGAGGGAAATCTGAAATACCGCCTGCATGATCAAAATCAAGATGTGTCACAAAAATGTGTTTAACATCATTGGGGCTAAAACCGAGTTGTTGAATTTGTTGGATCGCACTTAACTTCATATTTGGCACAATTGAACCGAATTGTGTAAGCAATGTACCTAGACGTTGTTCAGTATGTAAGTAGTCTTGTAAACCTAAGCCAGTATCAATGAGGACTAAACCCCGATCAGTCTCAATTAATAGGCAATGACAGACTAAATGCGCTTTCCAGCCTTTTTGTCCAAATAGGGGCGCACAAACAGGGCAGAAGCTTCCACAATGTAGATGGTGAATGTTGTAGATCATGGTCATTTTTATTGTGTTTCTAATCGAATTGTTTTTATAGCCTATTGATTGGAAAATGCCAAGAAAAATAAAACCCCTTAAATTTAAGGGGTTAAAATTCACTTTATGCTCACTCAGGCTGAGAGGTTAAACGCAAATATGGTTTTACTGCGGTATAGCCTTTAGGGAAGCGTTGTTTAATTTCCTCTTCATCTTTCAACGAAGGAACAATAACCACATCCTCACCATGTTGCCAGTTGGCAGGGGTTGCCACCTTATGTTTATCCGTCAACTGGAGTGAGTCAACCACACGCAGTACTTCATTAAAGTTACGACCGGTTGATGCTGGATAGGTAATAATCAAGCGCACTTTTTTATTTGGATCAATAATCACTAAAGAACGTACGGTTAAGGTTTCGCTGGCATTCGGGTGGATGAAGCCATAAAGTTCAGAAACCTTACGATCTTTATCTGCAATAATCGGAAAGTTCACTGTGGTATTTTGGGTTTCGTTGATGTCTTGAATCCAACTTTGATGCGATTCAACATCATCCACAGAAAGTGCAATTGCTTTGACGTCACGTTTTGCAAATTCATCTTTGAGCTTAGCGGTAAAGCCAAGCTCTGTGGTGCAAACAGGGGTAAAATCAGCAGGATGTGAAAATAAAATCCCCCATCCATTTCCTAAAAAATCATAAAAATCAACATTCCCCTCACTCGATTCTTGCTGGAAATTTGGGGCGATATCACCTAAACGTAGTGTCATGACCAGTCCTCAATACATTCTTTATGTTTTATGTGTTCATTCAATATGCAGCATTCACTTTATAAAGAAAATTATTGTTTTTTGATTTTGTTATGAGAATTTAAGATATTCAGAATGCTCAAGCTTAACAAATTGATTAGAAATTCACATTTAAAGCGCTGTAACTTAAATGCAAATTTGCTACATTAACGCTCTTTGGTTGCGTGATGTCAGAATCGCCTCGCAGATTTTTTTACCTGTTTGGATGCAAAGCCCTTGTAGTTCTTATTTCTGACTCCATAATAACAGCTAAGAAAAAATCACCTATTTATACAAACAGGATTAGAGAGTTTATTCATGTTGGCAAGTCTGATCGGAGGTATCTTCGGTACTAAAAATGAGCGTGAGCTCAAACGTATGCGTAAGATTGTTGAACAAATTAATGCGCTTGAACCGACGATATCTGCTTTGAACGATGCAGACTTATCTGCAAAAACTCAAGAATTCAAACAACGTTATAAAAACGGTGAAAGTTTAAATCAATTGTTGCCTGAAGCATTTGCGGTGTGTCGTGAAGCTGCTAAGCGTGTCATGGGCATGCGTCATTATGATGTGCAGCTCATCGGTGGTATTACCTTGCATGAAGGTAAAATTGCGGAGATGCGTACAGGTGAAGGTAAAACCCTAATGGGTACCTTGGCCTGTTATCTCAATACATTGAGTGGACAAGGCGTGCATGTGATCACTGTGAATGATTACTTGGCACAACGTGATGCTGAACTCAACCGTCCATTATTTGAGTTTTTAGGTTTAAGCATTGGCGTGATTTATTCAATGCAAATGCCTGATGAAAAAGCGCAAGCCTATATTGCCGATATTACGTACGGAACCAACAACGAATTTGGTTTTGATTATTTGCGTGACAACATGGTGTTTTCTCTACAAGAGAAAAAACAACGTGGTTTAAGTTATGCGATTATCGATGAAGTTGACTCAATCCTGATTGATGAAGCACGTACGCCGCTGATTATTTCTGGGCAAAGTGAAGATTCATCGCATCTTTATCAGTTAATTAACAGTATTCCACCGACCTTACGTCCACAGAAAGAAGAAAAAGTGGCTGATGGTGGGCACTTCTGGGTAGATGAAAAACAACGCTCAGTTGAAATGACTGAAATTGGCTATGAAACCGTTGAAGATGAACTTATTCGCATGGGTTTATTGGCTGAAGGCGAGAGCTTATATTCAGCAACCAATTTGAATTTGGTGCATCATGTTTCTGCTGCGATTCGTGCGCATTACCTCTACCAAAAGAATGTGCATTATATCATTGGCGTTAATCCACAAACGCAGAAAGAAGAAGTCATTATTGTGGATGAAAGTACAGGTCGTACCATGCCTGGTCGCCGTTGGTCAGAAGGTCTGCACCAAGCGGTTGAAGCCAAAGAGGGTATGGAAATTCAACCTGAAAACCAAACGCTAGCGACAACGACATTCCAGAACTATTTCCGTCTTTACCAAAAACTTTCGGGTATGACGGGTACTGCTGATACAGAAGCAGCAGAAATGAAAGAAATTTATGGTTTGGATGTCATTATTATTCCAACCCATCGTCCAATGGTACGTAAAGATCATAATGATTTAATTTATTTAAATCGTAATGGCAAATATAGTGCGATTATTGAAGAAATTGCCAATATTCGTCAGCAGGGTGTTGCACCGATTCTAATTGGTACAGCAACCATTGAGGCCAGTGAAATTTTATCCTCTAAGTTATTACAGGCGGGTATTCACCATGAAGTGTTGAATGCAAAACAACATGAGCGTGAAGCCGATATCATTGCGCAAGCAGGTAGCCCAAATGCAGTCACGATTGCCACAAACATGGCAGGTCGTGGTACTGATATTTTGCTGGGTGGTAACTGGAAAGCCAAACTGGCTAAAATCGAGAATCCAACCCCAGAAGATGAAGCGCGTTTACAAGCACAGTGGGAAAAAGACCATGAGGACGTTCTAAGTTCTGGTGGTTTGCATATCATTGGTTCTGAGCGTCACGAGTCTCGTCGTATTGATAACCAGTTGCGTGGTCGTGCTGGTCGTCAAGGTGACCCAGGTGTCTCTCGTTTCTATTTATCGCTTGAAGATGACTTGATGCGTATCTTCGCGGGTGATCGTGTTGTCGCGATGATGCGTGCAATGGGCTTACAAGAAAATGAAGCCATTGAACACAAAATGGTGAGCCGTTCTATCGAAAATGCACAACGTAAAGTTGAAGCACGTAACTTTGATATTCGTAAGAACTTATTGAAGTATGACGATGTCAATAATGAACAACGTAAGATTATTTATGCTCAGCGTGATGAAGTCCTCACTGAAAGCACGTTGCAAGACTACATTGAGCAAATGCACCGTGAAGTGATGAAGGGTTTAATCGCGAACTTTATTCCGCCAGAATCTGTGCATGATCAGTGGGATGTGGAAGGCTTGGAAAATGCCTTACGTGCTGATTTAGGTGTTGAATTGCCAGTACAACAGTGGTTAGACCAAGATCGTCGTTTAGATGAAGAAGGTTTGATTGCACGTATTTCTGATGAAGTGGTGAATCGTTATCTTCAACGACGTGAGCAAATGGGTGCAGAGTCGGCAGTCATGCTTGAACGTCACTTTATGTTGAATTCGCTGGATCGTCATTGGAAAGAGCATTTGGCTGCGATGGATTACTTGCGTCAAGGTATTCATCTCCGTGGTTATGCACAGAAAAATCCTGAGCAAGAATACAAAAAAGAAGCATTCAATTTGTTTGTAAATATGTTGGGTGTGATTAAGTCTGATGTTGTGACTGATCTATCGCGTGTACATGTGCCGACCCCTGAAGAACTTGCAGAATTAGAGGCGCAACAACAACGCCAAGCTGAATCAATGCGTCTTTCGTTTGAACATGATGATGTCGATGGTTTAACGGGTGAGGTGACGATGTCTGAAGAGCCTTCTTTAACTCAGGCAAATTTCCCTGTTCCAGAAAGCCGTAATGCACCTTGTCCTTGTGGTTCTGGTTTAAAATATAAGCAGTGTCACGGTAAAATCTAATTTAAGCTGAGTTAGCGTGGTTATAAAAAGCAGAGCATAGACTCTGCTTTTTTACGATAAACTACTTGAGTAGAATCAAGCTTTGTAGTTTTATTAGCAAACTTACAGTTCTTCGTTGAATTGATATTAAAAGCGGGAAGACAATGAAAAAAGCATTACAACTTTTAATTTTGGCAAGTGCTTCAGCATCGGGTTTCGCATTTGCAGCGGACGCTCCACAAACAACGACTGTGGATAAAGTGATTGCAGCAAAAGGAGAAACTTCTGCGCAAGCACAGGTCAAGCATGATGTCACTACGGTCATCAGTCCACGTACAGGTATCCGCTATACTTTAGGTGATACAGGTAATCGTCCAATCGTGTTGCAAACAGCTGCGATTGCGCCAGCAAATTCTGCCAATATCAATCGTATTGTGGCATCAAATCCTGCGCTCTCTGAAAAGAGCCAAGAAAAAGCCAAGATTGCTTTAATTGGCGAAGCCGCAGTACAAGCAGCGAATGCAGCCGCGGCACAAACTGCGAGTGCGCAAGCACCACAGACGGCAAGTGCTCAAAGCGCAAAAACCAATTAATTTTGTTTTTTCAATAAAAAAGAGATGCTGATGCATCTCTTTTTTATTGCTTGCGCATATCATAAAAAACTTGGTAGTAAGATTAAGCCAATAATGATTGCAAACATTAACCATTTCAAAACATAGTACAGTGGACGATTACGTTGTTTTAAGCCACGACCATAGTGGTGAATCGCATAACCATATTTGAAAATACGGTTAATAAACCCCGTTTTATCTTGATCATCATTTGGTGAGCTGGCCGCTGACATGATATTACGACCAAACCAGTGATTAAATCTTTGTGCCCAACCCCATTTCATCGGACGTTCAATATCACAGAACAAAATGATCCGTGTTTGATCCGTTTTATTATGTGCCCAATGTACATAAGTTTCATCAAATACAGTGGCTTCGCCATCTCTCCAGCTATAACGTTCCTGATCAACTTCAATAAAGCAGTCATCACTATTTGGCGTCACTAAACCCAAGTGATAACGGACTGAACCTGCATAAGGATCACGGTGTTTGCCTAAGTAACTTCCAGAGGGAAGTTCGGTAAACATGGCTGCTTTGACTGATGGAATGCTTTCGAGCAATGCCACTGTTTTTGGACAGAGTTGTTGCGCTGATGGATGGCTATCTTGATACCATTTCAAATAAAAACGCTTCCAGCCACGTTTAAAGAAAGTATTGAAGCCTGCATCATTATTTTTTTCAGATGCTTTGATTTGGCTTTGTAATTGAATCGCTTCTTCCCGAATCACTTGCCAGTTATCTTGTAGTGGTTTGAGTTCGGGGAATTGCGCCACATCAAAGAATGGTTGGCTGGGTAACTTAGAAAACCCCGTCATAAACATATTAATGGGCGCTAAAAATGTCGAATGGTCAAATAATTGTCGAGATGCTTTTAAGCGCTCTTTGCCACGATAATAAGTATATAAAAAACTGACTAAAAATACAGCAACGATAATCACTGCGTACATAAGTGCAATCATCTAGAAAATGGGAGGCGGTCATTTTAGCATAAAAAATATTGCGTAGAATGGTGCGATAAAATCCATTTGACCCGTTGATACATTATTTGATGACTGGATAACAATTTGTTGGGTTTTTATGGTTTTCTTTACAACCCCCCTTATATAAGGGAGGTGTATAAGCGATAGAATAATTGATGATTAAACTTGGTTATTTACATCATCATGTTTCGTCTCACGCATCAGTAAAAATGCGATCAAGGATAAAATTGAAGCCAAGCTGAGATATAAACCAACCGCACCGAGTCCATAACTTTCAGCCAGTTTGGTTGCAATATAAGGTGCAAATGAAGCACCGAAAATTCCAGCCAAGTTAAAGGTCAAGGCTGAACCTGTATAGCGGACTGAAGTCGGGAAAAGTTCAGATAAAATCGTACCGATTGGACCGTAGGTGAGCCCCATAATAGAGAGACCAATACAGAGGAATAAAAATACCAATATTGGGTTGCCTGAATCGAGTAATGGCGCAAAACATAAGCCAAATACAGCAGAAAGCAAGCACACTGCGATCGAGGTCTTTCTACGTCCAAATTTCTCCGCAAGAATAGCCGCAATCGGGATAAATGCAGCAAAACATAATGTGGCGACCAGTTGTAACTGAAGAAAATCACCACGTGCATAACCCAGTTTGGTGGTTCCCCAGTTGAGTGCAAAGACGGTGGTGAGATAGAACACCACAAACGTACAGATTGCAGCAACTGTGCCGAGTACCAACATTGGGAAATGTTTGGTCATGACTTCTTTAAAGGGTACATTGACTTCTTTTTGCTTATCCAATACTTTCTGGAATGCAGGTGTTTCATGTAGTTTTAAACGAATGTACAGACCCACCAACACCAATACCGCACTTGCGATGAATGGAATACGCCATCCCCATGCCATAAAGGCTTGTTCAGACATAAAGGCATTGAGTAATAGGAATGAACCTGTTGCGAGAATAAAACCAATCGGTGCGCCTAATTGAGGGAACATACCATACCAAGCACGTTTTCCTTCAGGGGCATTTTCAGTGGCGAGTAAAACTGCACCACTCCATTCACCACCTAAACCTAAACCTTGCCCTAAACGACACAAGGCGAGCAGTAGCGGCGCAGCAATACCAATTTGTACATAGGTAGGGAGTAAGCCGATACAGACGGTAGAAATCCCCATGGTAAGCAATGCAGCAACTAAAGTTGCTTTACGCCCAATACGGTCGCCTAAATGCCCAAAAATCGCAGCACCAATCGGACGTGCAATAAAGGCAAGTGCGAAGGTTGCAAGTGATTGTAATACTGCCGCACCATCGCTACTTTCAGGGAAAAATAGATGGGGGAAAACCAGTACTGCGGCTGTGGCGTAGATATAAAAGTCAAAAAACTCAATCGTAGTACCAACAAGACTGGCAAATAATACCCGTACTTTTGAATTGCCTGCCACTTCAGCAGTGGCGGCTGTAGCATTTGACGACATACAAGACCTTAATTCTCATCATTCAAGACACTGTTCGATATACTGTCTTGAACCTTCCTTTTTGAATGCGGAATTTAACTCAGCAAACTTGCTGTTATGGGGTGAGCGTGATTAATAGACGCGCGTTAAAGGACATAACAGTAGATCGCTAAAAAGTGTAAACCTGCTCCTAACAGCACAAAAACATGCCAAATTGCGTGGGTATATCTTACCTTTTTTAAGGCATAAAACAATGTACCGACCGTATAGGCAAGCCCACCTGCGATCAATAACTGCAAGGCATCTTTAGAGAGATAGCGTTGCATATCATCCATTAACAAAATGGCGAGCCAGCCCATGACCAGATAAGCTGCGAGCGAAAGTTTCTGAAAACGGTGAATAAACACCAATTTAAACAGTGTTCCAATAAATGCAATGCTCCAAAGTGCAATCAGAAGGTAATCTGCTTTTGCTGTTGGGATCGCGATACTTAAAAAGGGCGTGTAAGTCCCTGCGATGAGATAATAAATTGCAGTATGATCTAACTTTTTATACCAATATCGTTTTGTTTGGTCTTGTGCAAAGTGGTAGAGAGTTGAACTACAGAGTAATAACACCAGACTAAAACCATAGACCCACAAGCTCATCCACTGGGCGAAGGGGAGATAAGCACCTTTGATAATGAGAAAGATCGAGGCAATGAAAGCGAATATTGCACCAATAGCATGACTATAGGCATTGAGTCGTTCTTCTTTTGGATCATAATCCAACAGGGAGTTCATGTTCATGGCAATATGCTTTGCATAAAAATACAAATGTATCGTAATGCAATTTCCCTTTTAAAGTAAGACGCTTTAAAATTTAGTTTCTATTTGTTAGGTTTTCACTATGTTTGCGCCGAATTTTTCTTTTGAACAAGAACAGCAGTTTTTTATAGAGTTAAAGCAAGCTATTGAAAATAAAAGCTTTGATCGACTTATTCTGAGTCAGTACAAAGGGGAGATGGCACAATTAGAAAAAATCACCTTTCGTATGATTGAGCTACATGGGCAGGCAACCTTGTCTTGTTTATATCATCACACCACGCAAGATATAACCAAGAACTATCTAATTTCAGAAGGTTTAGAAAAAATTGCAGCGTTATTAGCACAGTCTAAACAGGCGAATCTATTTAGCGCAACACAAGAGATTCAGCTCAAGAAAAATAAAAAGAAAGCCATGTTAAATACACAAAAAAAACCAGCATCAGCAATGCCCATTGAGCAATATCAGCACAATCGTGAAAAACAGCGTTATGTTCAACAGCAAAGTTCATTCTTAACACATCTGGGAATTACTGATGAGAAAGGGCAAATTATCCCCAGCATGGCACGTAAATGGAAACAGATTAATAAGTTTATCGAGATCTTTTCCAATGCCTATGAACAAATTGATGCTTCACAACAAGCGTTGAATATTGTCGATTTTGGTTCAGGCAAAGGCTACTTAACTTTCGCCTTGTATGATTATTTGCAGGCACAAGGCAAGACACCATTGATTACTGGGGTCGAACTCCGCTCAAACTTAGTTGAGTTTTGTCAAAATATCGCAGATCAAGTGGGTTTTAATCACCTCGATTTCTTTGAAGGCGATGTTCGAAGCTACCAACCAGAAAAACTGGATGTGATGATTGCCTTACATGCCTGTGATATCGCAACCGATTATGCGATCCATACGGGGATTCGTTTAAATGCCTCAATGATTATGTGTGCGCCATGCTGTCACAAAGAGTTGCGCCCGCAGTTAAAGAGTCCAGAAGTCTTACAACCGATGTTGCAGTTTGGGATTCACGCAGGGCAACAGGCGGAAATGCTTACGGATACTTTGCGTGCATTGTTGCTTAAGGCTTATGGCTATGAGACCAAAGTGTTTGAGTTTGTGTCTTTAGAACATACCAGTAAAAACAAAATGATTTTGGCGACCAAGCGCAAAGATATTCAACAACCTGATCCT
The DNA here is from genome assembly GCF_022549355.1 of Acinetobacter sp. NIPH 2699. Classification (GTDB taxonomy): domain Bacteria; phylum Pseudomonadota; class Gammaproteobacteria; order Pseudomonadales; family Moraxellaceae; genus Acinetobacter. Next base: position 156,933 of record NZ_JAKZGL010000006.1, read on the forward strand.
AAGATCATGCAACAAATTCAAGCTTTAAAAACCATGTATGGGATTGAAAAGCAAAGTTTAGAACTATTATTACAAGATCAAATGCCGATGGAAAATATGGGGTGTAAGTGTTAGTGAGTGCAGCGACAGAAATGTTCAGTATTAAAAATGCGAGTTGGGATCAATTACAGCAAGATGCCAAGTTAATTCGAGAATTGGTTTTTATCGCTGAACAAAATATTCCAGAGCAGGATGAATGGGATGATCAGGATGCCATCTCCCAACATTTTGTGGTTTACGATCAAGACCAGCCGATTGCGACCGCTCGTTTATTGCAAAATCATAGTGTTGGGCGTGTTGCTGTGCTCAACGCATATCGAGGACAAGGGATTGGTCGGCTGATTATGCTGGAGATTATTGCTTATGCAAAAAAGCAAGCTTATCCATTTCTTCAGCTCTCCTCGCAAGTCCATGCGATTTCATTTTATGAGAAGCTTGGTTTTATCGTGCGAGGCGATGAGTATGATGAATGTGGTATTCCTCATATTGAAATGATCATGCCAATCCTGAGACAGATTTGATTCTAATGATCTTGGTGCTGCGTCTCTGCCTCTGACGTTGCTGGGGATGCATCTTGGGATAGCGCTTTTTCTTGTTGTGCTTTACGTTGTGCACCTGGCATATAATCAGGTTCTTGAGTCATGGCTAAATAGAAAAAGCTTAAAAAGATCGTGCTTAATACACCGACAATGATGACAAACTTCCATCCCAATGCGGTTTCATTCGAATCTTTTTGTGGGGATGGTTGCTTGCTCATAAGAAATTCCAAAAATAAAAAATGCGATTTTGCGCCTTTTTAGTATCAATTGCCAAGTGACGATGCAGAATTCTTTTTTAGTATTTAGCTTTATAAGCCTTTGAATGGGGAAATATCACCATTCAAAGTGTATCGTTGACAAGTTGAGTTAATTTTCGAAGATGAATTAAAGAGCGTTCCAATCTTCAATGGCTTTGAGTCCAGTTTCTAAACCCACATCATAGCTATAACGAATCTTCGCTTTATTCTTAGAAAGTCGACCTGCCATGTTTTTTAAATCAGGTGGGCAGACTTCTAGGATTCTCTGTTGCGATGAAGAACGTACGAAGTCTACGGCATCATTATAGCGTTGGGTTCTTGCCAATAAACTTTGTGCAAACCCACGGTGTTGTTTAAATAGATATTTTGCTAGAAACTGATCGCCTTTATTACTCGCTTTATAATAATTTTTAGGGCGAGTCCGTAATACCATGAGTTTGGAAACATCATGTTGTTGCGCTGCCCAATGCACAGGTAAAGCATCAGCAACGCCACCGTCAAAGTAAGGTTCACCGAAAACGTCAACCGCTTGTCGAGTCAATACTGGAATCGAGCTAGATGCTCTTAAACCTTCTAGAATATTGTCTCTAGATGCTCTGATATAGGTGGCTTCACCTGAAATAGCATGGGTCAGTACCATATAAAATTCAGGATGATTGGCAAATAGATGGGTTTGATTCAGCGGATGCTCTTTTTCAACCACATCCCACATCCATTTTAAATCCAGTAAATCACCGCCTTTGAAAAAGCGGCCATAATGAATAAACTCAGCGCGGAGGGAGTGATCTAAATAGATTTGTAGGGTGCGGCCTTGTTGTGCTGCTAAATAATTAGCGACATTGGTTGAACCAGAGGAAACCCCGATACACAGATCGAAAGGATTAAACTGTTGTTGTAAAAATGCATCTAAGACACCGCTGGTAAATGCGCCACGCATTCCACCACCTTCAACGACCAGTGCCTGACGATTTTGTTGAAGCATTGAAAATCTCGAATACCATGATAACTCCCTGTTTAACACGAATTTATCATGGTCGACAAGAATACTTTAGTGCTGGTGTTGCTCTGATTCAGCAGTAACGGTACTTGGTGCTGCATTCTTTTTAGCCGCTTCTAACGCTTCTGGAGACATTGCTGGTGCTGTTTTAAATGCATGTTGTTGACTATTGGTTTGCTTCTGACTTGGCATATAGTCAGGTTCATTGGTGATGGCTAAGTAAAAAATAACCATAAAAACAAAGCTTAGAATGATGGTAATAATCAGTGCTTTCCACCCCCAAGGTGAAGTTTCTGGGCACAATTTCTCAGACATAAGACAAATTTCCAAAGGACAAAAAAGAAAGCAGAATTAGAAAGATTTATAGCATAATTTGTAATGTATTCGGCAGAAGTTTTACTGTGATTTTGTTGAATAGTAAAAAGCCCATATCGGTTATAAAGACCGATATGGGCTTTAATGCTTTCAAAAGAAATGAATTACTGGATCGTTTCTTTCTTTTGTGCTTTGTCTTTTAATAATTGTGGTGGGGTGAAACGCTCACCATATTGAGCAGCTAACTGCTCAGCACGTTGCAGTGATTTTTCAATCCCATTTTGATTGAGAAATTGAATTGCGCCACCAGTCCACGGGGCAAAACCAATACCAAAGATTGAACCCACGTTGGCATCAATCACCGATTCTAAAACACCTTCTTCGTAGCAACGTAATGTGTCCAGTGCTTGAACAAATAAGAAACGGTCAATCATGTCCTGTTCAGAAATATCATTGTCTTTCTGCCAACGACTGAGTCCATCCCATAAATGCTTTTTGCCATTTTCAGGATATTCATAGAAGCCTGCACCTGCCGCTTTACCTTTACGGTTTAACTCATGAATCATGGTATGAACCACTTCATCGACAGGTGTTTTTGGCAAGTCACTACCTTCAGCTTGTAATGCCTTACGGGTTTCACTTGCAACATGTTCGGTCAACGTTAATGACACTTCATCTTGAATAGCGAGTGGACCGACTGGCATACCTGCTTTCAGCGCTGCCATTTCAATTTTGGCAGGGTGAACACCTTCGGCCAGTAAGCGCATACCTTCTTGAATAAATGTACCAAACACCCGACTGGTAAAGAAACCACGGCTGTCATTTACCACAATTGGCGTTTTTCCAATTTGTTGAACAAAGTCATAGGCTTTTGCTAAAGTCTCAGCAGAGGTGTTTTTGCCTTTGATAATTTCAACCAATTGCATTTTGTCGACTGGGCTAAAGAAGTGTAAACCGATGAACGCTTTATCGTCTTTGCTGGCTTGTGCTAAGCCTGTGATTGGTAGCGTCGAGGTGTTCGATGCCATCACGCCATTTGCAGCCAAATATTGTTCAGCTTCTTGGGTGACTTTGGCTTTGAGTGCTTGATTTTCAAATACGGCTTCAATGATCAAATCACAGCCTTGTAGGTCCGCTGCATCTGCGGTTGCGGTAATCAATGATAAAACCTGATCACGTTTTTCGGCCGTCATACGACCTTGTGAAACGCGTTTATCAAGAAGTTTTTGCGAATACGCTTTCCCTTTTTCTGCATTTTCCACAGACACATCTTTAAGTACCACAGGAGTACCTTTGATGGCTGTTGAATAGGCAATACCCGCACCCATCATGCCTGCACCCAATACACCAACTTTGGTCGCTTGCCATTTTGCTACATCGGCAGGGCGGCTTGCACCTGACTTGATTGCATTCAGACCATGCCAGAATGTACCAATCATATTTTTGGAGACATTACCAATCGTTAATTGGGCGAAGTAGCGAGATTCGATACGTAAAGCCGTATCAACATCAACTTGCGCGCCTTCAACTGCTGCTGCCATGATCGCTTCTGGGGCAGGGTAACAACCTTTGGTTTTGTCACGCAGCATTGCTGGGGCAATCGCCAATACTTGAGCCACAGCTGGGGTTTTAGGGTCGCCACCAGGAATCTTGTAGCCTTTGACATCAAAAGGCTGTTGCGATTTTGGATTGGCTTTGACCCAAGCAATGGCTTTGTCTAAAAGCTCTTGTTCATGTTCAGCCGTATCATCGACTAAACCCAGCGATTTTGCTTTATCCACGCCAAACTGTTTACCTTCCATCAGGAATGGAAAGGCATTTTGTAAACCGAGCAGGCGTACCATGCGTACGATACCGCCACCGCCAGGAAGTAAGCCTAAAGTCACTTCTGGTAAACCGAATTTGGTTTTTGGATCATTGATGGCAATGCGATAGTGACAGCCTAAAGCGATTTCCCAACCACCACCAAGTGCCGTACCATTTAAAGCCGCAACAACTGGAACACCTAAAGTTTCAATCGTTCGTAAGTCGCCTTTGAGTTTTTCAATCATGTTGAAAAATTCAGTGGCATGTTCAGGCTGAACTTGGATGAGTTCATCGAGGTCACCGCCAGCAAAGAAGGTTTTCTTGGCTGAACGGAAAATAACACCTTTCAGATCAGTTTCAGCTTTGAGCTTTTGACTCACTTCATTGAGTGAATCACGAAACTCTGCATTCATGGTGTTGGCTGATTGACCAGATGAATCAAGGGTAAGAATTACAATATTGTCAGCGTTTTTTTCGTATTTAATAGCGCTCATACATCATCGTCCAATATTTTATGAGCTTAATCGTAAATGACCTGCGTAAGTAAAGATAAGCATTGCAGAGTCTTGTTAAGCTCTCATCTAATTTCAGGATAAACCTTCGGTTCGACCTACTTTTGTTTCGGCAAAAGTAGGCAAAACCATTGTCATTCGCAAAACCTGTTCAATTCTTTCATTTATACAATTTATCGCAGAAACAATATTATTGTAGATGTCATGCAGGTTGCGAATGACGTTTCCGAGTCTCATATTTTAGGGAGGTGTTGAGTGATTTATACCAACTCAATAATGGTGGCAATCCCCATACCACCACCGACACATAATGTTGCTAGACCACGTTTTTTGCCTTGACGTTCTAATTCATCAAGTAACGTTCCTAAAATCATTGCACCTGTCGCACCCAATGGATGTCCCATTGCGATTGCACCACCATTCACATTGACTTTTTCTGCGGGTACGTTGAGTTCGTTGATAAAACGCATGACCACTGCGGCAAAAGCTTCATTCACTTCAAACAGATCAATGTCATCAATGCTTAAGCCTGCTTTTGCTAATGCCTTACGTGCGGCAGGTGCAGGACCAGTCAACATAATGGTTGGATCTGTACCCACTAAAGCCGTTGCAAGTATTTTGGCACGTGGTTTTAAGCCTTGTTCTTTGACTGCTTTTTCAGAAGCAAGCAGTACGACTGCTGCACCATCGACGATACCCGATGAGTTACCTGCATGGTGAACGTGGATAATTTTTTGAGCTTCTGGATACTTTTGTAATGCAACTGCATCAAAGCCCATTTGTCCCATCATTTCAAAGCTAGCATTTAATTTAGCTAGGCTATCAACGGTAGTATTGCCTCGAATAAATTCATCTTTGTCTAAGATCATCACGCCTGAATGATCTTTTACTGGCACAATTGATTGATCAAAATAGCCTTTTGCTTGAGCAGCAGCAGCTTTTTGTTGTGAACCGACTGCAAAAGCATCGACATCCTCACGGCTATAGCCATCAAGTGTTGCGATCAAATCTGCCCCTACACCTTGAGGAACAAATGACGATTTTAAGTTGGTTTCAGGATCAAGCGCCCATGGGCCACCATCAGAACCCATTGGGATACGTGACATTGATTCAACGCCACCCGCGACCACGAGGTCTTCCCAACCTGAACGGACTTTTTGTGCTGCTAAGTTCACAGCCTCTAAACCAGATGCACAGAAACGGTTGATTTGTACCCCAGCAACATCATCATTCCAACCCGCAGCAATGGCCGCAGTTTTGGCAATATCACCACCTTGGTCTGCGATCGGTGTTACACAACCTAAAACGATATCATCGACTTTTGAAGTATCGAGTTGATGACGTTGTTGTAATTCGTTGAGTAATGTTGTGAGTAAAGTAATAGGTTTGACTTCATGCAGTGAGCCGTCTTTTTTCCCTTTTCCGCGTGGTGTGCGAATGGCATCAATAATATAGGCCTCGCTCATAGCTTTTCCTTGTATCACCTTAAAATTGTTGTTTATCGAGTGTACTCAATTTAAGTGTCAGTGCAATGATGATAAACATTGGCAAGTTTGATGTTTTTCGCCAATTTACTGGATTGTCTAACAAGTGAATTGTTCAGTAAAATAGCGAGCCATAACTCAACATAATTATCTAGATGAAATTTATTAATGTTGTTGGAACATCAGCTTCTGGCAAAACAACCTTTGCTCACCAGCTTGCGCAAAAGCTAGAGCTAACTCATATTGAAATGGATGATTTGTTTTGGTTGGATGATTGGCAAGAAACACCAGATGACGAATTTTTTCCTAAATTGAAAAGTCAAATGGATCAAGCAATGAAAGGGTGGGTACTTGATGGTAATTATTCTCGAACGCAAGATTTAAAACTGAGATATATCGATACGATTATTTGGTTGGATTATTCATTTTCTTTAAATCTTTATCGTTCAGTAAAACGGGCAATTACTCGAGCTGTGACGCAAAAAAGATTGTGGCCGAACTCTAATAATCGAGAAAGTTTTAAGGTAAGTTTTCTATCTAAGGACTCCATTATTTTATGGATGATCAGTCATCATGCCAAAAATCGAAAGCAATATGTAGCGATGATGCAAAATCCTGAATATCAGCATATTCAATTTATTCGTTTAACGTCACCCAAGCAGACAGCAGAATTTTTAAAGCAGTTGAAGGCAGAACAATGATATCTATTCGAGCAAAAGCTTTATGTCTATTTCGGTATGATGAGAAGGTATTACTTTCAAAAGGCTATGACCCAAGTAAAGATGAAACATATCTAAGACCGATTGGTGGTGGAGTTGAGTTTGGGGAGACTTCTGTACAAGCAGTTGAAAGAGAAGTTCTGGAAGAGATTCATCAGCAGATTGTTCACCCTAAACTATTAGGAATACTAGAAAATTTATTTAGTTTTGATGGTCAGCAAGGTCACGAGATTGTTTTTGTATATGACGCAGAATTTGTTGATGCAAAATTGTATCAACAAGTAGAAATTCATGGTTGTGAAAGCAACGGCTTAAAATATATCGCTGCATGGTTTAGCAAAGAGCAGATTGAATCAAGCCGATATCCTGTTTACCCAAAAGGGATAGAGCAGTGGTTATTTGCAGAATAGATAGCCTGTAAGTAACAGGCTATTTCTAAAACTAATTAAGAATGATGTCCATGTAACTGACGATATAGACCAGGTGTTACTCCTGTCCATTTTTTAAAGGCACGGTGGAAAGTACTGGTTTCACTAAAGCCAACTTGCTGAGCAACATCTTCCAGCGTCAGATTCGGTGTGAGCAATAAATGAATCGCAGCATCTCGACGTAATGCATCTTTTACACCTTGGTAGCTTTTACCTTCGGCGGCTAAGCGACGACGTAAAGTCTGAGGAGATAAGTACAACATAGATGCAACATCGTTCAGTGTTGGCATTTCTTCACCAATTTGGCTCTTCAATACATCCCGAATACGTGATGTCAAAGAGTTGGTGTTTTTGAATTTGACCAATAACTGAGCTGGCGCAGCTTTCAAGAATTCTTCTAAACTTTTGTCATCTTGACGAATGGGTAAGTCGAGATAATCGGCTGCAAAAGTAATTTCGGTACGTGGCGCATCGAATTGCATTACAGGCGCAAAAAAGAGTGCATCGTATTCATCAGCGTGGTTTGGGCGTTCATAACCAAAATGAACACGTTCTAGAGGTAAACGACGTTCAATCAACCATGATGCAAGTCCATGCCAAATCATGAGCATACTTTCAGTGATGAAATGATCAGGGTCTAATGCTTTAGGAATATGCGGAACTAAACGTGCTTCATGTTTATCGCGTTCTAAGCTTACTGACCACTCATCACCAAAGAGTTTGTAGAATTGAGAGGACAGTTCAAGTGCTTGTCCAAGTGTCTTAGAGTGGACAATCAATTGGCACATAATGGCAAATGTACCGAGACGACGTGGTTGGACATCGAAACCAACATGTTCGTCTTGGGTGACCATCCATAACATTTTAACAAAGCGTGTATATTGCTCTGGGGAGATCCTAGCCTTGGGTTGGCGCAGCAATTCTGCTTCTATGCCGACATGTGAAAGTAATGTTTCAACGTCCATGCCTAGGCGTTTCACACCTGTTAAAGCCGCATTCACGAAGTGGATGCTGATCGTATCACGGCTCATATTGAATCCTTCAGTTTCTTTACTATTCACGATAATTGACCTAAATAACCGTCTAAAATATCAAGTTGGGCAATTGACAATAAAAATAATTGCTCAATACGTACATGTTAAATTGCCGAAACTATCAAGGTAAATGGCTGAACATGACATTGTTTTTGTGTTTATCCACACCTAGTATAAAAGAAAATTTGAACAAATTGAGTAAAAATTCTTATGTCATCTGCTTTAAAGGGATTGAAAGTCCTAGATTTTTCTACTTTATTACCCGGTCCATTTGCAAGTATGTATCTTGCAGACATGGGTGCAGAAGTGATCCATATCGAGTCACCCACGCGTCCAGACCTTGTGAGGATTATGCCACCCTATGCTAATGGTCAGGCCACTGCGCATAGCTATCTCAATCGAAATAAGCAGTCGATTGCACTTGATCTGAAGGATGCCAGCAATATTGAACTCATTAAAAATAAAATCTCTGAGTTTGATATTGTACTTGAACAGTTCCGTCCTGATGTGATGCGCCGTTTAGGGTTGGATTATGAAACTTTGTCTGAGATTAACCCACGTTTAATTTATTGTTCGATTACGGGCTATGGTCAAACTGGCAGTTATAAAGATCGAGCAGGGCATGATATTAACTATTTAGCACTGGCTGGTATTTCTGGGCATAGTGGTCGTCAAGACAGTGGTCCACCACCAATGGGGATTCAGATTGCTGATGTGGCAGGTGGTTCGCTGCATGCGGTCATTGGGATATTAGCAGCCGTGGTAGAACGTCAGCAGAGTGGTCTTGGGCAGTATATTGATATTTCCATGACCGATTGTGTGGCGAGTTTAAATAGTATGGCAGCTTCTGCAAGTCTCGCTGGTCAAACGCCACAAGCACCTGAGCACAGTATGTTAAATGGTGCGAGTTTCTATGACTATTATGAAACCAAAGATGGGCGTCATTTCTCGGTCGGGAGTTTAGAACCACAGTTTATGGCAGGTTTAGCGGCGGCTTTAGATTTACCAATCCTGATGGCGAAAGGTGCTTCTTTTGATCTTGAAGACCGTCAAGCAGTCAAACATGCATTACAAGAAAAATTTAAAACTCAAGATTTTGCAGACTGGCAGCGCTTATTCCAAAATCTAGATATTTGTGTGGAACCAGTATTGAGTCTTGATGAAGCTCTGGTTTCTCTAATGGCTCAGCAACGTGGCTGGGTGGTGGATGTTCCTATCTCTGAAAATGCTGAACAGACAGAGCCTCAATTGGGCTGTCCAATTCAATTTTCGCGCTCAAAAATGCAATATGCTTTTATTGGTCAGGGCTTGGGTGAGGGTAAATGGTAGAAAATATGTGCATATAATCACTGATTGTTAACATATTGTACAGGCTGTTAACATTTTGAATAAGTTGTAATTTAAAAATAAGAGTAACCTTTTATATACAAAAACATAAAAGGTTACGTAAACATGACAATCTCTAAATCTTTGATTGTTTCTTGTTTATCCGTTCTATCATTGAGTCTTTTTACACACCATACTCAAGCCGCTGCTGCATTTGACCCGAATGGCCAGTGGATGTTTGGTGATTGGAACGGTCAACGCACAGCGTTACAAGAACAGGGTTATCATTTTTCGGCAGATTACACGGGTGAATTCGCAGGAGTTTTAGACTCCAAACAGCATGCTAGTCATGGCAGTGAATATACTGGGCAACTGGCTTTAGGCACACATCTTGATCTCAATAAAATTTTAGGTTGGCAAGATACCGAAGCTCAAGTCACTTTAACTTATCGTGATGGTCAGTCTTTATCGCAAACTGCAGATGGCTTACAGGGGCATTTAAGTTCTGTACAAGAAGTTTGGGGACGTGGTCAAACGTGGCGTTTAACTGAACTTTGGATCAAAAAGAAATTTTTAGATCAAGCGCTTGATATTAAAGTTGGTCGTTTTGGTGAAGGTGCAGATTTCAATAGCTTTGATTGTGATTTCCAGAACTTGGCTCTATGTGGTTCACAGGTGGGTAACTGGGTCGGTGATCAATGGTATAACTGGCCAGTGAGTCAGTGGGCCATGCGAGTTAAATATAACTTACAGCCAGATTTATATGCACAAATTGGGGCATATGAATATAACCCTGAAAACTTACAGCGTGGTAAAGGCTTTAATTTAAGTACTGATGGTTCTCATGGTGCGATTATTCCAGCAGAAGTGGTGTGGACACCTAAATTAGGTGCACTTGCTTTAGCGGGTGAATACCGTTTCGGCTATTACTACAGTACCGCTGATGCAGCAGAAATTGAAAATCCCGCGAAGACTGGACATAAGCAAGGTGGTTGGTTTACCGCGAAACAGCAGTTGACGCATCATCATGGTCAGTCTGATCGTGGTTTAACGGGCTTTGTCAATGTCACGGTACATGACTCAAAAACCAATGCTGTGAAAGACATGCAAAATGTCGGTTTGATCTATAAAGGTTTATTGGATCAACGTCCACAAGATGAACTTGCCTTGGGTGTCGCCCGTATTCATGCCAATGACAAAAACAATCCTTTATTGGATGAAGAATATAACACCGAGTTGTATTACGGGATTCATGCAACCAATTGGCTGACCATTCGACCTAATATTCAATATATTCACCATGTCGGTGCATTGAAAGATGGTGATAAAACATGGGTAGGCGGTATTAAGTTCCAAACTGTTTTCTAATTTTTAATTTGAATAATTTTGCAGATTTGGTTCATTCATTGGATGAGGTCTGTAAGGTTTTTCGTTGTGATTTGAACTCGACTATGAGGAGGCGTTATCTTCTTCATAGCTCTCAAAATATAAGAGATGCAAGGTGATCGTATGAATCAATCTGCTTCAAAATCTGGGCTTAGAACACTGACGGTAATTATCATTGCCCTCATTGCATTGTTCGTGCTTATTGGTGGTATCTGGCTCGCAGCAATCGGTGGGTCTTTTTATTATGTCGTTGCTGGTGTGCTGTTACTGATCGTGGCGCTACAGCTTTATAAGCGAGCATCAGGACCATTATGGGTCTATGCAATATTGATGTTAGGGAGTGTGATTTGGGGTGTTTGGGAAGTTGGTACGGACTTCTGGGCACTGGCACCGCGTCTTGATGTTCTAGGTATCTTGGGCTTGTGGTTGCTTGTCCCAGCCGTAACGCGTGGTATTGATAATCTCACATCAAGTAAAGTGGCATTATCATCGACTCTTGCAATTGCAATCGTGGTGATGGTCTATTCAATTTTCAATGATCCACAAGAAATCAATGGTGTGATTGAAACACCTCAACCTGAACAAGCAAAAGCACTTGAAGGGATTGCGCCTGAAGATTGGCCCGCTTATGGTCGTAGCCAAGGCGGCGAGCGTTATTCTCCATTGACACAGATTAATAACCAAAATGTCAAAGATTTGAAAGTGGCGTGGACTTTCCGTACAGGTGATTTTAGAACTGAAAATGATTCAGGTGAAACCACCAATCAGGTTACACCTATCAAAATTGGTAATAACTTGTTTATGTGTACACCACATCAGCATTTAATTGCCATTGATCCTGCGACTGGTGAGGAAAAATGGCGTTTTGATCCAAAACTCAAAACCGATAAGACTTTCCAACATTTAACCTGTCGTGGTGTGATGTATTACGATGCGGATAATACGACTAAGTTTGCAACCAGCTTACAGGCTAAAAAATCAACTTCAACTGAATGCCCACGTAAAGTCTTTGTACCTGTCAATGATGGACGCTTAGTTGCAGTCAATGCGGATACTGGCAAGGCATGTTCTGACTTCGGTGACAATGGTGAAGTTGATTTACAAGCATTTATGCCTTTTGCTTATCCAGGTGGATATAACCCAACTTCACCGGGTGTGGTATCAGGTACTACTGTTGTGATTGCCGGTTCAGTGACAGATAACCATTCGAATAAAGAGCCGTCTGGCGTCATTCGTGGTTATGATGTAAATACGGGTAAGTTGCTATGGGCATTTGATACAGGTGCCGAAAATCCAAATGCTTTGCCGGGTGAGGGTGGAACTTTTGTTCATAACTCTCCGAATGCATGGGCACCGCTTGCCTATGATGCAAAACTAGATATCGTTTATGTGCCGACAGGTGTGGGCACACCCGATATTTGGGGCGGAGATCGTACTGAGTTGAAAGAGCGTTATGCCAACTCAATGCTGGCGATTAATGCAACCACAGGTAAATTGGTCTGGCATTTCCAAACCACACATCATGATTTGTGGGATATGGATGTACCATCACAACCTTCGTTAGCTGATATTCAAGATCAATCAGGTCAAACTGTTCCCGCGATTTATGTTTTAACGAAAACAGGGAATGCCTTTGTTTTAGATCGTCGCACTGGTGAAGCGATTGTTCCGATTAATGAGAAACCAGTACCTCAAACCGTCAAATGGGGGCCACAAACCAAAGGTGAGTTCTATTCACCAACTCAGCCGTTTTCTGACTTTAATCTAGCGCCTAAAGATAAATTAACCGATAAAGACATGTGGGGTGCCACCATGTTTGATCAGTTAATGTGTCGTGTGAAATTTAAACGTCTGAACTACGATGGTATTTATACTCCACCTTCTGAAAATGGTACTTTGGTTTTCCCTGGGAACTTGGGGGTATTTGAGTGGGGTGGGATGTCAGTCAATGCTGACCGTCAAGTTGCTGTGATGAATCCAATTGGCTTGCCTTTTGTGAGTCGTCTCATTCCAGCAGATCCAAATCGTCAAGCGGTAGCACGTGGCGCTGGTACAGAACAAGGCATGCAGCCAATGTATGGCACACCATATGGGGTTGATATTAGCCCATTCTTGTCGCCATTTGGCTTGCCATGTAAACAACCTGGTTGGGGCTTTGTTGCTGGCGTAGATTTAAAAACTCATGATGTGGTTTGGAAGAAACGTATCGGTACGATTCGTGACAGCTTGCCACAATTGTTCCAATTACCACCTGTGAAAATTGGTGTACCGGGTTTAGGTGGTCCAATTTCAACTGCTGGTAATGTCATGTTCGTGGCTGCAACACAAGATAATTACATTCGTGCATTTAATGTCAGCAATGGTGATAAGTTATGGGAAGCACGTTTACCTGCGGGTGGACAGGCAACACCAATGACTTATGAAATAAATGGCAAACAATACGTGGTGATTATGGCGGGTGGACATGGTTCATTTGGTACCAAAATGGGTGATTATCTCGTTGCGTACGCTTTACCAGATAAAAAATAATTTCTTTTAGACGTGATGTGAGAAAGCCCAGATTCATCTGGGCTTTTTTGTGGGTCGTCATATAGGCTTATCAATAAAATAGTTATTAAATATGCAAAAAAAGCATTTTGTTGATGAGTGAAAGCTGGTTATGCTAGTCGCCTTTATAATGAATGACTAGCCATACGCCATGTATTTATATACGGATTTCGATCAACAACTGATTAACCAACGTGTTGCTCAGTTTCGCGATCAAACAGAACGCTATTTAGCAGGAAAACTGACCGAAGACGAATATCGTCCATTACGTTTGCAAAATGGATTATACGTGCAACGTTATGCGCCGATGCTGCGTATCGCCGTGCCGTATGGCTTAATGAATACTAAACAACTCAGAAAAATTGCAGAAATTGCAACAGAATATGATCGTGGCTATGCTCACGTATCAACACGTCAAAATATCCAGTTGAACTGGCCTGCATTAGAAAATGTACCTGATATTCTGGCGGAACTTGCCACTGTTCAAATGCATGCCGTGCAAACATCGGGTAACTGTATCCGTAATACCACAACTGACCAATTTGCCGGTGTGGTTGCTGGTGAGGTTGCAGATCCACGTCCAACATGTGAGTTGATTCGTCAGTGGAGCACCTTCCACCCAGAATTTGCTTTCTTACCGCGTAAATTTAAGATCGCTGTTTCTGCTTTAGAAGAAAAAGATCGCGCTGCAACTGCATTCCACGATATTGGTATTTATATTGTGCGTAATGAAGCGGGCGAAATGGGTTATAAAGTCATGGTGGGTGGTGGTTTAGGCCGTACGCCGATTATTGGGAATGTGATTCGTGAGTTTTTACCACGTGAAGATTTGATTGCTTATTTAGAGGCAACCTTACGTGTGTACAATTTACATGGTCGTCGTGATAACAAGTACAAAGCGCGTATCAAAATCTTGGTTAAAGCATTAACGCCTGAAGTGTTTGCACAAAAAGTTGAAGCTGAATTTGAACACACTCGTGAAGCATTAAAGATTCAACCTGAAATCTTGAAAAAACTAGATCAAGAATTCACGCCATTTGATTATCAAGATTTAGAAGACCAAGATTTCACTGCATTGTTTGCTGAATATCCAAAATTCAAACAATGGTTTAACGTCAATACCAACGCCCACAAAGTTAAAGGTTATCGTATTGCGACGATTTCTTTGAAACGTGCAGGTATCGCACCGGGTGATGTGACTTCTGAAGAAATGAACTTAATCGCAGATTTAGCGGATAAGTACACTTTTGGTGAGTTCCGTACCACACACGAACAGAATATTTCACTGGTCGATGTTCCACAAAAAGATTTATTCGAATTGTGGCAAACACTTGAGCAGAACGATATGGCACGTGCACATATTGGCTTTATCACTGACATCATTTGCTGTCCGGGTGGTGATTTCTGTTCATTGGCAAATGCCAAATCGATTCCAATTTCAGAAGCGATCACACGTCGTTTTGAAGACTTAGATACCATCTATAACTTAGGTGAGTTAGATCTCAATATTTCTGGCTGTATGAATGCTTGTGGTCATCACCATGTCGGTAATATTGGAATCCTCGGTGTCGATAAAAAAGGTGCAGAATTCTATCAAATCACTTTAGGTGGTCATGCGGATCATGATGCATCGATTGGTGATATTTTAGGACCATCATTTGCTGCTGACGTTGTACCTGATGTCATTGAAGAGATTTTAAATACTTATCTTGATCTACGTACAGAGGGTGAGCGTTTTATCGATACCTATCGCCGTGTGGGTATTCAACCATTTAAGGAGCGTGCTTATGCTTAATACAACGCTACAAGTGCTTTCTAAAGATGGCACGATTGCCGACAATACTTATCAAGTGATTGCTGAAGATGGTGTGATTCCACAAGGTGATGTGGTTGTGACGACTGAACAGTTGGATCAATTGGCAAATGTACAAGCTAAGAAAGCCCTTTACCTTACCGTAAATGACTCACCTGAAACGCATCAATTTCCATTGAATGAGTTTGATGCAATTTTCATTGAGTTCGCAGGTTTTAACGATGGGCGTGGTTATTCATTTGCTGCATTATTACGTCGTCAAGGCTACCAAGGCGAATTACGTGCAGTGGGTGATATCTTCAAAGATGTTTTAAACTATTTAAAACGCTCTGGATTTGACACTTTTGTGGTGAAAGAAGGTAAAGATATTCATGAAGCAGCCGCTGGGCTTCAAGATTTTACCCACCCTTATCAGGCTTCGACGGCTGTACCAAAAGCGCACTACCAAACTGGCGCATAAGTATTTTGAAATGAAAAAAGCTGAACTAGGGTTCAGCTTTTTTTATGTATCAATATTTTGATGGGATCATTATCGGGATTGTTGAGTTATTCAGCATCAAGTTGACAATTCACCATCCATTTCACGCCAAATTGATCGGTAAAAGCACCATAGAGTGCTCCCCAAAAGGTCTTTTCGAGTGGCATTTCAATTTGACCATTGACAGAAAGGGCATCAAATAAACGTTGAGCCTCATCAATTTCATCAGGGTCTAAGTTGATTGAAATATAATGGTTATTTCCTTGTGTGAATACACTGTTTGGGGCACAAAATTGATCATTGACATCTGATGCCATAAGTACAGTAAAGTCATTGATCGGCAAAGAGACATGGAGAATCAAATTCTGTTCCTCCTCGGTCAATGTCACACCTTCTTCTGGTGGTAAGTCACCATAACGGCTGATCATTGCAAACTCACCACCAAAAACTGATTTGTAAAAGTTAAATGCTTGTTCGGTTTGTCCTTTAAAATTTAAATAATGATTCAGTTGCATAGGATAACTCCATTGTTGTTTTTTTATACAATGCATAACATAGCGGGAATTTAACGATTGGTTGATTATTATTTTGTAATGCTGAAAATAAAAGATCCTGCATGATGAGGCAGGATCTTTTATTGGAGTGTTTAGCGTTTAGATCAATTCGATCGCAACCGCTGTTGCTTCACCGCCACCGATACAGAGAGCCGCAACACCTTTTTTACCGCCAGTACGTTTAAGCGCATGGATCAGTGTCAGGATGATACGTGAACCTGTAGAACCTACAGGGTGACCGAGTGCACATGCACCACCATTGATATTTACTTTTTCAGCATCGAGTTTGAAATCATCGATCGGGCACATTGTGACCATAGCAAAAGCTTCATTGATTTCCCAAAGATCGACGTCTTGCGCATTCCAGCCTGCTTTTTTCAATACTTTTTCGATTGCTCCAACTGGTGCAATAGTAAATTCAGATGGATGTTGCGAGTTTGACGCGGTCGCCACGATTTTTGCTAATGGCTGTAAGCCACGCTGAGCAGCAACATCACTTGAAGTTAATACAAGGGCAGAAGCACCATCAGAAATTGAGCTGGCATTGGCTGCGGTAATGGTACCGTCTTTCGCAAAAGCAGGTTTTAATGATGGAATCTTATCAATTTTTGCATTTAATGGTTGTTCATCTTGATCGACAACAACATCGCCTTTACGTGTTGAAAGTGTTACAGCAACGATTTCATCTTTGAAATAGCCTTCAGTAATGGCTTTTTGTGCACGTTTTAAAGAACGGATGGCAAAGTCATCCATTTGCTCACGTGTGTAGCTGCGTTTATTTGCCATATCTTGGGCAAATGAACCCATTAAACGACCAGTTTCAGCATCTTCTAAACCATCAAGGAACATATGGTCTTTAATTTCGCCATGCCCCATGCGATAACCCGCACGTGCTTTTGGTAAAACATAAGGGGCATTGGTCATCGACTCCATACCACCCGCAACGACGATTTCTGCACTGCCTGCTTTAATCATGTCGGCTGCCTGCATCACAGCTTTCATACCAGAACCACATAGTTTATTAATGGTCACTGCACCTGTAGAGTCTGGTAGACCTGCTTTACGCATTGCTTGGCGAGCTGGACCTTGTTTTAAGCCTGCTGGTAAAACGCAGCCCATGATCACTTCTTCTACATCAGTCGGTTGTAGACCTGAACGAGCAATTGCTTCTTTGATTGTGATTGCGCCTAATTCAGGTGCAGTTGCGCTTGATAATGCACCTTGGAAGCCGCCCATTGCTGTACGAGCGCCGTTGACAATTACGATGTCAGTCATTATGTGTCTCCAGACTTATAGTTTGTAGCGAATAATTAGTTTGCAGAGAATGTTCAAAACCTATGCAGTATAGTAAAAAAAAGCAATGAAGAAAGTGTTTTACATCGCTTAAGCTAGACTGAGCAGTTCTTAGCAAGTCGCTAAAGGTTCAGGGCTAATGTGCCCCATGGAGCTTAATTTTATTCGCGTATGATATTTGGATGAATTGGCACAATAAAAGAAACTGCCATTTGAACCTCTGGGCAGCCCACTATCACCACGGAAAGTAATTGAATTGATTCTGAGTGTCCCTCTCCAGTCTAAGCTCCCATGTTTATAGTTTAGTGCGGTGGCATAGAGAAGGGTTTCGGTGGGATCACGTTGTCGATTGTTATTTGTATCAATGAAGCTTATAAATCCTTTATTCCAGTCCCTATCACAAGTCAATAAATCCTTACTTGCGCACAAAGTCACATTTTTTTGATAAGTTTGTGCATCCGATTTGGATTTTTGTATGTGAGTTGTAAGTGTTCTTTTGAGCTGATTGACTTCATTTGAAATCAATATGTCGTTTAAATAGGGTAGACTGAGGCATACTAGAATTGCCAAAATAGCGGTACAAGTGATTAATTCACTGATTGTGAATCCTAGAATTTTAAACATTTTTTACCCTATATCATGTTTCTTTAATTTTTTTATTAACAAAGTGTTAAGTAAGAATTGTATTTATTAAGTTAAGTTTAGTATTTACACAAACTAATGATTACTTCGCACAGCAAAGGCTGCTAAAATCGAAGAGAGTGAACAATAAGCTATTTAGACTGAAACTTTGAATTAAAAATTACTGAACTACAACGGAAATTGTAAGGAAATTTGTCAATAATTTACGAGGTTAAGGTTATCAAGCACTTGGAAAATTCATCAAGTGTTTGTATGATTCAAAGTGAAGTGAATAGCTTAAAAAAAATACTGTAGAACATACCTTGTTCTCAGGGGCCAAAAATCATAGGCTGAGCTTGAACAACAAACAATTGTTATCTCTGGAGGATATCCATGAAATTGAGTCGTATCGCACTTGCTATGCTTGTTGCTGCTCCCTTAGCTGCTGCTAATGCGGGCGTAACAATTACTCCATTATTGCTTGGTTACACATTCCAAGACACTAAACACAACAATGGTGGTGATCATTTAACTACTAGCGGTGAATTACAAGACGATTTATTCGTTGGTGCTGCTATTGGTGTGGAATTAACACCTTGGTTAGGTTTTGAAGTTGAATATAACCAAGTTAAGGGCGACGTTGATAGCGCTGCTGCTAACGCTGAATATAAGCAACAACAAATCAATGGTAACTTCTACGTTACTTCTGATTTGATCACTAAAAACTATGACAGCAAAATTAAACCTTACGTTTTATTAGGTGCTGGTCACTATAAATATTCGTTCACCGATGCAACTGACACTCAGTTAGGTCGTACTGGTCGTGGTTTGAAAGAAGAAGGTACTTTGGGTAATGCTGGTATCGGTGCTTTCTGGCGCTTGAACGATGCTTTATCTCTTCGTACAGAAGCTCGTGGTACTTATAATATCGATGAAGACTTCTGGAACTATACAGCGCTTGCTGGCTTAAACGTGGTTCTTGGTGGTCACTTGAAGCCTGCTGCACCAGTGGTAGAAGTTGCTCCAGTTGAACCAACTCCAGTTGCTCCACAACCACAAGAGTTGACCGAAGATCTTAACATGGAACTTCGTGTATTCTTTGATACAAACAAATCAGACATCAAGCCACAATACAAGTCTGAAATTGCGAAAGTAGCAGAGAAATTAGCTGAGTACCCGAACGCGACTGCTCGTATTGAAGGTCACACAGATAACACAGGTCCACGTGCATTAAACGAACGTTTATCTTTAGCTCGTGCTAACTCTGTTAAATCATCACTTGTAAATGAATACAATGTTGATGCATCTCGTTTGTCTACTCAAGGTTTCGCTTGGGATCAACCGATTGCTGACAACAAAACTAAAGAAGGTCGTGCTATGAACCGTCGCGTATTCGCTGCGATTTCTGGTAGCCGTACTGTTCTTGTACAACCAGGTCAATAATTTCAAGTCATTGGAATTAGAAAAAGAGCGACTCAATGAGTCGCTCTTTTTTTATGGATATAAACGTTTTTGTGGCATTGATGTAAAAGTAAACATAATAACTAACAAACGAGAATAATCTTGTCTTAACGCTGGATACATGGTGAGAACTATTTAGTTTTATTAAAAAAATCATGATATTTTGTTAAGGTTTTGATTAAAAAGTGATAATCTCTCACAGCTTTATTGGATGTTGTTAGATTAGCGTTTTCTAGATTTTTGGAAGAGAAATAAGTCGTTTTTCAGTGGCTGCTGGCTAAATACTTGGAAAATTGATTCGGTATTTGTATGATTCAACATAATGTGAATGGTTGAAAAAGATACAACAAGATTATTTCTCAGTATTCAAAAGCGATTAGGTTTAGAAAACAAACAAATTTTTGTTTTTGGAGGATATCCATGAAATTGAGTCGTATTGCACTTGCTATGCTTGTTGCTGCTCCTTTAGCTGCTGCGAATGCAGGCGTAACCATAACCCCATTATTACTTGGTTATACAATGTTTGATACTGAACATAATAACCGTGGTGATAAAGGACAATTAACGCCAAGTCCAGAACTTGAAGATGATTTATTCGTTGGTGCTGCAATCGGTGTGGAAATAACACCTTGGTTAGGTGCTGAAGTTGAATACAGCCAAATTAAAGGCGATACCAGTACCAATAATGACTATAAAGGTCGTAATATCGCTGGTAACTTCTATGTTACTTCTGATTTGATCACTAAAAATTATGATAGCAAAATCAAGCCATATGTATTGGCTGGTGCTGGTCATTACAAATATGAAGGTGATGACATTTATGGTGGTAAGCAAGAAGGTACACTAGCAAATGCTGGTGGTGGTGTATTCTGGCGCTTGAACGATGCTTTATCTCTCCGTACAGAAGCTCGTGGTACTTATCATTTTGATGAAAAGTTCTGGAACTACACAGCGCTTGCTGGTTTGAATGTGGTTCTTGGTGGTCACTTGAAGCCTGCTGCACCAGTGGTAGAAGTTGTTGCTCCAGTTGAACCAACTCCAGTTGCTCCACAACCACAAGAGTTGGTCGAAGATCTTAACATGGAACTTCGTGTATTCTTTGATACAAACAAATCAGACATCAAGCCACAATACAAGTCTGAAATTGCGAAAGTAGCAGAGAAATTAGCTGAGTACCCGAATGCGACTGCTCGTATTGAAGGTCACACAGATAACACAGGTCCACGTGCATTAAACGAACGTTTATCATTGGCTCGTGCTAACTCTGTTAAATCATCACTTGTAAATGAATACAACGTTGATGCATCTCGTTTGTCTACTCAAGGTTTCGCTTGGGATCAACCGATTGCTGACAACAAAACTAAAGAAGGTCGTGCTATGAACCGTCGCGTATTCGCCGCGATTTCTGGTAGCCGTACTGTTTTAGTTCAACCAGGTCAATAATTTCAAGTCATTGAAATTATAAAAAAGCGACTCATTTGAGTCGCTTTTTTTTATTATCAATACGCTGTAAATATTCATTTTATTTCTCCTCAGTTTTAGTCATTTGATCAAAGAATGTGTCTACCAAACACCTTTATTCAACTGTTGTTTCGCTTGTTGACGATCACGACGATGTTGTGCGCGTGGCTTTTCTGTTTCGTGAATCCCTCCTTTTGTAAGTAAAGGGGATAAAGCCACTGGATTGCGAACTTTGATTTTTGGCATCTCTTTTAATTTCATTTGGTTACCCTTTGATACATAGAATTTGTTTAAGTGTATGTACGATTTCGATCAGCTCTGATTGGTTTGCCATCACTTGATCAATGTCTTTATAGGCGCTTGGGATTTCATCAATCACACCCGCATCTTTACGGCATTCAATGCCTTGGGTTTGCTGAATGAGGTCATCTTGGCTAAACAATAATTTAGCTTTATTGCGACTCATTTTCCGTCCAGCACCATGTGAGCAGGAACAAAATGAATCGGGGTTTGCCTTGCCTTTAACGATATAAGAGCGAGCGCCCATAGAACCGGGAATAATGCCTAATTCATCGAAGCCTGCTCGAATTGCGCCTTTACGTGTGATCAGTAGCTCCTCACCAAAGTGATTTTCCCGACTGACATAATTATGGTGGCAATTAATCGCTTCCTTAGTCATTTGAAAAGGTGAGAGCAGTGGACGAATCGCTTCTAAGATTAAGCGCATCATTTCGCGTCGATTTTCAAAGGCGTAGGCTTGTGCCCACTCTACAGCCTCAACATAATCATCAAAGCTGCTTGAACCTTCAGCAAAGTAGCTTAAGTCTTTGTCGGGCACATGACCAAACCGATGCTGTGCTTCTTTCTTTGCCAATTCAATAAAGTAGGTGCCAATGACATTGCCTAAGCCGCGACTACCAGAATGAAGCATTACCCAAACATCTTGATTTTCGTCTAAGCACAGTTCAATGAAGTGATTACCTCCACCCAAAGTACCGAGTTGTTTCTGCCACGTCGCATCAAACTTTCTTAACATCCGCACCAAGCCCGGATGTTTCTTGATAATCGGTTGCAAGCGTTTTTCCAAAGGAATTATGCTCGACGCTTTGGCTTTAATCTGTTTATGCAGCTCAAAACCAACAGGAACTTTACGCTCAATAGCATGTCGTAATGGTGCTAAGTTGTCCGGGAGTTGTGATGCTTTCAAGTTGAGCCGAATGGCATTCATGCCACAGCCAATATCTACACCTACTGCGGCAGGAATAATAGCTTGTTTGGTTGGAATCACACTGCCAACTGTCGCGCCTTTACCGACATGTACATCAGGCATTACGGCAATATGTGAATAAATAAATTGCAGTTGTGCCATTTTTTTTAACTGTTCAATGCTTTCACTATCAATATCGTTGGTGAATATTTTCACTGGAACGCCATATTGAGCATTGGCATTGAGAATTTTTTGTATGCCCATTTTCTTATCTCGGTCATTTTAAAATTTCGTCCGAATAGGCATAAAAAAACCTAGCGAATGCTAGGTTTAAATAGACATTCGGACAAGTGATCATGATGATTCGTCACTTGTCCGTGAGGTGACAGTGCCAAATCTTACAATGTGTTTCCTCGTTGCAATGGCATGTGCATCCTCCTATAAAATAGTGCCGTTGAAATATGAGCAGAAATTCTACTCATATTTAGGTTTTGGTCAAGTATAAATGAATGTTTTATTCACCAGCTTTCACATTCATATCTTTATAAGCGATCAATTTGCTCTTGTGTTTCCACTTGTAGCCGAGCCAGATGGCCAAAAAGAGTGGAATACTGATATAAGTAGACAATAATCCTAACCAATCAATTTTCCCACCGAGAAAGGCTTCATAGTTTTGACCAAGGATGATGGTTGAGCAAAGAATGAACGCAAACCACGGTGCAAATGGAAAGAATTTAGCACGATAAGCAAGATCTTCTAATTTATAGCCTTGTGCAATGTAGCCTTTGCGGAAGCGATAGTGTGAGATCGCAATCCCTAGCCAGACAATAAATCCACACATACCTGACATATTGAGTAGCCAGTTAAAGACTTGTTTTTCACCCAAAAAGGTCGTCAAGAAACATAATGCAGCAACGGCAGTTGTCGCATATAGTGCGTTCATTGGAACGCCACGAGGATCAAGTTTTGAGAAGAACTTTGGTGCACGTCCTTCACGAGCCATATTCCACAACATACGTGTTGATGAGTACATACCCGAGTTACCTGCGGATAAAATTGCACTGAGAATGACCGCATTCATCAAACTTGCTGCAAAAGCAAAGCCTGCTTTTTCATACAGTAAGGTAAAGGGTGATAATGCAATATCTTCACTTGCAGCAGCTTTTAATAGCATTGGATCATCGTAACTGACCAGTGTGCCGATAATGAAAATACATAAAATATAGAATAATAGAATACGCCAAAAAATCTGTTTGATTGCCAAGGGAATGGTTTTCTTCGGATCTTTTGATTCACCCGCAGCAACCCCTACCATTTCTGTACCTTGGAACGAGAATCCTGCAATCATTGCCACACCAATCATGGCTTGCAGACCACCGACAAAAGGTGCATCTTGATAGGTCCAGTTGGAAAACGCTGCAACATTTGGCGTGAGCATGATTTTAACAATCATCGCAATACCAATGATGATAAAGACAATAATAGCGACTACTTTGATCATGGAGAACCAGAACTCGCTCTCACCAAAACCTTTAACGGTTAACGCATTGATCCCAAAAATAATTGCAAGGAAAATCGCACTCCAGTAAAAACCAGGTAGATCAGGAAACCAGAATTTCATGATGAATTGAACAGCGACAAGTTCAAATGCAACGGTGATGGCCCAGTTATACCAGTAGTTCCAGCCTAGGGCGAAACCAAAGCCATGTTCAACATAGCGACTACCATAGGTAAAGAAAGCACCAGATGTTGGATTATGTGTAGCCAACTCACCTAAACTGGTCATCAAGAAATAGATCATCAGACCAATCAAAGCATAAGCCAGCAATGCACCACCAGGACCAGCATTTGCAATGGTAGAACCCGAAGCAAGAAATAAGCCTGTACCAATTGATCCACCAATGGCGATCATATTCAGATGGCGTGCACCCAGCTTACGCTGAAGATGTTGGGGAGCAGATGTATCGCTCATAAAAATTCCTTAAACTGTATAAAGTATTCAACCGATCCTGTTTGCACTGGCATATAACACCTTGAATCCTTGTTGATCAGTTTTTACGACACATTGACCAAAGCTTTGCTCAATAAGTGGCGGATAATTTAAAAAACGGTTTGCGACGATCCAGAATTCACCTGAGCGTTTCAGATGTGATTTGGCAAGTTGACATAGCGCCTCACTGGCATCGTAATCGGTATGAATTCCCTGATGGAACGGCGGATTGCTGACAATCGCATCCAGCTCTTTGGGTGCATCAATGAAGCCTGTTACAGGTTGAAGGTTTAACTGAGCCAAATTTAGACCATTGCGTTGAAATGTCATCTCAGTCGAAAGTAATGCAAATGCATCAATATCAAGCGCAAAAATTTGATGCTTCGGATTGAGTTTGGCTAAATAAGCACTAATGATGCCTGCACCACAGCCAAAGTCGGCAATCTTACCCGATTTTACTTGATCAAGGTAAGGAACGAGTACGGCTGTTCCAATATCCAAATGGTCTTGACTAAACACACCAGGCAGGGCACAAATCTCTAAACGATCTTGGTTCATTTGCACGGTATAGGTTTTTAGCCAATGATCCAGTGGTTTTAATTGTTCCGTTTTTTCAAGTTTCATGTGCCAAAATTGACAGTGACGAGCGCTATCCAATTTCTGTGTTTTACCATAGTGCTGTAATTGTTTGGCAGCACGTTCAACACCACCTTTTTTCTCACCGACCAGAAAAACGTGTTGTCCTTGCTGTAAGTGGCTCGCCACCGCATGCAAAATATAGTTCAGCAATTCTTTTGATTTAGGCACAAAAATAATGGCTTGTTCAAATGATGCCTGAGGGAATTCAACCGAAAAATGGGACGAAATTCCAGCATTTAAAAAGCCTTGATGATCAGCAAAGTTCCAAGTCCATATAGACGCTTGCGCCTGACTTGGTAATTCTTTGGCGAGTTGATCATTCGGGGCGTTAATCAATAAGATTTGCCCTTTTAAATAATCTTGTTGACGTAACACAACTTCACTACGTGGATCCATATTGATCTCTCATCAAAACAAAACCCAGTCGTAAAACTGGGTAATTGTCGTGGTTGGATGATTATTTATGTGTTTCAGGTAAAACAATATTTAAAATTAAAGCGGCAATACCACCTGTCGCGACCCCTGAGCTAAAAATATTTTTAAATAATTCAGGTAAGTGTTCAAGAATCTGCGGAACTTGTGCAACACCTAAGCCTAACGCGAGTGAAATCGCAATGATCAGTAAAGCACGACGATCCAAATGAATACCTGAAAGGATATTAATACCCGAAGCAGCCACAGCACCGAACATAACCATAACAGCACCACCTAAAACAGCTTGAGGGACTGCTTGGATAACGGCTGATACAGCAGGGAATAGACCTAAAATAACCAGCAGTGCAGCAATCCAAAGACCGACATATCGACTAGCAACACCAGTCAGTTGAATGACACCATTATTTTGTGCAAAAACTGAACTTGGGAAAGTGTTGAAGATACCAGCTAAGAACGAGTTTGCACCATTGACCAGTACGCCACCTTTAATTCGCTGCATCCAAATCGGGCCATCAACAGGTTGATTTGAAATTTTACTGGTTGCAGTAACGTCACCAATCGCTTCAAGTGAAGTGACTAAATAGATAAATGCCATTGGAATGAATAAGCTCCACGAGAAGCTTAAACCGAAATGCATTGGGGTAGGAACTTGAACAAGAGGAGCTTCTCTTAATGTAGAAAAATCTAAATGCCCCATAAATCCTGCCAGAATATAACCAATAATTAAGGCGATTAAAATTGCTGAACTTTTCACCCAAATAATACGAATACGATTTAATAGAATAATAATGCCAAGTACGCTACAGGACATGATTAAATTATCAGCATTGGCAAATGTTTGATTCTGCATCGCGGTATAGCCACCGCCCATGCTAATCAGACCTTCTTTAATCAAGGTCAAACCAATCAGAAGGACCACGATACCCGTGACCAATGGTGTAATCAGTTTTTTGACCCAAGGTAAAATGCGTGAAACACCCATTTCGATAAATGAACCAGCAATCACAACCCCGAAAATGGCAGCCATGACTTGTTCAACAGGCGTACCAGCAGCCACCATTGCACTACCAATCGCGATAATCGGACCAATAAAATTAAAACTTGTACCTTGAACGATCAATAGCCCTGCACCGAAAGGTCCTACTTTTTTACATTGTAAAAAAGTTGCAATGCCTGAAATGATGAGAGACATGGATAGAATCATATTGGTGTCTTCACGAGAGACGCCAAGTGCTAAACAAATCAGTAATCCAGGGGTAATAATCGGGACTAAAATCGCCAAAAGGTGTTGCAAAGCGGCTAAAAATGCAACAAAAGGTTTCGGGCGATCATTCAGCCCATAAATAAGATCGAGCTGTTGCTGAGGTAGGGGATTCGACATGGGAGCATAAAAAAGCGATAAGCATTAGTGGAATATTCTAATAGAGTTGGACTGTTTTACCAACGATTCGATTGCAATTCGTCAGAAAAAAAGTTTCATGTCAATAAACTGTCACTACTAAAGCGTATTATTTTTCTGTATAATTTGCCCTCAAATTTAAAGCGTATCGAATTATACATGTCAGATATTAAAACTCTCCGTAACATTGCCATTATTGCGCACGTCGATCATGGTAAGACGACTCTTGTAGACAAACTTTTACAACAATCAGGTGCTCTTGGCGATCGCGCAGGCGAGATTGAACGTGTGATGGATTCAGGCGCTATCGAAAGTGAACGTGGTATTACCATTCTTGCAAAGAACACTGCAATCAAATGGACTGATGCACGTACTAATACAGAATATCGCATTAACATCGTGGACACCCCGGGACACGCCGACTTTGGTGGTGAAGTTGAACGCGTCATGTCGATGGTTGACTGCGTACTTCTTCTTGTAGATTCACAAGAAGGTCCAATGCCACAAACTCGCTTCGTAACGCAAAAAGCGTTTGCAAGAGGTTTGAAGCCGATCGTGATTATCAACAAAGTGGATAAGCCAAGCGCGCGTCCAGATTGGGTAATTGATCAAGTTTTTGATTTGTTTGATAACTTGGGTGGTACTGACGAACAGTTAGACTTCCCAGTCGTATATGCATCTGGTCTTCGTGGTGTTGCTGGTCCTTCTCCAGAAGAACTTGCTGATGATATGACGCCATTGTTCCAAACTATCGTTGATATCGTTGAACCACCAGCAGTTGATGTTGATGGTCCGTTCCAAATGCAAATTTCTTCGCTTGATTATAACAGCTTCGTGGGTGTAATCGGTATTGGTCGTATTCAACGTGGTTCAGTAAAATTGAACACGCAAGTGACTGTGATTGATAAAGAAGGTAAGACACGTAACGGTCGTATCTTAAAAATCATGGGTTATCACGGCTTAGAACGTGTTGATGTAGATGAAGCAAATGCAGGTGATATCGTTTGTGTAACAGGTATTGATGCACTTAACATTTCTGACACGATTTGTGATCCTAAAAATGTTGAAGCTTTACCACCGCTTTCTGTAGATGAACCTACTGTGACCATGACATTCCAGGTGAATAACTCACCGTTTGCAGGTAAAGAAGGTAAGTTCGTTACTTCACGTAATATCCGTGAGCGTCTTGATCGCGAATTGATTCACAACGTCGCATTACGTGTTGAAGATACTGACAGTCCAGACCGTTTCAAAGTATCTGGTCGTGGTGAACTTCATCTTTCAGTTTTGATTGAAAACATGCGCCGTGAAGGCTTCGAGATGGGTGTATCTCGTCCGCAAGTGATCTTGAAAGAAGTTGATGGTGAAAAGCAAGAACCATACGAAAACGTAACGTTTGACGTTGAAGAACAGCACCAAGGTTCAGTCATGGAGCAAATGGGTTATCGTAAAGGCGAAATGACCAATATGGAAGTTGACGGTAAAGGCCGTATCCGTATTGAAGCAACTGTTCCTTCACGTGGTTTGATTGGTTTCCGTTCTGAATTCTTAACCATGACTTCTGGTACAGGGATCATGACCTCTAGCTTCTCGCATTATGGTCCTATGAAACAAGGTACTGTTGCAAAGCGTCAAAATGGTGTATTGATCTCTATGGTTCAAGGTACTTGCTTGGGCTATGCACTATTTACGCTTCAAGACCGTGGTCGCCTATTTGCTAAGCCACAGTTAGAAGTGTATGAAGGTATGATCATCGGTATTAACTCTCGTTCAGACGATATGACCGTTAACCCAACTAAAGCAAAACAGTTAACTAACGTACGTGCTTCTGGTACTGACGAAGCGTTAACACTTGTTCCAGCGATTGAATATACGCTTGAACAAGCGCTTGAATTCATTGAAGATGATGAGTTGGTTGAAGTTACACCAAAATCGATTCGTATTCGTAAGCGTTGGTTAACTGAAAATGATCGTAAGCGTAACCGTGGTAAATAATTTTTCTTAAGTGAAAAATGAAAAAACCGCTAAATTTATTTAGCGGTTTTTTGTTGCATGAGATCCAAGGTCGGTACTTCGCCTAAACGCATATTTTTATTCAAATAAAATATGTTGTTAAAGTGTGAAATGACTTTCATTTTTTTGAAAAAATATTAAATTATCAACTATATGATTGATCGTTGCGTCTGTGTAATAAACAATGCAAAAACAGGCTGCACCAATTTCAACTCTGGAGAGTTATAGATGAGTATTATTCAAGAATTTAAAGAATTTGCAGTAAAAGGTAACGTGATGGATCTTGCCATTGGTGTGATCATCGGTGGTGCTTTCGGTAAAATTATTGATTCATTGGTGAAAGATCTTTTGATGCCAATCATCTCATGGATCTTGGGTGGTGACGTTGACTACACCAACTGGTTCGTTGTACTAGGAGATAATCCAAATAGCATTAGCAATCTTGCCGCAGCTCAAGAAGCAGGACTCAATGTATTTGCGTATGGTAGTTTTATTACGGTATTAATTAACTTCTTATTATTGGCATGGGTGGTTTTCTTGTTGGTAAAAGTGATGAACCGTCTACGCAAACAAGAGGAAGCAGCACCAGAAGAGCCAGCAGCAACACCAGAAGATGTTCAGCTATTGCGTGAAATTCGCGATGAATTAAAAAAACAGGGTTAAAATCGATTTAAAGAAAACGGCATTTAATATGCCGTTTTTTTATGACTTGTTCTTTGAGGGGGGGCCGGTATATCGATTTTATTATTGTTTGGGCATCTAGAAAAATAGCCAACTTCATTCTAAGATACTTGTAAATTTGAGGGGGGAAGCATCAAAATGAATCGATTGTTTGTCTACGGTACACTTTGTCCCAACCGAGAAAATGCACATATTCTAGGTGAAATTGGGGGCGATTGGCAGCAAGCCTTTGTACGCGGCACAGTCCATATTTTGGATTGGGGACCTGATAAAGGCTTACCTGCCATTGTATTAAATGAAACAGATGCTTTGGTTGAAGGCTATTTATTTAGTACTGAAAAATTACAACAAAATTGGCAAATGCTGGACGATTTTGAAGGGATGCAATACCAAAGGGTACAGACCGAAGTAGATCTCATTTCGGGTGAAAAAATACGAGCATGGACTTATGTGATGAAAGTAAAAGGTTGAAAATGATTTCAGTCTAAGCACAATAAAAGAATTCAGTTTTGGGTACTTAAAGTTAAGATTAGCCCAATTCTGACTACCTCAATCCATCCATACGGAATTTAATTTCAATTAAGTGAAAATCAAATTGGCTTTTGATTGGTCCATGTAAAATACGTTCCGCAGCATTAAAGACCAATTTATCAATTACAGGAACAAGCTGTCCTTTTTTAACTTCGCCGAGCTCACCACCACGTTTTGCAGAATTACAGGTTGAGTATTGTTTGGCAATTTTTGAAAAATCGGCACCCGATTGGATGCGTTTCTTCAATTGTTCGACATATCTTTGTCTTCGACTAAGATATGTCGAACAATAGTTGTTTGTATGTGGTTGAAAGAATATCAATATACTTGAAAAATCATCTAAGTTGATGATCTATTTATCATAAAATCTTTCTAAGAAAAATGGGTTGTTTTTTTAACGTTATAATATTCCAAATTTTAAAATAAACTTTTTTTGTAACTTTGATCATTTAAATCAAAGAAAAAAAATATTTTGTGAGCACGTTTGCATTAATAATTTTTGTCATATCTAGACAATAAATGACAGCTCCTGTCTAATTTTTAACTATAGATTATGTGTAAATTGTAAACATAATTTAATTCAAGTAAATAAATAGAAGTGAATAGAGCTATGAATAATAAGGTGAAAATTATCTTAAGTGCTGCCATTGTGTTTGGTTTGGTGATTGCATTGGTTATTTATTTTAAGCCAACTAATGAAGCATCAGTTTCAGTGAATATGCACCCAACAGATACAACCTCACAAAGTGCACCAGACAATCAAAATGTACTCATAACTAATGCAAGTCATCCAACTCAATTAGCTTCTGATACTGAACAGGCTGCCACTAATGCTTCGGGTGACAATGAATTGGTTGATACTAAAAGTGATATGAGCATTCAACCGATTGATCCAGAAACCGATATAGGCAACCAAATTATTCAATCAAATTGATCAACATAATTTTGTTAAACAGATAAAAAAGGAAAATATTTATGATTTACAAAAAACTTTTGTTAGCAATATGCCTTGGTCTAACCTTTGGGGCTAGCACTGTACAAGCGCAAATTTCACCACAGGCTGCAAATGCGCAATTGAGTAATGCTGCTAAACAAAAAATTCAACAGGGTAAAATTGATATTCATGCATTGTTACAAAATGCATCGAATGACCTGATTATTGAATATTATAACAATGCAGGCCAAAACTTGACTGCGGCACAGTTAAGGGGATATTTTCAACAACAAAAGCAATTGATATCAAATCAATTTGCACAACAAAACTCGGGTGTTCAGTTGTTGCGTGATTACAATGCCTTACCTGTTAGTTTTTATCGTATACAAAATCGTAATGCGTTGGTGAATTTATTAAATAATCCAAACGTCAAAGCGGTCTATCCGAACCGTGTATCAAAAGCGATAATGGCACAGAGTTTAAGCCAAATTGGTCAACCTGTAGCAAAAAGTCAAGGCTTTACAGGTGCTGGTACAACAGTTGCAGTTTTAGATACAGGTGCAAATTATAGACATCCTGATTTAGGAAGTTGTACTGCACCAAGCACACCAGCAAGTTGTCGAGTCAGCTATGCACTTGATTTTGCACCAGAAGATAACTCATTGGATGACAATGGGCATGGTTCCAATGTGTCTTCAATTGTTGCTGGTGTTGCATCTGAGGCTAAAATTGTTGCTCTAGATGTATTTCGTGGCCAAAGTGCTTATGATAGCGACATTATTTCGGCTTTAAACTGGGTAACGAATCAAGCGGAAACTCTAAATATTAAGTCGGTTAACTTGAGTTTGGGTAATTCAACAAGTTATTCATCAACTTGTACTTCATCATCATTGACCAATTCATTCCAAAAATTACGTAATGTGGGCGTAATTCCTGTTGTTGCTTCAGGTAATGATACTTATACCAATGGTATTTCATATCCAGCGTGTACAGCTGGTGCAGTCAGTGTTGGCGCTGTTTATGATGAAAATGTTGGAGGACGAGGTTATAGGAACTGTTCAGATCAGTCGACCTATATGGATAAAGTGACCTGCTTCAGCAATAGTGCACCAATCTTAACTTTATTGGCGCCAGGCGCACCGATTACGGCAGGGGGGTATACTCAAAGTGGTACATCAATGGCAGCTCCACATGTTGCGGGTGCAGTCGCAGTGTTGCTTGCAAGTAATGCGTTACCAAATGCTAGCTTAGATGATATTGTAAACCGTTTGAAGAATACAGGAACATTGGTGACCGATCATCGGACGAATCAACGTTTCCCTCGTTTGAACTTGAGTGCAGCAGTTGATGGTTTAACATCTTCAACACCAACACCAACACCAACACCAACACCAACACCAACACCAACACCAACACCAACACCAACACCAACACCAACACCAACACCAACACCAACACCAACA
>NZ_JAKZGL010000007.1 GCF_022549355.1 Acinetobacter sp. NIPH 2699
TCATTGGTGCTCAAGTCATCCAAGCTCACCACGGGTGCAACTGCATCTACCACCGCTGTGGCAGGATCTGAGCTATTGTCTGCGGGGTCTGTTGCAACCACAGTTATTTCATCACCATCTTCAAGATTGTCTGGGTTTGGAACACTCCAATTACCATCTTCGTCTGTAACTGCTTCTACTTCGCTGCCGTCTGGGAAAGTCACCGTAACGGTTGTACCAGGTTCTGCTGTTCCTGTGATTGGATCTGTTCCATTCACTGGATCAATCACGGGTGCATCCGGTGGGGTAACATCAACATCATAGACTTGGCTATCTGTTACTGTGCTGCTATTACCTGCTGCATTTGTAAATTTAACTGTTGCGTCAATCGTTTTATCCGCATCTGCCAGTAAGCCACTACCGGGTACGCTTACACTCCATGTTCCATTTGCTGCGTTGACTATGGCGTTATAACTCACACCATTAACAACCACAGTAACAACTGTTGTTGCTGCATCTGCTGGAATATTAGTAAGTTTACCTGTGATCGTCACATTACCTGCTGCTTCCGCCGCATTTAAAACGTTATCTGATGTCAATGGATCAATATCAAAACCAACATTGTCTGTATTTGGAGGAGTTGTATCTGGATTATTATTATTTTTACCACCACCGCCGCCACTTGCAGCTGCAATAATACCACCAGCAACTATCGGAACAGCCCATAACCAAGGGTTCATACCAGCATCATGGTACAATAATGGCTCTATTGATTGGATAGGTTGAAACAGAACGTCGGAGACAGGCGCTTCTACTATTTCAGGTACAACCGCTGGAGTCTCCTCTAAATAAACAGCCCCTTCTGCATCTGCATCTGCATCCGCATCTGCATCCGCATCCGCATCTGCATCACTTTCAGCATCCTTAAATTTAGCCCAAGTTAACTGTCCATTTTCATCCTGAATAACAAGACTATTATCCAGATTGTTATTTTCATTGAAGAAATTTTGAATTACTATTTTTTCTCCATTTTTCAAGAAAACAACTGCATTCAAACCATCTCTTTTTATTACTAATATGTCCGCTAAAGGAACCTTAATTAATACTACTGCGGCCTCAGAAGGCAGAGTCGTCGTATTATCCGTTGTGTTAGAAAGTGTTTTGTGACTTTCCTTGGAAATTATTTGTATTTCAGACATGGTTCTGTTCCTCAATTATAATATATTTGTTTTCAACTGCTTATCTATTCAAGTGTTAAGCTTTCGCGTATTTTGTTATGTATTACATTTATTACAGTTATCGACTCTACTCTAAACCAATTTTTAAAAATGTTAAATAGCCCACAAAAAAAAATAGTTATGCATAATAAGCCAAAGTTAACAAAAAATCTTAAGCCTTTATTTTTTAAAACATTTATTACTAAAATACGTTTTTTTAAATTATAAAATTTACATTTATTAATAATTTTTTTTAAATAACCATTAGTTCCCAAAAGGCATTTAAATAATTTTAAAATATTATTTAATAAATCTTAAACATAATTTAAAAATAAAAACTTGTCTTTAAGGAAGGATTTTATCAAACAAATAAAATATAATGTTAAAAATTATCAGGATTTTCCAAACGTCTTACTTCTTCTCGTTTATTTGGGTGATGCATCGTTGTAACCCCATCTTCAGTTCTTTGATCTAATAAGACTTCTGGATTATAAATTGTAATAATCTCTTTACCTGCTGAATCCTCGCCAATAATGTATTTGAAACCACGACGATTCATCTTGTTACACATGCGTTGATAAAAGCCTTTTAAACCTTTTGTTTCTTCGTTTGGATTATAATAAAAAGTATTCATCACTGCTGGTAAGCCTAGCCCACACACGACTCCAGACAACAATACACTGATAAAAGTATAGCCAATTAAAATACTGCTATAAGCACTCAGTGCAGGTATATTTGCAACAGCAAGAATTAATGCCAGCGAAATACCACCTCGGACACCGCCCCAAGATAATATTGTTAAACTTCCGTTATAGCTTTTTTTACGAAACGAGGGAAATAAAGCAAAAGCTGAAAAATTCGCAACAAATCTTGATAAATGTAAGATAAGGAAAGCAACAATCCCCCCAATAATCAAACCAGCGTTTAAATCTAGAATGAATAACTCTAAACCAATTAAGGTGAAGAGGAATGAGTTAATGATCCCCTCGACGGTATGCCAAAAATGATTCACCTCACGTATTTCACGCTGCTCACGAATCTCATGCCATTTATTACCGACAATCAAACCACCAATAACACATGCAATTGGAGCTGATGCATGCGCAAATAAAGCGACCAGATACGATCCACTTGCAAGTAAAGCAGTCGTTAAAATCAAGGATTCCATCTCGTGCTTGCCACGTAACAAACGTAAGATACCGAACCCAAATGCAAGGCCAATGATGACTGCAACAAAGATCTCATATAACAAGGTTTCAACTGTTGCGATTAATGAAAAGTGTTCACCCTGTATAACATTGAGTAACGTCATAAATAAGGCGATACACATTGCATCATTAAATAATGATTCACCTTCAAGCTTGACCATTAAATGATGCGGTGCGCGAATCGAGCTTAACACCCCTTTGACACCAATCGGATCAGTTGCACCCAATGCTGCACCAAGGAGTAATAGAACAATGAATGGGACCGGATAACCAACTGCCCATTGAAATAAGTACAGCAGCCCAGCATAAAAACCAGCACAAAGTACCAATGCAATCGTGGCTAGAATACTGATAGGTTTCCAATGATTCTTTAGATCTGAAATTTTAAATTTTAGTGCGGAAGATGTCAGGATAAAACAAATCACACCATTAATTAAAAAGTCGTAAAAATCGATACTTCTTACAGCGGCTTCAATATTATGAATATTAATGGTAATAAACTGATTACCATTCAATAAACTTGCTCCCCACTGCAATATAAAAACAAAAATTGCAGAAACAATCGGAACACCTATTGCTTGAGGGAAACCCAATATGCGTTTATTAAAAATAGTCGTTGCTATGGATAATGCAAAAATCACCGTTAATGCTTGTAAAAGAAAATAATTACCCATATGACCTCTTTATTTTTCTCAATCTAAAAACAACATATTTCATCTAAATTTTAAAACATATCATTTCCACGTCCCAGAACGCCCTCATCTCTCCAGTATAAAAAAGAAATAAATGATAAAATATCAAACGCTTAACCAAAAGTATTACATTGATTAATATCACCTGATTTTAGGCCTTGCTGAAACCACTGCATACGCTGTTCACTGCTACCATGGGTAAAACTATCGGGTACGACTTGTCCAGTTGCACGTCGCTGTAAATAGTCATCACCAATTTTTTTTGCAGCATCCATCGCTTCCTCGATATCACCTTGTTCTAAAAACTGAGTACGTTGATGGTTTTGATGTGCCCAAATCCCTGCAAAACAGTCAGCCTGTAACTCCAAACGAACTGAAAGCTGATTGCCTTGCGCTTGACTCGCTTGTGAACGTGCTTGCTGAACTTGCCCAGATATTCCTAATAAATTTTGAATATGATGCCCAACCTCATGGGCGATCACATAAGCCTGAGCGAAATCCCCTGCTTGATCTTGACGAGAAAGCTCAGTTTGATTTTGTTCCCCCGAAATGCCCAT
The DNA here is from genome assembly GCF_022549355.1 of Acinetobacter sp. NIPH 2699. GTDB lineage: Bacteria > Pseudomonadota > Gammaproteobacteria > Pseudomonadales > Moraxellaceae > Acinetobacter. The sequence goes on from NZ_JAKZGL010000007.1 coordinate 3,654, forward strand.
TTGCTGCCGCATATCTTTAAAGAAAGAGGTATCAATATAAACCTTCTGATCCGCGGGACAGTAAAAGGGGCCCATAGCCGCTTGTGCCGAACCACAACCAGAACGAACGACACCGCTAAATAAAACTAATTTTGGTGGTTTATAAGTCATTCCTATTTGCTGAAAAATCGGTGTCCACGTATCTTCTGTATCTGCCAAAACCGTTCCAACAAAATCACTTGCTTCTTTTTGATCGGCTGTTAAGTTTTGAGGGGCATTTCCTTCTTGAGTCGATTGAGCACTTGTTACCGCCTGAGTTGCCTGATAAGCCTGCTGTGGATCGACCCCAAAAAACTTCCAAGCAACGAATGCAACCACCAAACCTAAAATACTAATCCCACCTGCTTTTGCTCCGCCACCACCACGACGGTCTTCAACATTGCTGCTGACTCGACGACCTTTCCAACGCATAACCACCTCACATGCTCACGATGATGACGACCTATTTTTTAAGCAGATGCTTTTGACCACACTTTTTGAACAAGACTCACAATAATCAGCACAATAGCACCCGCAACCAAACCGATTCCAAAATTAATCAATGTCGGTGTTACAGCGCCAATGATTGAGCCAACACTTGGGATAAGCTCTAAATGGTCTACTGTTTCTTCAGTAAAGTGATGCAGCAAAGGGATGGTATGTGTGATGATTCCACCACCCACTAAAAACATCGCAATCGTTCCAACAATAGATAAAGTTTTCATTAAAACTGGTGCAAAAGCGAGTAAACCACGCCCTATTTTATTTTTAAATTCAGAAACTTGTTGTGTTAAATACAAACCTAAATCATCAATTTTAACGATCATTGCGACCAAGCCATAAACACCAATAGTCATCGCAATTGCAATCACACTTAATACCGATACTTTAGTCATAAATGCCGCTGTTGCAACTGTACCTAACGAAATCACCACAATTTCAGCAGATAAAATAAAGTCGGTACGAATTGCACCTTTTACTTTTTCTTTCTCAAACTTCTCTAAATCAACCTCTACTTCTTGTAGGCTTTCATTTGCCTCTTCAACTGTTTTTGCTTTTTTATGATGGAATGTGTGTACTACTTTTTCCACCCCTTCATAACAAAGGAATAAACCACCAATCATTAATAACGGATTAATGAGCCATGGGGCAAAAACACTAATCAACAGCGCTAATGGGACTAAAATTAATTTATTGACAAACGATCCCTTTGCAACACTCCAAACAACAGGTAATTCCCGATCAGAACGGACACCACTGACTTGTTGTGCATTCAGCGCTAAATCATCCCCCAATACACCTGCTGTTTTTTTTGCAGCCATTTTACTCATCACCGCAACATCATCTAAAACTGTTGCGATATCATCAAGTAATAGTAATAGACCACTGGCCATTTTTATTTCCTTCTTGGTATTTATTTCACTATAGTAGAATCACTCAATAAATTCACAATATTATTTTAAGAAAAAGTTTAAGCAATCGCTGACGAAAAAAAATTATTTACCGTACAATAATGCCCATCTTATATTGATCAAATAACTGAATCTTGGAACATATCATGAGTAATGCTGATCATCGCCCAATCATCTTGACAGGCGATCGCCCTACTGGACAACTTCATCTTGGACACTTTGTCGGTTCATTACGTTCACGTGTAGGTTTACAAGACAGTCATCATCAACACCTTTTATTGGCAGATGCTCAAGCACTTACGGACAATGCTGATAATCCTGAGAAAGTACGTAATAATATTCTTCAAGTCGCATTAGATTATTTAGCTGTTGGTATTGATCCAAGTAAAACCACCATTTGTGTGCAGTCTTGTTTGCCTGCACTCAATGAACTCACAATGATTTATCTCAACTATGTGACTGTAGCGCGTTTAGAACGCAACCCGACAGTGAAGGCCGAAATTCAACTTCGTAACTTTGAGCGTGATATTCCAGCCGGTTTCTTATGCTATCCAATCGCCCAAGCAGCGGATATCACTGCATTTAAAGCGACTGTTGTTCCTGTTGGCGAAGATCAACTGCCAATGATCGAACAAACCAACGAAGTTGTTCGTCGTGTCAATCGCCAAATCGGTCATGACCTTTTGCCAGAATGCAAAGCGTTATTATCAAATATGGCACGTTTACCCGGTTTTGATGGCAAAGCCAAAATGTCCAAATCTTTGGGTAATACCATTGTGTTAAATGCTTCGGATAAAGACATCAAAAAAGCAGTGAACGCAATGTATACCGATCCAAATCACTTACGCATTGAAGATCCCGGTCAAGTGGAAGGCAATATCGTCTTTACCTATCTGGATGCCTTTGATCCAAATAAAGCAGAAGTGGAAGAGCTAAAAGCATATTATCGTCGTGGAGGTTTAGGCGATGGTGCTGTCAAAAAACGCTTAGAAGGTGTTTTACAAGAGCTGATTGCACCAATTCGTGAACGTCGTGCCGAGCTAGAAAAAGATCCTGATTACATCATGGATATATTAAAACAAGGCACTGAGAAATGCCGAAATATTACGCAGCAAACCCTAGATGAAGTTAAAGCAGGATTAGGATTATTTAAATTCTAATTTATATGATATTTCACACAAAAGGCCCGATTCAGGGCTTTTTTGTATAAGCATTTGATTTAAGTCTAATTTAAGAACTTCCCCATAAAATCCAAAACTAACATTTTTTGTCAACTATTAACACATATTAACAGTAGTTAACACGAATACCCATGAAAACAGTCAGGTTTTTGACTAATATTGCGATGTAGATTAGCAAACACTAATCTTATGACATTTCTCCTTTTCAACCGGAACTGTTTTAAACAGATTCGCGTTGTTCAACGCAGTGATCACCCCAATCATTGCGTTTTTTTTCGCCTGTTATAAATTTAAGTTGAATTTCAAGTAGCTTACATTTATCCTTATAACTGTTTTATTTTTATAAAAAATTTATTAATTCTTTCAAAAAGAAATAAGAGCAATCCCAATGATTTTAGAACTCCTCACACACCCATCCAATTTTATTTTTAGTATTGCTTTAATGTTATGCTTATTTATTGGCGTACTAGAATTAATCCTATTATTACTGGGTGGTAGTTCTAGTTTTATTGAACAGTTCCTACCAGATAGTCTCACTGATATAAATCACGCGGATGTCTCTATTGAACATTCAAATAATGTATTTACTCAGCTTCTTGAATGGTTATATCTAGGTAAAGTGCCGTTATTAATTTGGCTAATCATTTTCCTCACAGCTTATGGATTAACTGGCTTAATTATTCAGAATATTTTTTTCCTTTTGACTGAGCATTATTTTTCAGCTTGGTTGATCGCGCCAGCATGCTTATTTCTCTGTATGCCTATCGTACGTTTCAGTGCTGCTTTCATCGCTAAAATTATTCCTAAAGATGAAACAACCGCGATTCATAGTGATGATTTGATTGGTCGTACTGCACAGATTATTTTAGGTGAAGCAAAACCCAACTCCCCTGCGCAAGCGAAAGTTAAAGATCAATTTGGTCAGACACATTATGTCTTAGTTGAACCAGAACTTGATATTATATTTTTTCAAGGACAAGACGTTATTTTAACGCAAAGAACCAAAATCGGCTTTCAAGCAATTGCCACTTAATTTTTTATATTACATACACAGAGGGTATTTAAATGCTTACTTCAGCATTGACTGAAATTCTAATTATTACGGGTATTATTTTTGCTGTACTGATCTTTATTGGTGTTGTAATTGCTCGATTATACAAACGTTCAAGTAAAGAGGTTTCATTTGTACGTACAGGTTGGGGTGGTGAAAAAGTCATTTTAAATGGAGGTGCAATTGTACTGCCAGTTTTACATGAAATCATCCCTGTAAATATGAATACTTTACGTTTAGAAGTGAAGCGTGCTGCTGACCAAGCTTTAATTACACGTGATCGTATGCGTGTCGATGTGATGGCTGAATTTTATGTTCGGGTAAAACCAACAAGTGAGTCAATTGCAACAGCAGCCCAAACATTGGGTAGAAAAACCATGTCTCCTCCTGAATTAAAAGATTTAGTAGAAGGTAAGTTTGTAGACTCTTTACGTGCAGTCGCAGCAGAAATGGCAATGGAAGAGCTACATGAAAAGCGTGTTGATTTCGTACAAAAAGTTCAGCAAGTAGTATCAGAAGATTTATCAAAAAATGGTTTAGAGCTTGAAACGGTGTCATTAACAGGCTTAGATCAAACGAGTTTTAAATTCTTTAATCCACAAAATGCTTTTGATGCTGAAGGTTTAACTAAACTCACAGAAACCATTGAAGACCGTCGTAAAAAACGTAATGACATCGAACAAGATACTGATCTTGCCATTCGCGGCAAAGATTTAGAGGCTGAACGTAAACGACTCGAAATTTCACGTGAAGAAGAATACGCAAAAATGCAACAAGAGCGAGAAATTTCAATTCGTAAAGCTGAACAAATGGCTGAAATTGCGTCTCAAGAGGCTGGCAAAAAACGTGAAGCAGAAGAAGCACGGATTGCTGCTGAACGTGAAGTTGAGCTAAAACGTATTGCTGCTGCGCGTGATGTTGCGAATGAAAATATTCAGAAAGCGCAGCTCATTCAAAAAGCAGAAGTTGAACAAAAGAAAACCATTGAACTTGCTGAGCAAGATCGCGCTATTGCAATTGCCGAGAAATCTCGTGCCGAATCTGAAGCCAAAGCGCAAGCCGATAAAGCGCGTGCTGAAGCAGTCAAGGCAGAAGAAGAAGTAATCACCGTGCGTGAAACACAACGCGCAGAACGTCAAAAAGCAGTTGAATTGGTTGCAGCAAAACAAACTGCTGAGAAAGATGCAATTGCGATTACGGTTGCGGCTGATGCTGGTAAAAAAGCGGCTGCTGATGAAGCTGAAGCAGTCCGAATTGGTGCTGAAGCGGAAGCAGAGAAAGTTCGCTTAAAAGCAAAAGGTGAGGCAGATGCCAAGATCTTACTGGCTCAAGCATTGGAAAAACAATACCAAGTTGATGCTGAAGGTACACGTGCGGTGAATGAAGCAGCCAATGTCCTTTCTGCTGAGCAGGTCGAAATGCAAGTCCGCTTGGCACTCCTTAAACACTTACCTGACATCATTCGTGAAAGTGTTAAACCAATGGAAAATATTGACGACATCAAAATTTTACAGGTCAATGGTTTAGGCAGTTTTGCTGGTGGAAATTCATCAACTGAGCATGTTGACAATGGTCAAGCTTCATTATCTGATCAAGTCGTGAATAGCGCCCTACGCTATCGCTCACAAGCCCCTCTCATTGATAGTTTGATGAGTGAACTTGGCTTACAAGGTGGTGATATTAATGGTTTGACTCAAGGCTTAAAACCAAAGGCTGAATAATTGGAACTATAGTTATTTCCCAATAAAAAACCCCAATAAAAATTGGGGTTTTTTAAAGATTAAAATCTAACGAATTACGCTAAACCTTTCTCTTTTAAAACTTGTAACATCGTTGAACCAAGCTCAGCTGGGCTACGAGTGTAAGCCATTCCCGCACGTTCAAATGCAGCGAATTTCTCTTCAGCAGTACCTTGACCACCAGAAATAATCGCACCAGCGTGACCCATACGCTTACCTTTAGGCGCAGTTACACCAGCGATGTAACCAACTACAGGCTTAGTCACGTTAGATTTGATGAATTCAGCAGCTTCTTCTTCCGCTGTACCACCGATCTCACCGATCATGATGATTGCATCAGTATCTGGATCGTCTTGGAACAATTGAAGTGCTTCGATCTGGTTCATACCTGGGATTGGGTCACCACCGATACCGATACAAGTCGACTGACCTAAACCAAGCTTAGTTGTTTGAGCAACAGCTTCATAAGTCAATGTACCTGAACGTGAGATGATACCAATACGACCTGGTTGGTGGATGTGACCAGGCATAATACCGATCTTACATTCACCTGGAGTGATCACGCCTGGGCAGTTAGGACCAACTAAACGAGTACCGTTACCGTTCGTTTCTAAGTAGCGTTTAGCTTTAAGCATGTCGATCGTTGGAACACCTTCAGTGATCACAACGATAAGACCAACACCTGAATCAACTGCTTCAACGATAGAGTCTAAAACGAATGGCGCTGGTACATAGATTACAGATGCATCAGCATTTGTTTCACGTACAGCTTCTTTCATTGTGTTGAATACTGGTAAGTCAAGGTGAGTTGTACCACCTTTACCTGGAGTAACACCACCAACAACTTTTGTACCGTAGTCTAAAGCTTGTGCAGAGTGGAAAGTACCGTTTTTACCAGTAAAACCCTGTACCAATACTTTAGTGTCTTTATTAATTAATACGCTCATGATTGATACTCCTTACGCTTTAACTGCAGCTACAACTTTTTCTGCGGCATCAGATAAACCGTTCGCAGAAATTAATTTCAAACCAGATTCATCAAGTAATTTAGCACCTAATTCAGCGTTGTTACCTTCTAAACGAACAACCACTGGTACAGTTACATTTACTTCTTGAACCGCTGCAATAATTGCTTCAGCAATCATGTCACAACGTACGATACCACCGAAGATGTTGATTAAAACACCTTGTACAGAGGTATCAGCAAGGATGATTTTGAACGCTTCAATTACGCGCTCTTTAGTTGCACCGCCGCCAACGTCAAGGAAGTTTGCAGGCTGACCACCATAAAGTTTAATGATGTCCATAGTTGCCATTGCAAGACCAGCACCATTCACCATACAACCGATGTTACCTTCTAAAGCAACATAGTTAAGGTCAAATTCAGATGCTTTTAATTCACGCTCATTCTCTTGAGATTTGTCACGTAAAGCAGCAACTTTAGGTAAACGGTAAAGCGCGTTAGAATCGATACCAACTTTCGCATCAACACATAAAATATCGCCATTCTCACGAACTGAAAGCGGGTTAATTTCAAATAATGCAAAGTCATTTTCTACAAATGCTTGATAAGCAGCAGCCATAATTTTTACAAATTGGCTGATTTGTTTGTCTTTCAAACCTAAAGCAAACGCAACTTCGCGTGCTTGGAATGGTTGTAAGCCAACGAGTGGATCAACTTCAACTTTGATAATTTTTTCAGGTGTTTCTTCTGCAACTTTCTCGATTTCTACACCACCTTCGGTAGAAGCCATGAAAGTAATACGACGGCTAGAACGGTCTACAACCGCGCCCAAGTAAAGTTCACGCTCAACTGGGTATACGTCTTCAGCAACGATAATGCTGTTAACAGGTTGACCATTTGCATCTGTTTGATACGTTACAAGACGAGTACCAATGATATTGTTTGCAAATTCGATGACATCTTCTTTAGATTTTGCAACTTTAACGCCACCAGCCTTACCACGACCACCAGCATGAACTTGCGCTTTCATTACAGCGAATTTACCACCAAGCTGTTCAAATGCAGCAACTGCTTCGTCTGCATTGGTTGCCAAGATACCTTCTTGTACTGGCATACCATATTCTTTCAATAACGCTTTAGCTTGATACTCATGTAAGTTCATTTAGTTACCTACTATGTTGTTTGTGTGATACAGCCTAGATGTACTTAAAACTAGACTGCTACATATTGAGTAAATGATCACCGTATAAAAGTAATCATCATCATTCAAAAAAGTGTGGCGAACCACACTTTTTATTTATTTACGCTTACGTTGAATCGCGTGGATTGCACGACCATCAACAGCAAGCGCTGCTTCATGTACAACTTCAGAGAATGTTGGGTGACCAAAAGTCATCAATTGCAAATCTTCAACTGAAGATACAAATTCAAGCGCAATCATACCTTGATGTACGATATCAGATGCATTTGGACCAACAACGTGCATACCTAACAGACGATCTGTTTTGGCATCAGCAACGAATTTAACAAAACCAGCCGTATCACCAGCAGCCAATGCACGACCATTTACCGCAAACGGGAACTGACCCGCTTTCACTTCATGACCTTTTTCTTTGGCTTGTTCTTCAGTAAGACCAACCCAAGCTGCTTCTGGATGCGTGTAAATCACACTGATGATGGTGTCGTAGTTCACTTGAGCGGCATGACCATGAATACGCTCAACAGCCATTACGCCCTCTTCCATTGCTTTATGTGCAAGCATTGGACCACGAACCAAGTCACCAATTGCATAAACACCTTCAACAGATGTTAGACATTGATCATTGACATCAACCAAACCACGTTCAGTCAATTTAATACCAGAATCTTCTGCCAATAGACCTTCTGCATACGCTTTACGGCCGACACACACAATGAGCTTGTCAAAAACTTGTTCTTTGTCTTCGCCAGCTTGGTTATATTTAACAGTCACTTCACGACCATTAACTTCTGTACCAGACACTTTTGCACCGATACGAATATCCAAATCTTGTTTCTTCAAGATTTTTTGATATTCCTTCGCTAGTGCTTTATCCGCCATTGGTAAGAAGGTGTCCATTGCTTCAAATACAACAACTTCAGCACCTAGACGACGCCACACAGAACCAAGCTCTAAACCAATTACACCCGCACCAATTACACCCAGACGTTTTGGAACTTCTGGGAATTTTAATGCGCCAGTCGAATCAACGATTAAATCTTCATCGACAGGTGCTACAGGAATATTGACAGGCACAGAACCTGTTGCAAGGATCACGTACTTAGGCTCTAAAACCTGTACATCACCTTCAAATGGCGTGAATTCTACTTTTTTACCAGCAAGTAATTTACCTGTACCTTGTAACCACTCGATACCATTACCTTTCAATAACTGAGCAATACCGCCAGTCAATTGGTCAACAACTTTGTCTTTACGCGCCAACAAAGTGTCTAAATCAAACTTCACTTCACCTGTTGTAATACCGTGTTCAGCAAGTTCGTGAACAGTCGCCTCATAACGATGCGAAGAGTCAAGTAAGGCTTTAGAAGGGATACAACCAACGTTTAAACAGGTACCACCCAAAGACGGTTTACCGTTGTGAATACGTTTTTCAATACAAGCAACTTTAAAACCTAGTTGTGCAGCACGGATCGCTGCTTCGTAACCACCAGGTCCACCGCCAATAACAACAAGATCAAATTGTTGAGACATTTTTATCTCCAAAAATCCCATATAAAGGGTCACTCTATATGGGAAGGAATATTTGTAGTATTAAAGGTCAAGAATGAGTTTAGCCGGCTCTTCTAACAATTCTTTGATTGTTACCAAGAAACCAACAGCTTCTTTACCATCGATTAAACGGTGGTCATAAGAAAGCGCTAAATACATCATTGGTAAGATTTCAACTTGACCATTTACCGCCATTGGACGCTCTTGGATCTTATGCATACCCAAAATAGCGGTTTGCGGCGTATTCAAAATCGGCGTAGATAATAATGAACCGAATGTCCCACCATTGGTGATCGTGAACGTACCACCAGTCATGTCTTCGATACCTAATTTACCGTCACGTGCTTTATAAGCGTAGTCACGGATACCGTTTTCAACTTCTGCATAGTTCATACGGTCAGTATCACGAAGGACAGGAACAACTAAGCCACGATCACTCGATACAGCAACACCGATATCATAGAAACCGTGATAAACAATATCTTCACCATCAATAGAACCATTCACTGCTGGGTAGCGTTTTAGTGCTTCAGTCGCCGCTTTAACAAAGAAAGACATAAAGCCTAAACGAGCACCATGACGTTTTTCGAAAGCATCTTTATATTGCTTACGCATTTCCATGATTGGCTTCATGTTAACTTCGTTGAATGTCGTTAACATTGCAGTTTGTTGTGTTGCAGCCAATAAACGCTCAGCAACACGCTTACGTAAACGCGTCATTGGAACACGTTTTTCGATACGCTCACCTACAGCAACGCTTAATGGTTGAACTGATGCAGCAGGTTTAGCTTGATGACCAGCAACATCTTCTTTAGTGATGCGACCACCACGGCCTGTACCTTGTACGTCAGCAGCATTGATACCTGTTTCAGATAATGCTTTACGAACAGCAGGTGCTTGGTTTTGATCAACTGCTTGCGTTGATGCTGCTGGCGCAGATGCAGCAGGAGCTTCCGCTGGCGCAGCAGCTTCAGGAGCAGCCGCAGAAACAGCACCAGCACCAGCTTCAAACTGTGCAATCACTTCGTCAGAAAGTACCGTTTCGCCTTCGTCTTTGATGATTGCAACCAAACTACCGTCAGCTGGAGCAACCACTTCTAAAACAACTTTATCGGTTTCAATGTCACAGATCACTTCATCACGTGATACAGGTTCACCTACTTTCTTGTGCCAAGTTGCGATCGTACCGTCAGCAACTGACTCTGGGAATACCGGTGCTTTAATTTCGGTTGCCATTATTGAGAATCTCCTGATTGTTCAGCTTCAATTGCAAGTGCGTCATTGACGAGCTGAGCTTGTTGTTTTGCATGCAAGTACGGTGAGCCACAGGCAGGTGCGGCAGATGCTTCACGACCAGCATAGCTAATACGAATTTGTTTACCTGATTCAAGAATGTCTTCATACAGACGAGGAACGATGAATAACCAAGCACCTTGGTTCTTCGGTTCTTCTTGTGCCCAGACAAGATCTTGAATATTTGGATATGCCGCCATGACTTCAGCTAAGCGTTGCTCTGGGTAAGGATATAATTGTTCAATACGAACGATCGCTGTATTGTTTAAACCAAGTTCACGACGTTTTTCGAGTAAATCGTAGTAAACCTTACCGCCACAAAGCACTAAACGAGTCACTTCAGCTTTGTTGATTTGATCGACTTCATCAATCACAGTTTGGAATGAACCATTTGCTAACTCATCTAAAGTAGAGGTCGCAAGTTTGTGACGCAATAAAGATTTAGGTGACATGACGATCAATGGTTTACGAATAGGACGAACCGCCTGACGACGTAACGCATGGAAAATTTGCGCTGGAGTCGTTGGTGTAATCACTTGCATATTGTCTTCTGCACAAAGTTGCAAGAAACGCTCTAAACGTGCAGATGAATGCTCTGGACCCTGACCTTCATAACCGTGCGGCAACAACATGGTAAGACCACATACACGCTCCCACTTGGTTTCACCCGAAGCGATAAACTGGTCAATCACCACTTGTGCACAGTTGACGAAGTCGCCGAATTGCGCTTCCCAAACGATTAAGCTTTTTGGCAACGTTGTTGCATAACCATATTCAAATGCAAGGACTGCTTCTTCAGACAATAAAGAGTCATATACAGCAGTACGCGGTTGATTTTCTTTAATATGGCAAAGTGGGATATAAACAGAACCATCCACTTGGTTATGTAGTTTGGCATGACGGTGTGAGAATGTACCACGACCGACATCTTCACCAGTAATACGAACCAAGAAACCGTCATCAAGCAAAGTTGCATAAGCTAAAGTTTCTGCTGCACCCCAGTTTAGAGGCATTTCACCCGCTTGCATTTTGGTACGATCATCAATTACTTTTTGCACTTGACGTTGTAATACAAAACCTTCAGGCAAAGTATTCATGATTTTACCAAGCTCTTTGAGACGCTCGATACTCACCGTGGTGTCCCAGACATCAGTATAGTCATGCCCTAAATACGGTGTCCAATCCACAAACATTTTCTTGTTTGGTTCAGTCACTAAAGCATTGGCAACATGTTTACCTGCTTCGAGATCGGCACGATAATCTTCTACCATTTGATCAGCAGTCGCACGATCAAGTACTTTTTCTTGTACAAGTTGATCTGCATACAAGGTACGCGTTGTTGCTTTTTTATTGATCACCTGATACATCATTGGCTGCGTTGCAGATGGTTCGTCTGCTTCATTGTGACCACGACGACGGTAGCAGAATAAATCAATAATAACGTCTTTGCGGAATTCATGACGGAAATCATGCGCAATTTGCGTTGCGAAAATCACCGCTTCAGGATCATCACCATTCACATGAAAAATGGGTGACTGAATCATTTTAGCAACATCAGTACAGTATTCAGTCGAACGTGTGTCACGCGGATCTGAAGTGGTAAAACCAACTTGGTTATTGACCACAATATGAACTGTACCACCCACCGTATAGCCACGCGTTTGTGACATCTGGAAAGTTTCCATGTTCACGCCTTGACCCGCAAATGCAGCATCACCGTGAACAATCAATGGAAGTACATCATCACCACCGATATCTTTACGACGGACTTGACGCGCACGTACAGATCCTTCAACAACGGGACCAACGATTTCTAAATGTGATGGGTTAAATGCCAAAGCCAAATGAACTTCGCCACCCGCGGTCATGACATTCGATGAGAAACCTTGATGGTATTTCACATCACCAGAACCTTTCTTATGAATGCTTTTACCTTCAAACTCACCAAAAAGGTCAGCTGGGTTTTTACCCATAATGTTGACAAGCAGGTTAAGACGACCACGGTGCGGCATCCCGATCACAACTTCTTTACAACCTACTGCACCAGCACGTTGAATCAGCTCGTTCACCATTGGAATAAAAGACTCACCGCCTTCTACACCAAAACGTTTTGCACCAACAAACTTGTTGCCAAGGTATTTTTCTAAGCCTTCAGCTGCGGTTAAACGCTCAAGAACACCTTTTTTCTGCTCTGTATTTAACTGGAATTGACCGCGAACACTTTCCAAACGTTGTTGAATCCAACGTTTTTCTTTGGTGTCAACAATATGCATGTATTCTGCACCAATTGAACCGCAGTAAGTTGCTTCCATTGCCTCAATCATTTCTGACAATGTTGCTTCTGCTTTTCCAATGGCGAGATTGCCTGTATTGAATACAGTGTCTAAATCAGATTTAGTTAAATTATGTGCAGATAAATCAAGGTCAGGAACTTCTTCGCGTTTCGCAAGACCTAATGGATCGAGTTTAGCTTTTTGATGACCACGGTTACGATACGCAGCAATGAGTTGTAAAACACCAATTTGACGACGCTCATGCTCTGTACTTACAGTGCTTTGTACAACAGGTTGAACTCGACTTGCATTACGACCCAAAAGGAGGAATTGCTCGCGCACACTGCCGTGTGGTTGATCACCTTTAGGATATTTATCAAAATATTCACGCCAATCCTCAGAGACTAAGGTTGGAGAAGATAGGTACAGCTCGTAAAGATCTTCAATATACGCTGCACTATCAGCAGAAAGTTCAGTGTCAAGACGCGACGCGTCAGCAACTTCTTGCATTTTTGGACCCATTTCCTATTGCAAAAAATATTACGGGTTGCCTTTTAAGCCCACCCATGATTCATAATGTCAAATTGGTAACAAGACACTACAGCCCAAGATCTTACAACCCTGAGACATCATTACTACACATCCGGAATACTTCCTTTGATGTAATAAATGAGCTATGCGCTTTCAATCCAAAGCACATAACTCATTCTTATACTCGATGAAATCGAGCAATTTTTTGCAAATCATTTTAGAAAAATTAAATCATTCTTTAACTTTTCTAAAATGACTTCCCCAAACCCAAAAAAAGCCAAAATAAAACCCTGAGATATCAGCCCAAGACACCTCCAAGAATATACTGATTTTTTGCTTTTAGCTGTGGCAGAAATGCTAACATGTTATCAAGCTCGGATTGATTTTTTTGACACATACCATCCATAAAGCAGCGAAATACATACTTCAAATTATGCTCTAATATACCGCCCTTTTTATAAAAGTTGCGCTTTTATCGACCAAAGTTTAAGATTCTCTACAAAACTTGCACAAACATCATGCACAGTGTTTAAAAATAAACCACTGCGCCATATATCTATTTTTATTATTATACTTAACAATATGACTTATATCTATAATTAGCACACTCAGTGACTTATTTACCAGCAATTTTAAAAGTAAAGCGTCAATCAATAAAAAACGGAAGTCTCTTTCGAAACTTCCATTTTTTGAGTTAGAAACCGGTATTAACCAGCTTGATCTAACAACATATTACGAATGTGACCAATTGCCTTCGTCGGGTTTAACCCTTTAGGACATACTGACACACAGTTCATGATTCCCTTACAACGGAACAAGCTAAATGGATCGTCTAAACGAGCCAAACGTTCTTGTGTTGCTGTATCACGAGAGTCGATGATAAAACGATAAGCATTTAACAATGCAGATGGCCCAAGGAATTTATCAGGGTTCCACCAGAATGATGGGCATGCTGTTGAACAACATGCACAAAGAATACATTCATATAGACCATCTAAGTGTTCACGTTCTGCTTGAGACTGTAAACGCTCTTTCGCTGGTGCTGGCTGATTGTTAATCAAGAATGGATGAATCTTGTTATATTGATCATAGAACTGGTTCATATCTACAACCAAGTCTTTTACAACTGGCAAACCAGGTAAAGGACGAATCACAATCTTCTCTGGTAAGTCGTTCAAGTTCCACAAACAAGCCAAACCATTTTTACCATTGATGTTCACACCATCCGAACCACAAATACCTTCACGGCATGAACGGCGGAACGTTAATGTCTCATCCTGCACTTTCAACGCAAGTAACGCATCAAGCAACATACGATGCTTGTCAGTTAACTCAAGTTTATACGTTTGCATGTACGGCGCTTTATCCTTATCAGGATCATAGCGGTAGATTTCGAATGTACGAGTGCCTCTACTCATCTTTGTTCTCCCGATTAGAATGTACGTGGTTTAGGTTCAATTGCTTCAACCGTTAATGGCGTGAAACGTACTGGCTTGTACTCAAGACGGTTGTCTGCTGAATACCATAAAGTATGCTTCATCCACTCATCATCACGGCGACCATAAGAATAAGTCGGGTGATCAGGTGCCAACTCATAGTCAACAACGGTATGCGCACCACGACACTCTTTACGTGCAGCAGCAGAAATCAAAGTCGCCTTCGCAACTTCATATAAATTTTCAACTTCTAATGCTTCAACACGCGCTGTGTTAAATACTTTAGATTTGTCTTTTAAATGAATATTGCGGACACGTGATTCAATCGCAAGAATTTCTTTCACACCTTTGTCAAGCAAGGCTTGAGTACGGAATACACCAGCATGATCTTGTACAATGTCACGGATCACATCAGCAACTTCTTGTGCATTTTCACCTGTTGCTGAATCATCCAGTTTACGTATACGTTCCAATGTATTGACCAATACATCTGTTGGAAGCGGAGCATAATCATCGCCATGATGTTTAGTCACATAATCAATGATATGTTCACCCGCTGCTTTACCAAATACCACAAGGTCAAGCAATGAGTTGGTACCTAAACGGTTTGCACCATGTACAGATACACAAGAACATTCGCCAATTGCATAGAAACCTTTAACAGGTTTTACATAATCGCGTGTACCTTTATAGGTATACTCTTTAGAATCCTTGTCATAATGTGCAGAGAATTCACCCTCTTCCACACCATGCGGCACAACAACCTGACCATGAATATTGGTTGGAATACCACCCATTTGATAATGGATCGTTGGTACAACAGGAATTGGCTCTTTAGTACAGTCAACGTTTGCGAATTTCTTACCAATCTCAAATACAGATGGAAGACGTTTCATAATCGTTTCAGCACCCAAGTGAGTCATATCTAATAAGATATAATCCGCTTTAGGACCACAACCACGACCTTCTTTAATTTCTTGGTCCATTGAGCGTGATACGAAGTCACGTGGCGCCAAGTCTTTTAAAGTTGGTGCATAACGCTCCATGAAAGGTTCGCCGTCTTTGTTACGAAGGATACCACCTTCACCACGACAACCTTCGGTCAACAATACGCCTGCGCCCGCAACACCTGTTGGGTGGAACTGCCAGAATTCCATATCTTGTAATGGAATACCCGCACGAGCTGCCATACCAAGACCATCACCGGTGTTGATATAGGCATTGGTTGATGCACGATACACACGACCTGCACCACCTGTCGCAAATAAAGTCGCTTTTGCTTGGAATACAGCGATATTACCCGTTTCTTGGTCAATTGCTGTCACACCAAGTACATCACCTGCTTCATTGCGGATCAAATCAAGTGCAATCCATTCAACAAAGAACTGAGTACCCATTTTTACGTTGCTTTGATACAAGGTATGAAGCAATGCATGTCCCGTACGGTCAGCAGCAGCACAAGCACGTGGCACAGCTTTTTCACCGTAGTTTGCAGAGTGACCACCAAATGGACGCTGATAGATCGTACCATCTTCGTTACGGTCAAAAGGCATACCTAAGTGTTCAAGCTCATAAACAACTTTTGGTGCTTCACGGGTCATAAACTCGATTGCGTCCTGATCACCTAACCAGTCAGAACCTTTAACCGTGTCATAAAAGTGATAATGCCAGTTATCTTCCTGCATATTACCTAACGACGCACCAATACCACCTTGAGCGGCAACCGTATGCGAACGTGTTGGGAATACTTTGGTTAATACAGCAACTTTTAGACCAGCTTGAGCAAGTTGGTAAGCAGCACGCATACCAGAACCACCACCACCAACGATTACAGCGTCAAATGATAAGGTTTGGATGTTTGAATAATTTTCTTTAGGGGTAGTTGCCATGATCTCTTCCTATCAATTTGCCCAGAAAATCTGGATACCCCAGATTGCGTACACGAATACTGAAATAATCACAGCAGAAGTGAGTACAAGGCGTAAACCTGAAGCTGAAGGACCCATTTGACGAGTCGTTACATAATCAGTAAAGACTTGCCACATACCAATCCAAGCGTGTGCAACGAGTGATAACACTGCTAATAAAGAAAAAATCTTCATTGGCAAAGTCAACATAAAGCCCGCCCACTGTTCATAACCGAATCCGCTATTGCAAAGGATCCAACCAAACAGAACAACAGTGTAAGCAGCCAACACCACAGCACTAACACGCTGGATGTACCAATCGCGAGAACCTGAACCTGTTAAACCTGTAGCACTTTTCATCAGAACATAATCCATACGAAGGCTGCGACAATACCAATCGCAGACAAGATCAATGAAACTGTAGCTGCAATACGACCACTTTGTAATTCTTCAGCAAAACCGACGTCAGCAAGCAAATGCTTGATGCCTGCGATAAAGTGGAAAATTAAGCCGGCTACAAATACCCATACGATAAAACGTACACAGATATTTCCGAAAACGACATTTTTAACGTAATCAAATCCTTCTGGTGAAGATAAAGATTTATCCAAAATCCACAAAAGAACTGCGACGAGTAAGAAAACGATTACACCTGATAGACGGTGTAGAATTGATGCAATAGCCACGGGTGAGCGTAAATTTACCGCTAACACTTGACCCATGGACAAATTGACAGGTCTGTTGCTTTTCACAGCGGGCATCCTGTAGGTAGAAACTCCAACTGGAGTTTGTTTGAATTAATTCAAAGGAAAGCTGGCATTGTCAGGCAAGAACAGCACATGCCTAACCTATATATAACGACACCGAATTATAAGACGTGAAATATCAAAATACAAACAATCAGATTTCTCTTTAGTCTAAAAACACATTAAATAAGAATCATTCATGAATAGAACAGCAATAACAACGGTGAAACACCAAATAGAAACAAGATATCCACATGTTTTTAAAGGATAAAAATAAGGAGAGATTATTTATAAATATTTTTCACTTTCATTGATTTTTTCTTATTTTTTTCATAAAAAATACACTTTTTTAGCGTAAATCCAGTGCAAATCATTCAGTTATAAATATTGTCGAAAATGATACCCCCCATTTATATATTAAATATGAATAATCAATAATCTATTCATCACGTTCTCATTAAAAAAGAAATGCGGTTTTTTTATACAATCAAGCGCACCACAATGAATCAATTATTCCACAACAAATACACTTTTTAATCAATTTTTGAATCACTATTCAATTCTAAACCTTGAGATATATAGCGTTTCGAACACTTCTAAGTCCTTATTTTATAAGCACCAAAATATCACCGAAATAAAAATTTACTTACAATTGTACTGATGCTTCATTTTTTTTATGCACCTGAAACATGATTTGACATATTATACTCGACCGGTGCTGTGATTTTACTCAGTTTTTCCTTTGATACTGAATGACTCATTGACTATAGCAACGTCATTTTTTATCCCTAAGTATAATTGACAAAATTTTAGTAGCCACTAATCTTATAGCAAATTTTGACACCGTCTGATTCGCACATGACAAGATTAGGATTTCGAGTCAGATAATCATTCACCAGGACAGGAGATCTATTGAATGTCTGCAGCAACTGGCAAAAAAGCCGTATTACAGCTTGATGGCAAAGAAATTGAATTACCAATTTACAGCGGCACATTGGGCCCAGATGTAATTGACGTTAAAGATGTATTGGCATCTGGTCACTTTACTTTCGATCCTGGTTTTATGGCGACAGCTGCTTGCGAATCTAAGATCACATTCATTGATGGTGACAAAGGTGTGTTATTACACCGTGGCTATCCAATTGATCAATTAGCGACTCAAGCAGACTACTTAGAAACTTGCTACTTATTGTTAAATGGTGAGCTTCCAACTGCTGAACAAAAAGCAGAATTTGACGCTAAAGTGCGCAATCACACCATGGTTCACGATCAAGTTAGCCGTTTCTTTAATGGTTTCCGTCGTGACGCTCACCCTATGGCGATCATGGTTGGTGTTGTTGGTGCTTTATCAGCGTTCTATCACAACGCTTTCGATATTGAAGATGTTAACCATCGCGAAATTACAGCAATTCGTTTAATTGCAAAAATCCCAACACTTGCCGCTTGGAGCTACAAGTACACAGTCGGTCAACCATTCATTTACCCACGTAATGATCTAGATTATGCAGAAAACTTCTTGCATATGATGTTTGCAACACCTGCTGACCGTGATTACAAAGTAAATCCTGTACTTGCGAAAGCAATGGATCGTATTTTTACGCTTCATGCTGACCATGAGCAAAATGCGTCTACATCGACTGTACGTCTTGCTGGTTCAACAGGTGCAAACCCATATGCATGTATCTCTTCTGGGATTTCTGCACTGTGGGGACCTGCTCACGGCGGTGCAAACGAAGCTGTACTTAAAATGCTAGATGAAATTGGTAGCGTAGAAAACGTTGCTGAATTCATGGAAAAAGTAAAGCGTAAAGAAGTTAAACTCATGGGCTTCGGTCACCGTGTTTACAAAAACTTCGATCCACGTGCAAAAGTCATGAAAGAAACATGTGACGAAGTGCTTGAAGCTTTAGGTATTGATGATCCGCAACTTGCGCTTGCAATGGAACTTGAGAAAATTGCATTGTCTGATGAATACTTCATCAAGCGTAATTTATATCCAAACGTAGATTTCTACTCAGGTATCATCCTTAAAGCAATTGGTATCCCAACCAGCATGTTTACAGTAATCTTTGCACTTGCACGTACTGTAGGCTGGATCAGCCACTGGTTAGAAATGCATTCTGCGCCATACAAAATCGGTCGCCCTCGTCAGCTTTATACTGGTGAAACTAGACGCGATATCAACCGTTAATTTTAAAACTAAAATTAATGTTTGTTTAAAAAGCTGCCAAATGGCAGCTTTTTAAATTCATAAAGCATCAAGGTATTAATCTTCATCATCTAATAAACGCATTAAGTTATAACTAATACCATCTGCACGTAACCATGCCAGTTCATAACTCGCCTTCGCCAAAGCCAATACACGACGTTCAAACTCTTCCCAGATCGGTTTCACTTGCTGATCAACCACACCTAAACCACTATCATGAGCAAGCTGTTTATTTTTTTCACAAAGCTTAAGTGCATGATAAAGTTTACGGCCAGTGCTCGCACTGTCCAGTATGCGGATATGCCGACTATGGATAAAACCCTCAACATGCTGAAGATTTGCATTTGGCAACAAAGGCACCAAGATTTGGTCTAGCTGCGCATCTAAGCGCCGCCACACCGCCAGTCTTTGTTCTGGGCTATAAGTATTCCATTGAATGACTTCATGATTAAAACGGCGACAGCCACGACAAACCAGATCACCAAATACCGTTGAACAACGCCCTGCACATGGGGTCAATGATGGAATTCGACGATCACTACTCAAAACCAACTCCTATAAAACCATATCAATTTTATGGTTTTCTCGCTTATTTTCAGATTTCGCGCTAAAATGTGCGCCTTAATTTTCCTATCTTAATACATTTGGAGTTATCCATGAACGCTACTGTAGAACAGCTTGCACCTGTAGAACAGCAAGCGACCACAAATTGGGTTGTTGCAGCACTATATCAATTTAAAGAAGTTTCAGATGCAGCCGACCTGCAACAACGTCTTTTAGACTTAGTGAATCGTATCAATTTGTGTGGAACTCTGATTGTAGCGTCAGAAGGAATTAATGGTACAGTTGCTGGTGATCGTGCGGCAATTGACACAATTTATCGTTTTTTACTTGATGAAGGTTTTACCGCAATGGAATACAAAGAGTCTCATAGCTCTGATAAGCCATTCCGTAAGATGAAAATTAAACTAAAAAAAGAAATTGTGACTCTAGGTGTAGAAGTTAAACCACGCGATTTAGTGGGTCACTACCTTGATCCCAAAGAGTGGAATGAACTGATTGCGCGTGATGATGTGATTTTAATTGATACACGTAATGATTATGAATATAAAGCTGGGACATTCAAGAATGCAATTGACCCAAAAACTGAAAGCTTCCGTGAGTTTCCAGATTACGTAAAACAGAATCTTGAGCAACATAAAGACAAAAAAATTGCGATGTTCTGTACAGGTGGTATTCGCTGTGAAAAATCAACCTCCCTACTCTTACAAGAAGGTTTTAACGAGGTTTATCATCTTAAAGGTGGTATTTTAAAATACCTCGAAGAAACGCCTGCTGAAGAAAGCCTATGGGAAGGTGAATGCTTTGTCTTTGATGGCCGTACCGCAGTGACTCACGGTGTTGAAGAAGGCGAAAATATCAAATGTCATGCTTGTGGCTGGCCGCTCACCCAAGCCGAATCAGAGTTACCAAGCTATGAACATGGTGTTTCTTGTATTTACTGTATTGATAAAACAACGGACAAGCAAAAAGCCGGCTTCCGTATGCGTCAATCACAAATTACCGCAGCAAAACGCAAACGCTTGTAAGCGTCTCGTATAGAGCGAAATTTTAAAAGCCTTAGTTCAACTAAGGCTTTTTGCTAAATAAAACCTGTTAACCAATACCTCATTGAGCATTCAGCTAATGGCCATTATTCTGCTTTAAATTCATAAACAACATTCAAGGCACTATGGGACTAGAAGATTGGATCTTATCTATTATGGAGAAACTAGGTTATCTAGGCATCGCATTTCTTATGTTTCTCGATAATGTTTTTCCACCGATTCCATCCGAAATTATTATGCCTTCCGCAGGTTATACTGCTTCAAAAGGTGACCTTAGACTGATCGGTGTGATTATCGCAGGCAGTATAGGCTCACTTTTGGCCGCAATGCTGCTGTATTGGATTGGTCGAAAAATCCCACAGCAACACTTATTCCATATTATAGAGCGTTATGGGAAATATTTAAGAATAAACACAACCGACTTAGAAAAATCCTTAACTTGGTTTGAAAAATACGGGCATCGGGTTGTTTTTTTCGGTCGAATGATTCCTGCAGTCCGCTCCCTCATTAGTATTCCTGCTGGTATCAGCAAAATGCCTTTTAACAAATTTATGACTTACAGCGCTGCTGGAACAGTGATCTGGACAAGTTTTCTTGCCTGTCTAGGTTATTATTTTAGTGAAAATCAAGCATTGATGAGCATGATCATACAACGTGTTGGTTATATTATTTTGACCATTGTTCTCCTTTATATTTTCTGGCGATTCGCAAAGAAACGTTATTCATCAAACAAGATAGATTCTAAATAAATATTGAGGTTTCAAAAATGCAACATGATTTTTGGCATAACAAATGGCAAACCAATAGCATCGGTTTTCATCAAAACCAGCCTCACACATTACTAACAGAATATTTGGCAAGCCTAAATCTAACTAAAAATGCACGAGTTTTTGTTCCACTTTGCGGCAAAAGTCTAGATATAAGCTGGCTGATCGAGCAAGGCTATCATGTGATCGGAATTGATCTGAGTCCAATTGCGATTCAAGATTTGATTTTAGACCTAGGGCTTACTTTTCAAGAAGCCCAAATAGATCATTTAACTCATTATCAGCATGCTCAAATTGAACTGTTTGTCGGAGATTTCTTTGAGTTAACAACAGAGCAAATCGGTAAGATTGATGCAGTTTATGATCGAGCAGCACTCATTGCATTACCCGAAAAAATGCGCACACAATATACCCAGCATCTACTTAACATTAGCCACCAAGCACCACAATTACTCATCAGCCTAGAATACGATCAAAGCTTATTTGCAGGACCACCCTTTTTTGTTCCTGAATACGAGTTAATTCAACACTATGGAGCAAATTACGATATTAAATTATTAGCATCGAATACAGAAAACCTAAAAGGTAAACTCACAGCCTATGAACATGCTTGGTATCTAAGCAAACGTTCAATGACTGATTAAACGTTTATTTTAAGCATATTTAGGCGCTGATATATCTACTAACAGATCAAGGCTTTTGATCTATCTTGCATAATCACGTTGTTTGGGTTGATTTAAACCAGAACTGGCTCGCTTGCATCTCTGCTCTTAACCAATCCCGAAACAATAATTTACGCAAATCATCCTCAAACGGCTGAGCCGATAATAAGAAATACGATGAGCCATCCTGATACACTGGACTAAGCAGCTCCAGCATTTGATATTTCATTTCTCTTTCAACCATATATGCGGACACGACAGTCGCCCCTAACCCAGCCAAACAGGCTTCAATACATAAATAAAAATGCTCAAGGGAAGATTTGTTTAACTCCTTAAATCGCCCTTTGTGAATCTCTTTAAATTGTTGCCATAGCTTTGCTCTTGATGCTGAAATAAATACCTGTGTTGCAGGTTGCAGATTATTCTTTGAGGCCACACAAAGCATATTTTCATCGGCTATTTTTTCACTATAGACTGTTTCACCCCAATCAAAATCATTACGCCTTAGCGCTAAATCTATATTTTGTTCCTTAAAGTTTACCACCCCACCTCCCGTTAACAAGTTGACCTCCAAGTCAGGGTAGAGCTGTTTAAATTGTACCAACCGTGGAATTAACCACTTCATTGCAAGAGTTGGCTCACACGAAAGAACTAAATTATTTTGTGCTTTGGTTTTATCTTGCAACTGTACCAAACACTGATCAATGTGCTGAAAAACTTGCTGACAGCAATCAAATAAGACTTCGCCTTCGCGTGTTAAGCGTAACTTTCTAGCCTCACGAACAAACAAGCTAAACCCCAACGAGTCTTCTAGATTCTTAAGCTGCTTACTGACCGCTCCTTGAGTCACAAATAACTTTTCTGCAGCAATGGTCATACTTTCATAACGCGCCACATAATAAAAAAACTTAAGTGAATTCAAAGACAATCTTTCTATCATTCCAAAAACTCATGTATCAACAAGAATTAATTTCGATTTTAAATATAACAAATATATGAAAAATATAAAGATACTTAAAACCAATATTTTCAGGAATAGATGAGTGAATGAAATAATCGCAGTAACAATCGTTACAATACTGGCGGTCATGAGTCCCGGTGCAGACTTTGCCTTAGTCACTCGAAATAGTTATCTCTATGGTCGAAAATTAGGGCTCTGGACAGCCTATGGAATTGCTGCTGGCGTTTGGGTGCATATCAGTTACAGTTTGATCGGTTTAAAGTTTCTGCAACAGCAACTTCCAAGCTTAATTTATATTATTCAATATATTGGCGCAGCTTATTTAATTTATATGGGCTACAAGACATTTACGCAACCTCCAATTATTTTGAATGAAAACAGCTCAGATATCACAAACAGGCAAGCATTCAAACACGGTTTTTTAACCAATAGTTTAAATCCCAAAACCACATTATTTGTGATGAGTGTCTTCTCACAGATAATGACATCAGAGAACAAGATAAACAAACTTTTAGCTTATGGTGTTTTTATCTCAACAAGCCATCTATTCTGGTTCTGTTTAATTACTTTTTTTTGTTCTACACCAACGATTAGAAATAAAATTTTCGCCAAACAAATGACCATCAATCGCATAATTGGCATTGTGCTCAGTGCTTTAGGCCTAAGCTTATTCTTTGCAAATTTGTAGTGTCCGAAATGGACAAGCAAGCTCAGTCATCACACTCTTTTTAATTTTATTCATAAAAAATAGGTATAAAAAACGTCCTCGAGGGACGTTTTAATATGTAACTTGCTAGAGATACATGAGCCACGATTGTAGCGGCACAAGATGTCTCATCACGCTGGCGTATGATACATCAGGTAAATTTCATTCAAATTATCTGGGATTTCTTCAGCTAATTCGTCCATCAACTGACCATTACGGCGGAAAGATTCCATTTGTGGATCTTCTTCATCAATGCCACTAAACACCATAATCGGTAAAGTTAAGTCAATTAACTGTTCTTCAAACTCAGGTACAAACCAAGCATCTTCATTTAAGAACATCGCATCAACAAAACCAACGCTCCAATCACCCAAGCTCGATTCTACATCTGCTTCTTCGATTTCAAATGGAAATTCGATTCCATCTTCATTGGCTAAATTTTGGCGAAGAGCCTCTAACCAAAGTTTGATTTGCTCAATCACTTCATTCGGAACTTTCTTTTGATTGCTATCAAATAGCTCATCCAACCAACGATCAAATTTTGGGCCGACTGCAATCGCACACAAAAAGCCATGAGTCGCAGCGAAATCTAGACCGTATTCGTTTTGATCACCGTCAAGATAATTACTCAATAAGTCTAAATCTAACGTGCTCATTCTCTATCCAATTCTAAAAATACATCTTCAACAGCATAACATTTTAGGACATAAAGTCTCAGCAATTTTGCTTAGTCTTCGTCATCGAGGTCATCGTCGTCGAAATCATAGTCAAAATCTTTTAATTCTCGTTCTAAACGGCGCTGAGCCAGTAGATCATCAATTAAACGGCGCTTTTCTAATGATTCTTTAGCGGTGAGTTTACTTGACGACTCATCAAAACCAGCATCGTCCTCACCGTAGTTATCATCATCTAATTCAAAATCTGTAGAAGACACTAACACTACCTCGTAATGCAAAAATATAAATGGGTCTAGCCGCTATTTATCTTTCTTAGATTTCCCTGTCAAGTTTTATTTGATTTTTTCGCTATAAAATGGTGTTTTGTACTTTTTTTCGGCAGTTTTTTTGTGTATTTATAGTCTAAGGACATGACCAATAAAAAACGCTTTTAGGAATTTAAGTCTTGAAAAATTATTGCTTAACCCCATATTCAACACACGACCTTAAAATCAAACATATTTTTTATTTAAAGCAAACGGATCAAATCCAAAACATTCCTAGTGAATTGTGCTATCATGCACGGTTTTTCACCGCCACAGATTCAACAAAGAGTAAGCAAAGATGAGCGATATGCATTCCCCTACTTCACAAGTAGCGGCTCTGATTAGCCGAGGCAAAGAACAAGGTTACTTAACTTACGCTGAGGTTAACGATCATCTCCCAGACTCAATTACGGAAAGTGAGCAGATTGAAGACATTATTCAAATGCTTCAAGATGTCGGTATTCCTGTGCATGAACGTGCGCCTGAAACTGATGACACCATGTTTGGTGAATCTACCGAAACAACGGATGAAGTTGCTGAAGAAGAAGCTGCTGCCGTATTAGCATCGGTTGAAAGCGAACCAGGTCGTACCACTGACCCTGTACGTATGTATATGCGTGAAATGGGGACAGTTGAACTTCTGACCCGTGAAGGCGAGATTAGTATTGCAAAACGGATCGAAGAAGGTATCCGTGATGTTTTACACTCTATCGCATACTGGCCAAATGCAGTCGAAGTGGTATTACAAGAATATAATGATTATGTAACGGGTGAACGTCGTCTTGCCGATATTCTGTCTGGTTATTTAGATCCTGAATCTGACGAAGAAATTCCTGAAGTCATTGAAGAAGCTGAGCTTGTAGAAGAAGCTGATTCTGTAAAAACAACTAAAGACGTTAAACTAGACGATGATGACGAAGAAGAATCAGAAAGCGATGATGATTCTGAAGCAGACTCAGGTCCAGATCCTGAAATTGCTAAAGCTCGTTTCACTGAATTAGAAAGAGCTTGGAACGAAACAAAGACGGTTATTGCCGAGCATGGTCGCAATAGCGAAGAAGCAAAAGTTGCACTTGAGTCATTAGCGACTGTCTTTATGATGTTCAAATTTACGCCGCGTCTATTCGACATCATTTCTGAAATGATTCGTGGTACACATGATCAAATCCGTACCAACGAACGTGAAATCATGCGTTATGCAGTACGTCGTGGTCGTATGGATCGTCACCAGTTCCGTACTTCGTTCCCTGAGCAAGAATCTAATCCAGCATGGTTAGATGAGCAAATCGCGAAGGCACCTGCTGAGATCAAAGGACACTTAGAAAAAGTTCGTCCGGATGTATTGGCTTTCCAACAAAAGATTGCTGATATTGAAAAAGAACTTGAGTTAAGCGTTAAAGATATCAAAGATATTTCTAAACGTATGGCTGTTGGTGAAGCGAAAGCTCGCCGTGCTAAAAAAGAAATGGTTGAAGCAAACTTACGTTTGGTGATTTCGATTGCGAAAAAATACACCAACCGTGGCTTGCAATTCCTCGATCTGATTCAAGAAGGTAACATCGGTCTAATGAAAGCCGTTGACAAGTTTGAATATCGTCGCGGTTATAAATTCTCGACCTATGCAACTTGGTGGATTCGTCAGGCGATCACACGTTCGATTGCGGATCAAGCACGTACCATTCGTATTCCAGTTCACATGATTGAAACCATCAACAAGATCAATCGTGTTTCTCGTCAACTTCTTCAGGAAATGGGTCGTGAACCTACGCCTGAAGAACTCGGCGAACGTTTGGAAATGGACGAAGTTAAAGTTCGTAAAGTACTCAAGATCGCAAAAGAACCGATTTCGATGGAAACACCGATCGGTGATGATGAAGATTCGCATCTTGGTGACTTCATTGAGGACTCAAACATCACTTCTCCAGTGGATGCTGCGACCTCAGAAGGCTTAAAAGAAGCGACGCGTGAAGTCCTTGAAAACTTAACTGAACGTGAAGCGAAAGTATTGAAAATGCGTTTTGGTATCGATATGCCAACCGATCATACTTTAGAAGAAGTGGGTAAACAGTTTGATGTAACACGTGAGCGTATTCGTCAAATTGAAGCGAAAGCTTTACGTAAACTTCGCCACCCGTCTCGCTCAGAACACTTACGTTCATTCTTGGAAAACGACTAATCTTTGGGAAATCTTGAGTAAGAGCAAAACACCGTTTGGCTGCTACTCAAGCCTTGAAGTTAGACACTTCATCCCCATTTATCTATTAGATCAAAAACGCCTGCGCTGATGCAGGCGTTTCAAATTAAAGAGGTTGCTCATGTTAGACCGCACTCCTTCTCGTGAATTGCAAGAACATCTTTGGGTTTTCCCGATGGACTATCCGATCAAATTGATTGGTAATGCAGGGGATGAACTTCGAGTGGCTGTTGTTGATATTTTGCAGAAGCACTTCCCTGAATTTGATGGTGACTCAGTCAAAGTTCAGCCATCACGTACTGGCAAATACCATTCTTTAACAGCGCAATTACGCTTTGAAGAATTGGAACAAGTTCATGCCTTATACGCAGATCTTGCAGCCTGTCCGTTAATTAAGACAGCGCTTTAATGAAGAAATCCAAAATACGGAAGTGTTTTGGATTTTTTCTTTTTAGTTAAAACAACCACAATAATCAAATGTTTTTACCTGATTTTTTGAAAGATCCCTGTTTATCTCATCTAAATAATTAGATAATGAATCTTGAGATAAAACTGCATGAATCAAAGGAAAAGTGCTGTAATGGACTTTGATAAGCCCGCATTAATCATTCGTTGCTTCAATGATCTACAAGACTACACAGATCGCTTTGAAGCCATGAAAAGCTTTACCGAGACTCGGGATGAAAATACTCCAGATGAAGTCTGGTTATTACAACACCAAGATGTACTGACTCAGGGCCAAGCGGGTAAAGCCGAACATATTCTAATGCAAAGTGATCTGCCGATTGTTCAGACTGATCGTGGTGGGCAAATCACATGGCATGGTCAAGGACAGCTCGTGGCTTATTTCCTATTTGACTTAAATCGGTTGAAATGGAATGTGCGCAGCTTAGTGAGTTTTACTGAACAAGCCATGATCGATATCCTTCAACAATACCAAATTCATGCTTATGCCAAGTCCGATGCCCCTGGCGTCTACGTCGATGAACGTAAAATTGGTTCACTTGGTTTTAAAATTCGCCGTGGTCGTAGTTATCATGGTTTATCACTCAATATTGATTGTAACCTCACTGGTTTCCAAACCATTAATCCTTGTGGATACGCGGGTTTAGAAATGGTACGCTTACAAGACTTGCTTAAGGATTATCCAAGCTTTGAGCAAGTCAGTCAGGATTTTATTTGTTATTTACAGAATACAGGTTTCTTTCGTGACCTCGCAGTCAAATCTGAATAAACTACTTTTCAATTTCAAAAAAATAAATTAGAGTAAATACTCTAAATTAGCTTTTGCATAATTTTAACAAGGGATACGCAAGTGATTTCAACCAAAGCAGTGAAGCCCACTTTGCAACTTGCCTACGTAAAACTCATGATGGACGTTGTCGGTCGTGGTTTAGTCATGGCAAGTCAAGTGGACGATGAAGTACGCGAGGAAGTTTCTAAGTTTCCTGTTGGTTTTATACTTTCAATGAATGTATTTCCCAATGGGCCTGCATTTGTTGCACGAGTAATTGAAGGGAAACAACTGGAACTTTTATCAAACTTTAAAGGTCAACCAAACTTAACCATTACGTTTAAACATTTAACCCATGCTTTCCTCGTGTTTTCTTTTCAGGAAAGTACAGCACAGGCATTTGCCAATGACCGCATGCTTGTCAATGGCGACGTTTCTTTTGCAATTCGTCTAGTACGTTGCCTCAATAAAATGGAAGCCCTGATCCTGCCAAAATTAGTTGCTTCGCTTGCAGTAAAACGCTATCCAATGGAATTGACCTTAAAAGAAAAATTCACGGGTGCAAAAAATATTTATATCAAAGTCGCAAAATCATATCTTAAACGGAGCGCATAACATGGCTAAGCCTTATTACGAATTTTTCTGTCCTGTAAAAGTAATTGCTGGTAACGCTGCGTTAGAGCACATCCCTTTTGAACTTGCGACCTTAGGTGCAAAACGCCCAATGATCATTACCGATAAAGGCGTACGTGCCAATGGTCTACTGAGTCCGATTGAAGCGGCTTTCAGCACTACAGATGCAGTGATTGGTGCGATCTTTGATGATGTTCCACCTGATTCAAGCTTGGAAGTGGTCCGTTTAGCTGCTGAACTTTATCGCAACCAAAACTGTGATGCGATTATTGCGATTGGCGGTGGCTCAGTGATTGATACTTCAAAGGCGACGAATATCCTCGTTTCTGAGGGGGGTGATGATCTATTACAATATTCAGGCGCGCATAACCTGCCAAAGCCATTAAAACCATTTTTCGTGATTCCAACCACATCGGGTACAGGTTCAGAAGTCACCATGGTTGCAGTGGTGTCTGATATTGAAAGAAATGTCAAAATTCCATTTACCTCTTACTATTTAATGCCTCATGCTGCGATTCTTGATCCACGTATGACCATGACTTTACCGCCGCATTTAACCGCAATGACCGCAATGGATGCCATGACCCATGCAGTTGAAGCCTATACCTGTTTAGCAGCAAATCCGATCAGTGATGCTTATGCCAGTGCAGCAGTTAAAAAAGTCAGTGAAAACCTGTTTAAAGTTTTAGACAATCCAAACGATGCACAAGGCCGTTTAGAATTGGCGCAGGCCTCAACCATGGCAGGTATTGCCTTCTCTAACTCAATGGTTGGCTTAGTCCATTCACTGGGTCATGCTTTAGGTGCTGTTGCTCATCTGCCTCATGGTCTTTGTATGAACCTGTTTTTGCCATACGTGCTTGAATACAACAAAGAAATCAATGGGCACAAAATTGGCGAATTATTACTGCCACTTGCAGGTGCAGATATTTATGCACAAACACCTGCCAACTTGCGCGCTGATAAAACAATTGCAACACTTTTGACCATGCGTGATCGTTTATTTAGCTTAACCAAGCTTCCACGCACCTTAAGTGAAACGGCTAAAATTACCGAAGCACAGTTAGATGAAGTCGCTGAAAAAGCCTTAAATGATGGCTCAATCATTTTTAATCCGAAAGAAACAAGTTTGAAAGATCTTCGTTCTATTTTACAAAAAGCTTGGTAATTCATTTAGTTAAATAAATAATTACTCCTTAGAGCCCTGATAATCATTCCTTGTATATAGCCCAAGCACACTCAACTAGGCTCGACAAGAAATGCTACTCAGGGCTTTTGTATTTTGTGAACCCATAATTCATCTACTTTTCTCCCCAATTGGCAAAAAAATTGCTAAAAAAGCATAAAAGGGCTGACAATTTATGCCAATTTAGGATAGATTGGCGCACTTCGCTTTTTTTTCTGTAGGGGGGATCATTTTCGTCTCAAATGATCCTTAAACCATAGCTGATCCTTGATCAACGATAACGAGGGTAACGCCGTTGACAAACATCTCTGGGACTCAATCAGCAGCTAAACTGCAAAAAACATTAGGTCTGTGGCACGTCATCATTATTGGTTTGGCATATATTCAACCAATGACGTTATTTGATACTTTCGGTCTGGTGTCGGAAGCAAGTAATCACCACGTCCCAACCTCATATATCTTCGCATTGGTTGCCATTTTGCTGACGTCGCTTAGCTATGGACATATGATCAGACGTTATCCATCGTCTGGTTCAGCGTATACCTATGCTCAAAAATCGATTCATCCCAACATCGGGTTTATGGTCGGCTGGTCTTCGTGGTTAGACTATCTACTCTCGCCCATGGTCAATATCATCCTTGCGGTGATTTACCTCACCGCACTTTTCCCAGATGTAAATCATTGGGTATGGGTGGTTGTACTGACTGCATTTATGACTGGCGTTAACTTACGTGGTGCGCGTTTCGTTGCAAACTTTAACAGTTGGATTGTATTGGTTCAGTTGATCGTTATCGGCACATTTAGCTATTTGGTATACAACAAATTACAAATGGGAATGAATGCGGATGGTCCTATCACGGCTGAAACGCGCTATCAACTGTGGAGTTTGGAACCTTTCTGGAATGAGCTCACTTCAGTCGGTGCATTAATTACTGGTGCAACCCTACTCTGTTTCTCATTTACAGGATTTGACTCATTAAGTTCTCTTGCTGAAGAAACCAAAGATACCGAGAAAACCTTACCTAAAGCGATTTTCTTAACCGCCCTACTTGCTGGCGTGATCTTCATTATCAGTACATATTTTATTCAGCTTTATTTCCCAAATAACCCAAGTAGTTATTTTAAAGATATTGCTGAAACACAACCAGAAATCTTAATGTTGGTTGGTGGCTCATTATTCCAAGCCTATGTATTAGCCTTTGCAATCATCACCGTGATGGCATCGGGTATTTCAGCACATGCAGGCGTTTCACGTCTCATGTATGTCATGGGTCGTGATGGCATTATCAATAAGAAAATCTTTGGTCATATCAGCCCAAAAAGCTTTACACCATCTTACAATATCTTAATTGTTGGTGCTGTCGCATTGACTGCGGGCTTCATGGATCTAGATATTGTCATTTCAATGATTAGCTTTGGTGCTTTAACCGCATTTACCTTTGTCAACCTATCGGTGATCTCACGTTATGCACTTCGAGATGGTCGCACCAAGACACTGAAAGAAATCATCAACTATGTGGTGATTCCATTATGTGGTTTTATCAGTATCTTTGCTTTATGGCTTGAGATTGAAGAGACAGCATTGAAATATGGTTTATGGTGGGCAATGTTTGGTGTGCTATACCTCGGTTATAAAACCAAGGGCTTTAAATATAACGCGCCACAACATAATGAACACGAATAATCATTTGTGATAAGTATGTGAAATAGACAAAAGGCGCCTGATGCGCCTTTTGTTTTATCCAAGAATAGCAAATCAGCCCACAAACTTATTGCTAATACTTTGAATACGTATTGCATAAGCTTTGACCGTGTCTAAATCACCTTGTGGAATTTCATCTGCTGACGCATCAGCAGGACTCTGTACCATTGCCCCACCAAAACTTCCCATATAATTGATATCATTATGTGTCGCCGCTTTGGTATTGGAAGGTAAAATACCCAAGCTGACCCAAAGACCACCATGCTGGAATGCCAATGCCTGTAACTGAATCAACGTCATTTGCTTATCACCATTCAGGCTTCCACTGTTGGTAAATCCGCCAAAAATCTTATCTTGCCAAGCTCGTGTAAACCAACGTTTAGAAGAATCATCCGCAAATTTCTTAAACTGCCAAGGTGTCGAAGCCATATAAGTCGGCACACCAAAGACAATTGCATCGGCTTGATCTAATGTCTGCCAATCTTGTTCTGTAATATCCCCTTTTTGATCAATTTCAATTCGAGTAGCATCAATTGCTTGAGCAAAAGTTTCTGCAATCACTTTGGTATGACCATAGCCTGAGTAATAAACAACTGCAATTTTTGTCATGAGATAACCTAGAGTTCTAAAAAGTTCCATTTAATGATATATTTTAGAAACTAGGTGTCAATTAGTTACCTTTTGGTAACTAAGGACATCAAAGAGGAAAATTGAGGGTTGTAACGATGATAAAAGGCTTAAAATACAATGTTTATCAACAACATTGCCCTGCCCGATTATTTTTTGAAAAAATTGCAGATAAATGGGTATTACTGATCATCAATGTGCTTTCGCAAGAAGCCCAACACTTTAATTTACTCAAAAAGAACATTGAAGGCATCTCCCCCAAAGTACTTTCACAAAAATTAAAAATGCTGGAACGAGATGGTTTTATTGCACGACAAGTACAAAACACCTCGCCAATTCGAGTCGAATACTCATTGACTGCTTTAGGCTTAGAAGTCGCTGAAATGGCATATCAATTGAAAGATTGGGCAGAGAGTAATATTGAACAAATTATTTATGCCCAACAACGTTATGACGCAGTACAAGCAGCAACAGAATAGTTCAGTGAGGTTCATATCTATCCACAATCTCATGGTGATATTTAAGGACTTTTCTAAAATCAGATCAGCTCTTTGAAGCCCTGCTGTCTCCACGCTTCGTAAACAATCACAGCCGTGGCATTAGATAAATTCAAACTTCTTGAGTTTTCAGCCATAGGCAAACGTATCCACTGCTCTGGTGGAAACATAAGGCGTACCTGTTCAGGTAAGCCCCGTGTTTCAGGTCCCATTAACAATGCCACTGGTCGATTTAAATCAACCGTATGCGGTGTTGCTGCCCCTTTGGTGGTCAGAGGAAAGACATGCTCGACACCTTTGGCTTTTAAATCAGCCAGACATGATTCAATATTGTCCCAGATTTGCATTCTCGCCCATTCGTGATAGTCCAATCCTGCACGCTTAAGCTTTTTATCATCCAGTTCAAAACCTAATGGTTTAACCAAATGTAGCTGAGCACCCGTATTGGCACATAAACGGATGATATTGCCAGTATTCGCTGGAATCTCTGGCTCGTATAGGACGACATGAATCACAAATTTTCTCTACTTTAAAATCTCCCTTGAGGAGCTATAAATGCTCCTCACCTCTTTTTTTTACAGGGAGGTCGGGAGGGATTGCCATTGTAACTGTTCACGTAAACTCACCACTTCACCAATAATGGTTAAAGTCGGTGCTACGATATGATGTTCGGAGACTTTGGTGGCAATATCCGCCAATGTTCCCACCACCACCTTTTGCTCAGGTGTTGTACCTTTTGAGATCAAAGCAACGGGCATGCTTGGACGTTGACCGTGCGCAATGAGTTGTTCACAAATACGCTCTAAACCAACCAAGCCCATATACAACACCAAGGTTTGGTTTTCATACACCAGTTCATGCCAAGGCAGCTCAGGTGAACCTTCTTTTAAATGCCCAGTGAGGAAACGTACACTTTGCGCATAATCACGATGGGTCAGTGGAATACCCGCATAAGCAGAACAGCCTGAAGCAGCAGTAATCCCGGGTACTACTTGGAAGGTCACATTTGCTTCAACCAGCTCTTGAATTTCTTCACCACCACGACCAAAAATAAAGGGATCACCACCTTTCAAGCGACAAACACGTTTCCCTTGCTGTGCATATTCAACCAGTAAAGCATTAATACCATCTTGTGGAACAGAGTGATTGGAACGTGCTTTGCCCACGTAAATCTTCGTGGCATCACGGCGGCATAGTTCCATAATGGGTGCTGAAACCAAACGATCATAAATCACCACATCTGCTTGTTGCATCAGACGTAATGCTTTTAATGTCAGTAGTTCAGGGTCACCCGGTCCAGCACCCACCAAATAAACCTCACCTTTCGGTGCAGTCCATTCTGATAATGCTTGCTCAATCAGATCATTTGCCACATCCAAGTTGTCATTAAAGACTTGCTCTTTTAATGGGCTAGCGTACAAATTTTCCCAAAAGATACGGCGTTCATCTGGATTCGTAATTTTAGCTTTAACTTGCTTACGCCATTTTCCTGAAAATTCTGCAAGCTTGCCCATGCCATGCGGCACAATCGTTTCAATCTGAGTGCGCAACTGTCTAGATAAAACAGGTGATGCACCATTTGAAGCAACTGAAATCACCAAAGGAGAACGATCAATAATCGCAGGCACCATAAAGCGACAATGCGGAATATCATCCACACTATTGACTAAAATATTACGCTGTTCACATTGCTCAAATACAGTTTTATTGACTTCAGGATGATCTGTTGCAGCGATGACTAAGCGATATGGCGTTGTCAAAATATTTTCAGAAAAAGTAGCTTGGATATATTGCCCTGACGACTTTTCTAACAGTGAGCGGAGTTCAGGTTCAATGTCTGGTGCAATCACATCAACAATTGCACCAGCTTTCACTAGCAAATTTGCTTTGCGGTAGGCAATATGCCCACCACCCACAATCAGACAACGTTGCTGTTGCAACTTTAAAGAGATTGGGAAAATATCCACGCGATGCCTCTATATTTTTAGATCTGATTGAGTTAAAGCAAAAACTATGCACAAATTCGATGCATTTTAGTCGATATAAGCAATACCACCCATATATGGACGTAAAACTTCAGGAATTTCGATAGAACCATCAGCACGCTGATAGTTTTCCATCACAGCAAGTAAAGTACGACCTACAGCCAAGCCTGAACCATTCAAGGTATGCACCAATTCGATCTTCTTCTGATCCACACGGTAGCGTGCTTTCATACGACGTGCTTGGAAATCGCCCATATTTGAACAGCTTGAAATCTCACGATAAGTCTCTTGGCTTGGTACCCACACTTCTAAGTCATACGTCTTGATTGCACCAAAGCCCATGTCACCACCGCAGAGCAAAATTTTGCGATACGGTAAGCCCAATGCCTGCAAAATGCCCTCTGCATGTGCAGTTAAATCTTCTAGTGCCTGCATTGAGTGCTCAGGTTTCACGATTTGCACCATTTCGACCTTGTCGAACTGATGTTGACGAATCAAACCACGGGTATCACGACCATAAGAACCTGCTTCGCTACGGAAACAAGGGGTGTGTGCAGTATATTTAAGTGGCAAACGATCCGCATCGATGATTTCATCACGGACAAAGTTTGTGATCGGCACTTCTGCGGTTGGAATTAAATAGTATTCCTTTTCCCCTTGAAGTTTAAATAAATCTTCTTCAAATTTAGGCAATTGTCCTGTGCCACGCAAAGTATCAGCATTGACTAGATACGGAACATAAGCTTCGGTATAACCATTTTTAAGGGTATGGGTATCGAGCATGAACTGAGTTAGAGCGCGTTGTAAACGTGCTAATGGTCCCTTAAGTACACTGAAACGTGAACCTGTGAGTTTGGTTGCCGTTTCAAACTCAAGACCACCCATCCATTCACCCAGATCAGTATGATCTTTAATGTCAAAATCAAATTGACGCGGTGTGCCCCACTTCAAAATTTCTAAATTGTCACTTTCATCTTTACCTGCGGGTACAGATTCATCTGGCAAGTTTGGAATCGCAAGCGACTTTTGTTCAAGCTCAGCTTGTAACTCAGCTAAAGCCACTTCAGCCGCTTTGATTTCATCACCAATAGCGCCCATACGCGCCATAATTTCTGAAGCATCTCCACCCGACTTTTTGATTTGACCCACTTGCTTTGCGCCAGCATTACGCTCTGCCTGCAAATTTTCAGCTTTGGATTGCAAATCTTTACGGCGAACTTCTAACTCCGCCCATTCCTGTACATTGAGCTGAATACCGCGTTTTGCTAAAGCGGCATTGACCACTTCAATATTATTTCTAAGTAATTTTGGGTCGATCATAATCAATCATGAATAGAGAAAAAACTGGCTATAGTGTAAGGCTTTAACCTAAAAAAATACAGTGCGGCGTGATGGCAATCACACCGCTTTATACTGAAACAATGATCCTAACAAAGTTTTGAAAATTGCGATTAACTTGGTTCTTTCGGCAAACTCGGCAAGTATTCAGCTTTGATAAACTGCTTTGCAGCATAATATGGCAAGCTCAACTCACTCATCCCTTCCGCATAGGATGCCAACTCATATAAAGGATAAACAAACACAATACCGTTCACACCATAGTAGTAATTATCACTCACCTGTAATTGATCTTTTTTAATATTGTGCTCATCCAACCAATTTTGATTGGCAGCATAGAGTTCATCTCGCAACTTTTGCTCTACACCCTCTTTGATCAACTCACTCACACTAATATGTTTTTTCGTGGATAAATCAAAATTTACAAACTCTTGATGATACATCCCATGCGCTGCACCAGCAGGATAAGCATAACTATGAATGGCAAAGGTCGCTAAATTATAATTCTGCCCCACAAACCGCACATAGGTACTACTTTCACTTAAAGATGGCTCACCTTCTGGGACTTTTACGGGCTGATCTGATAAATCAGCAAAAGCATTCGGTTCTGCTTTTTTCATACGATTGACAAAATAATCATCAATCCACTGCTGATTGGTTTTTACCGTTTGTAGATCATAATTGGTACAACCATCTTCCAAACAAACCTGCTGTTTAGGCAACTGAACTGCCACCACTTGGGCCTGAATCAATGGAATATCACCCTTCTCTGACGTCTCTGCTTTCGTGGTCGGGTCTGTTTTAGGCTGACAACCTGCTAATGCGATAACCGTAAGGATGGGAATAAGGGGTACAAATTTTGATAATTTTGCTGTATTCATCGCTATGCAAGTCTCTGATGTTTTTCTCCACTATACAAAGCCTTGCTAGAAGATGACATTAAGAAATGTATCTAGCAAAAAGCCGCAACAAATGCGGCTTCATACTGAGTTAATCAAATGATCACTGATCAATAATGTCAGTGCCTTTTGGTGGCTCAAAATTAAAGACCGAAGCAGGAATGGCTTGATTAACTTTCACATTACTAAAACGGACGTACGTGGTTTGACCCAATGAGTCTTGCAATATCATCAAGTTCGGCGCTTTATTTGCACCAAAACTAATGGTTAAACTTTGGAAGGTACTGTCTTCTTGTTTAGGGAATAAGGTGTAGTACAACTTAGAGCGATCAGGCTGAGTCACTCGATACGACTGCATGATCTGATTGGTATTACCCGACAATAACAAGGCAGGTGTATTGGCAACTTGATCATCTAAATTTTGACGAATTGCTTGCTGTAAATCGGGATCATGAATCCAAACAGTTTTTCCAGCCGTCACAATGGTTTGTTTAGATGGGCTGGTAATTTCCCAGAAGAATTTTCCAGGACGCTCAACCTTCATCACTCCTTTAAAGGTTTGATTCATGTGTTGAGCCGTCAATCCTTTTTTCTGTACGACTTTATTATTGGTCACTTTAGTGGTTTGTTCAAAATCTGCTGTGAACCGTTGTAGGCTTGATAACTGCTGAACCAAACTTGTGGTTGCTTGCTGAGCCGATGCAGCGACAGGTGCGGCATACAACTGAGTCGTTACAACAGGAGCAAGTGTGATCGCACTAAGCGTTGCAGCATAAGCTATTTTTTTTACGAAATTCATAAAGTGAACCTTCTATCAAATTTCTACTGTAATGACGACATCTTACTGTTTTCAATCATGAAAAGAATGAAGAAAAGCATTGGTTTTGTGTAGTTCGTGTCGCAAAGTTCTGCATTATGTATGAAGTTGCAGCCTTTATGTAGAAATTGTAATAGGAAAATTTTATAAAGTCGCGGTACAACTTTTCCCATTATTTACGCGATGAGAAATAACCGATAAAGAATGAGCTAGACGAAAGATGAGATTTTGTTAGTCTAAAGACGAATCACTCAAAAAGTATAAATCATGAAAAGCCTCGCCTTTATCCATCGTAACGATACCCGCTTTGCTATTGGAGACTTCTACCCTGCACTTTCTGTATTTTCACACCATGAGCTTGGCAATACCACATCACCTTTTTTATTACTCGATCATCTCGGTCCTGGTCGTTTAGCACCCAAAAGTCATAAAAAGGGTGTAAATGAACATCCCCATCGTGGTTTCGAAACAGTAACCTTTGTTTTTTCAGGTGAATTGCAGCACATAGACTCCATGGGTAATCACGGGATTATTCATCAAGGTGACGTACAATGGATGACAGCCGCATCAGGCATACAACATATTGAAGAATTTAGTCCCGAATTTCGTGAGAAAGGTGGCTATTTCGAAATGGTACAGTTATGGGTCAACTTACCTGCAAAAGATAAAATGTCTGCGCCACATTATCAAAGCTTATTAAATAAAAATATTCCTAAAATCTTATTTGAACAGGATGCAGGTTATGTCCGTATCGTGGCTGGTCAATTTCAAAACACGCAAGGCATTGCCCAAACATTTACCCCCATGCATGTGTTGGATGTACACCTCAAAAAAGGCCATCGG
Organism: Acinetobacter sp. NIPH 2699; assembly: GCF_022549355.1. Classification (GTDB taxonomy): domain Bacteria; phylum Pseudomonadota; class Gammaproteobacteria; order Pseudomonadales; family Moraxellaceae; genus Acinetobacter. Next base: position 42,803 of record NZ_JAKZGL010000007.1, read on the forward strand.
ATTATACTTCCTGCGAGTCATGGCGATACCACGCTCATTTATTTACGTAGAGGAAAAATTCAGTTCAGTGTAGATGAAGATATCTTAGAAGAACAAGCGATGGCGATGATGTCCAGCTTCGATACAGATGTTGAAGTGACTGCATTAGAAAATTGCGATTTTTTATTCTTATCCGCTCAACCTTTACATGAACCGCTGAATGGGCATGGCTTTTTTGTGATGAACAACTATGCCGAAATTTTACAGGCTTACGAGGACTTAAAGACGGGAAAATTTGGGAAATATTCAAACGAAAATACATAAGCTTAAAAATAGTCATAAAAAAACCCGCAAAATGCGGGTCTTTCTGAACCATTAAAGCTTATGCTTCAACAGTTACATAGCGACGGCCAAATTGACCTTTCACTTCAAATTTTACTACGCCGTCAGCAGTAGCAAATAAAGTATGGTCACGGCCCATACCAACATTTGCACCAGCGTGGAATTCAGTACCACGTTGACGAACGATGATGTTGCCAGCAGTTACAGTTTGACCACCGTAAATTTTAACACCCAACATCTTAGGATTCGAATCACGACCGTTTTTGGTCGATCCACCGGCTTTTTTAGTTGCCATGTCTATTTACTCCTCGTGTTAGCCTGCGATACCAGTAATTTTCAACTCGGTAAACCATTGACGGTGACCTTGTTGTTTACGGTAGTGTTTACGACGACGCATTTTGATGATGCGGATTTTGTCGTGACGACCATGGCCAACTACTTCTGCAGTTACTTTCGCGCCAGCTACAACTGGAGCACCGATTTGAATGTTGTCACCGTTTACAAGCATTAATACGTCATCAAACGTAATAGTTGCACCAGTTTCAGCTTTCAATAATTCAACTTTAAGGGTTTCACCCTCAATAACACGGTGCTGTTTACCACCGCTTTGGATTACTGCGTACATACGTACTCCAACATGCCCGTGTCGCCGTGCCGATAAAGGGATATATCGATCTTAAAACGTACGCCACTGGGGATTATACAAGGGCACAAATTTTAAGTGAAATTTGATCAAACAACAAGTGATTTCGTATAAATGCACACATATACTCGTATTATTTAATTTTTATAATGAAATCAGATAGATTGATGACACATTGTTTTGATTGATTCTTTCTGTGATTTGCAATACATTTTCAAAAAGTAAATATGACCCAAATAAACGCTGTTTATAGAAGGTCACAAGGCATGTGATCGCATGATTGTGTGAGAAGCATCCTTTTATGCCTAAATTAAGATCAGAAAATACATCGTCATGTTTTAAATGACACATTACGCAGTGGGTATCACTGTTTAGCAACAGATTACTTGGTACACTTATACCATTCACCCATCTATACGAGGTTCTTCTTCATATGGTCGTCGATTTCAAGCAAGACATTCTCTCCCCTGTTGCGACAGATTTTGCTGCGATGGATCACCTCATCAATGAAGGAATCAGTTCTAAAGTTGGCTTGGTTATGTCTGTCAGTAAACATGTGGTTGAAGCTGGTGGTAAACGTATGCGCCCAATCATGTGCTTACTCGCTGCTCGTGCCTGTGGTTTAGCCAATATGCAACAAGCACAACACTTAGCGGCTGTGATTGAAATGCTACACACCGCAACCTTAGTTCATGATGATGTGGTCGATGAATCTAACTTACGTCGTGGTCGACCAACAGCAAATGCAACATGGAACAATCAAACCGCCGTTTTAGTTGGTGATTTCTTGATTTCACGTGCTTTCGACCTTTTGGTTGATTTAAACAACATGACCTTATTAAAAGATTTTTCGACAGGCACCTGCGAAATTGCTGAAGGTGAAGTGTTACAGCTTCAATCACAACATCAACCCGACACCACTGAAGAAACCTATTTAAGAATTATTCACGGAAAAACGTCTCGTTTGTTTGAACTTGCGACTGAAGGTGCCGCAATTTTGGCAGGTACAGACGAGTATCGCGAACCTTTACGCCGATTTGCAGGGCATTTTGGCAATGCATTCCAAATTATTGATGATATTTTAGACTACACCTCTGATGCAGAAACATTAGGTAAAAATATTGGTGATGATTTAATGGAAGGTAAGCCCACTTTACCGTTAATTTCTGCATTGGTTCATTCTACAGGTGAAGATCATGCGATTATTCGTCGCAGTATCGCCACAGGTGGTGTTGAACATTTGGATAAAGTCATTGAAATTGTGCACAACTCGGGTAGTTTAGACTATTGTCAAAAACGTGCCCAACAAGAAACGGATGCCGCTTTAGAGGCTTTAAAAGCTCTACCAGATAATGAATATCGCCAAGCATTGATTAATTTGACTTTAATGGCATTACATCGACTACAATAACTTTCTGAGTGTCCATGCATTTAAATTTATCTGATTTATTTTTAAAAATGCAGGAACAGCTTGATCAACCACAAGCTGTTCTTGACGAAAACCTGATTATTGAATTGGTCAATCGTTTACGTCCTAAAAATCCCAATGATGCTGAAGAGGTTAAACAGCGCCTTCAGGCCCTCGTCAAAATATTATTATTGACGCCAACCTCCTCCACTTTATTACAAGACTTCATCGTCAAACTGATGAGTCAGTACAAGCAGATTAGCTTATATGCTGACAGCGGGATTTTATCTTTAGATGGTTTTTGGAATCAGTTAAGTCAACGTCTAGGTGCACACTTCCTCCCCTTAGTGGAAGAAGGCAATCAACTCAAAACACTCATTGGCAAAGTTTTTCATCAAGAAAATGATCATGAGTGGTTGGATCTCATTGAAAACCAAGACTGGATTATTCTATTTAATGTCATTGGTGAAAGCCAAAGTAATACGCTCGAAAAACAAATTTCTAAAAATGAGCTGATTAAAGCAATTACGGTTTTATCCTATCGAATTAGTGGTATTGGCTTATATCCTGAATTTATTAATGCTCAACCCGATATTACCGAATACGAATCTCCATTTTTAGCTCAAAACCGAGATATTGTTGATTTTATTGAAAAATATAAAAAGCAAATCGACAACCAAGATGCCGTCGCAGTACTTCCACCACCAGATGCTTCACAAGCCTTTGTCATGCTTGATCAATGTCGTGATGTAGTACTCAAGATTCGCCGTGCGACTAGGCGGATTGGTGTCAGCATTAGTTTGACTTATTTGCTTTCGTTATTAGAACAAGCCATCGACCGCATCGAGCTGTTACTGAGTTTATTGGCAAGTAAAGATGAAGTCCGATATAAATCAATGGGCGAACTCCTTATCGATTTAACCAAAGCCCATTATGATGAAAAAAGTGTGCGTCACTTACTTTCCTCTACCAGTGAACTTATTGCTCTACAAGTGACTGAAAATGCAAGTAAGACAGGCGAGCATTATGTAAGTACAGACAAAGCTGGTTTCTTTGGCATGTACAAAGCTGCGGCAGGTGCAGGTGCGATCATCGCAACAATGGCATCGTTGAAAATCTTAACAGCTCGATTGGTACTCGCTCCTTTTGCGCATGCATTTTTATATAGCATGAATTATTCTTTGGGTTTTATGCTGATCCATGTGTTGCATTTTACCGTTGCGACCAAACAGCCTGCGATGACCGCAGCAGCACTGGCCTCGACGGTTCAACAACAAAAAGGCAGTAAAACGGCACAAATTGCTGAATTGGCAGCGCTGATTATTAATATTATTCGTACTCAGTTTATTGCGATACTCGGCAATATCTCGATTGCAATCCCAGTCGCGGCGTTAATCACCTTTTCATGGCAATTTTATTTGGATGAACCCTTACTCAATCATGCCAAATCAGCCGCCTTATTGCATAGCTTAAATCCCTTTACTTCGCTTGCGGTTCCTCATGCAGCGATCGCTGGCGTGTGTTTATTCTTTTCAGGTTTAATTGCAGGTTATTTTGATAACTTAGCCGTTTACCGTAATGTCGGTGCTCGATTAAAACAACATCGCCGTTTCAAACGCTGGATGGGACAACAACGCCTCGATAAATTTGCCAATTACATTGAAACCAACTTAGGGGCTTTGGCTGGTAATTTCCTGTTTGGGATTATGTTGGGCAGCATGGGAACTATTGGCTTTATTTTAGGTCTGCCTTTAGATATTCGTCATATTGCTTTTGCTTCAGCCAATTTCATTCAAGGCTTAATGACCATTGGGTCACCTGATATTGGCTTAATCGTTGTGTCATTCTTAGGCGTTCTGCTCATTGGTTTAACCAACTTATTCGTGAGCTTTACCTTGACCATTATCGTAGCTTTGCGTGCTCGTCGTGTTCGTTTTGCGCAATGGAAACCTTTAGCAAACTTAGTCATAACCCACTTCCTGACCCGAACAAGTGATTTTTTCTGGCCACCCAAACAACCCGTCTCAGTGGAAGAAAGCATTACCGCAGATAAAAAGTGAGACACTCATCAAATTTTGTTATGTTTTTTTACTAAACCTTAAAAAGACATTGAAATAAATTATCATAAAATTTCAAGACTTGACCTAAAGTGTACTCAAGAGTACACTTTCAAACTCTCTATAGCCCTGAAAATGGTTATACAAATAACGAGGTCCGCATGCCGTACCTACTACTTTGTATTGGTTGGTTTTTTTTAGTTTGTAGTGGAATTGGATTATTTTATCCGTCCCTATCAACTTTAGATTCATTAAGTGTTCAAGCATTATTTGAGCATCGTTCAGCTACATTGAACCATGTCGTTATTGTGCTTTCGCTGCTTGGTGGAATGCCATTTTCATTATTTTTAACTACATTTTTGTGTATATATCAAACTTGGATTAAAAACTATAAAAGTTTAATTTTTATCACATTGAGTGTAATTGGAAGTATTACGATTGGTTGGCTTCTGAAATGGAGCGTTGATCGACCAAGACCTTTAGAGATTTACCACTTGGTCCAAAGTTATGGCGCATCATTCCCAAGTGCTCATAGTCTTTATGCTGCGACCCTTGCGAGTTTAGTCATGTTGCTGCCGCAACAGCATAGATACCGTACTCCTGTCATTTTAGTATCTGCTTTGTGGTTTATTATTATGGGAATATCGCGAATTTATGCAGGGGTTCACTACCCGACCGATGTACTTGCTGGTTGGGGAATTGGGTTAATTTGGACTTCGTTGCTTTGGTTATGGCTGTATCAAAGCAATTTCAACAATAATTTTTTTAGATCAAAAATCTAAATTGAGGTGGAACAATGATGTCGGCTAAGCTTTGGGCACCTGCCCTCACTGCTTGCGCATTAGCAACAAGCATTGCACTTGTTGGTTGTAGCAAAGATCCAGAAGATGCACAGCAAGCTGCTGCTGCACAAAAAATGCCACCTACTGAAGTCGGTGTTATTGTTGCACAACCACAAAATATTGAACAAAACGTTGAACTTTCAGGTCGAACCTCTGCATATCAAATTTCAGAAGTTCGTCCACAAACCAGCGGCGTTATTTTAAAACGTCTGTTTACTGAAGGCAGTTATGTCTCTGAAGGTCAAGCACTATATGAGCTTGATTCTCGTGCTAACCGTGCGTCATTAGACACGGCCAAAGCTTCGCTCTTGCAACAACAAGCAAATTTAGCGTCTCTTCGGACCAAACTAAACCGTTACCAACAGCTTGTTTCTAGTAATGCTGTATCGAAGCAAGAGTATGACGACTTACTTGGCCAAGTGAATGTGGCTGAAGCTCAAGTTACTGCGGCTCAAGCCCAAGTAAAAAATGCAGAAGTCGATTTTGGTTATTCAACAATTCGCTCTCCTATTTCAGGTCAATCAAGTCGTTCATCTGTAACAGCAGGCGCGTTGGTTACCGCGAACCAAGCTGCACCATTGGTGACGATTCAACAACTGAATCCAATTTATGTTGATATTAATCAGTCTAGCGCCGAGTTATTGCGTTTACGCCAACAACTCAGCAAAGGCAGTTTAAGCAACAGTAACAATACGAAAGTGAAGTTAAAACTTGAAGATGGTTCAACCTATCCAATCGAAGGTCAATTAACATTCTCTGATGCATCTGTTAACCAAGATACTGGAACGGTCACCTTGCGTGCGGTGTTCTCAAACCCGAACCATTTATTACTGCCGGGCATGTATACAACAGCGCAAATCGTTCAAGGTGTGGTTCCGAATGCTTATCTGATTCCACAAGCTGCCGTGACACGTTTACCAACAGGTCAAGCGACTGTCATGCTGGTCAATGCCAAAGGTACGGTTGAAACCCGTCCAGTCGACACCTCAAATGTACAAGGTCAAAACTGGGTCATTACCAATGGGCTTAAAGCTGGAGACAAAGTGATTGTTGATGGTGTTGCTAAAGTGAAAGATGGTCAGGAAGTTTCAGCAAAACCTTATCAAGCTCAACCAGCAAATCCACAAAATGCAACGGAACCAGCTCAAGCAGAACAAAAAGCAACTGTGAAAGCATAAGGGGCAGATTGAATGGCTCAATTTTTTATCCATCGCCCCATATTTGCATGGGTGATTGCACTAGTTATCATGTTGGCAGGTATTTTAACCTTGTCAAAGATGCCTATTGCCCAATATCCAACGATTGCTCCACCAACCGTGACGATTTCTGCGACCTATCCAGGTGCTTCAGCAGAAACTGTTGAAAATACGGTAACCCAGATCATCGAACAACAGATGAATGGTTTAGACGGCTTACGTTATATTTCGTCTAACAGTTCTGGGAATGGTCAGGCATCGATTGAAATCAACTTTGAACAAGGTATTGATCCAGATATTGCTCAAGTCCAAGTTCAAAACAAACTACAATCAGCAACGGCGCTTCTACCTGAAGACGTACAACGTCAAGGTGTAACTGTCACAAAATCTGGCGCAAGCTTCTTGCAAGTGATTGCATTTTATTCACCAGATAATAGTTTGTCAGACTCCGATATTAAGGACTATGTAAACTCATCGATTAAAGAACCGATCAGTCGTGTTGCTGGTGTCGGTGAAGTACAAGTCTTTGGTGGCTCTTATGCGATGCGAATTTGGCTTGATCCTGCAAAACTGACAAATTACCAGTTAACCCCAAGTGATGTTGCGAGAGCGTTACAAGCGCAAAACTCACAAGTTGCAGTGGGTCAGTTGGGTGGTGCACCTGCGGTTAAAGATCAAGTGATCAATGCCACTGTAAACGCTCAAAGTTTATTGCAAACCCCAGAGCAGTTTAAGAATATTTTCTTAAAAAATACTGCTGCTGGCGCTGAAGTCCGCTTAAAAGATGTGGCTCGCGTAGAGTTAGGCTCTGATAGCTACGCCTTTAACTCAATGTTTAACGGAAAGCCAGCTGGTGGTCTTGCCATCAAAATGGCAACAGGTTCCAATGCACTTGATACCGCGGAAGCCGTTGAAGAACGTTTAAAGGAGTTACGTCAGAACTATCCAGCAGGTCTTGAAGACAAACTGGCGTATGACACCACACCATTTATCAAACTCTCAATCGCAAGTGTCGTAAGCACATTAATTGAAGCGGTAATTCTGGTATTCATCGTCATGTTCCTGTTCTTACAGAACTGGCGTGCGACCATTATTCCAACATTGGCAATCCCTGTTGTTGTACTGGGTACATTTGCCGTCATTAACATTTTTGGATTTTCGATCAATACCTTGACCATGTTTGCGATGGTATTGGCGATTGGTCTATTGGTCGATGATGCCATTGTTGTGGTTGAAAACGTCGAACGTGTAATGACTGAGGAGCATTCTGACCCTGTTGCGGCGACTGAAAAGTCAATGAAACAGATCTCTGGTGCGCTTGTGGGTATTACTAGTGTACTGAGTGCGGTATTCATACCGATGGCGTTCTTTAGCGGAACCACTGGGGTAATTTATCGACAGTTCTCGATCACCCTCGTGACAGCGATGGTTTTATCTTTGATTGTTGCTTTGACCTTTACCCCTGCCCTATGTGCCACGCTATTAAAACAACATGATCCAAATAAAGCACCGAGCAATAATATTTTTGCCCGTTTCTTTAGATGGTTTAACCATAGCTTTGACCGTGTATCACATGGCTATCAAAACGGCGTAAGCCGTATGCTTAAAGCTAAGTTGTTTTCAGGTGTACTCTATGCCGTTGTGATTGGTTTATTGGTCTTTATGTTCCAAAAACTCCCTTCTTCATTCTTACCCGAAGAAGATCAGGGCGTGGTGATGACACTGGTTCAATTACCACCGAATGCAACACTTGACCGTACCGATAAAGTCATTGATACCATGACTGACTTCTTTATGAAGGAAGAAGATACGGTTCAGTCGATCTTTACCGTATCAGGCTTCTCATTTACAGGGATCGGCCAAAATGCAGGTATTGGCTTTATTAAGTTAAAAGACTGGAAAGATCGTACTACTGCTGATACGCAAATTGGTGCACTCATTCAACGTGGTATGGCACTGAATATGATCGTCAAAGATGCATCATACATCATGCCATTACAACTTCCTGCAATGCCTGAGCTCGGTGTAACTGCTGGTTTTAACTTGCAATTAAAAGACTCTGCTGGTCAGGGCCATGACAAACTGATTGCTGCACGTAATACGATTTTGGGCTTAGCTTCTCAAGATCAACGACTGGTTGGCGTACGTCCAAATGGTCAAGAGGATACACCACAGTATCAAATCATGATTGACCAAGCTCAAGCGGGTGCAATGGGTGTCAGCATTGCAGACATCAACAGCACCATGAGCATGGCCTGGGGTGGTTCATACATTAATGACTTCATCGACCGTGGTCGTGTGAAGAAAGTTTATGTCCAAGGTGAAGCCGACAGTCGGATGATGCCTGATGACCTGAATAAATGGTACGTTCGTAACAGCTTAGGTGAAATGGTTCCATTCTCAGCCTTTGCAACAGGTAAATGGACCTACGGTTCTCCTCGACTTGAACGTTACAACGGTGTGTCATCGGTGAACATTCAAGGGACACCTGCACCGGGCACAAGCTCTGGGGACTCCATGAAAGCCATGGAAGAAATTATTGCGAAGCTGCCATCGATGGGCTTACAAGGTTTCGACTACGAATGGACAGGTTTATCACTTGAAGAGCGTGAATCAGGTGCTCAAGCGCCATTCTTATACGCGCTTTCATTACTTATTGTTTTCCTTTGCTTAGCGGCATTGTATGAAAGTTGGTCTATTCCGTTCTCAGTATTACTTGTTGTACCCCTCGGTATCATCGGTGCAATTTTGTTAACTTACTTTGGTATGGTACTGAAAGACGATCCAAATCTTTCGAATAACATCTACTTCCAGGTCGCGATCATTGCCGTGATTGGTCTTTCTGCAAAGAATGCGATCTTGATCGTAGAATTCGCAAAAGATTTACAAGAACAAGGTGAGGAGTTGCTTGAGGCAACCTTACATGCAGCAAAAATGCGTTTACGTCCAATCATTATGACCACCCTTGCCTTCGGCTTTGGTGTGCTTCCACTCGCGCTTTCTTCTGGCGCTGGTGCAGGTAGTCAGCACTCGGTTGGTTACGGCGTATTGGGTGGCGTGATTTCCTCAACACTTTTAGGTATCTTCTTTATCCCTGTCTTCTTCGTGTGGATTCGTAGTATCTTTAAGTACCAACCAAAAACTACAAACATTCAGGAGCATAAATCGTGATGCAAACAGTATGGTCTATTCCAGGTCGTAGCATTGCGGTATCTGCACTTGCGCTTGCTTTGACCGCATGTCAAAGCATGCGCGGCCCAGAACCGGTCGTGAAAACCGATATTCCAGAAAGCTATGCATATAACAGCGCTTCTGGCTCTTCTATTGCTGAACAGGGTTATAAGCAGTTTTTTGCTGACCCTCGCCTGCTTGAAGTGATTGATTTAGCATTGAGCAATAACCGTGACTTGCGTACAGCAACCTTGAATATTGAACGCGCACAGCAACAATATCGAATTACACAAAACAACCAGCTCCCAACGATTGGGGCTAGTGGTAGTGCAATTCGTCAGGTTTCTCCAACACGTGATCCAAACAATCCATATTCAACCTATCAGGTTGGTCTGGGTGTAACCGCGTATGAGCTTGATTTTTGGGGCCGAGTCCGTAGTTTAAAAGATGCTGCGCTCGACAGTTATCTTTCGACCCAAAGTGCACGTGACTCAACACAAATCAGTTTGATTAGTGAAGTAACACAAGCATGGCTGAGTTATTCATTTGCAACTGCAAATTTAAAACTTGCAGAACAGACGTTCAAAGCTCAACAAGACTCTTATAACCTGAACAAAAAGCGTTTTGATGTCGGTATCGACAGCGAAGTACCTTTGCGTCAGGCTCAGATTTCAGTTGAAACTGCACGTAATGATGTTGCAAATTACAAAACACAAATTGCTCAGGCGAGCAACTTATTGAACCTCTTAGTGGGTCAATCTGTACCGCAAAACTTGCTACCGACTCAGCCTGTGCAACGTGTTACACAGCAAAATGTATCCTCTGCGGGTTTACCGAGTGATCTACTCAATAACCGTCCTGATGTAAAAGCTGCGGAATATAATTTAAGTGCCGCAGGTGCAAATATCGGCGCGGCAAAAGCGAGATTATTCCCAACCATTAGTCTGACAGGTACGGCAGGCTATGCATCAACTGATTTGAGTGATCTCTTTAAATCAGGCAATGCAGCGTGGTCAATTGGACCAAATCTCGATTTACCAATTTTTGACTGGGGCACTCGCAAAGCCAATATCAAGATCTCTGAAACCGACCAAAAAATTGCACTGTCTAACTATGAAAAGTCAGTACAGTCGGCTTTCCGTGAAGTAAATGATGCACTGGCAACACGTGCCAATATTGGTGAACGCTTAACTGCTCAACGTCGTTTGGTTGAAGCAACCAATACCACCTATAAACTATCCAATGCACGCTTCCGTGCAGGTATTGATAGCTATTTAACTGTATTGGATGCTCAACGTTCAGCGTACTCAGCAGAACAAGGTTTATTGTTGTTACAACAAGCTGAACAGAATAATCAGGTTGAGCTTTACAAAACACTTGGTGGTGGACTAAAAGCCACGACAAGTGAAACAGTAACGCCTCAACTTTCGAGCTCTGAAAAGCATTACACACAATAATCTTTCTTATTTTTCAAGAAAAGCTCACTTCGGTGGGCTTTTTTATTGCAAGCATGCTCAATATTTCTTATCTTCAAGGTGAATGTCTAATGGTATAAAAAATACGATGTTATTAAGTAATTTAGAATCCGTACCCGGTCATGAGATTTTACGTCAGATTGATGTTGTTTATGGCAGCACTGTCCGCAGTAAACATGTCGGTCGAGACCTTCTCGCAGGTCTAAAGAATATTGTTGGGGGAGAGTTAACAGCTTATACCGAGTTGTTAGAAGAATCTCGTCAAGAAGCCACACAGCGCATGATTGATAAAGCAAAAGGTTTAGGTGCAAATGCTGTGGTTGGGATTCGTTTTTCCACATCTAATATTGCACAGGGTGCTTCAGAGCTTTTTGTTTATGGCACTGCTGTAGTGGTGCAACCTTCCGCACCAAAACTTCCAGATCCATTTAGTTCATAGGAAAATGTAATGGATGGCTTAATTTTTCAAATTGTCATTTTCCTGATTCTATTTTCTGTAGGTTGGGGCTTTGGTCGTCATATTGAACAAAAGCATTTTAAGGAGTTGCTCGAAAAAGAGCACTTGTTAGCAGATATTCAAGTTGATAGCCGTCGATTTGCAACGAGTGAACATACTGGACATTTGATTAGCAGCAATGTGGTTATTTCCCATGATTATTTTAAATATGTACTGGCGGCTATTAAAAATATATTAGGTGGTCGCTTAATCAGCTATGAAAGTGTCGTGGAACGCGCTCGTCGTGAGGCGATTGTCCGTTTAAAACAACAAGCCAGATCCATGGGTGGCAATCAAATTTTAGGGCTGCGCCTCAGCACCACTGAAATGGGAATGCAAGGTGGAATGGTTGAAGTATTTGCATACGGCACGGTCATCATTCAACCCAAATAACAAATAATCATTAAAAAAACAGGAGTGACTTACTCCTGTTTTTTTATTTGCAATATAAAGCAGGATTAAGCGTTATTTGACTTTGCTGTTACGAATCATTTTGTACAACAAACTTGGTGACAAGCGCGACACCAATACACCCAGTTGCTCTTTCTTGCCACCCACCACAATATATTCTTCACCAGCCATCAGTGATGCAACCACACGTTCTGCAAAGATATCAGCATCTAAACCATTTTCAATCGCTTCATCTTGATGCCCTTGTGGCTTCCCTTCACCATTTAAAGCATTAAACGAGACATTGGTTTTCACAAAACCAGGGAAAACCACGGATACGTCAATCCCCTCTTTGGCAACTTCGGCACGTAAACTGTTTGCCCACATGTGAATTGCAGCTTTGGCAGCAGAATAACTGGCACGGTATTGCGTCCCTAATAAGCCAGCCACACTCGAAACAAAGACCACACGACCAGATTTTTGCTTTAAAAAAGTCGGCAATATCGTTTTGGTCAAAAACACTTGTGAAAAGTAATCGACTTCCATGATCGTGCGTTCAGCTTGCATGGTGGTGTCTTGAATCAAAGCACGCTGGCTCAGTCCTGCATTATTAATCAACCAATCAATACGCCCTTTACATGCCAAAACTTGCTCGTAAGCATGACGTACCTGTGCTTCATCGGTAATATCAGCAGCAATCGAAACATGTTGCTCAGGCTTTAATAAACCAATGCGAACGGCTTCTAGCTCGTCGTAACGGCGCGATGTCAACACCACTTGCGCCCCCTGCAAAGCGCATTCACGTGCCAAAGCTTTACCTAAACCAGAAGATGCTCCGGTAATCCATACCACTTTATTTTCAAGACTTTTTAGCTTTGTCATATTTCTACCCTCCATCCACTGGGTGACGCATAAATTTCAGGAAATAATCAACATAAGTTACCGCAACTTGCTGATCAAGTTGCGTCGCTAACTTTTCTAGACGCTTATAACCGAGATGTGTGGTCATATTGATCACGCCGTTTAACGTTTTATCGACCACAAAATTAAACTTTAAGCACTTTTTAGGCTCACGAATTAAGTGTGTAACGCCTGCATCAATCACTTCCGTCAATTTTTTTAAAGCATTCGCAACTTCACGACTATCCCCTTCAGCAAGTTTTTGAGCAGATGCAATCACCTGCTGAGCAAGCTGCTGTTCTACAGGATAAGTCATGTAAATCATGTCATCTTCAATTAAAAGCGTTTTCGATAAATATTCAACCAAAGGGATTAAACGTTCATTGCTGAAAAATGAAATCGACCACGGCATATACTTTCGAATAGCCTCTAATATTTGCTGAATCACTTTTTCAGATTCACCTGTTTGTGAATAATGCTGATTATCCTTTAACAGCACCATGAACACTTGTTCAATCACTTCACAAGCCATTTCAGACAAAACATTCCCCAATGCACTTGCCTGACTTTCTTTGCTCGCTTGCAATAATTGTGTCCGAATATGGACAAATCTCGCGTATGTATCTGCATGAATATTTAAAAAAACGGCGGTCTTCATCCTCACAACCTTAATTTTTGAGTTCCATAAAAAAAGACTTGTCAAAACAAGCCTTTTATCAAATTAAATGATCTATTCTATCGTTTTGGCTTTTCCTTACCGACTTTAGCACAACCTAATTCGGTTCTGTATGCATAAGTGCCAAAAAATGATTTACACATGCTGTAGCCGCTCCAGTGTCTACCTGCGTTCCCATTTTCTCTAAACGCTTATAACTTAGTTGTGCGGTCATATTGATGACACCACTTAAGGTTTTATCCACCACCCGATTAAAATTCAGACATTTCTTTGGTTCACGAATCAAATTGGTCACGCCCAAATCTACGATTTGAATCAGTGTCTGGAAGACATCCATCATATCTTTGATTTCATTTTGTTTTAGTTGATCTACCAAAGTATGTACCTGTTGTACCAATTGCTGGTCAATCGGATAAGACACATACACCTGTTCATCATGATATTTAATCATATCGGAAAAGTAATTCACGAAAGGGCATAAACGTTCATTGCCAAATAACGCAATGGACCACGGCATATATTTGCGTACAGCACCCGTAATTTGCGCGATGACTTTTTCTGATTCTGCTGAATTTTGTTGGGTTAAATGCGATGGTTTACGATTTTGAATCAGTAGAACGGAGAATACTTGCTCTACGATGTCACATGCGATCTCTGAAAGCACTTCCCCTAAGATGCGCGATTGACTTTCATCACTGCCCGCATTCAATTGTTGACGAATTGACTCAAACTGCCCATGTGTGACTTGGTTAATTTTTAAAAGAATTGAATAACTCATATCAACCATCCTTATTAAAGTTTTAGCATTGTTATTTTGTTGTTTTATGCATCATCATTATTTAATTATGTGATCCAATATACATAAATCTAACTTTTTATGATCAAAAAACCAACTCATTTCATCGGTTTTTTTACCTTATTGACGTTGTTTAAATCGATAACGCAATACGCCACTGAAATGCCAACAGCCTTTAGCGATTTTTTGCTACAATAAGTGCAATTTTTTATTCTATTTTGATCTTCTGTACTATGACTGACGCTCAATCTGCTCAAAATATCGCAACCACTTACGATCCAACTGAGATCGAAAAAAAATGGTATCAAACTTGGGAACAACAAGGTTATTTCAAACCGTCAGGTCAAGGTGAATCATTTTGTATTATGATCCCACCACCGAACGTCACGGGCAGCTTGCATATGGGGCATGGTTTTAACAATGCCATCATGGATGCACTGACACGTTACAACCGTATGTCGGGTAAAAATACCTTGTGGCAACCAGGTACAGACCACGCAGGTATTGCAACGCAGATGGTGGTTGAGCGTCAATTGGGTGCTCAAGGCGTCAGCCGTCATGACTTAGGTCGTGAAAAATTCATCGAAAAAGTTTGGGAATGGAAAGAACAGTCAGGCGGCACCATTACACGTCAAATCCGTCGTCTAGGTTCTTCGGTGGATTGGTCACGTGAACGCTTCACCATGGATGAAGGTTTGTCCAATGCGGTAAAAGAAGTCTTTGTAAAACTGCATGAAGATGGCTTAATCTACCGTGGCAAACGCCTAGTGAACTGGGACCCGAAACTACAAACTGCGCTTTCTGACCTAGAAGTAGAGTCTGATAAAGAAGAAGCAGGTTCACTGTGGCACTTCAAATATTTCTTTGAAGATAAAAACCTACGTACACATGATGGTAAAGACCACATCGTGGTTGCCACCACACGTCCTGAAACATTACTCGGTGATACAGCAGTTGCTGTTGCGCTTGATGATGAGCGTTATACGCACCTTGTTGGTCAGAACATTATCCTGCCAATTACAGGTCGTGCCGTTCCAATCGTTAAAGATGAATATGTTGATAAAGAATTCGGTACAGGCTGTGTGAAAATCACTCCTGCACATGACTTCAATGACTATGAAGTGGGTAAACGTTGTGAATTGCCAATTATCAATATCTTCAACAAAAATGCAGAGGTATTGGCTGAGTTTGAATACATCGCCAAAGCAGGTGAGCAAATTTCTAAAACCATTTCTGCACCTGCCGACTATGTGGGTTTAGAACGTTTTGTAGCACGTAAAAAATTGGTTGAACAAGCTGAAGCTGAAGGTTGGTTAGACCAAATTCAACCGTACACACTGAAACCACCTCGCGGTGACCGTTCAGGTGTAATCGTTGAGCCATTATTAACGGATCAATGGTATGTAAAAATTGCACCATTGGCTGAACCTGCAATTAAAGCTGTGAAAGATGGCGATATTAAATTTGTGCCTGAACAATACAGCAACATGTACATGGCGTGGATGAACAACATTCAAGACTGGTGTATTTCTCGTCAGTTGTGGTGGGGTCACCGCATTCCAGCTTGGTACGATGCTGAAGGCAATATTTATGTCGGTCGTGACGAAGCTGAAGTCCGTACGAAAAACAATATCCCTGCTGAAATTGCATTAAGCCAAGATGAAGACGTATTGGATACTTGGTTCTCCTCTGCGCTTTGGACGTTCTCAACTTTAGGTTGGACTGGCGATGCAAAGAAAGATGCAGAAAACTATTTCCTCAAGACTTTCCACCCAACAGATGTTTTAGTGACTGGTTTTGACATCATCTTCTTCTGGGTTGCGCGTATGATTATGTTTACGATGCATTTCATGAAGAATGAAGATGGTACGCCACAAGTACCGTTTAAAACGGTTTACGTTCACGGTCTGGTTCGTGATGGCGAAGGTCAGAAAATGTCGAAATCTAAGGGCAACGTACTTGACCCACTCGATTTGATCGATGGTGTAGACCTTGAAGACCTTGTACAAAAACGTACGACGGGTCTGATGAATCCAAAGCAAGCAGCGAAGATTGAAAAATCAACGCGTAAAGAATTCCCAGAAGGTATTCAAGCTTACGGTACCGATGCAGTCCGTTTCACTTTCTGTGCGCTGGCGAATACAGGTCGTGACATTAAGTTCGATATGAAGCGTGTTGAAGGCTATCGTAACTTTGCCAACAAGATCTGGAACGCAACCCGTTTCGTGATGATGAACTGTGAAAACCAAGAAATCAGTTCTGAAATTCGTCAAGATCTTTGGGAACTGCCTGAACAGTGGATTATAAGCCGTCTGCAAAAAGCAGAAGCCGCGGTACAACAAGCCTTTGCCACGTATCGTTTAGATTTAGCTGCGCAAGCAATTTACGAATTCATTTGGAATGAATATTGTGACTGGTATGTTGAGTTAACTAAACCTGTTCTGAACGATGAAAATGTCTCTGTTGAGCGTAAAGCAGAAGTTCGTCGTGTCTTACTTGCAGTGATGGAAGCCTCTTTACGTCTTGCACATCCTTTGATGCCGTATTTGACTGAAGAAATTTGGCAAACACTTGCACCGAAACTTGGTATTTCAGGCGAAAGTATTATGCTTGCGCAATACCCTGTTGCGAACCCTGAGCGTGTAAATGAACAGGCTGAAGCAGACATGCATTGGCTACAAGGTTTGATCGGCGCTGTGCGTAATATTCGTGGTGAAATGGGCTTAGGTAATGCGCGTTTACTGCCAGTTTTATTGCAAAACACTTCTGATGTTGAGCGTGAACAAATCATTCGTATTGAAGCGTTATTCAAAGCACTCGCAAAAGTTGAAAGTATTGAGTTCCTAACCAAAGATCAAGAACCACCACTTTCTTGCTCTAGCGTTGTTAGCCATGCATCGGTGTTTGTACCAATGAAAGGCTTAATTGACCCTAAAGCTGAGCTTGCTCGTTTGCAAAAAGACTTGGATAAAATCCAGAAGCAACACGACCAAATCGCGAGCAAACTTGCAAACGAAGGCTTTGTATCTAAAGCACCAGCAGCGGTTGTTGAGGGTGAAAAAGCGAAATTGGCTGAGTTTGCTGACCAGTTGGTGAAAATTAAAGCAAGTATGGAGCAAATTGCTGCGCTTTAATCTTAATTTGACTCAAAAAATCCCCTCGAATGAGGGGATTTTTTATTTCCATTTTTGACAAATAGCTTCAAACTCAATTTCTTTCCACTGCTCTTTCCATAGCGTCCAATATGGAATATCACTAGAAGATGGTTCAGGATCACAACGATCTATAGTTACGATTGATGGAAGAACTATAGAGTCTCCAACTAACAACGCATCTCCTTGATGTAAACTTGGCAATATGTCGATGATCCCACCTAACGAATCTGGTAAAAGCTTTCTTACATAGTTTTGATCAACTGGGTTTGTAAGTCTCATCGAGATAAAATTATTACATTGAGAAAAAATTGTTTCAGAAATTTCTGATGGTCTCTGACTGGATAACATTAATGTTATTCCGTATTTTCGCCCTTCCTTAGCAATACGTTCTATCGCTATCTTTGATGCTCTATATTTAGTTAACTCACTATTAGGAACATACTTGTGAGCTTCTTCGTATACCATTAAAATCGGCACATCGTTATTAACCACCTCGTCAGGATTAGTTTCGAATCTCTGTCTTTTATAGAAATACCCATAATCAAATATTAATCTAGATATTACAGAAACAGTAATCGTTAACACTTCAAATGGAACATCACTCAAATCTATGATAGTAATATTAGATTTTTTATCCTCTGAGTAACCAATAATATTTCTTAGGACATCAACGAAATTTGAATTTTGAAGAGTTGGATCAAAAATAAATTTCAATCTATCTTGCCTAATTTTCTCTTCTATACGGTTAAAAAACTTATCTAAAGTTCCTTCAGCATATAACCCTTTATTAATATTCTGACTTTTTGTTGGGAAAAATTTATGCCTAGTCAAAAAGTAGTTTTTTATCTTTTCTATATCATTTTCAAAAGTTATTCCCATAGAAGCATCTGCTCCGCCATCTGATTTTATAGAGTAACTTCCGTCATCGATCATACATAATTCATTATTTTTTGAATTTTTAGTTTCATTTTTTAAATTAAACAATGCATTAACTACTTCATCTAAATTAAATTTTATAGGGGTATCATAGGAAATATTCTGAACACCCTCATTATTAATCTCCTTATTAATAGTTACCAACTTTCTAAACACCGATGACTGATTATAATTATCTCTCTCTCCTGTATCTAAAAGAATTTCTTCAAGCTCATCACTATTAAGCAACCAATATGGTAATTTCAAAGTATTAATATCTAAAAAATTAGCATTCGGGAATGCACTTTTATATTCAGAATGAATATCAAAAATAATAATATGTGAGTTATTTAAACTAAAATCCCCATCTTTTGTAGAAATTGCAGTTTGTAAAATTCTGGATAATGTATGTGACTTTCCAGAACCTGTCGATCCTAAAATTGCTATGTGCTTGTTAAAGAATTTATTACCTTCTATTGGAACATCTATCTGTTTATTGGTACTTAAAGTACAGAATTTCAGTTTTTTATCATCAGGTATTGAACCATAAATAGATTTGATGTCTTCTATAGTTGCAGGTTCAACATGACGTGGAGGAATTGCGATGGTATCCCCACCTCGGATAAACTGCCCATTATTTAATACACCTAATGGTAATGCTTCAATTATATAAATTCTCTCATTACTTTTATCATAACCAATAGAAAAATTCTCTATAATTGCTATTAATATTGCATCATCATTATTTAAAATTTTAATATATGAACCTACCTTTAAAGTTTCACCAGCAACCTTAAAGTCATTAAGATTAGTAACTTGTACGATAATTTTATTTGGTCGTACTGAAATAACTTCAGCCTGATTAACTACTTCACTCATACCAAAATCCCTTTCAAATAATCATAATTTTTAAAATATACTTTTATACTTCCATTAATATTTGCATATGGTGTATTGGAAAAGAATTCATATATATTTAAATTTCTAGGTTTTTTTTCAATAACAACACCCAATTCATCCATATTATTTATAATTTTCAACTTTGCTCGATATTGACTTTCCTTCTCAACAATATCTCTTAAAAATAAATTAACATCAAAATTTGCTCCCCTATAATAATAGCCATCCTCAAAAAAATATCCATCATTAATCAAATCACTTTTAAGCCTGAGTAAACTATCTTCTTCTATTTGATGAACGTAAATAAATGGACAAAATTTGTCAGGCTCTCTAACCGTTCGACCACTACTTGACCACTTATCGCTTATAGATTTAACCAATTCAAGTAATTCATTATCCTGAAGATTACTTTTATCAATTAAAAAAAATCGACTTTTAGGTGATTGAGAATCAGAAAAATATTTATTTTTAATCATTCGACAGTAATTAACCATTTCTTTCTTATTAGCAAACCAAAAATCAAAAAGAATATCTTTTGAATCTCTTAAACTTGACAAAAAATGACGCTTAGTTATATTTCGGTCCGATTCATTTTTTGATTTTGCCAAATTCCTTATCATATAAAGACTTTTACTATAAAAAAACTCAGCATCACTGCTAGAACTCAACCCTATTTGAATAATTTTATTAATAATTTGACTATGCTGTTCTTCCAAAGTTGGAGCTTCAATATTTATTTCTAATTGTAATAAAAATTTTTCTAAATCCTCATCCTCTACACCTAGATCAGTATGAATTTCAGTTGTCTCACTAGGCTTAGCATCGGTTCCCCTTGTAACAGTAGTTAAAAAAACTGTTTTTAGATCTTCAACAGTTAAGGGTTTAGCTAATCGCTCATGTCCACTTCGATAATGACCATAAAGCTTATACTTTATTAATTGATTATTATTTCTTAATCTTTCAGAGAAATCTTTGACCATCCATCCAATAGCATCTTTTATAATCGAGGGTTGAAAATCACTTTCTTGATAGTATTTACATTGAATTGCAATAGTTTCACCATCACTACCTGTAATATCAATATCTTCCACTCCCTCAATTGTAAAGATACTTTCCTCATCATGTATATTTAAAATTTGAAGAATCGTATTATCAAATTGAAACAAATAACCACGAATCGTATCTATTGCTTGTCTACTTGCCATATTTTTTTAATGAAGTTATGTTTATCTACACTTTATAATATAAAAATCAAATAAATTAAAGAAATAGTTAATAAATAAGAACACCAGCGATAAAAACACAATAACATATAAAGTTTGAAAGCTAATCGCTGCTGCTATAAGTTGAATCGAAATCAAAGTACCCCATGCGCCAACAACATCTCTACCCCACTCACCTTCTTCATGTGCTTTAAACGCTCTTTTTCCCATTTCAACTGTTGCTTTAACTCAGCACAATCAGCATCTATGGCTTTATATACATCACCAATATGTACGTGTTCCACTTTTACTTTCTTCGCCAACTGAAACGAGTCTAAAATCTCGCTAATTTGACTTTCAAGCTGCTGACTCTGTGCATCCAAAGCCAGTTTATAAAACTTCAATTGTTCGGCAGATAATTCTTTCGCCCCTAACCCCTTATTCTGTTCAAGCTGTAATTGAAGTTTCAATAAATAAAACAAATCCTGCTGTTCATACGCCTGACTTGCCTGTTGGAATAACTCAGTTTTTTCTTCTTTCTTAGACTCATCTTGTTCTCGGTCGGGATGAATCATCGCAGCAATTTTTAAATACACTGTTTTTAACGACTGCGCTGCCATTTGCTCAGCTTGTTCACGTTTCTGCTGTTGTCTCAGTTGTTTGGCTTGTTCACGAGCTTGTTGTTGTTCCGCAGCATACTGTTCAAATTCATCTTCTCGTTCTACGCTTTGTTCAGAACGTTCATATTGCTCGAATTTAACGTGCTGCACTTTTTTAGTCTTTTTAACCGATTGCTGAGCATGTTGCTGATAAAAGATATCAATCTGCTTGACCAGTTTTAACTGTTCATCATTCAACATTTTGGAACGCTTTAAAACCTGTGCAAGCTGAGCAATTTTTTTATCCAGTTGCTGCATATCGACTTTGGAAAACTCATGCTGCTGTAACAGCGTCCAAAGTTGATCTAACTGCTGAAACAAGATTTCATGTAATTCGCTATAAACAGGCATCAGTTTTTGCCGTGTATGCTGTTGAATCTCAGCTTGAGCATTCTGCCATGTGGCAAGGCTGATTTTTTGCTGTTCGATTTGATCAATCAGGCGATTCAGCTTTTTCTGCTGTGCAGACGGTTCAGCCCTTTGCTGTAAGCTGACTTTGAGATCAAAGGACATGCTGCTCATCCACCTGAAAAAGAAAAAGTGTAGCAATAATCAGACGACGAAGGTAGTGAACCATCTTTTGCATATAAAGGAATAACAAACCCATTCCCTGCTATTTAGTCTACACAAACATTTCGCTGTGCTATTTTTAGTCAAAACGCACCATATACCACCAAAAACAAGATACAACCTCTAAATTGGTGCGTTTTTTGCATATCTCAGTGCATCAAAATGAGCTTTTTATAGATTGCTCTAGTTTTTAGATTAACTAAATCCATTTTGGTGCAAAAATTGATCATTTATTTTGCACGAAGATTAGATTTAGCACTTATATCGAGCATGTTATGCAAAACGTAGATATCTTCTTTCTATTACTTGGTGCTGTACTTGTCCTCTCAATGCACGCAGGTTTTGCCTTCCTAGAACTAGGAACTGTACGTCATAAAAACCAAGTCAATGCCCTCAGTAAAATCCTGACAGACTTCTGTATCTCAGCCATTGCCTACTTCTTCGTCGGTTATTGGATTGCCTATGGTCAGAACTTTCTTGTAACAGGCGAACTGTTATCAGCCAATCATGGCTATGACCTAATGCGCTGTTTCTTTTTGTTGACCTTTGCAGCCGCTATTCCAGCCATTGTTTCGGGTGGTATTGCAGAACGTGCCAAGATGCGCTCGCAAGCATTAGCAACCTTACTATTGGTCGCACTGATCTATCCATTCTTTGAAGGCATGATCTGGAATGGCAACTATGGTGTACAAACGTGGTTAGAAAATCAGTTTGGTGCACCCTTCCATGACTTTGCAGGTTCAGTGGTTGTACACGCCATGGGAGGATGGATTGCTCTAGCCGCAGTGATCTTATTGGGCGCCCGAACGGGTCGCTATAAAAAAGATGGTCGTGTCAGTGCGCATCCACCATCATCCATTCCATTTCTTGCACTAGGTTCATGGATTCTAATCGTTGGTTGGTTTGGTTTTAACGTCATCAGCGCACAACGTGTCGAAGCGATCTCAGGACTGGTGGCCATTAATTCACTGATGGCAATGGCTGGCGGTACTTTGGCAGCCAACTTTATGGGTAAGAATGACCCTGGTTTCTTACACAATGGCCCATTGGCGGGTCTCGTGGCAATCTGTGCAGGCTCAGATATTGTGCATCCAATTGGTGCGCTGGTGATTGGTGCATGTGCGGGCACCATTTTTGTTTATTCCTTTACCTATACACAGAATAAGCTCAAGGTCGATGATGTATTGGGTGTATGGCCTTTACATGGTATTTGTGGTGCATTTGGTGCAATTGTGGCGGGCATTTTTGGACAACAAGCACTTGGTGGTTTAGGTGGTGTGTCCTTCATTTCACAATTAATCGGTACAGGTTTAGGGATTAGTGTTGCCTTGATTGGTGGTTTTATCGTCTATGGTCTTTTAAAACTCACGATGGGTATACGTTTGTCTCAAGAAGATGAATATCGTGGTGCTGACCTTTCAATTCACAAAATTTCGGCCAACTCAGAAGAATCAATGTTCTAATTTTTCAGTAAGTTAAAGCGGCTTTAAAGCCGCTTTTTTTATGCAAAATTAAAATACACTTCTCATTCTTTTAGCATCCCACTCTCCTATCCCTATGGAAAAATAAGTATCCCTTCTGAATTTTAACGATGCTGTAATACACATTGCTTCATCTTATCTTTTGTCTAACCACAAGCAAAAAATATGTGTCATGGCACACATTATGCTTTCTATTTCCTGCAATTTTTACTGTAATTCACTCATTTAAAAATTGCTTAATCCATCCACAGTTACTATGTAACAAAACCGTAAAAAATTTTGCTTGAGCAACCGTATTGAAGTCTATTAAGATGAAAACTAATGTATTTTTAGACATAAAAAAGAATACATCATTTTTCATAAAACTGACGGTTCAATAGCAACAATTACAAATGCGATCATAACGATACAAAAGGAGTTTTGTACATGACACATAAACGCACCACGACCTCTCTGCTTTGCGCAAGTGCTCTGATCTTTGGATTAAGTGCCTGTAGTGACAACAAAGCACCAACTGAGGGTGGCACATCCACTTCGGGTACGTTAAACAAGATCAAAAGCTCTGGCACTATTGTGCTGGGTTATCGCGACTCCTCCATTCCCTTTTCCTATATTGCAGACAACCCGAACCAACCTGTGGGTTATGCACATGATTTACAACTTAAAGTGGTCGAGGCAGTAAAGCAAAAGCTAGACATGCCAGATCTGAAAATCCGCTATAACCTAGTCACCAGTCAGAACCGTATTCCATTAGTATCTAACGGTACGGTGGATCTCGAATGTGGTTCCACCACCAACAACAAAGAGCGCCAGCAACAGGTTGATTTCTCAGTTGGTTTCTTTGAAGTGGGTTCAAGACTATTAACAGCTCAAAACTCTGGAATTAAGGATTTTGCAGATTTAAAAGGCAAAAAACTGGTCACGACAGCAGGTACGACATCGGAGCGCTATATCCGTCAACACCAACAAGAACTGGGAATTGGAGAAATCATTTCTGCCAAAGACCATGCTGAATCATTCCTGATGCTACAAAATGGTCGTGCTGTCGCTTTCATGATGGATGACATTCTACTGGCAGGTGAAAAATCTAAAGCTAGAAACCCGAATCAATGGGAAATTGTCGGTACAGCGCCTATTCATGAAATTTATGGCTGTATGTTGCGTAAAGGCGATACTGGCTTTAAAGAAGTGGTAGATGATGCCATCAAAGCAACTTATGCTTCTGGTGAAATCAACAAGATATATGAGAAATGGTTACAGCAGCCAATTCCACCTAAAAACATTAACCTGAACTTTACCATGTCTGATCAGTTGAAAGCCTTAATCAGCAATCCACATGACCAAGATCAGTAACTCACCCTCTATAACAAGAATATCATTGCGGAACCGGGGAACAATGGATGTTCTCCCGCTTCTTCTCAGGAGTTACTATGACTTATAACTGGAACTGGGGAGTTTTGTTGCAATCTACAGGTGTGGGAGATACCACCTACCTGAACTGGATTATAACGGGTCTAGGATGGCTTTTGGTGATTGCCGTTGTGGCATGGACCATCGCCATGGTTCTCGGCAGCATCCTTGGTATTATGCGTACGCTCCCGAATAAAACAGCCAGAACCATAGGTACTGCCTATGTGACCTTGTTCAGAAATGTTCCTTTACTCGTTCAATTATTTATCTGGTTTTATGTGGTTCCCAACTTTCTGCCTGCACCAATTAAAAGCTGGTGGATGAGTGATCTTGGGGCCAATACCACTGCACTGATTTCTGCCAGTATCGGACTGGGTCTGTTTACCGCAGCACGTGTCTGTGAACAGGTTCGAACAGGGATTGAAGCTTTACCCACAGGTCAGGTCAATGCAGGTTATGCCATGGGCTTTTCCACGGCGCAGTTGTATCGCTATGTCATTCTGCCACAGTCTTTCCGAACCATTTTACCGCCACTCAGTTCAGAACTGACCAACTGCGTGAAAAATACCTCTGTCGCGTCCTTGGTCGGGGTTGCGGAAATTATTTCGCAGATGAAAACCATCAGTGAATACACACAGAGTACCATCGAAATTTATACCTATATCACCATCATTTTTATTGTCATCAATGTCTGTCTGATTACTGCAATGAGCCTACTGGAAAAACGTCTGCGTATTCCTGGCTTAATGACAGGAGGGAAGTAATATGGAGTGGTTGACTTCTTTTCTGATGGACTTACAACAGTCTGGACCTGCGCTTTGGCACGGTTTCAGCATTACGTTAAAAGTGGTGGTTATTGCAACCATTGGCGGTATAGCCATTGGTACACTACTGGCGCTCATGCGTCTATCTTCAATTAAAATCCTGAACCTGATTGCTCAGGGTTATGTGAACCTATTCCGTTCCATTCCCCTGCTGCTGGTGCTGATGTGGTTTTATTTTGCAGTTCCGTTTATCTACACCTCCGTAACAGGTCAATATCTGACCATGGATACAGCTCTGGTTTCAAGTATTGTGGCGTTCATGCTATTTGAAGCTGCCTATTTTTCTGAGATTGTGCGGGCGGGTATTCAATCCATCCCCAAAGGTCAGGGTGCAGCGGCTTATGCGCTGGGTATGAGCTATGGTCAGTCCATGCGACTGATTATTTTGCCTCAGGCATTCAGAAAAATGACTCCGTTACTGCTTCAACAAACCATTATTCTGTTTCAGGATTCCACTATGGTTTATGCCATTGGTTTGCTGGACTTTTTCAGAACAAACTATGTACGCGGAGACTTAATGTCCTTGCTCACCCAATATATTTTATTTGCAGGACTTGTGTACTTTACCGTCAGTGCCATTGCGACATTCGCAGTTAAACGTTTACAAAGGAGGCTAAGTGTATGAGCGAAAATAAAGTAATGATAGACCTCCAAAATATCAGCAAGTGGTATGATCAGTTTCAAGTGCTCACCGACTGCACCACCCAGATCCGTCAGGGTGAAGTCGTCGTGGTTTGTGGCCCATCTGGTTCAGGAAAATCAACACTCATTAAAACAGTGAATGGTCTGGAGCCTTTTCAGGAAGGTAAAATTTTTGTGGATGGTGTGCCCATTCATGATCCAAAAACAGATATGACTAAACTCCGCAGTCGTGTCGGTATGGTGTTTCAGCACTTTGAACTGTTTCCACACTTAAACATTACAGAAAACCTGACCATTGCTCAGATCAAAGTTCTTGGTCGCTCAGAAGCAGAGGCGAACAAAAAAGGGCTAGCCTATCTAGATCGTGTCGGGCTAAGTGCACAAGCTGCCAAATACCCTGCACAGCTTTCTGGTGGTCAGCAGCAACGTGTTGCTATTGCCCGCGCTCTAAGTATGGACCCAATCGCTATGTTGTTTGATGAACCAACCTCTGCACTTGATCCTGAAATGATCAATGAAGTGCTTGATGTGATGGTTGGACTTGCAAAAGAAGGCATGACCATGATGTGTGTTACTCATGAAATGGGCTTTGCTCGTCAGGTAGCCAACCGCATTATTTTCATGGATCAAGGAAAAATTGTTGAAGACTGCTCCAAAGATGAATTCTTTGGTACGCCACGTGGCGAACGTGCGCAGCAGTTTCTTGATAAAATTCTGCATTAAGTTGTTTATATAGACCTAAAGCAGCCTACTGGGCTGCTTTAGTTTATTTATCATATTGATAAGTCACATCGTTGATTTATTTTCAATTCCGCTAATCAATCACAATATGGTAAAGTGACTCCTGATTGAAATGGGTATGATCACTTAGGAATAGATTACGACCAATGGATGACTTTCACAAATTCTTAGAAACTACTGTTACCACTCAACAAGATTCGATCCAAGCTTATGAGATAAGCACAGGTAAAGTATGGTTAAAAAAAGCATCTGAACGTCATGGGTTGTGGTTATATACTCCGCTCAAATGGCTCGCCAAAATATTTAATTTGGGTGCAATGATCCCTGTTCCCAATCAAGGTGGTTCTGCCGCGATTCAATGTGAATTTAAACGCATTCAACAACTCAAAGTACTCGGTGTGTCCACGCCCAATGTTTTAGCGCTATCCCAAGAGGGGATATTATTAGAAGACATCGGCTCACAGCACCAAAGTAAAGTGAAACAACTGGATCAAGCCTTGGCGAGTCGTAAAGCGAAGCCTGAAGCACAGTTCTTATTATTTGTTCAAGCCATACAAGCAATCCAGCATATACATCTACAAGATGGATACTTAAGTGAAGCATTTGCTCGTAATATTTTAGTTGATAAACAAAACCAGTTTAGTTTTATTGATTTTGAAACAGACCCTCTCGATGTACTCAGCCTACATGATTGTTTTGTTCGAGACTGGTTGCTGTTTATTTTTTCAACCGCCTATCATTTTGAGGTTGAGCAACTCACTGAAGCAAGCCAAATCTTTCACCAAGCGTTACTGGCTGAACCGCAAGTCTATAAAGATATCCGCAAAGTTGGTAAACGCTTAAATTGGGTACTGCGTTTCAAGATCAATAAAGTGGGGAGCGATGGGAAGCGTATTCAAAGATGTGTGTTATTTTTACGCTACCTGAGAGATCAGGCGGAAGCTGAAACAACCTAAAATAAACGATTTACTTGGTTCTTTTAGCATGGAACATGCTGCTGTCCTCATACGATCCTAGTATCTTTGGTAACTTCACCAATACAGATAAGCCGCCTAAATCCATACTTCTTGATAAAGTCAGAACGCCACCTAAGCGCTGGGTCGCTTTATCAACAATCGACAGTCCAAGACCGCTCCCCACTTCTAAATGATGATGAACACGATAAAAGCGTTTCAATACTTCATCATATTTTTCTGGCTCAATCCCTGCACCACTGTCTTCGATTTGGATATAGGCAAAGTCATCGGCATCACTAAAAACAGAAATATTAATAATGCCCTGATGAGGGGTATATTTGATCGCATTATCAATCAGGTTAAAAATAATCGAATGTACTGTTGATTCAAGACTCTGCATTTCAATCAACTCATTACGCTCAAAACCTAAATCGATTTCTTTTTGCATCGCTAAATTGACCAATTGCTCAACGCAATTTAATGCCACATCATTTAAGCGAAAATGTGTATGAGGTTCAATTAAGCTTAATGCAACATCTTGTTTTGCCAGTGCTAATAGCTGCGTGACCAAATGTTGGATACGTGCCAAGCCCTTACTTAAATTTTGTAAAGCACCATGTTCAGGAAACTGTTTAATCAAAATTCGCGTTTGTAAATTGAGTGCGGTTACTGGTGTTCTCAGCTCATGTGCCGCATCCGCAATAAATTGTTTTTGCTCAGTTTGAGCGTGTTGAATACGCTCAAATAAACGATTCATCTCTTCAATCGTAGGCATCAATTCTTGAGGATAGTGATCACTATTGATAGGATCCAATCCATCTGAATCACGTTGGGTCAATTCTGCCTTAAAATCATCCAAAGGTTTTAAGTTTAAACTAATAATAAAAGCCAGAAGCAAGATCGCAATCGGCAACAACAAAAGGTATGGCATAAACATGCTGCCTGCCAACTCCCACGCAAAAGTTTGGCGAACACTTTCGCGTTGACTCACCTGAATCTGATAATGCTTGAGTGGAATGATATAAACACGCCAGTTCCCTTGCTTGGTCTGTCGACTATAAAAACCTGCTTGTTTGACTGGAGGAAGTAATAACTGACTTGGATCAGATACATGGTTGTGATCTTGATATGCCCAGATATCAACCAGCAACCCTTCTTTATGATAATAATAGGTTTCATGTGATTCGATACGACTGGCCATACTTGGCACTGGACGAGTCGCAGATTGCTCTGCCATATACTGCATTTGCGTATCTAAAATTTTATCAACTTCATGCAATGAAATCTTGTAAGCGGCCAAGATCAATAAACAACCCAACAATAGACTGAAAATCGAGGTTCCCCAGATCAGCCTTTTCTTGAGCGAATAATGCTTAACCTTTTTCATACTTTTATGCTTGCCCCAAACGATAACCCAAACCACGTATGGTACGAATAAAATCCTTGCCTAGCTTGGCACGTAAATGATGGACATAAACCTCTATGGTATTACTGGTCACTTCACTATCAAAATCATATAACTTATCTTCAAGATTCACTTTAGAGAAGATTTTATTGGGATGTGTGACCATCGGAATTAAAATCGCCCATTCACGGTTAGATAGCTCGATTTGTTGTCCCTTAAAGGTGGCCAAATGCTGTTCCACATCAAGTACCAACTCACCACACTTGAGTAACTGTGACTGATTTTTTAGCTGAGCGGTATCTGCATGACCTCTACGCAGTAATGCATGAATCCGTGCCAGCAGCTCATCGAACTCATAAGGTTTCACTAAATAATCATCTGCACCTTGATTTAAGCCATCCACACGATTTTGTAACTGATCTCGCGCTGAAATAATCAATACTGGAATCGAGGTCCGCTGACGAAGTTGTTTAAGAATCTGCATCCCATCCATCAAGGGCAAACCTAAATCCAACAGCACTAAATCAAAAGCATGTTTGCTCAACAATGCTAAGCCATCCACACCATTGTTGACCCACTCCACATCAAACTGATGATATTGCAACAACGTCAGTGTTGACTCTGCAATCATAAAATCATCTTCTATCATCAAGATTTTGGTCATGATTTCATCTCACCTTATGGCTTCAAACATGTAGATAACATGTCATTTTTAGGGTTAATTACGGTGCTTGCTATATCCAGCAAACGCAGCATGGTTGGAAATAAATGATCTTGGCTGAGTTCATATTTACCTTGCTGAGCTAGGCACTGCACTTGTTTTTCTGCTTGCTGTTTCCATGAATTCGAAAACCACATCAACATCGGGATATGGGTTTGTTGAGTTGGTGCAATCGCATAAGGTGCGCCATGTAAATACATGCCACTTTCGCCAGTTGACTCACCATGATCAGATAAATACCACAAAGCTGTTTGGTATTGCGTTGTATTTTTTAGTGTTTTGATTAAAGCATCTAAAATATGATCGGTATAAAGTAAACTGTTGTCATAACTATTCATTAACTGTTCTCGCGTACAGCCTTGAATGGCATTGGTATCGCATGTTGGTTTAAACGCATTAAATTGCGGGGGAACCCGTTTGTAATATGCTGGTCCATGGCTCCCGATTTGATGCAGTACGATGAGTCGCGGTCGCCTATCATTTTGATCAAGTGAAGCCAAATATAATTTTAGGCTATCAATCAGAATACCATCTAAGCATTCACCCTCGTTACACCACCTCTGCTGCATAGCTTCAGGGATTTTAAACTGTTCAACGCGATCACATGTGCCTTTACAACCTGAGTTATTATCAATCCATGTGACTTGATAACCTGCACGCTTGGCAATATCTAATAATCCTTCACGATGACTCGCCAGTTGCTCATCATAATCCTTTCTCGGCATCCCTGAAAACATACATGGAACAGAAACGGCTGTTGCAGTGCCACATGAACTGACTTGAGAAAAGTTTAAAATATCTTGTGTTAATAGATTTGGATTGGTGTTTTTAGCATAACCATTTAAGGAAAAGTTCTGTGCCCGCGCTGTCTCACCAACCACCAACACCATCAGTTTAGGCAATGTTGAAGGATTGTTTGTTTGTCGCTTCGCGTCAACCCCGTAGCTCAGCAAAGGTAAATTCTGCTTGGGTGCTTTGTGCTTATAATAAGACGCAACCGATTCGATCATATTCTGTGGTGAAATCATTGCTTTTAAATCACGATTTTCACGGAATATTTCAGCGAAATCTATATAAAAAACAAAAAGCAAACCACCAATCAATGCAATGGAAACAACTAAACTCACGCCTTTTTTCCAGATATGATCAAGCATAGCTTCAGGCTTCAAAGTGACGGATAAAATCACAATGATGGGCAATACAACCATGCCCAATCCCCATACCAGCAAGCGCCACGACCAGATATCACGCGCTTCAGCTATATCGGTTTGCATCACATTTTGGATTTGGTCTGGCGTAATCAATACCCCTAAACTCGTCACCGCATAGGAAGAAAAGCCACCGATGATGACCAGCACAATCGCCAGTGGTTTGGCCGTCCACGTCCAACTCAACATCTGTAAAACCAAATGATATATAGCAACCAACACAATCAGTGATGCCGCAATGAATAAACTGGATTTAATCCCTGTATACGGTGTCAGCTCATGTATTTTTTCATAGAACACAATATTCAGAAAAACACCCAACCAAATTGCAAGTATCACATTAAAGCTGAATAGTGAGATGGTCTTGATTTTCTGTAGCAACATCACATTCTAAAAGTCGATTTCTGAGCTGTTTAAATATAGTTTTAGAAGCTTAAAAATGACTTAAACATGCGACTTGTTTCATCATGATTTATACCTTCTTTGTATTTCTCCCATAGGGCGAATGAGCAACGATTGAAGTTCCGCAAGGGGATTTATAAAAGAAATCTATGATGCATAAAAACAAAAACACCCGCTAAGTTCAACCTAGAGGGTGTTTGTATTACAAAGAAGAATTAGAATTTAAATTCTAAGCCCAAACCTGCAACAGGTTGTTTATCTTTTTTGCTGGCTTGCTCAAGCGTTAGATAACCTGCATAACCATAAGTTTTCACTTGTTTATTAAATGCATAGTCTGCACCAGCGATAATTTGTTTGGCTTTAAAGTCAGAAGTATTGTCTTTAAAGCTGGTATCATTTTGGCTATATTGACCTTTCACTGTCCAGTTCTTCGCTTGTGGAATATTGTATTCCGCTCCGAGTAACCAGCCTTGTGCATCATCAATATTCTCAGATCCAGCCGCATTACCTTCTGCTTTTTCAACTTCTGAAGTTTGATAAAGCGCCTTAAGTGCTAAGCCTTCAATTGGATTGATACGACCAATTGCACGTACTGTGTTT
This sequence comes from Acinetobacter sp. NIPH 2699, assembly GCF_022549355.1. Classification (GTDB taxonomy): domain Bacteria; phylum Pseudomonadota; class Gammaproteobacteria; order Pseudomonadales; family Moraxellaceae; genus Acinetobacter. Next base: position 74,965 of record NZ_JAKZGL010000007.1, read on the forward strand.
GCTGCGGCGAAAACTGCTTTTGGTGACGCTGGTGCAATATCTAGTTCTGGTTCAGCTGCATTTAAAATACCGCGTCCTAAGAAGGTAGTTGGAATCGCTTTATCATAAGCAATACCAGCAACCACCAATGGATTCTCATAGCTGACAGACGCTGACCAAGCATCGCCTAAACCACGACCAGCAACTTTTGCACCGCCACTTGATGCCTTAATTCCCGAAGACTCACCTGTAGCCAGTAATGCATTTAATTTAAATGCACCATCTAAAGCTTTGATTGCAGGAGATTCATAAACAACTACATTATCAATACGGCTTTCACCTGTGAAAATCCCGCCAATATCAGCTTTGTTTCCAACATAATTGTTAAAGGTATCAACGACACTTGAAAGTTGTTTAAGCGGTGTATCGTGTTTACCAATCTTCACCGTACCCAACTGAGCATCTTTTAAACCAACAAAACGATTTCGTTGCGACCAATCAGTGCCATCACCATCTGCATTAAATGTCCATTCGATTCCATAAACGGCACTTACACGCTCAGTCAGCTTTTCATCACCTTTGAGTCCAAGAAATGAACTGTTTGAGCTAATTTCCCAGACATCTTTATTTGATTTAGTTGCATTTTTTTCTGGTAAATAATCAATACTGGCATCAATCTCACCATAAAACGTTGGTGCTGCAAATGTGGTTGTTGCAAGTAAGCTAAGTACTGCTGCTGTTACAATTTTGATTTTCATTGTTTACATCCTAGTTAATTTGTAACAAATCCTACACATTAACTTTATATGACAAAACGATTAAAATCTTATTAATTTATTCCATTTTCGACTAAAGTTTAATTTTTAGACATTCCACAAATAATATTTACCATTCAATAAAACTAAGCTTCACAATCAATAAAAAATATAAATATCAACAAATTATTTATTGTTTTTCATTTTAATTTTCCAATAAAACATTTGTTCGAATTCAAAAACGATGCTTATCTAAAAATCTGAAATAGCCTACACAACCAAGCTCTAGATCGTTAATCTATTTCTCAAACATAAGATTCAAGGCAAAAATTGTAATAAATACATATTTTAACTTGCATTTTTTTTCCAATAGAGAATCGGAAATAAACACAGAACTGAAACACTGCAAATAATCATTAAATAGCGATAATACCCAATCAAATCACCAATGACACCACTGACCAAATAAAGCAAACCGCTCACTGTCGCCATGATCGATACCTGAAAGGTAAAATCTGTTCCCGCAAATTGCTTGCGGCTGTAGTGCATAATCAAAGTTAACATCACTACCAAAAGCATCGCTGAACATGCATCTTCAAAGGCATTCACTGCATATAACCACACAGGGCTGACTTGATAATGATGTTCATAAGCAAATGCTAAAAATATATAGCCCATTAAACTGATGATCTTTAATATTGAAAAAGCGATGAAGGATGACGGTCTTGCAAAGTATTTAAGCAATACACCAGCCAAGCCTGCCCCCATTAATGCAGCAACGGCACCAAACATAGTGATATAAATACCAATCTGTGAAAAACTCAATCCCATATCAACCATTAATGGTTTTAATAATGGTCCAGACAGACCATCTGCAACTTTAAAAGTTACTAAAATGATCAACCACGCTTTTAACTCTGTCGATGATTTAAAATAATTCAGATAGTCTTTGATCGCTTGGTTAAGGGAAATCTTAAGGTCGTTGCGATTGAGTTTTTTGCTGGCATGTATCGGTTCTCGGAAAAATAAAACAGGCAAGGTATTCAAAAAAACCAATAGCGCCAATGCCAAAAACGTAGCTTGCCAGTGTAGCCAATCCAAACACCAAAGCACTGCCCCACCACCCACAATAAAACCGAGTCGTGAACCCATCACTTGAAAGGTATTGCCCCAATGTTGCTGATCACCTTTCAGCAGATTTACAGCCAATGCATCTGTTGCAATATCTTGGGTTGCACCTGTTAGATTCATCAAGAGTAATAAGGTGAAGAAAACCAGTAAGTAACTTGATTGATCCAAAGCATGAATCGGGAAAAAAGATAAAATGATGAGAATAATAACGCTACAAAGTTGCGTTGGGATAATCCAACTGCGGTACTGCCCTAAACCAGATAACGCAAAGCGATCAACAAAAGGCGCCCAAAATATCTTAATTGCCCAAGGCAACATCAATAGACCAAAACCACCAATATGCGCTAAAGATACCCCTTGTGCTCTTAGAATCACTGGCAAAGCATGTGTCATAAAACCGACAGGTAATCCCTGTGCCCAATATAAGGAAAATAACAGGACATAAACCTGTCGCATATTAGGCATGATTTGCATTCCATGAGAGATTAAGCAGCATCACTAAGTATCCAATTCTTCCATTTCCGTGACAATAAAATCTTATTTTTTGCCAATGCAGCCAATTTAACGAGCGTTTAATATAATAGAAGTTGTCATTATATATCTTCATTTATGCCACAACATTTCCCAGATTTACCACCACTGGTTCCACAACGCGGAACAGCGTCTAGTCGTGCATTATGTAAAAAACTGTTTATTCGTCAAGGCTGGACGATTATCGGAGAAATCCCCAATCTCCCCAAAGCTGTTGCGATTATTTCACCGCACACGTCCAATATTGATGGGTGGTATGGCTTTCTTGCAATCGGTGGGCTAGGACTGAAAGTTACCGTATTGGGAAAAGATACTTTATTTAAACCACCCTTCAAAGCTTTTCTGAAGTGGGCTGGGCTCATTCCCGTCCATCGAGACAGTGCACATGGGCTCACCGAACAAGTGGTTACAACCATACAACAACATGACCGAATTTGGATAGGCATGGCACCCGAAGGAACCCGAAAGAAAGCTGAAAAAATGAAAAGTGGCTTTTATCATATTGCACATGCGGCTGGTATTCCGATCGTTATGTTTGCCTTTGACTATGATCATAAGACTATTTATAGCTTAGGCGCTTTTACGCCAACAGGACATTATCAACAAGACCTTGAACAAATCATGCAATGTTATGTCGGTCACTTCTCACCCAAAAACCCAGATTGGCTCGCAGAACCATTACAAAAACTTGTGAAAAAAAACTAGAAAAAAAAGGGCAAATCTGATCTGATGTGCCCTTCTCATTGGTTAATTTATCAACACTCGATATGAATATTGCTCGACTGTCTTGTTTGGCACTTGTTAGCTTCACATTATTTGGCTGTGATCCCACTGCCAAGAAAACTGTTCCTACGCCAACAATTCAAGCGCGTGAACCTGTCATTGCGATTGCCTTGGGTGGTGGTGGCGCAAAAGGCTTTGCCCATATTGGTGTCATTAAAGTGTTAGAGTCACATGGGATTAAACCTAAAATTGTGACAGGCACCAGTGCAGGTAGCTTTGTTGGGAGTATCTATGCCAGTGGGCAAACCCCGTATCAAATGCAAAATCTTGCACTCAAACTACAAGAATCTGATATTCGTGACTTAACCATTAATAGTCAAGGCTTTATCCTTGGTCAAAAATTACAGAACTACGTCAACACCCAGATTGGGAATAAACCGATCGAGAAATTTCCAATCCGTTTTGCCGCTGTTGCAACGCGCTTAGATAATGGTAAAAAAGCTGAATTTATCAAAGGCAATGCAGGTCAGGCCGTTCGTGCCTCTTGTAGTATTCCGAACATATTTGTACCTGCGGTCATCGCGAATACCAAGTATGTTGATGGTGGTTTGGTCAGCCCCATTCCAGTTAAAACAGCCAAAGATATGGGCGCTGATATTGTCATTGCAGTGGATATCTCAGCACGACCAACAGCAGATAGACCTGTAAGCATGTGGGGATTATTAGACCAGACCATTAATATTATGGGGCAACACAGTATTAATGAAGAGCTCAGCCAAGCCACTATCGTGATTCAACCTAAAGTCGGTCACCTCGGTGTACTTGATTTAAAATCGAGCAATCAAGCTATCCTCGAAGGCGAGAAAGCAGCACAAGCCAAGATCATTGCGATTCAAAATGCAATCACAACATTTAAGAAATCTCCTGCTGCGTTAAAGCCAGCTCCCATAGCTAAATTCTAAAAAAACAATCTTTTTATATTCATAAAGATAATGATCTGCTAGAGTAAAGGAGGTGAATATTTTTTCACCTCCAACACTTAAATAATGCGAGCAAATCTATGGAATTTGTAGTTGAGCCTTGGCACTGGTTTGTATTAGGGATTTTACTCATTCTTTCAGAGTTGATTATACCTGCTTTTGCCGCGCTATGGTTCGGCATCGCAGCAGTCATGGTCTGCATTCTGTTATGGCTTTTCCCGATGATGGGTTTTCCAACTCAAGTCATTACTTGGGGAATTTTATCTATTTTATGTACGGTTCTTTGGTTCAAATTTATCAAGCCACTTTCAATAGATAAAACCAAAGCAGGATTATCTCGTGAAGCAACCGTTGGTCAAGTGGGTATGGTCATCCAAACGGGGCTTGAGCATGAACAAATCTTAGTCCGCTTTTCACTACCTGTATTAGGTTCTGATGAATGGCATTGTCGCTGTACAGCGCCAGTAAAAGTGGGTGATCGCGTTCGAGTAACTGATATTTTGGGCAATGATTTAGTCGTCCAACCACACTGCACTTCATAAACAAAAAAGAGGGTTTCAAATGTCTGTCGGTACTATAGTCGTCTTAGCGTTTTTAGCATTTGTTGCTACAACCATTTTCAAAGGGGTACGTCTCGTTCCTCAAGGCTATAAATGGATTGTACAACGATTGGGTAAATACCATACCACTTTAGGCCCCGGTCTAAATTTCGTTATTCCTTATATTGATGAAGTGGCTTATAAAATCACCACTAAAGATATTGTTTTGGATATTCCGTCACAAGAAGTCATTACCCGTGACAACGCTGTTTTAGTCATGAATGCTGTGGCATATATCAATATTACAACACCTGAAAAAGCGGTTTATGGTATCGAAAACTATAGCTGGGCTATTCAGAATATGGTTCAGACCTCACTCCGTTCAATCGCAGGTGAAATGAGCTTAGATGATGCTTTATCTTCTCGGGATCAAATCAAGGCGAAACTTAAAGCTGCTATTTCTGAAGATATTTCAGATTGGGGGATTACCCTTAAAACAGTTGAGATCCAAGATATTCAACCATCACATACCATGCAATCTGCAATGGAAGCGCAAGCTGCTGCTGAACGTCAACGTCGTGCAACAGTAACCAAAGCTGATGGTGAGAAACAAGCTGCGATCTTAGAGGCTGATGGTCGTTTAGAAGCATCTCGTCGTGATGCAGAAGCTCAGGTTGTTCTTGCTGAAGCATCAAAACGCGCAATTGAAATGGTAACAAGCGCTGTTGGTGACAAAGAAACACCTGTCGCTTACTTGCTTGGTGAACAATATGTCAAAGCAATGCAAGAGTTAGCAAAATCAAGCAATGCCAAAACTGTGGTCTTGCCTGCTGATGTATTAAATACAATTCGTGGGTTAATGGGCAAACACTAAGCCAATTTAACGACAAAAAATAAAGCAGCGTATACGCTGCTTTATTTTTAAGTATCCTGCATCAGTTTTCGTGTTTTGACAGGAAGTTTTTTTACCACCAAATCATAGGAATCTTTGATTAAATCCTGAACCAAATCAGCGGTGATATCTGCACGACTGGCAATCGAAATCCAATGCTTTTTGTTCATGTGATACCCTGCTGAAACAGAAGGATATAAGTCCTGATATTCCAGACTTTTCTCAGGCTTACATTTAACAGTCACAATCAATTTGCCTGAGTGATAAGCAACATACATAAACATCTTGTCAAAAACTTTAAAAACCTCACAATCAGGTCCAAAAGGCTGTGACTGAACCGAAAAAGCGAGTTTTTGCCCATAGGCTAAAGCAAATTGTTCTAATTGATCTTCATTCATAAGACCCGATGCATATTTATGGATATATGGTCTTAGCTTAGATTAACTTTGACGTGCTAACAAGAATTGTGAAATCGCAACCAGCTCTTTAGCGTCATCACCAAAATGTGCCAATGCCTCAAAGGCCTGATCATGCAAAGTTTGAGCATAAGCTTGTGCTTGTTCCAAGCCCATCAATGCAGGATAAGTCGATTTTTGGACTTGTTCATCTTTACCCGCAGTTTTACCTAAAGTTTCAGTACTTGCAGTAATATCCAAAATGTCGTCTTGCACTTGGAAAGCAAGCCCAATGCTCTGACCAAACTGGCGTAGTTTAGGAATCGCCTGATCTGTACCATCAAAAGTGGTCACAGCACCCATCATGATCGCAGCCTGAATCAGCGCACCAGTTTTATTACGATGGATATTTTCTAATTCAGCTTGATCAACCAGTTTACCTTCAGCTTGTAAATCTAAAACCTGTCCACACACCATTTTTGAACTGGCGGTTGCTAAAATTTGTATTTGTTTAAGAATAATCGTTGCATCTGTACCCTGCCCTTGCTCATCGAACAAACGGCTACCCAAAACCTCAAACGCCATCGACTGTAAAATATCACCTGCCAACAATGCCGTATCTTCACCAAAAGCCACATGACAAGTGGGTTGCCCGCGACGCAATAAATCATTGTCCATACACGGCAAATCATCATGTGCCAAGGAATAACAATGAATTAACTCAACGGCGACAGCCGCACGTCGAGCAGCGGCAAAATGAGGATTGGATTGCAATGAAGCCGTTGCATAACATAATGCTGGACGAATACGCTTTCCACCTAACATCACGGTATGGTGGACTGCTGCCTTGAGTGGTTCTGGAATGGAAAATGCAGCCAATGCGGTCAATAAATCTTGTTGAATACGTTGTTGAGCTTGTTCTAGAACATTCGCATTAACTTGAGAAATAGATGACACAATTGCCTCGGGAAATCTTAATGGAAGAATAAAATGGCGAGACTCAATCAGCCCGTCAGAATCGCGACATCATAACATTATTTATCTAGAGAATTTGTGTTTGTATTTTTAATAGATTCAAAATAATAAAGACCAGAATAAGGTATACCAATCATTTAAAAAATCTATTTAATACCTACTGAGTTCTATCCTGTGATTTACTTGTGCTAAAAGTCATCCACAACCTGCGTGGTATCTGCAATATATTGTTTTTGCAACAGAATTAACTATATGCAAATAGTGAACAGGTTTTGTGGATGAGAAAGTTTTTGGTTACTTTTTTTAAAAAGTAACGTAGCTCTGTGATTCGATCTAAATTAATCACGGTAAGACCCTGAAAAGAAGAAACTCATAACAAATCAGCATGACTAAACCGAAAATATGATCAAATATATATTACAGTGACAACATTAAAAACAATCAGCAGGCACACGCACCCAACCTTCCATTAACACACGTGCACTACGGCTCATAATGGCTTTTTTCACTGCCCATTTGCCATCAATCCACTCAGCTTGCGCACCAACCCGTAACGTTCCAGAAGGATGACCAAAACGAACCGCTTCACGCTCACCACCACCAGCCGCTAAATTGACTAAAGTTCCAGGAATCGCAGCCGCAGTACCAATCGCCACCGCAGCAGTCCCCATCATGGCATGGTGTAATTTGCCCATAGAAAGTGCACGAACTAATAAATCGACTTCGCTGATCTCAACAGGTTTACCACTTGATGAAGTATAGCTTTTCGGTGGAGAGACAAAGGCAATTTTAGGCGTATGTTGACGTGCTGCGGCTTCAGAAATATCTTTGATCAAGCCCATTTGTACTGCGCCATAAGCACGAATCTTTTCAAAACGCGCTAAGGCAGCCAGATCACCATTAATATGATCTTGTAACTCAGTTCCTTGATAACCGATATCTTCAGCATTGAGGAAAATGGTTGGAATACCCGCATTGATGAAAGTCGCTTGGAACGTTCCAACGTCAGGAACAACCAGTTGGTCCACGACATTGCCTGTAGGGAACATATCACCGCCCTCTTCCCCATCATCGGCAGGGTCTAGGAATTCAATTTGCACTTCTGCTGCGGGGAATGTTACGCCGTCTAGCTCAAAATCACCTGTTTCCTGAACTTGCCCATCAGTCACGGGCACATGCGCGATAATGGTTTTTTGAATATTTTTCTGCCAGATACGCACTGTACAAATGCCATTTTCAGGAATACGTGCTGCATCGACCAAACCATTCGAAATCGCAAATGAACCCACTGCTGCGGTTAAATTTCCGCAGTTCCCACTCCAATCTACGAATGGTTGATCAATGGAGACTTGTCCAAATAAATAATCAACATCATGTTCTGGCTCTGAACTTTTTGCCAAAATCACGGTTTTACTGGTACTTGATGTTGCACCGCCCATCCCATCAATTTGTTTTGCATAAGGATCAGGACTACCAATCACACGTAACAGCAGTAGATCACGCGCTTTACCCGCAACTTGTGCCGCTTCAGGTAAATCATCCAATTTGAAAAACACACCCTTACTTGTACCACCACGCATATAGGTTGCTGGGACTTTAATTTGTGGAACTGAACTCATGTTAATTTCATCCTTTTATCATGTTCTTGGTACAAAATATTGTGTCTAACGTTACTGCACCACGATCTAAAATGCCATATAGCTTATTATTTTTTGGCGATCATTGTCAGTAACAACTGCTCTGTATCTTCCATCTATCAGGATGATTAAACAATGACATCAAAGCCAACAAACGTGGTTTAAACAACAAAGATCGCACCTAACAGCCTACAGGTCTATCAAACTTAAGTTTACCATTTACTCAAATATAAGATTTTAAATAACTTTTTAAAACAACTTTCCAGTCATACCCAGACTGTACTTTTACTAGGCGAAAATCTTTCAATCTATTAGAATAATCCACTTATTCCTCGTCGAGCTCAGTCCTTTGAACAACGATTCCTCTCAACTTCAGCGTGGACTAAAAAACCGTCATATCCAACTCATCGCGATGGGTGGGGCAATTGGTACGGGGTTATTTTTAGGTTCTGCACAAGTGATCCAGTCTGCTGGACCATCTATTATTTTGGGTTATGCAATTGGCGGTTTGATTGCCTTTTTAATCATGCGCCAACTCGGTGAAATGATCGTCGAAGAACCAGTTGCAGGTTCATTTAGTCATTTTGCATATCAATATTGGGGTAAATTTCCAGGCTTTTTATCGGGTTGGAACTATTGGGTCCTTTATATTTTAGTTGCCATGGCGGAACTCACCGCAGTCGCAAAATATATTAGTTATTGGTGGCCTCATATTCCTGCTTGGTCTTCAGTCTTATTTTTCTTTGTGGTCATCACAGCAATTAACTTAACCAATGTCAAATTCTACGGCGAGTCAGAATTTTGGTTAGCAATCATCAAAGTCACCGCAGTGATTGCCATGATTCTTTTTGGTTTGTTCTTGATTGCGACTGCTGATGCAAATTCAACAGCCTCGTTTAGCAACCTTTGGACTCATGGTGGCTTCTTCCCAAATGGTTTTGAAGGCTTATTCTTCATGCTGGCTTTCCTAATGTTCGCTTTCGGTGGTATTGAACTGATCGGGATGGCGGCGGCTGAAGCAAAAGATCCCAAGAAAACCATTCCAAAAGCCATCAACCAAGTTGTATTTCGTATTTTGATTTTCTATGTGGGTTCATTGACGATTTTACTATCGCTTGTGCCGTGGAATCAGCTTGACTTAGGTGGTTTGGATAAAAGTCCATTTGTGATGATTTTTAGTCAAATGGGGATTGGCTGGGCTGCTCATTTACTGAATTTTATTATTTTGACCGCAGCACTCTCGGTTTATAACAGTGGTATGTACGCCAATAGCCGTATGTTATATGGTTTAGCGAAACAAGGTAATGCACCGAAAGTCTTTACCAAAGTAAATAAACAAGGTGTACCGATTCCTGCTGTTTTACTGTCTGCGTTATTGATCTTTGGCTGTGTACTTTTAAACTATTTTGTTCCAGAAGATGCCCTCGGTCATTTAATGTATGTGGTGGTCGGTGCTTTGGTGCTTAACTGGGCAATGATCAGCCTAACGCATTTGAAATTTAAAGCGATGGTGAAGCAAAAAGATTTAAAAACCAGCTTCCCTGCTTTATGGTCACCTTTTAGTAACTATCTGGTATTGGCATTTATTGGGGTTGTGCTATATATCATGTGGCAGCAAGGCTTTAAAGAATCGGTACTGATGATTCCAATCTGGATCGTATTGATGTTTATTTTGTATAGGCTTCTCAATCTGAAAGCCAAGAACTAAACAGTTGATCGGTTTATTCAAAAAGTGATTGCTTCGGCAGTCACTTTTTTATTTATAATCATAAAATTATACGCCCTTAGCTTAACTGGATAGAGCAGTTGCCTCCTAAGCGACCGACGTGGGTTCGAGTCCCGCAGGGCGTACCATTAAAATACTATACTCATCATGAGCTAGGTTATATTCAACTCATAGGTTGAGTGGGTATAACACATCTTAGAAATAGACCATATATTTCATACATTGGTTCAACACTAAGATTAACGTCTATCAATATATTCCAGATATCCACGGCCATTTAAGGTCTTTCCATTAAACACACCACGCCATGCATAAGAAGAAACAAAGCCAGCCGCTAAACCATAACAATATGGCGTATCAACTTGCCCATTGATATCTAGGATGAGCTTTTGGTTATGGTAAGCAGTCCATCTAAACGTATCAGGAACATCCATGTGATAAGCATCTGGGGTAAGTTGAGGCTCATGTTTGAGCTTGGTAACTTCAAAATGAATCTCACCATTGTATTGAATCGAGGTTCCATTGATATGGCGATAATAAACCGCCGTTATAACAGGTTGATCTTCATAGCAAATGAACGCTAATAAAAGTTGTTGTTCTTGGTCAATATTAATAACTTGGTAGCTAAAAATTTTTACTGGAATTTGGAAATGATTAACTAACCATTGGTTTTTCAACATTGATGTCGCTACAGCTTTCCATGATTCAAGAGTACAAATCCCTTGTATTTCTGTTCTTTTGCCTTGCTGAACTAGAAATCCCTTATAGTGCATGAGCGTACTAAAATGTTTATAAAAAGCACTATATGCAAACCAAGTCATTGCTTGAGTTGGCACTAATCGTAATTGAAGCTGTAGGTCCTCTCTGTTCGTCACCAAGGTGTAACCCTCACCCTCTTCATACATTGAGGTTTGATTCGCAAAATTAATCGCAAAGGGTTCACTACTAAATTTTATGTCATTCTTAATTGAATACGTATTAAAAGCTTCTTCAGTGCTAGACAGTGCCGTTCCGTGGACCAAAGAAGCAGTATCACCTTTTCCATCAACAGACATTTTAAATTCAGAGTCAGTAATGGGAAATCCAACATAACCGATTACAGATGCCCAAGATAAATAGCGATAGGGTTCAGGTAAATCTGGAATCATGACACCATAATGTGTACTTGCATAATACTTATAATTCGTATGTGGGCTAAGTTCATAAACTCTAGGTAAAGATGCTTGTTTTTCTGGTTGAACAGCACCCAATATTACTCCTGAAATTTTTGCAATCTTTTGATTTACTCTATCTTTCGCCGTGCTTATCGTATTTTTACTTGAAACGATCTTCTTCATTGAACTCTCGCCTTGACGACTAAATAACCTTAAGATTCCATTTTAGAACCATGGAAAGAAATTAAAATGTTCATAGGGGACAACTCATCCCTTAAAAATAATGTTCATAATTCAATCGAGATAAATAAAGTTCATTTAAATATTAGACCAAAGGTTTCTTTTAATTTTATAAAATCCCCACTCATAATTTTACTTCTTATTCAAAATGCAATTTGATATCAGGTGCCCGCATCATATCCCCAGAAACTACACACATCTGCATAGCAAAATTATACGCTTATAGAGGTACGCCCTTTGTTGAACAAACATTCTTTTTTGCGACATCGTTAATCAACGCGCTTGAAAATTGTCCACGATACTTTTCAAGCGCCACGGTTGAGATCAGCTATTCACTCACCCATATAAATCTATACTTTTACCCTTTTACTTACTGACAGGAAGAACACTAAAACCGTATTTTGTAAAAACAGTTTTTGCCTGACCACTTTGTAAAAATTTATAGAATTTCACCGATTCTGGATTGCTCTTGGTCAATCCAACAGGATAAATAATCGGTGGATGGGTATTTTCAGGGAACACTCCTGCAACCACGACATCTTTACTGATCGCAGCATCCGTTGCGTAAACAATACCAATTTGGCACTCTCCTCGTGCCACGAAGTTTAATGCCGCACGAACATCTTCAGTTTCTACCAAACGCGGTTCGACTTTCTCCCACCATCCTAGTGAAGTTAAAGCCTGTTTCGCATATTTACCGACAGGAACACTTTTGGTATCACCTGTACAAAGTTTGCCGCGTAATACTGTATTTGGATCAAAACTTTTATCCATTTTAATTTTAATCGGACGATCTTTAGGCGTAATCACCACCAAACGATTCCCCAATAAATTGATACGGTCTTTCTCTGCAACCAATTGTTTATTTTGTAAATAATCCATCCATTGAACATCGGCTGAGATAAACACATCGGCTGGCGCGCCTGCTTCGATCTGTTTCGCCAAAGTCGAAGACCCCGCATAAGAGGTTTTGACTTCTACTTTATTTTTTTGCTCGTAAATTGCATCCAGATCATTGATGGCATTGGTTAAACTGGCTGCGGCATAGACAGTCACGGTATCTGCCGCGGAAACATTGACACTGAGTAATAGACTTCCGCCAAGAAGTGCCCATACCAATCCATCTTTCTTGAAACTTGCTAACATGGTTTTATCCTTTATTTCATTCGATATATTTTTATAAATATATCGCTTGGTAGAGATACATTAAAAGTGATTCCGTTTTTAATCTGTTACTTTTAATACACTGATTTCTTTAAGCCATTTTACAAAGCGTGGACCTGATGCAAGATCACGTGTTGAGAGTAACGCGATCTGTCCTGCTTTGGGGTCTAAAGGCAGACCATTTTTTTGATACACAATGATGATCCCTTGACCATTGGGTGAATTGAATAATTCATTCCATGAAAAAATAGCTTTATAACCATCACTTGCTGTGGCGACAATAACCATCTTTTTAACATCGTTATGATCTTTGCGGATGATCTCAGCTTGATTCAACAAATCTGTGAGTAGTACCCCCTTAAAATCTGCTGCTTCAGCCCTGAGTTGTCCTTTCATCGTGGTAATGGCCACACGCTGGGTCGATTGCTGTGGAAACTGCTTTAAAGCATTCACATCGAGCGTCAGTGGTGTGTTTACCAGACCATTGATCGCCACTTGTGTGCTGACATATTGCTCAGGATACTGAACCTCAGAATGTGCATAATTAAACTGCATCGGCAAACACATTAAACCAACCATCATCAAAATTCTATACATCGTTATATCCTTTAAAATGACCAGCTTGTATTCGCAAACCACATCCGTCCAGCACTTGGAAAACCATCCGCCAAGGCATAGTTTTTATCGGTGAGATTATTAATCCCTGTCGCAAAACGCCATTGCCCAGTGGTATTTTTTTGCTCATAGGAAAGTTGTAGATTGGCAATCTGGTAGCCTGAGAGCTTCAAAGTATTGGATACCCAACGACTACTATTTTGCTCCAACCCAGCTTGCAGTTTGACATTTTCAATTGGGCTAAGAACAACATAACTGCTCAGCTTATGTTTGGGGATATCGGTAATCTTCGCATTTGCATCGGTCTCATTCTTTAATTTTAAGTAGGTATAATTGCCACCATAGGCAAACCAGCTTGTCGGTTGATATTGCAGATCAAACTCTGTCCCAGCAATATGCACTTGACCGATATTCTGCATTTGGGATTTATTGCCGTCCACATTGGCTACCGACTGAATCTTATCCTTAATATCACTATAAAAAAGCGCGGCTTCCACACGCAGATCATGAGAAAGATCCGCTTTATAGCCCACTTCATAATTCATTGCTTTCTCAGCTTGCAGTTCAGGATTTTCGATAAATGTTCCTAAGCGCTGAGAGTAACGATCTTTCAATGAAGGGAGTCGGGTTTTTCTTGCAATCGTCGCATAAAGTTGAGCGTCTGCAAAACCGTCATAAAACACACCCATTTGGGCATCGGTTGCACTTTGTTGATTTGGTAAAGAATATGGATTGCCAATACTCAATACCTTTTTAGGTTCTAGTCGATGCTGACTCACGCCCAATGACAAAAACGTTTGTGCGAATAACTGAATATTATCCTCTAGCCCCAAAGACCAAATTTTATCTTCAAAATGAGTATTCTGAATCTTGGTCGCATCTAACTCCCGATGCTCATCGGTTTTATAGTGACCAATCACACTCAGTTGATGTCCAGCTAGACGATCGGATTCCAACACAATGGAAGCACCATTGACTCGGTCATGATAGATACTACGCCCTGTACTGACACTGCCCTGACCGGAAGTCTTGAGTTGTTCATAACGATCATCGCTATAAGAATTCAATTCGTTATCATAGCGATCATGATAGGCACGAATTTTTAAAGACTCATGCGACGTTAACGTGGTGCTCGAATTAAAATACAGACTTTCTTTATCCCAATATGGCCATTTCCAATAACGTATTGCTGTTGTGCCGGTGGTCGGTGGATTACCTTTTTCACCCTCTTGTTTGATATAACTGAAAGCATACTCATCGGTTGTATTCGGAGTAATTCCCAATTTAATCGAATACTTGGTGTCCTTGTTTTGTGAATTATTGCGTAGTCCACCATCTTCTGTCGCAGTCGGCTGGAAATCGGAAGACAGTTTAAAGCCATCTCGTTGCAAATAAGAGGCCGCTGTCTGGAGATACCAGACTCCTTGATTGGTGCCTAAATTGATCCCAGCTTGACGTTCTTGCCCCTCACCAAATCCTAAACGAACATCACCCTCTAATTCTCGCTGCGGCTTGCGAGTCACCAAGTTAATCGCACCGCCTAAAGTATTTGCCCCATATTTGATCGAGCTAAAGCCTTTGGCAACCTGTATTTCTGCTAAATCCGCGGTGGTGAAGCGATTAAAGTCAACATAGCCATCGTATGGCACATAGACAGGGATGCCATCAATAAATAACGGCACCTGCCGTGCATCAAAACCACGCACATAAATCATCTGCTCATTGCGTGCATTATTTGACGTTGTTATACCAGACAATAGGTTTAAAGCATCACCAATATTGCTACGCTGAAACTGCTGCATCTTTTGATCATCTATTTTCGATGCCACTTGATCAAACTGATTTTGTTCAGCCATAATGCGAATCACACCCAACTGAAATGCATCTTGCTCTGATTTTAGTGCAACATCAGCAGCAAAGGCCCATTTTGGTGCAATCAATCCGATACATAAAATAGCAGCATAGCCATGTAAATTATGCGGCCTAAAGACTAATTTCCCCATGTGTCACTCCCCCGAATTTGCATTAGGAATTTTTCATTTACGCTATATTCACAGGAATATAGCGATAAAAAACATCAAATTAAAAACAAAAACGTCTATGCCGCCCATTGGTTAAAATGATCGGTCATAGACGTCGTTGTCTTGTCTCTACAAAGAAATAACTCACTTTGTTATTTCAGCCAAGCTCAAGCAATCGCCATGCCATATAACAAAAAAATTTAAAAATCATATATTTAAATAAAATGGCATATTCTTTGCTACTCTCTTTAATATCTGATGATACGCATCTCTTTGCAGCCAACGATGCCTGCTTGCGTTTATTCGGATGAGTCAAAAGAGTTGAACATTCCAGTTTTCAGCAAGATTCTGGTTTTGTACGTTATTCAATATTGACCCATCCAGATATTCATTCGCAATGTTGAAATAAAGGTAATGATCATGGCTGAATCAATCAAAACTGTCTGTCCCTATTGCGGTGTAGGCTGCGGCATGATTTTGCAAGTTGAAAATGGTCAGGTGGTCAAATTAGCAGGTAATAAAGAGCATCCAACCAATTTTGGACGTTTATGTACCAAAGGCTCGTCAGCCGATAAAGCCTTACGCAATTCTGGGCGTATGGAAAAAGCCTATATCCGTAAGCAACCTCAAGAAGAACGTGTTGCAAGCCCGATGGATCGTGCCATTACTGAAACGGCGCAACGCTTTCGTCAAATTATTGACCGTGATGGACCCAATGCGGTGTCGTTCTATGTCTCTGGGCAAATGTCGATTGAAGCGCAATACCTGATTAATAAGCTTTCTAAAGGTTTTGTTGGCACCAATAATATTGAGTCCAACTCACGTCTGTGTATGGCAAGTGCAGGCAGTGGCTATAAACTGTCTTTAGGCGCTGATGGCCCTCCCGGTTCATATAAAGACTTTGATCATGCTGATGTATTTTTTGTCATCGGTGCCAATATGGCAGATTGCCACCCGATTCTTTTTCTACGCTTAATGGATCGGGTCAAGGCTGGGGCAAAACTGATTGTGGTTGACCCACGTCGCAATGCCACTGCCGATAAAGCCCATTTATTTATGCAGATTAAACCGGGAACAGATTTAATCTTGCTGAATGGTTTACTACATTTACTCTGGAAGAATAATCATCTCGACCACGAATTTATTCAGGATTACACCGAAGGCTGGGAACAAATGCCAAGCTTTCTGGAAGATTATCCACCTGAATATGTGGCTGAAAAAACGGGAATTGATGAAGCTAAAATTCGTCAGGCTGCACAATGGATGGGTGAAGCCCAAGAGTTTATGACGTGTTGGACCATGGGCCTGAATCAAAGTACCCATGGCACATGGAATACCAATGCCATTTGTAATCTGCATTTGGCAACAGGGAAAATCTGTCGTTTAGGCAGTGGGCCATTTTCATTGACAGGACAACCCAATGCCATGGGCGGTCGTGAAATGGGTTATATGGGACCAGGTCTGCCCGGTCAACGTTCGGTATTGGTAGAAAAAGATCGAGACTTTATTGAAGAACTTTGGCAAATCCCCAAAGGAACACTGACCACTCATTTAGGTAAAGGCACCATTGATCTATTTGAGCAGATGAAAGCAGGTGCAATTAAAGCTTGCTGGATCATTTGTACCAATCCTGTCGCCACCGTTGCCAACCGCAGTATTGTCATTGAGGGTTTAGAAAAAGCCGAATTGGTCATCACTCAGGATGCTTTCTTAGATACTGAAACCAACAAGTATGCGGATATCATGTTGCCAGCCGCATTATGGGCGGAAGCAGAAGGCGTGATGATCAATTCTGAACGCAATATGACCCTGATGCAAAAGGCGATTGACCCTCCCGGTGAGGCATTGCCCGATTGGCAAATCATTAGCCGTATTGCCTGCGAAATGGGCTATGCCCATGCGTTTACTTACAGCTCAGCATCTGAAGTGTTTGATGAGATTTGTCGTTGCTCCAATCCAAAGACAGGTTATGACTTACGTGGTGCCAGTCATGCACGACTCAAAGAAGCCCCATTACAATGGCCTTGCCCACCGCTAGATACACCACAGGGAGCAGATGATCGTCATCCAATTCGTTATTTAAATGATGGGGTCAGTCAATACTTACTTGAAGCTGAGGAAAATAAACCGAAGCCGCGCTTAATTTTCCCCACTGAACGTGCCAAAGGTGTGTTCTTTGCTCGTCCGCATTTAGATCCTGCTGAGATGCCTGATGTGGACTATCCATTTGTTTTGAATACAGGTCGCTTGCAACATCAATGGCATACCATGACCAAAACAGGGAAAATTCCCATGTTAAACAAGCTGAATTCAGGGCCATTTGTAGAAATACACCCTGAGGATGCAGCTAATCTTAATATTAAGGATAAACAACCTGTCGAGATTCGTTCACGCCGTGGTAAAGCTATTTTACCTGCGGTGGTCACAGATCGCGTGTTAGCGGGAAATTGTTTTGCACCCTTTCACTGGAATGACTTTTTCGGTGAAGATTTGGCCATCAATGCGGTCACCAATGATGCTATTGACCCAATCTCCCAACAGCCTGAATTTAAAATCTGTGCCGTATCGTTAACGCCTGTTGCAGCGACAGAAACATTACTGGTTGCGGATGCACTGAAACAACAGAAATCAGTTCTGCAAGATCAATCTATTCCAACAAATTCCATTGCAATACCTGAAATCGCACAGGGTACAGACATGTCACAGATCAATATTTTCGCTCAGGTTACGGGGATAGCAAACACACATGCGCCGACACTCAATGATGCGGAAAAGATTTATCTAGCAGGTTTCATTGCAGCATTACAAAGCTTACCGGTATTGCCAAATAGCATGCCAACATTACCACCAACTGCACCAATATCAGATCAAGCAAAATTGTGGCTCAATGGAATGCTTGCGGGGTTATATGCACGTGCACCTTTAGATTATGCAACTCCTACATTGACCAGCTCAGATGTAAACTCACTCAGCTTGCCTCAAAGCACCGAACCTACAAAACCTAAAATCACGCTGATCTGGGCATCACAAACAGGCAATAGTGAAACTTTGGCAGAAAGTTTTAACCAAAAAATCAAGCAGGCGGGTTATGACGTTAATTTCCAAGAGATGTCTAATTTTCAAATTGATCAACTGGAAAAAACCGATCATCTGCTCTGCATCAGTAGTACTTTTGGCGATGGCGATTCACCTGATAACGGACAAAATTTCTGGAATGATCTAAATAGCAAAGAACTGAAACTCAATCATATTAAATACAGTGTGCTTGCTTTAGGCGATCCAAACTATGATCAGTTCTGTGGTCATGGCAAACGTCTTGATGAGAAACTGGCAGCATTGGGTGCTCACCCAATATTGGCACGCAGCGATTGTGACACAGACTTTGAAGAGAAAGCTGAACAATGGCTGAATACCATTCTCGCCAAACTCAGCACGTCATCCACTGATACAGAACAGGAAAGTCCACCAGCCGTCACCTTATTATGGGCATCACAAACAGGCAATAGTGAGACCTTAGCAGAATCATTTGCAGAGAAAATCAAACAGGCGGGATGCCAAGTCAATGTGCAGGAAATGAATAATTTCTCTGTCAAGGAGCTGAATAAAACCCAAAATCTGCTCTGTATTAGCAGTACTTTTGGCGATGGTGACTCACCTGATAATGGTCAGAATTTCTGGAATGATTTAACAAGCAAACAAGATATTAAACTCGATCACCTCAACTATAGTGTTTTAGCTTTAGGCGATCCAAATTATGATCAATTCTGTGGTCATGGTAAAAAACTGGATCAAAAACTTGCTGAACTCGGTGCATCCCGTATTTTTGACCGTATTGATTGCGATACCGATTTTCAGGAAAAGGCTGAGCAATGGCTGAATACGATTCTCGCTAAACTTGCAGAATCAACCAAACTCAAGGCTGAACCCTCTCCATTAAAACCACATAAACCAGACCTCACCTCACCGAGTAAAACCAATCCATTTCATTCACGTTTGCTACAAAATGTGCGCTTGAATCATGAGCATTCAAATAAAGATATTCGCCTATTTGCTTTTGATATTGAAAACTCAGGTATCACTTATGAAGCCGGTGATGCTTTAGGAGTTTGGCCACAAAACTGCCCTGCACTGGTCAACGAATTACTCAGTGTGACCAAACTTTCTGGTGATAGTCCAGTTTCTATGGTGGATTTAAAAGATATGTCATTACGCCAAGCCTTAACTGAACGTTTTGAAATAGCGAAACCTCAGTTGAATGCGCTAAAACTAATCGCAACCAAAGGCTGTTATCAGAGACTACAAGACCTACTGGATTATCCTGATAAAAGTGAGTTGAAAAAATGGCTTTGGGGTAAACAATTAGTAGACATTCTCTATGAGTTCCCAATCAAGCTATCGGTCAGTGAGCTCATCAGTATTCTGCCTAAACTACAACCACGCTTGTACTCAATTGCGTCGAGTCCGAAAGCACACCCGACACAAATTCATCTCACCGTTTCGGCTGTTCGTTATGATCATCAAGGCAATGCACGTAAAGGTGTATCTTCTACCTTCTTAGCTGATCGTGCTGAACAATGCAGCATTCCAATTTTTGTACAAAAATCAGCATCATTCCATCCACCAGCGGATGCAGAAACACCATTGATTATGGTTGGGCCAGGTACAGGAATTGCACCTTTCCGAGGTTTCTTGCAAGAACGCCAAACCCTTGGGAAACCAAGCAAAAACTGGCTATTTTTTGGAGAGCAAAAATCCAGTACCGATTTTTACTATCAGGATGAACTCACAAAATTCCAAGCAGATGGCATATTAAGCCGTTTGGACCTTGCATTCTCTCGTGATCAGGAACAGAAAATCTATGTACAAGACCGCATGCGTGAGCATGGTGCAGAACTGTGGCAATGGCTGGAACAAGGGGCCTACTTCTGTATCTGTGGAGATGCCAGCCGTATGGCAAAAGATGTGGATGTGGCTTTAAAGGAAATCATTGCACAACATGGCAATAAATCAGCGGAACAAGCCAGTGAATATGTGGCCAATATGAGCCGTGATAAACGTTATTTACGCGATGTGTATTAGAGCAAGGAAGGAATCATGGATTCCCTTAACAACGACTGATCTCATGCTCTAAGGAAGAATGATGTAGTCATTCATAAATGAATTTTCTAAAAATTCCCCTTGAACAAATGACAGGTAATTTTGCTCGATGCAACCGATTTCCATACAGTCATCCAGCTCAATCACGGCATCGGTATGCGGTTTAAACCAATGACCTTCTATCGCTAATTTCCCTTGTGCCTTGGCATCGGCTTTATCTTTACCCGCAACAATTAAGTATTTATGGGTTTCGCCAAACTCATTGGGAAGATAAGCCCCCAGATTAATTAAATAGGGTTTGAGTTCAGATGATGATACATCCTGACTGATGACAAGTTGGTAAGACTGCTCATTGTAGATCGTCCCCTGAATTTTCATCCATCCATCAATATGCAGTCCTTGTGACTTGCCAAACCATTGTTGCTTTAGATATTGATAAGCTTCTGTTAGATCACTGCAAATTACAGGGATGACATCATGCACTTCAACATTGGCCTTTTCATGCTTGCCGCCCAGCAACACCAGATACAATGATTTCATTTCAATATCCAAGAACAGAAAATATGATTCAATGACTTAAATTAACCATCAGGTAAAACAATATACAATATTTTAATCTTTGTTGTTCCGTATATTGAAAAATGAATAACAGAAGTAAAAGGCCAGTTAAAATAGCTAATAGCCACCAAGCAAAGAAATGAGCCCTAAAAGTAATAACAGTAACAGTGCAGAGACCATTTTCCAGAATAAAACAGGGTCCCGATCTACAAATGACTTACGTTGTGGGTGGATAAACTGAGGATTTGGATATTTTAAGTCATAAATAAATTCTGAAATCTCATGATAACGGTGCTCAGGATTGATGTTGACTGCCTTCTCCAACGCATGATCGATCCAGATCGGAATATCTTTACGATGGTGAAATACAGAAAAATAATGCAATTTTCTAAAATCTTTCTTGGACTTACACTTGGCAATATTGGTTTGATAAGGCAAATCCCCTGTCAATAAATAATAAGCCAATACCGCAAGTGCATATTGATCTGAGCGAGTTGAAACCGTTTCAAATAAAAAATATTCAGGTGCCATGTACGCCAAAGTCCCCAGTGCGAAGTCATTCACCTCCCTTTTCATTTCACGAATGCCTGCGACCCGACATGCACCAAAATCAATAATTTTTGCTGTCCCGAAACGATCAAGCATAATATTTTCTGGACGTATATCTTGATGTAGCATCTCTAAACGATGCATTGCCTGTAAACCTTTGGCAACCTGTTCAATAATTTGACGTACTTGATCCAGTGCAATAGGTTGCTGTTGATCAAGCATCCATTGTTTTAATGTTTGCCCATCAATATATTCCATCGTATGGTAAATATAATGTCTTGGCCTTACTTGCGGGTAAGCCTTCAAAATATAAGGACTATGGATCCGTTTGGCGATCCACTCCTCCAATAAAAACTGTTCTGCCAAATATTGATCATGCTGTATTTCAGATGCTGGTACTTTAATTACCAACAGTTGTTGTCGATCTATTTCATGCGCTAGATATAAAATACTACGATGACTTGAATGGATTTCACGAATAATTTGATAGCCGTCAAATTGTGTTGGGATCGTTAACGATGGTACAGGAGCCAATTGAGCATATTCAGGTAAAATTTCATGCGCTTCAATTTGAGGCAGTTTTTGCACTTGAATAATCTGGATGGTCAGGTTATCTGTACTGCCCTGTTGATAAGCATATTCAACAATTTGCTGGGCAATTTGATCTAAACTCATATTTGTTTGAGTTAAAAACTGAATCAACTGCTCTTGCTGGCAGTATTCATACACGCCATCCGTCATCAAAATAAAAATATCATGCTCATAAAGTGCGTAGCTTTGATAATCAATATCAACTTTTTCATTGACACCTAACGCTCGGCTTAAATAGCTTTGCTGTGAGGATAACCAGATGCGATGATCTGTTGTCAATTGTTCTAACTGATTGGACTGTAGTCGATAGATACGACTATCCCCGATATGGAACAGATGAGCAACATGTCCTTTTAGAATGATTGCACTTAAAGTACACACATAGCCACGGTCTTTATCAAAGCGATATTGGCTTTGCTGGGTTTGTGCATATAACCAGCTATTGATTGCTGTGAGCACCCTTTCAACCGAAGTTTTGACCGTCCATGTTTCGGGGGTAGAAAAGTAGTCTGATAACAGACCTGTTACAGCCGTTTGACTGGCAATATGGCTGACATTACTGCTACTAATGCCGTCGGCTAATGCAAATGCCATTCCCTTATGCTGCAACATATAGTTTTGCGGTAAAGTCGCGGCATAGAAATCTTGATTGACATTTTTACGACCTGAGTGAGAATATTGCCCCAGTTCAACCTGTAATTGTTGTGTCATTTTTATCTCAATAATTAGAGGGGATCATTCCCTGATTCCCCTATGCAATTTAATACATGTAGATAAATTAGAAAGTACGCTTTGGCGCTGTTTTAACATGCGTGGTATAGAGGGCAAGACCTGTCAATGCTAAACCACCCACTAAATTACCTAACGCAACTGGGATTTCATTCCACAAGAAATAATCCATAATTGAAAAATCACCACCCATCATCATTGCGAACGGGAATAAGAACATATTCACTACAGAATGCTCAAAACCCATGGCAAAGAACAACATCACAGGCATCCACATCGCAATGAATTTACCACTCACCGACGTAGAGATCATGGCACCAATGACGCCTAGTGAAACCATCCAGTTACATAGCATGCCGCGGATGAAAATCGTCATCCAGCCACCAAAACCATACTCTTTATAGCCAACGGTTCTACTTTCACCAATATGCGCAATCTTAGTTCCAATTTCATTTGGTTCAGTTGCAAAGCCATAGGTATAAACAGCAGCCATCAAAACAGCGACCGTCAACGCTCCAGCAAAATTCCCTAGAAATACCCATCCCCAATGTTTTAAAATTCTCGGAATAGTCACACCTGGACGTTTATCAATCCATGCTAATGGGGTTAAAACAAATACCCCCGTCAATAAGTCATATCCCAATAAATACAACATACAAAAACCAACAGGAAACAGTAATGCACCAATTAAAGGCACGCCTGTTTGGATTCCTATTGTCACTGCAAATACAGCAGCAATCGCTAAAATCGCACCAGCCATATAAGATCGAATAACGACATCCCGTGTTGCCATATGTAGTTTAGATTCACCAGCATCTACAACTTTAACTGCAAATTCAGATGGTGCGAGATATGACATAAACTGCTCCCCTACTACTTCTTTAAAAATTCTCATAAAAAAAGAGGCCTAAAGCGTATTCCAGCTTTAGGCCTCTTTGCCTATAGAACGTCAGTGATCAATTGAAATAGGCGTCTTTGCCTGTGTCTAAGTATTGAAAAGCAAATGTCATGCCATAAATAAAAGTGAAACTAAAAATAGGAGCTTAAGCAAAGTTTCATCTGCTTAAAATAGAAAATATCTAGATTTATACTTTTGAATTTGATATTCAACCAACAAAATAAGCAATAAAAAAAACGGAGCATTTGCTCCGTTTTTCTCTCAAATAAAACCTAATCAATGGCTTGAATCGAAATCGCTTTACGTAATCTGATCGCCAATTCTTTTAAACTATAGTTGACAAATACCACCAACATAAAGCCAATCAAGAAAGCACCTACGATATCAAAGGGGAAATGTACTCCAACATAAACCCGAGATAATCCAACCACCAAACTCAGCACTAAGCCAATACCACCAATGAGCTTAAACCCAGCGATCAAATATGAGCATGCAATAATCACCATCGTCAACGTATGCTGACTCGGAAATGATGAACTCGCACCATGACCAATCAATTTATGTCCAACCCCAAACTGAAATGGGCGTGGATGATGATAGAAAGCATCCACTAAATCACATAATAACAATGATATAAGCACGATAAACAATGTTTTGGAAAAAATTAAACTATAAGTTTTCCACTTAATAACCAATAAAAAAACCAATAAACTAATGAAAACAGTATTCAAATCATCGGCTAAAAAAATAACGATGTTATCAATCCATGTCGAATGTGTAGCCAGTGAGTTGATACTGTGAAATAAGGAGATATTCGCATCCTTGAAGATCATATTATTACTTTCCATATTGTGTACATCTAGGACGAATCAACTCATATTAGTTTAAACAAAGAAGATGAAAAAAATATGAAATCATCTTAATTGATTATTCACATTATTTCTAATATCAAAAGCTTAGCTTTTAAGTCTATGTTATTTTAATTCAATCTTGCCAATAAAAGATATTATCTATTTGCAAAAACCGAGAAGAATAACTCCAAACCTAAATGATCATCTGTTCGCCTAAATATATCACACATAAAGAAACTGATGATTTAGAGGGATGCTTTTATATTCCAACGCATACAAAAGCATCATAAGTAACTCATTTAAATATGATAAAGAGGAAAAACACCAAACACTAAAGCACTACCCATCAGTACGCAGCAAGTGATGAATGCCCATTTCAAGGTGAATTTTTGATGATCCCCCATTTCCACAGCAGCCAAACCGCATAGTAAATAGGTAGATGGAACTAATGGTGATAACAAGTGAATTGGCTGCCCGATGATAGATGCACGTGCAATTTCAACAGGTGAAATACCATAATGCGATGCAGCTTCAGCAAGAATTGGTAACACACCAAAATAGAATGCATCATTTGACATGAAAAATGTCAAAGGCATACTTAATAACCCTGTAATCGGCGCTAAATAAGGTCCCATACTTGGTGGAATAACAGCAACAAAGCCTTTTGACATGGCATCTACCATGCCAGTACCAGACAAAATACCAGTAAAGATACCAGCAGCGAAAATAACACCAACCACGGCTAAAACACTATCAGCATGCATTGCAATTCGTTTTTTCTGCATATTTACACATGGATAGTTCACAACTAAAGCGATACAGAAACCAAGCATGAATAAAATCGACATCGGTAAAAAGCCCATGACCAATGACGTCATCAATACCAAAGTCAAAATACCATTAAACCAACGTAGATGTGGGCGCTGTGCATCTGGATCTTTTGAAATCGAAATATTATCTGCATGACTAATATCAACCAGCTCAATCACACCTAAACGCTTACGTTCATACAGACCATATAAATATGCCAAGAAGAATAACCAAGCAGCGGCTACAATCATTGATGGAATCATTGGAATAAATACTTCACTAGCATCAACCTGAAGCGCACTAGCCGCACGCGCTGTAGGACCACCCCAAGGTGTCAGATTCATTACACCACTACATAACAACATCAAGCAGGTCATGACGAGTGGATTCATTCCAATACGCTTATAAAGCGGTAACATTGCTGCCACACAAATCATATACGTCGTTGAACCATCACCATCTAGCGAGACAAGTAAGGTTAAAAATACCGTTCCCACCGTAATTTTTAACGGATCACCTTTTACTTTCTTCAAGATCCATCTTACCGAAGGGTCAAATAACCCGGTATCGATCATGAGTGCAAAATATAAGATTGCAAAAAGAAGCATGACGCCCGTTGGAGCAAGTTTCTTAATACCATCCAGCATGGTATTACCAAGTTCAGCCAGTTGAATATGACTTAAACTTTCAAAATAGAAACCTAACCCCCAAGCAATAATTGCAAATAAGAATGGGATTAAAATTAATGCAACTAATGCACTAAGACGTTTCGACATAATCAAGTACATAAAGCACATGATCATGCTAATACCTAAAAAAGTAAGCATTTTAAGCAATCCTTAGCATAGTAAATATTATAAATGGTTAATTCCTAACCCAGCGGAGATTCTATGCGATTTAAAAACAAAGGCTTCATTTAATTTAATTATAGCAATTAGACACTCATTCACATGAAAAATAAAGCAAAACCAAAAATACATAAGACAATGATTTATAAATAAAAATTAAAACTTACCAATAAAATAAAATTCTTTTTATTTATAAAATAAAATATATAAATATTATATATTTTTAACATTAATGCTATATTTTAGTGCAAAAGATAATAAGATAGATGATATTTTATCCACCTAAACAATTTATCTAATATCATTAATTTATAAAACCACTAGAGTAATGACCATTATTCTGCAATCAAAGGTTAAAAATATTCATGTTTGAAAGATATTATTGAATCCCGTCTGGAAAGATACCCCTATATTTAAGTTTCAAAATAGATAGATGAACAACTCATTCAATTCAAGATAATTAAAACAATAATAAAATTACAATCTTCTTTATTTTCAAACATAATTCTTTAATTTTATTGGATAAAAGTACCCCATCATTTTTCTACTTCTTATCACGCATAGATTGGGTAATAATGCATAATGACTTAAATGAGTTTTGATCAATCGATCAGTTCCTTAGGCTAAGATAAAAATCAATCTAACGAAAAGCATAGAAGGAGAAATAATGAATCATCCTCACTCACAGACATCTGGGCAATCCGCCGATGAAAATATGCAAGCTGTTTTTGCGAAACAATCTGCTGCTTTTAATGCACAGCCCTACCCTGATTTAGATACACGACGTAGCAAATTATTTAACCTCAAAAAACAAATTATTCGTTATCAAGATGCCATAGCAACCGCAATCAATACTGACTTTAGCTCCCGCTCTCTCGATGAGTCCAAACTGCTCGATTTACTTGGTTCAGTATTAGAGGCAGAACATGCGATCCGCCACTTACGTAAGTGGATGCGACCAAGTAAACGTCGTACGGAGTTGCTTTTTTTATCCAATCGTTTACGTGTGCAATACCAACCTAAAGGGGTTGTTGGTGTTGTGGTACCTTGGAATTTTCCTGTTTATTTGGCACTCGGCCCTTTGGTTGCAGCCATTGCGGCAGGAAATCGCGTCATGATAAAACTTCCTGAGATCACCCCTGCGACCAACGCCATGATCAGAAGAATGCTGGCTGAAGTATTTCATGAAGATGAAGTATGTGTCTTTGGAGAAGAAATCACCAATCCTGCGCTCTTCACATCGCTGCCTTTCAACCATATTGTATTTACGGGTTCGCCTGCGATTGGACGTGTGGTAATGCGTGCAGCAGCAGAAAATCTAACCCCAGTAACACTTGAGTTGGGAGGTAAATCCCCAGCACTGATTAGCCGTCATTATCCTTTAGCAGATGCGGCAAAACGAGTTTTACATGGTAAGGCAACAAACTGCGGTCAGATCTGTGTTGCCCCAGACTATGCACTGGTACCTAAAGAAAAAATTGATCAGTTCGTACAAGAATGTAAAACGAATTTCACCGCAATGTACGGCAATGACATTCGCAATAATGAAAACTATACCTCTATCGTTAATGATCGCCACCTGAAGCGCGTATTAGAAATACTTGATGATGCAAAAGCAAAAGGCGCTCAGATCATTGCATGTGGTGAATATAATCCTGAACAAGATGCACGCCGTATGCCAGTGCATATCGTACTGAATTGCACAGCAGACATGCGCATTATGAAAGAAGAGCTATTTGGTCCTGTTTTACCTATAGTGGCTTATGATGCTTTAGATGAAGCGATTCATTATATTAAATCGGGTGAACGGCCATTAGCTTTATATTGTTTTACACATGACTCAAATGAACGTGATCACATTTTAAAACAAACCCATTCAGGTGGCGTCACCATCAATGATTGGGGATGGCATGTGGTCAATCATGATGCTCCTTTTGGGGGAGTAGGCAACTCAGGTATGGGAACCTATCATGGTGAAGAAGGTTTCCGTGAGCTTTCACATGCAAAAACGGTATTTATTCGTCATCGCTTCTTCCCTACCCAATTATTTTACCCACCTTATGGCACTTGGGTACAAAAGCTCGCTTTAAGTTTCTTCCTCAAAAAAGGTGATCCAAACATACAATAAAACAATTTATAAAAATGCAGCAGCTATCAACTGGATAGCTGCATTTTTATAGCAACGGATTAAGTTTGGAATACAAATAACAGAAAATAATCTAAGTATTCTCGTAAATCTAAAAAACCAAGAACAAATTCCTATTTTTACAAAAAATCTTTGACCTTAAAAAAAATATTTTTCTTAAAAATGCAAAAAAACACTCCACTCAGACGAAAAAAATAAACTATATTAATCATAATATTATCAATAAAAACACAGATGTATAGCATATATATCGATTACTTTTCATTCATTTTCATCTAAAAAATCGTACTGAATAGTTCATTTAGAACATTTACTCTTATTTTAATTATGGTATTTTTGTTACATGAAGTTATAGCCAATCAAATATAAATGACTTTATTGTCGTCATTTCATAGCTTCTCAACACTTAAGAATCTTAAAAGTTCAAGGAAAGATTTAAAATGAAATTAAAACACCTTAGCACTGCAATGATCTTAGCAACGTTACCTGCAACTGGAGTTTTTGCAGCGGCGTTAGACCGTTCAGGTCAGTCTATGTCTGCTTTTTTACAGCCAGGCAACTACTTTGAAGCTGGAATTTCAGTTTTGGACCCGACAGTAGAAGGACAAGAAGCTGGTGGAACTCCAACAACACGCAAAATTGATGATATGGCGGGAGATTATTTTTTCCCAAGCGCTGCCTTAAAACTTCAACTCACTGACAAGTTCTCATTTGGCTTACTCTACGATCAACCATTTGGTGCTGATGCAAAATATACGGGTGACAACGTATTCGTATCTGGTCCAAACGACGGTGTTTTGAGTCAAAGTGCCCTTAATAATTTAGCAACTAAATCTATTACGCAATTAGTCGGTGCTGCTGGTTCAGCATTTGGACCAGCACTTCAAGCGGTAACAGGTGTCACTGGCGGGGATCCAGCAAATCCAACTCAACAAGAAATTTTGGGTGCGTTACAACAAGTTGCTCAGGGTGGTAATGCAACCGTCGCTGGCGGACTTCAGCAACTTCAACAAACTCAAGCTGCTTTAGAAGCGGCAAAAGGTTTTCTTGGTTCAAGTACCGGGAACAATAGCACTCAAGTAAAAGTTGATACTCAAAACCTTTCTATGGTCTTTGGATTTCAACCAAATCAGAACTTTAACTTTTATGCAGGTCCAGTGCTACAAACCGTTAAAGGTAATGTAAACCTCCGCGGTGAAGCGTACAGTGTTTATAATGGCTATGATGCTAGCATCAAAGAAACCACTGGTGTGGGTTGGTTAGCGGGCGCCGCATATCAAATTCCTGAGATTGCACTCAAAGCTTCGATCACCTATCGTTCAGAAATCGATCATGATGTAAAAATCAAAGAAGATATTTCATTATTAGGATTCCCGCAATTAGCAGGTGTTCTGGGTGGCTTAGGTGTTGATGGGTCACAACTTATTTCTGCTCTGAATGCTGATAAGAAAACCAAAATTACTACACCACAATCTGTCAACCTTGATTTTCAAACAGGGATCATGGCCAATACCGTTGCCTTTGCCAATGTACGTTGGGTGAACTGGAAAGACTTTTCAATTCAACCTTACAAATTTGGTGAACTATCTAAAGCATTGGGTGGCGCTGGTTTAGTCGCAGGTAAACCAAATGGTTTCAATCTAGTAGAGTACTCTGAAGATCAATGGTCAGTAAACGCAGGTGTTGGTCGTAAACTCAGCGAACAATGGGCAGGTAACGTTTCTGTAGGTTGGGATTCTGGCGCAGGTAATCCAATCACAACTTTAGGTCCAACTGATGGCTACTGGAATGTTGGTTTAGGTGTTCAATATAGCCCTACTCCAGCTACATTTATCGCTGGTGGCGTGAAGTACTTCTGGTTAGGCGATGCTAAAGCTCAAACTGGCGCTCAAGCAGGTACTAATGAATACGTTGCTAAGTTTGAAGACAACAATGCGATCGCATACGGTTTAAAAATCGGTTACCGTTTCTAATCTATATCAACAAAGAAAGACCGTCACATGACGGTCTTTTTTTGCACAAAATTTACCAATAAATAAGAAGTTTAGAGTGATTAATCTATAAATCTATATGACTCAACACCTTTCCATGACTTTAGCAGTTCATTTATTGACATTTGTAAAATATTTAGGCTTCTCAAATTTATGTTACTTTCCGCAGCATTCTTGTTACACCCTGATATGAGAGAAAATATCAATGAAGCTGCATGCCATTCAAAAAGCTGTTTTACTTAGTTTACTACCAACGACCTCAGCATTTGCTGCTGCATTAGATCGTTCGGGTCAGTCAATCGCTGCATTTTTACAGCCAGACAACTATTTTGAAGCGGGTATTACCTTTCTGAGCGCAGATGTTTCAGGAAAAGATACGTCACAAAACGCTACTGGCGATATGGCAAACTATTACTACTCACCAAGTGCTGCATTAAAAATTCAAGCCACTGAACATTTTTCGGTTGGTCTACTCTATGACCATCCTTATGGTGCAGATGCACAATATAGTGGTCAAAACAATTTTGTCGAAAATCGACCTGTTCCGTTTAATGGTCGAACATCAGTTACGGTAAGTACCGAAAATTTAAATTTACTTTTTGGTTATCAACCAAATCAAAATTGGAATCTTTATGCTGGCGCAGTTTATCAAACACTGGATGCCACCGTATTATTGCGTGGTGAAAGCTATAGTGCCTATAGTGGCTATGACTTTAAAACAGGTAAAGATGAAGCTGTAGGTTGGCTAGCAGGTGTTGCTTATCAAATTCCTGAAATTGCACTCAAAGCATCTGTAACGTATCGTGCCAAAATCAAGCATGAAATGAATGCTTATGAAAAGCATGGCGTAGCAGGTATGACTGGCAATACGGGTTTTGATGCGCTTTTAAATCAAATTAATCATTCTGAAGGCCAAACTGAAATCACCACACCACAATCCGTCAATCTTGATTTTCAAACGGGAATCATGGAAAACACAGTTGCATTTGCAAATTTACGTTGGGTGAACTGGAAAGACTTTGCGATTCGTCCTTATAAATTTGGTGCTGCTTCAACATTACCTCCAATCGTTGCTTCAACAGGTAAAAAAGACGGTTTTGATTTGGTTGCTTATACCGAAGATCAATACTCGATTACTGCAGGTGTTGGACGTAAGATCAACGACCAATGGGCCGGTAATGTATCAGTCGGTTGGGATTCTGGCGCAGGTAACCCTGTGACCACATTAGGTCCAACTGAAGGTTATTGGAATGTGGGTGTGGGTATTCAATATAGCCCTACTCCTGCGACTTTTATTGCTGGCGGTGTAAAATACTTCTGGCTAGGTGATGCTAAGGCTCAGTCTGGTTCTCAGTTCAACACACCAGGCTATGTTGCAGAATTTGAAGATAATGATGCTATCGCATACGGTTTAAAAATTGGTTATAAATTCTAATTTTGATCGATAAAACAAAAGGCGCTCATAGCGCCTTTTGTTTTATGCATTTTTCACACAATGGTGAGAAATATATTTTATTCTGGAATATTACGTTGCGATACCGAACGAATCGCTTGTTTTAATGCTTCATAGCCATGAAGTGGTGGGAATTGAGGAAACTCAGCAATCACATTATCTGGCGCATCAAATAAAAAGCCATGATCCGCTTCGCCCAGCATAGTAGTATCGTTATAAGAATCACCCGCTGCGATCACACGGAAATTCAAACCATGTAAGGCTTTGACAGCTTGACGCTTTTGATCAGGTTGACGCAATTTATACGCGGTAATCATACCATTTTCATCTGTCTCAAGTTTATGACAGAAAATCGTTGGCCAGCCTAATTGTTTCATCAAAGGATGAGCAAATTCATAGAACGTATCCGACAAAATAATCAGTTGAAAATGAGTACTGACCCATTCAACAAATTCTTTCGCACCTTCAAAAGGCCCCATATCTGCAATCACAGCTTGAATATCGTTTAAACCCAAACCATGTTGTTTTAAGATATTCAAACGTTGTGTCATAAGCACATCATAGTCTGGAATATCACGCGTGGTTGCTTCGAGTTCTTTAATCCCTGTTTTTTTTGCGAAATTAATCCAGATTTCTGGAACTAAAACACCTTCAAGATCTAGGCATACGATTTCCATGCTTATCCAAATATCCTATATGTTAAAAATTGCGATAGTTTAACATGGAGAGAGGTTGAGCAATTGCCCTTTTTTCATACTCTAAGCATCGATTTTTTGAATAAGAATTTCTTAGCGGACATATCCGATGAGACATAATTCCATTACTATATAAGGTAGTGTGTCGTGTATACGATAAAGACCGATGATAAGAAAAGGCAACGCGTTATGACTTTAAACTTGGATCAAATCAATACAGAATTTGGCAATGATGCTGAAAAACTCATTGAATGGGCATTAAGCTTAAATGAAAAAGCCATTGTGACAACGAATTTTCGTCCTTTTGAAGCTGTCATTTTACATCTGTTGACCCGTGTCAAACCAGATATCCAAGTGGTATGGATGGATAATGGCTACAATACTGAAACAACCTATAAGTATGTTGATGAAATTACCAAACTGTTGAACCTCAATCTTCTGACTTATTTACCAAAGCGTTCACGTGCACATCGTGAGGCATTGGAAGGTACTGTTCCAGCACTCGATGATCCAAAACATGAAGCCTTTACTGCCGAAGTAAAATTAGAACCATTTGAACGTGCATTACGCGAAACTGCACCCAAAGTTTGGTTTACAGCTTTACGTGCAACAGATACGGCTGTTCGTGCGGAAATGGAGTCTGTGAGTATCAATCCAGATGGTCTAATCAAAGTTGCACCATTATTAAAATGGACGTCAAAAGACCTATGGGAATATATGCAAAAACATAACCTTCCTGACAATGAAGATTATTTTGATCCGACCAAAGGTGAAGAACACCGAGAATGCGGTTTACATCTAAATCACTAAATCGAATAGCTTCGTTAAAATAAAACCACTGATTCATCAGTGGTTTTATTTTTTATGACTGCCCTGTACAAAGTCATATTTTAACCAGAACAAACCGTATATACTCGACAGAACGGTTCAATAATTCTAATAAGAGTTATAGGGTCTGTTGACACTTCATGGTTGAAATATCAACAAATCCTACGAGTATCTTATAAAAAATGCGACGAGAGGCTAATCTGCTATGCGCCCATTACACCCAATCGACTTCATTTTTCTTTCATTAGAAAAAAGGCAACAACCTATGCACGTAGGGGGCTTGTTTTTATTCGAACTTCCTGAGAATGCTTCACCGACGTTCGTGCATGACTTAGTGGAAGAAATTCGTCAATCAAAAAGCATCCCCGTTCCCCCTTTTAACAACCAACTCAACGGTTTATTTTGGGGTGAGGACAATGAATTCGATTTAGATCACCATTTCAGCCATATTGCCCTACCGAATCCTGGACGTATTCGCGAATTACTGGTCTATATTTCACAGCAACATAGTTCACTGATTGATCGCGCTAAGCCATTATGGACCTGTGACATTATCGAAGGTATTGAAGGTAATCGCTTTGCGATGTATTTCAAAATCCACCATGCGATGGTCGATGGCGTGGCTGGTATGCGTTTGATTGAAAAATCACTGTCTAAAGATCCAAACGAAAAACATGTGGTGCCATTATGGTGTGTAGAGGGTAAACGGGCTAAGCGTTTGAAAGCGCCAAAGCCACCAAGTGTGAGCAAAATCAAAGGCTTTTTGAATGGCGTCAAATCACAACTTGAAGTAACGCCAAAAGTCTTGCAAGAGCTTTCTCAAACCATTTTTAAAGAAATGGGGAAGAATCCAGATTATGTTTCTACTTTTCAGGCACCACCTTCAATTTTAAACCAACGCGTAAGCTCCGCACGTCGTTTCGCTGCACAGTCCTTTGAGCTGGATCGTTTCCGCGCAATCGCAAAAACACTAGGCGTCACGTTGAATGATGTGGTATTGGCCGTATGCTCAGGCGCATTGCGTGAGTATTTAATTAGTCACGACAGTTTGCCGAAAAAACCGTTGATTGCAATGGTTCCAGCCTCATTACGTACCGATGACTCGGATGTAAGCAACCGAATTACCATGATCTTGGCAAATCTTGCAACGCATATCGAAGACCCGATTGAACGTCTGGAAATCATTCGTCGTAGCGTACAGAACTCAAAACAACGTTTTAGTCGTATGACTGCAAATGAAATTTTGAATTATAGCGCTGTGGTTTATGGTCCTGCGGGACTCAATATTGCATCAGGGATGCTGCCTAAACGCCAAGCATTTAACCTTGTGATTTCGAATGTACCAGGACCACGTGAGCCTTTATATTGGAATGGTGCGAAACTCGATGCATTGTATCCAGCATCTATCGTCATGGATGGTCAGGCGCTGAATATTACCTTGACCAGTTATTTAGACAAATTAGAAGTGGGGTTAATCGCGTGTCGTAATGCATTACCTAAAATGCAAAACTTGCTGACTCATTTAGAAGAAGAAATTCAACGCTTTGAACAAAAGATTCAAGAATTAGAAAAGCAAAAAATTGCGAATTAACGTTCAAAAAACTAAGGGGCTTTCAATGGCCCCTTATTTTTTAATTGCGCGACACCGTTGTAGCAGTTGGTGGCAAGCAGAGCGGATCATGGCTGTGGTAATTGGAACTTCTTTACCTTGGCTATCGACCATATAGCATGTATTTACAGGCGTGCTGTCCAAAACATGCTTAAAACCGTGACTCACCAATCTTTTACTAACATTCATATTTATATACCTCATTATATTTGCTAAGACATTGAAAAATGCCTATGGCTCATCTTATGGTTCTAGTATTTAAAATTCATGATAGAAAGTAAAATTTCAGTTGTAACAAGGATTAAGCGAAATCTTGTTACAACTTTAGCTTAAAATGATATCGTATTGCTCTTGCGTATATAAATTTTCCACTTGGAATTTTATGACACGATTCACAAAATGTTCTAAATCCGCGACAGCTGGGGCTTCTGCTGTTAATAGCCGATCGATCACTGCTGGATGCGCAACGACAGTAAAGCCACCCTTTGAGTCGAATGCACGAGCATATCGCATGATCTCACGAAATATTTCGTAACATACTGTCTCTGCTGTTTTCACATATCCCCGTCCTTGACAGGTTGGGCAGGATTCACAAAGCAAATGTTCCAAAGATTCACGCGTACGTTTACGTGTCATTTCCACTAAACCAAGCTCTGAAACTTGAGTAATCTTGGTTTTCGCATGATCGCGTTCAAGCATTTTCTCAAACTGACGCATCACCTCTTCACGATGCCCAGCTTCTTGCATATCAATAAAATCAATGATCAGAATACCGCCCAAATTACGCAAGCGCAGTTGTCGACTAATCACTTGGGTGGCTTCCATATTGGTTTTAAAAACCGTATCTTCTAAGCTTCGACCACCGACATAAGAACCCGTATTGACATCGATCGTGGTCATTGCCTCAGTCTGGTCGATCATCAAATAACCACCAGATTTCAATGCAACACGCGTTTGCAGAGCTTTTTGAATATCTTCTTCGACGTTATACAAATCAAATAATGGTTTTTCCCCCGGATAGTGAATCAGGCGGTTTTTGATCATCGGTACAAATTCATCGACAAACTCGCTGAGCTTGGCATGAATTTCACGTGAATCAACATAAATCTTCGCCGTTTCACCACTCGCAAGATCACGGACAATGCGTTGTGGGAGTGGTAATTCTTCAAAAATGATTTCTGGTGTCGCAACTTCTTTTTGTTTGCGTTGAATATATTCCCAGAGTTTACTCAAATAATTCATATCTTGGGCGATTGCAGCTTCATCAACGCCTTCTGCCGCAGTACGAACAATCACACTACCCGGAAGAAGATGTTGTTCTTGAATATGCTCAATGATGCCACGCAGTCGATCTCGTTCTTCCTCAGATTCGATACGCTGAGACACCCCAATATGATTGCCATACGGCATTAACACGAGATAACGCGATGGAATAGAAAGATCGGTACTTAAACGCGCACCTTTGGTCCCCAACATGTCTTTCATGACTTGAACCGTCAGCATTTGCCCCGGATGTAAAAGTTCAAAAACATTTGGGGTGGGCTGTGAACGTGGCCAGACCATATCATTGATATGTAAAAAAGCAGTCCGTGATAAACCAATATCGACGAAAGCAGCTTGCATACCGGGCAATACCCGTACAACTTTGCCTTTGTAAATATTACCGACCAACCCACGTTTTACTGTACGTTCAACAAATAGCTCATTGAC
Organism: Acinetobacter sp. NIPH 2699; assembly: GCF_022549355.1. Lineage (GTDB taxonomy): Bacteria > Pseudomonadota > Gammaproteobacteria > Pseudomonadales > Moraxellaceae > Acinetobacter. Next base: position 111,785 of record NZ_JAKZGL010000007.1, read on the forward strand.
CGTACCATTTTCGATTAATGCCACACGACATTCCATCGGTGTGACGTTAATTAGCAACTCTTCTGCCATAACCAACTCAAAACTTTATAAAAATTCTTATATCCGAAAGTATTAGCGAAATGCCTTTATGCTTTCTAATAACTGTGCTGTTTCATACAGAGGCAAACCAACGACATTGCTATAACTGCCTCGAATTTGAGGAATATATTGTGCAGCAATCCCTTGTATCGCATACGCCCCTGCCTTTCCTATCGGCTCACCCGTTGCCCAGTATTTTTCCATTTCTGTATGGCTTAGCTGCTGTAACTCAACTTGTGTGCGAACCACTGTACTCAAAATCTGAGACGATGTTGCCACACATACACCAGAAAATACATCATGCCACTGTCCTGAAAGTTCTGACCAGATTTCAAATGCATGCTGCTTGGACTCTGGTTTACCGATGATCTTTCCAGCAAAACTTAAACTGGTATCTGCGGCAATCACGATTGCTTCAGGATAACGCATTAAAACAACGCTGGCTTTGTTTCTTGCCAAACGTTCAACATATTGCTCAACAGTTTCACCCGCTAACACCGTTTCATCAACCGCTGGACTAAAAACCTGAAAGTCCAAACCGAGTTGCTGTAACAGCTCCTGTCGACGAGGTGAGCTGGATGCTAAAATTATATTCGCCATTTATGTAAACAAGCATAAATAACTGGCCATGCGAGTATACCTGTAATGAGAGGTTGCCAATGGCGAGCGATCGAGAAATGGGTACCTGCAATCGTTTGAGACATCCACAAAAACGTAATATGTGCAATGATCGCAATAATGGCAATCACCCATGAATTACCAAAGGTCAAAATTCGACGTTCACGGATAAAATATCGTGTCGCAAAACAAATCAGAACAAAACTTAGTGCATTTAAGCCAAGCGGTGCATCTAACAATAAATCGACAAAGATTCCCATCGCAAATGCGAACCAAATACCACACCAAACAGGCTGATAAAGAATCCAAAATAGCATAATCATCAGCATCACAGAGGGTCGCCAGCCTGATGTATCATAGGCCAATGGATAGACCACCAGTACCGACCCGATCACAATGGAGATAATAATCATCCAAAGTGGATCTTTATTTGTTCTGGCATAATTTAATTTAGCGATCGGCATAAGGTTGCTCCTTTGCCAACGATTCTGAGAACAGAACCACGACATGATGGCCACTTGCCAACTGAGCAGTCGGCATGACATCAATTTCAGCAAACTCACCAGAGTTATGACGACTAACCTTAGAAACGGTTCCGACTAAGTAACCTGCTGGAAAGTGTTCGCCTAGACCAGAACTAAATACTTTGTCGCCCACCTTAATATTGGCACTGGTTGGAACATATTCCATTTTGAGTTGCCCCAAATCCCCTGTTCCCGACACAATCGCACGCATCCCTGTACGCTCTAAACGTACCGATAAGGAGTGTTCTTTATCTGAAAGTAACATGATTCGGGCGCTATGCGGATAGACATTAATAATCTGCCCCATAATCCCTTTGTCATCTAAAACGGTCTGACCGACTTTAAGATGATCGAGAGCACCGCGATTGATAATAATAATATGGCGCAGTGGGTCAGCATCGGTACCGATCACTTCGGCGATTTGCATACGCCCATCAATAATCAATGGCGTATCCAGTAGACCACGTAATCGATTATTTTCAGCAGAGAGTTCTGAAAGTTTTTGCAAGCGAACCTGTGCTTGCAATAGCTCTGCTTGCATCGCGGTATTTTCACGACGCAATTGAGCTTCAGACTTGGTTTGTTGATTCAGCCATTCTCGCGACAGTACAGGGTAACTTGCCAGCGCATAAATTGGATTATACGCAGCGTACAATACTTCCCTTGCTGGTTGAACCACATGGGGCATGCGCCAATCAAAGAAAAGCACCACCAAGCATGTAATGACCGCGATAACAAACGAACGAAAAGAGGGCGGTTTTCTTGAAAAAAGATTCGGTTGCACCGCCTATTCCTTATGAATTAACCAACAAACAGCATGTCATGGTTTGGATTGTCAAAGAACTCTAATACTTTACCTGCACCACGCGTAACACAGGTCAGCGGTTCTTCTGCCACCACGACAGGTAAGCCTGTTTCTTGTGCAATCAACTTATCGAGATTACGGAGTAATGCACCACCACCGGTTAACACAATCCCACGCTCAGCAATATCAGAAGAAAGTTCAGGTGGTGTTTGTTCAAGTGCCGATTTCACTGCACTGACAATACTTTGTAATGGATCAGTAATCGCTTGAGTAATTTCATCTGAAGTCACGGTAATGGCACGAGGCACGCCTTCAGCCAAGTTACGACCACGCACTTCAATCTCAAGCGTTTTGCCATCTGCATCTGCAATCGCCATACCGACTTCTTTTTTAATCACTTCAGCAGTTGTTTCACCGATGACACAACCATGTGCTTTACGAACATAATTGATAATTTGCTCATCAAAGACATCACCACCAATACGTAGCGAATCTGCGTAAACACAGCCTTGTAATGAAATAATGGCAATTTCAGTGGTACCACCACCAACATCAACCACCATTGAACCACATGCTTGCTCAACTGGCATACCTGCACCAATCGCAGCAGCCATTGGCTCTTCGATCAGACGAACCTCTCGCGCACCAGCATTGAATACGGCTTCACGAATCGCGCGACGTTCAACCAAAGTCGATTTGCATGGTACACAGACCACAACTTTTGGATGATTCGGGAACAAGCGTTTTTCATGTACTTTACTGATAAACTGATGCAGCATCGTTTCAGTCACTTCAAAATCAGCAATCACACCATCTTTCATGGGACGAATGGCTGAAATATTCGCTGGGGTACGGCCTAACATTTGTTTAGCATCAAGACCAACAGCAGCAACTATTTTTTGTGAACCACTGTGACGAATCGCCACAACAGTCGGTTCATTTAATATAATGCCACGGCCTGGTGCATAAATCAGTGTATTTGCAGTACCTAAATCTATGGCTAAATCCGGCGAAAACAAGCCAAGTAGTCTTTTTAGAATCACGGGGGCGTTCTCAATTAAACTTTGTGTGAATACAAGGTGGCAACTTTAACTAAATGTGATGATTTGAACAAGTCAATCGCTTATTATAACGCACGATATTTTGAATTTTTTTGATACTGAATTAGGTAAAGTTATGTCTACATCATCTGATGCGTCACAGACAGCGGATCTAAATGCGCAAACTGTATCGCAAATCGCAAATTTGGCTCGCTTATCCCTAAATGACACGCAATCTGCTGAATATGCTCAAAGTTTAAATAAAATCTTAGGTATGATGGAAACGTTAAAAGGCATTAACACCGATGATGTTGAGCCTTTAAAAAGCCCATTCGATCACCCACAACCCTTACGTACCGACGTTGTGAGTGAAAGTAATCACCGTGATGAATACCAAGCAGTCGCTCCTGCGACAGAAGCAGGTTTATACCTTGTACCTCGTGTAATTGAATAATTTTTATTCGATTAGTCAATATTTTATATTTAGAATGTAAAGAAATTTTTCATATGACAGATTTACATCGCTTATCAATTCGTGAACTCTCTGAAGGCTTACAACAAGCCCAATTTTCATCACGTGAATTGACTGAACACTATTTAAAACGTATCGCCAAAATTGACGCAAAAGTAAAAAGTTATGTGACGGTGACAGCAGAACAAGCACTGATTGAGGCTGATGCCGCTGATGCTGCACTGAAAACGGGCAATGCCCACGCGCTTGCAGGTATTCCACTGGCACATAAAGATATTTTTTGTACCCAAGGCATTAAAACCACTGCGGGTTCAAAAATACTGGATAATTTCATTTCACCTTATGATGCAACTGTGGTTGCTAAAGCCAAAGCCGCAGGTCTTGTGACTTTAGGCAAGGTGAACATGGATGAATTCGCCATGGGTTCAACCTCTGAAAGCTCTTATTTTGGTGCAACAGGTAATCCTTGGGCATTGGATCATGTGCCAGGTGGTTCTTCAGGTGGCTCTGCTGCTGCTGTAGCGGCTGATCTAGCGCCGATTGCCACAGGTACGGATACTGGCGGCTCAATCCGTCAACCTGCCTCATTCTGCGGTTTAACGGGCTTAAAACCGACCTATGGTCGTGTATCTCGCTTTGGGATGATCGCCTATGCTTCATCATTGGATCAAGGCGGTCCAATGGCACGTTCTGCTGAAGACTGTGCGTACTTGATGAATGTCATTGCAGGTCATGATGCCAAAGACTCAACTTCTATTGATAAAGCAGTAGATGATTATGTTGCAAACTTAAACGGCACATCAGTCAAAGGCTTACGCATCGGGATTCCAAAGCAATACTTCAATGTTGCTGGTTTAGACGCAGATGTCAAAGCACGGGTCGAAGAATCATTGAAAAAGCTTGAAGAAATGGGCGCAACCTTAGTTGAGATCGATCTCAACATGACCGAAGCCTATGTTCCGACCTATTACTTGATCGCACCTGCTGAAGCGTCATCAAACCTGTCACGTTTTGATGGTGTACGTTATGGCTACCGCTGTGAAAATCCTGTGGACTTGATGGACTTATACAAGCGTTCACGTTCTGAAGGATTCGGTGCAGAAGTACAACGTCGTATCTTGATTGGTACTTATGCCCTTTCTGCTGGTTATTATGATGCATACTATGTCAAAGCACAGAAAGTACGTCGTCTGATCCAACAGGATTTCTTAAAAGCCTTTGAAAATGTCGATGTGATTGCTGCGCCATCTGCACCAACAACTGCTTATAAAATTGGTGCGAATCTCAGCCCGACTGAAATGTATTTAGGCGATATTTACACACTTGCAGTGAACTTGGCAGGTCTTCCAGCGATTAATGCACCTGTTGGTTTTGATAAAGACAGCTTGCCTGTGGGCTTACAGCTCATTGGTAACTACTGGTCAGAATCACAATTGCTTTCGATTGTGCATCAATATCAACAAAATACAGACTGGCATACCAAACGTGCGGCAATTGCTGAGGAGAATGCATAATGACTGAAGCTCAAAAGTTAAAGCTCATTGACGGTTGGGAAGTCGTTATCGGGATTGAGATCCATACTCAGCTTGCTACTAAGTCTAAAATCTTCTCAGGTTCATCGACTGAATTTGGTCAAGACCCAAATACGCAAGCGAGCCTTGTTGATTTGGCGATGCCGGGTGTACTGCCTGTATTGAATGCAGAAGTAGTTGATCTTGCGATTCGCTTTGGTCTAGGTATCGATGCTTATATCGACCAAGCCTCTGTGTTTGCACGCAAGAACTACTTCTACCCAGATTCACCAAAAGGCTACCAGATCAGCCAGATGGACAATCCAATTGTCGGTCTAGGTCATATCGACATCCAGCTTGAAGATGGCACCACCAAGCGCATAGGCGTAACACGCGCACATCTTGAAGAAGATGCCGGTAAATCGATCCATGATCAATTCGAAGGTATGTCTGGTATCGACTTAAACCGTGCAGGTACACCACTGCTGGAGATCGTTTCTGAGCCTGATATGCGTTCGGTTGAAGAAGCGGTTGCTTATATCAAATCAATTCACACTTTAGTGCGTTGGTTAGGTATTTCTGATGGCAACATGGCAGAAGGTTCATTCCGTTGTGACTGTAACGTGTCTTTACGTCGTCCGGGTCAACCGTTTGGTACACGTTGTGAATTGAAAAACCTCAACTCATTTCGTTTCATTGAACAAGCGATCAATGTTGAAATTGAACGCCAAATGGAAATTTTGGAAGACGGCGGCAAGATTGACCAAGAAACACGTTTGTTCGATCCAGTGAAAATGGAAACGCGTTCAATGCGTTCGAAAGAAGAAGCGAACGACTACCGTTACTTCCCTGATCCTGACTTACTTCCTGTAATCATTGCTGATGAACAAATTGAAGCGGCACGTGCTGCGCTTCCAGAATTGCCTAAAGCGCGTCGTGCACGTTTCATCGCTGACTTTGGCGTGACTGAATACGATGCACATGTCTTGACGCTGTCACGCGAAATAGCGGACTTCTACGAAGCTGTTGTGGTTGCTGCGGGCGGCGCAAAACAAGGTAAAGTGTCTGCAAACTGGGTGATGGGTGAATTCTCAGGTGCTTTAAACAAAGCAGGCTTAGAATTGGTGGACTCTCCTGTTTCTGCTGAGCAATTGGGTGGCATGATCGCGCGTATTGTCGACAATACCATTAACGGCAAAATTGCGAAGCAAGTGTTTGGCTTTATGTGGGAAGCAGAAGGTAAATCTGCGGATGACATTATTGCTGAAAAAGGCTTAAAGCAAGAAACTGATACGGGTGCGATTGAAGCAATCATTAAAGAAGTGCTTGCAGCCAATGAAAAAATGGTCGAAGAGTACAAGTCTGGTAAAGAAAAAGCCTTTAATGGTCTCGTTGGTCAAGTCATGAAAGCTGCAAAAGGTAAAGCCAATCCAGCTCAAGTGAATGAATTAATGAAGAAATTGATTGGTTAATTTAACTAGTTAAATTAACAAAAAGCCTCGATAAATCGAGGCTTTTTTGTATAATGTTTTTCATTGCATAAAACCAACAAGCAGAAATGGAATTTATAAACCCTATATCAGCAATCATTGCAGTAATTGTTGCTATTTTTTCTATACCAAAGTCCTTACATTCTATCAATGAATTTAGACGAAAAAAATTTAAAGATGAATTAGAAAATTATAAAGAATATTTTGAAAAATTTTATAATTGTGAAAAGAATATTTATCCCAAATTACTACAAGATAAAGCAGCTCAAAATATTACTCGAACACAAGAAACAAGTGCATACTTAGTGAATTACTTTATTGATTTACACGAAAAAAATCTTGTTAATTTTGATAAGGTCACTGAACATTATCATTGGGGTAATCGCTTCATCCACATCGATGATCAAGATTCAACTATAATTTTCAAGCCAAAAACATTTTTATCAAAGAGGGTTTGTTCAATAAATTATTTTTTATATGCTTTTTTTATAGGTATTAGTATCTTTATTTTTTTAGGGAAGATAAATTTATTCAATGTAGAATGGTTGAATAATTTTTTGGGTATCGCAAATTTAATTTTAGGAATAGCATGTTTAAGAACTGCGGATGATATGCATGAAGCACTAAAATTCCTAAAATCAATGAATCCCCCTAAAAGAAAATTATCTACTAGAGATGAAAAATTAAACACTCTTACAGAGAGCAATAATTAATAAAATAATCATAGTTTTTAATAGGAAGTAATGTTCATATCTTAGCTGATAGTTCAGTTCGTATCTTTAAAAACATTTAGGTATACATCTGTTTAATTCTTTGCACACTACCTAAAGTTGCGGCAATTTTTATTAAACCAATATAAGATAAAAAAATTTCTGAATCAGCAAAATAATTTGGATAAGCCTCTTTTAAGCCACCTATTGCATTTGTTGAAAGAAGTGCAACAATCCACTTTTTATCTTTAGATAATAATTGTTCATATTGACTGTATCTTTGAGACGCAAGAGTTTGTTCTGATTTTTTAAAAAACTCATCCTCAATTTTACCTGTCTGTACATTAAGTCTTATCAGTACCAAGCCTTCTGTGTATTTTTTAGCGACAATACCTTTATTCAGATCATTCAAAGAAGAGCAATATACAGAGAATTGTTTCTCAACTGTAATTGTACCATCTCCTCTATCTACAAAATTTTTAATACTTACACATTGCCTTATCAGTTGCTGGTTTTGAATCACTTTAGTCAAATACTCTTTAGTTAATTGAGCTTTGTTGTCAGAAATAAAACCTTGTAAATTTTCAATTATCTGAAACTGATCACTTACATCTTTAAAAAATTTTTTATAATCATAAAAACCATCATCACTTTTTAAATTCTGACCAGTAAAAATATCAACTATTTCTAGCGTCGTAGCCCAACTATGTTGAAGCTTTGTTCTTATCTGAAACTCAATTTTTCTTTCGTCACTTGATTCATTGTTAAACTTCCCAACAATATGTAGACTCCTATATCCGTCAGTTTTTGGCTGAAGAATATAATTATCCATTTTGATAAAATTACTACCATTATAGAAACAATACTCATTAGCTAATATTTTATAAATTGAGTCTACTTGCTTTAGGTTTGAAACAACAACTCTTACTCCTCCAATATCTTGCATATTTTTTAATTGCATTCCATCGAAGCGTTTAAGTTTTCTTTTTATCGATTCAAAACGCTTTAAACGCTTTGCTATAAAGGCTTTTTTATCAATCCTATGTATGAAACGATTTAGCAGCTCATGTGCAGCATTCAATGGCATAATATGGCTATCTCTCCAATAAGTTAGAACTTCCATTGTTTGGTCTAACAATTGAGGATCGTCTAATAACCCATCTTTGATTAAAGCTTCACCTGCACGAACTACATCTTTCTTAGAAAAGGTCATAATAGCGACTGTTGATTTTTTTCTTATCTTATTAGAATACATAATTTTTTTCCATTTTCACGACACAACAACCGTTCACATTTTAATCAAATAGAATATAAATTTACCAAAATTCTTTATTTTTATCTAAAAATTGAGCTAGGTAAAAATATTTAAATTAGCCTTACATAAATTATTACAACACACATTAATGCTATATTAAATGTACTAAATTTAACCACCTCTTAATTTAATAAAATTTTATAGACAAAAATCAACACAAATTTATTTGGAGCTATCAATAACAACTTTGTATATCCATTCACTAAATTAGTTGGTAAAACTCATCACTCCCCTCTTAACACACCCAACTTATTCCAAATATCAGGTGTTAAAAAAGTCGTGACTAACTTATTCAGATCAATATAACGCAACGTGCCTTGCAACTGCTGTCTTACTGCTGGGTCTTTTACAATATCCTCACCCGCACTCTGCCCTAACTGCTGAAAAGCCTCTCCAACCGCTTGAATCCCCTCAGCTTGAATTACCGCCTTAGTCTGAGTTGAACACTGCTCCACAATCACACGCTGTAACACCTGTGCTAATTTCTGGTCCAACTGAGTTTTCTGCTCAGGCGTGACATTACTAAACGTTTTTAAATCAGGATGTGCAGCTAAAGCACTATACGTCCATTGCAGCACTGTAGTTTTATCGGCTGCCGTAGTGGCTTTGACTAAACAATCACTGAGTTGATCAACTGTTGGTCCTGCCATCACGACTTGAGTTGTTCCCAATACAGCCACAGCCATTAACACAGAACGACTCAAATGAGAAAATTTACGACGGGGAGAAATATAAACATGAGACATAAGCACAGTTCCAAATTGCAATCTGTCTCTTTGTACCATAGAGCCAATACGATCATCTGTGAGACTGTGTAACCACAGCTATCATTTCACAACCGCTTCGATCAAATCCAATTCCCACACACCACCAGCGGCTAAACCTTTACACATCCCCGTCCACATATCCCTACTTTGCACAAACTTTTGACCATCCCAAACCCACTCTGAACTAGACCAACAATCCCCAACGCCTCGCCCTTTTTGCGCACTGCCAATGATTCCAGCACCAAAGTCAGAAGCATGTTCCGTTACAAAAGTGGCTTTGCCCTTTAAAGACTCATCCAACACCCACGCGCCATAACCTTCATTATAAGCGGCACGCCAGCATAAGCTCATCGCTAAGACTTTATTATTGCTTAATTTATAGAGTTGAATCGGCTGAGATTGCGCACCATCACTGGCATAATCATAAGTACCCTCACAGAAACCGTCCTCTTTTGGTATCGGTTGCGCTGCCATTAAACGTTGATAAACAGATGGGTACTGCTTATTACTCAGTTGCAAGGTCAAATAAGGCTCAGTCGCTGTATTGACCCGCTTGATCACTCTTTTAGACTGAGCCTTTAAGACCTTAGATTCATCGCCTTTGCCTTTTTTTACCAATGCACCTACTGTTCCGACACGCTTCTGAAAATCATCCATTTTCAACAATGTAGCTGTCATACCAGCATCCGAGATTTGCCATTGGAAAGACGCATTTTTAAATACAATTTCAGCTTTTTGTTGTGCCTGCTGCAATAAAGCAGTAACTTGCGGTGCAGACAGTTTTCCCATCAAAGGCGACTCATTACCATCCACCGTGACCTGACCTAAGTCTTTGCCATTCACATAGAACCGAATATTTTTAAGTTTATTGGCAGGGATGCTTTGTTCGTCATAAAGTGCTAAAGCAAATTGGGCTGTAACCGCTTGCCTCGCACCTGCTGGACGGATCAAAAACAATGAGGCTGGGTTACCTTCGCCATCATAGGCTTGATAGCCTGCCGCACGACAAGTGCCAGTATTACTACAATACATTTCCCAGTTTTGATGGAAAAAAGCAATGCCTTTGATCTCTTGGGCGACAGCAACGGAACTCAACACAACTAAACAACAACCTGACAGCAATTTTCTCATGGCTTTTCTCTATTTAATCTATTTATTATCAATATCTATAATCAGTTTAAAGCGTTTTGAAATCTCGGATCACATCTAAACAGATGGCTCATTCGTTATGCTACTCGCATTTAATAAACTCAGGAAATGCTTGATACGTACATTGTTATCCCGAGCACGAAAAATTGCATAAATGGGTGCGATACAAGGTTTTTCTGCTTCGAGCGCTCGATACACGATCTGCTTACTCCAGAAATCTTGAATCGAAGCAGGCACGATCGAAAGCCCAATCCCTGCTGCAATCAAATTTAAACTTGACGTTAACCGTGGTGCTTCCTGAACAATATTCGGGTTAAAACCTGCCTGATAGCAGTTTGCCAGAATATTATCAAATAAGTCTTGTCCTGCTAGACGACGATATAACACAAATTCATACGGTTCTAAATCCAGCAGATGAATCGTGCCATGTGCCTCGACCAAAGGATGATTACTGGGTAATGCCACGACCAAAGGTTCATCGAGTACATGCATACTCTGTACTTGAGCATGTATCGGGGCGGGTTTGCGTAGAAATACGATGTCCAACTTTTCATTGATAACAGCATCCGTTAGCGCACTACTGCTGTCCTCTTCCAAATGAATGGCAACCGCAGGATACTTTTCTCGGAACTGACGCAGCAAAGCAGGTAAAAATGGATGTAGTCCTGCTGAATTGGTGAAGCCAATATTAATCTGACCTTCCTTTCCTTGCGCAATATTGCGGACTCTTTGAGGAATGGATTCAGCGTGATCCAAAATCGTCAACGCCTCTTGGTATAAAGCTTTACCAGCCTCTGTCACTTCAACACCACGTGGCAATCGTTTTAATAAGACGGTATCTAAGTCTTTTTCCAGACTTTTTATCAGCCGAGTCAATGGCGGCTGTTGTATATGCAGCCGCACTGCCGCTTTCGAGATATTGCTTTCTTCAACAACAGCAATAAATGCTTTGAGTTTATGAATATCAATCATACATACCTTGAAAGTATAGATAAGGAAAAATAAAGCATTTGTAAATATACCACTATTCCTCGATCCTATCAGCAGTAAGGTCAATGAGGAAAATATCCCAATGAAGGCTCAAGCCATATCAATAAAAAATGAATCATCATCGACAGTGCCTGATAACAAGGCGCTGTTTATAGGATTTATGAAATTGGGATTGATCGGCTTTGGCGGTGTTCTACCACTGGCATATCGAGTCATTGTAGAAGAACAGAAATGGTTAAATGAAGCTAAATTTACTGATCTGCTCGGTATTTGTCAGATACTACCAGGCGGCAATATTATCAATATGGCCGTTGCAATCGGCATGGAATTCCAAGGTGTTAAAGGTGCGGTGAGTTCGCTTCTTGGGCTTATTTCTGCGCCGACTGCCATTGTACTGATCATCTATCAACTGTATGAGCATTTTCAATACTTAGCCGCTGTCAAGCATCTGCTTCAAGGCTTGGCGGCTGCCGCTGCGGGCTTACTATTTGCAACGGGTATTAAAATGTTGAAACCCATTCTAAAAAACCATCTGACCGTTTTTACGATTTCACTGACCTTTATCTTTATGCTTTGGGTCAAGCTGCCTTTGGTGCTGATCTTGGTTATTTTACTTGCAATGAATATGTTGGTATTAGGAGTGAAAAAATCATGATTTTACTCACACTCGCGATCATATTCACGCAACTGTCTCTGGTTGCTTTTGGTGGGGGCAATGCCATCTTGCCAGAAATGCAGCATCAAGTCGTTACCGTCCATCAATGGATGACTGCCGAACAATTTAGCTCACTGTTTGCAATGGCACAGGCTGCCCCTGGACCCAATATGATGGTCGTTCCATTAGTCGGTTGGCATGTTGCAGGTCCAGCAGGACTCCTCGTAACATCCATCGCCAAATTCGGGCCATCATCCATTATTACCATTTATGCGCTCAAGTTTTGGCAACGATTTAAAGATCATCATTTACGGGCACGTTTTGAAAAAGCACTAAAACCAATTACTGTCGGCTTGGTTCTTGTAAGCGCATGGCTGATTGCTGACGCTTCTGCACAAAACCTATTACTGGTACTCATCGTTATTTTAACTGCTGTGCTCGGCTTATTTAAAAAGGTACATCCTTTATGGGTCATGGCTTTAGGAGCTGGATTAGGCATCTGTTTTTTATAAAAATAAAGACATAAAAAAACCTGCATGCTATATCCATGCAGGTTTTTCATGAATGGCTTATTTATCTAAAATTGATTCAAAAGCTTTAAGACGTTTATGAATCGACAAAAGCTCGATAATCGTTTTCCATGATGTAATCAAATATTGAAAAGAATCACGCACCCGATTAAACACACCTAAAATTTGTTGTAATAAACCCAACGTTAATTTCCCTGCTGCAATGGCAGGAAATAACACCACGAAATTATATAAAATATCGAGCTGTCCATACCACGTTGCGGTCATATTGAAATAAGCATAGTGGAAGTAAAGTCGGAAATAGTTTTTTCGAACCTGACCAAACAGCTCTTTTAAGGTTAAAGGTTCGGCACGATCCGCATGGTCTTCACCATAGACCAGTTCTTTACGATAAGCCGCCTCAACTTTTTGATTGTTAAATTGTAGACCTGGTAATTTAACCCCAACGACGACCAACAACACGGTTCCAAATATAGACCAAGTCACTGCGGCCCAAACCAAGGAATGTTCAATCTCCCCAATAATGGGAATGACAGGCACATGCTTAGATAGTTGGAATAACAAAGGTAAAAAGGCAATCAGTGTCATGATCGCTTTGACAAATTCCACGCCCAAATCTTCAACGATTGAAGCAAAACGCATGGTGTCTTCTTGCACACGTTGTGAAGCACCCTCAACATGTCGGAGCTTTTCCCAGTGCTCTACATAATATTCATTCATCGCAGTACGCCAGCGAAAGACGTAATGACTGGTAAAGAAAATATTTAAGATGGCTAAAGTCACATAAACCATTGCGATATATAGAAAAACCAGCGTCTCTCGATATAATTCAGTGACATCACCTCCGCCATTGGTGAGCATTTTCTGAATCAGATCCCAGAAAGGAACATACCAAGCATTGATGGCAACACTGACTTGTACACCAAACCAGATATTAAACAGGATGAATGCTGAACCCCAAATCGACCAACGCTGCCATTTATTATCCGAAAAGAATCGCCAAAATCCAGCAAACAAAGCTGTCGCAATCACAAACCAAATATAAAACCACAGGGATGAGGGTTCCCAAAAACGACTAACACCTACGGGTAATGTAGCCTCTGCATATCCTTGAGGGAAACCTAGATATTCGCCCCAAGTATTCCCACCTAAAAACCAAGCCAAGGTATTAATGGTGATCCAAACAATCACTGAAATAAAAAATAGGCGTGGATTCGGAAAAAAAGATTTAAACATTGTGCTTAACAATCCTTGTTGTGCTGCTTTTGATGAGCTAGTGCCATGCTATATGACCAAACTTAAACTGGATTCAAAAAAGTTTAATGGATTGTAGTTATTTACCTGTTTTTTCATACTATTCATAGCATTTTGTAAGAGATTTTTGATGTGTTTAGATTAAAGCAATCCTTTGCCAATTAAACAATCAAAATTATGGTGTGAGATCATCTAGTTTGAAAACAAGGTTTTGCTGTGTTTTAGAACCAGAATGCATCTTGGTTTGTATCGCCAACTGAATATCTGAGAGCTTTTCTCTAGCAGCATCGGCCCCTGCTTGCATGGTCATTTCACGCCCTTTGACATCAAAAATATGCACTTTTTCACGAAGATCAGGTTGGATCACGATATCAGCATATTTGAGTTCTTCTTCAGCCAAACGCCCTTGCATAATATTAATGTTTTGATTGAATAGTCCCCAAACATTGGTGGTTTCGGTATGAACAGGTTGTGCCAAAATATCGACAGCAATCACCACATCTGCACCTAGATCACGTGCGACCTGTACAGGCACAGGACTAACCAACCCACCATCCACATATTCACTATCACCAATTTTGATCGGGACGAACATACTTGGAATGGAGGCAGATGCTCGTACCGCCTGCCCTGTATTGCCATAATTAAAGACCGTTTTACTGCCTTCTTTTAACTCTGTGGCCACCACATACATTGGAATCTTAAGTTTTTGTAGTGGAGTGTTCTGCACTTGCTCATTGACATAGTCTTCAACCTTTTTCCCATCAAAGAAGCCCTTTAAGCTCACACTGACATCGCGTACATCATTGGCTTTTAGCTTTAAAGCAATATCGCGCAACTCAGCCGAACTTTTTCCACTGGCATAGATTGAACCCACAATACTTCCAGCACTGGTTCCGACAATGAAATCAGGTCGAATCCCTTGTTGCTCTAAAACTTCAATCACACCAATATGTGCATAACCACGCGCACCACCACTGCCCAATACCAATGCAATGACAGGACGTTTTTGTTTTTTGATCTGAGCAAAAGGTTGACTGACCACCTGTACCTGAGCATCTTCAACAATTGGAGATAGATGTTTGGTGGTTTGACAGCCCGTTAAAACCATGACTGAAAGTCCAAGTGCCCATAACCCAAGCTGTTTCATACGCGACATTTGCCATATTTATTTAATTTCTGGTCGGATTTTAACGATTACATTGAAAAAAAGATGTAGCAATTTTTTTGTATTTTTTCAGCAAAATTTCATAAAAAAAGCCCCTCGAAAGGGGCTACTTCTATATAGACATTTACCAAATATCCGAATCAACTTTTTTCTTCAATTCAGGATAGTGATCAATCTTAAACTCAGGTTCTTTCACGCCATTTTTAAGCTGAGAGGTATAATCTTTCAACAAAATCAAGAAGACTGGCGTTAATAACAAAATCGCAATCAAGTTAATCGTTGCCATCAAGCCCATCGATAAATCTGCCATCGACCATACCAGTGGCACACTCGTAATCGCACCAAAGTACACCATCATCAGAACCAAGATACGGAAAATAAACATGAGTGTCGGATTATTATTGATAAATCTCACATTACCTTCGGCATAAGCATAATTACCAATAATCGATGAAAATGCGAATAGGAAGAGAATCAGTGCCAAGAAACCAGATCCCCAGCTCCCAATTTGACTTTCTAAAGCGCGTTGTGTGAGTGCAACCCCTTCAAAACCAGCATCATGGTATAGACCTGAAGCAAGAATAATAATGGCTGTACATGAACAGACAATAAAGGTATCAACAAAAACACCAAGCATTTGTACCAAGCCCTGATTAACAGGATGTTTTACATCTGACGCTGCTGCTGCATTTGGTGCTGAACCCATCCCTGCTTCATTCGAGAATAGTCCACGTTTGATCCCCTGCATCATCGCCATTGAGATCATTGAACCAAAAAAGCCACCTGCGGCTGCATCAAAAGCAAAGGCTTTGCTGAAAATCAATACAAAAATATCAGGTAAGATTTCAAAGTTAATGACGGCGATGTATAAAGCAACGATTAAATATAAAACCGCCATAAAAGGTACAAAGCTTTCTGCAACTTTAGCGACACGTTTAATCCCACCAAAAATAATCAAAGCAGTAAGAATGACCAATGCCAAGCCGACCAATGAAACTTCAAAATTAAAACCACCAAAGGCCAGTACAGGATTGGCTTTATCCCAACCCCATGCCTGAGAAGTTGCAGCAATAATTGAATTGGACTGAACCGCATTAAAGACAAAGCCATAGGCCAAAATCAATGTCAATGCAAACACCACACCGAGCCATTTTTGTTTTAAGCCTTGCGTGATGTAATAAGCAGGTCCACCACGGAACTGTTTATTTTGATGATCACGTATCTTAAACAACTGTGCCAATGATGATTCAACAAATGCCGAGCTCATGCCCAAGAAGGCAACAAACCACATCCAGAACACTGCACCAGGTCCACCAATTGCAATAGCGATCGCGACACCAGCAACGTTACCAACACCTACACGACTCGCAAGTCCTGTCACAAAAGCCTGAAATGGCGTAATACCATGTTCATCTTTAGATTCTTTACGGCTACTTTTCATCACCCAAACACTATGAAAGAGCAAACGTAGTTGTACAAATCCTGTGATCAAGGTAAAAAACACCCCAACCAAGATCAACAACATAATCAGGAAATTCCAGAGCGGATCGTTCAAGAATTGTACCCACGACATCAGTGTGGTATTTAGTTGTTCATTCATCACTTATTCGCTTTTACACAATTGTATGTCTTCATACAAAAAAATGGATAAATCAAAAATGCTCTGTAAGCAGCTTTTGACCTGACTTAGACGAAGAATTTCAAAATGACTTGAATTACCGTAGCATTGATCAAGTCAACAAAGAATGCGCCACACAACGGTACAATCAAAAATGCTTTATGTGATGGGCCATACATATTGGTAATCGCCTGCATATTGGCAACTGCTGTTGGTGTCGCCCCCATACCAAAACCACAATGGCCTGCTGCCAACACTGCTGCATCATAGTTTTTACCCATGACACGGAAGGTAATAAATGAGGCATACAACGCCATGGTGATTGTTTGCGCACCGAGAATCACCACCAATGGACCCGCCAAATCAGCCAACTGCCACAACTTCAATGAAAGCAGTGCCATTGCCAAATAAAGGGATAATGAAGCATTACCAAAAACATCAATTGCGCGATCAAAAATATCAACTTTTAATACGCTTTCTAAGATGTTACGCAGAATCACACCACCGCCAAGCGCCCAAACGAAGGTTGGTAACTCGAACCAAGTACCTTTACTATATCCAGTCATAAACTCTGCAAATGCAAGACACGCAGCAAACATCCCTAGCGTCGTAATCGCATTATCCGCGGTAATTAAACGGACTTGATGTGGATTTTCAAATGGTGCAAGTTCTTCTGGATGCTGATCTAAATGAGTATCGCGATCTTGGATTTGAGCAGGTGTTTTAGCACGTGCCAAACTATGGCGATTAATCAGAAGTTTAGCTAATGGACCACCAATGATCCCACCGATAATTAAACCAAAAGTCGCACTTGCCATTCCTAGTGCAACTGCACCTTGAATACCATGCTGGGATTCAAAAATACTTCCCCATGCACCTGCTGTCCCGTGCCCACCTGTCAAGGTGACTGAACCCGCAATTAAGCCAATCAATGGGTCAAGGCCCAATACGGTCGCTAGGCTCATACCGACTGCATTTTGCACCACAATAAATGCAGAAACACAGATCAGGAAAATCACCAAGCCAATTCCACCTTCTTTTAGCTTCATAAAATTGGCACTCAGGCCGATCGAAGCAAAGAAGATCAACATAAAGCTGGTCTGTAATTGGCTACTAAAAACAATGCTATAGCCCCAAAAGGTATGCACCAGCAAAAAAGCAATCGCAGCAACCAAACCACCCGCTACAGGCTCTGGAATATTATAACGTCTTAAAAAATCAATTTTATTGACCAGCAAACGTCCTAATAATAAGACGATCACCGCAGCAATCAGGGTATAAAAACCATCAAAGTTAAATTCCATATCTTTTTCCGTTTATTACATTGGTCTTTCGACGTTTTTTCCATCTAATCAACAATGAAATAGTCACTCTCAAAATGAGTGAAAACTCAATCATCTTCATAAAAATACAGTTCTTTGTAAGAACTCCATCCCAATCAAATCAATCAGTTTTCACGGATGATTACACCTACAGGATAGGTTAGAAGCTGTAGCGTGCCATTGCTCCTACACGGCTATCCTTACCTTTTTGTCCATCAAAGGTTTTACGTTCACCATAGATATACTCTAGACCAAACGTAATTGGTGTTACTGGCGAATACATGACGTTCCACCAAGCTTGTTGCAAAGTTTTGTTTTGTGTTACATCTGTCATGGCCTGTTTAGCAAAATCATTGCTATCACTTGCAAACATTGCACCATAAGCTAAAGTACTACGCAATTTAGGGGTCATTTGATAACTCGTACCCACTGTAAACGCATCGAATTCATTCAGATTTAAATCTAAATTAGTTGGATTTACATTAAAAGCATTGTTGCTATATAGTAAAAATTTACTGTCACCTTTGACATGTGAATAGTCAATCATTGCCTGTAAAGCATTTGTGAACTTATATTTTGCACCAACCGCAATACCCCAACCGAGATCTGAATCATTGGCACTGATTTGCTTATTATCTTTGTCAAAAGCAACCTTGCTACGTGCTTCTGTCAATAAAGCACGGACTGAAGTTGTCCCTTTACCTTCTGCAAAGTCATATTTCAGCTTAGTGGTGAATGCAGGTACTCGATTATCATCATTGCCTTTTTCCAAAGCAATGGCATAACTTGTATCTGAATTTAATTGACCACTGTAACGCACCATCGGAGTACGGAAAGTTCCAATCCCTAATGGCGAGTTAAAATCCAACATTTCAGGTTGTACGTCAGTTGCCAAGAACGTTGAAGTGGTTTGACCAAATAACCAATCATTATAGGTCAAATAAGCATGACGAATTCGTATCGTGTCATTACTACTGCCACCACGAAAATCAACTTCTAATTTCGCACCAACATCAGCATTTTCTATTGGCGCTTTAAAATCTAAACCGAAACGTGTCACTGTTGCCGTACTATAAAAACGGTCATTATTTTTTTCTTTACCTTCCAAATCAACGGTATTGATACGGTTAAAAATACCATTACCACCCTTTGCTTGATATGAAGCATCGCCACGTAAGAAACCGTAAAGTTGAACCTGTGCACCTGAAGCAGTCGTAAAAACTAAAGGAGACTCTTGTGAAGACGCTTTCGTCACTGATTTTATATCTTGATTATTTTTAGCGACATTTACGGGTGTTTCAACAAGGTCAGAAGCATCATTTTCTTGTTTTGCTTGTGGAACATATTGCTCCAATAATGCTCTTAATTCTTTTACTTCATCGCGAAGTTGTTGAATTTGTGTTTGCTCATTTGCAGCTTGTGCATGGTTCATCATAAAAACAGCAACAGTGATTGCTAAGCTTTGCATAATGAACGGCTTACGGATGAGAGATAAACTCATAAGAAGCTCCTTTATCTGGTGTATATTTCAACATTTTCCACAAGCATAAAATTGGGTAAATTTAATACACTTAACACGGAAAATCCCCCTTACCTTTATCAGCAAGGAAAGCCTAATCAATTTTTAAAAAGGGCGTATTATGCATAAATTTGGAATATTGTGTGTACTTTTTTATACGAGAAACAAGAATACTTTGAACATATATATCTAAATATTTTTTCTATTTCATTGTGTTATAAATAAATTTCCTTTTCACAAAAAATAATGGAATAGAAAAATCCTGATTCTATTTTCATCATCCCAAACGCAATCGACTATTTTTCACTCAAATCTCAGTGCATGTTTTAAAAACCATCCTCAAAAGGTCATGATTGCTTTATAGTCTCATCATATGAGAAAGATCAAAGAAACCTGAGGAGTTTTTATGAACATGGAACAAGTCCGCTACGTCGATGATGCCATTACATCACGCCATTCAGTACGTGCATTTTTGGATACTCCTGTTGAGACCCAAACAATTAAAGATATTCTAAGTGTTGCCAGTCGTGCCCCTTCAGGCACAAACACACAACCATGGAAAGTTTATGTTGTCACAGGAAAAAAACGAGCGGAAATGATTGACCGTGTTTGTACAGCACAAGTTGAACTTTTTCACAAACCAGAACTGGCGCAACAATATCAAGAAACTTTTGCTTACTATCCTGAAACTTGGATTTCACCCTTTATTGACCGTCGCCGTGAAAATGGCTGGGGACTGTATGGCTTACTTGGCATTCAAAAAGGTGAAAAAGACAGAATGGCAGCGCAGCAATTGCGTAACTTTCAACTGTTTGATGCGCCTGTCGCTTTATACTTTACCGTAAATAAAATCATGGGCATTGGTTCAAAAATGGATATTTCCATGATGATCCAAAACGTTATGATTGCCGCAAAAGCACGTGGTCTAGATACTTGTCCACAAGCCGCTTGGAACCATTTTCACCCAATCGTTTTAGATGTGCTTGGCGCACCCGAAGACGAAGATTTGGTCTGTGCTGTTGCATTGGGCTATGCCGACCCAGACCATATTGTGAATAGCTTTATTACCCCACGTGAACCCGTAGAGAATTTCACTGTATTTGTCGATTAAAATAATTTAACCTTATTTCTCCCTTTGATATTCATCGGGAGAAAGCTTAATAAAAGCAATAAAAATCATTTATTTAAAATATTAGGGGTCATCATGTTAAATTTCAGGGGATTGTTTAAGCTCTGCCCAGCTCTATTAATTTTTTCCTTATACTCGACAGCGATACATGCTGAAGAAACACAAGATGTCTCAACATCAGATGAGACAGAAACAGCATCTACACAAAACCTGTATCAACAGGAACTTCAAGAAAAAATTAAACAGGCAAGAGAAGCCGCACGACAGCAGACGGAACAGCAACTCCAAGAACAACAAGCTTTCCAGCAACAACGAGTTGAAGCATTAACGCAGCCTAAGCCCACAACAAATGCTGAATATATCCGTATCGAATCGCCCAAGCCAGCAGAATCCATTCCGATACAAACCACCAACGCGACTGAAACTAAAAATTCAGGTGGTTTCCCATTCTTTTTTATTATTGCTTTTGGGATTTTAGGATTTATCGGATGGAAACTCTTTAAAAACAGCCAACAGCCGAAGACCAGAAAACGTAATCGGCCTGCATATCAAAGCCCGACTACATCAGAACACACCACACAGACACAGCAACAAGATCAACAGCGAACCCAGAACTCATCCTCACAACAACACAATGAACAACATTCATCTAATACTCATTCAACACAACAGCAAGCACCGCTTCAAACCAGTGACCGTGTGAAAACGATTTTAGAAGATTATTTTTCCGAGAAACCGCACATTCCAATGGCATATCGACAGCAGCTCAATGATATTAATCTGGATTTTAGTGCGGAGAGCTTACATCGTCTGGATCAGGTCTTATCCTTAATTAAAAAACAAACCCAGCCTGACTATGCACGCTATTGTGAAGAATTGCCTTATCAACAATTTGTGATTTTTTGTGGTATTTACTTAGCAACAACCATTGCCCGCGTCACCCATCAGTCGATAAAATGGTTTTCATATGAAGAAATGAAAGCCTTTACACAAAGAGCAGAGTTTCCACAGACTTTAAGTACATTTGTCAGTTGTATGATTGGTAATATGTTTCAACACCTACCAATTGAAGTCATTTGTGATGGCTTATTTACTGATCCAGTGGAAGCCACTTGTCAGGAGCGTTTAAGCTTTTATCAACAACATGCCAAACCATTACTTTTAATGTCAGAAGAAAACAAAAAATTGCCAGTAGAAGCGCAGAGTGAAGCTGAGCAGGCATGGGTCGAAGCAATAAAAGCCGCAGGATTCCTAGCCCATCATAGTCTATATATGATTGAAAATGGCTCACAACTTATTCCAACGTTGATTCAATCCAATGGTGAGCAAAAACTACTACAAAGTTTAATTGGTGACAATTCATCTCAACAAGGGCATGAGATGCTTGCAACCAATTTAAATCAGTTTAAAAGACAAGCATTTGTTGAAGATATTTATGCAAATCTGCCAATAGAGCGTATTGATGCACTCAGTATTCATGTTCGCGCTTATGAACCCCATGCAGGGCAATGGGTGATTGTGTTGCCTTATCAGCATCATGATCAAGGTTTTGAATTCTATACACCACTTTCTTCGGGTTCATCCACTCCTGTCGAATTAAATCCATTATTATTTAAAGCCTTTTGGCAAGGATTTGACGATTTCACCTCGCCAACCAATACCCGACAGTATTATGTCGCATCAAAACAACTCATTTAATAAATTCAAATAAACAGCATCAGACAGTTTTTCTTGATTGACCTGCCTGATGCATCCTCTACATTGATGATCAATCACTTATGTCGAGATACTGTTTTGCTGCTGCCCAACTTTAATAATCGTAAATAGCCCGACACTGGTAAACATCAACATCATCAACCCCATGTTCAGTGATGCCTTCCAAATCAGGAAATTGAGAATCAATCCACCAAGTAAACCAAATGCAAACTGGGTACTTCCCATAATTGCGCTTGCAGTTCCAGCCCTAGCCCCCTGCTGAGACATGGCCAGTGCCATCGCATTTGGACCCGTTAAACCGATGCCAGATACCACTAAAAATAAACCAGACATCAAAAACCATAAAGGTGCATTCGCCATTAAACCTGCACTCACCACGATCAAAGCACCGAAACATTGAATAGAACCACCCAAACGTAAGCGTGGGAAAACGCCCATTCGGGTATTTAGATGCTTATTCAATGATGACATCAACATAATGCCCCCCGCATTCAGCGCAAAGGCATAAGAGAATTGCTGTTGAGACAATCCATATTGACCCATAAACACCGCAGAAGCTGAGCTGATATAACAAAATAATGCGGCACCT
Organism: Acinetobacter sp. NIPH 2699; assembly: GCF_022549355.1. GTDB lineage: Bacteria > Pseudomonadota > Gammaproteobacteria > Pseudomonadales > Moraxellaceae > Acinetobacter. The sequence continues at coordinate 134,754 of NZ_JAKZGL010000007.1, forward strand.
GTTAAACAGCCTGCCAACATCGGCACTCTAAAACTTTCATCTTTTAAAATCGCGGCATAGAGCGTGGTGACTTGATAAACCGATAGCTTTAAACGGCGCTCTACAGGCAGAGATTCTTTAAAGAAAAAATGTACACACAACCAACAGATCACCCCAATGATCGCTAAGCAGACAAAAATAACCTGCCAAGGAAAAAATATTAGAATCCATGCTCCAAAAATCGGTGCCAAAATCGGCGCAAGTCCCATCACGATCATCATGCTAGAAAAAGCCTGTGCTGAACCTGCCACATCCAAACGATCACGAATCACCGCTCTGGCAATCACCACCCCTACACAACCGCCCAGCGCTTGAAAAATACGAGCGGCAATTAAAGCCCATTCATTGGTGACAAAAACACACGCTAAACTGGCAATCGCATATAGACCAAGCCCAAAATATAAAGGTGTCTTACGCCCAATACGATCGCTGATAGGTCCATAAAACAGTTGTCCGATGGCTAGCCCCAAAAAATATGCAGGCAAACTGTTGGCCACCATTTGTGTACTAACCCCGAACTCATCTGCCATTTGCGGCAATGCGGGTAAATACATGTCTATCGAAAGCGGGCCCAATGCCGTTAATAGGGCAAGTAACAAAATCCATGCTGTAGAGTACTGATGCTTTTGAGATTGCTCCGCCTGCATAATGCTGCACTTTTCAAGTTTATTGAGATTCTAAGCTTAGCATCCTCTCTTTAATTTGTGCATAATATGAAGAATAAAATCGACGGTAAAATACAAAAAGGACAGCTCTTGAATCCTTGGTTCAAACGTTTAAAACAAGCAACCTATAACACCACGTTTATGTATAACGTGCGTATGTTAATCGCTTTTGCGGGAACAGCATTTGTTCCTTATTTGATGGATTACCAACTCGCCACGATTCCTTTGACCTTAGGTGTGGTTGCAGCGGGAATCAGCGACATTGATGATCGCTTTTCAGTTCGGATCATGAATCTGATTTATACCTATATCGGTTTCTTTATTACCGCTGCTTCGGTTCAGTTGTTATTTCCCTATCCAGTGGTTTTCGCCATTGGACTGATTGCCTCCTGTATCGGCTGGATTCTACTCGGTTCGATCGGCCGTCGTTATGCCACTATTGCGTACGGATGTTTGGTTATTTCTGTATACACCATGCTCGGTGTGCATCTATTTGAACAATGGTATCTACAACCCGCGTTATTGGTGGCTGGTGCAGCTTGGTACGGCCTTATTTCAACGATTAGCTTTCTATTATTTCCAGTTCGACAATTACAAGATCAACTGTCAGCATCATATAGCGCATTAGGAAGTTTCTTATATGCGAAATCAAATTTGTTTGATGTCGATATGACCCCTTCGAGTTATCAGCAAAGCATGATTGATTTGTCGATGGAAAATAGCAAACTGATTGCGATTTTTAACAATCTCCGTGTGGCATTACTGACTCGGCTCAAAGGAGACAGAGGGCAAAAGGATACACGACGCAGTCTGCAATATTATTTTGTGGTACAAGATATCCATGAACGTGCAGATTCCGCCCACATTGATTATCAAAAACTGACCAAAGTTTTCCAACACAGCGATATCTTGTTCCGCTTCCAACGGATCTTGTCGATTCAAGGTAAAGCTTGTCAGGACTTGGCACAATCTATTTTAAGCCGCACCCGTTATGTACATAACAAACGCTTTAAACATAGCTTTGAAAATTTAAGACTGTCATTAGAAAAGTTACGTGAAGATGGCATCTATGATCAGGTTCGGATTAATGCTTTATTCGCGCTTTATCAAAACCTAAAGTCGATTGATGCACAATTACAAAATCTAGAGACTGAGCGTAATCTCCAATTAGAAAACACCCAACAGGTCGAAAACCAACTCAAAGATGATGATCTTAAAGGGGTAAATGACATGATTGTCCGTGTAAAACAGCATCTAAGCCCTGAATCTGTTTTATTCCGTCATGCTGTCCGTTTATCCATTGTACTGTTTATCGGTTATCTGTTTATTCAACTCACCAATATTGAATATGGTTACTGGATTCTAATGACAGCCCTGTTTGTCTGCCAACCGAACTTTAATGCGACCAAACGACGTTTATATTTGCGAATTATGGGAACGTTGGTGGGGATTATTGTTGGTCTAGCCATTATCTATTTTATTCCTTCAATCGAAGGACAACTGGTCATGTTGATCCTCAGCGGAATCTTATTTTTCGAGCTGCGGAGTAAACAATATGCGCAAGCCACGGCGTTCATTACCATTCTCGCTTTAATTAACTTTAACTTAGATGGTTCTGCATTTGCAGCAGGTCTACCTCGCTTGATGGATACCATTATTGGCTGTGCCTTAGCATGGTTTGGGGTCAGTTTTATTTGGCCTGATTGGAAGTTCCGTAGACTGCCTCGCTCGATTCAACGATCATTGCAAGCACAATGTAAGTACTTAGCCGAAGTGGTCAAACAATATCATCAAGGTCGCAATCATGCATTGAACTATCGCGTGGTGAGACGAACCGCGCATAACACCGATGCGGAAGTCGCTTCATTGATTTCTACGCTTGCCACAGAGCCTAATATTGATAACATACAAAAAAATCAGGCTTTTGAGTTTCTATGTCTCAGCCATACCTTTTTAAGCTATATCGCCGCATTAGGAGCACATCGTGAACAAATTCAGGATCAAGAGGTTTTAACTTTGCTAGATCAAGCGCTGGATGACATTCAAGGTGCACTACTCAGAGATGAAGTTCCTGATTTGTCCGCACAAAATATGTTGCAAAACATCCGCCAACGCTTAAGTCTCAATGCAGAAAATGATCCAAAATCATTAATCATTTTGCAGCAACTCTCACTCATGTTCAGTATTTTAACGCGTTTAAGTATGCTCAAACAAAGTCTACGTCATGAACCTAACGAAGATGGGACTGAGTTTGCATCACTTTAATGGAGCTAAGGCGAAGCCAACAGCCTGTTCCTCCCCGTTCATATAATATCTTTGATTGTGAGGGTTTATGTCGTGTCAACACCCTCCAATTAATGCTAAACTTAACCCAGTTCTACACTCAATTTTTAAACTATGACCGCCAAAAATTTATACGCTTATACGCTACAACCTGTTTCTTACGAAGTTTCTGAAGTTGAACAACGTCAAGCTCAACTTATGATTTGGCGCAGTACCAACAAGTTCAGCCGCAAAGCATGGATCATCATGATCGCACTTGTAGTGCTTTCTTTAGTTGCAGCAGGACTCATCAAATACTATTCCACTTATTCAACTGTGATTTGTTGGGTTGTGATTATCGGGGTTGCGCTTTTCTATCTCATTAAAAGATTCGGTCTTGAATGGTACGTAAAACGTAAAATGAAAGAGTTCCCTGTCCAAGACATTAAAGGAATCCGTTTAGGCGTACAGCCTCATGGTATCGTGATGCGCCAAAAAGTAGGACTGCAAGAAGGTACAGCTACGATTGGTTGGAAAGATATTTATGAATGGTATAACTCACCTGACTTTATTCTTGTAAATTTCAAGGTTAAAACACCAAAAGGTGAACAACAACAAGGTGCTTATATCCTGCCAAAACGCATGGACTCGAAGAACTTTGCATTCAAAACAATTCGCAAACACCTGAATGAAACTGTCGGTGCAGCAAAACCATTATAATTGAACGCTCAAATACAATATACGTCATATACAACAACCCCAGCTTAAGCTGGGGTTGTTGTATCTGTGCTCTACCAATTTACTTTAAGTGACACAACACCATTGATTGCTTCGCCGATACTTGCCCAGCTACCACTTGATGCCCAGTATTTTTTATTGAATACGTTATTAACATTCGCATTCATCACCGCATCATAACCATGAAGATTAAACTTATAAGAAAGACCAGCACCAACCAGTGTATATGCAGGAACTTTTATGATATTTTCCTGACTGGTATACGAAGAACCATTATAACGAACATTACTATGTATGCTTAGCCCATCAACAGATTGAACGGTATATTCTGCATTCGCAACCCCAGACCATTCAGCCACACCTGCGGGTGCTCTTCCCTCAACAGCTTTATTGCTTTCTGACACTTTATCAATACTGCTATCAAGATACATCATGCCCAAACCAAGCTTTAGGCGATCTGTCGGCTTATACATACCATTGAGTTCTAGCCCCTGATAATTCGTTAAACCATCCTGTGTTAAGTATTTTTGATCGTTTTGAATACGATCCATAGTTTCGACCCGCTCCATCTTAAACAAAGCAGCCGTTAAACCAAATGCATTGGCATCATATTTCAGCCCAACTTCATACTGCTTACTAATGGTCGCATCTAAAAGATCTCCTTCATTTGCATAAGGAGCGTCACCCCATGATTTTACTCGACCTCCCGCTTCAAGACTCTCTACATAACTTGTATATAGCGTTGTATTTGCAGCAGGCTTATAGAGTATTGCAATCGTGGGAGTGGTTGCTTTGGTGCTATAACCGGAGTCTGTCGTCGGATCATTATCCAAGTCTTCCTGATCATAATAAGTATGGCGCACACCCAAAATCATCTGCCATTGCTCATTAAATTTAACCGTATCACTTAAAAAAGCATAACTTTGAGCAATCTGGCTACTTTTAGGTTTTAATTTATAATCAGGAACACGGTTAATCATATAGGATTGATTTGAATAAATATTCCCAGAGAAATCATTCACCCAATAATATTTAGAATCTTTCACCGTACTTTCTGTATATCCGACACCAGCAACAACATCATGTTGAATTTGACCTGTATCAAATTTCCCAGTCAGCATGAGTTGGTTCATACGACTTTCATCTAGAAAAGCAAATTGGTACAAGTTGCCACTATAGTCACCCGCAGTATTTAATAGATAATCAAAAACTAGATTGGAGTGATGCTTTTTCCTTGTATAACCAAATTGATATTTCATATCCCAATCTTGGTTAATCTTCCAATCTAAAGCTGTGGAAGCGGTAAAAATATTGCTTTTATAATAAGCATTATTGACCGTCAATTTATCGTAGTCATAACTTGCTTTGGGTAAACGCTCCTTAATGCTAGATAAAGAAAATATGGGCGGCTCATGCTCAGTTTTATTATTTTCGTAAGTAAAGTTGGCCGTCCAGCTTAAATCATCCGTGAATTTTTTATCTAATGCCAGAGAGGCAACAAAACGATTTTGTTCAGAAGCATTATAAGCCTCCCCTTTATCGCCCCCGAATACCAAACGATAACCTAAATCAATATCATCCAAATGGTTACTGGTATCCACTAAAGCTGAAACTGTACTTGGATTACGATAAGTCATCTCTAAACTTGTTTCAGCAGTCTGTTTTGGTCGTTTAAGTTGATAACTGATTGCACCTCCAGGTGAGCCAAACCCATACATAAATCCTGTTAAGCCTTTTAGCACAGTCACACTTTCAGCAGCTTCAACTGGAAAATCGCCACCCCATGTCAAAGACATAGGTAAACCATCAATATAGTAATTACCTACACCGAGTCCGCGTACGCTTGTTCCCCACCAATCTGTCGCCATTGCAGCACTTTGGCTATATACAGCAGGATCATTAATAAAAATTTGTCCAACTGTTTTAGCCCCACGTTTTGCAATATCATTGCTTTCAACCACAGTCACAGAAAAAGGCGTATCCAAGATAGATTTATTGCCTAAAACACCCGATTGTGTTTGTGTCTTTAAGCCTGTAGGTTGATCATCAGCAGCCACTCTAATCACAGGTAGCCGTGACGCATTATGCTCAGTCGCTGATTGTGCTGTACCATTTACCGCAATACTGTTGAGTTGCCCGACTTCCCGAACCTGTTTTGGTTCAGAGGGTGTATTTTTACTTTTTTCAATGGTCCAGCCGCCATGATCATGCTGAACCAATTGTAAATTCGTCCCTTTTAACAACTGTTCAAAGCCTTGGCTAATACTATAACTGCCCTTCAAACCCTGTGTATTTCTTCCTTTAGTGAGTGCTGGGTCAAATGACAATGCCATCCCAGATTGCATTGCAAAACTCGATAATGCCTGCCCCAATTGACCCGATTTAATCTCATAATGTTGTTGTGCCTGTGCATCAGCAGCATGAGCTGTAACTGAAATACCCAATACAGCACTAAGTACCGCAATCTGTATAGCCTTTGTGAGCGCTGTTTTTCCCTGTTGAGCGTACATATCCCCCCCCCCTAATCAGTCAGCATGATATATTCCTTATCTATGCCAGTTGAAAATAGAAATCAGCTCACGAAAATCTAAATTTTTTTGTTTTATTTTGCTGGCTGAATGACCGTCCAATAGCCACCTGCATACTGCTCGATATTCAGACCATAAGTTTGAGCGAGCATTGCATAGACTTTTTCCAGATCATCAACAGGATAGCTTCCCGAGATCTTTATCTTCCCAACCTTAGAGTCAAATCTGATGATGCCTTTCTGATAAGGCTGCAATCGGATAACAAAATCTTTTAATGCCAGTTCATTGACCATTAAAAAGCCTTTTGTCCATGCAATGTTACCTTCCTCAAAGGGCTTTATTTTCCCAAGATGATGTGCATCAAATCGAAGCTGTTGCTTGGCTTCAATCATCTGTTTTTGTTGTGACTGATATGGAGAAACACGCACTCTGCCCTGTGTCACGGTCACCAGAGAATAGTCTGGCATCGTTTCAACATGATATTTTGTTCCCAAAGCCTGTGCTGTGCCTTGTTGAGTAGTCACAAAAAATGGGCGATTCAATTGATCATGTTGGGTTTCAATCCAGATTTCACCTTTGCGTAAAATAATGGTTCTTTGAGATTTAGTATATTTCACATCAATCGCAGAAGAAGCATTAAGTAAAATAGTTCCGCCATCTGGCAAAAGAATACTTTTTCGCTCCGCAGTACCACTACGATAATCAGCAAACCATTGCTGTTGCTGACTGGTAAAATACAAACCTGAACATAGCGGCAGAAATGCCAATAACCACAGATATTTCTTATAATATTGTGTTGATGAATGCTCAACTTTTTGCACCACAGGTAGTGCGATGTCGATGGGTAGATCTGAAAATTTTGTTTGTAACAATAAAGCTTTTTGCCAAATCTTTTGATGCAACGGACTCTGTTGCTGCCATTGTTGTAATTGCTCAAGTTCCTGAGGAGACAGTTGCTTTTCTTGTAAACGCATGAGCCATGCACTGGCTTGTGCCAGAATCTGCTGCTTATCTACATTCGGCATAAGATTAAATGTCCTCAGCTACAAGCATCACCTCGAGACAATGCATATAGGCACGCTGAATATTACGTTTTACTGTACTCACTGAAATCCCTAACCGATCTGCAATTTCTTGATATTTTAATTTTTCCAACTGCGCATATAAAAAAGTTAAGCGAACAGAATGAGGTAATTCAGCCAATAACGCTATAATTTCTGCTAATGTTTCAATAATCAGAACCTGACGTTCTGGTGATGGATGTTCCTGTGCAGGTTGTTCTGCCAATACATCGAAATAAGCTCTTTCAATCTCTTTACGCTGTAGCCAGTTCACCATTAAGCCTTTTGCAACAGTCACCAAATAAGCTCTGGGTTGCTGAAACTCTAATTGCTGTTGTCGCGCCAAAATCCGAACAAAGGTATCTTGTGCAAGATCGGCTGCATCAGCTGAACTTCCTAATTTCTGATATAACCAGCAATAGATCCATGCATGATGTTGCTGATATAAGATCGAAACTTGCTGATTTACGGAGGAAGATGACATGGAATAAACCATTCCACTATATAAATAATAATTATTATCATTTAAAATTATTCTAAATTCAATTACAATCTCTTGCAGCACTTTGCCAATGGCTTGGGTAGATGCTTAACCCCCTTGATCTTGCTCTCATTTTATAAAAAGTTTTTTAAATTAATTTAGTAAATAAGAATCAAAATCAATATTATCTAGAAAATCCATATTATGTTCTTATTCTTGAGTTATAATTTTTTACATGAATTTCATTATTTTTTCATTTTTTGACCATGTTTAAAAAAGTTTTCTTCCAAATCCATTGGTTTTTAGGGATCACCGCTGGTCTCATCCTCTCTTTAATGGGCGTTACAGGTGCAATTTATTCATACGATCAACAAATCCTGAAATGGATCAACCACGACAGCTATGTGGTTGAAGTTGCGACTACGCCTAAATTAACCCCTGCTCAACTCTATTCATATTTCAATCAACAACAACCTGAGATTGAAATTAATAGCATTACCATTGCAACAGACCCAACCGCATCCTCAACCGTCAATATTCAAAAAGAAGGTGCGCGTCGCGGCTATAATATGATGGTGAATCCCTATACAGCAGAGGTTCTCCCTGAAGTAAAGGGTCGTGAGTTTTTTCAATTTATTCAGCGTATACATCGTAATTTAACCGCTGGTGAATATGGTGCACAAATTACCGGTGCATCAACCCTGATGTTAATTTTCTTTGTCTTGAGTGGTATTTATCTACGTTTTCCTAAAAAACATACCTTTAAACAATGGTTCTTTATCAAACCAAAATTAAAAGGCCGTAATTTTATTTGGGACTTACATGCAGTCGTGGGCACATGGGTTATCGTGTTTTACCTTTTGTTTGCATGCACAGGTTTATATTGGTCTTATGATTGGTGGCGTGCTGGCATGTTCAGCGTCATGGGGGTCGAACAACCGATACGCAACAGACCACATAACGATCAACCACAAGAACCAGATTTATCTACACAGCAAGTCAACACCATCCTCACCCAAACATGGACAGGTGTGAATGCGCAAATTGGACGTGAATACTCAAGCCTCACAGTCAATCTACCTAAACATCAAGATACAAAAGTAGAATTATCGTTTGTAGATGCAATTCCACAGCACGAACGTGCACGCAACCAAGCTGTATTCAACTACCAAGACAACACATTTGAAAAATTTGAATTGTACGAAGATAAAAAGCTCAATGAGAAAATCATGAGCAGTATGCTACCTGTGCATCGTGGCAGTTTCTTTGGGTCGACCTATCAATTCATTGCAATGCTTGCTTCACTTGCGATGCCACTGTTCTTTATCACAGGCTGGATGCTTTATCTTAAACGAAGAAAACAAAAGAAACTGACTCAAGCCGCCCGCCAGTCATTGAGCGCCCAACAAATTGACCCAAATGCAAAACCGTGGCTGATCACTTATGCATCTCAAACAGGTGTGGCGGAACAACTGGCTTGGCGCACGGCAACCAGCTTACAAGAGGCACAACAACCCACCACCGTTAAACCGATTCAACAACTCACTGAGCAAGACCTACAGCAAGCTCAACAAGTCTTATTTGTGGTGAGTACCTACGGTACAGGTGAAGCACCAGATTTAGCGACAGGTTTTAATAAGAAGCTGATGCAACAAAACCTGAACCTAAACCACATCCAATATGCAGTATTGGCACTTGGATCAAAAGAATATGCTGACAGCTATTGCAGTTTTGGCCATGCAATCGATGCTTGGTTAAAGCAATGTAATGCACAGCCTTTGTTTGAATTAATCGAAGTAGACAATGCAAATGCCCATGATATTCAACACTGGAATCAGGCTTTATCCGTTGTGACCAAGCATGAACTACATGCAATGAATATCGACAAAACCTTTGATCAATGGATTTTAAGCGAACGCCAAGTTCTCAATCCAAAGAGCTTAGGGCAAGCAGCATATAATATCGAACTCACTGCAACGCATGATATTACTTGGCATGCAGGTGATATCGCAGAAATTCAACCTGCCAATAGCTTGGCTGAGATTCAGGCTTTCTTGGTCAAACAGCAAATTCCAGCGCACACAGTTGTGAAATCACTTGATCAAACCATTGAGCAGGCACTTTGGGATAAAAACTTACGCATAGAAGTTCAAGCTTTTAGCAAGCCAGAACAATTGCTAGAACAACTGCCGACCTTGGCAACTCGGGAATATTCAATTGCCAGTATTCCATCGCAACAAATATTAAGGTTGGTGGTTCGCCAGCAGCGTGATGAGCATGGTCAACTCGGTTTAGGTTCAGGATGGCTGACTGAGTTTGCACCGTTAAAACAACACATCGCGTTGCGTATTCGTACCAACGAATCATTCCATCTCATTGATGACGACCGCCCTGTTATCTGTATCGGCAATGGTACAGGTATCGCTGGTTTAATGAGCTTATTACAACAACGCAATCGTCAGGATTATTCTGAAAATTGGCTTATTTTTGGTGAGCGCCAACGCGAACATGATTTCTTTTATCAAGAAACCATCCAAGCGTGGAAAAACATGGGCACACTGAAACGCCTTGATCTGGCCTTCTCTAGAGATCAAGAACAGCGTGTCTATGTACAAGATGTATTACGAGACAAGGCTGAAGAACTGATCCATTGGGTGAATCAAGGCGCTGTGATTTATGTCTGTGGCAGTATTGAAGGTATGGCGGCAGGTGTAGACCAAGCATTAATCGACATATTGGGCGAAGATCAAGTTGATGAATTACGTCAAACTGGACGTTACCGTCGGGACGTATACTAATCCCATATAAAACATCAAAAAACGAGTGAGGCATCACTCGTTTTTTTTGATGATTAAAAAAGTTTGCCTTTCAATTCATTTTACATACACTGAGCTGATTCAAATCGACTTCAATTAAGATTATGCAACTCAGTTCATGGCTTCGTATTTTTTTTGCCGTTATTGGTTTTGTGCTATTTCTAGATGGCGCAATATTGATCGCACTTAAAAAGATTCATATTGGAACAGTGCTTCCGCTTTTGCTAGGTCTTTTTTTCTGTAGCTATTCAATCTTCTATTATCATATTGAACGCTTCTTCTTTTACCATTTTCGCCTACATTCCATTTGGCGATTCGGTTGGTTATGCTTTTGGGTCTGGTTCATTAGCTTAGGCTATTTTTTTCATTATCTCGCAAATAACACACCGAAGCTGCAAGACACACCACCTGTCGCTGCAATCATTGTTTTAGGCAGCGGTATTGAAAATGGGCAGCCCTCAGCCACTCTCGCCAAACGCTTAGACCGTGCAGCCCCACTTGCCTTAGCTCAACCAAATGCGAAACTTATTCTCACGGGCGGTATAGATTTTGGTGAAACTGAGAGTGAAGCTTTGGTGATGTCACGTTATATGCAACAGAACTATCAGATTCCAGCATCGCAAATCATATTGGAAGATCAAAGTACCAGTACCGAACTAAACCTGAAAAATAGTCAGCCGCTACTGCAAGCCCAACAGATCACGATTCAACAGCCAATTGCAATTGTCACCAGTGATTTCCATACACTGCGTGCGGCTGCGATTGCAGAAAGACAAGGCTATACACAACTCACGATGCTAGGTTCAACAACACCATTAGCCACACGTTATAATGCATGGCTCAGAGAGTATTTTGCTTATGTCAGTGGTTGGTTACTTGATGAATATTGATTAAAGCTGACTCAGTCTAAGATTAGGGCCTGTGCAATATCGCTAGGCTCTGCTTATTGATGAATTCGAATATCACGAGGTAATGGCAACTTTAACTCCGAAAAAATTTCTGGACGTTGCAAATAAATTTGGTATAAAAAGTTTTTAATATCAAGTAATAATGTATCTGGTGTTACCAATAGATTATTCCCTTCTGGAGTTAAATCTAAAGATAAAATCGTATTATTTTCTCTTAAAAATGGAATCATCTTTTCAATAAAATCCATTAACGACACTTCTTGAATATTATATTGCGCCCAATTATCTTTAATTAATAACTTTGCTAATCCTTTATTCTGCCAAACAGATATCGCATGCTGACCTGATGGCGTAGAACACAAAGCCCAACCATCGTGATATAGCGCAATCACTTGACGTTGCAAAATAATATTTTGAATAAACTGGCGATAAGCGTCTTTAGATGAAGAGTTAGATGTTGTTGTTTGAGATTTTGACGCGGCCTTACGTTGATAAGGATTTCTCATAAATTACTTCAATATTAGAATCATTATTGAGGCTAATCATAAAATAATTTGATATTGATTACAATAATTTGAGTATCTAGAAAGGAGATATGGTGGGCGCTGACGGGATCGAACCGCCGACATTCTGCTTGTAAGGCAGACGCTCTACCAACTGAGCTAAGCGCCCTGAGGAATAAAAATTGATTGAAGATCAATTTTTATGACGCAAGACAAACGCAGTGCGTAGTGTCTTACATTATCACCCTCTTGAACAGGGAATCAAGAGAATGGCGCAGCGGACGGGGCTCGAACCCGCGACCCTCGGCGTGACAGGCCGATATTCTAACCAACTGAACTACCGCTGCATCGCTATACTTCTTAGAGAAGTATATATCACAAACTATGGTGGGCGCTGACGGGATCGAACCGCCGACATTCTGCTTGTAAGGCAGACGCTCTACCAACTGAGCTAAGCGCCCTGAACGAGGTGAACAAATATTCAAATGAAATTTGAATATGCAGTGCAAGAAAGCAATGCCTTGTCCGAGTGCAAGAGAAAAATCTATGATTTTTCTAATTAACTCTCGTTTCAGTGAAGTAGATAAATATTACCTGACTTCCTTCCCAACCTCACAAATTTAAAGTGGCGCAGCGGACGGGGCTCGAACCCGCGACCCTCGGCGTGACAGGCCGATATTCTAACCAACTGAACTACCGCTGCACTATAATTTTGCAATTATGGTTAAAACGATGTTAAAACTTAAGTGGCGCAGCGGACGGGGCTCGAACCCGCGACCCTCGGCGTGACAGGCCGATATTCTAACCAACTGAACTACCGCTGCACTTGAAGTTTTAACGTAAAGGCTTGGTGGGCGCTGACGGGATCGAACCGCCGACATTCTGCTTGTAAGGCAGACGCTCTACCAACTGAGCTAAGCGCCCTTAACGTCTTTATCGTTTGTGAGGTGCATTATAGAGAATCTTCACAGACTGTCAAACGCTTTTGATATACTTTTCAGAAAAAACCGTGTGAGTGATTAAAAAATAAGTAATTCTTTGATAAACGCAGTATTTTCGTATTTTATTTAAACACTTATTGGCATTTTAATATCAAATTTTACAAAGCCTGTTCCGAAATATAAACCAAAGCCTGCTCCGAAATCAGTTCAAAAAGCTCGATAATTTCATCATTCTTCATCCGAATACAACCATGTGACATTGGAATCCCCATCGGCTCTGTCTCTGGCGTACCATGAATATAAATATATCGCTTAAAGGTATCGCAACCCTCACCCTGATTAAACCCAGTTTCTAAGCCATCTAGCCATAAGATCCGAGATAGAATCCAATCTCTTTGTGGAAATTGTTGTGCAAGCTGTTGATCATAAATTTCGCCTGTGGGCTGGCGTGCGATAAAAACTGAGTTTTTTTGAGACTCAGCACCAATTTTTTGTGCAACTCGATGCCACCCTCTTGGGGTCTTTCCACTATTTTCTTGTTCGCCAATACCATTCTTGCCTGAAGAGATCACATAGAATTTATTATGTTTTGGCAAATGTAAGGTTTGTTTTGCTAAATCAATGACGATGTCTGCCTGATCTAGGGTATAGCTCATTTTTATCTCGATAGATGATAGAACAACTGTATTTCAACATAAAAAAACGGTTATTTCTGTAGTTTTGATTTGTAGTAGAAGATGATCATCAATTTTTCATTAATCGCGACTTGAGTAATTAATTCGCTACTCGGGCATATGAGGAATATATTCCGCAAGGTCTTGCGCTGCTAAAAAGCGTTGCTTTGCTTAACTCGCCACTCAGGCCTAGCCTTCGTCTTCTTGCGGAGCTTCAATCGCTCCTCAGGGCAAAGCGTTGCTTTCTTGCACTGCATATTCAAATTTCATTTGAATATTTGTTCACCTCGCTCAGGACGTAGCCACAGCCAAACAGCAACAATAAACATGGTGACATTGGTAAAAACTTTGACTAAAAATGGTGCGTTGGTAAAGAGCATGATGATACCACTAATCAACATCATAATACTGGCAAGCCATTTTGCCTTCCGCGGCACAGTGCCATTTTCACGCCAGTTACGCAATGTTGGTCCATATTTAGGATGATTCAGTAACCATGCATCCATTTGTGGCCAACCTTTCGATGCTGCCCACGCTGCAATAATCAGAAATACAGTCGTTGGCATCCCCGGTAGAATCGCACCAATTATCCCTAAGGTAATAAAAATGATGACTAAACTACGCCAAAACAATATTTTCATTTCGTAATTAACCAACGCGTCAAAACAACCGTGCTAGTATAAAGTGTTTTCATTGTCGTTTCTTAAACTTAGCGTATTATTTCCATGAATGAGTTGCTTCATGCTTAAAACAATGACCACCCCCACTTTTTTTGAACCGTGGTTACAGTTTAAGCAGCCTATTGTGCGGCAGTTAGCTTTTGCCATTGCCAGTCCCAATATTTTGGCTCAAATCCCAAATGAACTAAACCTAAAGAATAAATTCAGCATTCACGATGACCACACTTGGCAAAGGTTGTACCGCCAATATGAACCACGCTTACAACAACTTGATCAACAACCACAACCTTTAATTGATTTTCTCGCACGCCTTAAAAGCACTCGTTTAGGATTACGTTTCGAAAACCTATTGTGGTTTTGGCTACAAGATGAGGATTATCACCCTTACCAGCTCATCGGACACAGCATTCAAAAAATTGCGGGTGCTGTGACTTTAGGTGAACTCGATTTCGTTTTACTTAATAAACAAACTCAGGAAATTGAGCATTGGGAAGTCGCACTCAAATATTATCTGGGTGAATCTGAATTAAACTTATCACAATGGTTCGGGCTGAACAGAGAAGATACTTTACATCGAAAATTAAAACACTTTACCGAGCGCCAATTTCAGTTTTCAGAAGCAAATAATATTAAAATCCAGCGTAAATTTGCAGTAATGAAAGGACAGCTTTATTTGCCTCGTCCACAAGATGAATTAGCACTACCACAATGGGTCAATGCTTCTCGACGTTTGGGACAATGGGGGACGCGTATTCCACCTTCCTCTTATTATCGTTTACAACGTCAAGAATGGCTTTGTCCAAACCAATCTGCATCCTCATTAACCGCGGATTGGTGGAGCAATGGTCTGTACTACAATACGACAACCGAACCATTATTCTATATGTTTCGTCAGCCCTCTCTCTTATTCCAGCGACTCTGATTTACTTATATTTAATAACGTAACACTTCATAACACTTCTACCATCAAACAATTATGTTCATTTTCATCCAATTTGTTTAGCCTCTTACATACACCATAATTAAATTGAGTCGGAGACAAGCATGAAAAAAATCTTAGTTGCGTCTATCATGGCCACTTTTGTTTTAACTGGCTGTAATACCTTCAAAGGTTTCGGTAAAGATGTATCTAAAGCTGGAGAAAAAGTAACGCAATCTGCTGAAAAAACCCAAGATAAAATGTAATTTTTGAAAAAAATAGACGATAAAACCTTATCTTTAAACAGATAAGGTTTTTTTACATACCGTTCTTGGCAATATTCCCCTATTATATCGGTTCAAATTTCACCAGATTTATCTACATCTCGCATGAACCATTCCGATACGCTTGAACTTAGCTTACAACTCCTCCGCCAACCATCTGTTACTCCTGTTGACCATAATTGCCAGAATATCATGGCTGAGCGATTGGCAAAGATTGGTTTTAATATCGAAAACTTACGTTTTGAAGATGTTGATAACTTATGGGCTCGTCGTGGTACGGAAAATCCAGTTTTTTGTTTTGCGGGACATACCGATGTTGTTCCTACTGGACAATTAGATGCATGGAATTCAGATCCATTTTTACCAACGATCCGTGATGGTAAATTATATGGTCGTGGTAGTGCTGATATGAAAACAGCTTTAGCCGCGATGGTTGTCGCCTCTGAGCGTTTTGTCACCAAGCATCCGAATCATAAAGGTTCTATTGCCTTTTTGATTACCTCGGATGAGGAAGGTCCATCGATTAACGGCACAGTTAAAGTTGTGGAAACCCTAGAAGCACGTCAAGAAAAGATGACTTGGTGTTTGGTTGGTGAACCATCTAGTACCCATCAACTGGGTGATGTTGTAAAAAATGGGCGTCGCGGCTCATTAAATGCTGTTTTAACCGTTCACGGTAAGCAAGGCCATGTTGCCTACCCTCACCTTGCAGAGAACCCAATTCACTCTGCTTCTAAGGCACTAAATGAGTTATGTGAAACAGTTTGGGACAATGGCAACGAATATTTCCCAGCGACATCTTTCCAAATATCAAATATTCAAGCAGGTACAGGCGCAACCAATGTCATTCCAGGATCATTGAAAGTGACGTTTAACTTCCGTTACTCAACAGAAGTGACTGCTGAAATTCTTCAACAACGTGTTCTCGATATATTAGATAAGCACCAATTAAATTACAGCATTGATTGGACCTTTTCAGGCTTACCCTTCTTGACACCAGTAGGCGAATTAGTCAATGCGGCAAAAGTAGCCATTAAAAATGTGACTGGTGTAGAAACGAAACTTTCAACCAGTGGTGGAACGTCTGATGGACGCTTTATCGCCCCAACGGGCGCTCAAGTATTAGAGCTAGGTGTTTTGAATGCAACGATTCATCAAATTAATGAGCATGTAAACGTTGCTGAGCTTGAGCCTTTGGCAGAGATCTATGAGCAGATTCTAGAACAACTGCTTGCATAGCAATTAACCTGTAAAAAAAGAAGGAACTCAAGCATCTAAATTGAGTTCCTTCTTTTTATGTTTTTATAAACCCAATTGGGTTTGTATATTCTGTAAATGGGGAACATAAAAAGTATTGCCCCCAATTTTCACATACTTAAAGACCTTGTCATCGTCAATTTCACCTTCATCATCAACGATCTCTGAGATACGTAAACGGATTGATGAGGGCATTTCATTACAGATCAAAGCAAAGCGCTCTGAAACATCATCGCCCTCAACCACCAATGCGACACCCTGTTTCTGCGTCGGATCATTGACGGCATAAATCGGTAGTTTTAAATCATGCCATTCAATGTGATCAACCTGCGTCTGTGTATCCATTGCCGATAACACAATATTTTGCGGTAACAGCATTGGAACTTTTTGATGGCATTCAATAATATATGCGTCAATAAATCCAGTTGAAACCGTAATTAAATGCTGCAACTCTTGCTGATCAATTTGACCCAGTGCAGAGTTTGCGCCTTTCTTCACCATTATTATTCACTCCTCAGCGCGCAACAAGTAAACTATCTATATTTTCCAAAAGTGTTTCCTCTTGGAATGGTTTACCCATGTATTGGTTTACACCTAACGATAAAGCACGTTCACGGTGTTTCTCACCCGTACGGGATGTAATCATAATGATCGGTAGATCTCGATGGATTTCATGATGTCGAACAAGATTCGTGACTTCGAAACCATCCATTCTAGGCATTTCGATATCCAGTAACATCAAATCAGGTTTAATCGTTTCCAATTGCTCTATCGCATCGACACCATCTTTCGCAGTAACAACATCATAACCCTGACGTTCTAACAAGCGTGATGTGACCTTACGTACAGTCACCGAGTCATCAACAATCATAATCAAACGACGTTCGTCATAACGTTGCTTGGTATAAGTTTCATCTGCCTGCTTGGCACGCGGTGTTGACTGGGCTTGACGAGCAATATTTTGACCATCCAAAATCAAGCAGACCTGACCATCACCGAGAATTGTTGCACCAGCAATCACACCAATACTTGAGAATTGTTGCCCAATAGGTTTTACAACAATTTGACCTCGCGAACCAATCAACTGATCGATCAGTAATGCTGTCGTTTGACCTTGTGCACCTTTAATCAATAGTACAGGTAGCGAATGAACAATACCGCTTAAGCGGGGAATCGGTTGCCCTGCCACGAATTCAGATAAATAGCGTAAACGATAGCGTTCTTGATCAATATTAAAGTAATCTTCTTGACTCTCGAAGTATTGTTCTAAAGCCATTGGCGAAATACGTACAATACGATCAATCTGTGCAAGCGGGAAGGCAAATTGTTGGTCGCCAGCTTTTACCATCAAGGCATCGCTGACCGCCACTGTGGTCGGTACTCGAATGGTAAAGGTCGTGCCTTTACCAAAAACAGAGCCAACACTGACATGACCACCCAAAGCTTTAATATCACTTTGTACCACGTCTAAACCAACACCACGCCCAGAAATCTGCGTGACTTGCGCCGCAGTACTAAAACCAGGATGGAAGATAAATTGTAAAATCTCATCTTGATCAAGTTTTTGTTCTTTGGTCATCAGACCTGTTTGAATGGCCTTGTCTTTAATGCGATTTACATCAATCCCTTTACCATCATCACTAAAAGAAACAACAACATCTGTGCCTTGACGACCGATATTTAAAACAATGTGTCCTGTTTCAGGCTTTTTCGCGTGTAAGCGTTGCTCACGGTCTTCGATACCATGATCAATCGCATTTCGTAACATATGTTCAAATGGTGAAACCAGACGTTCCAAAATACTACGGTCTAATTCACCTTCGGTATTGTTCACAACCAATTCAGTTGGTCGATTTAAAGTCGATGCTGTCTGACGGACGATCCGTTGTAAACGTGGCAAGAGACGCGAAAACGGAACCAAACGAGTGCGCATCAAACTCTCTTGAATTTCCGCCTGAATACGAGACTGTTGTAACAATAAACCTTCCGTATCACGAATCTTCTCCGAGAGTGTCGTTTTAAAGTCAACCAAGTCAGATGCTGACTCTGCGAGAGATTTTGACAACTGATTTAAAGATGAATATTGATCCATCTCTAATGGATCAAAATCAGCATACCGAGCATCTTCACCGCCATGTCGGGCAATAATTTGACTTTCTAATTCACCTTCCATTCGACGTAATTGATCCGCCAAACGCTTAATTGCAAGTTCCATTTCCGTCAGCGTACCGCCCAACTGACCTAAATCCATCTCAATACGCGAACGGTTAATCGCATTTTCTCCTGATAAATCAATCATCTTCTCGATGACATCAGCAGAAACACGAATCATTTCATTGTTTTGTTCTACACGCTCAGTTGTTTCCCATTCACCTTGCATTGATGGTGGCTCAGTACCATCCCCCTGAACAAACTCCATCGTGTATTCAGACGTAAAAATATCCCTTGCAGAAAGTTTTTGTGGTAGTTGTGCTGAAACGTCAACAAACTCCATTTTTTCTAAATTATGTTTTAAACCATCAAAATTGGCATATTGGCGCTTAAAGATAGCATCATTGAGCCACGCAAGGGCTGTATTGAGTAAATTGTCGTATACATTTGAGTTAAAGTGATGCACACCAAATTGTTCAAAAGCATTTTCCAAATGATAGGAAATGACGGCGACTGCATCCAGTTCAGCCATCCGCGCGCCACCTTTTAAACTATGGGCATTACGTTGTAGCTGTAATAACAAACTACGATTACTACGTTGATCAAACCATTGTTTTAATAGATGTTGGGCCTGTTCCAGCAACTCCTCTGCTTCTTCGAGGAAAGTCTGTTCTACTAGTGAACGTACATCATCATCTTCAGTCGTTTCTTCAACCAACGCGACAGTTTGATCAGATAACTCATCCTCAACAACAACATCTGTCTCAACAAGACTTAATTCTTCAGTTATGAACGAACTGTCATCTGTCACAGGCTGCTGCTCAATCGTCTCAAATGAGTCAGTCAAAATTTCGATGTCACTGTCTTCAACCTCATCGATTGATTCAACAGTATCTACATCTACGCTTGGCGTATCACCAAGGTCGCCCGCAGATTGCTCTGCTTGCTGGAGTAACTGCACAACATGAGTGGATGGGTAGTCGACTTGTTGATCTCGAATCGTTTGAATACGATCTGAAATATCATCTTGTACCAAACGGATTAATGCAATGAGCTGAGGCGTTGCTTGGAGTTGTTGATTAATCAGTTTTTCATAAATCGTTTCTAATTCATGCGCAATCAAACCAATGTAAGGGGCTTGAATCATATTTGCACCACCTTTCAAAGTGTGCAAATAGCGCATCAAATTTTTCAGTGCATTTAGATTCTGATGATCAGCAGTCCACGTATTTAAATCAGCGTCTATCCCAACCAATAACTCATCAGCTTCTTCTAGGAAGATATCCAACAAATCAGGGTCAAAATTTCGATTGGACGCTGCTGATTGTAATTGTTGTTTATCCAATACCAATTGAGCCGCGAGATCGGTTACATCAACCGCGATCTGTGTCGGTGCAGTTTGAACAGCAACATCTACAGCAGACACTGTTGTCTCTTCATACCTGTTTTCAGCAACAACTTGCGTGACCACCTGTTCAGCATCAACTGTTGCTGTCGACGCACTTAACTGTACTAAAGCACTTACAACATGGGTTGAAGGGTAATCAGCTTGCTGATCTCGAATCGTTTGAATGCGATCTGAAATATCATCTTGAACTGAGCGAATAATAGCAACCAACGCTGGTGTTGCTTGGAGCTGTTGATTAATCAGTTTTTCATAAATCGTTTCTAACTCATGCGCAATCAGTCCAATATGAGGCGCCTGAATCATATTTGCACCACCTTTCAAGGTGTGCAAATAGCGCATCAGATTTTTTAACGCATTTACATTTTGGCCGTCTGCTGCCCAAGTATTTAGATCTGTATCAATCCCAGCTAATAACTCATCAGCTTCTTCGAGGAAGATATCCAACAAATCAGGATCAAAATCTCGATTTGCTTCGGCTGATTGTAATTGCTGCTTGTCTAAAGCGAATTGAGCCGTTAAATCTGTTGCTTCGACCAACGTAGGCGCATTGTTATCTTCAGTTGAGTCTACTGGTGTTGATTCTGTGCTTATGTCAATTGTCAATTGATCTAGCGACTCTACATTCTGTTGCGTAAATGAGCTGAGCTCATTTAAAACACGTTCATGCGCTTTGGTTAACGTAACACGTTGCCCCGCTGCCAAAGTATCAAACAACTGAGTAAATTGTTGATGTACTTGGTGATATAACTCAAATGCATAATCCAGATGAAGTAAGCTTGGCTTGAAAATCAGATCTTGATAGCTGGAACGCAACAAACTTGTATATTGATACATCCCAATCGTCGCGTGATGGTGGGTATGTTGCAACAATATTTCGGCCTGTTGGCTGAGCTGCTGTATATACTGAGGAAATTCTGTGCGTGCTCGCGCCTCAAAGTCAGACTCCACATCGAGTAGATCATGGATATTGAGTTCCAATAGCTGAGAAACTAAACCTTGTGGTCGTACCGAACCATTATGTTGTTCTTCTAACTGGAAGTCATAGCTGCTCCATGCAGCATTGAATGTGGTATAAATTTCATCAGATTTTTGCTGGACATCTTGTTGTCTTAAACTATGCAAATAATCACGAACAAATTGGGCATAATGCGTTAATAATGCGGTTTCATTTGAACTTGAATCTAGCTCATCTTGTAATAATGTTTTAAATAGATTTTCAACTTTCGAGCTTGCTTCAAAGATATGATCCACATGCGCCATCGCAGAGCTACCACGAAGCGTATGCAAAGCTCGAATCAAGGTGTTGTATTGCTCATTGGTTTGACGATCATCCTGTAAAAAATGATCAATGGTCGCCAGATGCTCTTCTGCTTCCTCCAAGAAAATTGCTAATGTCTCTTTGGCAAACATTTCATCTTCGGCTAATTCTGTTTCAGCTTTAGTTAAGACAAACTCAATATTTAGCTCTTGCTGCTCTAGCGCTATTCGGTTGTTATCGACTAAATCATCAACCAACTCAAGTCCAGTCAGATCATTATCATGCTTTAAATGATGTGCAAGATTCAATAACTCTGCCAATGCTGGCTCAAGACTTGTCTGTTGTTGCAATTTCTGACCCAATAAAACCAGTGGTCTTAAGTCAATATGATGCTCTCGCACCGCTTTAAAGTCATGGATAAGCTTAAAGCGATACACATTAAAAATGGCTTGCACATAACGTTGGATTTCCGTATCTAATGGAATCGTTCCAGCTAAGACACGATTGAGTAGGTCTTCAACCGTCCAGCCTAACTCCCCAGAAGATTTTGCCCCGACCATTCTTCCAGAACCTTTTAGCGTATGGAAATGTCGACGAATATCTGTGAGCACATTCTGTTGACTCGACTGTTCAATCCATTGAACTAATAATGGTTCTAACTCAACAAAGATCTCATCTAATTCTTCAATAAAAATTTCAAGAATTTCTGCATCTTGTTCAAGATAACTGTCTTCAGGAAGCATCATCGTTTCAACCAACGTTTTTAATATTTGTTTCATAGCGGCTTCTTTCGTTTTTATCCACCAATTGTGGCTAAAAAATACGTGTATCTATCACACAAGATGTAGTTCCATCTTTCTATCACCTTGTTGAGATATCCTACATCTCTAAAAAAATGGAAAGACAGACACCCCCATCTGTCTTTCCAATCTGGCTTAATCAGGCAACTTAAAGTCAGTTACCGATTCACGTAATGATTCAGCCATGTTTGCCAATTCAGAAACTGAACGCGCTGTATCAAACGTTGCTGTTGTTGTTTGTGACGTAATTTCCTGTACAACATTCATCGTTGTCGCAATATGGCTTGCTGAAGCAGACTGAAGCTTCGCAGCATCAGAAATGCTCGCAATCAGTTTCGCCAAATCACCAGATACGGTTTGAATCTCATCCAGTGCAATCCCTGCATCTTTGGCTAAGTTCGCACCACGCACAACCTCAGAAGTGGTTTGTTCCATTGAAATCACGGCTTCATTGGTATCTGTTTGAATGGTTTTTACTAAGCTTTCAATCTGCTTGGTTGCTGATGCAGAACGTTCTGCAAGACGTTGTACCTCATCTGCTACAACGGCGAAACCACGACCTGCTTCTCCTGCCATCGATGCTTGAATTGCAGCATTCAATGCCAAAATGTTGGTTTGATCGGCAATATCATTAATCAACGAGACGATGTTACCGATCTCCTGAGATGATTCACCCAAACGTTTAATACGTTTTGAGGTTTCCTGAATCTGCTCACGGATATGATCCATACCTTGAATCGAACGGTTTACAACATGTGCACCATTGGTAGCAATTTTTACCGAACGGTGTGCAACCTCAGCTGATTCAGATGCATTGGCAGATACTTGGTCAATCGACAAAGCCATTTCGTTCATCGCGGCTGAAGCACCTGCAATTTCTTGTGCTTGATGTTCAGACGCTTCTGCGAGTTGGTTGGTAATATTCTGCGTATTCTGCGTATATCGTGCTACTTCTTGTGAAGTATCTGTAATTCGAGATACAAGGTCGCGTAACTGATCGATCGCAAAGTTAATCGAGTCCGCAATTGCCCCTGTAAAGTCTTCAGATACCGTCGCATATGAGCGTAAGTCACCGTCCGCCAAGTCGGCAATTTCATCAAGTAAACGTAAAATCGCATTTTGGTTACGGTCATACTCATCTTGTAAGCGCGTCACACGTTCTTTATCGGTATTGCTACGCAAAGCAAGTAGCTGTAATGCAGAGAAAACCAAGACACCTAAAGCTAAAATTAAAGCAATACCTGCAAGTACATTGCCCCAACCACTTTCAGCTTTATCCGATAAAGTATTTAGGGATGAAAGGAGTGAATCCGATTGAGTGAAAATTTCAGAAGATGCTTGACGTACATGCACAATCTGATTGGCATTTTTCAAGACCGTATCGGCAGCTAATCTTAAAACTGAATCATAGTCTGATTTGATGCTATCAACTGACTCACGTAAATCAGAAGAACCTATACGATCCACACCAAGTTCAGAGCTACCATTTAATTGCGCATTTAAATAAATACCAAAGGTATCAATATCTGCACCAAAGTCATTGGCAGAAGCATTTGAGTTATCTGTACCCACTAACACGGAGTTAATTGAACGTAAAATACGCTCTGCAATGAACACTTGGTTTTTAGTGATAATTACCTGACTACTTGGCATGTTTTCACGAACCATTTGGTCAACCATCAGGTTATATTCAGCCTGAATCTCAGGAATCGTTTCACTGATTGAAATATTGGTTTCATATAATTGATTAATGACTTCTTCTTGAGACACAATCAAATCAATATGCTTTGCGACATTACCCCAAAGCGCATCAACTTTTTTATATTCATCTGCATTGGTATTATAACGATTACCTACAATTTCAAGATTCTCAGCAAATCGCTTTTCAGACTCAACTAGACTCTTCATTGATTCTGATGTACCCGATGCGGTTGCCTCAGTTGCTTGACGCGAAATCATCTGCGACAACAAGCGTAACTCACCTAAACTTCGAGTCAACTGATTAGAGCGCGGCAGACTCACGAATAAATAGATTAAGAGGATAACTGCAAGGACCAAAGCAATTAAGGAACGATAGATAATTGGTTTTGATTTCTCAGTCTCACCAAATAAACGAGAAAACTGATCCACTTGAGTCCGAATTTTTTCTACAAAAGTTCCGCCCCGTTTCAATCCCGCACTATCACTACCATTCTTCTTTTTAAGTTTAAAGCCCATACCAGCTTCTCCCCGAAATACCTGTTAATTTTCCACAGCGTATTAAATTAGTTTATAAACTTTATTGATGCATTCATGTACTGTGGATTTTTTAATAATCGACTCAGTAAGAACACATGCCATTGCTGATTATGTTGGTGGAAATACCCCTGACAATAGTCTTTTAATTTATTGTCTAGCTCATTCGTTTGAGAGAAAAAACTCTTTTTATTGAAGTGCTGAATTCCCAAGACCTGATCTACAACCAACCCCACATAATGGTCTTGATGACTAATACAAATCACTTTTTGCATTGGGGAGAATTGACTTCGTTGACCAGAAATAAAATGAGTTAAATCAGAAACTGAAAGCAATCGTCCGCGGATATTTGCTAGGCCACGCACCCATGCCTGAGTATTTGGTACTGGCGTATATTTCGGAGGATAAATCACCTCAGAAATTTCCCCCAATGGTGCAACAAAATATTGCCCCAACATTTCAAATGCGATACCAGACCAACGACTGACTTCATTTTGACTTGAAGTATATTGTTTATTGCCTCGCTTGGATAAGCGAAGCAACTCGATAAATCCATTTGCTGCCATACTCTATCCCATATTGAGTCATGAAAAGCGGAGTAATGCGAAGACCTATATTGAGTAAAATTAACTTAATAATTCTTTGATTACATCAATAAGTTGTTGTTCATCAACAGGCTTCGTCAAATAGTCGCTTGCACCTTGGCGTTTCCCCCAAACTCGATCGGTCGCTTGATCTTTGGTGCTGACAATCACAACAGGAATATGCTGGGTTTCTTTAGCTTTACTGATTTGACGTGTCGCCTGAAAACCATTCATCCCTGGCATTACAACATCCATAAGCACTAAGTCAGGCAATTCTGCCTGTGCCATAGTGACGCCATCCGCCCCATTGGTCGCTTCCAAGACGTCATAACCGTGCTTCGTTAAAATTTCTCTAAAGCGAAATGTTTCAGTAGGTGAATCATCTACAATAAGTATACGAGCCATTTTATCCTCAATTTTTTAAATTTTATGCGCTAACGTGGTTACGGATCGCACTTAACAGCTCATCCTTACTAAACGGCTTAGTCAAATATTCGTCGGACCCCACAACACGCCCTTTAGCCTGATCAAACAAACCATCTTTGCTTGATAACATAATCACTGGAATATTCTGATAACTGAGAGAGTTTTTAATCAATGCACAGGTTTGATAACCGTCTAAACGAGGCATCATAATATCAACAAAAACGATATCGGGATTGGCTTCAGCAATTTTTGATAATGCCTCAAAACCATCAACCGCAGTAATTACCTCACAACCTTCCCGTTGCAATAAGGTCTCAGCTGTACGACGAATTGTTTTTGAATCGTCAATCACCATCACCTTTAAGTTTTGAAATTTATCTTCCATTTAATTGTTCCGCCCCATTCACTCAATAACACACTATATGGTTGGTTTAATTTATTTTATACAGTTTGATATTTTTAACATATCTTTACTTGCATTATCAATGAAGTTTTTTGAACCGATCTATCAGTTTTTCAAGACAATCTCTATTGGCTCACACTTTTAATTAAATTCATATTTTTTTTGCACGCTGACTATTTTTAATTGTATAAATAAGCACTAATATACAAGTGATTATTATTTAAAAATAAGTGATTTAGTTGACTTTTTACGGGAGATGTAATGACTGATTCGTTAAAGTGCGGTTTCCGCGTTAGACACTTTAAAACGATTGCACGCATTTACATTTGCTCATTTTTTTTATTGTTCTCCCCTTACGCTTCATCTTTCGCAGCGACCGACCAAGCAAAGGCAGCCTGGTATCGCTATTATGATAAAAATGGGATTGCTAATGTCAGCACATCGGTGACTCCTGATCATATCCGTTACGGTTACGAAGCGCTTGATCGTAATATGCAAGTCATTAAACGCAATCGACCTTACAATGCGCTGGCAGATGCACAACAATCTACACAACGAGAATCTCTTGCACGTCAACGTGAGCAAGATTTGCGACTGAAACGTGCTTATGGAAGCACTCAAATTGCCACGGTGAAAAGAGATCAAATTTTAGCAAATCTCAAAAAACAGCTCAGCTATCAACAAGAGCAATTACAACAATTACAAACGGATAAGATCAGATTTAAGCGGCAAGAAATGGAATTTCACCGTAAAGGACAAACGATTCCAGCCCAGCTAAAAAGCAATCTTGCCAACAATACCCAAAATATTGAGAACGTCAAAAAAACTGTTGAGAATCTACGTAATGCCTATCACAAAACCGAAACTGAATATACCGATATCATTCAACGCTTAAAAAAACTTGAATAAAATCAAAATAAAAAAGCACAGGTGCAATATCACACATCAAGTAGACCGCTTTCTAACTGTTATATTTCTTCAATAGTTAGCCCCGCTACAATACTTTATAATGCGCCAAATTGAATGATTCATGTCATAATGCCAAACGGTTGATAAAGTGGGCGTATTATTTTGCCCATTCTTATCGCTTTTTTAATAACACTTAACTTTAGGACAGTTTCCATGCGCGCAAGCCGCTTTTTATTTGCAACGTTAAGAGAAACCCCAAATGATGCTGAAGTCATTTCACACCAGCTCATGTTACGTGCGGGGATGATTCGTAAATTAGCTTCTGGTTTATACTCTTGGTTGCCCATGGGAACGCGTGTACTAAAGAAAGTCGATGCGATTGTTCGTGAAGAAATGAATCGTTCAGGCGCATTAGAAGTTTATATGCCTGTGACGCAACCTGCCGCACTTTGGGAAGAATCTGGTCGTTTTGAACAATACGGCCCAGAATTATTACGCTTTAAAGATCGCCATAACAATGATTTTGTTTTAGGTCCAACGCATGAAGAAGTGATTACTGATTTAGCGCGTAACGAATTAAAAAGTTATAAACAACTGCCGTTGAATTTTTATCAAATTCAAACCAAATTCCGTGATGAAATTCGCCCACGTTTCGGTGTGATGCGTTCACGTGAATTCATCATGAAAGATGCCTATTCGTTCCATGCGAATCAAGCATCTTTACAAGAAACATATGATGTCATGTATGATACTTATAGTCGTATCTTCACTCGTCTTGGTTTAGATTTCCGTCCAGTGCAAGCGGATACAGGTTCGATTGGTGGCTCAGCATCACATGAATTCCATGTACTTGCAGCCAGTGGTGAAGACGATATTGCATTCTCAACTGAATCAGACTATGCGGCAAACGTAGAAATGGCCGAAGCTGTTTTAGTTGGTGAACGTGCGCCTGCTACACAAGCTTTTGGACTGGTCGATACACCAAATCAAAAAACCATCGCCGATGTGTGTGCGTTTTTAAATGCTGATGCAAAACAATCTGTAAAAGCATTACTTGTGCAAGGGATTACCGATGAGAAAGGCAATACGCCTGTTGTTGCCCTGTTCTTACGCGGTGACCATGAACTGAATGATATTAAAGCTGAAAAGCATCCGCTCATTGCCACACCTTTGACTTTTGCAACAGATGAACAGTTACAACAAAACGGTTTGACGGCTGGTTTCTGTGGACCACAAGGTTTAGTTGAAAAAGGCTTCACCGTGATTGTGGATCGTGCTGCATCAGTACTGGCTGACTTTGTGGCTGGTGCAAATGAGGTCGATAAACATGCCACTGGCGTGAACTGGGACCGTGATGCAAAATTCACTGAAGTTTTTGACTTACGTAATGTCGTAGAAGGCGATCCATCTCCAGATGGTAAAGGTACATTACAAATCAAACGTGGTATTGAAGTTGGTCATATTTTCCAGTTGGGTACAAAGTATTCAGAAGCTTTGGGCTGTAAAGTGCTTGGTGAAGATGGCAAACCATTTACCGTCACCATGGGTTGTTATGGTATCGGTGTTACACGTGTTATTGCCGCTGCCATCGAACAGAACTTCGATGACAAAGGCATTATCTGGCCTCAAGCGATTGCACCTTTTGACGTTGCAATTGTGCCAATGAATGCACATAAATCGCCACGTACACTCGAAGCGGCTGAAACACTTTATGCTGAGTTACTAGCACAAGGTTATGACGTACTCCTTGATGATCGTAATGAACGTCCAGGGGTTAAATTCTCTGATCTAGAGTTAATGGGTATTCCTCATCGTATCGTGATTGGTGAAAAAGGCTTGGATGCGGGTACGTTCGAGTACAAAGGGCGTCGTGATGCAGAAGCAAGCAACCTCAACAAAGAAGAATTATTAGCAAAACTTGTTCGCTAATCTATATTCAAGACGAGGGTGTAAATAAACCTGTGTAAATGCTTAAATTATCCCCAACACTGTTGGGGTCAACAAGGTGTTTACCATGAAAGATGAAACAATGTTGGCA
>NZ_JAKZGL010000008.1 GCF_022549355.1 Acinetobacter sp. NIPH 2699
ACTCAATCGGACTTTCTAAACGTTCTAAGTAAGCTTTTAATTGCGTTTTAATATTTTGATCTAACATCTATGTCTCCAAATTCTCAACAATTCAAGTCGGCTAAATTCATTCACTGAGGCTATAGTACGCAAAAGCACTAAATAGGTAAAACAGTATGTTTTTATTGGTTTGATCGGATAATTGAATTAATGGTGATTGTGTAGAATTTTTAATCATCTATATGCTTAAAAGTTTGAGTACAATCGATCTTGTTATATAACTGCAATCATTTCATGGCATAACTAAAAAGGTAAGCGACATGGCATTACAGCGTGGTATCTATCAACATTATAAAGGGCAGCTTTATCAAGTGTTTAATGTTGCTCGACATAGTGAAACAGAAGAAGAATTGGTGGTTTATCAATGCTTATATGGTGATTACTCAATGTGGGTACGTCCATTTGCCATGTTTACTGAAACGGTTCAACTTGATGATGGACGGATTATTCCACGATTTAAGTTGGTACAAGCGACCTAAACTCGATATTTTTCTAGTTTGAGCATCATGGAGTATCAGAAATATGACCGACACTGTTTTTTTACAACGTATTGCTGATTTATATGATGAGTTTAAACAACATGATGCTCGACAGTCTGATCGTTTAAGGCGTTATCGTAATATCGAGGCAGAATCAGCAAAATTGCTGGCGATGCTGGTGCGTACTCAGCAATCAAAACGTATTCTCGAAATTGGAACTTCCACAGGATATTCAACATTGTGGTTGGCTGAAGCAGCCAAAACTGTTCAGGGGACGGTATTCACTTTAGAAATCAATGCATTTCGTAGTGCGCAAGCCAAAAAATATGCAGAAGATTTTGAGTTGGAAGGTTTTATTGATTTTTGGGTAGGTGATGCCGCTGACTATTTGCAACAAGCAACGGAAGCTTTTGATCTAATCCTATTGGATGCGGAACGTGGTAGTTATGTGAGTTATTGGGAAGACTTAAAACGATTATTACAATCTTCTAGCAGTACTTTAATTATTGATAATGTCATTTCACATCCCGCTGAAGTTAAACCCATACTTGATTTGATTAAACAAGATGAAGACTATATGAGTACGATTTTGCCTATCGGTGCTGGTTTATGTATGGTTGTTGTCAAATAACTGATTTCTGTTCTGATGCTCTAACCGATAGGTTTGTGGGCTACAACCTTGTATTTTATTAAAAGCACGGGTGAAGTTAGCAGGGTTTGAATAGCCCAACTCATAGGCAATATGTGTAATGGTAAAATTGGAATTCTCTAATAGATCGACTGCACGTTCGGTACTAATTTTTTGTTTTAATTGATGAAATTCAACACCGTACTTTTGTAGATAACGTTGCAGCGTTTTGGTTGAGATATTTAAGACTTTGGCACATTCCTTTAATGTTGGGATCTGATTGGCTTGACGTAACATCATACTGACCCATTCAACGATTTCACCTTGATGATAGATCTTCTGGATTTGCTCCTGACAACGTTGCTCCACCACTTTTAAACTATGCGCATCAGCTAAAGGTAAGGGCAGTGCCAATTGTTGCTGATCAATCACCACGCGTATACCTGAAAGCCACGTATAGTTAAAGTGGAAGTTGGCTTTCACCAAGGATAAGTAACGTTCTTGATAGCTTGGTTCTGAAATACTCAAATACACTTGGTAGCGTTGTAATTGCTGACCTGCCAATTCTAACAGGCTGTAATAAAACGCCACGGCAATCGCTTCAATATGAAATGCCAAACATTGCTTATTCATCTGCAAAATCGGTTCAAATAAGAGTTCAACCTTTTGCTGATTGATCGGAAATTGAATACTCAACTTAAAACTCGGCATAATCAGTCTAAAATATTGTGCAATCAGCCTAAGTGCATGTTCCAAGTTAGGACTGGTCATTAGCGCATAGCCAACTAAGCTATGTGAGCTGAGTTTTATATTTTTACCGAGTTCAAAGGCCAGGTCTTGGGTATTGGGCAGACTTAAACCAATTTCAATGAATTGCTCAATTTGTTGAATCGATAATAATTCTGTTTTTGCCAGTTCTTGCTGCAATGCCATCAACAAATCATTATCGTATTGATGCGTGCTGATTAAAATTTCAATCAGTCGTAAATAATAACGTGATGGAATAACAGGGATCTGTTGCTTTTGCACAAGAAAAACTCAGTAAAGTCTTAAAATGATAATACCAAGTCTTAAAATGATAATATAGAGGGGCGATGAAGGAACACAATCAATTCAAGCAAAACATTTTGTGTTTGATTGAGGAGTTTCTAATGAATATGCATACTCAACTGGATGTCGAGCAAGCGACAACAACATTTAAGGATAAAAAACGTCATTTATGGCTATTGGGTTTAGCTGTACCGACCATTGCAATGGGTGGTTTGGCAGGCTATCAATTTGGCCCTAAAAAAACTAAAAAGTTCTTCGCTTCATTTGGGCCATTATTTATTCATGGCGTTATTCCAACATTGGATAAATTGATTGGTGAAGACACGGAAAACCCGCCACTAGATGCAATTGCAGATTTAGAAGCTGATCCGTATTACGCTCGTATTGTTAAACTTTTTATTCCTTTGCAATACGCGACCAATGTTTATGGGGCCTATTTAGCCAGTCGTAAAGACACGCCAGTCGCAGATCAAGTCTTACTGGGAACTTTGGTAGGAATGGTCAATGGGATTGCCATTAATACTGCACATGAACTTAGCCATAAAAGTGGCAAGCTAGAACATTATTTATCACATTTGGCACTCGTACCATCAGGATATAACCATTTCCGTATCGAACACCCTTATGGACATCACCGTCGTGTTGCGACACCTGAAGACCCAGCATCTTCACAATTTGGTGAGACTTTTTGGAAGTTCTTACCTCGTACAGTGGTTGGGAGTTTTAAGTCCGCGATTGAAATTGAAAAAAACCGCTTAGAACGTAAGAAACTGCCTTTTTTCTGCAAGGAAAATGAATTGATTCATGGTTGGGCGATGTCTGCTGTATACCATGCAGCCATGTTTGCGAAATTTGGTGTGCGTTCCATCCCATTCCAAGTGACTCAAGCCACTTATGCGATTACTTTATTTGAATCAGTGAATTATATTGAGCATTATGGTTTAAAGCGCGCAAAGAAAGAAAATGGCCAATATGAACGTACTTTGCCAGAGCATAGCTGGAACAATAATAATGTAGTGACCAACTTGTTCTTGTACCAATTACAACGACATTCGGACCATCATGCAAATCCAGCTCGTAGCTTTCAAACCTTACGTCATTTTGAAGATGCGCCTCAGTTGCCCGCAGGTTATGGTGCAATGATCCTACCAGCATTTGTTCCGATATGGTGGTCGAAAATTATGGATGATCGAGTGGTGGAGCACTACAATGGCGATCTAACTAAAATCAACATGCATCCGAGCGCTAAAGAAGAAATGTTTGAGAAATATGCTGAGCAAATTGATGTTGCGTGATGAGTATTCGTGATACAAATCAGCCCAATAGGGCTGATTTTTTATGGTGATGCAGAAATAGAGAGCCGTTTAAAATGTAGATCAAACTCAAGATACTTTTGTACAAATGCGGCTTTGTCAGTAGAGCGGAGTAAATTATCGTAAATAAATTTTGGTACCGGATGATAAAGTTCACCTGAACCATTGTTATAAAATATTTTTAAATAACGTGAAGAAACGTCATATTTCCAAGAAGTGACAATAACAGTTTTTTCCATACATTTGCCCCCATATCAACAGTAGACCCATGTCCATATAAAAAACGCTTTATTCCATAATTTGACAGTACTCCAACTTAGACAGGCTGACAATTGATAAATGAACTTTGCTATAAATTTATAAGTATAAGAATTGTAAAAAATTTGCTATCAAATCGAAGCGTAGATAACAGGGAATTTATACATATTTTAGTTAAAAAGAAACCACCCAAAAAAGGGTGGTTTCGGACTCATTTGTTGAATCTAATAAATTAGATTTTACCAACTAAGTCGATAGATGGAGCAAGTGTTGCTTCGCCTTCTTTCCATTTCGCTGGGCAAACTTCACCTGGGTGGCTTGCTACGAATTGAGCAGCTTTAAGTTTACGTAAAGTTTCTGATACATCACGAGCAATTGAGTTGTCATGAATTTCAGCAGTTTTGATTACGCCTTCAGGGTTAATGATGAACGTACCACGAAGTGCTAGACCAGCTTCTTCAATATGAACATCAAAAGCGCGTGTTAATTGATGAGTAGGATCACCAATTAATGGGAATTGAGCTTTACCAACAGCTGGAGAAGTTTCATGCCATACTTTGTGAGAGAAATGAGTATCAGTCGTTACGATATAAACTTCCGCACCAGCTTTTTTGAATTCTTCATAGTTGTCAGCAGCATCTTCAACTTCTGTTGGACAGTTGAATGTAAATGCAGCTGGCATAAAAATAAGAACAGACCATTTACCTTTAAGATCTGCTTCAGTTACTTGAATGAATTCACCGTTACGGAATGCATCAGCTTTAAATGGTTTAACTTCAGTATTAATTAAGCTCATCATTGTCTCCATGATTGAGGTATATCTTTAAACTAGGAATGTGTTTACGAGATATAGAATAGATAATTTTTCATTATTGGGGAAATAGTATTTTTACATGACTGTAATCGGAAAAATGAATTGATCGATTTAAATCTATATTTTCACCCAATCTATCCTGATTTGACTTCAAGTTCATGACGTCAAGATGACAGGACATTTTAAAATTAATGCGTTAGACAACATGCAGTCTATATCGTCAAAATTCAAGGGTAGAATTGAAAAATTTATAAAAAATGTTTAATTTCTAGACTATAATTTAATTTGTGAGCTTTTTTGCTCGAGTAGATAGCGAATTAACACCAACAATGACTGATCAATTAAGAACAAAATTCGAAAACTTAGAACTGAATATGGGTTTGGGGAAAATTAGTGCTTTTATCTCAATGTCCTTGGGTTTGCTCAGTATATTCGGTGCTTTGTGTTTTCTATTTCCTACCGTATTCACGACACCAGAACTTCGCCCGTTTTATACGCAGCATTATGATATTTTCTATTTTAGCTTAATGTTCGGAATCGTCATCAGTGTGGGATTTGGCGTATTTAGTTCTATTGTTCGCCAAAATCGTTATGGATTTTATGGTCTATGCTTTGCTTTAGTTGCTGCGGTTCTCGGTTGTGGTTTGATCAAGGCACCGATGCTTCCAAGTCTTCCTTTTTATGCTGGAATTGATTATTTCGTATTGACGCTTGTGATCTTGGCACTGATTTTTATTCCACTTGAAGGTTTTTTTGCTAAAAATCCTGATCAAAAAATTCTACGCGTGGGGTGGGTGACGGATATGAAATATTTCATGTTTAGTCACATTGGTATTCAGTTATTCACTTTTTTAACCGTCATGCCGATCCAATATTGGATTACTCATCTACCCAACAATCCAATTGTTCCCTATGTGCAGGCACAACCGATTTGGCTGCAGTTTATAGAATTACTAATTGTTGTCGATTTTGTGGTGTATTGGCTGCATCGAGCGATGCATGAAGTGGATTTCCTGTGGCGTTTTCATGCCATTCATCACTCTACCGAATATATGGATTGGCTGGCATCTTCGCGTTTACATGCTGTTGAAGTGTTGATGACACGGTTTTTAGCAACTTTACCTATTTTTCTTTTGGGTTTTCACACCTCAGCCGTATTTGCCTATCTGATCTTTATTTCCTTTCACGCCATATTTATTCATTCCAATGTGCGTTTTCGTTTTCCTTATTTACGCTGGGTTATTGCGACACCTGAGTTTCATCACTGGCATCATTCTTCAGAGAAGCCTGCAATTGATAAAAATTATGCAGCATTTATCCCTGCCTATGATGTCATTTTTAAAAGCGTGTATATGCCAAATCATCTCGCAAGTGTATATGGTACGGTAGGCTATAAGATTCCAAATAGTTTTGTGAAACAGTTTACTTGGCCCTTTAAAAAATACGTAAAACGTTTTCTCAAGCGCTTTGATTCGTCATCTAAATCTTAAAGAGATTGATCAATCTGCATCAATTTCCCAGCAGGATTGGTGCAGTTACTTTGCATAGCAACACTTTAAAGCGTAAAATAGCCGATTATTTTATTTTCAGGAAAGCTGTTCAGTGCAGAGTCATTTAAATGTAGATCAATGGGTTATGGCACGTGACCGTCACCGTTTAAATCGACTGCGTAAAGATAAAAAAACTGAAACAGCGGAAATTGAAAAGCTATTTGCACAATCAAATCATAAAGTTAAGCAACGATTGGCACGACTTCCAAAGATCAAGCTCAACCAAGACTTACCTGTTACGCAATATGCGGATCGGTTGATTGAAGCGATTCAAAAGCATCAAGTGATCATCGTGGCTGGGGAAACAGGCTCAGGAAAAACCACACAGCTTCCTCAGATTGCAATGCTGGCAGGTCGTGGTTTAACCGGTATGATTGGACATACTCAACCGCGTCGTTTGGCGGCACGTAGTGTATCGCAGCGTATCGCGGAAGAAGTAGGCGAAAAGTTAGGGGAATCAATCGGCTTTAAAATCCGTTTTACTGAGCAGGGATCACAAGACTCCATCGTTCGATTGATGACAGACGGTATTTTGCTGGCTGAACTGACGCATGATCGTTTTTTATCAAAATATGACACTATTATTATTGATGAAGCGCATGAGCGTTCGCTCAATATTGATTTTATCATGGGCTATTTAAAGCAGCTTTTGCCGAAACGCCCAGATTTAAAAGTGATCGTGACCTCTGCAACACTCGATGTAAATCGTTTTAGTCAATATTTTTACAATGCTCC
Organism: Acinetobacter sp. NIPH 2699; assembly: GCF_022549355.1. Lineage (GTDB taxonomy): Bacteria > Pseudomonadota > Gammaproteobacteria > Pseudomonadales > Moraxellaceae > Acinetobacter. Next base: position 6,867 of record NZ_JAKZGL010000008.1, read on the forward strand.
CATTTTTGAAGTTGAAGGGCGTAGCTTTCCTGTTGAGCTTCGTTATCGTCCTATTTCCGAACTGAATATTGTCGGCAGTGATGACGATGAGTTTGATGATTTTGAAGAAAATCTACCGCGTGCGGTGGTACAAGCGGTAGAGGAATGTTTTGCTGATGCTGATAGCAAAGGTCATCCAGAACATGCTGATATTTTAATTTTTGCCAGTACTGAGCAAGAGATTCGAGAACTGCAAGAAACTTTGCAAAAATTTGGTCCTCGGCATACCGAAGTGCTTCCTTTATATGCACGTTTGGCGATTGCAGAACAACAAAAGATTTTTAGTCCGAGTGGAAAAGGACGACGGATTATTATTGCCACCAACGTTGCAGAGACGGCACTTACTGTGCCGAATATACGTTATGTGATAGACAGTGGTTTTGCGCGTCTTTCGCGCTATAACTATCGTTCGCGGGTACAACGTTTACCGATTGAAGCCATTTCACAGGCTGCGGCCAATCAGCGCAAAGGGCGTTGTGGACGTATCGCTGCGGGTGTGTGTATTCGTCTCTATAGTGAAGAGGATTTCCTCAGCCGCCCAGAATTCACTGAACCAGAAATTAAACGAACCAATCTCGCCTCTGTCATTTTACAAATGCAAAGTTTAGGATTGGGGGATTTAGAGGATTTCGATTTCATCGAACCACCTGATTTTCGATTGGTTAATGATGGGCGTAAGTTATTGATTGAATTGGGGGCTTATAGTGAACATTCTCAATCTACCCTCAATAAGAAAGGTCATAAGGGGGGATTAACCAAAATCGGTCAAATGATGGCGCGGATGCCGATTGATCCTCGTTTGGCACGGATGATTATTGGTGGTGCACATTTTGGTGTGCTGAAAGAAGTGTTGGTGATTGTGAGTGCTTTGGCTGTTCAAGACCCGCGCGAACGTCCTGCTGATAAGCAAATGCAGGCGGATCAAAAGCATGCCTTATTTAAAGAAGCTGATTCTGACTTTTTATTCTATTTAAAGTTATGGGATACCTTACAAACCAGTCCTGAGACACAATCAGAGAGTAAACGTCGTCAATTTGCGCGAAACCATTTTTTAAGTTGGTTGCGTTTACGCGAATGGAAACAAACCTATCAGCAATTGGTTGAATTGGCTGAAAGTTTAAAACTGAGTTTTAATGAAAAAGCCGCCAATTATGAAAATCTACATCGGGCTTTATTAACCGGTTTACTCTCATTCATCGCCAATAAAACCGATGAGCGAAATACCTTTATGGCAGTGCGTCAGCAGAAAGCTAAAGTCTTTCCAGCCAGCACTTTACATAAGACCAATACCGCTTGGGTGATGGCGTTTGAGATGGTGGAAACCTCGCAAGTCTATTTACGGACTTTGGCTAAAATTGATCCGGAATGGATTTTATTGGCTGCTGGTGATTTGTTGAAACACCACTATTTTGAACCGCACTGGTCGAAAAAAGCGGGTATCGTCAATGTTTATGATCAGATTTCATTGTTTGGTTTGATTGTTGAACCTAAGCGGCTCATCAATTTTGAAAAAGTGGATCAAGCTGCTGCACATGAAATCTTTTTACGTGATGCATTAACGACAGGTCATTTGGGTATTACACCACCATTTCTAAAACACAACTTATTAAAACTCGAAGAAGTTGAACGTGTTGAGGACAAATTACGTCGTCGTGATTTGGTGGTCGATGAAGAAACGATTTATCAGTTTTATGCCAATAAAGTTCCGACTGAAATTGCCAGCCGTCGTAGTTTTGAAGATTGGCGAGCAACGGTAGAACCTGAGACTCCACGCTATTTATTTGTCGATGATGATGCGTTGTGGATGAATGATCGTCCAACCACGCAGCAGTTTCCTGACTATTTACATAATGGACAATTGCGCTTAGCGGCCAGCTATCGGTTTGACCCAAGTCATGATGAAGATGGCGCGACAGTGAAAATTCCTGTGCAAGCCTTAGCACAAGTTGATGAAAATCAATGGTCATGGGGAATTCCAGGTTGGCGACAAAATTTAATTGAGGCGTTGTTAAAAGCATTGCCTAAAGATAAACGTCGTAACCTTGTACCGATTCCTGATACGACGAGAAAGTTGATACAGGGCGTAGATGCCGTTCATTTGCGAGCGCATCTCTTTAGTTATTTGGCCTTTGCTTTACGCGGTGAGCAAATCACCGAAAAAGATTTTTCTTTTGAAAGAATTGATCAATATCTGATTCCTTTTATTAAAGTGCTCGATGAAAAAGGTAAATTGATTGCTCAAGGTCGTGATTTAGATGAGTTAAAAGCGCGTTGTCGTGTAGAGACGCATCGAGCTGTTAAGCAGCATGAAGGTGAGTTCAAAACTTTTCCTGAGCATTTTGTTTTTGAAGCTTCACAAAAAGTGACAGGTGTATTGGTGAAACAATATCAAGCACTTGTACCAAGCAAAGCATTTGCTGATTTAGATGCAAAAGATGAATCGGGCGTGGTAATTCAAACTTTTAACGATCAAGATGAAGCTATTAAACAGCATAGAGAAGGGGTGATTCGCCTCGTTCACATGCAACTGGGTGATTTGATTCGTCAGTTGAAGAAGCAAATTTCTAAACCATTGGCATTGGCTTATTCACCACTGGGTGACAAAGCAAAGTTAGAGCAAATGTTGGTTTATGCAACCTTGCAAGTTTCGATTCAAACGCTTCCTATTGATGCCATAGAGTTTGAAAGTTTATTGGCGAATACCAAAAAGCATTTTTTATCTCAGGGTCAACAGACATTAAGTGACCTTACTGAAATATTCACTCAATGGCAGCAAGTTCGCCGTGAATTGTTAGTGCTCGATCAAATAATCTTTACTCGAAGTGTGGATGATATTGAAGATCAGCTTGATCTTATGTCTCTTGCAGACTTTGTTTATAGTCGTCCTGCTGAGCTTTGGCAGGAATACCCGCGTTATTTAAAAGCTTTGCTATTGCGTTTAGATCGTTTGCCCAATAATCTACAAAGAGACCTTGCGGCAATTAATGACGTCGATCCTTGGATGGATAAGCTATTTAAATTTAAAAATGATCCTAAAATCAAAGAATTGTATTTGATGATGGAGGAGTTGCGAATTTCCTTGTTTTCTCAACCGATGAAAACAAAGCTGCCAATTTCACCAAATAGATTACAAAAACTATGGGATCGATTATCAATCGGTTAAACTGAGCAACAATGAAAGCTAGAACCATTCTTTACAGGAGTTTTACATGGGCATTCGTATAACAGGTACAGGGTTATTTCACCCGACCGAATCTATTTCCAATGCAGAATTGGTTGAAAGTTTAAATGCTTATGTAGAACAATATAACCAAGAACATGCTGATAAAATTGCAGCAGGCGAACTTGAAGCTTTACGAGGCTCAAGCCCTGAATTTATTGAAAAGGCATCTGGTATTCAACGTCGTTATGTGGTCGAAAAATCAGGTATTCTTGATCCAAAACGCTTGCGCCCTCGTTTGCAAGAACGTAGCAATGATGAGCTTTCACTTCAAGCCGAGTGGGGCGTGATTGCAGCAAAACAAGCGATGGAAAATGCAGGTGTCACCGCAGCAGATATTGATGTGGTGATTTTGGCGTGTTCAAATATGCAACGTGCCTACCCAGCGGTCGCGATTGAAATTCAGTCAGCATTGGGCATTCAAGGTTATGCTTATGACATGAATGTGGCGTGTTCTGCGGCAACATTCGGTTTGAAGCAAGCCTATGATGCTGTGAAGTGTGGCGCTCGTCGTGTTTTACTTCTCAATGTTGAGATTACATCGGGTCATTTAGACTATCGTACTCGTGATGCACACTTTATTTTTGGCGATGTTGCAACAGCATCAATCATTGAAGAGACTGAAACAAAATCAGGCTACGAAATTTTAGATATACATTTGTTTACCCAGTTCTCAAACAATATTCGTAATAACTTCGGTTTCTTAAACCGTAGTGAAGATGCAGTGGTGGATGACAAATTATTCCGCCAAGATGGTCGCAAAGTCTTTAAAGATGTTTGCCCATTGGTTGCAAAAATGATTACTGCGCAATTGGAAAAATTAAATCTAAGCACTGAGCAGATTAAGCGTTTCTGGTTGCACCAAGCCAATGCCAATATGAATGAACTGATTTTAAAACTGGTTGTGGGCAAAGATGCTGATCTTGAACGTGCGCCAATTATTTTAGATGAGTTCGCCAATACCTCTTCTGCGGGTGTGATCATTGCGATGCATCGTACTGGTGAACAGGTCAATGATGGTGAATACGCCGTGATCTCTTCATTTGGTGCTGGTTATTCAGTGGGTTCGATTGTGGTGCAGAAGCATATTGTTTAATTTGTAAGTGCTATTGTGGTGAATTTGAGGAGCATTGATTTGCTCCTTTTTTATGTTAGGCTAAAAGATAAATAAGAGGATAAGAATATGGGTATTGCAGAAGCGGTTTTTTTACAAGTACAAAATTTACCTGAAGATAAAGCAAAGGAGGTCTTGGATTTTGCTCGTTTTTTAGCAGAACGATCTCAACAAGAAAATACAATAACCGTAATGGGAAAGCGACAGCCGAATTTGCTTAAAGGTCAAGTTAAGATCATAGATCAAGAGTGGCATAAACCAAGTGCTGATATTGAGGATGACTTTTATAAATGAATCGTTATTTATTAGATAGTCAAATTTTGATTTGGTGGATCAATGAAGCTGAAAAATTACCACAATCAATATGCCAATTAATTGAAAATAAACAAAATACTATTTTTATCAGTGTTGCAACGATTTGGGAGATCGGAATTAAACAATCATTAGGTAAATTATATGTCAGTGATCATTTATTAGAGGATATTGCTAAACTAGGATTTACGATCTTAAATATCTCTGCCCAACACGCAGATTATGCAGCAAAATTACCTTTGCATCATCGTGACCCATTTGACCGTATGTTGATTGCACAAGCAAGTATTGAACAGATTCCGATATTATCCGCAGATCAACTATTTACATTGTATAAGCCATTTCCTTTTATTCAGGTATAGGTAATGATAAATGCCTTAAACTAGACATTTATCATGATTTTGATTAAGCCTCGACTACCTGTACCGCAATTTTTTTAGCAGGATCGGCTTTACGGCGAACAGCAGGAACAGGCTCACCACGATATTGACGATCAGCAAAGTAGCTAGAACGAACCATCGGTGCAGACCAAATATTTCTAAAGCCTAGTTTACGTCCATGCTCAGCATAACGTTCAAACTCTTCTGGTGTGACAAAGCGGTCAATCGGTGCATGTTGTTTAGATGGCTGTAAATACTGACCAATCGTGATGTAGTCTACATCATGCGCTCTGAGATCATCCAATAGGGCAATCACTTCTTCTTCAGTTTCACCAATACCTACCATCAAACCACATTTTGTTGGAATATCTGGGCAATATTCTTTAAACATTTTCAATAGATTTAAAGAGTGCTGGTAGTCAGAACCTGGACGCATCGCTTTATATAAGCGTGGCACAGTTTCAATGTTGTGGTTAAACACATCAGGTGGACATTCGGTCATAATGCGTAAAGCAATATCCAGTCGTCCACGGAAGTCAGGAACTAAGATTTCCAATAACGTATTTGGACTAAGCGTACGTGCTTCTTTGATACAATCAACAAAATGTTGAGCACCGCCATCGAGTAAATCATCACGGTCAACTGAAGTGATCACAGCGTACTTTAAGCCAAGATTCGAAATGGTCTCTGCCATGTGGCGCGGTTCATCTGGATCTAATGCATTCGGACGACCATGAGCAACGTCACAGAAAGGACAGCGACGTGTACAAATATCACCCATGATCATAAAGGTTGCGGTACCACCACCAAAACATTCTGGAAGGTTCGGGCAGGCTGCTTCTTCGCATACGGTATGGAGTTTTTGCGAGCGCAAGGTTGTTTTGATACGTTGAACCTCTTCTGGTGCAGCCATCTTGACGCGAATCCAATCTGGCTTACGAGGTACTTCAACCGTAGGAATCACTTTTACAGGAATTCTTGCGACTTTTTCGGCGCCACGAAGTTTTAAGCCCTGTTCAGCTTTACGGTGTTCAGACATATCTTTTCTACAACCTTTAACTTGAGATATCTCGACATTATAGTCAAATTTACGAGTGTATAGGACGAAATAGGTATTCATTTTAAAAATGTGTATATATAAAATATATGGTTGAGAAATACATCAATTCAACGCATATTGGTTATCATGTATAGAGAGATAACGGTTAACAGTCAAGGAGCTTTGAATGCCACGTAAGAAAGAGGTCGTTGGTGGGAATATTGTGAAATATGATGCAGTCATTCTCGGTTCTGGCCCAGCTGGTGAAGGCGCGGCAATGAAGCTGGCAAAAGCAGGTAAACGTGTTGCAATTGTTGATGTTCGTGATCAACTCGGTGGTAACTGTGCGCATGTAGGGACTATTCCAAGTAAGGCGTTACGTCAAACAGTTTCAAGTATTATTCGTTATCAACGTGATCCAATGTTTCAAAAAGTAGGTGAATGGAAGCAATTCACTATGAAACAGGTGTTACGTAATGCGCACAAAGTGATTCAACAACAAGTCGATACACATACACGTTTTTATGATCGCAATAAAATTGAAACTTTTCATGGTCGTGCCTATATCCACGATAAAAATACAGTTTTAATTTTTAGCCATGATGGTATTAAAGATACGATTATTTGTAAACAAATCGTGATTGCTACGGGTAGTCGTCCTTATCAACCCCAGGGTTTGGATTTTAAACATCCACGTGTATTTGATTCAGATAAGATTTTAGATTTAGATTATACGATTCAAAAAATTATTATTTATGGTGCAGGTGTTATTGGATGTGAATATGCATCTATTTTCATTGGATTAGACCATAAAGTTGACTTAATCAATACCCAGCAAAAGTTATTGAGTTATTTGGATGATGAAATTGCTGATGCACTGTCTTATCACTTACGTGAACAAGGGGTCTTGATTCGTCATAATGAACAAATTGATCGTTTAGAAACCTATGATGACCACGTGGTATTGCATTTGCTCAGCGGTAAGAAAATTAAAGCGGATGCAATCTTGTGGTGTAATGGTCGTTCGGGCAATACTGATGGCTTAGGCTTGGAAAATGTTGGTTTGGTACCAAATAGCCGCGGTCAGTTAATGGTCAATGATCAATATCAAACCGAAGTTGAAAATATTTTTGCTGCGGGTGATGTCATTGGTTGGCCATCACTGGCATCGGCTGCATATGACCAAGGGCGTTGTGCAGGTGCAAATATGGTTGGCGAAAAAAATGTTAAACCAATTAAGGATGTACCTACTGGAATTTATACCATCCCGGAAATTTCTTCGATTGGCAAAACCGAGCAAGAGCTGACGGAAGAAAAAATTCCATACGAAGTCGGGCAAGCATCTTTCCGTCATTTGGCGCGTGCGCAAATCACAGGTGATACGGTTGGTGAGTTAAAAATTTTGTTCCATCGTGATACTTTAGAAGTGTTGGGTATTCACTGTTTCGGTAACAATGCCGCTGAGATTATTCACATTGGTCAGGTGGTAATGCATAGCCCGAACAATACCTTAAAGTATTTTGTAGAAACAACTTTTAACTACCCAACAATGGCAGAAGCGTATCGTGTTGCTGCATTAAATGGCATGAATCGTTTATTCTAAGTTCGATAGACATTCGTGAGATCAAAATGCCAATCAAATTGATTGGCATTTTGCTATTTTGTATTTGATAAAAGGGTTGTTATGAAAACTCAGAAAAATAATGTGCTCTTCTTGATCGTTATTGCATTGTTGATCTTTGCTTATGTCGGTTTGGATCTTAAGGAAAAGGGTACACAGCTCGGCGAGACATCTTCATCTATTGAGCAGCGTACTGTTGATGATCAAGCCAAGATCATGCAGGCCTATCAACAACAACGCAGCAAACTTCAAGTGCAGTCACAGGGTGTGGTAAAAGTAATCTTGCCCGACGACAATGATGGTTCCAGACACCAAAGGATGATTCTACAGTTGGACAATGGCCTAACTGTGTTAATCGCTCATAATATTGATTTAGCGCCACGCATAGAGGGGCTACAAAAAGGTGAGATGGTGGAGTTTTATGGCGTGTATGAATATAACAATAAAGGTGGGGTGATCCATTGGACACACCATGACCCAAGAAGAAAACATATTGATGGGTGGTTGAAATATAAAGGAAGAATGTATCAGTAACCTTCTTCCTTTATCGGTTGTTGCAAAGGAATGCGTTAAATCAGCTTGTAAGCGCCAATTTCTGGCGAGACTTCCATTTAGGTAGTACTTTAGCAAGATAGGCATCCATGCACCATACAGGGCCAATCAGGAGGAACTGTAAGTCTTTAAAGAAAGAAGGTTTTTTACCTTCCACTTTATGTCCGTAAAATTGACCAATCCAAGCGATGACGAATATGCCGATATAGAAACCAATGCCTACTGGTAAGATAATAATCAGCCATGCCATTACGGCTAATAATGCAGCCATTGCGACCGCCAGCACGATATCTAGGCGTGCATAGAAGACCAGAGTCAAAACAAGCAATAGAGCTGTTAATAAGGCGCTAAAGTGCGCAACAATACCAATAATCGAAAAAAGAATAGCTGGAACACATACCCAATGGATTTTTTTATTGGTTTGATTTTGATGACTTTCACTATATTCATCGAACCATTCGTCTATTGATTTCACAGCGCTCTCCTTGCGATCATCGTTATTTTTTAATCATCTCAATATACCGAAGAAAGTTGAGTGGGTCAAAATTGATTTAATTCGAAGGTGTTTTATGTGTATAGGAAATAATAAAAGCCACACAAGGCGGCTTTTATTATATGACTGACTATAACTTAAGAGTTAGGGCCGTCTACACGTTCGATGCTGACTTTACCAAGACCTGCATTTGTAAGTCCGATTTGTTTCGCTGCACCATAAGATAAATCAAGCACGCGATTGCCGTGGAAAGGACCACGATCGTTTACTTTAACCACAACACTTTTACCGTTATCTCGATTGGTTACACGGATATAACAGTTTAGCGGTAGGCTACGGTGAGCAGCAGTCATTGCATTCATATCGAATGTTTCGCCGCTTGCTGTTTTACGGCCATGGAATTGACGACCATACCAAGATGCAACGCCAGTTTGGCTAAATTTACGAACAGTGTTCGAAGCAACGGTATTAAGCTTTTCAATCACTGAAGGCTCTTCTTCAGGGATGTCAATTTTTGCTGCAATCGTTTGGCGACGTACTTGGTCACCCGAACGCTCAGTGATTGAAAGACTATTGACGTTAGAAAGACGTGAATTAAAATTTTGCGAATCTTTGCTTAGAACGCGAGCGGCTAAGTTAGATCCATCCACATCATTATTCAATGATGAAGATTGTACCATTTCTGCATGTAACGGGCTTAAACTTAAGCCGGCTGTCAGCGCTAGAATATATTTTAGCGAAAACTGCATTGTATAAACTCCTAGAGAACATGCTTTTCTATTTCAATCAAACAGTCTGAAATATAGTGCACATGTCTAATTATTCACTTTTGCAATTTGCAATTTGGGGGCGGTTGTAACCACTTAAAGAGTTTGAACAGCCCGTACACTTGGAGTGGATAATATTCATCGCCTATGAAGTGTGTCTAGTCATTAAAGACAAATAACAACAAAAAGAACAAAAACACACAGTTTTTGATTAAAAAATGAACAATATTGTAACTAATTATGAATTTAGCTTAAAAATTATACTTTTTTAATAAAAAAATTATTGACTTTATTTAAGTTTAAAAAAGCTAGTCTATCGACTAGCTACTTCAGTGCCTAATAACCATACAGCAGTTGCATACATACGGCTTCTATTGTAAGTGGTAATTACTTGGAAATTTGGATAAGTAATATAATAGATAGGACCCGATCGGTCTTGTAGTTGAATGACATTGACAAGGTCTAAATCATCAATTTTTACCAATGGGTTAACGGGAGAAATGCCCAAACGTTTTAATTCACCGTAAGGTCGAGGTAAGGTCAAATCTTTTGCAATCACACTTTCTGGATCATTTCCTAAATAGCGTGCAGGGAAGCCAATTGGCCTGTCTCGCTCCCAACCATGCTTAGCTAAATAGTTAGCAATAGATCCAATAGCATCCACAGCGGAATTTCTAAGGTCAATATGACCATTACCATCGTAATCTACACCTAGTTTCTGAATATTACTTGGCATGAATTGAGGATAGCCAATTGCCCCCGCATAAGAACCAACAATACTATTGGTTGGATAGCCTTCTTTATAGGTCCATGCGATCAGTGCTGCCAATTCATCACTAAAGTAATCTGCACGACGAGGATAACCAAATGCAAGTGTTGCTAAAGCATCACGAGTAATAAAGGAGCCTTTATTTGCGCCGTATCCAGTTTCTACACCTAAAACACCCAAAATGACGGCTTTAGGTACGCCAAATTGTTGTTCTGCACGATTAAGTGCGTCTTCGTACTGATTCTTAAAACGAATTCCACGCTGGATCGTTCCTTCGACTAAGAACATGGAGCGATAGTCGTACCACGGCTTACTTTCACCGGGGCGTGTCATAATGTTTAAAATGTTGGGTAAATTACGCGCGCCACTCATCGCAGCATCAATTTGTTCACTGCTCAAACTATATGTTGTCATCGCTTTTTGTTTAAAAGCCAAATAATTTGGATGGGTGTAAAATTCATTTGCGTGTGCCCAATTACAGCTTAAAAATAAACTGGCACTTAAGCTAAGAAATTTAACTGTTTTATTTAAAGTTTTATGCAACATATGTTTATAAAATTCCTCGTTATCGATGTGTATGAATGGACATAACCAGTCCAAAAGTAGACATCAGCGTTATAATCGCAGTTCCGCCATAACTCATGAACGGCAAAGGCACACCTACTACGGGTAAAATACCACTGACCATACCTGCATTTACAAATACATAAACAAAAAATGACAAACCAAATGCACCCGCGATCAAACGTCCATAGTTATGGAAGCTTTGTAACCCGATTTGGAAGGTTCTAAAAATAATAGCCAAATAGAGAAGAATCAGCAGTGTGACACCGATGAGACCAAATTCTTCAGAATATGCAGCAATAATAAAGTCGGTATGACCTTCAGGAAGAAAATGCAGGTGGGATTGCGTACCTTCTAAAAAGCCTTTTCCAGAGAGTCCACCTGAACCAATCGCGGTTTTGGATTGAATAATATTCCAACCTGTACCTAAGGCATCTGCTTCTGGATTTAAAAGTGTCAGTACGCGTTGACGTTGGTAACCATGCAGTAAAAATGTCCATGCAATCGGGATAATAACAGCAACAGCACCAGCGGCCGCAGCGATCAGTTTCCAAGATAAACCACTTAAAAAGAGTACAAAGATACCGCTTGCGAGAACAAGTAATGACGTGCCTAAATCTGGTTGCTCTGCGATGAGTAAAAAAGGAATGATAATCAGGACTAATGACAGCATGACTTGAGAAAAGCTAGGAGGCAGTGCTTTGCGGGACAAGAACCACGCAATCATCATGGGCATACCGATTTTCATAAACTCGCTGGGTTGTACACTACCGAAACCTGGAATATCAATCCAGCGTTGTGCTCCCATACGCACTTCACCAAAAATCATGACGGCAAGCAGTGACAGCACGCCGAAAGCATAAAAGTAGGGGGAGAATGCTTGATACACTTTTGGCGGAATTTGAGCCAAGCTCAACATAACTCCAAAACCGATGCCAAAACTTATCGCTTGCCGAGTCACTAAGCCAACATTTTGAGCGGAAGCACTATATAAAATAGTCAATCCAAGTGCGGCATTTAAGATTAAAAACAGGCAAAGCCATGGATCAATGTGTAATTGTTGCCAACGAGAAAGCTGCGTGGCAGTGCTTAAACCATCACGAGGCGCTTGACGCAAAAATTTGTATTGTGAGCTTGGGGACATGCGATTCTAGATCAAGTAAATCAAGGCTTTGAGAATGCTAACATAAACGCTGATTTAGACAATGAAAATTTAGAAATTGTGACACTTATACGTTTTTATTCGGTATAAAAAAGCGGCTATTTTGTAATAGCCGCTTTTTCAGCAATAGCGGCTTATTTCTGTATTAACAATTGGTCAAAATGTTTAGTAAACACTGCAAGCTCAGCTTGGCTTAGACTTGGAATTAATTTCTTAATTACAATGTGAACGGCTGTCTCTACACCGCTGGTTGCAACACTTGCAACACCACGTTTTACCATACCCAAACCAAGTGTTTTATTGTACTCAGTCATAAAATGGTGAATCAATGCATCGGCAAACGTTTTGAACTGCTGTGTTAGCGCATTACGTTGTTCTTTACCATTACCAGCTTCAACTTCTGCAAAACTTTTTTTCATATCAGCGACCAGACTATCGGGTAGTACAGTACCAATACGTTGTTTACCTTCATTGTCGATAAACAGACTTTTTTCCATGAATGCTAATGATTCTAGCACTTGATCATTTGATGTTTTACCTAACAGTTGTTTCATTAAGGTCGAAACAATGCTGCGAATTTTTTGAGCAAGTTCTTCAGTGGTATCTCGTTTGTCACTTGGTGGAAATTGTTGAACCAAATGAACCAACATGGTGTCAATTAACTCATCAGTAAGCTGTAGAGAAATTTTGTCACGTAAAGGGTATTGTGGCTCTTTACTGTCTCGATTGGCTTGTGCAAGTTGAATATCCTGACTCAAGCTTGCTGAAGGAAGAATACCGAAATAACTGGTCATTGAAAAACGTCCTCTATATCAAATTTATTCGTTTTATTGTCGTGCCAAGCGAATTGGCTCGGGCATCCATGACAAATCTGAAACTCGACATGGATTAATATCCAATCCTCCACGACGAGTATAAGTTGCATAGACCATCAACTTTTCTGGCTTAAGCAGTTGCCAAATATCCGCAAATATTTGCTCGACACATTGCTCATGAAAACCATTATGCTGACGGTACGAGATAATATAAGCTAATATGCTGCGATAACAAGGTCTTTTACCTTGAAAACGAATAAAAACAGTGCCCCAATCTGGCTGTCCAGTCACAGGACAATTACTTCTGAGCAGATGTGAGTAAAGCTCAATTTCTACATCGTCTGGCATCGCAGTATCGAGTTGCAACAAAGTTGAATCGGGATGCTCAGATAAACGCTCAGGAATAAGTTCATCAATACAAATACCCGTAGGTTGAGTAATCTTTAGATCATCCACCTGAAAGAGTTGAAGCTCAACATTTGCACCAGCGGCTTTTGATAAATCTCGTTCAACAGTTTCAATAAATGCTGTTTTTGAATCAAATTGAGTGAAGTTCAAACTATTGAAATAAAGCTTGAGTGATTTTGATTCAATTAGATTTGGAGAGCTTGCTGGCAAAGTGATGCGACCAATCGCGACTTGGGGTAATCCGTGAGGGTTTAACCAAGAAACTTCAAAAACATGCCACCAATCTTTACCTTGAGTAATCCCTACAACATTTGCGTATTGTTGACGAGACTCAGCCCGAGCGATTGGAAATAAAACTTCTGGCTGATATTGAGTCGGATATTGGGTTTCTTGACCCAACAAAGAATGTTCTACACTCATTCACGCATTCCTGAACCACGAGCTAATAGATGGTATGCAATTGCATAGAGGACAACACAGCATAAGGTCACAATGGCTAATGAAAGCGAAACATTGACATCACTATGCCCCAAAATACCAAAACGGAAGGCATTGACCATATATACAATTGGGTTAATTAAAGATAAATTTTGCCAAAATGGGCTTAATGCACTAATGGCATAGAATACACCGCCTAAATAGGTTAGGGGTGTCAGTACAAAAGTCGGGATAATGGAAATATCATCAAATGACTTTGCATAAACAGCGTTGATGAAACCACCAAGTGAAAATAATAATGAAGTAATAATGACCGTATAAATAGTCACAAAGAAATTATGAATTTCTAGATGGGTAAAGAACAAGCTCATGATGGTTACAATCAAGCCAACCAATACCCCACGAGATACGCCACCGATTACATAACCCCATAGGATGAGGTGTAAAGGTACAGGGCTCATAATCAGTTCTTCGATGCTTTTTTGGAATTTTGCGCTAAAGAAACTTGAGGATACATTGGCATAACTGTTGGTGATGACCGCCATCATAATTAAACCGGGGATAATAAACTGCATGTAGCTAAAGCCACCCATTTCACCAATGCGTGAGCCAACTAAGTTACCAAAAATCACAAAGTACAAGCTCATGGTGATTGCAGGCGGTAAGAGGGTTTGTGGCCAGATCCGCATAAAACGGCGAATTTCTTTAACAACTAAAGTCCAGAGAGCGGTTTTTAATTGACTAAAGTTCATTGATCCGCTCCTGTAAGATTCTTCTCAACCATTTTCACGAATAGTTCTTCTAAGCGGTTCGATTTATTACGCATACTACTGACGTGGATATTTTGTGACTGTAACAATAAGAATAAATCATTCATATTATGTGCTTTATCCATCGTCACTTCTAAGGTCACAGAATCAATTAAATTAAAGTTGAAACCGATAATATTAAAATTAATTGAATGGATCGGCTCAGCTAAATCAAAAATGAATGATTCTTCATTCATCTGATTAAGGAAACCTTTCATTGAAGTGTCTTCTTTAATGACGCCACGATCAATGATTGCAATACGACGGCATAACACTTCAGCCTCTTCAAGATAGTGAGTGGTCAGAATGATGGAGGTCCCATTCTCATTCATCTCCGTCAGGAAGTCCCACATTGAGCGACGTAACTCAATATCGACACCCGCAGTCGGCTCATCCAGAATCAGCAACTTCGGTTCGTGCATCATGGCACGTGCAATCATTAGGCGGCGTTTCATACCACCAGAGAGCATACGAGATTGAATATTACGTTTGTCCCATAAGCCCAGTTTTTCTAAATACAATTCAGCACGTTGTTCAGCCAGTTTTTTAGGAATGCCGTAATAACCTGCTTGGGTCACTAAAATATCAAAGGTTTTTTCAAATTGACCAAAATTGAATTCTTGAGGAACAACACCAAGACATTGCTTTGCATGTGAAGGGTGGGTATCTAAATTATGCCCAAAAATTTCAACTGAACCCGATGTTTTTTTGGTTAAAGAGCTAATGATACTAATCGTCGTCGATTTACCTGCACCATTAGGTCCTAATAATGCATAAAATTCACCTTCGGGCACGGTTAAATTAATACCTTTTAACGCCTGAAAACCATTACGATAAGTTTTGGACAAATCGCTCAGCACCAAAGCATCAGTCATGAATGTCTCACGTTGTTAAATAGAATGAGTATTCTGAGCGATATGACTCAATAAACCAAGTGGAAAAATAGGTTTATGGCGTGTTAAAAATGGAACGTTGAGTATTCAACTCATTTGAATTCATCATAACGTTAAGCTTTAGGATTTAATTGTTTCAAAAATAACGAGATTGCTTTCCCAAAGCGAATAATCGTTGTTTTAATAGACAAAAAGTGTTTTTGTTTGAAGGTATATATTTACCTATATGTTTTTTTTGCCTATGATGTGCCTCGCATGCGCTCATAGCTCAACTGGATAGAGTACAGGTCTCCGAAGCCTGTGGCGTGGGTTCGAGTCCCGCTGAGCGCACCAATTCTATTTATTCTCTTGGTTTCTCTCTTTCATATAAAGCAACTTAATTTTAAAATTTCTTGGTTAAAACTATAAATGTTGCACCGAATAATTGATCAGTTTCAAGGTTTGATTGAGTTGGTTGGGTGAAATACGCGACTCTTGTAACGATGTAATCCATTGCATTTGGCATGTTTTGAGCTGCTGTGGTGTTTTTGTTGACTGAATCTTTTGGATTAACGGTTTCGCCATTAAGCCGCAATAAGTTGTAAGCGTGTGAATCATGATTTGTTGAATTTCAACGAAAGGCAGTTTTTCTAAACTAATAATTTCTTCAGTTTCGATATTCTGAGTTGGCGTTACCACGACTTGTTGTTGTGTTTCCTGTGTTGGAATTGACTGAGCTAAATGAGTCACTTCACTATTTTGTCTGGTTAAATCTTCTTTAATTGTCGTTTTTACTGTTGGTGTTACTTGCTGAGCCAATAAGCCCATATCAATTAATTGTTGAACTAGTTCGCTAGGCGCAATTCTTTCTTTGTAGTCATGATCAAGTGTTTGGAAATCTTCATGATCAATTAAAAGTAATAAACGGCGTTGACGTGCATTCAAAGTTATATTGCGTTGTTGTAAGGCATGTTGCCCGAGTTCTGTTTTAAAAAAATGTGACATCTTTCCCCCCAAAATCAAAATTTTGATAGGGGGTAAGATACGTTTGAATAATGACAGTTATGTTAATAAATTATTAAATATCATTAAGTTGATATTTTATTTGATGAGTTTCGTCTCTAACGCCTTGCGTAAATAAATATCTAAATCATCTTGGCGTAGTAACCATTGAATATAGTCAGCAGGCAAGTCTTGAATCGCTGTACCTTTATGTTTGCCAAAAGTAATGGTTTTAGGAATACGTGCTTCTTCTGAAGCAATATAAAGTTGCTCAATATCTTGAATATTGAGTTGGTGAATAATGTGCATCAAAATATTGGCGGTTAAGATGATATCTGCATCAGCACGATGTGCACCTTTTAACATTTCTCGAGCTTTATCACTGCCTTTAGAAATTAAGTAAATTAAAGCCGAAATATTGTGCGCTTCAGCATCTTCCCATACTCGACGCGCGAGCGCTAAGGTGCAAATAGGTTTTAACTTTGAGGTATCTACGCCACATTTTGCGATGGCTGTAATATCGTAATCAACGTTATGACCAATGATATAAGTGGTGTGTTCTGGCAGTTGGAACTCATTGTAAAAGGGTTGATCAATCAAATCTGATTCTAAAATATGATGCACAGCCATTGCGGCAAAAGAAATGGGCTGACCAACTTGATAGAGTTGATCGAAGATTTTCTTTTTATCTAAGCTTAATTTTCCATTTTCTATTTCGATGGGGGCATAGGCGATTTCAATTGGCAAGCCATTTAGTGTATGTGTTTCAGTATCTAAGATAATGGCCTGCATAATGTTAAACCTAAGATGAATTTATAATTTTATTATCTTACAAGAAATTCGATAAAAGCGGGGTGAATGATCGATTGTACGCTTTGATTTTTTAGAAATTTGAGTGGGTATTGCATAAATAAAAATCAAAAATAGAATTAATGGTCAAAAAGTACTTGAAACAATTTTGTAATAAGCGTATTTCTTGTTGTTGTAATAGCCTTAGAGTAACTAAGGATAAAATCATAAATAAAATAGTTAAGGAAAAACAAGATGCATATGAAGTTATTAACGGTTGCAATACTAGGTTCAACTTTATTTTTGACAGCCTGTGGTAGTGATGATGATACAACTTATACATCCAAACCAGATATACCTGAAAATAATATCAAAGATCCTGTAGTTCATATAGATACATACAATGCAACTGATATGAGTGCGATTGCGGGTGAAAGTCTAATAATGACTTATAAGATGTTAGGGATTAATAATAAAGAAGTTCATGCAACCTCTTTAGTTTTTACACCTAAAGATACACCTCCAGTAGGAGGTTGGCCAATCGTTGTTTGGGCACATGGAACCACTGGAGTTGCAGACAAGTGTGCACCTAGTCGTAATGCAACGAATGATTATATAAAAGGTATGATCAGCCAATTACTTGCCGCAGGCTATGTTGTTGTGGCGCCTGATTATGAAGGACTCGGTGAACCTAGTGGAAAAGAATTGCACCCGTTTCTGAATCTTAAAAGTGAAGCCTATTCAATTACTGATGCGGTGGTTGCAGCGCGAGATTATTTAAAAAATAAAGTTAATACCAAATGGGTTACTGTTGGTCACTCACAGGGTGGTCAGGCTGCATTAGGCGCTGCACAATACCAATCTCGAGCAAAATTAAATTACAAGGGTACAGTTGCTATTGCACCTGCCTCCAATCTAGATTTAATTTTGACGTTGGGAGAGAAATCCGTTGAAGGTCAACCTGCATCAATACAGATCCCAGTTTATGCAAGTCTGGATACGTTCACTGCACTTATTACAGCAGGACTGCGAAATCCAAACCCGAGTCTACAATATAATCAAATTTTTAAAAATCCGACTGCACAAATTGCGCAGCAATATGCTGAAACAGAATGTTCTGGTGATATTGGGAATGCCTTTGGTTATAGTATGACTCAATATGATCAGACTACTGGAAGTTTAAATGGTTATGGTCGTACACAAGATAACTTCTTGGACCTCTCTGTCGTTAAAAACTTTACCAATAAAGATAGCCAACCTTTAACAGTTAAAATCAGTACACCAATCACGATTTATCAGGGAACCAATGACACAACAGTTCCACGTTTTGCAACTAATATTTTGGTAAACTCCGCGCAGCAAAAAGGTACACCTATCCAGTATATTACTGATGATAGTAGCCTAGTAAAATGGGATCATGGGACAGCATATGTACTGAACATTGAAAATATAGTCAATGATGTAGAGACTATGCTTTCTAAGTAATTCAAGTAGCAGGAATAATTTACTAGTAAGTTATTCCTGAAATTTTACATAAGAGATAACAGCATATGCGTATTTGTGCCAATAAAGCTTTCTCTTGTTCTATTTGATTTGAATATTGGCCATTTCTAACATAATAAGAATCATATATTTTTAGATGTTGAATTTTACCTTTGACTCTAATCATTTTATCTCAATCGTTATTTATAAAGCATGATGACTATGGTGATGATCAGGATAAAAAAACTCTTAATTAATTAAAGAGTGAATTTTCATAAAAATGAGCAATTTTTATTGGGAAGTGAGTAAACTTCATTCTGCTTAATCATAAACTTCATGCTATAATTCGCACCAATCTTTAGCACGGCTTAAAAGCCCTAATTTATAGGACCCTCCGCTAATGTTTGCCAATATTTCTATTGCTGAATTTGATCCAGAAATAGCTCAAGCGATTACTTCTGAAGGCGTACGCCAAGAAGCTCATATTGAGTTGATCGCATCTGAAAACTATTGCTCTCCAGCTGTAATGGAAGCACAGGGATCAAAACTTACTAACAAATATGCAGAAGGCTATCCTGGCAAACGCTATTATGGCGGTTGTGAATATGTGGATGTCATCGAACAACTTGCAATTGATCGTGCAAAAGAATTGTTCGGTGCGGATTACGCAAACGTTCAACCACATGCTGGTTCTCAAGCAAACTCTGCTGTTTATTTAGCGCTTCTTAATCCAGGCGATACAGTATTAGGGATGAGCTTGGCTCATGGTGGTCACTTGACTCACGGTGCTAAAGTTAGCTTCTCTGGTAAAACCTATAATGCGATTCAGTATGGTTTAAATACTGAAACTGGCGAAATCGACTATGAAGAAGTTGAGCGTTTAGCTTTAGAACACAAACCGCGTATGATCGTGGCGGGTTTCTCTGCTTATAGCCAAATCGTTGATTGGCAGCGTTTCCGTGACATCGCTGACAAAGTAGGTGCATACCTTTTTGTTGATATGGCGCATGTTGCTGGTTTAGTTGCAGCGGGTGTTTATCCAAACCCAGTGCAAATTGCTGACGTAACAACAACGACGACGCATAAAACACTTCGTGGCCCGCGTTCGGGTTTAATCCTTGCGAAAGCAAATGAAGAAATTGAGAAAAAACTTCAATCTGCTGTTTTCCCAGGCAACCAAGGTGGTCCTTTGATGCATGCGATTGCTGCTAAAGCAATCTGTTTCAAAGAAGCGATGTCAGAAGAGTTTAAGACTTACCAACAACAAGTTGTTAAGAATGCTCAAGCGATGGCTGAAGTATTCATTTCACGTGGTTACGATGTGGTTTCTGGCGGTACGGAAAACCATTTATTCTTGTTGTCACTCATCAAGCAAGATGTAACAGGTAAAGAAGCTGATGCTTGGTTAGGCGCTGCTCATGTTACAGTAAACAAAAATGCTGTACCAAATGATCCACGTTCTCCATTCGTGACTTCGGGTATTCGTATTGGTACACCTGCGGTTACAACTCGTGGTTTCGGTGAAGCAGAAGTGCGTGAACTTGCTGGTTGGATCGCTGACATTATTGATAGCAAAGGTGATGAGAAAGTCATCGCTGATGTTAAAGCTAAAGTTGAAACAGTCTGTGCAAAATTCCCAGTATACGTAAACTAATTTGTAAAGTTAAAAAAGCGCCGTAAGGCGCTTTTTTATTGTCTAGTTATAGCTAAGAGCTGACTCAGACTTCGTTTTGAAATTTGACAAAGGATCGCCTTTGTCTATGTTTCATGCCTTATCTTGCGGAGGAATTCTCTCGCGTCTGATTTTTGATAGCAGTCTTTACATTAAAAATTGGGTCAACAAAAAAGCACCCGAAGGTGCTTTATTTGAATCAATGACGATGATGCTTTTTCTTTTTCCATTTTTTCTTTTGGCTTTGGCGTTTATCGTAATCACGGTCTTGACCGACTTGGCGACCCAATGCCGCACCACCTGCGGCACCCGCAGCAGCACCGATATAACCACCAGTTGTACCACCAACATTTTTACCAACAGCATAACCGCCAACGCCACCTAAACCGCCACCAATCGCAGCTTCTGTTCGTGTACGTTTGCTACTTGCAGCAGCAGCGCCACCAGCACCACCGACTGCAGAGCCAATCAATGCGCCATTATGACCGCCAACCTCTTTACCAATAGCTGTACCGACCACACTACCGAGCGCTGATGTTGCAGCAACACGAGTGGCATTATCAGCATGAGCAACAGTGACCAAAGAAGATGCTGCGAAAATAGCACTACATAACCAAGCATTTAATTTCATTTTGACTCCATGTCCTGAGTATATTGGACATCATTTCTAATGGCTGCAAATGTAACAAGAGTTAAGTGAGAAATTGTGGAGAGGTCAGTCGGAAGTATTGCGGTTAAGTGTCCAGATTGTAATGTTTTGTTTCAAGCCCTGAGTGTTTCCCTAAAAAAATAAGATAAAACAATAGGGTGGGATATTTGATAGTGAAAGAAGTTTTATAATTAGAAACTTCTTTATATTCATTTTTAGTCTTGATCATTTTGTTTAGGTGGGGATTCTTCTTGCAGAGATGGACGAGTATCAATTCCTGTTTGTAAACGTAGATAATTTAAATCACGAATATTCTTTTGCGTTGCCACTACGCCAAACAAGCTCAGTAAAAATGACATGATGTAAAAACCTTTTTCGCTCATGGTAATGTCGGCATTCCATAAACTGATCAGTAAAAGCACAATACATACTGCCATTGATGCCCAACACAGAGCATAGTAAATCGCAGTAACAGGAATACCTTCTAATTGGTCTCGAACAGTTTTTTGCAATGACGCAGCAGAAAATAAGCCATAGAGTAAAATCACAAAGTAATAACCTTTCTCATGCAGTGGCATGTGGGCATTCCATAACCCAATGATAAAGCCAACGGCTCCTGTCAATAATGCAACCCAGCTTGCCGCAATAAATGCAGAGGTAGGGCGGTTAATAAAATTATTCATAGATTTATCCTATTGTTTTATCTTTGTATTTACTGTTTTAAACTTTTTATATCTCAGATCATTCATGAGAACAAGTCATGAAAACCAAAGCAGAACAATTTGTGATGAAATCATGATGGAATCGTAAGTAACATGGTTTGTCTATGTCTTTTAAGCGGTAGAATCTGTAAACTATGCGCAATTTTTTGATTTTGCTCATGCTTCATTCATTTGATAGGCATTGAACCTTTAGATTTTGAGATATTTCGCCCATGAAAGCATCACTCCGTTTAAGACTAGATCAACTTTGTGATCGTCATGAAGAGCTGACTGCATTACTTGCTGATGTAGAAGTGATTTCGGACAATAAACGTTTTCGTAAACTGTCTCGTGAACATAGTGATTTATCTGAAATTACCGAAGTTTGGGGTAAATATCGTCAAGCTGAAGAAGATATTGAAACAGCAGAAATGATGAAGTCTGACCCAGATTTCAAAGATATGGCTGAAGAAGAGATTAAAGCCAATAAAACGCTTTTGTCTGAATTAGAAGAACAACTTAATGTTTTGATGATTCCGAAAGATCCAAATGATGCTAATTCTGCATACCTAGAGGTTCGTGCAGGTACAGGTGGGGATGAAGCCGCGATCTTCTCGGGTGATTTATTCCGTATGTATAGTAAATATGCCGAAACACAAGGCTGGCGTATTGAAGTCCTTTCAGAAAATGAAGGGGAACATGGTGGTTATAAAGAAGTAATTTGCCGTATTGATGGTGATGGCGTTTATGGTCGCTTGAAGTTTGAAAGTGGTGCGCATCGTGTACAACGTGTGCCTGCAACTGAGTCTCAAGGTCGTGTCCATACTTCGGCATGTACTGTTGCAATTCTGCCAGAAGTTGATGTCGATACTACCGTTGAAATCAATGCTTCTGATTTACGTATTGATACTTATCGTGCATCAGGTGCAGGTGGTCAGCACATTAACAAAACTGACTCTGCTGTGCGTATTACCCATATTCCATCAGGTGTGGTGGTTGAATGTCAGGAAGAACGTTCGCAGCATAAAAACAAAGCCAAAGCCATGGCTTTACTGGTATCTCGTTTGGAAAATGCAAAACGCCAAGCGCAGGAAACGGCAACTTCTGAGATGCGCCGTGATTTGGTGGGTTCAGGGGATCGTTCAGAACGTATCCGTACCTATAACTATTCACAAGGTCGGATGACAGATCACCGTATCAATCTGACACTATATAAGTTGGATGCGATTATGGAAGGTGATTTGACGGAATTATTGGACAGTTTACATCGTGAATATCAAGCCGATCAGTTGGCAATGCTAGCACAGGAAAATGGCGGCTAATGAATATTGCTCAAGCATTAGTGATTAAGGGCGAGACTGATAGCTATGAACGTCAAGAGGCGGCATGGTTACTTGAACATCTTCTCGGTGTGAATGCCTTAGAACTCAAACTAAGACTTGAGCAAGAGTTGACTGAACTGCAACAGCAAGCTTACCTCGCGGGGCTTGCTCGAATTTCGCAGGGTGAACCACTCGCGTATGTCATCGGTTCACAACCATTTTGGACTTTAGATTTAAAAGTGACACATGACACTTTAGTTCCTCGTCCAGATACTGAAATACTCGTTGAAACTGTGTTGAACTTAGCGCTTGCTCAGGATATCAACATGGTGGATTTGGGCACAGGAACAGGGGCAATTGCTTTAGCACTTGCGAGTGAACGGCCACAATGGTCAGTGACAGCAACCGATATTTACCAGCCGACATTATATGTTGCTAAAGAAAATGCGCTTCGACATGGCTTAACTCAAGTTAAATTTGCTTGTGGGGCTTGGTTCGATGCTCTAGACACGCAAACGTTTGATTTAATTGTATCAAATCCGCCTTATATCGATCCTGATGATGTGCATATGAAAAATCTCAAGTCAGAACCTGAACGTGCATTAGTTGCAGATCGTCATGGGCTTGCAGATATTGAAACCATCATTTCTCAAGGGAAAAGTTGGCTCAAGGCTAAAGGATGGATTGTCCTTGAACATGGTTATGATCAAGGACAAGCAGTACGTGAAATCTTTGAACAGTTCGGTTTTAGCGAAATCGAAACGATCAAAGATTATGGTGGTAATGATCGAGTTTCACTTGCACAGCTTTACGAATAGTTAGCCAAAAAGCACATGATTTCTTTTGCTACGATCTTGGGTTGTTCCCATGGTGTCCAATGACCACACTCATCAATTTCGATTACTTGCGGATTTGGGATAAGTTCTCTATACCGAACAGCCATATGTTCACCTGAATTAGGGTCGTTTTTGCCATTAATTAATAGCATTGGAACTTTGTTATGGATTAAGGCGTTTACAAGGCGGTCCCGATACTTAAATCTTGTAAAGATAGATCGATTTAAACTGACTAAACTTTTCTTACCATAATTATAATTTAATAGCTTATACCATTGCTCTAGTTCTGAAGATGTAGGTTGATGATGTTGATCAAACATTTGGAGCATGGATTTTGAAAATACAGAGAATGAAATTAATGGAACGATTAAGTGACCTAAAAAAGATGCCATTAATTTTTGTATTATACGTGGACGATAGGCTTCTGAAAATAAGCTACCATTCATAAATACTACAGATTGAATTGAGTGGGGTAACTGTTTTTTTAGTTGTCTATCTAATAACTCCTGTATTACACCTACGCCCAAATCATGTCCTACTAAATGTACATTATCTAGCTTTAAATATTGAATTAAAGCAATACATTGATCAGCATGATCTTGTACAGAATATTGATGCCCAACTGGTTTGTCAGAAAATCCTAAACCCAATAAATCAATAGCTACGAGCTGATATTCTTCTGAGAGTTGTTCCCAGACTCTAGTCCAATCAAATGAGCTTGTAGGATACCCATGAATAAGAAAAATAGTATTTACGGCTGGTCGTGAGGAGTATTGATAGAAAATATTAAAATTTTTAAATGTAAAATATTTTCCAGTCTTCTTCCAACTCTCAAGTGTGTGGTACATTTTAATCTCTTTTATAAGACTTACACTGTAAGGTGAATTTACAAGGCAATAAAACTTATGTCAAATACCATTCATCAGAAATTAAAAACAAAAGAAAGTTTGTCCAAAGAACGTATTGTGCGTACTGCAATTGAAATGATTGAAGAAATTGGGATTGATAAATTTAGTTTGCGTAAGTTAGCTGAGAAATTAAATTGTGAGGCAATGAGTATTTATTATCATGTCAAAAATAAAGATCAGATTTTTGATGAAATTGTTGATTTGTTAATTTCAAGTATTCAATTTGAAAGTGATACTTTAGCTATGAAGCAGCAACTTATTTCTGTTGCACGACAATGGCGATTTTTAGCTAAAACTTATCCAAATTTCTTTCCTATTTTGGCTACTCACCAGCTCAATACCAATGTTGGTAGTCAGTTTATGAATCAGATTCTGATGATTTTTAAAAAAGAAAACTTATCCATACAACAAGCAAGCTATTTTTTAAGAATATTGAATTATTATTTAATCGGTGCAGGAGTTGACGAAACAAAAGGTTATCGTTCTGGTAGTTCCGCAGTTAATCCGATCAAATTAGATAGTAACCCTAATCATTATTCATTATTAGTACAAGCCATGCCGTATTGGGCAGATTCACACTACGATGAAATTTTTGAGTTAGGGTTGGAAATGCTTCTAGCTAAAATGGTATGAATATTGTTTCCCAATTAAGCTAAAGTTCATTGAGGAAATAGGTTGAGTTTTGATCAAACGTTAACTATTCCTCGATATATTGTTGTATAACCTTGGCGAGACCAATGTCTCCTTGTTTTTCCAAACCTTCAACAACACCTATAGCATCTATCTTTTCTCGATTCTGACTTAATTTAAATTTTCCTGTTATTCGTGTCATTTGAATTTCGATGCCGACAATATCAGCGATTTCCTGTGCAATATATTCTTTGGGTGCATCAGACATTTTCCAAGGAATTGGTTGCTTTGCTTCATGTGTACGCGTGAGTTTTGCAAGGATTCCACGCAAAGATTTTTCATCGTGTAAGAAGTTAATTTTCCCCTTTACATGGACAACTTGATAATTCCACGTCGGCACATGTTGATGATGTTGCTGTTTTGTCGGATACCAGTTGGGCGAGATATAACCTTGTTCGCCCTGAAAAATAATGAGAATTTCCGCACCATTTTCTATTTGTGTATGTAAGGGATTATTTTTGGCAATGTGAGCGACCAGTGTTGCCGTTTGGCTTTCTTCATCACGCAGTAATTTAAACGGCAAATGATTGGCTTCTAAACCCTCATCACTATGACTAATCAATGTGGCAAAAGGGTAGTCTTGAATGAGTTGGTATAGTTTTTCAAGATCTGTTTCTTCAAATATTTCTGGCAAATACATGGCTAAACTCCATTCACTACCTTAAATGACTGAGACGATTTTGTTTGTTGGGTGAAGATTTTCTATAAGAACCTGGACTGACACCACTCCATTTTTTAAATGCGCGGTGAAAGGCACTTGGGTCATGGAAATTAAGATCATCACTGATGCTTTGGATTGAATCATTGGTTTTACTGAGCCGCTCAATCGCAATATCACAGCGGATATCATTTTTGAGCTGTTGATAACTAAAACCTTCTTGTTTTAGGCGGCGTTGAATCGTTGCCGTGGACATATTCAGTTGTTGTGCAATATCTTTCAGCTCGGCCCATTGTGCAGGGGCTTGTAGAAGTAGCTGGCGACGGATTTGCAAGCTTAACGAATTTTCATTCTTAAATCGTACGATAAGATTATAAGGTGTATGTTTTAAAAAGTCCTTTAAGGCATTTTTATCTTTTTTAATTTTATGTTTGAGATAATGCGCATCAAATTCAATGCTGTTTTGTGCAGTATTGAATTGAATATTTTCACAGAAACGAACACGATAGTCTTGTATTTCTACAGGTTGGTGACATTTGAAGGTCATTTTGTGAAAGTTAATACGCTGATCACTTAACCAACACATTAAACTATGCACAAGCATTAAAAAAGTCGCATAGGTAAACATGCGTTTTGGCTGTTCACGATCATGCAAGATTAAATACGCTTTATCACCTTGTTGAACAAGTTCTGCTTGAATATCATCGAGTATTAGCGCTAAAAAGTTAAGAATTTCCCTAATCGCTTGTTCTAATGTTTCGGTATTAAATGCTAGTTTAGCCAATAGCTTATAACTTCCTCGACGCATCGGATGAGTATCCATTCCCAAGAATTCATCATTCATGCTTTCTGCAAGTTCGACCCATAGCTGAGCACATTGCGTGACAGGAATACGGGCTTTAGCTGACGTTAATAACTCAGCCGAAATACCAGCACGATTGGCTATATGTACAATATTTAAGCCACGGCTTGCAGCTACGCTTACTGCTTCACGAATCAGTGCGTTTGAAATGGTATCTTTAGCAGAATCAAGATCAAGGTTTGGGTTTTGGCTCATATGCGGATGAAACAATAGGAGAGGAAATAGGTGGAATGCTCAAAAGTTGCATCACATTTGCTACTTTTTGGAATTGTATCGGAAAAAACTTGCCTTTACTCTCTGTTATAAAAATATATCACTTTAATTTGACAGGAAAAGTAAATGAAAATTCAAGGAAAGCACTTTGTTATTACAGGTGGTGGTTCTGGTCTAGGTGCAGCAACAGCAGAATATCTCATTGAAAAGGGTGCTTCTGTTAGCTTGGTGGATATGAATACTGAGGTCGGAGAACAACAAGCATTGACCTTGGGTGAAAAAGCGGAGTTTGTAAAACTTGATGTCACTGACGAACAAGCCGCAGAGCAGTTTTTTAAAGATGTTATTGCAAAGCATGGCAGCTTACATGGTTTAGTCAACTGCGCAGGGATTGGACCATCTGCAAAGGTGGTTGGAAAAGAGGGTGTACATGATCTAGCCATGTTCTCTAAAGTTTTGCATATCAATGTTACTGGTACATTTAATATGCTGCGTTTTGCAGCAGACGCGATGAGTAAAAATACCATTGAGGACGGTGATGAAGATCGTGGCGTGATCGTCAATACAGCTTCAGTTGCGGCTTTTGATGGCCAAATTGGTCAAGCGGCTTATTCAGCATCTAAGGGGGCAGTGGTGGCGATGACTTTACCACTTGCGCGTGAATTGGCGCGTCATGCGATTCGTGTGATGACCGTTGCGCCAGGCATTATGGAAACGCCAATGCTTAAAGGTTTGCCGCAAAACGTCCAAGATGCTTTAGGGCAAATGGTGCCTTATCCTTCACGTTTAGGTCGTCCTGAAGAATTTGCTCGCTTGGTGGTTCATATTGCTGAAAATTCATATCTGAATGGTGAAGTGATCCGTTTAGATGGCGCGATTCGTATGGCGGCGAAGTAATTTGATCGATTTGAAAAGTACGGTGAGGTACTGTACTTTTCAAGTTTTTCATCGTTTTAATGTATCAGTTTGTAGCCTATTTTGACGCATGATGGATTTGCTTATATATTGATAATGAAAACTATTATCAACATTGGATTGAAATAATGCGATATCTGAACAAAGGTTTATTGACATTAGCTGTGTGTTCGAGCTTGAGTATGTCTGCTCTTGCAAACTTCACACAAGCGCCTTTACCTTACAAAAGTGATGCTTTAGAGCCTGCTATTGATCAGCAAACGATGGAAATTCACTATGGTAAACACCATAAAGCCTATGTCGATAATTTAAATGCTCAGATCAAGACTTATCCTGAACTGGATAAATTAAGTGTAGAGCAGATCCAACAACAGATTTCTAAATACAATGCCGCGGTTCGTAATAATGGTGGTGGACATTTCAACCATGCTTTCTTTTGGGAGAGCCTAGCGCCAACCAATAAAACAGGGAAGGCAAATGCCAAGTTATTAAAACAGATCAATCAAGATTTCGGTTCATTTAAAGCTTTCCAAGAGCAATTCAATCAAGCAGCGACCAGTCGTTTTGGTTCAGGTTGGGCATGGTTAATTGTAAATCCACAAGGTAAATTAGAGATTACTTCGACACCAAATCAAGACAATCCACTGATGGATATTGCTGAGAAGAAAGGTCAACCTTTGCTTGGCTTAGATGTTTGGGAACATGCATATTATCTAAAATATCAAAATCGTAGAGCGGACTATACCGATGCTTTTTGGAGTGTAGTGAATTGGAATAAAGTTAATGAGCGTTATGCACAAGCTGTAAAATAATTTTTAAATCAAATCATTTCAGTTAAATCAGTGATTTGATTATCTCGTTATGCATTTACTTCTTAAAAAAGCGATGAGTATTTTCATCGCTTTTTTGTCTTATTTTTAGTTTTAAAGATTTACTTTTACTTCGTCACCGATTAAATAAAATGTACCACCAGCAATATAATGTAGGCTGCGCAAGTTTCTGTCAGCATCGGTAAAATGCCAATGTCCATCACGGAAAACACGTGAATCTGCCCATGCAGCAACAACAGAACCTATAAATAAATCATGATTTTGTTGAATATGTGGTTCAGGGATCACTTTACAGATGAGCCACGCGATGCTGCCATCGACTAAAGGTATGTCAAAGCCTTCTTTATAGAAAAGTTGGGTCTTACAATCTGTCAGTTTATTGGGATTATCAAATTTACTGATGGTTCCGAGTTGATGAACCATGTCGATTTGACTATAGCAGGGCACTTGCAAAGCAAAGTAACCACTTTGCTCAACCAGTTGACGAGTTTTAGTGCTTTTATCTAGTACGATGGTTACTTTGGCGGGTGTTAATTCTAAGGCGCAAGCCCAAGCGGCAGCCATAACATCTGTATCTTGTTCATGTTGAGCTGAGACCAAAACAGTAGGGCCATGATTCAGAAGACGATAGGCTTTGGCTAATTCAACTGAAGTAATTTCTTGAGCACTCATATCATGTCCAATCGGTTGATTATTTGTCTTATTGTTACATAGACTTGCCGAATACTTTATTCAAGATCCCAACGTTTGAAGGCACGGTTAAAACTGGATGTAGAGGCGTAACCCAGTTTTTTTGCGATATCATCTTTGGTGATCAAAGGGTTCAGAAGTAATTTCTGTGCCTTTGACTTACGAACATCATCATAAAGAATTTGAAAGCTTATATTTTTTTCTTGCAACATACGTTGTAGGGTTCGTTTCGTCAGATTTAACTTTTTTGCAACTTGATCAATGCTTAACAAACCATCGACTTCATCATCAATCAATTGTTTGACCCGATATAGAATATCTTGTGTTGTTGCTAGATCATCCAATTCCTTTTGACAAAGTAGTTTAAACTTTTCAGACGTGAGGGGATCAGACATGCTTAAGGGCATTTCTAAAAGCTGAGTGGATGTAATTAAACAAGTACGAGGTTGTTCGAAACGAATTTTCTCAAAGGTGGAGCTTAATATTTCCTCAAAACGAGAAAAATAAGGTGGATATTTACACTGTAAATCTATACTCGGTTTGAAGTTTGGAATGAAAAATCTGACCAAATATACAAAGCCAGTCAGAAAGAAAACACAACTAAATTCATAGGCTTGTAAGTCAGCACGATCATTTAAGTTAATCGCAGCACTATCATAAACTACATGGTAATAGGCGCGTTCCTGCTCAATCGTAAAACTTAATTCAACAAAGGAGCATTGCAAGCTTACAAACTGGTTAATGGTTTTAATGGCATCGAGTGCATTTTTTGAGATCGCGACGGTAAAACCCAGTAATCCATGCGAGCTAATTTTTAATTGGCGACCTGCGAAGAAGCCAATGCCTTGTTCTTTGGTGAGTTCAATCGAACGCGCAATCACTTTTTTGAATGAGGAAAGACTAATTTTATAATTTAGATCGTTGAGTCTTTCTATTTCAACACCTGTACCCCAAAATAATTCTTCAACCGTAATATTCCACTGTGATACAACTTCACTGATCAGGTGGGCGTAAGAACTAATAATAAAATGCTGATGAAGATGGCGAGGAATACTCATAATGCTACTCAAATTCCTTTTGAAAGCTAATTCTATTTCATTTGAAAATAATGTAGCACACGTGATTTAAAAATGTACATTCATCGGATTTTTGTAACTTAATAAAAAAATTGGCGTGCGATGTTATGATTTTGGCGCAGTTTGTTTTACTCTAAAAATCACACAATATTTCTTGCGAGTATACTTTTGCAGGTCTTTTGTAGATTTGGAATGATTCCTACTACAAGTTTAAAGACGATATTGTTGTCATAAAAATGAAAAATGCTTGGAGCAAAAACGTGAAAAAAAAATATTTAAACGCTATGACTTTAATGGCTGGCATGTTGGTCAGTAGCGGATCTGTTGTGCATGCTGGTCTCTTCGATTTTCTATCACCCAAAGCATCATGGCAAAATTGTAATGTGAACTCATGCTCGGTTGGTGGCAGCGCAAGGGTGACATCCGACTATGCAAAAACCAAATATCCAATTTTGTTAGCACATGGGATGGCAGGTTTTTCGGCTGTTGGTCCAATGCAATACTGGCATGGTATTACAGAAGACTTAGTTGGCAATGGTGCAAAAGTCTTTGTTGCACAACAGGCATCCTTTAATTCGTCAGAAGTTCGTGGTGAGCAGTTATTACTACAAACCAAACAGGTTTTGGCGATTACTGGTGCTTCAAAAGTGAATCTGATCGGACATAGTCATGGTACACATTCGATTCGCTATGTCGCGGGCTTAATGCCAGATAAAGTTGCATCGGTCACTGCTGTTGGTGGGCCTGTTAAAGGTTCAGATGTTGCAGATGTTGTATATGCCTTTACCCAATCACCAGTTGGTCCTGCGGCTACGCCTCTGATTGCAGCGGCAGTCAATGCATTTGGCGCTTTGATTGGAATTGGTTCTGGAAATTATTATGACCAAAATGCTTTAGCTGGGCTTAATTCACTCACGACAGCAGGATCTGCTGATTTTAATCAACGTTTCCCAGCAGGTGTGCCAATCACAGCCTGTGGATCAGGTACTGAGCTGGCGAGTAATGGCGTTCGTTACTACTCATGGAGTGGAACAAGTCCGTTTACCAATGCATTAGATCCGATGGATTATGCATTAACGGCAACATCATTATTAATTTCTGGTGAAAGTGATGGTCTCGTTCCTCGTTGTTCGAGTCATTTGGGTACTGTTATTCGTGATAACTATGCATTTAATCACTTAG
Organism: Acinetobacter sp. NIPH 2699; assembly: GCF_022549355.1. Taxonomy (GTDB): domain Bacteria; phylum Pseudomonadota; class Gammaproteobacteria; order Pseudomonadales; family Moraxellaceae; genus Acinetobacter. The sequence continues at coordinate 38,718 of NZ_JAKZGL010000008.1, forward strand.
ATGAAGTCAATCAGGTCTTAGGATTGGTAGGCTTTCTACAAAATCCAGTGACACCATTTCGTCTACATGCAAATCGCTTGAAAAATCAGAACCTTTAAAAATATGATCAAGGGAGTAATGGATTTACTCCCTTGATTTAAAATAGATTCAACAACTAATTAAAAAATAGAGTAATGGAATATGAGTGCCAAGTTTTTAAATAATAAGACAATAATTTTAGTAAGTGTCACGTGTTTATTTATTTTATTGGCTCTAATTTATTGGGCTTTTAAGCCAACAAATCAAAATCAAAGTAGTCAAAATGATTTGCATGCACAAAACTTAATGAAAAATAATACTTTGCCAAATGGTGAGCATGAAAGTAACAAAGGGAAAATGCCAATACTTGCGCCGTCTTTGCAGGGCACTGAAATTGATTGTCCCATTCAAGTTGATGCGAATGGAAAGTTGATTTTAACTGTGGGTATTCGCAGTTGTTTTGACTATTTCTTTTCTAGCTTAGGTGAAAAAACTGAATCTGAGCTTATTTTAGATATTCGACAATACTTAACCGCAACGTTGCCTGAAACGGCAGTAGATTATGCAAGTTACTTGCTTGATCAATATGTAGCCTATACGCATACTTTGAAAAACCTTAGAACCAGCACTTATTTTAAAAGCGATGAAATTGATAAATTCCAAAATATCATTGATCAAATGGCGAAGTTACAACAACAGTTTTTTAATGAAGCTGAAATCCAAGCATTTTTTGGAAATGAAAGAAGTCTGAATCAGTTTAGTATTGATCAAATGCGAATTCATGCAAATAAGAGTTTAACACCACAGCAAAAAGCGACAGAGTTAGCGAAGTTGATTGATTATTTACCTTCAACGATGGCAGATGGTGTGAGAGTTTCAATGCAATTTGCTGAATTACAGCAATTAACACAAGAAATTCAATCCAAAGGTGGTTCAGCGAAAGAACTTCGAAATATGCGTGAGAGTTTATTAGGGCCTGAAGCTGCTGATCGTTTAGAGAAGGTTGATCATGAGGAAGCTGTGTGGCAAAAGCAAGTCAACAGCTATTTATCTGAACGTGAGCAGATTTTGAAGAGTGATGCGGATGATGCAAGTAAACAACAGTCGATTAATCAGCTACGCAATCAATCCTTTGGTACAAAAGAGGAATTATTAAGAGCGCAATCTTATGAAATTATGCGTGATCAGAAAAAATAGTGGTTTGAAGCTGCTTATGAGACAACAATATTGCTGCTACACACTACATAGGTGGCTGTTCTTTATAAACTTATTGTGAAGAAGCCCATTAAAAATATAAGCAGTCATAAAATTTAGTGAACTTTCTTTGAGGGCTTTATATATTTTGCAATTTAAATACATAAAAGTCAGTACATGCTTTAAGCACTTTGCTACCATGTTGCCAAAATAAAAGAAAGGGTTTAATTTTGGCGACAGCATATATTGTGGTTGGCTGCCCCACGACTGGTGGTGGTAAAGTCATTACAGGAAGTAGCTTTTTTCTAATTGAGGGTATTCCTATCGCCTGCGTTGGTGATACAGCGACTTGTCCTAAACATCAAATAGTTGCAACGATTATCACTGGTGATCCTCACATGCAAGTAATGGGGAAAATGGCTGCTAGAGTTAATGATTCATTGTCATGTGGTTGTAAGCTATTACCGATGCAGAATCTTGTTGTTCAAGATAATGGAGCATCTACAAGTTCAAAACCATCAAAATCCAATGCTGTGTCTGCTGTAATTAATACAGTATCTAATACTCTTAAACAACAAAATACAGTAAATAATGGTTTTGTTAAGGACGAGTACGAAAATTACTACATCGAGCAAAACTCAACAAAGTACGTAAAGTTCCAAAACGTCATCTTGCCTTATGATGAGGATAAGCGAAGCCTTTTCGGGGTACTTAGCCAAGCTGTTTCAGGTGTATGTACTTTCATCATCACTTACACCTTAAAAGAACAAGAACTTTTTGTGTCAGTCTCTATACTCCCCCCGACATTAAGCGGTGATGCTACAATTTTACCGTATGCAACTCTTGAACTTGAACACAAAAACCAGAGCCTCGGCAAAATACGCTTGGAAAAGGGCCAAGGTGTTTGGTCAACCGAAAAGGGTATGGAACCTGTAGGTCAATGTAAGATAACACTACCTAAACCTGATCTATCAATCGTAACAGCAATTCTAACTATGGGTTACACGGCAAAATTCGATGGCGGTACTGCCCGACCAAACCCACCCCACACGCGCTTTTCTTTCACCCTAACCTCAGCAGCAAGACGTAAATCATGAGTAGAAAATTAATTGGTGTTATTGTCCTCATTTCTGCGTGCAGTATTACTGCCTGTAGTAAAGCGTCAAACGAACAAGACGTTGTAAAAAACTACTCTCAAGGCGTAAAAACTGAACTCTCCACAAGTGATAAAGCGATTTTAGATAAATATGAATCCATCACAAATGAAGTTATGATCTTTGGTGAAGATGAAAAGATAAAACAAACATTAGTCCCTTTGATACCTGAAATTAAGCAGGTCACAGCTAAAAAACAAAGGGAAATGGCATTGATGAATATCTATATGCTGTCAGGCATGTACAAGGATGCTTATGAGTTAAACGAGCAACAGATCAAAGAAAAACCATTACCTCAACGAATAATATTTAGATGTACGTTGTTAGGGAAACTAAACGAAGCCAAAATAAAAATCCAACAGTGTCATGAAGCGTCTGCACAGCTTATACAAACTGAGTTAGCCAAATCATCCAGCAAAGATGATCCACAATATAAAGATGCAGAATTTGTTTATTTAACTGAAATGTACAAGGCTGGACATACTGACTATAAAGCTAAAATACAATCATTTATTAACGGGACGAAAGATGTAGTAGCTAAAGATAGATATAAATCTTTGTATGATGCTGAAATTGAGTCGTTTTATGGTACCGATTCAGTAAACTATGTGCCTGAGTCCTTCAAAACACAATAAAAGAACCATCCTATGGGGGCAGCTTCAAAATGTGGACTGCTCCCAGTATCCTAGACATTGAAGTAGCCTCATTTTGAAGCTGCCTATGCGGCAGTGAACGGTATTGATCGCTATATATCTTTAATTCAAGATTTCTAAGCTGCCTATGCGGCAGTGAACATATTTTTTCCTAATTAGGTTCGGGTGGTGGATTTCTAAGCTGCCTATGCGGCAGTGAACTGGGGATTGTTAATCCCGAACAGCTTTCGCTCTTTCTAAGCTGCCTATGCGGCAGTGAACAGAGACATTTAAGACTATATTTGGCGAGCAATCTTTCTAAGCTGCCTATGCGGCAGTGAACTAATTCAGACTGATAAAGGCTTTCTTTTAAAATTTCTAAGCTGCCTATGCGGCAGTGAACCATACTGAGCATCGGTACTTCCTTACTGAGCATTTCTAAGCTGCCTATGCGGCAGTGAACTATAAAATAGCATAAATAAATTAAGCAAAAACATAAAGTTGAACACTAATTTATGCAAATACCCAAAGTTTTTACACCATGTTGTAACTTATTGATTTTATTAGGCTGTTAAAGAGTGATGAAAATATTGGGGTAAAAACGTGAATTTGTCAAAGTAAAATCATCATAGATATAACACTTATTCCTTTGCTAAATCGTTTTGCGCACTTAAAATTAAAATGAATGATTCACTAGAGAAGAACTAACGTGTCTGACCATCAAGAAAATGCATTTGAACTGAGTGACGATGAGATGCATCTATATAGTCGTCAGATTCTACTGGATGGTTGGGATATAGAAGCACAAGAAAGGTTGAAACTTGCCAATGTTTTGATTGTTGGAGCAGGTGGAATTGGTTGTACTAGCGCAGAGCTTCTTGCCCGAGCCGGTGTGGGTAAAATTACTATAGTTGATGCAGATACGATTGAAATGAGTAATCTACAACGACAAATTGCATTTATCCCACGTGATTTAGGCCAATACAAAGCAGAAGTACTGGCAAAGCACCTACAAGCGATTAATCCACATATACAAGTGAACTATCAAAATAGTCGTTTTGATGAAACGAATGCTGATGATTTAGTACAGCATCAGGATGTAGTTTTAGATGGCTGTGATAATTTTACCACCCGATATTTAGTCAATACGACCTGTAGAAGACTACAAGTAGCTCTGATTAGCGCCTCTGCAATTGGTTTTGAAGGGCAGTTATTTATGGTAGATACGGATTCAGCTTGTTATGAATGTCTATTTCCTAAAGAACAGCATGTCGATGAAGGCTTACGTTGTGCTGAATCTGGTGTATTGGCAACTACACCTGTAATGATAGCGTCATTACAAGCACATCACACTTTGCTTTATTTAGGCTTGGGTTTAACACCACTGAAGCAAAAACTGTTACTTTGGAATGGTTTTAACCTTTCACAGCGCATTCTACAATTTGAGAAAGATGCAAATTGTCCAGTTTGTCAGGCAACTTGATCGGTAATATCAGCAAACTTTGCTACAATAATGCCATCTTCGAGGCAATGAAAGATTATGAAAAGAAATATTTTATTTGATGGACTACGCTCTGTTGCACGTATTGGTGAAACAGTTATGGTTGCAGCACAAGCAGGTGTGAAATATGCAACTGAAAAACCGAGTAACGCAAAACTTATGCGTGAAACTTTTGAATCATTGGGCTCAACTTATATTAAGCTCGGGCAGTTTATTGCGAGCACACCATCTTTATTTCCTCGTGAATATGTCCAAGAATTCCAAGGCTGTTTAGATCAAACACCAACCTTGCCATTTAGTTATATTCAACGCGTTTTGGCTGAAGAGTTTGAGGGGAAAAACCTCAATGAAATTTTTAGTTTTATTGATGAAAAGCCGCTTGCTTCAGCATCAATTGCACAAGTACATGCTGCCAAATTAGTTACAGGCGAAGATGTTGTATTAAAAGTGCAAAAGCCGGGTGTTGAAACCATCTTATATACTGATTTGAATGTTGTGCATTGGGCGACCAAATTATTAGAAAAGGCGGTTCCAAAGATTAAGTTTGCATCTTTGTCAGAAATCGTAGATGAGATCAAAACACGTATGGTACGTGAAGTTGATTTTATTGAAGAAGCACAGAATCTCGATGACTTTGTTCAATATCTCAATGTTTCAGGCAATACGGCTGCAACTGCACCCAAGGTTTATCATCAATTTTCGACACGTCGTGTGCTGACTATGCAGCGTTTGTACGGTGTATCGTTAACTGACTTTGACGTTGTCAAACAGTATGCTAAAGATCCAACACAAGTGTTGATTACAGCAATGAATACTTGGTTCGGTAGCTTAATGCTGTGTAAGAGTTTCCATGCTGATTTGCATGCAGGCAATCTGATGTTGCTTGAAGATGGACGTATTGGCTTTATTGATTTTGGAATTGTTGGACAACTTAATCCTGAAGTGTGGACAGCGTGTATGGCATTTATGGATGCTTTACAGCATACCAACTATACGGCAATGGCTGAAAACATGCTCAAAATGGGTATGACCAACAAAAAGATTGATACACAAGTCTTGGCTGATGATCTAGAGCGTTTATTTAGCGGAGTGTTATTGGCTGATCCTCAAGAAATTCTGAGTTCAAATCCAGCAGATTTGAATGACATCATGATGGATATGATCGGCGTAGGTGAGCGTCATGGAATCAAATTCCCACGTGATTTCGCTTTACTATTCAAGCAAATGTTATATTTTGATCGTTTCATGCGTATTCTTGCACCATATACCGATATTTATGCTGACCAACGTTTGAAAATGGTTCACAATATCGAACCTGCTTCGTTTTTAAAGCATTAAGAATTCCCTAAATCCCTCTTTCTTACGATGCTTTAGTCGCATTTTAGGGGGACTTCATTTACTGAAAATGAGGAATGGTTTAAATCAATGAGATGTTAAATTATGGATGCCATTATTATTGAAGGATTAAAGGTTGATACCGTGATTGGTTGTTTCAATTGGGAACGCCAAATTATTCAACCTTTAATGTTAGATCTTACCATTCATAATGATCTTAGTCAGGCTGCACACTCTGACGAGTTAGACGATACACTCAACTATGCTCAAATTTGTGAACTTGCAGCCCAAGTGATTCAACAAGCTCAACCTAAACTGATTGAGCATGCAGCTCAGTTAGTGCTTGATTGTTTATTTTCTACTTTCCCTTCAGTCGAATCGATCATTATCACGATTCGCAAACCTGCAATCATTGCACAAGCTCAAGCAGTAGGAATTCGTCTTGAACGCAACAGAAACGATTTTTGCGCTCGCACTGGCGAGTAATGTTCAACAGCAACAAAACTTTATTTTTGCTTATGCCCAAATTGAAAACTTAGGTATGGTGGAGTTTTCTCCAATTTATAGCATTCCATGCCGAGATGGGATTGGTGCTGATTATTGGAATTCAGCATGCTTATTAAGAAGTCACTTCGCTGTTGATGAAGTGATGGAGATACTCAAAAAACTTGAAGAGCAATCTGGACGTATGCGCCCATCTCACCATATTAGTTTAGATATTGATGTGATTGCGTGGGGCAAGACTTTAGACAATATGCAATTTAATCCAAAAAAGTTACCTTTAGCATTAGATGTAAAAATTCCTTTATACGATTTATGGCAGCAAGCTGAACTAAGTTATGATCAAAATATACAGTATCCTGTCATTACAATATAATTTTTTATAAATAACACGTGAATAATAGGCAGCATTTTATGAAGAAAATTTTATTTTTATCTATGCTAACGGTTTTACTTTCTGGCTGTGCCGCAATGAGTGTCGAGCAATGCAAAACAGCAAACTGGTTCAATGTCGGTGAGAAAGATGGTTCTGCTGGGCATGAATCACGTCTCGATAAATATTATTCCTCTTGTCAAAAAGCCAACGTTGTTCCAAACCAAAGTTTATATGAAAAAGGCTACCAAAAAGGCTTAGGTTATTATTGTCGACCTGAGACGATCTTTAACGAAGCATTGGATGGACGCGGTGATTTTCGGGTGTGTCCTTTAGACAAACGAGCGTCGCTGCATCGCTATTATCAGGTTGCAAATGATTATTATCAGGCAAACGCTGAATTTGATCGTTCACAAAATGATTTAAGTCATTATTTGAAAGAGTTAGAGCGTAAAGATTTAACGTCTAAACAAAGAGAAGATTATAAGAAGCGTTTAAATAATGTACATTTGAATAGTCGTAGTGTGCAATCACGTTACCATGATGCAGTTCGAAACTTAGAGCGTTTTAAAGCTGAACATGGTTTACCTTAATTGAGCAACAGGGCGTTATATCATGATATAACGCCCGATTTTTTAGATGTAATAACTGGTTTTGGTCATGAGTTTTGAAATGGCGGTCATGGTGATCCGTACAGGCGTGGGTAATTCTACGCCACCAGCTTGTAATGCCGTATCCCGATGATGCAATTCATCTTGATTCATTTGTTCTAAAATTTTACGAGAACGCTCATCTTGCTCAGGTAGCTGTTGAAGGTGATCTTGTAAATGCTGGCTGACTTGACGTTCAGTTTCAGCCACAAAACCTAAACTATATTTATCACCTGCAATGCCTGCAATTGCACCCATTCCATAAGATAAACCGTACCATAGTGGATTTAAGGCGCTGGTATGGCTATCCAACTCTTTTAAGCGTTCCTCGCACCAAGCCAAGTGATCCTGTTCTTCAATCGCGGCTTGCTGCATTTCCTGACGAACATGGGGAAGCTTTGCGGTCAATGCCTGACCATGATAAAGCGCTTGAGCACATACTTCACCACTGTGGTTGACACGCATTAAACCAGCGACATGGCGCGCATCACTGACGCACAATTGTGCAGATTCATCATGTGCAGGGTTACTACGTTGTGAAGTCGTTGCACCTGGAACTAAACTGCGTAATGCTTGGTCGAAGGAGTGAATGAGTTGATCGAGACCTGTGTACTGACGCATAGATTAATCCTCTAAAGTATTGGGAGCACTGTCCAATAAAGGTTTTAGGCGTTTTAATAACCAAAATGTATAAATTGCGCTTAAAACAGCAGTAATCGTAAATAAGATTTTAATATCAATTTGCAAAATGCTTAAGATTAAAATTGAGAAAATTGCTGAAGAGACCATAAATATAGCATTTAGAATGTTATTTGCGGCAACAACGCGAGCACGGTGAGAGCGTGGTGAATAGGCTTGCATCATTGCATATAGGGGAACGATATAGAATCCACCACTGATGCCTAGCAAAGTGACTGCAATCATCACATGATAATACACAGCGCCTTCGGTGAAGATATCTTTTAATGTCAGTAATTCACCCGTACGTTCAGGGACAAAAGCCAAGCTAGCAGCCAGATAAAACGCGAAAACCGTTAAACCAATCGCACCGTAAGGGACCATTTTGATATTGATTTCAGTCCCACCAATTCGTCGACATAGTAAAGAGCCAACACCGATACCGACAGAGAAAAAGGTCAGTAGTAAACTGACGACATTTTCAGAAGCATGAAGATTTTGTTGGGTCAACTGTGGAATCTGAGTTAAATAGGTTGCTCCATAAAACCAATACCAAGAGTTGCCGAGCAAAATCATAAAAATAACAGGAATACCTTTTACGTATTTAACTGTTTGAAAACTGGTACGAAAAAAGTTCCAGTCTATTTTTAAATCTGGTGCAGCAACTTTCTGGGGGAGAATAAATCGACTACTAAAATAGCCTAAGCAAGCAATCGCGACAACCGTAATACTAATCCACAATAAATTGCCTGCTGAAATGGCGATTACAGCGCCACCTAAGATCATCCCGAATAAAATAGCGATAGATGTACCAGACTGGAACAGTGCATTTCCAGACATCAACTCATTGGGTTTTAATATTTCAGGAAGAATGGCGTATTTTATCGGACCAAAACAGGTTGAATGTGTGCCCATTAAAAAAAGTGCCAATAACAGTAACCACAAATTACCGAGTAAGAAACCTACGGTACCGATCAGCATAATCACAATTTCAACGAGTTTAAGCAAACGAACCAATTGTGATCTTTCATATTTATCAGCAACTTGACCAGCAGTTGCGGAAAAGAAAAAGTAAGGCAAAATAAACAGCAAAGCGGCTAAATTATTGAGTGTACTGACAGCAGCGGTTTGTTGTTGAATCCAACCATAAGTAATGACTAAAAGAAGGGCTTGCTTATAGACATTATCATTCAGCGCACCGAAAAATTGAGTGAAAAACATCGGGGCGAACCGACGTGATGTCATTAAGCGCTCATCTTGTTTCATCATGTGTTCACTTCATTGTGATTTATAAAAAATTGTGACGTACTGTAAACATACTAGAAAATACATGTATGATACTTTCATGTTTGATTGGATGAAAAATCAAAGATTTGAACAAGTTTTCAGCCATCAAAAACGATAAATTAAAAAAGTAAGTTTAGAGTACTACATGCTATCTAAATCTAAGTTTAAACAGTCAACATTAGTTCATTCTATGCATTTAATTTTTAAAATGCAGAGCTTTCCTAAACTTATTTGTAGCGGTTTTTTGATTAGTTGTTTTATATCAAATGCTTATGCAGATGATCAAGCTGCTGAGGTGACTGAAAATCAAACAATTGAGCGGATGAAAGATCAGGTGAAGGCTATTCCTGCTCCAGAAATCCCAATTCAAGCATTTCAAATAGATCAACAAAGTTACAATCCAGCACAAGACAGTATGGCTGCACTGCAACAACAGGAACAGGCAGCACATCAAATTGATGTACTGAAACCGATCGAGTTGGATGAGCGTTTAGACAATTTGCCTGTGATCACTGTTGATCAAAATATGGCAAATGAAATTTTTCAGGTGGCAGAAGATGCAAAAAATCAAGCACAGGCCCATCGAGAAGATACTGCTAAAAACACAGATATTTTAGTCAATGAGGCATCACAGACCGAATTGACCGAGATCAGTCAAGCGCCTATTAATATTAATCAGTTGATGCAAGATATCCAAACCGATAGTCAGATCATCGTTGAAGCAAATGAATCAGGGAAGACATTATCTGAATTTCAGGTTCCAACAGATCAAGCGCAAGAAAAAGTTGGTTTTTTTAAACGGATTTGGAATAGATTACGTCCAGAGAATTTGCTTGGTGCAGATAAAATTCCTCGTATTAGTGCGGATGTGACAGGTGCACCTCCGATACTTGCAGCAAATATTAAAGCTAAGCTATCGAGTTTTACTCAGGAAGCTTTCGAAGAGTTTAATGTGGCTTTGCCTCAGTTACGGGTACTGACCAATCAAGCAGCGCAAGCCGTCGGTTATTATGATGCGACCTATACCTTTGAAAAGCTGAGTGACAGCAAAGTCAAAGTGAACGTTGTGCCAAATGAACCGGTTAAAATAAAAGAACAAAATATTGAATATACGGGTGCAGGTGAAAATGTTCCTCAATTCCAAGTGATTCGTTTGATTCCTGAACAGGATGAGGGTGATATTTTCAATCATGGCATATATGAGGCGACAAAAAATAAAATTGCAACAACGGCTTCAGACAATGGTTTCTTTGATGCATTTTGGCGATTGCATGATGTTAAAATTAGCCAGCCTGAGAAAACAGCAGAAATTAATTTAAAATATGAAACAGGCGACCGTTACAAACTCAAACAAGTCGAATATAAGATGAGTGATCCGAGCAAGCCCTTACCACTAACACAGAAAGTGCTTGATAGCCTTGTTCCTTGGAAAGAGAGTGATGATTATGCTTTTTGGCGTGTCAATCTTTTAGCGAATAATTTAACCAATACTCGTTATTTTAATTACACCTTGGTTGATACCATCAAACCTGATCAAATCCAACCGCCTTTAGACTTGCCACCTGATTTGCAAGCACTGGTCGATCAACAACGTGTCGAGCAATCCCAGCTTTTAAATACGCAACAAAAAGCTGATCTAGCGCGACAGAAAGCGACCTCTGCCGAAGAAGTCACACAAGACGTTGTGGATGAATCCCAGTTCTCTGGGAGTGAACCAGCGCAAGCTTATTCTTTGGCACGAGCGATGCCTGATACTCACGACGATGAAGTTGATCGTAAAGGGCTTGAAGAACAAGCACGCTTAGAAAGAAAAATTCCTGTTGTGGTCACCTTAAATGCTGATCGCTTAAATAGTATAGAGACAGGTGTTGGTTATGGTACTGATACAGGTGCGCGTATCCGTACGCAGTATCGTCGTGCAATTGTCAATAAATATGGACATGCTTTTGATGCCAACGTTGAGGTTTCAGAAATTCGCCAATCAATAGATGGGCGCTATAGCATTCCTTATAAGCATCCATTAAATGATTACTTCAACCTTGTGGGGGGGTATGAGCGCGAAGATCGAGATGATATTGGTCCGAATATTGGTTTATTGGTTGAGTCGGCTGTTCTCGGTGGTGAGCGTGTCATTAAAAACCCACTTGGTAATTGGCAGCATACTTTTGGCTTACGTTATCGTTTGGACCGCCTAACAGAAAGAGGTAATGTTGATATTTCAGAATTACCAGATGCTTTTAGAGCAGCAGGTATAAACTCTGAGCAACAATCATTACTGTTAGGTTATGAAATTTCGAAAACAAATACCAATACACGATTAAACCCAACCAAAGGTTTTAAACAGATTTATAAGCTTGAATTAGGATCGGAATCACTCCTTTCAGATGCCAATATGGCGATTTTGGGCGCAGGTTGGAGATTTATTTACTCGCTAGGAGAAAATGAAAATCATCAATTTGTAGGACGTGGTGATGCCAGTTATATTTTTACCGATGATTTTAACAAAGTTCCTTATAATTTGCGTTTCTTTACGGGGGGCGATCAGTCCTTACGCGGATTCGATTATAAAAGTCTATCCCCAGAAATAGATGGATATAAGATTGGTGGACAGGCCTTAGGGGTTGGATCTTTAGAATATAACTATCAATTTAAAGATGGTTGGCGTGCTGCGGTTTTTTCTGACTTTGGTAATGCTTTTGATAAAGAATTTAGTAATCCAACCGAATATAGTGTAGGTGTTGGTATTCGCTGGAGATCTCCGATTGGTCCAATTCGTTTGGATGTGGCATCGGGTATTTCTAATGAAAACCGTCCGATTCGATTGCACTTCTTTATTGGTTCACAACTTTAAAGACTTTTTTATAACCCTTTAAAAGGGAAACAATTTTAGGTTCATTATGACGGAAGCAGAACAGCAACTCAAACCTCCAACTGCACCAAGACAGGAACGGCGTATTCTTCGGAGTATCGTGCTGGTGGTGCTGTTCATTCTTTTATTTTTGGTCAGCTCGTTATTTGTGATGATGTCAACAGATAAGGGCAGTCGTTTTTTACTAGATCGTGTCCTACAAGGCCAAAAAATAATTCAATACGAATATGGAAGCGGGAATTTATTAAGAGGTATTATTCTAAAAAACATTCTGGTGAAATTAGAGGCAGTTGATGTTTCTTTGGATCGTGCAGATGTTTCTTTAGGGTGGAGAGCAATATTAAACAAAGAATTACATTTGAGTCATGCCGATATTTCCAATCTAAGCATTATCAATAAAAAGCCGCCCTCAGGTAAACCGTTCGAGTTCGCGCCAATTAAACTTCCATTTGTACTTCGTATTGATAAAGCGACTGTAGATCATTTGGAAATAAAAACAACAACCTCAAAAATTGATTTTAATGATATTTATTTAAAAGATGCACTTTGGTCCGATACGAAATTAGAGTTTGAAGATTCTCGTATGGATATGGGTTATTTGGCCGTTAAAAATGCGACAGGTCAGATGGATTTTAATGGGAAATATCCTTTAGATCTAAAAGCAGATCTGATTATTCCAGCTCTAAAAAGTATTGATGTTCATACGATCAAGGTTGTGGCGACAGGCACATTAGATACCTTGAGAGCAGGTGTGGCGACTCAAACTCCAGATTTGCTGACAGGTTGGGCTGTGGTTCATCCTGTACGTGATCAGGTGCCAATGAAGGGTGCATTGTTATTCAAAAATTACCATCTTCCTATCATGAAAGAGCAAAAACTTTTTGCGAAAGACGGTATTGCTAGATTTAGTGGTGATATTGAAAAGTTGACTCTAAGCTTGGATACAGACCTGAAAGGTGAGCAACTTCCTGAAGGAAAGTATAATGCGCTTATGGAAACCGATCTTAAAAATCAACTGAATATTCAGGATTTTAACGGTCAGTTAATGGATGGTTCGGTTGGGTTAAAAGGATTTGTAAACTGGAATGAACAGGTGTCATGGGATATCAAAGGGCGATTAGATCGCTTAAACCCAAAAGACAAAACACTACCGCAAGTTGCTCAAGATTTTTTACCTCCAAGCTTAGATGCAAACATAAGTACTTCGGGTTCATTAAAAAATGGGTTAGCATTGAATGCTCAGTTGGCCTTTGATAAATATGAATCTTGGCAGGTCAAATTAAATCAGCCTGAAGAAAAGAATAATAAGCCTCAACCAATGGTGTTAGATATTGCTTGGCAAGGTATTGATCGAGCGATGCCTTATATTGGCTGGTTAAGTAGTGCAGATGGTCAAACCAATGTGACCTTACAGGAAAATCAGCAAGACATTCATCTTACAACTACTGTGAGTCCCCATGAGCAAGGTTTATTGCCAGCAGGGAAATATGATGCACAAGTTGATTTGAAATCGAATATTTTAAATGTTGAGAATTTTCTTTATCAAGCGGATAAAGGCAGTCTAACTGGACAAGCGAAGGTTAAATTACCGCATGAAAAGCAGCAATTGTCATGGCAAGCGCAACTCAAAGCACAAGACTTTAATCCTCAAACGGTCGTTGCTACAGCCCCTGTAAACTTATTGAATGGTGAGATCAAAGCGTCTGGGTTTGCAAAACCGAATCAGCAGATCATCCAACTCGAACAGATTAATTTAAAAGGGCAACTGGCACAGGCCAATCAAAAAGAAACGATTGAGTTGCAGGGGAAAAGCACAGCAACACTTATATTTGATGATGTTCAAGCTGGCGGTGGATTCAAAAGTTTTTCTGTAGATTATGACGGTTCATTAAATGCTTTAAATCAAGGCAAGGGATTATTAAAAATTAATGTCGCAGGAACACCGAGCAAGATTCAAATTAATGAGTTGAAGCATGATGGTGTGGCTGGAAAAATGTTTGCAACAGGTACGGTTGATCTTCAAGATAAGCTCGGCTGGAACATGGAAATGTCTTTAGTTCGCTTTAAGCCACAGTACTTTGTTTCTAGTCTTAAAGGTGAAGTTTCAGGTCATGTAAAAACACAAGGGGTTTGGTCAGAGCAGATCAAGCGTATTGATATTCGTCAGCTCAATGCAGCTGGTACGCTCAATAATAAAACAATACGTGGACGTGGAAATCTTTCCGTATTATTGGATTCAAACCAGACTGGTTTCTTACCGCAGCAGTTTGAAGCAAATAATTTATTTTTTGCTTATGGACAAAACCAGCTTCAAGCAACTGGAAATGCACAAAGTTTACAATTTAAAGTGAATGCGCCTGCATTATATGAGTTATATCCTAGCCTACGTGGGCGGGCTTACGGCAGTTTAAATGTGCAGTCGCAACCACGTCTACGAGCAACTGCAAATATCGCAGTCGATGACTTTGCTTTTAGTGATTTAGCAAGTGTCAAATCCTTACGTATACAAGGTGAGTTACCAACTTCAGAAACAACGCCAACGCAATTGACTGCAACATTGGATCACCTACGCAGTGGTAAACGTGAAATTGAAAAGGCGACAGTTAATTTATCGGGAACACGAAAAGCGCATCTGTTAAAACTAGAAAGTAAAAATGCTCAGACCAATTTTTATGTGCAGCTTGCTGGTGGTTTTAACCAAAACAACGATTGGTTAGGGCAAATTCAAAAAGGAAAACTTAACTCTCGTCGTATTAATTTAGTACAAAACCAAAATACTCCTGTCATCTATACAAATGCACGATCAGAGTTATATGTTGGTCAACATTGCTGGCAAAGTGCGGAAAGTCAATTATGTTTAGATCAACCTGCTCGTATCAGTAAAGAAAAAGGCAGTTTTTCATTTATTACCAAAGATTTAGACTTAAAAGACTTTGCAGCATTCATGCCCGATGGTTTGGCTGTGACAGGACAATTGAATGGTTATGCCCGTGCCTCATGGGCACAAGGCAGTCGTCCAAAACTAGATGCGAGTTTGGTGACGCGTAAAGGTGAAATCGGTTTAGCTGCTGAAGATCCACAAGATATCGCAACGACTGTGACTTACGACGAGTTAAGCTTGATCGCAAAAAGTGTGAGCGATGGATTATTGTTCCGTGTTGATATGAAAACGCCTGATATTGGCACAGGTTATGCCAATGTTGTGGTCAATCCATTTCAAAACGGTATGCCGATGCGGGGTGAGATTGCTTTTGATGATGTTCAACTGAAAATCTTTAAACCATTTATTAAAGATGTCCGTTCTATGGCAGGTACACTCGCGCTTGCAGGTAAAATTAACGGGACGCTGACGCAGCCGCAGTTTACGGGTGAAATGCGTTTGAAAAATGGTGCAATCAGTATGATTTCACTTCCTGTAAATTTAACCAATATGCAGTTGTACTCATCTATTCGCCAAGACTCTGCAAGTATTGACGGTGCATTTAACAGTGGTCAGGGGGTTGGACGTCTAAAAGGAAGCTTTGATTGGAAAGATAAACCGCATTTGGCACTGACTTTAAAAGGTGACAATCTCCTGATTCGCCAAGCGCCAATGATTACGGCGATTGTTAAACCTGACTTGAGTCTAGATGTTTACCCATTTGATCAGCGATTAAGTTTGAAAGGTACAATTGATGTGCCTCGTGCTCGAATTTCTATGCCTGAAACAACAGCAAGCGTTGTGACGCTTTCACCAGATGTACGTGTGGTTCATGAAGGACAAGATTTACTTGCAACTTTAAAAGCAGCAAAACCTTGGGATATTCGTGCGGATATGACGGTCACTTTGGGCAATCAGGTTATTTTCCAAGGCTTTGAAAGTAATATTCCATTGGTTGGCCAGCTACATTTATCACAACGCGGTTTGGAAACAGCGATGCGTGCCAATGGTGCGATTGGTGTCAGTCAAAAAGTAAAAATTGAAGCCTACGGTCAAAGCTTAGACTTGAACCGTGCGATTGCACGTTTTAATGGTCCACTTGCCAATCCAACACTTGATATTGATACCAACAAGCCTGTTCAAGGCAGTATGGTTGGGATACGCGTGACAGGAACAGCGACGGTTCCAAATATTCAAGTCTACAACGATGCAGGACTATCTGAGCAAGAAGCATTGAATGCATTATTGACTGGACGTATTAATGAGGGCAACAGCGGTCTAAGTAACACAGAAGGCTTTAAGTCAGATGTAAACAATACCATTGCAGCGGCAGGTATTAGCATGGGCTTGGGTGGTACACGCGCACTCACCAACCAAATTGGACGGACTTTTGGTTTAAGTGGTTTAGCATTGGATGCACAAGGTACGGGCGATGATACCCAAGTGAGTCTGACAGGGTATATCACACCAGATCTATTTATTCGTTATGGCGTCGGTGTATTTACCCCTGTCAATAAATTGACCTTACGTTATCAAATGAATCGCCGTTTGTATCTTGAGGCAAGTCAGTCTTTAGAACGCGCCATAGATGTATTCTATAACTGGCGATTCTAGATTTTAGCGCAGACCTGCTTTATGTAAATAAAGCAGGTTTTTTTATTTCCAGTAATAGCCCTTATGTTTGGAGGTAGAGGAGTGATTTATCTCGGTAGATGGCGTTAAATGCCAAAAGATGGGCAATACCATGTATAGTAGTGACGGATTTATAGGTTTTTATTGCGAGAGGGTCGGTTTGAAATGCACCCTTTTGCAAAATAAGTAAGTTTTAGTATGATGTGCGCATCAAATTAGCCGTAGTATGATGATGAAAAAAGTTTTGTTGATTGCAATAGGTTTAGTTTTGGTTGGCTGTGCTGAGAAAAAGCCATTAACGCCTGAAGAACAATGGCATGGCTATTGTGTCAGTGTAGGCAATGCAGCACGTTCTATTACGTTGGATCGTCAAAATGGAATTGAGCAAAAGCAAGCAATAGAACACGCAGGCAAAATTGAAGATGAAACGACACGTAAATTTATCTTTGAAATTATTGAACATGTATATGCGCTTCCAGTGGATCAAATAAAAGCGGACCCAGAGGCTATACGCGACCAGTTGAAGCAGAAATATACTGAGCAATGCGTAGCTACTCCACATGATAAACTACCGAGTTATAAATCATTTTAATGTGTGAATTGAAAAGACAACGCTGTTGTCTTTTTTTATGTTTGTAATGTTTTATTAGATTTTGATTAAGACCAAAGCGGTATTTAAAAGGTATGAACATTTCGCTATAAAATAATGGTCATCACGTAGATATACGGCAGTTGCATTAACTTTTAACGCGAAGTCTAGTAAAATTTTGCTGTCCATATTGCTTGTAAAGCTTGTACAAAGCTGGAACTTACAAGTAATTTTTTTAAGAAGAGGAATAACACTGTGCTAGAAGCTTACCGCCAACACGTTGCAGAACGTGCCGCACTCGGAGTCCCACCGAAGCCACTTGATGATGCTCAAACTGCTGAACTTGTCGCATTATTAAAAAATCCACCTGCAGGTGAAGAGGCATATCTAGTCGATTTGCTTGAAAATCGTGTTCCAGCAGGTGTTGACCAAGCTGCTTATGTAAAAGCTGCTTTCTTAGCGGCGGTTGCAAAAGGCGAAGCGACTTCTCCATTGATTACTAAAGAACGTGCTGTTTATTTACTTGGTACGATGCTTGGTGGTTATAACGTAGCACCGCTTGTTGAACTTCTTGACAATGCTGAACTTGCAGGCTTAGCTGCTGAAGCATTGAAAAAGACGCTTCTTGTATTTGATGCGTTCCATGATGTTGCTGAAAAAGCAAAAGCTGGCAATGTAAATGCAAAAGCTGTTTTACAATCTTGGGCTGATGCGGAATGGTTCACCAGCCGTGCTGACGTTCCAGAAGAAATTAAAATCACTGTGTTCAAAGTAACAGGTGAAACCAATACTGATGACTTGTCTCCTGCACAAGATGCGTGGAGTCGTCCAGATATTCCATTGCATGCGAATGCAATGTTGAAAAACGAACGTGATGGTATCAACCCTGAAAAACCAGGTGAAGTTGGTCCACTCAACCAAATTAAAGAATTGATCGCGAAAGGCAACCAAGTTGCTTACGTGGGTGACGTTGTTGGTACGGGTTCATCTCGTAAATCTGCAACTAACTCTGTGCTTTGGTTCTTTGGTGATGAACTTCCACACATTCCAAACAAAAAAGATGGTGGTGTGTGCTTAGGTTCTAAAATCGCTCCAATTTTCTTCAATACAATGGAAGATGCAGGTGCATTACCTGTAGAAATCGACGTTGCTAACATGAACATGGGCGACGAAGTTGTATTGAAAATTGATCATGCTGCTGCAAAAGTCACTGCATTCAAAGATGGTGCACAAATTTCAGAAGCAGAACTTAAAACGCCTGTACTTTTAGACGAAGTACGTGCTGGTGGTCGTATTAACTTGATCATTGGTCGTGGTTTGACTGCTAAAGCGCGTGAAGAATTAGGTTTAGAGCCTTCTACATTGTTCCGTACACCAGTACAGCCTGCTGACACTGGCAAGGGTTTCACTCAAGCTCAGAAAATGGTTGGTCGTGCATGTGGTCTAGCTGAAGGTCAAGGTATCCGTCCAGGTACTTACTGTGAACCGAGAATGACCACTGTTGGTTCTCAAGATACAACGGGACCAATGACGCGTGACGAGTTAAAAGACTTAGCTTGCTTGGGCTTCTCAGCTGACTTAGTAATGCAATCTTTCTGCCACACTGCTGCATATCCAAAACCAGTTGACGTAACAACACATCACACATTACCAGACTTCATCATGAACCGTGGTGGTGTATCTTTACGTCCAGGTGACGGTATTATCCACTCTTGGTTAAACCGTATGTTACTTCCAGATACCGTTGGTACTGGTGGTGACTCACATACACGTTTCCCAATCGGTATTTCATTCCCAGCGGGTTCTGGTCTAGTTGCTTTCGCAGCTGCGACTGGTGTTATGCCACTTGATATGCCTGAATCTATCCTTGTTAAGTTTAAAGGTAAAATGCAGCCTGGTATCACTTTACGTGACCTTGTACATGCGATCCCTTACTATGCGATTCAAGCGGGTGACTTAACTGTAGAGAAGAAAGGTAAGAAAAACATCTTCTCTGGTCGTATCCTTGAGATCGATTTGTCAGAAATGGAAAATGACTTGACTGTTGAGCAAGCATTCGAACTTTCTGATGCTTCTGCTGAGCGTTCTGCTGCGGGCTGTTCAATCACTCTTTCTGAAGCGAAAGTTGCTGAATACTTACGTTCAAACATGACCATGTTAAAGTGGATGATCGCTGAAGGTTATGGCGATGCGCGTACTATGGCACGCCGTGTAGAAAACATGCAGAAGTGGTTAGACAACCCAAGCTTGTTAAAAGCAGATGCTGATGCTGAATACACTAAAGTGTATGAAATCGATCTTGCTGACATCAAAGAACCAATTCTTTGCTGCCCTAACGATCCAGATGATGCAAAACTTCTTTCTGACGTTCAAGGCGACAAAATTGATGAAGTATTCATCGGTTCTTGTATGACCAACATCGGTCACTTCCGTGCAGCGGGTCAATTGTTAGATAAAGTACCAAGTGGTTCATTAACGACTCGTTTATGGTTGGCTCCACCAACACGTATGGACGAACATCAGTTGATGGAAGAAGGCATGTATAACATCTATGGTCGTGCTGGTGCGCGTACTGAGATGCCTGGTTGTTCATTGTGTATGGGTAACCAAGCACGTGTAGCACCGAACACCACATGTGTATCGACTTCTACTCGTAACTTCCCGAACCGTCTAGGTCAAGGTGCAAACGTTTACTTAGCGTCTGCTGAACTTGCATCTGTCGCTGCGGTTCTTGGTAAATTACCAAGTCCAGAAGAATATCAACAGTACGCGTCGCAAATCGACAGCGCATCTGCTGACATCTACAAATACTTAAACTTCGACAAGATGAGCGAATACACTAAAGAAGCTGATCAAGTTGATACTAAGAAAATCCAAGCTGCTCAGTTGACATAATCTGTTGATTTAGCTAAAAATAAGGGCTGATTAATCAGCCCTTATTTTTTGGATAATGAAAAAAAATTCAAATGTTGAAGATTATATTACTGAATTGGCAAGCATAATTCATAAGGAAGAAAAACTTGAAACATTAAAAAATGCAATTGAACAATTATTTTATGAGATATTAAAAAATTATCCTTATTTAAAATTACCTTCTTTTTCTACCATTCCAACAAAGAGTTTAGAATTTTCTGTTTGGTACCAAGATCCAAATGCAATTACAGAGACTTTGCTGATTGAACAAAATAGTTTTGCTGCATATATATGGAAATGTGATGATCAAAAGTGGTATTTAGACGATTTATATTCTGATCGCTGTGAAATTGCCAGTCAATTAATAGAAAGTATGCCTGTATTTCATTCTATTCCTGAGAATCCTAAAGAGGTTCAACATTTACTTGAAATAGGAATAATGCATTTTGATGCTATCTTATTTCCAAAGTTTTCAGAAAGAAAGCCAGAAGACTGTAGAGAAGTGCTGACATGGGATGAGCGTTTCTTATTAGTCGGTACTCAGCTGAATAACCTTAGAATCTATAGCTATGATGAATGGAAGGCTTTAATCCATCGAGAGAATATTTATTTAGCTAAAGATGACTGATGTGGTACTTTCCAGCATTCACCTAAAGTGGTGAGCCTGAACGAAACACCACACAGGCGAGATGCCTGTCATATATAGAATACGGTAAATATGGTGTTGGAAAACCTCTGATTAAATCTAAAACTTATTGTAATAATCAATAAAAAATAATTTTGATTAACTGATATAGTGGTGGAATATTTAAACAAATGAATTATTTTTCTCTATGAGTTTGCTTACTTTTTTCTCTTTTATTGTTTATTCGACTGTGACCTCAATTACGCCTGGGCCTAATAATATTATGCTTGCGGCATCTGGTTTGAACTTTGGTTTCAAAAAGAGTATTCCACATATTTTAGGAATTGGTTTTGGCTTTGGGGTGATGGTTGCACTCGTTGGTTTTGGGATAGGCGCGACTTTAGGTCAGTCGCCGCTTATGTATGAAATTCTTAAGATTGTTGGTATCACTTATTTATTGTACCTTGCTTATAAAATATATAATGCTGGCAGTGTTCAAGGCGATGCAAGCCCAGAAAAGCCATTGAACTTTATTGGCGCTGCTTTATTTCAGTGGGTCAATCCTAAAGCGTGGATTATGGCAATGGGCGCAATTGCGACTTATAGTTCGGTCGATAGCCATCTTGCTGAGTTTATTTTTATTGGTATAGTCTTTGGTTTGGTGAGTATTCCAAGTGTGGGCATTTGGGCCTATATGGGGGAACGCTTAAAATCGCTAGTCAATGATCAGAAAAAAGTTCAAATATTTAATATGTGTATGGCTTTGCTTTTGGTGATGTCTGTCATCAAACCGATTATCGACTCAGTCAAGTTCTTCTTGTATTAGGTTCTTTTGTCATTCCGCAGCTTCTAGTGGGTTCTCTTGAATATGAGTCTATTCAAGCAATCAGTGACTAGACGATAAATAACAGAAAAACTCAGAATCTGTCGTTAAGAAACGACAGATTCATTTTTTTGTGAATATTTTGCATAAGCAAGCGCGATTAATAAAATCACCAAACCACCTAAACTAAGTACGAAACCCACCCAAATCGGTGCTAACCAACCCATATTATGACTGAGTACCCAGCCACCGAGAAAAGCACCTAATGCATTGGCTAAGTTGAAGGCCGAATGATTGAGGGATGCTGCCAAAGTTTGTGCATCGCCTGCAATATCCATTAAATGTGTCTGTAATGCACTGCCTAAACCAATCACAGTAAAGCCAATTAAAAACAAGGCAGCGATAGCGGTATAGAGATTTGACATCATAAAGCTTGCCAACACAAAGGTGAGGGCAGAACTGATTAGAATTCCAATCATGGTTTTAAATAAGTGTCGATCTGCTAGCCAGCCTGCGACCAAACCACCAATCACCATACCCACACCCCAAATGGCCAATGCAATTGGCACAATGGAAATATCCGCATGCGTATATTCAGTGAGAATGGGTGAAATGTAGCTATATACCGAAAACATACCGCCAAAGCCGATTGCCCCGACCGCAAGCGTAAGCCACATATTGATATTTTTTAAACCAGCCAATTCTGCCCGAATGCTTGCAGTCTTTTGAAGCGGGATATTCGGTACAAACAAGCCCACGCCAATCAGAGTAATAAACGCAATCACGGCAGAAAATTCAAAACCTGTTTTCCAACCGAATTGTTGACCGAGCCATGTTGCGATAGGCACACCAATTACATTTGCAACAGTTAATCCCATCATCACTTGTGCAATCGCAATTGCTCGACGTTGTTTACCTGCCAATTCCGCGGCAACTAAAGCGGCAACACCAAAGTAAGCGCCATGTGGGAAGCCCGCGATAAAACGTGAAATCAGCATAGTTTCTGATGTGGTTGCGAATGCTGTGGCTGCATTTGCCAAACCGTAAAACAGCATTAAACTAAGCAATAAAGTTTTACGCGGAACTTTCGCACCCAAGATTGCAATAATTGGAGCACCAACCATCACGCCGAGCGCATAAGCACTGATGAAATAGCCTGCATGCGGGACACTCACATTTAAATCTGCGGCTATTTCTTGGATCAATCCCATGGCAACAAATTCAGTGGTGCCAATACAGAAACTACCAATAGCCAAAGAAAAAATCACAAGGAATAAAGAATAGTTTTTGGGTATATGTGGGGATATAGGAGTGCTTGGCGAAGACATGACATCTCAGAAAATATTAAAACCTGCGTATTATATCGAGCGGATTGAATAAAGGTGAAAAAGAACATAATTTTTACATTCATGCAGATCAAGGAAGACGTCTTTTGAAGCATAAAACGCAAATCTTTATGATAATTATTTTCATTTATGTATAATGCAAGGCATCAACTTATTGCTAAAACAGCTTAATCCAATGAATGCATTATTGGTGAGATAAAGGGTAGGAACGAATCGTGAAAAAATTACTAATCGCGTCATTTGTTATGATTTCAGGGTATAGCTTTGCACATGAGCCTTATGTTGCACCTGTTGCATATCAAACTACAAATACACAAGTCGCAATTGTCGCAGGTTATGCTGAAGAAGCATTGAACAGTGAATATGCTTTAAAAGATGCAAAATTCGAAATCACTGCTCCAAATCAAAGTAAGACAACCGTTGAACCTGATTCTAAACTTGGTTCTACAACGGTATTTGATTTGAAATTACCTGAGTCGGGTACTTATAGTGTGCAAACTAAAGCAAGCTATCCATTAAAATATGTACAAGATCAAAAAGAATGGAAATTATTTTTTGATCTAGCGGAAGATAAAGCACCAGCAAAGTCAGAACGTGACTATGTCATTTCTGCTGATTTAAAAGGGAAGAAAATTGCGCCAGTGGAAGTGACACGTGAATGGGCATTATTCACTTACATCACAAAAGAGAAAAGTTCGCCTGTACAATCAACTTCTGCACCGATTCAGGTGGAATTCTTAACACATCCAAATGAATTAAAAGCCAATCAAGCTGCTAAAGTTAAAGTTTCTAAAGCCAATCAGCCTTTATCAAATGCTGAGGTGGTTGTCCGTGCCAAAGGTGCAACTGAAGAACAGGCTAAAACTTTAAAAGCCAATACTGATGGAACAGTGGATCTCGTTTTCCCAAGTACAGGTGAATATCTTGTAGAAGTGAGTGAAGTCGTTGACGCTAAGAAAAAACCAACGAATCAATTTTATAGCATCATTAGTTTGTCGGTAAACTAAGAAGCATAAAGGCTAATCCTTAGAATGGATTAGCCTTTTATTTTCGATCAATTTTTTGCTTCTAATTCTATCTATTAGCCCGATTAATTTTGTTCATTATCCATCGCATTACTATAAAACTTTACACCAAGCTTAATTCGATCACGTCCATTGCCCATACGCCAGCGATTGGTATCTCTTAATGAATAGACACAGCCACAATATTCTTGCTGATAAAATTCTTCACGTTTACTGACTTCCAGCATCCGTACAGCACCACCGTTTTTACGCCAGTTATAGTCCCAATATTGCATTTCTGGATAATGAGATGCAGCTCGAATACCACAGTCATTGATTTGCTGCATATTCTTCCAACGCGAAATACCTAAAGCACTACTAATTAAGCTAAAGCCGTGTTCATGAGCATAGAGTGCAGTTCTTTCAAAACGCATATCAAAACACATGGTACAGCGAATACCTTTCTCTGGTTCATTCTCCATACCTTTGGCACGTTCAAACCAATTGTCGGTATCATAATCACAGTCAATGAAAGGGATATTATGTTTCTCCGCGAAACGAATATTTTCTTCTTTACGAATCAGATATTCCTTAACGGGATGGATGTTTGGATTATAAAAAAAGATCGAAAAATTGATACCTGACTCTATTAAGGTTTCCATGACTTCACCTGAGCAGGGCGCACAACATGAATGTAGTAATAATTTATCGTGACCTTCAGGTAGTGTGAGTTTTTTGCGTTCAAGGGTCATGGCAAACAAAATAAATAAGTGAATAGTCGAATATTGTAAAAGTTTTATGATGATATTAAGTTTGAATTAGATGAAATATTCTCAGGTTAAACTGAATTTTTCTAATAAGAAATGCCTCGACATGAAGGGAATCAAGAATATGCATTTGAATCGACATAATATACGCTCAACTTGTAAGATTAATAACTTTCATTTGATGCAGCAATAATCAAATAAAATTCAAGTTGAGGTAGGCTAATGAATTTTATGCTAAGATGAATTAAATTCATTAAACTACTTATGTTCTTTTGTGATTTTACAGCATCGTTGTAAGTCTTGCATTTGGGCAAAGCATTGCTTTTCTGGTCGTCACACATGTTAGAACTTCGTCATTTAAAAACGCTGATTGCTTTAAGAGAGCATGGTTCATTGGTTGCTGCTGCTGCTGACCTTTGTCTTACCCCTTCAGCAATTTCCCATCAGCTCAAAGAGCTTGATCATTGGTATGGTATAGAAGTGGTGAACCGCCGTAGTCGTCCTGTGACTTTTTCTAATGTTGGAGAACGCCTACTGAAACTTGCGGATGATGTATTGCCTCAAGTGCAAATTACTCAAACTGACATTGCGCGTATCGTACATGGACAAACAGGGCGGATTATTTTCTCATCTGAATGCCATAGTTGTTTTGATTGGTTAATGCCTTTATTAAACCAATATCGCCATCAATATCCTGATGTTGATTTGGATTTTGCAGCAGGTTTCGAATCAAACCCACATGAGTTACTGCAAAATGCGGAATTCGATTTGTTGATTACCGCTGATCCAATTGCACTCAAGGGGATTGAATATTTCCCAATCTTTGAATATGAGTCACGTTTAGTATTATCGAATACTCATCCTTTTGTTCGTGCAGAACATGTTTCTGTAGAAGATTTGGCAGAAGAAACCTTAATTACATATCCCGTTGATAAGCATCGTTTGGATATCATGGCGCATTTGTTTATCCCTGCAAATATTCAGCCTAAACATATACGAACCACCGATTTGACACAGATGTTGATTCAGCTCGTTGCAAGTGGGCGAGGTATCGCTGCACTACCTGACTGGGTGGTGAATGAATATGAGCAGAAAGGTTGGGTGGTCAGTCGTCGTTTGAATTGTGTTTCACCTCAAGGATTAAGACGTACTCTGTATGCTGGCTATCGATCTGAGGATAAAGAAAAGAATTATTTTGAAGGCTTTTTAAAACAGTTAGAAAAATTCTCGCAGAAACGTACTGTTTATTATGAAAGATAGTTAAAACAATCATCTGTTGAGCGGGTAGTGAATGAGATAGATTTTGTTTCTGAACTACCTGTTAGACGGATTTCTATCAAAACGGATGTGTTCCGAATATTAAGATTTTCCAATAAAGACAGATAAAATCCCTGCGGCGATCAGCGGGCCAACAGGAACACCACGAAGTAACGCAACGCCTGCTACAGTCCCAATCAATAACCCAGCGACGACATCAGGTTGGTTACTCATGAGTTTGACACCTCGGCCACCTAACCAAGCAACCAATAGCCCAATGGCAATCGCCAATAATGATTTAAAGCTAATAAAAGATTTTAAAATACTTTCTCCACTCAGTTGACCACTTGCAATAGGTGCGAGCACACCGATGGTGAGAATAATAACGCCAATATTTAAGCCATGTTGTTGGATATAAGGAAAAAATTGATCTAACGGAGTAAGTTTTACTAGAATCAATACCGCAGTTGCGATCGTCACCGCTGTATTATGACTAAAAACACCGACACCTAATAAGATGAGCAGAACCAATAGATTGATATCTAGTTGCGAAAACATATCGTGTTCATTTGAAAATAAAGTTGAATTGTAGCGTATCTTACAGCCGTTTTTTTAGTTTTTCGGTTAGGTAAACAAGTTTTGCTGTAATGAGCTTAATGTCACATAGTGAAGTATCAAGCTTTATCTATTCTATTTTTACAGATTTGATCAAATTGGAATGCAAGATCCGCGAGTGTGGTCGATTTTAACCGCGTAAGGAGGATTGTTTGTGCTTGTTGCATCGCATCTTCTAAAGCTGCATTTACGACACGTTCTACACCACAATCAGGATTTTCTCTTTCATTACCAATAGCAAAAATCGTTGGTTCACCAACTGCGTTATAAATATCCAGTAAGGTGATTTTTTCTAAGTCGACGATAAGATGCCAGCCACCTTTCGGTCCTTTTTCTGATTGGATAAAACCAGCAGATTTTAATCCAGCCATCGTACGTCTAACCACTACGGCATTGGTTGAAAGCATGTGTGCGATTTCTTCCGACGTAAAAATTTTATTCTGTCGAGCCATATGAAGTAGCACATGGAGCATACGAGAAAGTTTACTGTCAGTACGCATAGGATAAAGATCAAATGTTAAAATGGATTATTAATGTAACATTAAAAGTTGCAAATATAAATAGAAAGTATTAATGTAACTTTAAAAGTTACTTATTGGTGTAAAAATGAATTACGATGTTGCAATTATTGGTGGAAGTTATGCAGGTTTGGCAGCTGGTTTGCCCTTAGGTCGTGCTCGAAGAAAGGTTGTCGTCATTGATGCAGGACAGCGTAGAAATCGTTTTGCAGATTATTCACATGGCTTTCTTACACAAGATGGAACGCCAGCAAGTGAAATTGCCCAGATCGGGAAGCAACAATTACTACAGTATAAAACGGTTGATTGGATGGATGGATCTGTCAAACGAATTGAAAGAAAGGATGATAACTTTCATCTTTGTATTGATGGCACACATGCAGTCAGTGCTAAAAGGATCATTATAGCAACAGGGGTGAAAGATCAACTACCTGAAATTAAGGGGCTTGCAGAGCGGTGGGGCAAACGTATTTTTCATTGTCCATATTGTCATGGTTATGAACTAAACCAAGGAAATATTGGCATTATTGCAAGCTCAGAGCACTCTGCACATATGGCGATGATGTTACCTGAATGGGGCAGTGTTACTTTCTTTTTAAATGGTCATTCTCTTGAAACAGAGATACAAACACAACTCATTGAACGGGGTGTTGTGATTGAGCAAAGGTCGATCACAGAAATTAATGAAAAGAGTACGGTTTTACTTTCAGATAATGAACGTATCAAACTTGATGGAATCTTTGTCACAAGCCAATGTTTAATTTCCCAAGATTGGATACTGAATTTAGGTTGTGAAATAGAGCAAAATGTAATGGGCGAAATGATTAAAACCAATGCTCTAAAAGAAACATCTGTCGCTGGTATTTTCGCCTGCGGAGATGTGGCGCGATTGGGTGGTTCGGTGTCACTCGCTGTGGGGGATGGAACAATGGCTGGTGTTGCAGCTCATCGATCGCTTATATTTTAACTAAAATTTAAAGGTCATGTTCCATTGAATCATATGGAGATGACCTTTGATTGGTTTTAAATTTAAGCTAACTTTCTGTTCGCTTCATATTGATAGCTTGCGATTTGTTCATCCCAAAATTGCTGCCACAGATCACAGTACTCAAAACAAATTTTCCGAATAGCTGCATAATCATCTCCAGTACAGGCTTGAGCGAGGACAAACCATAAATCGTCTTCATGGTCATCGTCTGCGCCTTCAGATGATGTATCATCTGATACCCCATGCACATGGTAATATCCGCTACTTACATCAAAACCAACAGAATGAGTTGCTTGACGCAGTGCGGGGCTAAATAAAATGACTTCTTCTTCTGCAACAGCTAATAATGCTGTAACTGCACGATAAGAATGAAAAGAGTTTTCTAGATATGACCGAACTTTTTGCGCGATGATAGAAGGTAAATAGTTATTACGTTCCTCTTGTGTTAATTCAAAATCATCAAGCACATCTTCAAATAATGGATAATGTGCATATTCTGGATTACCAGAGTAATATTCGTCTTTATCCAGTGCAGGACGGAAACCAAACTCATCTAAAATATTAAGATTTAATAAAAAACGAGGATACATTTTAGAGCCTGATAATAGGCGAGGTTCTAATTGTTTAGTTTGGAATTGTGCCATTAGCAAAGCATCAGTAAATACTTGCACAATTGCATGGCGATATTCTAAATGAATATGTTTTAAGGTCTCCTTATCAATTAAACCGTCATTTAAAAGTTGGATGGCTGGGTGTTTCGATACAGGGTGATTTGAAATTTCTGCTCTTAATGTCTTCAGAAAATTCACATTGTTGTTCCATGCATCGGCAGAAATACTATTTCTCATTCCGTCTATAGCTTTCTGTCTAGGGTTGTCAAAGTTTTCAAATTTTT
Organism: Acinetobacter sp. NIPH 2699; assembly: GCF_022549355.1. Taxonomy (GTDB): domain Bacteria; phylum Pseudomonadota; class Gammaproteobacteria; order Pseudomonadales; family Moraxellaceae; genus Acinetobacter. The sequence continues at coordinate 67,802 of NZ_JAKZGL010000008.1, forward strand.
TTGGCATAGTTTTTACTCAATGAATTAATAAATATTATTGCTTTTCCAATGGTATAGTTCGATTTTTTTGGTTGATTATGAATATAGCTATTGACCCAACCAAAGATATTTTTATTGGATAATTTAAATATAAGATGAATTTTTTGTGAAATCAATTTATTCAATACGCTAAATAATAGTGATTTAGATTAATAATTAATCAAAACTGTACTAAAAGGTGAATTGCTGCACAAAATATTTAATTTTTTTTGTAAAGTAGAAAAATATTTTTACAAATCAGCTTGTTTATAGCCTCATTTTTGCTTAATTTATAAGAGAGGTAATAAGGAAAAATTTATATTTTCTGTAATGATCTTAAAATAATATGAAAAAGCATGGTTGCCAGAATTGTCCAGCATATAAACTGTGCCTAAATAATACATTAATTTTTTTTAAAGAATTCTAAAAAGGATAATAAAATGTCAAAAAAAGAAGATATTATTGCAACGGCGCTCACCCTGTTTAATCGTCATAGTTTTAGTTCAGTAGGTGTAGATCGAATTATTGCGGAGTCAAACGTTGCAAAAATGACGTTCTATAAATACTTTCCTTCCAAAGAAAATCTGATCGAAGAATGTTTATCTCGAAGAAATAAAAGTATTCAAGAGGCTATAGAGAAAGAAATTAATTTACTCAATGAAGATGATTACTTGGGTAAAATTAAAGCAGTCTATTTTTGGCATTTGGGGTGGTTCAATTCAGATGATTTTCATGGATGCATGTTTCAAAAGGCATCATTGGAAATTTTACAACAGTACCCATCGATTCTTGGCCCAATTGTGGCGTATAGAGAGTGGTTAATGGGATTGCTTGAGGACTTGTTTGAAAAAGCCAAGGTTTATCAACCTCATGTGCTGACATCGATGTATGTTAATATTTTAGATGGTATGACTGCGTATGCAAAAGTCACCAAAGATCACACCGAAATTGAAGAGTGTTGGTACTATATTGAACGATTAATTACGTTGGATGCGGCTTGAATCAAAAGTTTTAAACTGGATTTTTATATGCCGAAGAAAAAAAACCGAGTCAATTGACTCGGTTTCTTTTATATTTCATTTAAAAGTTACTTCTCAACGAAAGCACGTTCGATCACATAATCGCCCATTACACCCATACGAGGTGATTCTACTAAGCCATGCTGATCAAGTAGCGCAGCAACATCTTTTAGGAACGCTGGGCTACCACATAACATTGCACGGTCAGTTTCACGATTAAAACGAGGTAAACCAATTTTTTCAAAGAGTTGACCTGTTTCAATCGCTGTTGTTACACGCCCTTGAGTATGGAAAGGTTCACGCGTTACAGTTGGGTAGTAAATCAGTTTATCTTTGATGCCTAATTCTTCAAAGAACTCATGATTTGGAAGCTCATTAAGGATAAGGTCTTGGTAAGCAAGTTCTGAAATATAACGTGTGCCATGCACCATGATAACTTTCTCAAACTTTTCGTAAGTTTCTGGGTCACGAAGTAGAGAAAGGAATGGTGCAAGCCCTGTACCAGAAGATAAAAGATATAAGTTTTTACCTGGTAACAAATCATCGTGTACTAAAGTACCTGTCGGTTTTTTAGAAATCAGGATTTCGTCGCCCACTTGTACTTTTTGTAAGATAGAGGTCAGTGGACCGTCTTGGACTTTAATTGAGAAGAATTCTAACTCTTCTTCATAATTCGCACTTGCGATCGAATAAGCACGCATCAAAGGCTTACCGTTCACTTCAAGTCCGATCATCACGAACTGACCATTTTTAAAACGTAGGCTCGTATCGCGTGTTGTTTTAAAACTGAAAAGAGTGTCATTCCAGTGGTGAACATGAGTAATGCGTTCAACGTTAAAAGCAGCCATTAAAGGTCTCGATCACAGATAAAAGAAACAGATTGCTATTCTAATCTAAAATCATTCTCGATAAACTGAATATATTTAATTGTGTTTATCAGAAAAAGTGATGAGTAATTCTGTAATGATGCCGATTATCGGTTATATGCACTCTCCCTATCGGGAGAAATTTGGTATTCCAAGGCAGCCGAATTTGGTACAAATCGAGTCATACATAGAGATGACTGAACCTTATAATGATATTTTGGCGTTTGAGGGAATAGATGGCTTTAGCCATTTGTGGTTGCTGTGGCAGTTTCATGAGAATAAACAGAATGATAGGGATCTCACTCAAACGGCTAAATTTCGTGCACAAGTCCGACCACCACGTCTCGGTGGCAACCAAAAAATAGGTGTTTTTGCCACAAGAAGTATGTATCGTCCATCGCCAATCGGTTTATCTGTGGTTCGTTTTCTTCGTGTCGAGAAGCGTGGCAAAACGATTCGTTTGTATGTGACGGGCAGTGATTTATTACATGGCACACCGATTCTTGATATTAAACCTTATATTCATTATTCAGATGCAATTGAGACGTCTATCAGTGGTTATGCTCAAGATGAGCCAAGTCGTAAGGACGTGATCTGGACGCAAACTGCACAACTACAGCAGCAACACTTGTTAAATCAAACAATTCTGCATAAAAAGATATTCGATGAACTTGAACAAGTGTTATCTTTAGATCCTCGTCCAGCGTATCAAGAAGATACTGAACGGGTATATGGAATGTGTTTTGCTCACTTGAATATTTGTTTTACAGTCGATGAAAACAATGTCACAGTTGTGAGTGTGGAACAGTCTACATAATTTAATTTAAAAAATATAAATGATTCATGTATTTGGGGAAATTACGGTCATGCAAGCTCAGGCAAAATTTGCGAACTTTTCTTTTACGATTGATGTGACTTGGTGCTTAGAGCAACTACAAAAAGATGGTCGTATTACTGAACGAGATAAGTTGTTAATTCAAACCACACATCGTCAAAAAGAACAATTAAAATGGCATCCATTACAGTGGATTGCCAATTTTAACTTAAAAGATCAGTTGAATCTTGCTGCAACATTAACATTACATCGTTTGTGTCAATGGTTGGCGGAAAAAGCCACTTTGCCCTTATTTGTGATTGATCCCTTAAAAGCGGATGTCGCTGCTTTAACCAGTGTGATGTCGCAAGAGTTCGCTGTTAGAAATCATATTTTAGCTGTAGAAGTACATGCTGATCGGATTTTGATTGGTACGGATCAGCCTTTTAGCTCGGAATGGGAAAATAACTTACAGCGTAGCTTGGCGCCCAAAAGGATTGAGCGGGTTTTATTGAACCCTGAACAGTTGCAGCGATATTTACATGAATATTATCAAGTCAGTCGTGCTGTAAACTCGTCACAGAATACCAGTGCTTTTGATCGTGATAATAAAGGCGTGGAAGCCTTATTACAGTTAGGCGATACACAGAACCCTGATGCGAATGATCAACATATTGTGAAGCTGGTAGATTGGGTCTTACAGTTTGCATTTGAGCAGGGTGCGAGTGATATTCACCTAGAGCCGCGAAAAGATAAGGGTAAGGTACGTTTCCGTATAGATGGTGTGTTACATACCATCTATAACATGCCAGCCAATACACTGACCGCAGTGATTTCACGTATCAAAATCTTAGGTCGAATGAATGTTGCGGAAAAACGTAAACCACAAGATGGACGTTTAAAAACACGCACGCCCAAAGGGCAAGAAACTGAGTTGCGTCTTTCGACTCTGCCCACCGCATTTGGCGAAAAGTTGGTGATGCGTATTTTCGATCCAGAAGTCTTGGTTCGTAGTTTTCAGCAGCTTGGTTTTGAGGGGCACTTATTACAAAGCTGGCAGCAATTAACACAGCATAGTCATGGCATTATCTTGGTGACAGGACCGACAGGTTCGGGCAAAACCACAACCTTATATTCTTCGTTAAAACAACTGGCAACCGAACAAGTCAACGTGTGCACCATTGAAGACCCAATTGAGATGTTGGAGCCGAGTTTTAACCAAATGCAGGTAAATCCTAATATTGAACTGGGCTTTGCAGATGGTGTACGCGCCTTAATGCGACAAGATCCAGATATTATTATGGTTGGTGAGATTCGTGACCATGATACGGCTAATATGGCCATTCAAGCTGCACTCACTGGGCATTTGGTGTTATCCACGCTCCATACCAATGATGCACCATCCAGCTTGACTCGTTTACATGATTTAGGTGTACAGCCATTTTTAACCGCAGCGACGATACTCGGTGTACTTGCACAGCGTTTAGTGCGCCAACTGTGCCCGCACTGTAAGCAACAAACTGCGATCAATGAGCAGGAATGGGAACACTTAACATTTGACTACATCATGGATATGCCAACGACCATGTATAAAGCTGTTGGTTGTGAAGTATGCCGCCAGACGGGATACAAAGGGCGAGTGGGTATTTATGAATTTATGCCTGTAAGTTTGGAGTTGAAAACACAGATTAGTGCAAATGGCACCTTAAATGATCTGAAAGCGCAAGCGAAAAAAGAAGGGGTTGAACCTTTAAGAATTGCGGGGGCACGTAAAGTCATAGACGGTGTAACGACTTTAGAGGAAGTTTTGAGAGTTGTTCCGTTAAACTAGTTAAATTTGCGATCTTCAGATTCACCTCATCTTGGTTTGTTTAAATAATAACATCGAAATGATGAAATCAAAAATGAGGACATGAATATGAACGTATTTTCAAAAGTTGCGGTAATGGCGAGTTTGGTCGGTGCAACGACAATGGTTGCAGCAAATACTGGTGCAGTAAATCAACAAGCTTTGCCTCCTACACAGATGAGCACGGTGCAGCAAGCGTTAACCTTCAAGGATGACACACCTGTAAAACTTAAAGGGTATGTGGTCAAAGCAATTGGTGATGAAAAATACCAGTTCAGTGACCAAACAGGCAGCATCACAGTCGATATTGATGATGAGTTATGGCAAGGTAAGCCAATCTCAGCTAAAACACCAGTGACTATCATTGGTGAAATTGATATTGATTACAAACCTAAGAAACGTGTTGAAGTTGATGTCGATCAGGTCCAGTTCTAAACATTAACTAGCAAAAAACCACATGAATCATTCATGTGGTTTTTTTGTTTATGGTTTATTTTAAGATGAATCTTAAAGATGAAAAGAGGGTATTGTTGTATGCGAATTTTATTGGCTGAAGATGATGTCTCTCAGGCTGAAAGTATAAAAGACTGGCTAGAAATGGATGGCTATAGTGTTGATTGGGTTGAGCGCGGCGATTACGCCATTTTAGCAATAGAACAACATCAGTATGACTGTGTCTTACTGGATCGAGGTTTACCGCAAGCATCTGGTGATGACATTCTCAAAACCATTCGCCGACAAAATTTAAAAACGCCTGTCATTTTTATCACGGCTAAAGATCACATCCATGATCGAGTTGAAGGTTTAGATCTTGGTGCCAATGACTATCTAGTTAAGCCTTTCAACTTAGAGGAGTTATCGGCAAGGGTTCGCTCTCAACTCCGCCAGCATCAGGCTGAAGCTGGTCAATATCTCAATTTCGCGGATCTTAAACTTGATCCACAAGCAAAAACACTGACGCAGGCGGGTCAAGCAGTCAATTTAACGGCCAAAGAATTTCAAATTTTGTATAAATTAATGCAAAAGCCTGATCATATTTTGACGCGGGAACAATTAGAAGAATCTTTATATGCTTGGGGAGAGGAAATTGAAAGCAATGCAATTGAGGTGTTTATTTACCAGATTCGAAAAAAAATTGGCGGGCAATATATAAAAACTGTCCGTGGTTTGGGTTATCGCATGCATCAGGAATAAAACAATGAAAGTGGTGTCTTTGCAAACAAAATTAATCAAAACATCAATGATGAGTTCGATCGTTGTTGGTTGTGTGGCATTACTTTTATTTGTCTTTATTTCCATTTATCAAACCATGCAAGTGCAAGATGAAATCATGGATGAAATTTCAGACATGTTGTTGATTTCAGATTTGACGACTACATCAGGACAGCAAATTGATGAACTCAGTGATCAGTTTGATATTCAGTATCGCTTGAGTAATCAGCACTATGTATTGACGCAATCAGAAGATTTCCAACTGGAGCAACCCTATTATCAGTTTGCAATAGCTCGTAAGGACTATGGTTTTATTTGGCAGAATCATCAGTTATGGCGGAGATATACTGCTGAAGATGCACAGTCAAAAATGCAGGTGTTGGTGATACAGCCTTTAGAAGAACGTTTTGAGGCACTTTGGCACAGTTTTGTCGGTTATTCATTGATTCTGATCATGGTCTGGATGATGCAATGGATTATTTTACATTTCTTGATCAAGCGTCAATTTAAAATGATCCATCAACTATCTACTCAAATTTCAGAAAAGAATGCGGATGATCTTCGCCCAATTGAATCGGGTGACATTGAACTTAAGGAATTGCAACCGATGCTGAAGCAGTTAAATCATTTGTTGCAACGTTTAGATCAATCTTTACAAGCTGAACAGCGTTTTACCGCGGATGCATCACATGAGTTAAGATCACCATTATCCGCGATTCAAATGCGCCTGCAATTATTGCAACGAAAATATCCTGAACGTGCGACAGATTTTGTTCAGATGCAGCAAGATGTGAGTCGAGGAATTCAGACTTTAGAGAACTTGCTGTTATTGGCACGTTTAGATCCTGAACATGCTGAGAATCTTCCCAGAACACATTTCCCATTAGATGTCGTGATGAATGAAGTGATTCAGACACAAGCATTATTTGCCAATGAAAAATCAATTCAATTACATTTACAGCGTGGAGAGGGTATAGATCGTACTGTATTTGCGAATCAGCAGTTAATTTTTACCTGTATTCGAAATATCTTAGACAATGCGATTCGGTATACGCCAGAACATGGAAATGTATATATTCGGCTTGAGCAGCAAAGACAGTCATTTGAGTTGATTGTTGAAAATGAAGGACAGGAAGTGATTGCCACAGCGGTATTAGCGCGATTAGGAGAACGTTTTTATCGGGTGTTAGGAACGAGAACACAGGGTTCTGGGCTAGGTTTATCGATTTGTAGAAAAATTATTGAACTACATCATGGCAAAATTGATTTTGCTCAATCGCAGTATGGTGGTCTAAAAGTGACGATCCAGTTGATGTAACATAAGGATATTGATTAATTAAAAAAAGCAGTACGCGCTGACATACTGCTATTCCCACGTTTATTATTCTCCGGTTTTTATTATATTATTTGGTTAAAATTAAACGATTGTTCCGCGTCAAGCGTAAGCGATACTCTTCTCCAGCATGCATAATTCGGATTTCACGTCCTAAGGCAAAAAGGTTGTTTGAATGCAGCATTGGTAATGATTGGTTTGAATCTGTGCTGCGAGTAAATAGGTTGAATGGTGCGTTCATTTGTTATGCTCCGTGGTGTGTCTTTTAATGTTTTAAATGATAATCATTATCGAATACACCTGTCAACGGAAATTTTGTCGATTTACAAAATGATTTATTATTTTTGTTTTAGACGTGTGAAAGTCTTAACAAATTACTTAAAATCGCCAGACAAAGATGAGAGATTTTAGACGCTGATGTCAAAGAATACAGTCAATGTTGCGATCGCAATTTTATTACATAAATCAAAAGTATTGGTTGGATGGCGACAGGCAAGCCAACATCAAGGCAATAAACATGAGTTTCCTGGCGGTAAAGTTGAGCAGGGGGAAACGCCTGAACAGGCTTGTCGTCGCGAAATATACGAAGAAGTCGGTATAGGCATTAAAAATTGGCATGTTTTTGATGTGATACGACATGAATATGATGATGTGATTGTTCAATTGCATTTATTTCAAGCTGACGTGCCAGATCAGCAACTAGATCTGATCCAACAACCATGGGCTTGGTATCGTCGAGATCAATTAGCACATCTCAACTTTCCTAAAGCGAATACTGCGATTGTCCAAAGGTTAATATGGTCACACTTTATTAAAGTAAGTGAGCAACTCACGGCGATGCCACAAAGTGATTGTTTGTTGTATTGGCGTAAGCCACCTCATGCGGTCGATCAAATTGAAGCACAGTTATTGACTTTATCTGATGAGCAACTTCAAAAATTAATCCTTAATTTTGATATTTGGCAGCAGTTGGATGCCGTACTTCAAAAGAAAATACAAACGATTCATCTAAAACAATCACAATTATTGAGTTTAAGAAAAGGTGATCTACCTGTCGGAAAGCGTTTGATTGCAGCATGTCATGATGCAGTGTCTTTGCAGCATGCACATGTGATCGGTTGTGATGCTGTGCTATTAAGCCCTGTGAATGCGACGGAAACGCATCCTGATGCAAATGCATTAGGTTGGGATGGTTTTAGTCAGTTAGCAAAGGACAGTCATCTTCCTGTGTTCGCTTTGGGTGGTGTTGCTCCTGAAGATTTAGAACAAGCCCAAAAACATCACGCTTATGGGCTTGCTGGAATTCGCCAGTTTGAATCAATCAAATAGGCGTTTAGAGCGCTTGAATTGCTCTTTTTGCTTCTTGTGCTTTAACTGGGTGGTTGCGTGCTTCGCTGGCGCGGAGCACAATGAACCAGAGTTGTTTCTTCATGGTATTGCTCTGAGCATAAGTTAAACCACGTCGAGCCAGTGCTTCCGCATTGGCATATTGCTTCCGTTGATCTGCGATCAATCCTAAATATAAATAGGTTTCAGCAGCCTGTGGCGCGATGCGTTGAGCTTGAAGCGCAAAACGTTCTGCTTCTATGAATTGCTTCTGCTTATAAGCCATTTGGGTTTTTTGCATAAGCGTTCTAAAAGCAGGTAACTGAGAGCCATCATTGCTAAACCTCTGCTGAACTTTCTGCTCAGGTACAATGACAGGTACAGTTTGACGTTTAATCTCTTTTTGCTCATAAGGAATGATTTTGACACCAGAAGAAGGTGGTGTAACTTTCTTCTGGCTATCCGTTGCCTTAGGCGGTGTTGTTGGGGGGGCTGAGCGCTCTGGTGTTGTACTACAACCCGTAAGTATCAGTATGCCAAGAGCGAAAGTTACTTTTTTAATCATGTCCAATCATCCTTTTAGATTAGTTCTCACCGTTATAGCTACCGCTAGAAATAACGCGTGTAGAGGTGTGATTGGATAAATCTGTATCCATTTGGTTTTCAGTTTCACGAATATAATTACTGATGCTGTCATCACCAAGTGTTCCATCCGTTTGAGGCATGTAGGTAGGTTCAACCTCGTAATGTGATTGGCCACAGAGCGTTGCACGGCGTGGAACTGTTTGACGGAGCAGTGGAATATACATCGCACCCTCACAGCCTTGAGCGGAAAGATCACCGCTGCTACGATCAATCCATTGCCATTGTACATTGTCTGTTTGACGTAGATTGACAGGTTCTTGACGAAGTTGTTTCATGACATTGGTCCAAACAGGCAGTGCACCAGAAGAACCAGTTAAACCAGTCACTTTGTTATCATCTAGACCTAACCATACAACTGCAACATGATTGCCTGAATAACCTGCAAACCAAGAGTCTCGAGTATCATTGGTGGTGCCTGATTTTCCTGCAAGATTTAATGATTCAGGTAAGCTGTTATATGCAGATCGACCAGTACCAGTGCGCATCACTTGTTGTAAACCATAATTTAAAATATAAGCGGCGGCAGGATCAATCGTTTGTTGGACATTTAAACCATAACGATCAAGTAAACGTCCTTGAGCATCGACCACAGTACGAATCGAGCGTGGCGGATATTTGAAACCACCTGTTGCAAAATTCCCATAAATCCCAAGCACTTCCATCGGTGACATATTGACTGCACCTAGATAAATGGATGGATATGCAGGGATATCTGAGCTGACACCAAATTGTTTTAACTTATTGCTAAATGAAGAAAGTCCAAATTCATTCGCTAGGCGCACAGTTGAAAGGTTATAAGAATTTGCCAATGCTTGTTGCATCGGCACGATTCCATTTTCGTTACCACTATAGTTCTTTGGCGACCAACCTTTACCACCATCAATTGGAATATTTACCGCAGTATCTTCGATCGGGCTTGCCCAAGTATAGCGACCAGATTCAATGGCATTGAGATAAATGACAGGTTTCAAGAGGGAACCAACTTGACGTTTTGCGTCAAGTGTTCGGTTAAAACCTGTAAAGTCTTGGGTTGAACCTACAGCGGCAATAAGCTCACCATTCTCAGGATGCGCCACTAAAACTGCACCCTGTAAACTTTTCAAACGCGCTGGATTTCTTTGTGCTAACCGTTCAACAGAGTTTTTAAACACAGTTTGAACTTTGGTTTGTGCAATTGGATCTAAGGTGGTGAAAATTCTTAAACCTTGATTGGTGATATCACTTTCTTGATATTCTGTGCGTAATTGACGACGTACAATATCAAGGAAATCAGGGAATTTTGCAGGTCCTAATGTCGGTTTGCTGATGACATTTAAAGGGCGTGCAATCTCATCTTGATATTCTGCTTCTGTTAAATATCCCATCACCATCATGTTATTTAACACAACATCACGACGTTTTTTTGCATTCTCAGGATTGCGCCAAGGATTATATAACGATGGACCCTGAACCAAGCCTACCAAGAACGCTTGTTGGGAAATATTCAGTTCACGCAATGGCAGGCCGAAATAGAATTGTGACGCGAGACCATAGCCATTAATTGAATAATTGCCATTTTGACCTAAATTTACTTCATTGAGATAGGTTTCAAGAATTTCATCTTTGCTGTAATGAAACTCAATTAATAAAGCCATGAGGGCTTCATTTACTTTACGTTTAAGGGTTTTTTCAGGGGAAAGATAAAAGTTCTTCACCAATTGCTGCGTTAAAGTCGAACCACCTTGGCGTCGACCTCCTGTCGCATTACTCACCAAAGCACGTGCTGTTCCTCTGACGGAAACACCATGATGATGATAAAAGTTACGATCTTCTGTTGAAATTAATGCTTCGATCAGCGTTTTGGGTACTTTATCTAGTTTAATCAGTACGCGATCTTCATTGTGTTGGGGATAAATACCACCGATCAAGAGGGGTTCTAAACGTGCGATCCCTGTATTAGACGGTTTGGTTGAGCGAATCTCGCCAACACGGTCACTTGAGAAGCCAACTTCCAGTACCTGTTCTGGTTCAGTACTATCACCATAGTCAAAACCACGAGTGTGGACATATAACTTATTGCCTTGCGTGACATAACTACCTGACTTGTCATAGTTCGAGGTGTTCGTATACCCCAATAATTTCAATTCCTGAATGAAATTATCTTGAGTAATAGGCGCATTCGCATAAATTTCTAAAGGACGAGCAAAAACCTTAGCGGGGATATCCCAGCGCTGACCTTCAAACTTATTACGGATAATACTATCTAAACGAATCAGATAGATACTAAAGGCAACAAAAATACCAATCACTAAAATTGAAAAAATTAGCGTTATAAAACCGATACCACGTTCACACTTCATAGATTTGAGTTAAAACCAAAACAATGTGGGTAATGATGCGATAGCTTATAAGTAATTTGCAATCATAAAACTGTGAATAAATAGCAACATGCAATAAAAAATTTCAGAAAGTATTGATATTCATCGTATAAAAATAATGAATAGACATTTTTATACTTTTTAATCAATCATCAACGCAACCATGATTGTTAATGATATGATAGGCGGGAATCGCAGCGGAGCCAAATTTTTCGTGCAAATTTCACATAAATCCTTCCGAAATATTGGTCTAATTGGGCGACCAGATAAATATTCTGTTGTAGAAACCTTATGTTTAATCCATGATCATTTGATCACTTTGGGTTTAAATCCTGTTTTTGATCAGGAAACATCTAAACTTGTACCTTATAGCCATGGGCAGACTGTCAGTCGTAACCTCCTTGGTGAAGTCGTTGATTTAGTGATCGTGGTGGGTGGCGATGGATCGCTACTTCATGCTGCACGTGCACTGGTACGACACAATACCCCTGTAATTGGAATTAACCGTGGTCGATTAGGCTTTTTAACCGACATTAAACCTGCTGAAGCCATTTTTAAACTCGATCAAGTTCTACAAGGTCATTTCCAATTAGATCGCCGTTTTTTATTGGAAATGGAAGTTCGCACCAATGGCGAAACGATTTACGATGCGATTGCCCTCAATGATGTGGTTCTGCATTCGGGTAAATCGGTTCACATGATTGATTTTGAGCTGAATATCGATGGACAATATGTGTATCGTCAGCACAGTGATGGTTTAATTGTTGCGACACCAACGGGTTCAACCGCATATTCGCTTTCAGGCGGTGGTCCAATTGTGCATCCAAGTATGGATGCAATTGCTTTAGTACCAATGCATCCACATACATTGTCTTCTCGTCCAATCGTTGTCGGTGGACAAAGTGAGATCAAAATTGTTATTCGAGAAAATCGTGTTTTGCCAATGGTGAGTGCGGATGGTCAACATAGCGTGGCACTAAATGTCGGGGATAGTGTGCATATTCGCAAACATCCGTTTAAACTAAGCTTATTACATCCACCTGGTTATGACTTTTATATGGCATGTCGTACCAAATTGGGATGGAACCAAGACTTTGAATCTTTTCAGCAGGACGACTCATGAATATTGAACAAATGCTCGCTATTTTAAATCCTGAAATTGTTGAGCGTCTTAGAACTGCTGTTGAAATTGGCAAATGGCCGAATGGTATTGCTTTAACGAAAGAGCAACGTGAAACCTGTATGCAGGCTGTGATTGCTTGGGAAGTACAACATTTACCTGAAGATCAACGTTCGGGCTATATTGATCGTGGTACAAAAGAAGAAGGTGAGGAATGTGATGATGATCAACACAAACATGAACCTGAATTTAAACCGATTCGATTTGTGTAAAAGCTATTGTTTAATTCAAAGCTCCTAAATATGTAGGAGCTTTTTTTAATTTAAGGGTAAATAAGAGCTAAACATTGATTTTTATAGTTTGTATCTATGGATGATTGCTAAAGCATAAAGTTGCAATAAAATGAGACAAAATTTGTCACAAATAGACGAAACTGTCTGAGCATAAAATGATTTTTTTCTGTAAAATGCCCACAAGTTTAAAAGAACTCAATAAAAACTTATGCTCAATACCATTCATTTTGCTTTAGAACAGCTTGGCTTAACTGCACAAAAACGTGCCATTCATATTCAATTTTCTAATTCTGCTTTAGCCAATCAGGTATTTCTGCAACGTATTGAAGGTACACATCGCCTCAATGAAGGCGTTACTGCCGAGCTTATATGTCTGTCAACGAACGCGACTATTCAATTAAAACAATTCATTGGTTGCCAAGTTGCTGTCGATTCCGTCACTGACACAGGCACATTATTTCGAACCACAGGGATTATTACCGAAGCTGTACAAGGGCAAAGTGACGGCTCATTGACCCTATATAAGCTCAAACTCCAAGACCCGACTGCACTGTGGCACAAACGTAGAAACAGCCGCGTGTTTATGAATAAAACCGTGCTGGATATTGTTCAAACAATTTTTAAAGAATGGCAACAACGTAGTCCACTATTTGCATCCAGTCTCAGCCTTGATTTAAGCAGCGTGACTCAAGATTACGATATCCGTCCATTTGTGATGCAAGCAAATGAAAGCGATTATGACTTTATTACCCGACTGCTGAGAAGTGAGGGGATTAACTGGCTGATTGACGAAGCTCAACTCACCGTTGCAAACAGTAATACTCCAATCCAAGCACAAAAACTGCGTTTGATTGACGATAACAACCAATACCAAGCTTTAAATCGAAGAACAATTCGCTATCACCGCAGCAGTGCCACCGAACAATACGACAGCATGACCAGCTTGATTGCCGAACGCAGTCTACAATCGACAGCCGTACATATCCAACGCTGGCAAGCCGATACTTTAGAACAAGAAGATGGCGCAGGTAGTGTGCAAAGCAAACATCAGCATAGTCAACAACATGACAATGCCAGTCTAGGACTCGAAGATGCATGGCACTTCACCCCAGCATGGATGCACGACCTCAATGGCGAAGATGGCGCAACAGCATCCGGGAATAGCCAAATTGAAAAACTCAATCAAAACCTCAGTCACTACCATGATGCCCAAGCCAAACACTTTATTGCACATAGCACAGTACGAGATACGCAAGTCGGCTATTGGTTTAAACTCAACGAACATCCTGAAATTGATCAGCATAGTGGATCAGATCAAGAATTCCTGATCATCAAAAAAGATTGGTTTAATCAGAACAACCTACCCAAAGATTTAAACCAACAAATCCAAAGCTTGATCAACCAAAGCAATTGGCAATATTCAAACAATAGCGAAGAACGCCAAGCGAATCAGCTAACCCTACAACGTCGCACCATCAAAACCGTACCTGAATACCACCCATTACAACACTGCCCAGCAGCCCACCCACAACGTGCCAAAGTGGTCGGGCCAGCAGGCGAAGAAATCCATGTCGATGAATGGGGCAGAATCAAAGTTCGATTCCTGTTTACCCGAAACGATGACCATAGCCACGATGGTGGTGCAGGCAGTAATGACAATGACACCGATTCAGCATGGGTGGATGTACTGACCCCGTGGGCAGGCGAAGGCTATGGCGCACGCTTTCTACCGAGAATCGGTGAAATTGTCGTGATCGACTTCTTTGACGGCAACATTGATCGTCCCTTTGTCACAGGACGATTGCACGAAGCACAACGCAGCCCAACCAAATTCGACAATGCAGGACAATTGCCTGACACCAAAAAACTAGCAGGTATTAAAAGTAAAGAATATCAAGGCACAGGCTATAACCAACTGCGCTTTGATGACACTACTGGACAGATCAGTGCACAACTACAAAGCAGCCATGCAGCGAGCCAACTCAATCTTGGTAAACTCAGTCATCCCAAAGCCCAAGCGGAAAGTGAAGACCGAGGAGAAGGCTTTGAACTGCGTACCGACCAATGGGGAGCAGTCCGAGCAGGAGAAGGCTTACTGATCACCACCCATGCTCAAGAACAAGCCGAAGGCGATCATCTCGAAGCGCAAACTGCCAAGCAACAACTAGAAGGCAACCAAAATAATGCCAAAGCCTTGAGTGAAGTGGCTAAGAATCAACAGACTGATGAGCTGGAAGCCTTAGAACAATTACAGGCATTTGCCGAAAAAATTCAAGACAAGATCGCTAAATTTAATGAAGCCATCTTATTACTTAGCTCACCAAACGGGATTGGCCTCAGCACTTCAGAAGATATTCATCTTTCCGCAGATGGGCAACTGAATCAACTTGCAGGGGATAGCATCAACCTGACCACACAGAAGAACTTGATTGCCCAAGCCAGCCAAAAGATCAGCCTATTTGCAGCACAAGCTGGGATTAAACAAGTTGCGGCAAAAGGTAAGTTTGAGATACAAGCACAGTCGGATGGTTTAGAGATATTGGCGAAGGCTGGTATTCAGATTATCTCGACAGAAGATACGATTTACTTAACTAGCCCGAAAGAAATTGTATTTAAAGCGGATACTTCTGAACTTAAAGTCAATGGATCGGGGATATTCCCAACCACAGGTGGGAAGTTCGAGGTGAAGGCTGGGCAGCATTTGTTAAAGGGTGGTGCGAATGCCAATATGAGTGTCCCAGCTTTACCAAGATTTGAGAAAAAGAATTGGATAGCTTTAGAGCATTTAGATGTGGAGCATACGCCATTAGCCAATTTAGGTTATAAAATATTTTTTGAAAATAATCAGGTGATTGAAGGAAGATTAGATGAGCATGGTAAGGCTCATCATGAAAATGTTCCAGATAAAGCGCTAAGAGTTGAGTATGAGCAGCCACCTATGGAGGAGGATTCACCATGGGATCAATTTGATACGGTAATGGATGAGCTTAACAAAATTGATAAAAATAAAGGGGCATTTTAATGTCAGACTTTTTACCATCTAAGCAAGAACTGACAAATGCTCTGGCATGGTTTACAGCCCCAGTAAATGATGCAATTAAAAAAGGTAAGGAAACTGCTGCTGATATTGCAGAATGGCTCTGGGTAGTGTTACAGGGGGATTTCGCAGAAGACCAATCTACAGCACAAATTGTGACTGGGACAGTAATCTCTATGATTCCTTTTGTAGATCAAATTTGTGATGTTCGAGATTTATGTGCAAACTCAGTTAAGATTAAAGAAGATAGTAATAACCCTTGGGCTTGGGTCGGTTTAATTTTAACATTAATTGGTTTATTTCCTGTCTTGGGATCATTATTTAAAGGTATCTTTAAGGTGATTTTGGCGCCAATCCGTCGTTTCATGCTTAAGCCTGCAACTAAAGGTTTGAAATTTACAGGTGGTAATATATATAAGTTAGCAGAACCTGCGATAGAAACAGGTATTACTGAACTCAATAAGTTTCTTGCACGTCCTGCTGTAAAGAATGCAATTAAAAAAGCAAAAATTACAAATATCTATAAAGCTATAGCCAATAAAATAAGGGAAGTAAAAGCTTTAGTTTCAAAACAATCTTTACTCAAAGTATTTGATCAGTTGGTTGGTCATCTAAGAGACACCGTCAAGTTTATCGAGAAATATGCGAGTAAGGCGGTTGGGACGAAGGCTAAGCAAATGTTACAGTCGGTCGTTGACGTTCGTAATTTAGCAAATCAGAAACTTGGTGAGTTTTTAAAACCTGTACAAGATTTCTTGGAAAAACTTGCTGTTAGAATCGAAAAAGAAAGTGATCAAGCTTTTAAAGCGACGACTAATGTTAGAAATGTGACTCAATTTAGAAGATTGGATGATGGTGAAGAGCTGGAAGCATTTCGTAAACAAAAACCAGATTGGGTGCGTAAAATTCCAGAAAATAGGCGATTACCTTTTCCTCAAGCAAAAAAAGACCCAAAAACAGCAAGTACACCATTACATCCTAGTTTAGGGAATGTGCAATCTGCATTGAAGAATCCTAAACTAAAACATCCTTTAAAAGGAAAATATGATACTTTTGCTCAAGGTATGATTAAAGCTGAAGTGTTTGGAGAAGGTGAGGTTCTTATTCGTGTTTTAGCCCCTGGCAGTTTTGATAATAGTATTTGCTGGATGCGAAAGTCGGAGTTTGAAAAGCTAAAAAGCCGTGAAGAGTGGCGTGATAAATTTGCGGTTTGGGCGAGCTGGAATGCTAATGGTGAATATCTCGAATATACAGTTCCTAAAGGTAAAAAGTTATATGCTTGGGAGGGGCCTGCTGCCTCACAAGAGCTTGGTGAGTTTTATTTAAAAGGTGGTGGAATCCAGATCGTACTAGATCCCAATGACTTGGTTGCTTCTGGATTAAGCAAGCGTAAATTGACAGGTTGGGGCTATGGTACGGACACAGAAATTGGTGATTTTTCAATGGTGGGGGTTCCAACCTTGCAAACTAAAATAGGGGATTATAGTTTAGCTAGCAAATAAGAACATAAACCGAGATAAACAAGATAGAGAAAGTCATGAATTACGAAGTAAATCCCAAAGCTGCATATTTGTTAGAACAATTTAGCTCGTTAGCATTTTTTGAAACTATGCGAAATAACTACCGTCTTTTTCTAGATAGTTTAGAAGAACTATTTGAAATCTATATGCATAATTTACCGTATAATTTACGAAGTTTACCCTATCCTGAGCAAGTAGATATTCAATGGGGTGGGACAGTTTTTCCCAATTTAAGAAGTACTATGGATCGTATAGATTATGCATACGCAAAAATAAAATCAGGTGATTTAACTTATTTGCGTTGTACTGGGGAAATACGCTCTAATGATAAAGGTTTAAGTGAATTTTCTCCACATTGGATGGATGATTTACCTACAGATAAAGTAAAACAATGTTGGGATTATTACTCCATTGTCAGACGGTATGCTTCGGTTATTGAAAATACTTATCCAACCTATTGGGATATGGATGAGCTTATTATTGATTATCCTGAAGCTGATATATTTCATGAAATAAATTTAGTTTTACCTGATTCTTATCCAATTTATAGGGTAAATCCAGAAATAATAGTTAAATCTAATGAGAAAGTTGGAAAAACAGGTATTTATATTTGTGAAGAAGACAGAAAAAGAATTGAGTTTATGGCAGCAAGTGAGGAAGAGGATAGAGGAGTAGGTAGTGTTATAGCTACTGGTATGGATCCTGATACATTTGAGACCTTTTATGGTGATTGTACTTGGACCTTAGTTGAGCGGATTGCAGATGAAGGTGGTTCAGCGGAGACCATCCAAGTCGAAAATTTAAAAGGCTTCGCAGGGCAAGTTTGCCAACAATCAGGTAATTGGTGGAGTCCCGCAAATCAATTACAATCCCGTTATTTTGAACAAGGAGAAGTCTTTCCTGAGATTAAAAATAATAGTTGGGGAGAAACAATTTGGTATTTGGAAGTGACGAATAAAAAATAATACCTCAATTTGAAATCTGTCCTCAAAAATCTATTGAATTGCATTATAGACTTTTGAGGGATATTGGGGATATGAAGGAGATTAAGTTGTGCCCATAATTAGTTTTATGTGCTTCTTATTGGGAGTGTTTAGTTTCCTTTGTTTTAACTCACTAATATTATTATCTTTTATTTTTATTGCATTAATTTTATATCGGTTTTGCCATAATTTTAAATTCAGAAAAATTCAGGCTTGTTTCTCTTATATCTATGGAGGTCTAGTAATAGGATTGCTTTTACGGCTAAGTATTTATTTCTGGATAAGTAAAAATTATCATCTGTTTCTGCTGCTACCAATTATTGCTGTTATTCTAACTATTATTTATGAAGAATTATTTAAAAAGAATTACTCGCTGAATCCTATTGTTTTTTTTGAGGATGAAAAGTTTAAAAGAATCCAAAATGAACAGCAGGTTGAAGCATTTTTTAGTCATCCAGAGCGGCTTATTGGGACTTCTATAAATGAAATTGAAAAACAACATAATGCTGGAATCTGTAATCAGTTTGGGAGTTTTGACTTTGGCATAAGTTATCATGTTTGGTATACCGAGAAGCTCAAGATAGAAGTGATGACCAAAAATGAGATCTGTACCAACATTTCAGTGATTGAAGGCAATTTCACTAATCACTGAGAAATCGCCCCCATTCATTTCTATTTTAAACGGCTATTCCAAAGCTCTTTCGCTTTTGCCATTGCTTCATCATAATTATTGACTGCACCCATGGTATATAAGGCGATGCCCATCGTCTCTATGATTGCCATTTCCCCATATTCATGCGTTTGTTCACCTAACCACACAGCTTTAAATACAGCAAGGTCAAGTTCCTCCTCAGTAGGACTACGATCAGGCGTTAACTTTGGTAGTTCATGTTCGTAAAGTTCACCATTTTTAATGCCGCAAATTAAAGTTTTGGCATCAGGATTACGCTCAAACTCCCCACCTTCACCTTTAATCACAGCGCTATTTTGATAGCCTAAACGGAAAGCGGTTTGTTGATGTGACGTCCGATAAGCTGGATGGAAAATGGCTTGTAAGGTCGCTTTGGCATTAAACGGATTAATCAGGCGTGCAAGTGTATGAATCGGAGAACGTAAACCCATTACATTTCGTAGTGAAATCAGTTCACTTAAAATAGGTGAGATCACTTCCAGCGGTAAAAATGAAAAATTATGTTTTTCGAGTTGTACTTTAACATCTTGCTCATTTTGGCAAATTGAATAGCCTAAGTATTGTAAAACTTGTTCGGTATAAACACGGTTAATGGTATGACCTGAAGCACCATGCATCACAATTTTATAACCATGATGAGCTAGGGTGAGTGCTGCTAATAAAAACCACGGATAATGCTTACGCTTACCTGCATAAGATGACCAATCTAAGTCTATATCAAGCGGTTGAAAATTCAGTTGATCACGCGTGGCTTGTACAAAACCTGCCAGTTCATCCACAGATTCTTCTTTGACGCGTAATAGCATGAGAAAAGCCCCGAGTTGAACGTCAAGAACTTCACCTTTTAAAATCATGCTAAAGGCTTGATAGGCTTCTTCATAGCTTAGCGAGCGAGAGCCTGTTTTTCCTTTACCTAAAATACGAACATACTGAGCGAATGGATGTTCTGCTGTTTGATAGATATTTCGTTTCGTATTCATGGTCGTATTGAAGTCGTCGCTAAGAATGAAATTAATATGACATAAAAGTGGCTGGTTGAGCGTAAAAAATGAATAGAGCTGTTTAATGATTAGACAATTGTTGTTTGATATTGGCATTTACGAAAAAAATATTGACCGAATCAGTCTAGTGATTTGATGTAAAAGGGACATGACAGTAGGCGTAAAAATCATTAGCATGGCTGCGAAGTATTTTTTTAAGAAAAATGAAATCGAAAGGAAATAATGATGTTAGCTTACGATGCAGATTTGGAACTCTTCCGCGATAATTTTAAACGTTTTATGAGTGAGCATATTGCGCCTCATTATGAGCAATGGGAACGTGAAGGTCTTATGCCGCGTTCTGTTTGGACATTATTGGGTGAAAATGGCTTCTTGTGTGTAGATGTGCCAGAAGAATATGGTGGTTATGGTGTTCCAACACATTATTCATTGATGTTGGTTGAAGAATCTGCTCGTGCAGGCTATTGCGCATTATCGACTGGTATTTCGTGTCATTCTGAGATTGCAGCACCTTATGTTCAACATATTGGTTCAGAAGAGCAGAAAAAATATTGGCTACCAAAAATGGTGTCAGGTGAGGCTGTTGGTGCAATTGGTATGACTGAGCCGGGTGCTGGTTCTGATTTACAAGCAATGCGTACCAGTGCAATTTTGCAAGATGATCATTATCTACTCAATGGTTCTAAAACATTTATTTCAAATGGTCAGCATGCTGATGTCGTGGTTTTGGCGGTTAAAACTGATCCTCAAGCACGCGCCAAAGGCGTATCTTTAATGCTGGTCGATACGCATTTGGATGGTTTTAAGAAAGGCACTAACCTAGACAAAATTGGTCTACATTCTCAAGATACCTCAGAGTTATTCTTTGATAATGTAAAAGTTCCGAAAGATCAATTACTCGGTAATGCTGGTTCAGGCTTTGCTTACTTAATGCAAGAGTTACCACGTGAACGTACAGCGATTGCATCGACAGCTCTTGGTGCAATTCGTGGTGCGATTGATTTGGCAACAGCCTATGTGAAAGAACGCCAAGCATTTGGTCAGGCAATTGCCCAGTTCCAAAATACCCGTTTTGTACTGGCTCAAGCGAAAATTGATGAGTTAGCAACGGCTGCTTTCTACAACCAGAATGTGGCTTTATATAATGAAGGTAAGTTGGATGTTGAAACTGCGGCAGCGCTTAAGAGTTTTAGTACAGACATGCAGATGAAAGTTGCTGATAACCTACTTCAGTTGTTTGGTGGTTATGGTTATATGACTGAATATCCAATCTCACGTTTCTTCACAGATGCTCGTATCCAGCGTATTTATGGTGGTACGAACGAGATCATGAAAGAAATTGTTGCGCGTGGATTGATTGGTAAAGCTTAAAGAAAAGTATTTTTGAAAATATCGTTCAGCCTGCTATATGCAGGCTGATTTTTTTCAAATGATTATTTGGTCGGCTCGTCAAATAAAGCTGAGCAACTTTGCGGCTGACAGCCCGCTAACATAATCGCTTTGGGTAAACTTGCATACATATTGGTGAGATGCTGTTCTGCGGGATGTTTATAGTCCCAATATAAAAATTGATCCGAACGTTGTTTGCTAAAGTTCTGATAAAAGCGATTCTGCTTTTGCAATGACTCAAGATCAGGGGTTGGGCTTTTACCGTGTTCGTGAGTACCCACTGTTGTCATCAACATGAGATTTTGGTTTTTATACTGTTTTTTACTTAGCCAATCCGCTTGTCGATTAAGTAGCGCATAGTTGTCAAACCATAACGAAGGACTGGCTGCGATATAACGTTGGAAGCTTTGTGGTTGGGAGAAGAAGGTATGTAATACCAATAAACCACCAAATGAATGTCCAAACAAACTTTGTTGTTGCGGATTGATTTTGATACGCGAATTGATTGCAGGTTTGAGTTCTTTCTCGATAAATTGAATAAATTGGTCTGCACCACCATAGCTGTACTTGGCCTGTTTCTGAAATTCAGCAGAAGCTTTTGGGGTGTAGTCTAAAGCCCGTTTCTGTACATCGAAGGTATTTTGATTGGGATAGCCAATCGCAACGATGGCGACAGGACTTAATCCCAACCTATTTGCTCCAGCACCGATTGCTTTGGCAATGTTGGCTGCACTGTCAAAAGCTGCATTACCATCCAGTACATACAGTACAGGGAAACCTTCCGTTGGAAGTTCACTATTTGGAACAGAAATCTGAATCAAATATTCATGTGATGTATATTTTGACTTCAAGATAAAATCTTGTTGAGTTTGGCTAGTTGTCTTTACCAGAGCGTTATTGTTATTGGTTGGCGCTGATTGAGCAAAGCTGATTTGAGTGCTGATCAGTAAAGAAAAAGCCAAAATACCAAGATGCTTAAACATAACTTATTCACTAGCGTTGAACGTTTGCTTGGTAATATATAATGAAAATCATTATCGATAAAGTTGAATCATAAAAAGAGTTAAGACTCAGCGTGTTTAATGCATTAAAGTCTTGTTATACTAGCTTAGATAATCAATTCACAGATGAATTGTAATCCATTCTTATAGATGATTTTGCTGAGGCTGCATTCAATGGTAAACGATGGACAGAACACATCGACTTCACTTAATTTAGAACAAATTCGTAACGATATTGATAGTGTTGATCAACAAATCCAAGAATTACTCAATCGTCGCGCTACGCTGGCAGAAACAGTCGCTAAAGCGAAGTTCGCAGCCGAAGATAATCCTTTGTTTTATCGTCCAGAACGTGAAGCTCAGGTATTAAGAAAAGTGATGCAGCGTAATCAAGGTCCATTATCTGATGCAACCATGGCGCGCTTATTTCGTGAAATCATGTCTGCATGTTTGGCACTTGAAGCACCACAAAGTATTGCTTTTTTAGGGCCTGAAGGGACATTTACTCAGTCGGCAGTTCTCAAACACTTTGGTCAAGATGCGATTGTACGTCCTTTACCGACCATTGATGAAGTGTTCCGTGAAGTAGAAGCAGGTAGTGCGCATTATGGTGTTGTTCCTGTAGAGAACTCATCGGAAGGAATTGTGAACCATACGCTGGATTGTTTTAAAGCATCCAACTTAAATGTGATCGGCGAAGTAGAACTGCGTATTCATCATCAATTCCTTGTTTCTGAAAATACCCGTAAAGACAGTATTAAGCAGATTTATGCACATCAACAAACCTTGGCGCAATGCCGTAAATGGTTAGATGCACATTATCCAGGTGTAGAGCGTGTTGCTTTAAACTCAAATGCAGAAGCAGCGCGTCGTATCCGTAACGAATGGCACTCGGCTGCGATCGCTTCTGATATTGCAGCAAGCATGTACAATCTTGAAATTTTACATAGCAATATTGAAGATAACCCAGAAAATACAACACGCTTCCTTGTGATTGGTCGTGAGAAAATTCCTCAAAGTGGTAATGATAAAACGTCATTATTAATTTCTGCACATGATCGTGCAGGGGCTTTATTAGAAATCCTTGCACCATTTGCAAAACATCAAATCAGTTTGACCAGTATTGAAACCCGTCCAGCATTGCCTGAGAAATGGGCTTATGTATTCTTTATCGACTTGGAAGGGCATATTGATCAAGCAAATGTTGCTGCGGCATTGGATGAAATCCGCCCAATGGTGAAAGAGCTGCGTGTGCTTGGCTCTTATCCAATTGCTGTTTTATAACTTTGTGTCATCGTATGGATAGATGGATGAGACATCTATCCAGATTTAAGTCGTTTCATTAGGCAAACATCTTTTATGTCTCAACCACCTGTTTCTAAAGTATTGTTTAAAAAAGTTGCATTTATTGGGCTTGGGCTGATTGGTTCGAGTCTTGCGCGTGTGATTGTGGCAGAGCAGCTTGCGTCTGAAATTGTAGCTTCAACTCGCTCAAAGAAAACATTGGCAGATGCACAAGCATTGGGTTTGATTCAACAGGGTTATGCAAATCCTGAAGACGCTGTTCAAGATGCAGATTTAATTGTTTTAGCACTCCCTGTTCGCGCCACGCAGAAGGTTCTTGAGCAGATCAAGCCTTATCTTGCTGAGAATGTCATCATCACCGATGTGGGGAGTACCAAAGGCAATGTAGTCGATGCAGCTAAAGCAGTCTTTGGTGAAAACTTACCTGCTGGCTTTGTCCCCGGACACCCGATTGCAGGTGCAGAACATACGGGCGTTCATGCAGGAAAAGTTGATTTATTTGTCAATCATAAAGTGATTTTAACCCCGCTTCCGACCAGTGCGGAGTGGGCGGTTGAAAAGTTGATTCAGCTTTGGTCTGCGGCAAAAGCAGAAGTGATTTGTATGGATGTGACTAAGCACGATGAGGTGTTAGCACATACCAGCCATCTACCGCATTTGATGGCGTTTAATTTGGTTGAGCAACTTGCAAATCGTGAGGATAATTTAGATATTTTCCGTTATGCTGCTGGAGGTTTTAGAGATTTCTCGCGTATTGCTGCCAGTGATCCACAGATGTGGCATGACATTTTCTTTGCCAATAAAACTGCAATTTTGAAAGCAGTTGATGGCTTTGAACAGCAATTGTCAGTTTTGAAAAAGTTGATTGAACAGGAAGATTCTCAAGCCTTGATGGGCTTGCTTGGACATGCACAAGCCGCACGTCAACATTTTAACCATATGTTAGCCAACAAACCTTTGATGGAGAAAAACAAGGTGACACAGCAATTTACCATTTTACCGGGAAAGAAAACATTCGCAGGTAAATTCACTGTACCAGGTGACAAATCTGTGTCACATCGTTCCATTATGTTTGGTGCGATTGCTGAAGGTACAACGCACGTGACAGGCTTCTTGGAAGGTGAAGATGCCTTAGCAACTTTACAAGCATTCCGTGATATGGGTGTGAGTATTGAAGGCCCAAAAAATGGTGAAGTCATCATTCATGGTGTGGGTATGCAAGGCTTAAAAGCACCTGCAAGCGCATTGTATATGGGCAATTCAGGTACCAGTATGCGTTTGTTATCTGGCATGCTTTCAGCGCAAAAATTTGACTCTGTAATGACAGGTGATGCATCGCTATCTAAACGTCCAATGGAACGTATTGCAAAGCCACTTCGTGAAATGGGGGCACAAATCCAGACCACAGGTGAAAGAGGTACACCACCTGTCAGCATTACAGGTAGCCAAGCATTAAAAGGCATTCAATACGATTTACCAATGGCTTCTGCACAAGTGAAATCAGGTATTTTATTGGCTGGTTTATGGGCGGAAGGTGAAACCTCTGTGACTGAACCAGAACCAACACGCGATCATACCGAACGTATGTTACGTGCTTTTGGCTATGACGTTAAAACCGAAGGTAATAAAATCTCGCTTGTTGGTGGTGGTAAACTCGTCGGCACAGATATTCAAGTGCCTTCTGATATTTCATCTGCTGCATTCTTTATGGTGGGTGCTGCAATTACTGAAGGTGCAGATGTTGTTCTTGAGGCTGTAGGAATTAACCCAACACGGACTGGTGTGATCGAAATTCTTAAGCAAATGGGTGCTGATCTAACCGTAGAAAATGAACGTATTGCAGGCGGTGAACCAATTGCAGATATTCATATTAAAGGGTCCAGAACATTAAAAGGGATTCATATGCCTGAAGATCAAGTGCCTTTAGCAATTGATGAATTTCCTGCTTTATTCATTGCCGCTGCTTGTGCAGAGGGGCAAACGGTTCTTACAGGTGCAGCAGAACTTCGCGTTAAAGAATCAGACCGTATTCAGGTGATGGCAGATGGTTTAAAAATCATGGGGATTGATTGCACACCAACTGAAGATGGCATCATCATCGAAGGTAAAGGTAAATCTGGTGATTGGTCAGCAATATTTAATGGTGGTGAAATTGAATCACACCATGATCATCGTATTGCCATGAGCTTTAGTATGGCTGGTTTACGTACCTCTGGTGAAATCACTATTCAGGGTACAGAAACAGTGGCGACCAGTTTCCCAACATTTACTGAACTTGCAAATACAGCAGGTTTAGATTTACAGGTTGTGAATCCATAACACATTTTGCCTAGTGCTAAAATTGATAGCACTTGAACGAAAACCGAGTTAAGCGATTAGCTCGGTTTTTCACTTTTTATCGTTTAGCCTTTAAATTGAACTGCATAAAACTACACTTAAATATGAGTATTTAAACACAGGATATCAAGTGAAAAAATCTTGATGGAAACAGCCAAAAAGTGAGAAATTTTTGGGTGATATGAGTAGTTGGCAACAAAAACTTGATTTAAAATAGGAATGATTGGAATTTTTTACCAAATCTTCTTTTTAAAAAATTAAAAGAGCGCAATAATATTAGAGGCGCTATATTTTCTTATGTTTCAAAGTATAAAAAGGGTGTGAAATGGAACTAGATCGTTTTGATAAACAAATTCTTGAAGTTTTGACTCATGAGGATGTAAATCTAAATGAATTGTCAGAACGTATTAATTTATCAGTTAGTTCGGTCCATCGTCGTATCAAAAATCTGATTGAATCACAGGTGATGGGACAGCTTAAACGAGAAATTAACTTTAATAAGCTCGGTTTTAGCTTGCATATTTTATTGCAAGTTTCATTGAGTAAGCATGATAGTGAAACCTTTGATAAGTTCTTAGCCGAAATTGAGGATATTCCAGAAGTAACCAATGCCTTTTTGGTCACAGGGCAGAGTGCAGATTTTATTTTGGAACTTGTTGCACGTAATATGGATGACTATAGTGAAATCTTGTTACGCCGTATCGGTAAGATTGATAGTGTGGTTGCACTACATTCAAGTTTTGTGATCAAAGAATATAACGTATTTAACTGCTATAAACTTTTAAATAAATTATAAAAAATGCATCTAAGAAGATGCATTTTTTATAGATCTGAGAAGATTAAGCATCAAGTTGTGCTAATACATCATCAGAGAATTCAACATTGGTATAAACGTTTTGAACATCATCTAGATCTTCAAACATATCAATCATTTTCATAATGAGCTTAGCTTGGTCAATATCTGTGATTTCAGCTTTGGTTGATGGGCTCATTACAACTTCTGCATTGTCTGATTTTAAACCAGCAGCATTTAAGGCATCTTGTACATCACCAAAACTTTCAGGTGTTGTGATGACTAAAATGCCATCTTCAGATACTTCGATGTCTTCAGCACCTGCCTCTAAAGCCACATCCATGATCTTGTCTTCTAAAGAAAGGTCTTCAAAGCTAATTTCACCACGCTTAGTAAACAAATACGCCACTGAGCCAGAAGTACCC
The DNA here is from genome assembly GCF_022549355.1 of Acinetobacter sp. NIPH 2699. Taxonomy (GTDB): domain Bacteria; phylum Pseudomonadota; class Gammaproteobacteria; order Pseudomonadales; family Moraxellaceae; genus Acinetobacter. Next base: position 95,136 of record NZ_JAKZGL010000008.1, read on the forward strand.
AAGTTACCATTTGTTTTTGAGAAGCAATGACGAACGTCTGGTACAGTACGGTTTAGGTTGTCGGTCATGGTTTCAACCAAAACAGCAACACCACCGACACCATAGCCTTCATAAGTGACTTCATTTAAGTCTTCATTATCTTCACCGCCTGCACCGCGCTGAACGGCACGATTGATGGCATCGCGTGTCATATTCACCGAAAGTGCTTTTTCGACTACAGCACGCAGACGGGGGTTACTGGCTGCATCACCACCGCCCAGTTTCGCTGCGGTCACAATTTCACGAATATATTTAGTAAAAACTTTAGCACGGCTGGCATCTTGTTTTGCTTTACGATGCTTTGTGTTCGCCCATTTAGAATGACCTGCCATGGAAATAACTCCAAAAATTAAAACTCAAAAAGTGTGGGGAATATTAGCATAGCGAAGGTTTTGTTGAAAACTCTCGGACCCTATATTCAAATTGAAAATCTTGCTCAACCTTCAAAGATTGATCAAATAAGTGCTTTTACTTAGCTAGTTTTTACGTCTATTCCATATTCAGCATAAAGTGCTTTAATCTGTTCTAAATCTTGTTGTAGGTCGGTTGGATAAATTTTGCCTAAAATTCCACCTTGCTTGGTACGAGGGTTAGCATACATCAAAATAATCGGTACATTGGCTGCTTTTGCAATGTGCCAAAAGCCCGTACGAATGGGTTTGCGTTCTTGGCTGCTTTTAGCACGCGTGGCTTCTGGTGCGATCACAAGATTGAAGCTGTCGTTCTGGTTAAAAAGATCAACCATTTGCGTCACGATATCTTTGCTGGCTTTACGATCGACGGCAATCCCACCGAGACGTTTCAAGACTGGTTTTAAAGGACCTTTAAAGAGTTCTTTTTTGATTAAAGTATGGATTTTTAGTTCTAAAATTTCAAATAAAGCAAGAGATAGGATAGTGTCTAGGTTGGAGGAGTGTTCAAAGCCAATGATAACTTGCTTCTTTTCTAAAATTGTTGGATCAACGTTGTATTCCCAACCTGTTGCTTTAAATATAGATTTTCCTAAAATTTTTCTCATGGTTATCATCATTACAGTTTCGTGTCAGCAGTGTAATATGAGTTTGGAAGAAAATATATATCCGAATATTTAGGATTTGTTGATGTAATTGGCTAATGAAATCCAATAATAGGCAGGAGATAAAATAGAAAAACCCTCTAAACGCATGGCTTAGAGGGTTTAATATTTGGTGGGCCCACCGTGACTTGAACACGGGACCAACGGATTATGAGTCCGCTGCTCTAACCAACTGAGCTATAGGCCCTATAAAATTAAATCATATTTTCTATGATTTATTGTTGCCTGATCTTAGTCAAATTTAACTTAAATTACAAGCAGATGATTTTATCAAACCACTAAAAATAGTGTGTAAAATCAAAACTGAGCTGATTCTATCTGATGTTCATGTGTTGAGTAAAGATAATATTGTGCAGTTTTGATCATTTTCAAGCCATCCAAATTTCATTTTATCTTGGGACATTGATCCGATTCGGTCAGGACGGTTCAATGTTTATCGCTTATCTATCTTTGATTTGCTGTTGAATGGTTTTATGATTTAATAAATATATGAACAACAAAACAAAAAGAGAAAAATATGAAAATAGCATATCTAGGTGGGTTTAAAGATGGTGAGGTTCTTGTACTGCCAGCCGAATTAAATGATCCTGTGCAGTTAAATTGGGTGATTCAGCATGATGATGTGAGAAAGGCAGAGCAGGACTTGGTTGACCACTCAAACAGGGATTTCACTTTGACCATGAAGAAGAGCCTGATCAATTACAATTTAATGCTGTTAAAGAAAGATAAAGAGACTCGTCTGTTTTATGTAGAAGAGGGCTTATCAAAAGTAAAAATTTTAGAACGGCTGAATGAACATTGGAAAAAATCTCAATTGGTCGGTTTCGATTTTGATTGATCAAATTTTATTTTTAAACAAAATTTTGAGTTTGAACATCTGACTTATAGTATTCACATAAGCTTTTTATTAAATTTTAGCCTTTTGAAGATTATATGAATAACAGAAAATATTTATGATTTGATTGATGTGCTATTAAATCAAGCTAAGATGTTATTTTTAATAGCACATGTCAATTTTAAATAATGATTTAAACCTCTGCTTTAGTAATAACTCGCGATAATCACTGCACTCCTTTCATCGGGTAGGGGCTCTACTTTGATTTCAGTTATACTGTTTTTCTGTGATTGATTATTTAAATCATCCAAAGATGTTGATTGGTTATTTATTTTCTTAAATAATTCGTTAATTCGCTCACAATCAGGGTTGTGGTGATGGGTTGTACATGTATCTTCAACAATATTGCCGTTAATGTGAATGGTTCCCGTTGCAAAGCTGATTGTCGAAATTGATATCAATGAGAATACTAATAATAGTTTATATGATTTTTTATACATGATTATTTCCTTTTATCTATGTATATATTATTAATTAACATGGAAATTATTATGAAGGCAATATCGAAATAAAATATTGATTAAATTAATTTTTTAAATGTGATGTGGTTTTGGTTTTATCTTTTTATTGATAGTTTAGTCTATTTTTTTGTTGTGATAACTACATCACAAATTCTATTTTTATTGTGAATTTTTGGTTTTATAAGGGGTTTTAATTGATAGTTATAAAAATAATGAAATATAACGCTTAAGATTAATGTAAAAAACCCAATCTTAAGATTGGGTTTAAGTTTTTATGACTTAAATATTATTACCACAGATGTCAGTCGTACCTTGGGGGTAAGTGAACTGTAGGGCATTGCGGTCAGTGATCAGCTCGGATGAAAACTCTAACCCTGCAAGTTTGTCTGAGAATGTACCATCTTTATCAGAACCAACCGAGCTACGAATATCAAAACCTATATTTTTCAATGGAGCAGGGAGTGTTCCTTGATACCCCTGATCAACACCATTGATAATAAAACCGACCTGTTTAGTATTTTGGTTGATATAGATACCTAAACGATGATATTTGCTTTGATAGTCGGTCATTTTATTGTAGTAATAGGCAACTGAAGTATACTCAGTATCATCGCTATTTGGGTAACTCAGCATAAATAATACAGATGGTGGGTTTTCTCCAAAATCAGGATCAGCGCTACCTGCCATGAAGCTATATCCTGACCTTACAACATACCCATTCTCTGTGATTCCATTAAAATTAATATCTGAGAAATAAGATGAACCTGGCTTTCCATAGTAACCACCATTAAGAGGAGCACCAGGGATATCGAGCTGCATTTCCAGTGCAAGAATCCCTGTTGCTGGTAAGTTGAAATCACCTAAACCATCTTGCAAGTATGGAAAATATGGAGAATTTATTGCCGAATAAAACCTTGCTTTACTGGTAGCTAAGTATTGTAAATAATTAAAAGTACCATACTCAGGGTCATTAATTGAAAAATATGGAGGAGCAACAGTTAAGCTAAACTTCTGCCCATTGATGTTTGGAAATATACCCATCAGATAATCTGAATTTTGATTGTTCCATAAATTATCATAATCTTCTTGTGTGGCATCAAAGTTATATTGACATGTCTGGCTCTGGTTTAGACTGCGTAAACTTAAGCTTGTTGATGTTGCACCTCTAGATTGGGGAGTCGTGTCGCTTTGTGAGTTATTTTGATTTTCACCACAGCCAAGCAGGGCTAAGCTAAGCGTCAATATGCCAATTTTTTTCATTGATGGTTCCTATAAGTTAAGTGGTTTAAAAATTTTTTAAAATAAAACTTAAAAGTTCATACTTCTTAATGAGTTTGAATTTTTTACAAAATGAAAATTTCAAGATCTTTAGTTTAATTTTTATAAAAAAAGACCTCCTGTTTTAAAGGAGGTCTCTTGAAAAATTAGTCGTATTCAATAGTCACTGTTGCCATCGCACGAACTTTACCAGCTGTTACATTGGTATTTGTTTGGTAATAGCGAGCAGTAAGTGGAACATTGTATTCAATAGTTTGATTAGATTTCACTGTTCCTAATTCTAGTTTGTCGCCAAGCCCAATAACTTGATTTTTATTCTGATAATTCCATACAAGTTGAACGCCCACACCATTTGCTTTGGTTGCATTTGGCTCAAGGTTTTTCAAAACCTTTGTGTTAGTACCTTCTTGCTGATAATCAAAACTTAAACTGATTAAATTCTTTTCCTCGTAACCAGTTTGATTTTCACCACCATTACAAAGAATATTTAAATCGAAGCTTTGTTCTCCTTGTGTTGATCCCACACCAGTAAAGCCTGATTTTGTTACAGTTGGCAGTGTGACAGCTTTATTAATATTACCCCGCCATTCGCAAGAAGAAGATGCAATGGTGATTGCATTTCCATAAACTGTACTTGTTAAGAAAGGACGATCACTTCGATTTCCTGCGTAGTATGTACTATAAACACCAGGGACTAATGTTCCAGACCCAGTATTTTCTGCTGTTTTAACAATTTCAACAACAAAATAGCCTTCAGCAAGTCTAATATTCGTACCTGGTACAGGGGCTGTATACGGATAATATCCCGAGAAGTTCGTTGCATTAAAAGCTTCTCGATAAAGGCGAATTCCGATCCCCGGGATATTAGTAGAATAAATATTATTACCAAGTGGGCTAATTGCATAATTTTGTAATAATCGTGCAACCATCATATCACTACGACTGCAAGTATATGTCGTTCTGTCGTTTGGGCGAATCTCGAAAAGTGATTTAACCAAGACTTTTCCAACGGGGTCACTTGGTCGAACAACAACACGCCCAACTTGCATAGAGACATCAATAGTGGTAAAGCCTGGGCTCGTTGAACAAGCTGCATTTGCCTCACCATACAAACCAAGACCTGCGGTAAGCAAAACACTGTTTAAGAGTAATTTTTTCATTTACAAACCGCCTCAGTCATTATTAAACTTTGTTGATCTTGCGCAAGTTGTGCTGTTACATCATAGGTAATTTCACATTGTTCAGCGCTATCTTCACCCCATTTTACATATAGGTGATCTTGTGCTTTAGGTGTACGCAAATAAACCATGCTGCCTTGAGCGACGATACCAACTGCTTCATTGTTTTGATCAAACACTTGTGCCGCAAATGGAAGACTTTCACCTGTTGCAGTTTTTGCAGCGATATAAATGGCATAACCTGTTTTGGTAGAAAAATCGACTTTTGTGATTGCACCTGCAAACGGAGCAATACGCTGACTGGTTTCTTCTAACTCAACATGAGTCGACATTTCTTGCGGATCTAAAGTGATATCATTTAAACGATATGGAGTAACGTAAGGAATAACAGCATAGCCATCCTTATTTACTGTTAAACCAGTTGTATTATTCACTTTTGCACCAGCAGCATCAGGCGCATAAACAAGTACCATGGTTTGACCTTGTTCAGGGCCAAATAAAACACCATCACGATGTGCGACAATATTACCTGTGAGGCTAACCATTGCTTGTTGATATGCATCAGCAATACTGTATGAACCACCGACGGTTGTATAATTGGTACGGTATCGTGCATTCACGTTTAGAGTAGGGCTGTTATAGTCTTGGTGGGACATAGATGAACCATAACTAAAGCGATCTCCTACTGTGCCACTGACACCAACAGTACGGTTGTTTTGTGATGCGTTTGCATTGACATTCATTGAATGCTTTTTAAAGCTCAATGGGAATGAAAGTGTCATCAAATATTCGGTATCACGTGTTTGATTATTTGAACCATAGTCAATTTGACGATTGGTTGCAGATAAACCATAAGTCAAACCGTGGTAATTATTGCTATAACCAATTTGATATTGCTCGCCACTTTCCTTGCGATTCCAATAATCCACCCATGAACCGACCATGTAGAAGTTACCCCAACCATCAGGTAGCCCCTGATTCAAGGTAATTTGGAATTCACTACGTTGTTTACCAACGGCGAAGCTGTTCATACCTTTTTGTTCTAAATCGCGAATTAATAGCGCATCACGTAATTTATAGTAATTTTCGGTCGAGTAGCGATAGGCTGCTAAGGTTAGGTTAGTACTTGTTGGTGCAATTAACTTACTATAACTGAGACGATAACTTTGACCTGATTGCGATTCTTTGTTTTCAAAATCAGCTTCAGAATGCGTTACATCAAGTGAAATCGCACCAATCGGTGTTGCAAAAGCAGTACCGACTAATGCTGAAGCGTATTTTTCAGTTGCTTGAAAACCCGTATAGCCCGTTAGGTAGTTGTTGATACCGCGTTGATATTTACCTTGTACAACCCAAGGGTCTAAATCAATATCTCGATCACGGAATTCACCTGCAGTGACTGAATATCTGCTCATGCCTGGACGTAGCATTTGTACGACTGAAGCATATGGAATTGCAAATCTTTGTATTTCACCGCTAGATTCAATGACCGAAACTTCGAGTTCACCACCAAAGCCTGTTGGATAAAGATCATTAATTTCAAAACTTCCTGGTGATACAGTGGTTTGATAGATTAATTGACCTTGTTGACGAACCTCTACCTTAGCATTGGTTTTAGCATTACCACGAATACGTGGTGCATAGCCCAACATACTATTTGGTAACATACGGTCATCACTAGAAAAATCGACACCACGATACCCAAATGAATCAAAAATTTCACCATTGGTAAAACTATCGCCCAGTGTTAAAACGCTTCGATATTGTGGGAAAGCTCGCTGTAAATAGGTACTTGTGGTTTGATAATTTGATTTCTTTTCATCTTCATTTGGTCGGTCTTTCCATTGCCATTGACCATTATGGCGTAATTGCCAACCTGCTATATTGGCTCCAGCAGTCAAGGCCATGAATGCATTGGTTGTTTCTTTATTGTCATTGCTACGATTGAATGTCTTATAAGCAGTACCGCTATAAGATAAGAAACCGGCATTGATACCACGATCCCAAATACTTGGATCGACATATCCTTGCGCATTTTTTTGTAATGCAACTTGGGGAATAGAAATATCTACACGTAATTTTGAAGTATCAAAATCATAATAGGCATCCTCAATCCATTCATCTATTTTTAGACAACTATTTTGTGACAAAGCGGATTGTTGCTGAGCAAGAATATCTTGTTTTACACCGTATTCAAGTAGGGCACCTGAGTTAAAGCATGTGATCGCATTTTGTTTTGGATCAACTGCTTTAAACACCATTCGGCGTTTTCCGAACCATTGGCCATTGATATATACATCGACGTTATATTCACCAGCTAAAACGGGGTTACCATATTTAAAACGCGAAATATCAATCTTTTGCGCATCACCGATTAAAAAAGAAGAGTTAAACTCAGCTTCCATCGCATTTTTGTGTGCGGGTTCGTCTGCATAGACCATAACAGGCACAGTCATACTGACCATGCCAGATGCAAGGTAAAAACAAATATGACGCTTTAATAATCTATGTGGTGCGTGCTGTTTAGACATGATAAAAATCGCCTATATGGTATAGGTACTTAAAATTATTGGTTATTTAAGTGAAGAATGATTATTGGAATTTGATTGGCCTTTCGACACGTCCGCCATAATCATTTACATTGATAAAACTCATCTTCTCAGTATTCGTGTTTTTCAGTTGAACGCGATCTTCAGAAAAAGGCTTTAACATGAGACCCTGAGGTAATAAATCGACTTTTTTATCACCATTGACTTGGAAAATTGAAGTCATAGTAATGTGGAAGGGAGTCGGATTTTTAATGACAAGGCTTTGACCAGATTTTTGCCATTGCAGTTTATCAGCCGCTAAGTTGGCATCTTCTTTAATACTTGCTGGTCGATAAAAAAACTTAATTCGTGAACGAATTGCAAGTTGCAAGAAATTATCTGGAACAGCTTCATTCCCTTTACCTGTTGGACTAGGTGGGATATCTAAAACATTTAACCAAAGTACAGTTTCTTGTTGTTGATTTAACTGCGAAGCACTAGGCAACGCTGTGATACGAAGCGTTTGGCTTTTCGATGCTTCCACACGCGAAATCGGAGGCGTGATCATGAAAGGTACTTTTGATTGGTCAGGTGTACTTTTCGGATCACCTTCATCAATCCACGCTTGGACAAGTGCAGGTTTAGCGCCATTATTGCTAAGTTGTAAGGTTACTTCACGAGCATCAGAAGGGTAAATAACCCGTGTGCCATGAATGATCATTTCTGCGTGTGCGGCAGTTGCCATCACAGAACAAAGTGCTAAACCAGACAAAAATTTACAACCGCTAAATGACATGTGCAACATTCTCAAAAAAGACAGATGAATTTAAAAGTGAAAAGAGTTTCTATGCTCTAAAACATAGAAACCCTGATATCAAAAATTATTGATAAATAATTGTGTATTGTACTGAAGTTGTTACTTCACCAGCAGTAGATGCGCCAGTAGCGTAGTATTCAGCATAGTAGTTCAAATCAGCGCTACCGCCTTCAACAACATCAACCCACTGAGAGTTAGTTTGAGCACCTGTAGCGCCAGCAGCGAGCACTGGAATTACTTGGTTGTTGTTACCTAATAATTGGATATCAACGTTTTGTGCACCAGCTGCAGCTTGGTTGATTAAACGACCTGTATTGAAATCAACAGTTGCGCCTGGCTCGAAGTAAGTAGCAACTTTACCTTCTGAACAATCTTCTAAGTTGATTTGGAAAGGAGTACGACCTGCAACATCGCCAGCATTTGCTAGAGTCTGTCTAGAAACTGTTGGAAGAGTAACGATAAAATCTTTACCCGCTGGAGTAACGATGTTACAAGTTTTGTCAGTAACTAAACCATTGATTGTAATAGTACCATCAGCAGCTTGTGCATTAGCAATACCTACAACTGAAAGTGTAGCGATCAAAGCAAGTTTTTTCATAATAATATCTCGAATACATCAGCTAAAAAATTGAATTAGATTACTTTTTCAGGTTATTTTTGCGCCGAACAAGTAATGAGCGAAATATACCAGTTATTAAAAAAAATGCAAACTCCGTCACAAAAATAAATTTATTAATCATATATTATACAATTCCTAAGTAAGTCCCTGTTTATTTTTATCTTTTTATTAGAAAAATTAATCTTATTTGTTAGTTTTGTGAAAAATCATGCAAAAAACCATTAATTTTTTTAAGTAAAAATTGAGTAAATGTTTATTTTTTGTTCAAAATTAAGCTTTTTTTATATGAATTTTTTATGACAAATATTAAGTGTTGAGACAGTTTTTTGAATTTTGAGTCAAAAAAGTTCGGCATTAACAAAAATGCTTAATTGGTTTTAAGAATTTCTTAAGATTGGGAGCTTAGTTTTTAAGCATGGTCTGATGGTAAAAACACCAATAAGGAGATTTCGATGAACATGCTTTATACCCATAAACCAAATTACTATTTCTTTGCTCATAAATTTGTCCTGTTTTTAGAAGGCTATCTAAAAAGTCATTCTACAGAGCAGCGTACCAGTTTTAATTTACAAACGATTTATGATCTATTTGGTCATGATCGAGCTTCCAGTACAACAAATTTGGAAGGTATTTTGAATATTGCAGATGAATATGTACTTGAAACTGATGAAGGACAGCAAGCATTGATTCGTGCTTACCATGTGCATTTAGATAATCACGTACTGAGTCTAGAATTTAATCCAAAAGCTGTTGCCAGTTTGAAAGGGGGGCAAATTATTGTCAGCCCACAAGCGGCTTAATCTTATAGGTAAGAGTAAATTCATCTTTGATACACTGAGTTCTGGATCATTTAACTCAGTGTTTTTATCAAGCTGATTTAAAGTCCGTTATTGGTTATTATACATCCATCTAATCAAGTGATCAGAATGTGCTATGGATAAAGACTTTAACTCAGAAACCTATACCGTAGATGAAAGTATTGGCGATACTCTTTTATGGTTGATGCATCATCAAGAGATCTTTGACTCATTTCATTTTGATGTACATACGCAAGAGTTGTCTGTTACCCATGCAGCAGGTGTGGATATCATCCGAATAGGCATGTTTTTAAATGCCAAATACGGCATATTGGTCACATCAATTTAACGCTATTTATATTTTGTTTAGAAAAAAGCCTTGTCGAGTGACAAGGCTTTTTTTGTTTATGCGCTCATGGCATCGACAGAGAGTTCTACAACCGTTGGCTTCGGTTTTTCAGCGGTTAAACCGAGTTTGGCAAATAAAACTTGGTCTTTACCTTCACCCGCGTTTGGTGTGGTTAAGAGCTTTTCACCAGAGAATAACGAATTCGCGCCAGCCATAAATGCCAGTGCTTGATCAGAATCACTTAAAGACTCACGACCAGCAGATAAACGAATATAACTATGTGGCATGATGATACGTGCAACAGCGATTGTGCGTATCCATTCGGTAACATCCAGTTTTTCAACATCGGCAAGTGGTGTGCCTTCGATTGGTACCAGCATGTTAATTGGCACGGACTCAGGATGGACAGGCATAGTTGCAAGTTCATGCAATAAACCAATACGGTCATTGCGGCTTTCACCTAAACCAACAATACCACCGCTGCATACTTTCATGCCTGCTTGACGTACATGATCAAGGGTATCAAGGCGATCATCAAAAGTACGAGTACTAATAATATGTGAATAATATTCGCGTGATGTATCAAGGTTGTGGTTGTAATAATCTAAACCTGCATCTTTTAGGCGTTCTGCTTGAGATTGATTGAGCATCCCTAATGTCATACAGGTTTCTAAACCAAGTGCTTTGACTTCACGTACCATTTCCAATACATACGGCATATCACGCTCATGCGGATTACGCCAAGCTGCACCCATACAGAAACGAGATGAACCAGACTCTTTTGCTGATAGTGCTTCACGAATGACTTTATCGACCGCGATACGCTTTTCAGCTTCTAATTTAGAATCATAACGAGCTGATTGTGAGCAGTACTTACAGTCTTCTGGGCATTTGCCTGTTTTAATAGAAAGCAGGGTACTGACTTGAATCGTATTGGCTTGGAAATGTTGACGATGAACACCTTGCGCTTCGAATACTAAGTCTAAAAATGGTTGATCATATAGGGCTTGGATTTCATCACGAGTCCAGTCATTACGTACAGTCATTGTTATATCCATGATGATAGATTACGTTTGTTGAGATTAATCATACAGAAATCATGCCAAAGCCAAAGGGCAAAAAACATCATTTTTCTATTTGATGCACAATTGCTTGGCGCGATTGTTGTTGAATTGCCCAATCAATATGTACATTTACAATCTCATCGTGCCATATTTTTGCTTCATGCAATTTGGCTACGATTTCAGCTGAGTATGGCGCATTTCCTAAACCGATTGCAATATTACGCTTAAAGGATTGATAGCCCGTACGGCGGATTGGGCTGCCTTCTGTATTGGCTAAAAATGTTGTTTCATCCCATTGCCATATTTCGAGTAGGCTGATGTTGTCTAAACCATGCCGAGGATCGAAGTCTGGAATCGAAGCCATCTTGGCAAAACTATTCCACGGACAAATCAGTTGGCAATCATCACAACCAAAAATACGATTACCAATACCTTGACGCAAGTCTTCGGGGATAATACCTTTATATTCAATGGTCAAATAAGCAATACATTTTCTTGCATCGAGCATATAAGGCTCAACAATGGCTTGCGTTGGGCATATATCAATACAGGCAGTACATGAACCACAATGCGCGGTGGCAGGTTGATCAAAGGGGAGATCAAGTGAAGTAAATAGCTCACCTAAGACAAAGAAAGAACCTGATTTTTTGTGGATTAGTAATGTATGTTTCCCTGTCCATCCCATGCCTGCACTTTCAGCTAAAGATTTTTCAAAAATTGGAGCTGAGTCTGCGAAAGGACGTGACTCAAAATCGCCCACTTTCTCTTTAATACGAGTTGCTAGGGTTTTAAGTCGTCCACGCATGATCTTATGGTAATCACGTCCACGTGCATAACGCGCAATGATGGCTGAATTTGGTTCAAATGGTACATAACGGGACTTTGGTGATGCCACAAGATAGTTCATTCGCACACAAATAATGCTTTTTGTGCCAGGGACAAGTAAGGTTGGATTCGCACGTTTTTCTAAGTTTTCTTCTAAATAGTGCATGTCAGCATGATAGCCACGTTTTAAATATTCTTCGAAACGTGGCATTTGATCTTGAGCATCTGGTTTAGCAATGACACAATCAGCAAAGCCCAAGTCCAAAGCTTGTGCTTTTATCCATGCTTTAAGTTCTTGAGGATCAAACTGTTGTAGCCCAATCTTATGAGACAGTTTTTGAGACGATGCAGTGGAAGAAGCCATAAACCAATAATAGGGGTATAAACATGCAACGCCCAGTTTACCATAGCCCAGTTTATGATAGCCAAAGTATTCAAGCATGGGAGCAACGTTGGTTTGCTCAGCAAAATTCTTCACTTGGTCTTATGCAACAAGCTGCTTGGGCAATAACACAACAACTTCTTAAACAGTTTCTACAAAATCACATTCAAAGAATTGCGATTTGGTGTGGTCAAGGCAACAACGCAGGTGATGGTTATTATATTGCTGCTTTTCTAAAGCAACAGGGTTTTAGCGTTACCGTGTTTTCATCAGATCTAGGCGAATCTGTTGATTTAAAATACGCCTATGAATATGCTCAATCCCATCAGGTGGAAATTGAAACCATTCATTATTTATTAGCTGAACATGACGTTAATTCAAATTTACCAATTTTTGATTGCCATATTGATGCTTTATTTGGCATTGGCTTAAATCGTGAGTTAAATCAAAGCTGGCAAAATACTATTCAACTGTTTAATGCACAAACAGGCGTAAAAATCTCAATTGATATTCCTAGCGGTCTACATGCCAATACAGGGCAGGCTTTACCTTGTGCGATTCAAGCCAATCAGACTTTTACCATACTGGGATATAAGACAGGACTGTTTACAGGACAGGGTAAAGAATATGTTGGGCAATTGCAGTTAGTCAGTCTGATTCCAACTGATGAAGAACTAAAGCCAGTCGCGTATTTATCACCTGAGAAAATTAATTTGCCGAAACGCCAAGCTTTTGGTCATAAAGGCAGTTATGGGCATGTGCTGGTGGTCGGCGGTCATGCAGATATGGGCGGAGCCGTTATTATGGCTGCCGAAGCTGCTTTTTCTGCGGGCGCGGGAAAAGTCAGTGTGGTGTGTCATGCCAGACATCATCAAGCGATTTTGTCGCGTTCACCGAATATTATGGTTCGAGATATTAATGTTCTGGATCAAAAGACCATTCAGCACTTATTAAACCAAGTCGATGCTGTTTGTTTTGGTATGGGCTTAGGGCGAGATCAATGGGCCGAACATATATTTGAGCAATGGTTTGATCTACTTAATCAAAATTCGCAATTAGAAGTGGTATTCGATGCCGATGGGCTTTGGTTTTTGGCAAAGTGCCCACAACAGTTAAATGCTCATATTTATGCCACACCGCATTCAGGCGAAGCGGCAACATTATTGGACTGTACGGCTGCGGAAATTGAACAAGATCGAATCGCGGCTATTCAGCAGTTACAACAAAAATATGCAGGGCAATGGGTGCTGAAAGGTGCAGGTAGTTTGATTTTAGAAGATGACTTATTTATCTGTACCCAAGGTAATGCGGGCATGGGTACAGGCGGAATGGGCGATGTCTTGGCAGGGATGATTGCCAGCTTAAAAGCACAGTTTCATCAGCATGTTAAATTGCATGAAATCGTCAGCCTACACGCGCAAGCAGGTGATCTTTTAGCGGAAAGCGGTATGCGTGGTTTACAAGCACATGAAATGGGGAAAATGATTTATAAAGTGGTGAATGGTTAACGCCGTCTACTGCTTGAACGACTCCGTCCACGTGCCATACCACCTAAAGCATTTAACACTGCCAGTTTAGTCATACTTCCTGAAGCGTGTGCATGACAAATCGCAGCAGCAAGAGCATCAGCAGCATCAGCTTGAGGCTGAATACTTAAATTGAGTAGGCGCATGACCATCATTTGTACTTGTTCTTTTTCCGCAGCACCATAGCCGACAACGGATTGTTTAATTTGGCGTGCGGTATATTCTGCAACTTTTAAATCTAAATTGACCAGTGCGGCAATCGCTGCACCACGCGCTTGACCAAGCTTTAGAGCTGAGTCTGGGTTTTGCGCCATAAAGACTTGTTCTACAGCAGCTTCTGTTGGTCCATGAAATTTAACAATACGTTCAACACCTGCAAAAATGCGTTTTAAGCGTTCAGGCATTTCCTGTGTTTCAGTACGAATAGTCCCTGCGTCAACAAAACGTAACTTGTTGCCATCTTTTTCGATAATTCCGTAACCTGTTAAACGTGAACCAGGGTCAATACCAATAATGAGTGACATGAAGCACTATAAAAAATAAAAGATGATTGATATTGTTACATAACGCGCTTTTAGCTGCATGATAATTTTGTAGTATTTTGAATTATAAGGATATAGTTGTTTTATTGAACAAGGCTTATATTTCGTTGACTAAGATATTGTCGTCTTTAATAAAAAAGTTCAGCAGCTTTCAATGAATCTATTCATAACTTCGGATAGTTATCAATATCAAATCGCGGAAAGGAAAATTGCGGCTAGATACAAAAACCAAAATCTTAGTTCGTGAAAAAATTGAATTTATTGAATCAATTAATGACGGTTGTGTATGGCTTTCATGTGTCTTTATTAATTAGTGTGTGTTTTGAACAATTAGTGCAATAAATGAACATAAAATATGTATTATCCAGCTTTATTGGTAATTAACTTGCTTATTGAAATATAAGCGCGTATAAAGCACTTCATTGATCTTATATGTAGATCAAATGTTGATGCGGGATGGAGCAGTCTGGTAGCTCGTTGGGCTCATAACCCAAAGGTCGTTGGTTCAAATCCAGCTCCCGCTACCAATTAAAAGTTAATTGAATTTAGCTCTGTGATGTATTTAAAATTGCTGTTGAATAAGTAAAGACAGCAATATAGTTAGCTTAAATAACCCTAAGTAAAGCTAAAAATTATTAGATTCTAGAAATGTAGTTATCCTCTCTCATTTATCTAGCGTTGTAGTAAACAAAATCGATCATTTGAGCTCAGGAATGAGTGATATTGTGTTAAAAATTATCAATGAATGGCGTGTAGCCAAAGCTATAAATGGCAAAGAGATTTGTGTGAAAATCATCCCTTTAAAACGCCAACAAAATACGTTGAATGGCTTTAAATGGGTGGAAGTAGGTAAGAAAGTACTATTACCGTCTGGTCAAGAAATTGACTTTAACTTAGATGGTAAAAGCTTTTATACCGATGTTAATCAGTTATATCGATTAACATAGTAGTTTTTTGCACTTGAAATATCTATTTAATACAAATAG
This sequence comes from Acinetobacter sp. NIPH 2699, assembly GCF_022549355.1. Lineage (GTDB taxonomy): Bacteria > Pseudomonadota > Gammaproteobacteria > Pseudomonadales > Moraxellaceae > Acinetobacter. The sequence continues at coordinate 110,497 of NZ_JAKZGL010000008.1, forward strand.
ATTGAGTTCAATCATAATATAAATATTTTGATTGAACTCATAAATTAACATGAACAAGGTTTAGAAGTATGACTGATACAGTTACAGGTACAGTGAAGTGGTTTAACGAAACTAAAGGTTTTGGTTTCATTCAAGCTGACTCAGGGCAAGATGTTTTTGCTCATTTTAGCGAAATCCAAAGCAGTGGTTTCAAAGTTTTACACGAAGGCCAACGCGTTTCATTTGTCCTTGGTCAAGGTAAAAAAGGACCACAAGCTACTAGTATCTCTGTAATCTAACTCAGATATTTAGTTAAAAAAGAAGCCCGCGATCGTGGGCTTTTTTTGTGACTTTGTTCCATTCTAAATAAGATTGGCACTTTCTAACTTGGAATTTGGAGAGTGTAATGAAAACAACAGTTAAGAGAACTCTACACTGAGTTGTTTAACTCCTTTCTCTAAGTCCAGAATACACTGTTGTTCTGAGGATAGCACGTTTGCTTGGACCTATAGAATTCGCTACACGAATTCACTTATTATCCCATGTTGAATAATTTAAAAGCGTGGCTGTAGCCAATAACATTCTAAAAAAAGCGCATGTGTACTTTCTGATAGATCATGTTAATAAAAGTACGCGGTAATGTTATCCAACAAATGGCTAAAAGCAGGTAAAAAGATGTTTTTGAAGTCTGATCAAGAAATTGAATTTAACCAAGACGGAAAAAGTTTCTATACTTTGGTTAATAAGCTATATCGCTTGACCTAAAATTTGGTATGCTTGTAGTATCTGTTTATGCAAAATAGATAGAGTTAAAATCAGAAGCAGTTGTGTTTCTAATTTGACTTTTTTTTTAACAAAAGATTTTAAAGGTTTAGGTTTTATGTCTGAAACTGTTAACGGAACTGTAAAGTGGTTCAACGAAACTAAAGGTTTTGGTTTTATTCAAGCTGACTCAGGGCAAGACGTTTTTGCTCATTTTAGCGAAATCCAAAGCAGCGGTTTTAAAGTTTTACACGAAGGTCAACGCGTTAAGTTTGAGCTTGGTCAAGGTAAAAAAGGACCACAAGCTACAAACATTACCGTTATCTAACAGAAGTCATTCGGTAAAAAAGAAGCTCACACAAGTGGGCTTTTTTACGTCTTAAAAATAGGTACAGTATTATTCTAGAAAAATATATGAAAATTTGGTCTGATGATATTTGAAAGAAGTATGATTAAAGTGAATACTTTTAAGCTTTTGAAAAGAAATAGGTTTTTACTAGGAAAATATATGGGTTTGAAAAATCTATAATTTTGATATGTTTAGAGGGGATGTGTTGCACAGAAAAAGTAAAATGGTGTATAGTTAAAGGCAACTAGAAGAATAACACTGTTGATTCAACAAATCTTTTCATTTCGTAGTTTAATCAAACCTTTCGTTTTATCAGATTTAGTTTCATCGTTTATTATTTCAAGTTAATTGCTATTAAGCATCTAAAATATTTCTGAAAAAATAGGTTAAAGATATGTCTAATACTGTGACTGGTACGGTTAAGTGGTTCAACGAAACTAAAGGTTTTGGTTTCATTCATGCTGATTCTGGACAAGACGTTTTCGCTCATTTTAGCGAAATCCAAAGTGATGGTTTTAAAGTTCTTCATGAAGGTCAACGCGTGTCTTTTACCATTGCTGACGGTAAAAAAGGCCCTCAAGCGACGGGTATTACTGTCGTTGCTTAATACAAGTCGTATGATTTGAAAAAAGCTCACGTTAGTGAGCTTTTTTTATGATGTACTCATTTTTGTCATAAATTAACTATTTGGTCAAAATATTGCTCTAAATTGATCTACGACTTTTTGCTAATTTCAATTTATAAGTTTTGCAGGCAAATTAATAAGCGTAGTACATTTTGTGAGCATTAAAGTTATGGAAAACTTAGAGCCGTATACTCAAGGGTTTGAGAAAGAAGTTCATGTGAATTGTAAACGTTCTTTAGGTACATTATTAGTGAGCTTCGTGGTCTTGATCGCAACGAGTCTATAAGCAAAAGAAAAGCATCTTCGGATGCTTTTTTATTGAAGAAAATTTTCAGCAATACAAATATAGTTGTGTTTCAAATCATAGACATAAGATTGCACTTTTTTTGCTATCTTTATTCTTTTGCAAGAATATAAACGTATGAAAAACTTTTTATTTTTAGGTTTAATCCTGACATCACTCGCAGCATGTTCATCAATGCCAAATCAAGAACTTACGCCACCAAAAATTGGCATGGCAAACCCTGCTAGTAAATTCTGTATTGAACAGGGTGGACAATTAGAAATCCGAAATGAAGCAAATGGTCAGGTGGGATATTGTAAGTTGCCTAATGGTCAAGTTGTCGAAGAATGGGAGTTATTTCGCTCAAGCCAGCCTAAGTGTTTAGCTGAAGAAGCGCAGAAATTAATTGGTCAATCTGGACTGAGTGAAGATGAAATCAAGCAAAAAACGAAATCTGAAATCGTTCGTAGTATTGGACCGAATCAACCTGTAACCATGGATTATCGTGAAAATCGAGTGACGGTAACAATTGATCCAAAATCTAAAAAGATTAGCCATGCGACTTGCGGTTAATCACTAAATAGAAGCTGTAGCGTTCAATTAAACAGGATTTAATTGAACGCTTTTTTATATAACTTGCTCTGTCAGCCTTGATAATTCAAAAAAAGCACCCATCATTTTATTTACGATGATTTTTTATTTGCTGTGCCAGCTTTACTTTTATACACTCTGTGCTGCACATTTTTTCAATTTTCTGAGATAGACGAAGCTCTGACATGAATCTACTTCTTATCGTGGTATTTGGCACAATTGCTGAAGTTTTAGTATGGATCGGCGTGGGTGACCTTGTAGGGAGTATGTGGTACGTATTCTTTTGGTTCATTTTCGCGTTTTTTATTGGTCTCAATCTAGTTCGTTCAAGTACATCCAGTATCATGCCACAGTTGCAACAGATGCAAATGACTGGACAGCTCGGTGGTGATCCAGCCGTAACTAAAAAGCTGGCGCTTGCAATGTCTGGTTTTCTATTGATGATTCCAGGTTTGATCTCAGATGTTCTTGCAATCTTAGTGCTGATCCCCGCTGTACAAACTGCGTTTCGTAATGCCTTGATGAAAACCATGGCAAAACGTCAGCAAGCGATGATGGAAAAAATGATGGGTGGTATGGGCGGCGGTGCTGCTGGGCAGAATCCTTTTGCAGATATGATGCGTCAAATGCAGGAAATGCAAAATCAGCAGAGCGGTGGTCAATATCGTGATTCTACGATTATCGATGGCGAAGCACGTGAAGTTAAGCCTGATCAGAAGAAAATTGAATTTAAAGATGTAAATTAATCACGACAGAATGAATCAAGAAACACGCTTTTTAAAAGCGTGTTTTTTTATGCGTCATGTTTAGGGTGGTCATGTTTTTGGTCAACTTGAGCCGGTTTATCTTTTTCTTTGTTTTGAGGTTGGTATTCACTAGGAGTGAGTGTTGTTATCTCATTTTCTGAGTGTTTATATTTGCGACTGCGGTTGGCGCGTTCACGGAATCCACCTTTGTTGATCAATTGAGTCATGATGATATTTCCGTAGTTTTAAAATCATATTCTAACAAATTCTATAAAAGATCAAAATTGTCATGTTATTGGGGTGACTGAGCTGTTCTAAGAAATGCATTTAGCTGTCATATAATTGTGTTACTTTTAAAGTATCGGTTCTAAAACAAGATTGTATTCTTGATTTTTTTCTCATAGGATAAAACTGTAACGACAAAGTTGTTGTGAGAAGAAAATAAAAAATAATAAGTGGGAGGAGTAAATGATGTTATCTCAATATCATTGTGCATGTTGTGACAAGGTTGTTGCATCAACAGATAAGGCGTGTCCTTATTGTGGCTCTCAACATATCCGTAGCCCTTATGGTTTATGGATGCTCTGTGTTGCAGCCTGTTTTGTGGTTGTGGTGATTGTAAAGGGTGTGCATATTTATTTACAGCAACATCATGAGGATCAAGCGATGCAAAAAAACTCATTATTTGAGATATTTAAGCATGAGAGTATAAATCCTAAAAAATAATAGAAAGTCGTTGTAGAAATAAAAAAAGCCCACAGTTTTGTTGCTGTGAGCTTTTACTATGAAGTTGTCGTGGGGATTATAACCCAGCAGCATCCTTCAAGATTTCAACCTTATCGGTTTTTTCCCAAGTAAATGCAGAATCCGAACCTTCACGACCAAAATGTCCGTAAGCGGCAGTTTGCTTATACATTGGTTGAATCAAGTTCAACATACGTGTGATGCCATATGGGCGTAAGTCAAAGTGCTCACGAACAAGTTGAATAATCAACTCTTCTGATACTTTGGCCGTATTAAATGTATTGATCGAAATCGAAGTCGGTTCAGCAACCCCGATGGCATAACTCACTTGGATTTCACATTTATCCGCCAAGCCAGCAGCAACGATATTTTTCGCAACATAACGACCTGCATAAGCAGCAGAGCGGTCAACTTTAGATGGATCTTTACCAGAGAAAGCACCGCCACCATGACGAGCCATACCGCCATAAGTATCTACAATAATCTTACGACCTGTTAAACCGCAATCACCCACTGGACCACCAATCACAAACATTCCAGTTGGATTGATGTGGAATTTAGTGCCAGCATGGAACATTTCAGCAGGGATGATCGGTTTTACGATTTCTTCAATGATCGCTTCTTTTAACTGGATTTGAGATATTTCAGGATCATGTTGGGTCGACAATACCACAGCATCTAGGCGAACTGGCATACCGTTTTCATAAGCAAAGGTAACTTGGCTTTTCGCATCTGGACGTAACCAAGGCAAAGCACCTGAACGACGCAATTCAGCTTGGCGCTCCATTAAACGATGCGCATAAGAAATTGGAGCAGGCATGAGGACATCAGTTTCGCGGCTGGCATAACCAAACATTAAACCTTGGTCGCCTGCACCTTGATCTTCTGGTTTTTGACGGTCAACACCTTGGGCAATTTCAGGGGATTGCTTGCCGATCATATTGATCACGGCACAAGTTGAGCCATCGAAACCTAAATCAGAGTGGTGATAGCCAATACCATTTACGGTCTGACGTACAATCGCTTCAAAGTCGACATTGGCTGTTGTTGTGATTTCACCAGCAAGAACAACCGCACCTGTTTTTACTAATGTTTCACAAGCGACACGCGCATACGGGTCTTCTTTTAGGATCGCATCTAAGATTGCATCACTAATTTGGTCAGCCATTTTATCTGGATGACCTTCGCTTACAGATTCTGAAGTAAAAACAGCATACTCGCGCATGAACGTCCTATCACTGGTATTTTCAAAAAGACAGAGTATGTTACATCGACTTAGCGGATAGGACTAGCACAAGCTGACTAAAAAGCATGAATTTATTTCATTTTCATCATGTTTTTATTGATATGTGTATCAGTAAAACTAATATATGAGTTCTGCTCTCTATTGGATTTCTGTTGAGTCACGCTTTTATTTTAGATGCGATGTTTACTTTTTTGCTTAACGCATGAACATTTATACTTACTAATGCCAGATCAACGAGTGAAAAATAAGAAATATCGTGTATTAGGCTTTACCCCATGTGTTTTTTTTAAGACAATAGTCACAGCTTTTGAAAGGTGATTTCTCATCTTCTCTCATCTTATTGATTTAATCGGATTCTGACTTATGACAACCCCTTTAAATGAACGTCGTATTGCAAATGCAATTCGTGTCTTGGCTATGGATGCTGTGCAACAAGCAAACTCAGGGCATCCTGGTGCTCCAATGGGGATGGCAGATATCGCTGATGTAGTTTGGCGTGAATTTTTAAATCATAATCCAACAAACCCACAATGGGCGAACCGCGACCGCTTTGTATTGTCAAATGGTCATGGTTCTATGCTGCAATATGCGTTATTGCATTTGACGGGTTATGAATTATCGATTGAAGATTTAAAACAATTCCGTCAATTACATTCTAAAACACCGGGTCATCCAGAATTGGGTTATGCACCTGGTATCGAAACAACAACTGGTCCATTAGGTCAGGGTATTGCCAATGCCGTTGGCTTTGCTTTAGCTGAAAGAACTTTAGCTGCCCAGTTCAACAAAGATGGTTTAAATGTTGTTGATCACTTCACTTATTGTTTCCTTGGTGATGGCTGCTTGATGGAAGGTATTTCCCATGAAGTATGTTCACTTGCTGGTACTTTAGGTCTTGGTAAGCTTGTTGTTTATTATGATGACAACGGTATCTCAATTGATGGTGAAGTTGAAGGCTGGTTCAGTGATGACACAGAACAACGTTTCAACGCTTACGGCTGGCAAGTACTTCGTGTAGATGGTCATGATGCTGCTGCGATTCGCCAAGCAACCATTGAAGCGAAAGCTGAAACCAATAAACCAACGATTATTATTTGTAAAACGGTGATTGGTCTAGGTTCACCAAATAAACAAGGTAAAGAAGATTGCCACGGTGCACCACTTGGTAAAGACGAAATCGTTTTAACACGTGAAGCATTAGGCTGGAAAGAAGATGCCTTTGTCATCCCTGAAGATGTCTATGCAGCATGGGATGCAAAAGCCAAAGGTCAAAGCTCTGAAGCAGCTTGGAATGAATTATTCGCGCAATACCAAGCAAAATATCCAACTGAAGCGGCTGAGTTATTACGTCGTATCAATGGTGATTTACCTGCTGAATTTGCCGCGCAAGCAGACGCATTTATTGCTGAAACCAATGCCAAAGCAGAAACAATTGCAACGCGTAAAGCAAGCCAGAACACATTACAAGCGTTCGGCCCATTATTATCTGAATTATTAGGTGGTTCTGCTGACTTAGCGGGTTCAAACTTAACACTTTGGAAAGGTTGCCAAGGTGTACAAGAGAACCCAGCGGGTAACTACGTGTATTACGGTGTTCGTGAATTTGGTATGACTGCAATCGCTAATGGCGTGGCTTTACATGGCGGTTTTGTTCCTTACGTTGCAACATTCCTGATGTTTATGGAATATGCGCGTAATGCTGTTCGTATGTCTGCATTGATGAAGCAACGTGTGATTCATGTGTATACGCATGACTCGATTGGTTTAGGTGAAGATGGTCCTACGCACCAGCCTGTAGAGCAAATTGCATCTTTACGTGGTACACCAAACTTAAATACTTGGCGTCCATGTGATACGGTTGAAGCTGCAATTTCTTGGAAATCTGCACTTGAGCGTAAAGATGGCCCAACTGCGTTAATTTTCTCTCGTCAAAACTTGCCATTCCAAGCGCGTAATGAAGCTCAAATTCAAAATGCTGCAAAAGGTGGTTATGTGCTTGCAGAGGAAAAAGGTGAGTTGAAAGCAATCATCATTGCAACGGGTTCTGAAGTTTCATTGGCAATGGAAGCGTATGCACAACTTGAAGGCGTGCGTGTAGTTTCTATGCCATGTGCTGAAGAATTCGTGAAGCAAGATGCTGCGTACCGTGAAGCTGTACTTCCTGCACATATCCGTGCACGTGTAGCAGTTGAAGCTGCTCATGTCGATTATTGGTGGAAGTTTGTTGGTTTAGACGGCAAAGTGATCGGTATGACTACTTATGGTGAATCTGCTCCAGCGAAAGACTTGTTCCAATTCTTTGGTATTACGACTGAAGCAGTTGTTGCTGCCGTAAAAGAACTGACTGCTTAATGATTTAAGTGGTATAAAAAAGCGCTCTGATTAGGGCGCTTTTTTACGTATCAACATTTAGTTTCTCGCTTCAATGTTGATATATAATTAAAGAAATTTTTAAACATACTTTAATTCTATAGGCCAAATAACAACTATTATGAATGACATACCGCCACATTTATTCTCAATGATTTGTAGAATTGCTGCCAACCGTACTTATTATTTTGAGTTTGATGAATGGCGTATAAACCTTAGGAATGCTTTGTTTGAACAAAGTACTATGGCTGAACTCAATATAGGTTTTGATATCGAGGTTCTTTTCACAGAAGACCCAAAACAGAACTTATGTAAATATCAGCTATTTAAAAATACAGACTCTTTAATTCAGAGTTTGAAGGATATCGAAAATTTATCCGCTTGGCGGTTCTTTGGAATTGAGTGTATTGATGAATATGAAACACAGTTTTTAAAGATTGCAAGCTTAGAGATGGTTCAGTATTTTGAAAAAACAGATCTTTTTCCACAGTATAAGTCTAAAATTATAGAGCTGGTGAATATACTTCTAACCCATAAATATGGTTATGAGTTAAGAAGCGTTGATGAAAAATACATTAAATTGGACCAGCAAAAAGGGATCTTCTACTGTCCAGATGACAAGAGCGAAGTGAATTGGTATGACTTAACTTATATGATCATAAGCTCAGAGGCAAAACAGGTCATTCCTGAAAATATGTTGAAAGAATTTGAATGCCAGGAACTGAATTATCAGTTAAATATTAATTTTTTATAAATATGGTTTTTAAAATAAAAAACCATAATTATATCATTTATCCAATACTTAATTCACTCTGAATCGAAATATTAGAGGTTAATAATTTATGAACAGGGCAGCTTTCAGCCACTTTAAGGAGCCGTTTGTGCTGGTCTTCGGTAAATTCACCTGTTAATACGATTTTTCGCTCAATATTGTTTTGACCTGTTTCAGGTTTGCCATTTGGATTTAAGCTTAAATTTACTTGAACATGATCAAGCTGAATACCTTTATGTTTGGCATACATTTCTAAGGTAATTGTCGTGCAAGCCCCTAAAGCTGAAAGTAAAAGCTGAACGGGGTTGGGTGCGCTGTCTTGACCACCTTTATCAGTTGGTTCATCAGCATACCATTGATGACCAGAGGAATCTGTTAGCGTGACACGGTAGGGTGTTGTCGTACTTTGAGCTTGAACGGAGTGAGTCATACTTTACCTTGTTATTCACTTGATGATTTTAGCTGTGTTCATAAATTTTAGCTTAAGAAAAAATAAGAGCAACAATGCTCTTATTTTTGGGTTAATTAAATCAGTAACGTGCTTTGGCGAGCAAATTGGCATTGTCATCTAAAAACTTTGCATCTAGAAAATGGGCTTTACCGCCATGTTGAAGCACAATTGATAAAATATCATCTACAATATCATCAGTATTGGTTGTATCTAAGTTAAGTTCAACATTTAAGGTTTCAGCATCAACTGTTGCTGGTTGTACATAACCTTTACGTATAAAGATCTGATCAATACGACCTTCTTTTGCAGCGCGATAAATCGAGGATAGGTCTTCAATTAATAGATTTTGACTTTTCGCCTGACTGATTTCAGCTTGTGACGCTTGCTGAAGTGTCGTTCGATATGAGTCAACTTTATCCTGAGCTTCGTCAATCAGTAGGCGAGCTTCCGCTTCTAAGTTGGTGCTATTGGTCACAGTTGCAGCGATGGCAGTTGGATTATCACTGACTTGTTGATAGAAAGAGACCGTACGTTCATCACCAACGACAAAAATAGGTAAAGAATTTTGCTTGTAAACTTCTTGAACACTTTTGTCGACACGGTTTAAAAACTCTTTTATATAATTTTCCTCTTTTGTTGCATTGGAGCGATCATTTGAGCTTGTTGTATAAAGATGTGTGTTCTCAATTGGAAAATTTAAACCTTGTAATTCATCATCTTGATGAAATTCACGTACCAATTGATCGTTAAAGACCTCTAATAAGCGTCCTTGATCCCTTGAAACAATCACTAAATAATAGTGAACCGCATTGTTCAGTTCACGAAGAATGTCTCGTGTTGCAAAATGCTGATCGATGATAACTCGTGGCTTCACTTGAAATGGAAAATTTAGAATTTGTGTATCTTCGGCACTTGCGAAAATAGCCAAAGTATCTAAGTTATAGTTGTGGTTGTGATCTGCAAGTTTCTGTTCAATTTGATGTAGCAGTGCTTCTGCTTCGCGTTTATCATAATTTTCAGATAATCGTGTTTCTAACTCTTTCAATGCATTTTTTAAAGCAATGGCATCTTGTTGATTGTCAGGGAAAGTTCGATGGGTCGGAACAAAAATGCTGATAGCGGGATTTGCTTGCGTTATGTTTAATTGATCAAATATTTTTTGTAAATTCATGCAACTTTCTCCAAATAAAAATATAAATTTTTTTAAAGGTGATTAATTTTTATAACATCGTTTGATAAAAACCATGGTTAAAAAATGATAAGTTTTGTACAGGCTAAATTTAATCTAGTTGTTGTTAAGATGAATTTTATGGGATTGTGTTATTTTGTTAAGGGGCTTCGTTGCAAAAACAAAACACTGTGTCGTAAATCACCCACATTCTATTCTTATCATTTTCTAATACAATTTAATAAATCTGAAAATCAATCGAGGAATACATGAACAATTTAAAAGCTTTATCTCTAGGTGTATGTTTAGCATTAGGTTCAACGCTAGTTCAAGCGAAAGCTGTTGACTATAAAATTGATCCAACCCATACCGCAACAGTGTTTAGCTGGAATCACTTTGGTTTTTCTACGCCAAGCGCTAACTTTACAGACATCCAAGGTGTAATTAAAGTTGATAATGAAAAACCTGCAAACTCATCTGTTGAAGTGACCATTCCTTTAAGCAGTGTCAACACAAGCGTTGTGGCTTTAGATAAAGAGTTCCAAGAAGAAGCGTGGTTTAATGCTGCGAAATATCCAAACATTACTTTTAAAAGTACCAAAGTAGAAACCAAAGACAAAAAACACTTCAAGATTACTGGTGATTTGACTGTAAAAGGTGTGACGAAACCAGTGGTATTGGATGCTGTATTGAATAAACAAGGTGAGCATCCAATGGCAAAAGTTCCTGCGATTGGCTTTAATGCAACCACTTCATTTGATCGTTCTGCCTTTGGCATTGGAAGTTATGTGCCGAATGTTGGCGATAAGATCACTGTAAATATCACGACTGAAGCAACTGCCGCGAAGTAAATTAAAGAAATCAGTAAATAAAAAAGCAGTCAGGCTAAAAAACTGACTGCTTTTTTTATTTAGAATTTATGAAGTTTGCATATTATGCAGTGGCATTAAAGGCATCTTCATAAGTGACTATGCCTGTTGGAACATGTGCTGTAAAGGGTAGGATTTGGAAATATTCAGCAGGCACACTTTCTAAAACAAGCCTTGAATCTGCTTTAAAACCAAATCGGCCATAATACTGTGGATCACCAAGTAATACAGAGCCAAACGCATCTAAATCTTTGATTGCTTCTAAGCCTGCCTGCATAAGCTTGGATCCGATACCTTTGCCCTGATGTTTGGGTAAAATAGAGATTGGACCTAAACCATACCAGCCTTGAGTTCCATCTGAGATGTGCACAGGTGAAAATGCAATATGCCCAATAATTTCATCGTTATTTCCTGCAACTAAAGATAGCGTTAGCTGGTTGGAAGCGCGTAAAGCATTTACGATGAATTGTTCAGTGTGACTAGAATGTTCTTCAGTTTCAAAAGCAATTTTTGTTAAATCAAATATGGCTTGAATATCAGTAATGTTTTCATCACGAATATGGATATTCATATTAATTTTCTCTCATGTTTCTTTATCCAAGATATCTCGGATTGGTTTAAATAGTGGGGAAGAATTCATATTTTGTAATCGGCCCACAGCGATGAGTTTATTCAAATTGAGGGCTGTGCTAACGATTGTCTAATTGAGGGCGTACAGACCTAAGCTCATGTAAATTAATTTGATAGGGCTGTCCATTGATGGATTTGATCAGTCTTTTCTTTCTTAGCTTATTAAAAACGTCAAGGTTGCAATCAGACAATAAGAAACCTTCTCGGTTATAGCATTCTACAGCGATGATTTGACCAACGTTATTGCGAAGTTTTACGATTTTACCGCCTTTAGCTAAGACGTGAAGTGTCCTTTGTTCGGACTTCGATAAGTTCATGTTGTTATCCAGATATAAGTAATCATAGGCAAAGTTCGGCTTTTTAAAGCCACAAAAATCGCGTTGATAACCCATTTCAATATGTCATTGAAATACGATTATCAGATTACTGCTATCTCCAACATAAAACCCTCGATATGGATGAGATACGAAATGTATCGCGAATAATTGTATAGAAGTGAAGAATACAAGTAAATCGTTATGTGAATTTTACCTTAATTTTTAAAATTCTAGGCTATAAGTAAGTAATCTTGTTTTATTTCTTAGAATGCTTCGCTTTTAATCGTAGATACGTCGGTGTCGATTTTTTTGCTTGTCGACGGAGCATCATTTTTATGTACAGTACAATTGCAAAACAAGCTGTCGCAACCGTCAACATTAAGCTATTCATATAGCTCATCACTGAACTGACATAACCAATCGTAGCAAGTCGATGTTGCATACGTTCAACTTGCGTACTTGACTCAACACCTGTGATGGCCCAAGTACATAAATGTTCGCAATTATTAATAATTAGATGATAGTTGTTTTCATGCATGCGCGAGCGCATACGTTTTACTACAGCTTTTGCTTGATAGCGAGGTGATGGATAGTTTCGAATATAAATGACTTTATTTCGTGCGAAACGTTGCAATGAAGTTATTTCGATCGGATGCTTTTTAAAAATATGGGCAAAACCTGAATAATGAATGACTCGCCCACGACCTGCATAAATCCCATGATGACTATACCCAAAGTGTTTAACAATGAGGTGTGCACCGAGAGGGTAACGTGGTTTTTTTTGCTGCATACTGATACAAGGTTTTTGTATTTACTCAGCTATTCTAATCAAAAAAGGTGAAGCAATCGAGTATATTTATGCAGGTATATAGAAGAATGTGTGTCTGGGTTGTATCTATTCTTTTTACACTGTACTTAGTTATGCAAAAACAAACTCAGGTCGATCATCATACGTGGGATTCAAATGAAAAAATGGCTTTTGACAGGACTGATTGTTTTCCTTGGACCCACGGCATATGCAATGCAACACCAAACGATCAATGCGGATCATGCGACTTATGATGTAATCAAAGTAACGAATCTCAGTCAGTTGGAACTCTATTTAAAAAGTCCTCAAACGAATCGTTATTATCAGAAATTTTCAAATATTCAACAAGCGTTGCCCAGATGTGCACAACTTAACTTTGCAATGAATGCCGGTATGTACCACGCTAATTTTCAGCCAGTCGGGCTTTATGTAGAAAAAGGGCAAAAGTTTTCGATGCTAAACGAAGCTAAGGGCTTTGGTAACTTCTTTATGCAACCGAATGGCGTACTGGCTTGGAATCATCAACAAGCCACGATCAAAACGACAGCCGACTATAAACACCAAGGATTTAACGCTTTATATGCAACGCAATCAGGACCAATGTTGCTTTATAACAGAAAAATAAATCGCAACTTTTTAGTTGATTCAAGTTCATTGAAGATTCGAAATGGTGTTGGTGTTAAAAATAATCAGTTGTACTTTGTGATTTCTCGGCAGCAAGTGAGTTTTTATCAATTTGCGCAATTTTTTAAACAACAATTAAAAATAGATCATGCTTTATATTTAGATGGTTCAATTTCCAGTCTATATTCAGGATCAACCAAACAACATGATCAAATGTTTAATTTAGGGCCGATTGTCGCAGAAGTTGATCGTAGTGTATGTAAATAAAATCCCTAGTCTCTTTAAAGAGACTAGGGATATTTTTATTGAAGAGGCGGTTTGATGAGTGCCAGCAACTCTTTGCGACTATAGCCTCGAGAAATAAGTACTTTTTTGATGCCTTTGATCACATCTTCATCTGTTGCTTTAACTAAAGCATCCAGCAGTTGTTCATTTGATTTGCAAGAACAATCATTTTCAACACAAGAAGTTTGGTTCTTGTGTTCATTATATTGCTGTTCCGCAGTGAACAGTTTTTGCCAAAAACTCATAGAGCCTTCATATACAGCCTAACATAGTTCGAAATATAACCAATCTAAAATAAATTACAAGCCAAGAACAGTGATAAAAGCAGCAGTTGAACTCAAATTTTTCCGATGATGATTAATGAAATCAACGAAATTATGACAGGCTCATAGCTTGAACTTTGTGAAAAATTGTATTTTGTCTAAAAATATAGTTAAATAATAAGGGTTTATTAAATCCCTTATTATTTTTCTGTTACATAGACATAATTTGTTTAAATCTTTTCGAGCAAAACGCCTGATTCAACATGGTGCGTAAAAGGGAATTGATCGAACATGGCAAACTTACGAATACGATGTGTTTCAGCCAAGGTTTTCAAATTGTCATGTAAGGTATCAGGGTTACATGAGATATAAATAATGCGTTCGAAACCTTGCAGTAATTTAAGCGTTTCGTCATCAATCCCTGCACGTGGTGGATCGACAAAGATGGTGTCAAAGTCATAGCTTTGAATATCAATATTGGCTTCTTGCAAACGTCTAAATTCACGTTCACCTTGATAGGCTTGGGTAAATTCTTCAGCAGATAAACGCGCGACTTGAATATTCTCAATTTTATTTTGTTCAATATTCCATTGCGCTGCATATACAGACGACTTGGCGAGTTCTGTTGCGAGGACACGATTAAACTTTAAAGACAGTGGAAGGGTAAAGTTACCATTGCCACAATACAATTCTAAAAGGTCTTTCTGTGAAGCTTCTGCTGCATCACAGGCCCATTCCAGCATATGCTGGCATACTTGTGCATTGGGTTGAGTAAAACTACTTTCAATTTGTTTGTATTTAAACGTTCGTCCATGTACGTTGAGTTGCTCAACCACATAATCATCACCAATAATGACTTTTTGACCGCGACTTCGACCCATAATTTTAATATTGAGCTTTTCAGCTAAAGCTTTAGCAGCAATTTCCCATTCTGCATCTAATTTTCGATGGTAAATCAGTGTAACTAACATTTCACCGCTTAATGTCGCAAGGAAGTCAGCTTCAAAAATACGTTGAGATAAAATTGGCGTTGCTTTTAATTCTTGTAATAAACGTGGCATTAATTCGTTGATACTACGATCTGCAATTGGAAACTCATCGACACGAACGACTTCTTTTTGTTTGCCATCTTCAGCACGTTCAAACATAGCATAGAACAAATCATCTTCTGTATGCCAGAGACGAAATTCGGCACGCATACGAAAATGTTGTTCAGCGGATTGAAAGACTTCTAAAGTGGGTGGATTGAACGGAGCAAATTGTGTGGTGATTCGTTCAATTTTCTCTTGAAGTTGCTGTTGATAAGATACGGTCATAACTACCAAAAATACAAAACAAATTTAGCTGTGAATGGTATCAAAATTTTGTGGATTGACCTAGTTCTGATTGAGCCGATAATGGCAACTTTAACTAGCGTGAATTCAATTAAAATACACCATCAACTTATCGAAAAATAACTGCCTTATATTAGATTTTGTCTAAAAGGCTATGCTCAACTGAACTTAACTATTTATATATGAATAATAAAAAACCCGAACCATGTAAACATGATTCGGGCTAGGAGATTGAAGACCTAAATTAGTCTTCAGATAAAGTCATCAAACTCGCATTACCGCCTGCTGCCGCAGTATTTACGCTAATGGCACGTTCGATGACGAGGCGTTCTAGAGGAATCTGTTCATCTATTTGAAGATGAGTAATTCCCACGATTGCTCCAGAACGGTTCGCAATTTTATGTTGTAGAGTTTGTAGTTGCTCAACAGAACCTTGATGTAATACCGCATCAAAGTGATCTGTTTCAACACGAGCAATAACTTTGATTGCGGCTAAAACCTCTTTTGGTAACGAAGCTTGGTGTTTAGTCAAGAATACGTTGTCTTTTAGCATTGCTGCTGAACTACCTACTGCAAAAATTGCGAGAAGTTGCTGCAACTGACCACGCTCATCATCTGCGATTGAAAGCACACGATGGCGAGGTAAGATAATGTATTGATTGCTCTCACCAGTAGGGCCTTGCAACTCGTAAAACTTACCTACACCAAATGCAGGAATCGTTGTAATTGCTTGAGGCATATTTTGGTTTGCCCAAGATAACAAGTTTTGATAAGCAACATTCGATACTGCATCAAAATTTGAAATTTCAGCTTTCATTGCAAATGGGGTTGCTAAAACTTTCTCTGAGCAATGTTCCATCAAGCGATACATATACAGTGGACCGCCTGCTTTTGGACCTGTACCTGATAAGCCTTCACCACCAAATGGTTGTACGCCTACGACAGCACCAACGATATTACGGTTGATGTATAGGTTACCCACTTCAGCGCGCTGGATCACGGTGTTGATGGTTTCATCAATACGTGTATGTAGACCCATGGTTAAACCGTAGCCTTTGGCATTGATACGATCGATCAATTGCTCAAGCTCGCCATATTTATAAGTGATGATATGTAATACAGGACCAAATACTTCACGCTCTAGGTCATCGAGGTTTGGTAATTCAATGGCTGTAGGCGGAACAAATGTGCCTTGAGCAAGTGCTTGTTGGCTTGTTGCATCATTAAACATCAATTGATGAACAGGGTAGCCCTTAGATTTCATCTTTTGAATGTGAGTATCAATGGTTTGTTTTGCTTCTTGATCAATAACAGGACCAATGTCAGTTTTTAAGATGGCAGGATGACCTACGATCAACTGTTGCATTGCACCTTTTAGCATTTTGATCACAGTCTCAGCGCTATCTTCTTGTACACATAAGATACGAAGTGCAGAGCAACGTTGACCAGCACTGTCAAATGCAGAGCTTACAACATCCAATACCACTTGCTCAGTCAGTGCTGAAGAATCCACGATCATCGCATTTTGACCACCTGTTTCCGCGATTAGCGGGATCGGTTGACCATTAGCCGATAAACGCTTTGCGACAGTCTTTTGCAAGATTTTTGCAACTTCGGTCGAACCTGTGAACATGATGCCTTGGATACGATCATCTTGGCTGAGTTGCGCACCAACCGTTTCACCACGACCAGGAAGTAACTGAACCACACCGCGTGGCACACCAGCTTCCCAAAGTATTTGTACGGCTTGAGCTGCAATAAGTGGTGTTTGTTCCGCAGGTTTGGCAATTACACAGTTACCGCTGACCAATGCTGCTGCAATCTGACCAGAGAAAATCGCAAGAGGGAAGTTCCATGGACTGATACAAAGTACTGTACCCAATGGTTTTACTTGTGCATTTACAGGTAAATTTTCAATTTGAGTTGCATAGTAGCGTAAGAAATCTACTGCTTCACGAACTTCCGCAATCGCATTGGCATAAGTTTTACCACTTTCACGGCAAAGTAAAACCATTAATTCTTGAATGCGAGATTCCATTAAATCAGCAGCACGTTTCAAGCAAGCAGCACGTTCTACTTTATCGGTAGCAGCCCAGCTTTGTTGTGCTTGTACCGCTGCTTCTAAGGCAAGCTGTACATCTGCGCTGGTTGCTTCATTGACATGACCTACAACTTCACTGTTCTGTGCAGGGTTTGTAATTGCAATTGCATTACTTGCATCGTGAACAGTGGATTCAAAACCAAGTAATGGCGCGCTTTTCCAAATGTGGCTACGTAATTTTTGTGCAGTTGCATCTAAAGCGGCTAAAGGCTGATCATTGTTTAAATCAAAACCATTTGAGTTTGGACGCAATGGATATAAATCGTGCGGTAAAGGAATCGCAGGGTGTTTTAAACCAAGCTGACCTTCATCTTTCGCAGCAGTTTGAATATCTTTGATTGGCGATTGGATCAGGTCTTCAACTTTTAAAGTTTTGTCAGCAATACGGTTTACAAATGATGTGTTTGCACCATTTTCCAATAGACGACGTACCAGATAAGCCAATAATGTTTCATGGTTACCGACTGGTGCGTAAATACGACATGGAATACCCAGTTTATTGTCTTCTTTTGAACCGACTACTTGTTCGTACAATGGCTCACCCATACCGTGTAAGCATTGGAACTCGTATTGACCAGGGTAATATTTGCTTGGGTCAGCAAGCTTGTAAATCGTTGCAAGGGATTGAGCATTGTGTGTTGCGAACTGAGGATAAACCTGTTCAGGTGCAGCAAGTAATTTTTTCGCACATGCGATGTATGACAAATCCGTGTGAACTTTACGCGTAAACACAGGGTAATCGGTCATACCATCAATTTGTGCTTTCTTGATCTCGCTATCCCAATACGCACCTTTCACCAAACGAATCATTAAACGTTTGTTACTGCGTTTTGCAAGATCAACAATATAATCAACCACGTAGAAACAACGTTTTTGATAAGCTTGAATAACGAAACCAATGCCTTTCCAGTCGGCAAGTTTTGGTTCGAAACATAAACGCTCAAGCAATTCGAGTGAAATTTCTAAGCGTTCAGACTCTTCAGCATCGATGTTTAAGCCAATATCGTATTGTTTTGCTAGATAAGCAAGTTCAAAGACTTTGTTGTAAAGTTCATGGTGAACGCGATCAATTTGCGCACGTTGATAACGTGGATGCAATGCAGAAAGTTTGATTGAGATACCAGGACCGTCATAGACACCACGACCATTGGATGCTTTACCAATTGCATGAATCGCTTGAGTATAATCATCGTAATAACGTTCAGCATCATGCTCGGTCAGTGCTGCTTCACCAAGCATATCGTATGAGTAGCGGAAACCTTTATGTTCAAGGGGTTTGGCATGTTCAAGCGCTTCTTCAATGGTTTCGCCAGTGACAAATTGTTCACCCATCATGCGCATGGCGACATCAACCGCTTTACGGATGATGCCACGTCCACTACGAGCCAATAGACCTGTTAAGACACTTGATAAACTGGTTTGCTTTGGTGTTTCCATGAGCTTGCCTGTGAGCATCAAACCCCAAGCAGCAGCATTGACAAACATGAGGTTACTTTGACCCAAATGCTCTTTCCAGTTGCCTTGGTTGATTTTGTCACGGATTAACAAGTCACGTGTAGCTGTGTCTGGAATACGAAGCAATGCTTCTGCCAAACACATGAGCGCAACACCTTCTTGCGAAGAAAGTGAAAATTCTTGAAGTAAACCTTGAACAATCCCTGCTTTACCAGTCGAACTTTTACGTTCACGCAAATTATTCGCAAGATTAAAAGCCAGTTCATAAATTTTTTGATCAAGGTCGGGAGAGATATTTGCTGCTTCAGCAAGTTCTGCTACTGACTCAGGTTCTGCACGTCGCCAAGCAGTATTAATACTTTGCTCAAACTCACTTTTTTCTTTAAATTCGGTGATATAACCACCCTTGTCGTGAGTTGTGTCCATTTGTGCGTGGGTATCCAATGTATTCATTGCTAAATTCCGATAACAATACTCTATTGAGTATAGAGGTTTAGATAATTTATAATTACAGAATAAAACCCGAATAACTCACTATAATTCACCCATTTTTTAGAGGAAAATTCAGTTGGATAGCCCTATTTATACATTGGATCGTACTGATTTGAAAATTCTGGATATTCTTCAAACAGATGGACGGATTTCTAACAGTAAGTTGGCTGAGTTAGTGAATCTTTCACCAACGGCCGTGATGGCGCGTGTGCAGAAGTTGACGAAGGATGAATTTATCTTGGGCTATGAGGCCAAACTCAATCCAAACAAACTCAATGCAAGTTTTTTAGTCTTTGTGGAAGTACTTCTAGATAAAACCACACCCAACGTTTTAGAAGATTTTATTGACGCGGTGACGCAATACCAAGAAATCGTCGAATGTCACATGGTCAGTGGCGGTTTTGATTTCTTAATCAAGCTACGCAGTGCAGGAATGGAGGAGTTTCGCCGTATTGCGGGTCAAATTTTATGGCAGTTACCCGGTGTAAAAGAAACCCGAAGCTATCCTGTAATGCAGGTTATTAAAGACAGTTCAAAAATAAAAATTAAATCACGGACAAAATTTTAGGCAAAAGAAAAGGGGCTCGAAAGCCCCTTAAATCTTATTTAAAACGATTATTTCATTTCTCTTGCATAAATTTCATCAGCTTGTTCAAAGCGACTCGTTACCGCTGTATTTGGTGCTTTGCCAAGTAAGCTCACCACAACAATGCTGATTAACGCGAAAGCGAAGCCTGGGATGATTTCGTATATGCCTGTATCGCCAAAGAAGTTTTTCCAAACAATAACCGTTACCGCACCAATGATCATACCGACCAATGCGCCGTTTAATGTCATGCGTTTCCAGAACAATGAAAGGATGATTAACGGACCAAATGCCGCACCGAAACCAGCCCAAGCATAAGCAACTAGACCAAGTACTTTACTTTCTGGGTTTTGCGCTAAGAACAGGGCAAGCATTGCAACTGCGATAACCATCGCACGACCAATCCAAACCAGTTCTTTTTGAGAAGCATTTTTGCGGAGAAAACCTTTGTACAAATCTTCTGTCAACGCACTAGAACAAACCAGTAATTGGCAACTCAATGTACTCATGATCGCAGATAAAATTGCCGCAAGGATGATACCAACCACCCATGGGTTGAATAAAATCTTGGTCAGTTCCATGAATACGGTTTCAGGGTTGGCTAGAACCGCAGCACCGAGTTCAGGATATTGTTGGAAATATGCGATACCAATAAAGCCTGAGCCAACTGCGCCAGCTAAACATAAAATCATCCATGTCATGCCGATACGGCGTGCAGCAGGAATTGATTTCACTGAATCAGCCGCCATAAAACGAACGAGAATATGCGGTTGACCAAAATAGCCTAAACCCCAAGCTGCTGCTGAAAGAATCGCAACAAAACTTAAGTTTGAAACAAAATCATAGGCATGTGGACGTGCTGTTTCAACTAATGCAGTAAACTCTTCAGCACCGATGCCTAAAGACATGTAGGTGACGATAGGAAGAAGCAATAAGGCAAAAATCATTAAGCCTGCTTGGAAAGTATCTGTCCAACTAATCGCTAAGAAACCACCAATGCAGACATAACCAATCGTTGCAAATGCACCTAACCATAATGCTGTTTGATACGGCAGTTCGAATAGTGTTTCAAATAAACGTGCACCAGCGACCATGCCTGAAGCACAATAAATCGCGAAGAAAACCAAAATAATTAATGCAGATGTGACACGTAAGATTTTTTTCTGGTCATCAAAACGACCCGTAAAATAATCAGGTAGGGTAAGGGCATTATTTTGCACTTCGGTATGTACACGTAAGCGTCCAGCAACCAAATACCAGTTGAGCCACGCACCAATAATTAAGCCGATCGCAATCCAAGATTCAGATAGTCCAGCAAAATAAATTGCGCCAGGTAAACCCATGAGTAGCCAGCCACTCATGTCTGATGCACCTGCTGATAAAGCGGTGACAAAACTACCTAAACTTCGTCCTCCAAGAATATAATCATCAAGATTTTTGGTAGAAAAATAGGCGTACAAACCTACACCCAGCATGGCACTAATATAGACCATGAAAACAACAACAGTGGGATCAGAGAAATTCATAATGGATGCTCATCCTTATATATCCATAACGGTACAACCCCATCTGAATAGCCTGAAAATGATTTACTATTCTAATAAGATTGATAAGGTGACAGATTCAAGCACGAATGTTTTTTGAAACACTGTTACATAAGTGTATATTATTTGTATTGTTTATGTAATTAAAATTATGTGTCTGAATATGCGGTTTTTAATATAAAAAAATCACTTTTTTTATTTAAAAATTTGGCTTTATTGCTAGAGAAATGAGCACATTATTTTAGAATGTTACAAATAAAAAGCTTGGATGATTAAAATATTGGGCTTAATCGCAAAAATAGAGTGAAAATTCATGAAACATAAAGTTACAAGGGGCAAGAATTAGAGATCCTTGGTCATAACAAACCTTAATGTTGGGTCATTTTACTTAAGTTGTTATTCAAATCAAAAAAGCCCAGTTTAATTTAAACTGGGCTTTTTCTTGGGTGGGTTTATAAAGAATTATAAACCAGATTCGTATTCTTCATTTGATAGGAGTTTTTCAACATCAGCCATATTGTCTGGTTTGATCTTATAGATCCAACCTTTGCCATACGGTTCTTCATTGACAAAATCAGGATCATCTTCAAGCTCAGTATTTACTTCAACCACTGTACCTGAAACGGGTGCATGAATATCAGACGCTGTTTTTACAGATTCAACAATACCAGCTTGTTCAGTTGCAGTAACTTGACTGCCGACCTCAGGTGTTTCGACATAAACCAAATCACCCAACTCATCTTGTGCATGGTCAGTAATCCCAGTCACAACTAAGTCACCTTCAATTCTTACCCATTCATGCGTACTCGCATATTTCAAATCTACTGGATGATTCATGACAACTCCTTAACAATCCATCTCATCATTTTTGTTTCGTTTTATACAGGTTTTTGAATAAAAACAAAAGTTTTATCAATGAAGCCCGATATTACAAATACGGATCTTTACGCCAGTTACTTGGACTACGACCACTCCAGCGTTTAAAAGCACGGCTAAAATTTGCAACATCAGAATAACCTAATTCATCCGCAATTTGTTCTAAACTGTAATCTGTTCGTGAAAGGAGTGAGGTCGCATGTCGATAGCGTACCTCGTCAACCAAGGTTGAAAAAGAAGTTCCTTCCGCTGCAAGCTGCCGTTTCAATGTGCGATCTGACATGTGCAAACGATCAGCCACACTTTCAATACTCAAATAATGTTGTTCTGAGTTGGTCAAAATATCACGGACACGCATCGCTAAACGACGGCGTTCACCTAAAGCAGAGAGCTCAGTTTCACATTGATTAATGGCAATTTGGCTGGCGATAGGGTCAGCATTGACCATTTTTAAGCCTAGATATTTTTTATCAAAACTTGAAATCAAATGTGGCTGATTAAAGCGAACGGTGCTGGTCAATTTATCACGATATTTATCAAACCCAGCAGGCTCAGCAAAGTCTAAATCAACCTCACCACTTAAGTCTTCGATTCCTGTCAAAGCTTTAGCCATGGTCATAATACCAATGGTGAGCCCCAGAATAATTTCAGTTCGCAAAGGCTCAACTTCAATATCACATTGTAATTGTAATGTTGCTTTAGGACCGAAAGTAGAAAAATAAAGTTGTAGAAAAGGTAAACGTAATTGGATAAAACGGCTGGCAAGCGCGATCGCATCTGTAATGTCATGTGCGGTCATGATGGCATAGCCAATAAAGCCATGGATCGAGATACGCATTTGCGTACCTAAGTGAAAGCCAAGTGTAGTTTCACCAGTGAGGCGTAAAGCATGCTTCACCAATTCATTGGCAATCGGTGTTGGAATTCGATAGTTTGGATCAGCCAGTTGTTCGCTCGTTAAATGAAAAGGAGCAAATAAAGTTTCATCGCTATATCCCCAGCGAGAAACAACATCTAATAACAATAAGCCATAGACGCCTGGTATTCCTTGATCTTGTCGAGTTGAGGTCGTTTTCATGTGCTATCCGTGGCGGCTCATCGATCTTTACAAGTACTTTTCAAACATCTTTGCATGAAATAAAAGAATGAATCATAAAAATTGTTGGACAAGACAGTCACCTAATCCTCAAAAATTAAGTTGGCTTTCTAAAGACGAGAACTTTAGTTGTAGATATTAATAGCACATCGCCGTGTTGGTTCAAAGCTTGTGTTACATAGCTGACGATACCGCGATCATGTTTGGTTTTGGACGGTACGATAGCCGTAATTTCAACCTCAACATGGATTCTATCGCCGACACGCGTGGGGCGAGGCCAGCGTAAACTTGATTCTGTACCTAACAATCCACCTGCAATCGGGAAACATTCAGTCCATAAACGCATAACCACAGCGGAAGTATGCCATCCGCTTGCAGCTAAACCTTGAAAGATTGGATGTTGTGCCGCAGCCTCTTCATCGAGATGAAAGGATTGAGGATCGTATTGGCTCGCAAACTGTTTAACTTCTTCAAGCGTCATTTCATATTCACGACTAATGAAATGATCACCAATATTTAAATCTTCTAAATACAACATTATTCGGTGTCCTGAGTCACTCGTTGTTCAACTAAAAAGCCGCCTGTTTGGCGTTTCCAAAGTTGGGCATACAAGCCATCATTCGCTATCAGTTGTTCATGTGTACCTTGTTCAGCAATTCTGCCTTGATCAAGGACAATGAGACGGTCCATTTGTGCAATAGTAGATAAACGGTGCGCAATTGCAATGACCGTTTTGCCAACCATTAAGTCATTTAAACTGGATTGAATCGCAGCTTCCACTTCAGAATCAAGTGCACTTGTGGCTTCATCAAGGATAAGGATCGGCGCATCTTTAAGAAAAACACGTGAAATAGCAATACGCTGACGTTGACCACCAGAGAGTTTTACACCGCGCTCACCAACATAAGCATCAAATCCTATACGACCCTTTTGATCGCTAAGTTGGGGGATAAATTCTTCAGCGCGAGCTTTTCTCACTGCTTGTTGAATTTCAGCCTCACTCGCATTTGGACGACCGTATTTAATATTTTCTGCCACGGTACGATGCAAAAGTGAGGTATCTTGTGTCACTAACGCAATATTGGCGCGTAAACTATCTTGAGTTACGTTTTGAATATCTTGTCCATCAATCAAAATACGACCTTGATTAATCTGGTAAAAATGCAGTAACAGTTGAATTAATGTAGATTTACCAGCGCCAGAACGCCCCACAATACCGATTTTCTCACCCGGTTTGATGGTTAGATTAAAATGATCAATGACATTCTTCTGATTATAAGCAAAGCTAACATTTTCAAAACGAATTTCACCCTGTTGAACTTTTAATTGAGTGGCGTCTTTTTTGTCTTGGATTTGAATTGGCTTACCTAAGGTTTTCATACCATCTTGAATCGTTCCGACATTTTCAAAGAGCATAGTAATATGCCACATGATAAATTCAGCTAGGCTATCAAGTTTCAATACCATTGCTGTCGTTGCTGCAATGACACCTATCGCAGCTTGGCCTTGTGTCCATAACCAAACAGACGTGCCAATTACACCAATAAAAAGAAAAGCACTCAGTAGCCGAATACTAATTTGATATTTCACGCCTAAACGCATTTGTTTATAAACCGTTTCCATGAATTCTTTCATGGATTCTTTGGCATACTGACTTTCACGACCTGCATGTGCAAACAGTTTCACGGTTTGAATATTGGTGTAGGCATCCGTGATACGGCCTGTCATTATCGAACGTGCATCTGCTTGTGCTTGAGATATTTTTCCTAAACGTGGAATAAAATAACTGGCAATCGCAATAAACAAAACCAACCATATAATGAGAGGGAGGATCAGGATGGGCGATATAGAACCAAGCACGATACTGATGGTAATAAAATAAATAAGTACATAAACCAGCATATCGCCAAGAATCATCCAAAATTCTCGTACAGCTAATGCGGTCTGCATCACTTTGGCTGATAGACGACCTGCAAAGTCGGTATGGAAAAAATCTAGGCTTTGTTGCAACAATAAATTATGAAAGCGCCAACGCATACGCATTGGAAAATTACTAAATAAAACTTGATGTTTAATGACGGCTTGTAAGCTAACGAAGAAGATGTTGGCAAATAATATACTGATCAGAATGGTTATATTTTGCTGATTGGTCGCAAAAAATGTATTGGGCTGACTATTACTAAGCCAATCAACCAATTTACCAATATAAGAAAAGAACAGTGCTTCAAAACACGCTGCTGCGGCTGTACAGGCGATGAGTAGGAATAAATAGGGACGAATGCCTTGCGTCGCTTTCCAAACAAAAGCAAAGAACGTTGTGGGTAATGGTTTGTGTAAGTCTTTACTTGGATATGGGTCGACTAATTTTTCAAACCATCGCAACATTGTTTCTTTCCTCTAAGTTTAAAAAAGTATAAACATATAGTCATTATAGGATAGCAGAAAATCGATGCCATAAACGTGAAAAGTGAAATTGTGCACATTCTAAAGGGCTTAACGTTGCTTGAAATTTATTATTCTCTAAGATCGTTTTAATCCTAAATATTGGCGGATTGATGGTCCGCAAATGACGTCTTTGATCTAGGGGGGAGTATAAATTAAGTTTGAGTAGAGAGAAATGATGAGTGGTCACAATAAAGCGATAATAATACTGGAACTTAGCATGCAAAACAGCAATAATTGTGACCTGCCTCACAATTATGTGGATGTTAAATGTTAAAAAAAGTTGGCAATTTTACTGTTTGTTTGTTGTTCATCGCCAGTATGTTCTTTTTAATTCGTGGAGCTGCTCCATCTATTGATATTGTTTTGATTGCTATTTCGCTAGCCTTGTTGATAGCAGCATATTTGTTGGCATCTGAGTTTAATTTAAATCTACTGAAGTGGACGAAATAGTTTTTTATAAAGTTTGAAAGTGTGTAAAAGTTATGGTTATGAAAACTAGGCTTAAGTATAAATATATCTAGTTATCGCTATGAAATCTGATATCTATAACTCAATGGCTTGAGGGCGCTGTATCTATCCATTCATCTGGATTGAGTAAGACCTTCAAGCCATTGCAGCTTTATTCTGTGTATTGATTTAGGTTAGTTTTTCAACATCTACTTCGTGTTTAAAAGTCTGAAAATCATGACCTGATGGTGCTTGATAAATTCTTAAGCCAAATTCAGGAACAATTGCAATTAAATGATCGAAAATATCAGATTGGATTGCTTCATAAGATGCCCATGCAATCGTGTTGGTAAATGCGTAGATCTCTAAAGGTAAACCTTCACTGGTTGGTTGTAACTGGCGAACCAAAATCGTTTGATTCTGTGCAATGCCAGAGTGTTGACGTAAGTAAAACTCAACATAAGCCCTAAACGTTCCCAAATTTGTTAAACGTCGTTGATTGTATTGTGAATGATTACTCAAATGATTGTTGAATTCTTCAATCTCTGATTGTTTTGCATCAAGGTATTGATCTAACAATAAAAAATCTTTGAGTTTTTGTTGCTCTTCATTGTTCATAAAATGCACACTACTTTGATCAAGAAAAAGTGAGCGTTTCATCCGACGACAACCTGAGTCACTCATTCCACGCCAATTTCTAAAGGTATCCGTCACAAGTTTGTTGGTTGGAATAGTGGTAAAGGTTTTATCAAAGTTCTGAACGGTCACTGTATGTAATGACATATCAATGACATCACCATCGGCATTTAAAGAGGGCATTTCAATCCAGTCGCCTATACGAACCATATCGTAAGATGTGATTTGCACACTGGCCACCAAAGAAAGAATCGTGTTTTGGAACACGAGCATTAATACCGCTGCCATTGCCCCGAAGCCAGCGAGCAAGGTGAAAACATCTCTTTTGAGGAAGGTACCTAAAATCAATAAGCCACACACCACAAATAAGACCAATTTGACCAGTTGCAAATAGCCTTTAATTGGCTTATTTCTTGATTTAGGATTACGTTGATAGACTAAATTAAAGATATTCAGTGCTTCACTGACTGCTAGTGCGATGGTGAGGAAAATAAAGGCCTGAGCACCCATTTGCACAAGGCTGATCACTTTCTCTGATAGATGTGGGACAGTGCTGATCCCATTCATAATCACAATCGCAGGAACAATATTTGCTAAACGACGAGTAACACTATGCTGTGCAAAGATAGATTGATTTGGAGACTTAAATTTTGTAATTAAATGGCGAATACCACGAACGATAATTCTTTTAGCAATAAAATTTGCCAGTGCTGCAAATAAGATTAAGATGATTAAGGCAAGTAACATCTCTAGCCAAGGATAATGACTCAACTCATTTTGAATATTGCGTATAAAATTTAAATAATCCAAAACCAAACACCTTAAAATTCTTTGAGGGGGAATTGTAAGGTGTAATAAGGCTTTCGTTTATTTTTATCACAGTTTATATACGATCTGTAAGGCATCTTTACAGAGTAGGACTGTTTACCACATTAAATCATCAGGAATGACATAAGCTGCGTATGGATCTTCCTCATCTGTGGTTTGGCTATTTTCTGCTGTATTATTATTCACCAAGATGAATCCTTGCATCTTCTGATCAATTTTCTCCGCTAATTCTTTGGGAAGACAGGCGTAACTCTCTTGATCTTTTGCAATGACCAGTGAACCAGACACCAGCGCGTTATAGACTTGTTGAGCAAGATAGATTTTTTTGATTTTATTATCATCAATAAATTGATAGGCAATATCGCCTTCGGTCTGTTGTACTTTGTGCTGTTTGATCATTTGGATGATTGAGGCTTTGAGGGCTTTTTCTTCCAAAATACGTTGTTTCTCTGAATTTAGCGCTTGATCCTTGGCTATTTTTTCTTGTTTAGCACGATCAATCTCAGCTTTAAATGTTGCATCATCATTTTGCCCTGTACGTTGCTCATGCTGCACTTGTTTGGTTAATTTTTTTGCTTTTTTATTATCCACCAAACCCGCTTTTAATAACTGAGCTTGCAATGCATTTTTAACCATAATTCAATCCAAATTTAAGTTTGATGAAGAACGAAAATAATAAATCCAATATGCCATACTCATCATTAGGCTTAAAGCGGCAGGGATGAGAAAGGTTTGTAATTTTAAATAAGGATATAGCATGCTCGCAACAAGTCCACCCACTAAGAACCCACTAAGAATAAGTAAATGCAGGAAGATGCGACGTTTTTCGACTGTTAATCCACGTGCCTTATAACCCAGCGCTAAGCCAATATCCGTAAGCACACCAGATAAATGAGTCGTGCGAATGATAGCACCTTTATAGTGGCTGACCATTGCATTTTGCATACCCATCGCAACACAGGCCCATAGTAAGCCATAACGAGGAAAAGAAGGGATGAGCAACCATGTTAAAAACAGGAAAAATGCGACTAAGCTCAGTGGAAATCCGTAATGTCGTGCTAATGCTAGGTTACCATTTCCAAGAATAAGACCACTATAAAACGACCCTATGACAAAACAAATAACCACTAAGCTCAAATAGATTAGATGATCTGGTTGCCAATCCAGTATATTCATGGCCAGTAAGCTGACATTCCCCGTCATGTGAGAAACAGATTGGTGCAGTAGGGTGAATAAACCCAAGACGTTTACCATCCCTGCATTCAATGCCAGTAAAAAAGCACCCAGTTGAATCCAGTTCGGTAAACGTTGAAGTGGCATATAAACCTATGAGTCTTGACGGGTTTTAAAATCTACAGCAGCAGTGAATAGAACATCTGTTGATGAGTTGAGCGCTGTCTCAGTTGAATCTTGTAATACACTAATGATCATACCAATTGCAACAACTTGCATCGCAACTTCTGATGATATACCAAACAAACTACATGCAACTGGGATCAATAGTAACGAACCGCCTGCCACGCCTGAGGCGCCACAAGCTGAGATCGTCGCGACAACTGATAAAATTAACATCATACTCAAATCTACATGCATACCAAGCGTATTTACAGTTGCAAGTGTTAATACCGTAATCGTTACAGCCGCACCCGCCATGTTTATCGTTGCTCCAAGTGGAATTGAAACACTTGCCATAGCTTCGTTAACACCTAAGCGGTGAGCGAGATCTAAATTGACAGGGATATTGGCAGCAGAACTACGAGTAAAAAATGCAGTGATACCACTTTCTCTTAAACACTTAAATACCAGTGGATATGGATTTGTACGCATTGTAATTGCAACAAGAGTCGGGTTAATAATAAGCGCCACAAAGGCCATTGTGCCGATTAATACCATTAACAAATGTGCATAGCTTGATAATGTTGCAAAACCAGCTTCCGCAAAAGTCACTGCAACTAAACCAAAAATACCGACTGGTGCAAATGCAATTACAGTATGAATAATTTTATTCACTGCATCGGCGGTATCAGTCAATACTTGCTTTGTTGTGTCTGAACTATGGCGTAAACCTAAACCTAAACCAATTGCCCAAGCTAAAATACCAATAAAGTTAGCTTCACTGATTGCTTGAACAGGATTTGAGATAAAGCTGAGTAGTACATTCTTTAGGATTTCAACAAGACTGCCAGGCGCTTGTAAATCTGTTTGAGTTGATAAATTCAAAAAAAGTTGGCTAGGGAATACGATACTCGCTATTACCGCACTAAATGCAGCGAGTAACATGCCCACCACATAGAGAACCATCACTGGTTTTAGATTGGCGTTTTGCCCAATCTTGAAATTTGCAATTGAAGAAAGTACAAGTACAAAAACTAAAATTGGTGCAACAGATTTCAAGGCTTTAATAAATAACTCACCTAATAAACTTAGATAAGGTGTGAAATTAGGGAATAGCAATGCCACCGCAATCCCTAAAAAAATGGCGATAATAATTTTGCTAATTAAACTTAAGCGGGACAATACATTAAACATATGAAAGCCTTATAAACCTATGCACGATTTAAGGTTAAACAAGCGCCGTATTCTATACCTAAGCGCTATGAATATTAAAATCTTTTTTGCGGACTAATCACTTTAAAAATATTGTAAAAATTAACATAATGTTTTTTAAAAGTATTTTATCGTAATATCAGATATCCTTTTGGGTGAAAAACGAGCTAAAAGGACTTGATTTTAGCTTGATGTTGTAGTGAAAGCGTTTGTATTGCTTGGTAGTGTGATAGGAATACTTGACCACTTAACTCACTTAGAAGTTCCGATTTAGATAGTTTATCCATGACAGGACTTTTCACTTCTGACAAATGTAATTGGATCTGTAATTGTGATAATTCTCGATTTAGATCCTTCAACATTTCAAGCGCACTGAGATCAATATTACTAATACTTGAGCAATTGATGACGACATGTTGTAACTGTGAGTTGTGGCTAAGTTCAGTAATCACATGGCCTTTCAATACATGTGCATTTAAAAAACTAAGATTTTCATCGACTCGAAATGCCACAACATTTGGCATGGTAATGACATCGTAGCGTGACACATTTCTAAAGTGTTGAGTGCCTTCAATTAAGCCGATCACTGCAATATGTGGACGACTAATGCGCCATAGTAATAGGACAAAAGTTAAAACAATACCAATCATAAGCCCTGTCGAAATATCAATGCAGGTCACCCCCAAGAAAGTCACCCACATCGCCAGACCATCAGCTTTTGAATATCGCCACGTATCAATAAAAGGTGTCAGTGTGACCAGTTTCCATATTGAAACAAAAATGGTGGCAGCTAAAACAGCTAAAGGTAGATTTGCAAACAGCCCAGTAAAATATAAACTTACGAGGATCATGAGTAACGAAGAAAGCACACCAGAGATTGGGGTTTTTGCACCTGCATCCGCATTGACCACTGTTCGAGATAAACTGCCAGAAACTGCAAATCCTGAATTTATACCCGCTGCAATATTTGCCAGACCTAATGCGATCAACTCTTGATTGCTGTTTAAGTCATCACGTTTTTGTAATGCTGTTGCTTGAGCAATAGCTAAGGATTCAATAAAGCTAATCATTGCGATCATAAATGCGCTAGGGAGTAGCTGTTGAACTAAGCTCAAGTCCCATGTTGGAAAATGCAGACTGGGTAAAGCTGAGGGGATGGCACCGACGGTTTTAATACCATGATGATC
The DNA here is from genome assembly GCF_022549355.1 of Acinetobacter sp. NIPH 2699. GTDB lineage: Bacteria > Pseudomonadota > Gammaproteobacteria > Pseudomonadales > Moraxellaceae > Acinetobacter. The sequence continues at coordinate 141,953 of NZ_JAKZGL010000008.1, forward strand.
TATACCTAAAGCAGAAATAAATACAATTGATAAAAGTAGGAGGAGTAGTGGAATAATTTTATTTATAAAATGGGATTGAATAAATTTGGGTAGCAAAACGAGTACGCCAATCGCGGTGATTCCGAAACCAAGGTTACTCAGACTTATCTTATGGAAGTGTTGGGATAGGCTGACAAAGAACTCAGGGATATTATTGGCTTGTAATGGGATATCGAGTAAAAACTTGAATTGTCCGAGTGCGATCAATAAAGCAGATGCAATGATGAAGCTCTGAATAACAGGGTGGCTAATCAGTTGAATTAAAAAACCGAAACGAAATACACCTAAAACCAGTGAGATCACACCCACTAAGACAGCCAAGAGACAAGCCGCTTCTATATAGGCTGCTGAGCCAACTGGAAAGAGTGGATTTAACGCTGCAAACACCATCATGGAAATAATGGCAACTGGACCAATCGACAGCGTGGAGCTGCTACCCGTAAACGCATAGATGATCATCGGTAATATACTGGCGTATATTCCCATGATTGGAGGTAAACCAGCCAGCATGGCATAGGCCATACCTTGAGGAACAAGCATAGCCAAAACAATTAAAGCGGCAGTTAAATCAGACCTAAAACTGGGAAGCTGATAGTTATGTAACCATTTTCTTGCAGGGAACAGTGTAGAGAGGCCTTGATTTAACTTTTTCATGTTTAACATTTTAAAGCATAAATTTATATATATTATGCAGAAGAAGTGCTAAAGAAACGAGTGCTTGTTGTTTTATGAGGGTTCTGTTTTTGGACAGTAATGCTCATACAATGTATTCAAGATGATGGCTAACTTTGGATCAAGAATTGAATAAAAAATTTGTTTTCCATCACGACGCGTAGAAACAACGTTACTTTTACGTAGCATCATTAATTGCTGTGAAAGCGTAGGTTGAACAATGTTTGTGAGTTCTGCAATTTGTGTGACATTCAATTCTTTTTGGGTTAAATGACACAAAATAATTAACCGATCGGTATTTGCTAGAGATTTAAGTACATTAACAACATTACTCGCAGACGCTCTCATCGCCTCAATTTCAAGATTTTTTTGCATACTCTACCTGCTACCAGAAAACCGAACCAAGTATAAGATGGGTGATAGAAAGAATTGTTGTAAAACTGAGTAATCACAATGGTTTTTAATGACAATGCATATAAGGGAAAGTGATATGCTTAAGCAATAATGATAATGTTTTAACTGTTTTTTGTATAAATGCAAACTGCTTAACACTTGTTAAGTATGGGAGAAATAAAATGGAAGTTTCAGACCTAAATAAGTCATTATTTTTTAAATTTACTTCACAATAAAATTAAGTGGTTAATATAGCTAATGAATATTAAAAAAATTAAAAAATTGGTTGTACTTTGAATAAAAGTGTATAGAATTGGGCTTAGGACAGAATAATCTGTCTGCATAAGAAGGAACGGAAGTGTGAAAACACAACCGCCAGAGGGTAATAATACTTATTTAGACGCAAGCGTGAGCTAGAAAAAAAATTATAAATCACGCTTTATTTTTTATTTAACTCATTCATTACTTTATATACACCTATCCCTTTATGCCTAAGGGATTAAACCATTCGATCTCTTTCATCATTATTTATACCCTCTTTGTATTTCTCCCATTGGGAGAAACAAGAGGAGTTTATGAAAGAAGTCTATTTATGCAAGTGTTTGTTCAAAACTAATGAGGTGTTCAACACGCTTCCAATACTCGTTCATTTCAACAGAGTCTTTATCCACATGTGCTTGGATCGTCATACCGTCTAAGATACTGACAATTAACGTTGCAAGGTGGATTGGCGTAGGAATACCTAAATTTGCAAGTAAATCTTGAACTAAGGCAGTTAACCAAATTTTATATTGGGTTGCAGGTTCTAAAGTTGAAGGGTAAATCTTGATAACTTCTTCAAGTGCCTTTTGAAACATACATCCATTAAAATCTTCAGCGTTAAACCACACAGCATACCATTCAAAAATTCTTTTGAGCTGACCCAGATGGTCTGTAGGATCGCACTCATTTAAAGCGATGTTGAGCGAAGCTTGTAGATTCTGGTTGCGTTGAATGAGACATTCTTGAATCAGTTTTTCCTTGGATGGAAAATATTTATAGAAAGTCATTTTCGCAACGTTTGACTCACTGATAATTCGATCAACCCCAACCGAGTTATAGCTATGCGAGTTGAAAAGTCGTAATGCTGTGCTAATAATATCTTCTTTTTTTGACATATAACGCCTCGAGTTTGCTCTTGGTCAAGAGCATTTTTTGCATTTCATTATGCAATTTTGGCAAATATTTTACATGGTATTTGAGAAATATCATAGGGGTAAATGGCAATATTTATTTAATTGATTTTTAAATAAGTCGCTCATATGGTCAGTTAAAACGAGCAGTATAAATTTATATTACTGATATAACTTGGTTATAAAATATGTGTGGTTATTAATAGATATAAAATGGTTTTGGAATAGACATCATTTGAATCATCCTGTTGTTTTGGCATTATAGGATTTGATGCGTTTATATGGTTTTAAAAATGATAATCATTTTCATATTTGCCTTAGGGGATTTAATGGATGAAATGGCCAGTTATCAATAGATAATAACTGGCCAAAATCTAGTGAAGCATTTATTGGGGTTGCTGTTTGGGTAGACTTGCAATTAATTGAGTAAAGTTTTGGAACAGTGTGGATGATTGGGTTGGTGTATACACTGATCGTTGAATCACGCCTTTATCCGTTTCAATTGATAACGCAACATTTTTTGCATTTCTCAATTCATACAGAAATAAACTTGGCAAAACAAAGGTATTGGATGAGCGCTTAGGAATAAGTTTGTTTATATATTTCTGCTGAGTTTTCTCAGTCGGAAGGTAGTTAAATGACTTTCCATCAACCAAGAACGTGATACCTGTTATATCGTAATATTGGTAAGTACTGGTCAAGGCAACATCAACTTTTAGTTGATCTTTTTGCTGTTTATCCCATTCAACCACTACATTTGGACAAATTTCATTGGTCTTACAATGTAATGAACCTGCCGTAGCAAGATGATCAATCGTTGTCGTTGGTGGCGTTTGCAAACTTGTACAACCACTTGCTATTACAGCAATACTAAGTAAACACAGTACTTTTTTCATATTTAACTTCTCTAGTTTATTCTACGTCTAGACGTTTATTGATGTGATGCTGGACCAAGAAATTCAAATGGTTTCGCTATTTTGAACTGATTGGTTGCATCACCAGCAAAGGTATTTTGTTGGTCTTTTCCAAGATCAAGCTTGCGTGTCATACCATCTTTAAAATTGATTTTCTTTAAATCAATCCAAAAAACATTCGGGGATACTGCTGATTCAAAGAAATAAAGTTGTTGTTTGTGATCAGCGACTGTTCTCCAGCGTGTTGATGAGATATTGGGCTCTTCAGCTGTATTTAAACCAAATGGTACGGATGCATTGCGAATAACGCTAAATACTGAAGCAACGGCTTCTTTCAAGTTATCATTTTTGGGAATGGCATTGATGTAAAAAGATGCCCGTGCAAATCGGTCAGCAGCTCTATTGGTTCCGGGTAACATGACTGTGCCACCAACTTGTTGCCAATAGGTATTGAGTGCAAGCTGTTGATCAAAGGTTGGGGAATTGGTCATCACTTGGTATTTCTTATCGTGGTGAATGACTTGCTTACCGTTTATATATTCAATAATGGCACTATCGCCAGTTTTATCTGAAATTGATAAATGTAAAGTGGCTAATCGTTGTTCACCTGGAACACTGTCGGTAATAAGGTCAAATGGTTCTTTTGCTAAAGCATTTACGGCCTCAGAAACAGTTGCAAAATTGTCGAGTACATATTGCGCCCAAGCAGAAATACTGAGCTGGGGTTTATTGGATTTCCTTGTATCTGGATATTGAGATTCAACCAGCCATAATACATTTGCAACCAGCCCAGCCTCATTCATTCCATCCGTCGTAGAGATATCATAACCAGTCGCAATCACACTTCCATATTTTGCTTTCCATTTGAGTGATTTTGGGCCTGCGTTACTGTCTCGATCTGCACCACTTGGCATGATCCATAGATTGGTACCAACATCAACTTTCCAGTCCATAGAGCGGGCGGTAATGATATGGTTGTCATTGCCTAAATAGACTGCTCTGGTACAGGCTTGAACCGTTTGTAAAAATATAGAAGAAGCGATAAATGAACAAAATAATGTTTTTTTAAACACGTTTGTGCTCCATTCTGAGTCAAAAAGTTATTTAGAAGGAATATATGTTTTTAAATTATTAATAAATAGTTTATAAATTTTTTATTGGTATTCAATCATTAAAATGTAATTAGCATAAAAATAATCAGTTTGATATTTCCAAGTATAATTAAACAACTGTAGTGAAAAGATTAATTCAATATATTTCACATATAGCGCTTAATTAACTTGGAGGTATCAGTAAAAAGGATTAGTTCGGTGGTAATAACATCACAATCGCATTATTTAGAAGTAGAGCAATATCGTCTAAAGTTTCAGGTGAATTGAATTGCTCATTGAACATTAAGCTTTCTCCGTCGGCTATTTGTTTTAGATGGTGTTCAAACGTTTTGGAAATGCATACATTCTCACCATTTGCCCAAAAGTCGAGGGATTCACCTTGTTGTCTATAAAGTAGTCTCGATGCTGGCTCAAGGATCAACTGGAATCCTGTGCCAATGATTTCAGTCAAATCATCCGCTTCAATTTCCTCTGGTTCTGGAATATTGTTCGGATAGTTAGATTCACTCATATAAGACATGATCGCAGCATCGAACTCAGGTGCTTGAGTGAGATAGTCGAGTAGTTGAGTTTTTAAGTATGAAAATTCAATATCGTTAATTTCGCCCACTGCTGCACTCTGTTGGCGCTTAATATCAAGTAAAGGTTTTTTGAGTATCTCATTTTCAGCAAATTTATCACTGACTTGATCAATCATCTCTGAGAGATTTGGCATGCGAAAACCGAAAGAGAAGGTTAAACAATCATCTTCAGCGACACCGTAATGTGCAAGACCTGGGGGTACATACAATAAATCACCTGGGGCAAGCACTTCATCAAAGTGAATATCGATTTCTGCTAATAGTTTTAACGGCTGATCTGCAACAAATGCTGTCGACTCATCACACATTTGACCGAGTTGCCAGCGACGATGACCATGACCTTGTACCAAGAAAACATCATAAAAATCGAAATGTTTGCCGACAGAACCACCTTGAGGTGCATAGGACACCATGATGTCATCACGACGCCATTGAGGAATAAAAGGAAATTTTTTCCAAAGTTCGGCAATATCAAATGAGTAATGATCAACTGCTTGAACTAATAGTGTCCATAGATTCGGTAATTTTTGGAAATCACCTTTAGTGAGCGGAGAGGACTTTACATGCCATTCATTTGGATTTTTATTTTTTTGACGAATCAAGCGAGCAGTGACATCTTCTTCTAAAGCAAGTTCTTTGACATCATCTGGTTCTAATAGACCTATAATTTCGGGCATTGCATTGCGTACCAGCAAAGGTTTTTTTTGCCAATATTCAGTTAGAAACCGTTCTGCGGTGATACCGCCTAATACCGTTAAAGATTGAGACATGAAGAAATAAGCCAAAGCGATGTAAAATTGGTGCGTATTGTTACTTGAGTTGAGAGCAGGCGCAAGTCTTGCGTAAATGTGTTGTTCCCGCCATGAGCACAATGCATGATTTCGACTCTAAAACATATAGAATGTATTTAATCTTGATCAATTGGATGCGTATTCGTTCACAGCCTTTCAAAAAAACAGTATTCTAAAGCGGCAATAAGGAGCATACATGTATCAAGTACTGGCAAGAAAATACCGTCCACGTAATTTCAATGAGTTAGTGGGGCAAAACCATGTTTCTCGTGCTTTAACGAGCGCATTAGAACGTGGGCGTTTGCATCATGCCTACTTATTTACGGGGACGCGTGGGGTCGGGAAGACGACAATTGCCCGTATTTTAGCCAAGTGTTTGAATTGTGAGACGGGTGTAACCTCAACGCCATGTGAGGTTTGCGCAACCTGTAAAGCTGTCAATGAAGGTCGTTTTATTGATTTAATTGAAATTGATGCGGCATCTCGGACCAAAGTTGAAGACACTCGTGAACTTCTTGACAATGTTCCTTATGCACCGACTCAAGGACGGTTTAAGGTTTATCTGATCGATGAAGTACATATGCTTTCAACGCATTCATTTAATGCGCTGTTAAAAACATTAGAAGAACCACCTGAGCATGTAAAGTTTTTATTTGCGACAACGGATCCTCAGAAGTTACCAATTACCGTGATTTCCCGTTGTTTGCAGTTCACCTTGCGTCCTTTGGCTGTTGATGAAATTACTTCACATCTTACTGATATCTTGAATAAAGAGCATATTGACGCCGATCAAGATGCCATTTGGCAAATTGCTGAATCTGCCCAAGGTTCGGTGCGTGATGCGCTTTCCTTAACGGATCAAGCGATTGCGTATGGTCAGGGGGCGGTTCATCATCAAGATGTCAAAGATATGCTTGGTTTGATTGACCGTACTATTATTTATGATTTGATTTTAGCGATTTATCAAAACCAACAAGCCCGAGTCAGTCAATTGCTTTTGCAATTTAGGCAGCAAGCTTTGGATGTGTCTTTGGTGTTAGATCAATTGGTCTCGACATTACATGAATTGGCTTTGTTGCAATATTTACCAGATCTTGCTTTAAAATATAGCGAAGAAATTAATCAGAAAATTCTGCAACTGTCAAAGCTGCTTTCAGCTCAAGATTTACAACTTTATTATCAAATCGCATGTAAAGGGCGTGCTGATCTACAACTTGCTGTAACCCAAGAGCAAGGCTTTGAAATGTGCGTATTACGTTTGCTCGCATTTAGGCCCTTATCCGTGGGGCAGATTACTGTCGGTGAGACAAGTTCTCACAATATTGATCAAGCTCAAAAAGATGTGGTTTCGATTGAAACAATCGCATCTGATGTTCAGCAATTGGAACAACGTACTGAAGTTGAAGAGCAACTTGTAGTTCAGCAAGAAGTGTTTAGCGTTGAACCTGAACCTGAACCTGAACCTGAACCTGAACCTGAACCTGAACCTGAACCTGAACCTGAACCTGAACCTGAACCTGAACCTGAACCTGAAC
>NZ_JAKZGL010000009.1 GCF_022549355.1 Acinetobacter sp. NIPH 2699
TTGCATCAAATTATTAGGAGATAAACTCAGTGCAAGGAGTTTTGATAGCCAAGTGAATGAGATCCATGCACGTGTAGCAGTCCTTAACAGATTTACGGAATTAGGTCGACCACTTACCCAAGTTACGCCTTAAATTTGGCTCAATTAGGGGCGCTTTGCATTTCAAATCTTTGTGCAACAAAGCCCTTTATCATACATATATCCCGCACCAACACCAGCAATTTCTGATGCACCTTTTGTAGCAAGTGCAGCTGATGCAGCTACAATCCCGATAACAATTAATCCTGTACCACCTGTAGCCAAACCAACAATTAATGCTGCTGTAAATGTGCCAGCAATAATTCCAGTTCCTAGCTTTGCTGTCTCAACAACCGTTGTTCTTGCTTTATCCCCGGGTGCAGCTTCATAAACTTTTACGCTTGAACTCACAACATCCGTAGCAATAGACACATATCCTGCTATTTTTAGTTGTGTCGCAAACTTACCAATTTTTCCCATTTCTTTGGCATATTCTTTGAGTCCACCTTTAAAGTTATTGTCTCTAACTAATGCCGATTGCTTCAGCATACGGCGCATATTGGTGGTTTTGATGGACTGATCCCAACGTAAGAACTTTTTAGTTGCTTCTTGATCAATCTCTTTGTACAAGCTGGCATACTTTTGCTTAAATTGGGTGAAGTTTTTGGGGTTTGCTAGCCCTGAACCTTTGGCTTGTTCTTCTGCATACTTTAGAGCGAGTTCGCCATGTAATCTATAAACCCTATGTGCGACCTTCCACGAGAGATAAAGAGGCGTCAACAGCCATCTTTTGAGTGAAAAAACTATCCCCTGATTAACTTAAATCATCAACAAAATCACTAAAAATGCAGCCATTAAAACTCCAAAAAAAGTTGACCAATATATATTAATAATTATTTTTTTATAATGGTTATTTATGTATTCAGCATTCTTTGAATCCAAGGCAGGAAATAAAGGGTGTTTTCTTTTATCGAACAACCCAAACTTTTCGGCTTTATTCCTATTTAAAAATGATTGCCCTGATATGATTATTAAAGCAGTAATAACTGCCTGAATATTCGCGATATCCATTCCTTTCTTTTCATATAAATCAAAACCATACAACCTAATTCTCAACTCTTTAGATTTCACAATTCCTCTTGATACCAGTTGATGAAAGATACAGAAAAGTATAAAGAAAATGAGTATTAATATAACGAAAATATCTTGAACATTTAACATTATTCTTTTGTTAACCTTTCATAAGCATATTCAGTTAATGATGCACCAGCAACTCCCCCGAAATATCCAACGCCAACAGTTAAACCAACAGCAACAACACCTACAATAACTAAAACAGGTAATCCTGCTGTTCCTGCAACTGCTGTAACTAACATACCGCCAACAGCAGCTCCTAAACCTGCGCCAGCTAATCCACCCTCAATTTTTCCAGTTTGCACTAATATTTCCTTTCTTGTAGCATCAGAATCTCCAGTTTTATACACATCAGCTACAGCCATTCCACTTTGGGCAACTTCAGCAGTAAATATCAAACGTCCCCCCCATTTTAATGTTTTACTTACTTTTGAAGTTTCATCCATTTTCTTAATATAATCTTCGAGACTACTGCTGTTCTTTGTTCGCATAAAAACAGTTCTACGGATTGAGTCTCTATTATTTTTATAATTTATACCATGATTCCATGAAAAAAACCGTTGACCTGCTGCTTGGTTCATTCTATTAAACTCACTAGCATATTTTTGTTCAAAGAGATAAAAATTACGTCGATATGAATGCTCACTTTTTAAGCGCTTTTCATAATCCATTTTTCTCAATAAGTCAGTATAGCTATTCATTGCCTCTCTATTTGCTTCTCCAACTACTCCCACAGCACTATCTATAGCTACTTTTGAAGAAAAAATAAAAGGATCCTTTTCCATATTCTTTTTAAAGATTTCTGAAAAATCACCGTTTATAGATTCTTTGCTCAATCCAACTAAATCACTTTGAACCTTAATGTCCTGTAATGGATCATAAATTGCAGCAAAATATGCAGGATCAAAATCTTTATCCTTTTTCATTTGCTCCAAATTGTCATGCGCTTGTTGTGCTTGTTTTTTATATACAGGTAATTCCTTCGCTGTGGTTGAATTTGAAATAATCACCACTTGCCCAGGCTGCAAGACCCCCATTGAGACCAAATTAGTCAAATGTGGATTGTTCGCTTTTAAAATTCCCCAGCCTTTTTCAGTCAATGGTTTTTTAAATACCCGCTGTGCCCAAGTCATCACAGGTTCATTTTGCTTAACTAAATACCAAGCTACCTCTCCGTCATTGATTTGAATCTCTTGAACATGTTCTTTGGCTTGCTTAGTTGTTCCAGTGGTCGTTTTAAGCTCAAAAAGACTCCATTTATTGGGTTCAGGATACGCTTTTGCCGTGATGGTTTTTACTACTTTGCCACGATATATAATTTTATACATCAACACTCGATTCGGTTGATAGATATGAAACCATTTGCCAAATCCTTTGTCATCAAAACTTCCCTCATCTTTATAAATGGTCTTACCTAACTCTCTATTTACGACCAAAAATTGAAAGGAAAAGTCTTTATATTGTAGAGCTGGATTTACTTTGAGTTGTAATCGAGAGTAATGCGTTGCCATTGTTATTCTTCTTCCCCGCCCACTTCTTGTGCATCTTCAACTTCGCCATCCATTACATAAGTAATCAAATTTTGCGCCGTTTCTGTTGTCTTTAGCTTCATCAATCCCTCGGAGTTGGTCACTCCTTCTTGCATATTGCCCTCTTGATCTATAATTAAATAAGGCTTATTTGCAAGTGGGATATTGTCTTTATTTTTAACTAAATATTGGAGAACATAGGGTTGATTCGCTACAGGTAGCGTAGGGAGTTTAGTTGAAACTTTCGCCCCACTCTTAAACAAATGCTGCCCAGCTTTCACTTCAAACTTGCCACCCATCGTTGGGAAAATTCCATCACTACTGATTTCAATTTGTGACCCACCCGCAGTAATAATAATTTTCTTTGGGGCAGTAATCTCAATACGCCCTTCAGTTGAGATCACCTGTATTTCTTTACGAGCAATAAAATCAGCAGCATCACCTTGTGCCTGTATCTCAAACTTACCTTTTGCCGCAACCTGCTTAATCCCAGCTTGTGCTGCAAATAGGCTGATCTTTTGACTGGCTTGGGCAATTAGGTTCTTTTGTGTGGTCAGGTTGATGCTATCCCCTGCAAATTGGTTCAATTGCCCATCCGCAGATAAGTGAATGTCTTCTGAAGTACTGAGTCCAATACCACTCGGAGAACTCAGCAGTAGCATGGCTTGTTCGAAGCGAGCAATTTTGTCTTGAATCTGCTCTGCAAAAGCCTGTAACTGCTCAACTGACTCTAGTTCATCAGTTTGTTGATTCTTTGCCACCTCACTCAGGGCTTTAGCGTTGTTTTGGTTGCCTTCTAGTTGTTGCTTGGCAGTTTGCGCTTCGAGATGATCACCCTCGGCTTGTTCTTGTTGGTGAGTAGTAATCAGTAAGCCTTCTCCTGCTCGGACTGCTCCCCATTGGTCGGTACGTAGCTCAAATCCCTCGCCTCGGTCTTCACTTTCTGCTTCTGCTTTGGGGTGGCTGAGTTTACCGAGATTGAGTTGGCTCGCTGCATGGCTGCTTTGTAGTTGGGCGCTGATCTGTCCAGTAGTGTCGTCAAAGCGCAGTTGGTTATAGCCTGTGCCTTGATATTCTTTGGATTTAATCCCTGCCAGTTTTTTGGTGTCAGGTAGTTGTCCGTGGTCATCGAATTTGGTTGGGCTGCGTTGTGCTTCGTGTAGTCGTCCTGTGACATAAGGACGGTCAATGTTGCCATCAAAGAAGTCGATCACCACAATTTCACCGATACGCGGTAGAAAGCGTGCACCATAGCCTTCGCCTGCCCAAGGGGTCAGTACATCCACCCATGCTGAATCGGTGTCGTTGTCATTACTGCCTGCTCCACCATCGTGGCTATGGTCATCGTTTCGGGTAAACAGGAATCGAACTTTGATTCTGCCCCATTCATCGACATGGATTTCTTCGCCTGCTGGTCCGACCACTTTGGCACGTTGTGGGTGGGCCGCTGGACGGTGTTGTAATGGCTGGTATTCGGGTACAGTTTTGATGTTACGGCGTTGCAGGGTCAGTTGGTTGGCTTGGCGTTCTGCTGTGTTATTTTCGGTGCTGCTGTTTTGCCAGTTGCTTTGGCTGATCAAGCTTTGGATTTGTTGGTTTAAATCTTTGGGTAGGTTGTTTTGGTTGTAATAGCTTTTGGCGGTGATCAGAAATTCTTGGTCTGATCCGCTGTGTTGGTCAATTTCAGGGTGTTCGTTGAGTTTAAACCAATAGCCGACTTGGGTATCGCGTACTGTGCTATGTGCGACGAAGTGTTTGGCTTGGGCATCATGGTAGTGACTGAGGTTTTGATTGAGTTTTTCAATTTGGCTATTGCCTGATTTTGTTGCGCCATCTTCGCCATTGAGGTCTTGCATCCATGCTGGAGTGAAGTGCCATGCATCTTCGAGTCCTAGGCTGGCATTGTCATGTTGTTGACTATGCTGATGTTTGCTTTGCACGCTACCTGCGCCATCTTCTTGTTCTAGAGCATCGGCTTGCCAGCGTTGGATATGCACGGCTGTCGGTTGTAGACTGCGTTCGGCAATCAAGCTGGTCATGCTGTCGTATTGTTCGGTGGCACTGCTGCGGTGATAGCGAATTGTTCTTCGCTTTAAAGCTTGGTATTGGTTGTTATCGTCAATCAAACGCAGTTTTTGGGCTTGGATTGGAGTATTACTGTTTGCAACGGTGAGTTGAGCTTCGTCAATCAGCCAGTTAATCCCTTCACTTCTGAGCAGTCGAGTAATAAAGTCATAGTCGCTTTCATTGGCTTGCATCACAAATGGACGGATATCGTAATCTTGTGTCAGTCCACTGATATCAAGGCTTAAACTAGATGCAAATAGTGAACTACGCTGCTGCCATTCCTTGAACAGTATTTGCACTATATCCACAACCGTTTTATTCATAAACACGCGGCTGTTTCTACGTTTGTGCCACAGTGCAGTTGCATCTTGTAGTTTAAGTTTGTACAAGGTCAATGAACCATCACTTTGCCCTTGTACAGCCTCAGTAATAATCCCTGTGGTGCGAAATAAAGTATCTGTGTCAGTGACTTGATTAATTGCAACCTGACTACCGATGAATTGTTTTAATGGAATGGTCGCGTTCGTTGATAAGCATATAAGCTCGGCAGTAATCCCCTCATTGAGGCAATGTGTACCTTCAATACGTTGCAGAAATACCTGATTGGCTAAAGCAGAATTAGAAAATTGAATATGAATGGCACGTTTTTGTGCAGTTAAGCCCAATTGCGTTAATGCTTGGAATATGTTGTTCAACATTTTTTATAAAATATTTACTAAAATCTGGTCGATTCTATAATAAACATACAGGTTAGTCTATATTTTTAATGTCAAACTTTTGAAACGATCACTTTACACAAAGTAAAATCCAATGCATTGATGACTCGTCGCGCTAAACTATTATTTGCTATACTATCTGTCCTGTTTTACGCAACACCCTTTTCCATGTCGCCATCTGCACAACGATCTCTTATTGTCCAAATTGACCAACTTTTACCACAGACACAGTGCGGTTTATGTGGGCATCGTGATGGGTGTTTGCCTTATGCCAAATCGATTGCGGAAGGTGAAGCAGCCAATAAATGCGTTCCAGGTGGGCAGCCTGTTGCCGATGCACTTGCGATATTACTACAACGCCCTCATCTCACTGCCGAGCCAAGTGTTTGGGATATACAAACAGATGGCCGACCGCAAAGAATGAAGGCGATCATTCGCGAAGATGAATGTATCGGATGTACTAAATGTATCAGTGCATGTCCAGTTGATGCCATCATCGGCAGCGGTAAACTGATGCATAGTGTTTTGACTGACCTCTGTACAGGATGCGAACTGTGTATTCCCCCTTGTCCTGTCGATTGTATTGATCTAGTTGCAGATCCTGACCCTATACTCACAGCAGAACAACGTAATATTGAACAAGATGACCTTAGACATCGTTACTATGCACATATCCAACGTGAAGAAAAACGTCGTCTTAGCCGTAAAGGACCTATTGTTCGTGCTGAAATTGATATTGAGTTCTTTGCTCAATTTTCACAGACATTCAATAATATACCTGTTATTACACTAGCAGATAAAGCGAAAGAAAGCCCTACGCTTGATGCCAAAACAACCATTGAACTTGCTAAAATTCGCACTCAAATGAAGAAGTTAGAAAAGCAACTCAGTGTTCGTGCAGATGAACAAAAACAAGCTCAATTCGTTGCTTTACAACAACGTTTAAATGAATTGCAGGATGTCTAAATGCCCGTTAAAAACATGACCAAAAAGCAAATTCAAACCTTTTTTGAGCGTTTGCGCGAACAGCGACCACATCCTGAAACAGAACTCAATTATTCTTCACCCTTTGAGCTATTGATTGCGGTGATGCTCTCAGCACAAGCCACCGATGTCAGTGTCAATAAAGCCACAGATAAGTTATATCCAGTTGCGAATACAGCACAGGCCATTCTGGATCTTGGTGTAGAGGGCTTAAAAAGCTATATTAAAACCATCGGACTTTATAATTCCAAAGCCGAAAATGTCATCAAAACCTGCCGTATTTTGTTGGAACAACATCGAGGACAAGTCCCTGAAACACGTCAGGCGCTTGAAGCGTTGCCCGGTGTAGGTCGAAAAACAGCGAATGTGGTGTTAAATACAGCTTTTGGACAACCTGCAATGGCGGTAGATACACATATTTTCCGTGTGGGTAATCGCACAGGTTTGGCTGTTGGAAAAAATGTTTTAGAAGTTGAACATCGCTTAGTTAAAGTCATTCCTAAAGAATTTATTTTAGATGCTCATCATTGGCTCATTTTACATGGCCGTTATTGCTGCATTGCGCGCAAACCCAAGTGTAATGAATGCATCGTTTCTGATGTATGCAATTGGCCTGATCGTTTTGAGTTTGGCGCAGCCAAAGCAATCTCAACCAAAACGCTCAATTAATCCTGAACATCTTTATTCTTTTTCAATTCAGGATGTAGCTGACGTGCTTTGCCATTTTGCTTATTTTCCAAAGCCTGTTGTGCTTGTACATGACGAAGCATTTTTTGACTTTGATACAATAAAAATAACAGTAATGCAAAACTTAAAATAACAACGATAATCAGGACAATTTTTAGCATTGTTTTCTCCAAAATAAAAAGAGCCCTATATTCAGAGCTCTTTTCCAATCAGCAATTCAGATTATTTATCTAGGATTGCAAATAAATCTGTTTGTACATTTTCGATCGCACGTAAACCATCTAGCTTATTGTACGTAGGTGCATTTTCACCAGAAGCAGCGCGGCCTTGATAGAAACCAACCAATTGCTCAGTTTCCGTATGATAAGACGTTAGACGCTTACGAATGGTCGCTTCTTGATCATCAGGACGCTGTACAAGTTCTTCACCTGTTTCATCATCTTTACCTTCCACTTTCGGTGGATTGTAGACAATGTGATACACACGACCAGAAGCTGGGTGCTGACGACGACCTGAAAGACGTTGAACAATTTCTTCATCTGGTACATCAATTTCAATCACATGATCAATACTGATACCCGCTGATTCTAATGCTTCAGCTTGTGGAATGGTACGTGGGAAACCGTCAAAAATACAACCATTTTCACAGTCAGGCTGAGCAATACGTTCTTTAACCAAGCCAATAATCAGCTCGTCCGATACTAAGCCACCTGACTCCATCACACTTTTCGCTTTTAAGCCAAGTTCAGTACCTTCACGAATTGCAGCACGGAGCATATCACCGGTTGAAATTTGTGGGATATTGTAGCGCTTACAGATCAACTGAGCTTGGGTACCTTTGCCTGCCCCAGGTGGTCCGAGTAAAATAATGCGCATAAAGAACATCCTCATCTAAAAACAATAAATTTTAAATTGAGCAATATCATACAGAGTTATCACTCAACCAACATCAAATTAATTATAAGAAAGCAACAAATAAGTGAATTAAACCAGCCAAGAAACCAGTTACACCACCCAGTACAATTAAAATCCATTCATCTTCTTGGAATGCAGGGCGTAATAAGTTCTGGAACTCTTTCGGTGTTAGTTCACGAATCCGCTCTCTAAACATATGAAAGATTTTCTGCGCACGACTTGCATTCAAGGCTGGATCACATACTGGACCCATGGTAATTTCAATCGAACGATCAATCAAGTCGGTCTTTAGTCTAGCATACTCCCTAGGACCTAAAGATAACTGCAACGATGTGCGGACCAATGGTGTTTCCATGATTTCATTGATATGACGTTTAACGATACGGCGTGTTTTATCTTTCTTAGTCCCGTACATCATCTCGGTCATAATCGACTTCAAGGTAATGAGGTCTTCTGTCACGACACTCGCAAATACATCAGAAACCTCTTCCTGACGCTTCATAAATGCACCTTGAACATTATAAGTACCGATCTTCAGAACTGGTACGACCCAAGGGAATTTACGGTCTTTGGTTAAACGAAAAAACTGCGGATAACGAACTGGATGAGGTTGAATTGGATTGAACACCATCCAAATCGCGATCCAGTTGGTCAAGAAGCCCCAAATCGCGGCCCAGAACGGAACGGTCCAATGCCAAGGCACGACGAACCATACAATCATCTGGAAAACACCGAAGAACATCCCGATGAGTGCACTAATATGCCAAATAAAGTTAATTTCTTTTTGACCAACCTTGAGGAACATACGCACCATTAAACGACGATCGCCTTCCATTTGGCTGACCACCATTTCACGCATATCAACCAATGACTCAACATTCAACGTTAACTCAGTGACAAGTTCTCTCAGGGTATTGGGTAACTGCTTATGTGCTTGTGCATAAATACGGCGTTTAATGGAATAAGGTAAGTTTTCCCATAGTACTGCATTACGATCAATCATGACTTCATCAATGAGGTGCTCAAGCTCAAAACCAACTTGCTCACCAATGATCATCGCCATGTCTTCAGGATCCATTGCTTCTAAAAACTCGCGCAATGACCCCAGTTTAGACAGTGTATTATCAGTAATAATGCCTGAAATACGCCCCGCTTTACGTGGCACGATTCCTTGCCATCCCACAGGCAATGGCCCTAAGTGAAATCCCCAAAAATTAATCGGGTAAAACACCATTTTTAAAGCCATCCACACATGTGCCCAAGTCACAAAAGCAGTTACAGGTATAATACTGAGGACTGCCCAAAAATCTGGACGTGCTAAAAAAATCTGCCACAATTCATTGACGTAATCAAACATGTATGACTCTCAGAATTATTGATACATTATGACTTATATAAAATGAACAGTGTGCTCACCCCTATAAACCAAAACTTAACGAATATGAAAATTGCAACGTTGGTTCAGTTTTCTCAATCACATCCCCACGGTCGTTTTTGAGTTTCTCACCCGCTCCGATTCCCACACTAAAGGTGCTGATGCGTTCTGAATTTAACCATACGAACGCAAGATCTACACCCGCGCCTAAGCGCGCTTTTTCTTCACCATTAATCTGTTTACTTTCTATATGGCCTGCATAAGCACCAACGTAATAACCATTTTTATCTGTGCCAGTGAGATGATATGGATAGCGAAATCCAACTTGCCCCCCTGCTGGATTGTCATCATTTAAGAAAACACCCGCTTTGGCATAGGCAATACCATAAGGATTTACCCATTCAAGATTGGCATGTAATAATTTTTTGGTAAAACCAGCCCCAACATTCCAAGTTGAAACATTTGCCCCTGTCAATTTTGCTTCGGGAAGAAATGCATTTTCACCAGCATGTGCGAAACCATTCGATGCTAAAACCGCGAGTAAAAGATAAATTTTTCTCATTATTTTCTCCATTTTCCCTAAGAGTGTATATTGGTCTTTCCATTTCAAGCAGTTTGTGACTTTAACAGAATTATTTTGCATCTAATATACAAGACCGTACAATTTTAATGTCTGCAAAGTCAAAAACTGTCGCATCATCATTTGCGTGAAGTGTTGAAAATTCTACAGTAAGATCATGCAACTTACGTTAAAATGTTCAGTCAATCTACTCCTCAATCGTATAATTAAGTCGACACCTTATGAAACAGCACTTTCTTTTAAAAAACATGCAACAAGAAAAGCGCATTTATAAGGGTCGAATTTTGTTTGCAATGTTTGTTGTTACGACGTTTTTACTTCTATTGGTCTGTCGTTATGCATATTTGCAGATTGTTCATTACGATGATTTTACAACGGCCTCAGACAAGAACAGAATTCGTCTACAACCACTGCCACCTGCTCGCGGTTATATCTATGACCGTAATGGTATCTTGTTGGCAGATAATTATCCTGTATTTACAGCAACGCTCAGTCGTGCTGATGTCAATGATATTGACGATACCATTGAGCGCCTAGTTCCACTCTTAAATCTCACAGAAGAAGATGTTGAACGCTTTAAAAGCCGCGTAAAAACAGCGCGCAAGACTGAACGAATTACCATAAAACTTAATCTCACTGAAGCAGATATTGCCAAATTCAGTGAAGTCAAATATGCATTTCCCGGTGTGAAAATTGAAACGCAAATGACGCGTTATTATCCATTTGGTGAGTTGTTTGCCCATGTGATCGGCTATGTAGGGCGTATCAACGACAAAGAGCTAAAAAGCATTGATAAAGATTTATATGCTGGTACTAACCTCATTGGTAAAATCGGGGTAGAAAACAGCTACGAAAACTTGTTACATGGCATCCCCGGTTATGAGTCTGTTGAAGCCGATGCTCACGGCAACGTACTTCGTAATTTGGGGCGTAAAGACCCTACTCGCGGCAATGATTTATATTTATCCCTAGACTATGGCTTACAAAGCATTGCATCAGAGCAACTGGCAGGGCGTCGCGGTGCAATTGTTGCAATGGACCCACGCACAGGCGAAATCCTAGCGCTGGTTTCAAGCCCAAGTTTTAACCCGAATCTATTCGTGACTGGCATTAGTTACAAAGATTATGGCGAACTACGTGACAACCTAGATCAACCCCTATTTAACCGTGCAGTTCAAGGGGTGTACCCCCCGGGATCAACCATTAAGCCAATGTTTGGCTTAGGTGGTATTCACTATGGCTTGGTGGATTGGAATACCGCGATTTCCGATCTGGGTTATTTCTCATTGCCTGGGGATAGTCACCGTTTCCGTGACCATAAAAAGAGTGGTCATGGTCTCGTCAATATGCACAAAGCACAAATTGTTTCATGCGATACCTATTTTTATGTCCTGTCTTATCGCATGGGCATTGAAAGAATGAATGAATGGATGCGTCAATTCGGTTTTGGTGAAAAAACAGGAATTGATTTGCCGAGTGAAAGTACAGGGTTATACCCAAGTCCTGCATGGAAAATGCGAACTCGAAATGCCAAATGGTTAAAAGGTGAAACGATTTCTGTGAGTATTGGACAGGGTGCTTTTACCTCAACACCACTGCAATTGGCAATGGCAACTGCAATTACAGCCAATCAAGGTGCCCACGTCACACCTCACGTATTACGTGAAACAAAAGGGACTAAAAAATATGATGTCCACAATGCACCAGATGGGCAAATTCAATTTAATGGAACCCTCGATGACTGGATCAAAATGCGCGAGGCCATGGTTGATGTCATTCAATCAGGTACAGGTCGAGGCATCAAAAGTGGTCTACAATATTCAATTGCAGGTAAAACAGGTACGGCCCAAGTTAAAAGTATTGCACAAGGCAAACGCTATAACGAAGCAGCACTTTCTGAACGTCAGCGCGATCATGGTCTATTCGTTGGTTTTGCGCCTGCTGAAAATCCAGAAATTGCAATTGCTGTGGTTTGGGAAAATGGTCGCAGTGGCGGTGCAGCAACCCAGATTGCTCGTCCAATCTTTGATTATTGGTTAGTACAACGTAAAAATAATCCATTGCGCCCAGCCAACCATCAAGTCAGTGGTGGTCTCATGACCGCTGGTATTAAACCGGGTGAATTACCTAGTGGTAATGGAATAATCGCAGCCACCCCAAATACACCTGCGTCCACACCCACGACATCTACTGGTAATAGTCCAGTGACGACACCTGCTGTTCAATCAAATGATGGAGCAACTGAATAATGAAAAATCAGTTACGTATTATTGGTGGAGAATGGAAGCGCCGTACCTTGCCATTTGCCAGCATAGATGGTTTACGCCCTACGCCTGATCGGGTGCGTGAAACGTTATTCAACTGGCTGATGTGGGATATTCAAAATACGCAGGTCTTAGATTTATGTACTGGATCTGGTGCGCTTGCTTTTGAAGCCCTGTCACGCGGTGCTACAAAGGTGATCATGATCGAACCAAATACCACTCAAGCAGGCTTTTTAAAAGACAACATTCAATTGTTAAAAGCGCAAAACTGTCAATTAATCGTATCGACAGCACAACAGGCTTTAAAAAAATTAAGCGCTTCATCATTTGATGTGGTCTTTCTCGATCCCCCGTATAGTCTTGATCTCTGGCAAGAACTGGCTGAACTGGCTGATCCCATGATTGTAGAAAAAGCTTATATTTATGTTGAAGCTGACCGCGACTTAGCACAGCTAAAACTTCCAGCCTCATGGCAAAAAATCAAAGAAACCAAAGCAGGTCAAGTCAGAGCAGGCCTATATCAAAAAATGACTTAGAAAATACCCAGCCAAAAGAATCGAATCCATTGCCCACGATCATAGGGAAAACTGGATAGATATTCATAACCAATACGATGACGAGGATTGAGTTGATACGCGATGCCGTAGCCGAGGGAAATTGAAAAATCATCTAAGGCAAAATTGGTGGTATCCCCTGTCAGCATTTTTTCATTGAATCGATTGGTTTCATATGCGGTATAGTTATACACTCGCCAGCGCTCATCCTGAAAAAACAGATTATGCAAAATTGAATAATCTGTTTTCATTTGTTGTGGATAAGCTGAATCAAACTTTTCGTTAGTATCATCATTTATCTCAGCAAAAAAATCATAATCTTCCGCATTTGCATGACAAGATACAAGCAACAACAGCACAATCAGAAAACCTTGCATCATTTACATAAAAATCTTATTGATCATAGACCCACATAGCATAACGCTTAAAATAATTTTTATCATGTTAGACATAAATAATTAATATATAAAATCAATCTTTTATACAATAATGCGAACTCTTAAATTTCACCTTATCTCTCATGAAGCTTTTTTTCTTATCTATTGTCACTTTAAGCTTAACGGGTTGTATCTTTGGTCAATCCAATGAAATAAAACGCGCAGAAAAACTCTTGCAAAATTTTCAATGCAACAATATTGAAACCAATCAACTTGCCACCTCATCCATCACCAATTTTCATCAACAAACCCTTGCAGTAAATAAGGAAAAAGTGTCAACTTACATCGACCAATACAAAAACGGTGAAGATCTTTTTGATATTCCTTTGGAAGAGGTCATAGAACAAAAATATCAACTCTATAAACAAGCTTGTCAGGCACTTGGTGGCGTATCTCCACAAAACACCGCATCACATTAGAGGCTGCTGAGTAAAGAAAAAGATGTCTCTGACTTCATTTTGGAAATGGCATGATCGAAAAACAATTGAGTTTAAAGCATTACATCGCACTTGCTCTTCTTCTCGTGGCTGCAATCATCGCCAGTATTCAACCTCTTGAATTTGAATCATACCTACTACATCAAGTAGGTACTGTTTTGATGCTAATCGCACTGATCATTGGCATGAAAAAATTTGGCATCAGTTTCCTGAGTTTTTGTTTCTATTTGCTGTTTCTATTTATTCATATCATTGGCGCACATTATTTATACTCGCATGTTCCTTATAATGAATGGATCGCAAAACTATTTAACTTCAACTTAAACCAAACCATGGTTTGGTCACGCAATATGTATGATCGACTGGTTCATTTTGCTTATGGTGTATTACTCTATCCATTTTTCTATCGCTGCTTTCAAGTTTTGATTCCATCAGCGAAACCATTAATACTGTTTTTATTGGTCATTCAATTCGTAATGGCATCCAGTATGGTCTATGAACTACTGGAATGGGGACTTTCGATAGGCTTATCACCAGAAGATGCGGAGAACTATAATGGTCAACAAGGTGATATGTGGGATGCACACAAAGATATGTTTCTTGCAACTGTAGGCGCAATTCTCATTGGCATAATTCAATTGTATAAAGAAAAAACTCCTATTCGAAAATAAGAGTTTTTGCACAAGACACTTAGATATTTAAATGATCGGGTGTTGCAGGGTTTCTAATAAGGCAAAAGGATCGGATTTGATCGCTTGTGAAAAATCCGTATGGATTGAGCTAAGTTCAGTATTCAATACACTTGTATCAGGTGGAACAACAATGTCCTCAGGCATAAGTTGATCCAGCACCTCGTCAAGCTGGTTGGATTGTGGGTCAGATGGAATTAAGACCTCTTCTAATACAATACTTTCAAACTGGTCAAAAGACGGTGTAATTGATTCTGTACCTGTAAGCAGCGTCGCTAGATCAACCGAATCAATAAGTGCAATTTCGGCATGATCAATTCCAGCAGATTCAATATCTGCAAATGTATTCGCCGTTGTAGGGGCAACCACGGTAAAACTGAAAGAATCGCTGATCTCACTGGTATTACCAGCAGCATCAGTCTGTGTAAGTGTGATGTTATGTGATCCCAAAGCGAGGTCTTGACTAAGTTCAAAACTCCACTTTCCATCATTTCCGACAGTCACTGTTCCAATCGGTTGACCATTATCATAAATGGTTAAAACCGCTTTTGCCTCCCCTCGTCCAGATAAAGTCGGTCGAGCATCATCGGTACTGCCACCTGCTGTAATTGCGCCTTTCACATCTCCAACATCATCCACGACCTTTTCTAATATTGGCTTGGTTGGCGCAATGGTATCTTTATCTCCAATAATATTTGCTTCAACAGAACGATTGCCAGCCGCATCAATTACATAGACCTTGCCGATATTTTTATCGGTTAAAGCAGGCGACACAGCGACGGTGAATTTTCCATCAGCACCGACTGTACCCGTACCTATAATTTTTCCATCTACACTTCTGATTTCTATTTTGGCATTGGCTTCAGCCGTTCCTGAGACAGAGTCTCCATCAGCACTAATTTGCACAACAGCTTGGTCGGGTGCAATGGTGTCTTTTCCTGCACTAATTTCAACTGGCTTTGATTGGTTTCCAGCAGCATCTTCAATAATAATTGAACCCTTTTCACCTGTAGCTAATGCAGGAGCAATATTTACTTCAAATTTGCCTTGCGCATCAACAGTGCCACTGCCAATCACATTCCCATCGGCATCTTTGATTATTACCTTGGCATTAGCCTCAGCTTTTCCGTGGATAGAAGTACCTTCTTTATTCACCTCAATCAAAGGTTGCTCGGGTGCAACCGTATCTTTCCCCGCAACGACCTTGGAGGGTTCTGACTTATTTCCAGCCGCATCCTCTGAAATAACGGTGCCCCCTTGTTCACTACTTAATGGTGGGGAAACTGGAATCGAATATAAACCCTCTTTATTGGCCTTCACCGTACCTAACAGATTTCCATCTGCATCAAAAATCGATACTTTGGCATTGGCTTCGGTTTTTCCTGTCACAATCGTTCCATCTGCATTTAATTGAGCAGTGGGTGCTTCTGGAGCAATGGTATCTTTGTTTCCTGTGACGATGATACCTTGTGAAGTATTTCCTGCTTGATCCACTGCAACCACACTCACTTTATTCCCATTCACCAAAGGTTGATCAAGCTTTATCGTATAATTCCCCTGATCATCAGCCTGTCCTGTAGCAATCACTTTACCAGTGAGATCTCTGATCAGAATTTTCGCTTTTGCTTCAGTTTTTCCTGTGATGGTTTGGGTATCGCTGGATAAAGTGGCTGTTGGTGTAGCTGGGGGCGTAATATCTGGTGATTTATTATTATTTTTATCCTTGTCATCATCTTTCACTGCCCATAAATAGACCCCTTCTGCGGCAAGTGCAACCAGACCTGCTTTCATCAACTGCGATTTGCTGATCCCTGAATCATCGACGCCATCCATAGGCGTTTGTGTAGGGACTGCTGAATATGCAAATTGGGTGAGCTGAGTTGTTGGTACATAACGAATAAACTTTCCTGCTTCATCAAATTGCGCAACCTCATAAGTACCATCCTCTTTGACGAGCGCTAAAGTATGTTCAGTGACATTGACATCATTATAAAAACCACTGATAACAATTTTCTCTCCACTCTTGAGTGTAATGACAAGGTCATCACCTTGCTTCATCATGGATTTAATATCTGCTTGAGTTATACCAATCTGAACAATGGAAGGTTGATTGAGTATCACATCTTGCATTTGTGCATCTTGTAAAGTTATTAAATTTTTCTTTGAAGAAACGACAACCTTTGTCATTATTATACTCACTGATCAATTATATTTTTAAACACTTGTCGATTAATGAATAATTAAGTTATTAATCTAGCAATTAAAATATCAAATGATTGCGATAAGGACAATCTTTGCCGACAGAAGTTTTGTCATGTTTGTTTAACTGACCATTTGTTCAAAATCAGAACTGAACCTAATTTAAAAACAGGCTTTTAAAAATAAAAAGCCAGTCACATAGACTGGCTTTCTTTTAAGAGATCAATAGACCTTTTCATGATTATTTATACCCTCTTTGTCTTTCTCCCATCGGGCGAATGAGGAACGATTGAAGTTCCGCAAGGGCATTTATGAAAAATTTTATTGTAAATTGAATTAGAATTTAGGGTCACGCATTTGAACCAATGTACTGTTCGCTTTAACTAAACTATCCGTAATCTTGTTCACGACAGTCGGAATCAAACTTTCTGCCATTTGCGCAGCTTGTAAGCCAAGTTTTTCACCAAAGGTTGGACGCTTACGTGTATTGATCACATAGACATCATGCTTGGAAAGTAAATTCAGTAAGTACTCATCTGAAGTCTGTAGTTTATCAACCAAGTTTAATGCTCGTGCATCTTCACCATACCAATGCTCACCCGTTGCAACTTGCTCAACATTTAACTGTGGGCGGTATTTTTCAATAAAGTGTTTGAATAAAACATGTGTTTGCTGCAATTCTTCTTCAAACTTGGCTTTGCCTTCTGCGGTGTTTTCACCAAACATCGTCACTGTACGCTTGTACTGTCCAGCAGTATACAGCTCAAAATCAACATTATTATGCTTGAGCAAACGATTAAAGTTAGGTACCTGAGCCACCACACCAATTGAACCTACTACAGCAAATGGTGCTGATATAATTTCATTGGCAATACAGGCCATCATATAACCACCACTTGCAGCGACTTTATCAACACAAATAGTGACATGGAAACCTGCATCACGTAAACGTACCAACTGTGCAGCCGCTAGGCCATAGCCATGTACCATTCCGCCTGGACTCTCTAAACGAACCACAACACGATCCTGTCCCGCTTTGGCTGTGGCCAAGATCAAAGTGATTTCTTCACGAATCGAATCAACTGCCGATGCTTGAATATCACCTTTAAAATCTAAGACATAAATTTTTTGATCATTCTTTTTACGAACTTTTGCTTCTTTCGCAAGTTGTTGAACAAGCTGTAGTAATTCCAAACGAGATGCTGTAGTTTGCGTAATCTTTTTTCTTTGTTCGTTTACACGCGCATTTAAATGGCTAATACGAATTTCAGCAGGAAATTTAGGTAAATGGAATAACATAAAATAAGCGCTCTTTAGTTCGTCTTTATGCGTTTAAGATGTGGGTTGTTTGATCAAAATTCAATAGTGATTTTGCAAAATAGATTCATTTTCATTTATATAGCAAAAAAACACCCTTTAAGCCAGACAGTTGATCCGATTTAAAGGGTGTTTTTTTAACAGATTTGATCGAGCAGATAATTAACCAAAACGACCTGTAATATAAGCTTCTGTGAGTTGATGATCAGGTTGAGTAAAGACTTTTTCAGTTGAATTCACTTCAATCAAATCACCCAAATGGAAATAAGCAGTACGATCAGAAACACGCGCCGCTTGTTGCATCGAATGCGTTACGATCGCAATGGTATATTGTTCAGACAACTCTGAAATCAGTTCTTCAATTTTAGCCGTTGCAATCGGATCAAGTGCAGAACATGGTTCATCCATCAGGATTACTTCAGGGCTGACTGCAATGGTACGCGCGATACATAGACGTTGTTGCTGACCACCTGACAGACCAGTACCAGGTTGGGTTAAACGGTCTTTCACCTCATCCCATAGACCTGCTTTACGTAAACTATTTTCTACAATTTCTTCTAGATCGTATTTATTACGTGCGAGGCCATGAAGTTTTGGTCCATATGCGACATTGTCAAAAATTGACTTTGGAAATGGATTTGGTTTCTGAAATACCATCCCGACTTGTGCACGCAACAACACCACATCAAGGTTAGGATCATAAATATCTTGCTGATCCAAAGTCACTTGACCTGTTACACGACAGATATCAATCGTATCGTTCATACGATTTAAAGTACGTAGAAAAGTTGATTTACCACAACCTGACGGCCCGATAAAGGCAATCACCTCATTTTGGTAAATATCAAGATCAATTCCCTTAATCGCTTCACTTTCACCATAATAAACATGGACATCTTTAGTGCGGATTTTCACATCGCCATGTTGCGTTTTTTTCGTATGGGCAGATGTTTCAAATTGTGCGACAAAAGCTGTACTTTGCTGTATAGGTGTTTCAGACGATGTAAATTGAGTTTGCTGTGGATTCACTGATTTATCCTTTTCTAAGGAGTTCGTGGTATCTATAGTATTCATCATGTTATCTCCGATTACCAACGTACTTCAAATTTCTTACGTAACCAAATTGCAAGGCTGTTTAAACCAATCATTAATGCAAGCAATACAATGATTGCTGCCGCAGTACGACCTTCAAAGAAGTTACGTAACTCATTCCCCTGCCATAAGAAAATTTGCACAGGTAATGCTGTAGATTGATCTAATGGTGACGTTGGTACACTTGCTACGAAAGCACTCATACCAATCAGCAACAATGGTGCAGTTTCACCTAATGCTTGGGCGACACCAATAATTGCACCCGTTAAAATACCAGGCAATGCCAAAGGCAAAACATGATGAAATACCGTTTGCACTTTTGATGCACCAAGACCCAATGCTGCTTGGCGAATAGAAGGTGGTACTGCTTTCAACGATGCGCGTGTCGTAATAATCACTGTTGGCAATGTCATCAAACTCAGAACCAGACCACCCACCAAAGGTGCTGAAATTGGTAAATGGAATAACCCGATAAAAATCGAAGCCCCCAATAAACCAAATACAATTGAAGGGACAGCGGCCAAGTTATTAATATTGACTTCAATAATATCGGTCAGCCAATTTTGTTTCGCAAACTCTTCAAGAAAAATCGCACTCGCAACACCGATTGGAATCGAGATCATGATGACAATCATCATCATGAACAATGACCCCATAAACGCACCAGCCAATCCACTTGTAGCAGGAGAACTACGCGAGTCTGGGTTAACAAACAAATTGGTATTAAAGGTGTTTTTAATCACACCATCTGTTTTTAACTGATCTGCTAACTGACGCAATTCTGGACTTAGCTGTTGTTGCTCAGCGGGTAAGGAACGGTCAATATTACCTGCTAGCCATACGTCAACATTCGCATCAGCCAAAACCTTAATATCTTTAGTTTTGCCCACTAAAGATGGGTCAGCAAATACCATATCACGTAAACGATACGACTCTGAGCTTGTATACAAGCCTCGCAATTCATCACGTTGTGATGCAACAGCAGGGTCTTTTTTAACGATACCATTAATGATTAACGCATCCCAATCCGCCATCCCCATTTTGATTTGCCACTCAACATAGCGCTCTTCAAAATGAGCTGGTGTTTCCCCAGCAAGACGCTTAGGTGGTGCTCCTGCATCAATAATCGCAGGATCAAAATATACAGGAACGACGATCGTATTTTGCCAAAAAGAAGGGAGACCTTTAGACAAGATACTCACAAACAGTAATGCAACAAAGGCTAAACCAAGCATAACCGCAGAAAATCCAAAGAAACGAAAGGTCTTTTCTTTACGATGACGCTGAGCAAGCGTTTTTTCAATTCTTCGTTTACGCTCTGCTCGTAGCTCTTGCGCTGTTTGAGGATTAAATTCGGGCTGATCTACTGGAGTAATATTGGATGAACTCATTCGTATTGCTCACGATATTTACGTACAATGTACAGTGCAATAATGTTTAGACCCAATGTAATCACAAATAAGGTCAAGCCAAGTGCAAATGCCACCAACGCTTGTGGGCTGGCAAAGTCGGTATCACCTGTTAACTGGTTCACAATCGTTACCGTTACAGTAGATACTGCTTCCAATGGATTCGCATGCAATATTGGACTATTACCTGCGGCTAAAACCACAATCATGGTTTCACCAATTGCGCGTGAAGCTGCGAGCAAGAAAGCGCCAATCACACCAGGCAATGCTGCTGGCAAAACCACTCGACGAATGGTTTCTGATTTGGTTGCTCCTAACCCCAAAGAACCGTCGCGCAATGATCGTGGTACTTGAGTAATGATGTCATCAGATAATGATGAGACAAATGGGATAATCATGATTCCCATGACGAAACCAGCAGTAAGTGCACTGGTCGCATTAATGTTCAGACCAATCGTTTCACCGAACATTCTAAAGTAGGGTCCAATGATCATGAGTGCAAATACACCATAAACGATCGTAGGAATACCTGCTAAAATTTCAATGGTCGGTTTGGCCCAAGAACGTAAGCGAGAAGATGCATATTCAGCAAGGTAGATAGCAATCATTAAGCCAACAGGAACAGCAACCAATAATGCGACCCCACTGACCATCAACGTTCCCCATAGCAATGGTAAAATACCATAACTACCTTCGACGCTACCTGAGGTACTAAATCCTGGATTCCATTCTGTTCCGAAGAAGAAATCAAATGGACTAACAAAACTAAAGAAGCGTAAAGCTTCACTAAACATCGACAACACAATGCCGATCGTGGTGAGAATGGCAACGCCAGAACACAAAATCAAAGCGACATTAATTGCACGCTCGACTTGATTACGTGCACGGTATTGTTGGCTAATAATTCTTTTTGCCCAAACTAAGCCTGCCAATGCTGCGCTAATGACCACAGCAATTTTGGCAAAAGTTCCTATACTCTGAAATTTTGCCAACTCTTTAGCGGCAGCAAGTTCATAAGCCGCAGCTTGATCAGTCACACCAAAACCAGATGCAATGGCCTGTATGCGACTAAACAACACTGAGCGACCACTTTCATCTAGAGCTGTATTGACAGTGGCTGGGATATGATTGAAAACAATTTGTTTTAAGACCGTTGGCTCAACCAAGTTCCAAATCAACAAAATTAAAAAGGCTGGGATACCACACCACAACGCGACCAAAATACCATAATATCCAGGACGTGAGTGCAGTGCCGCCGAGTTACTCCCCTTACCTGCTAGGTTACGGCTTTTGCTCAGCCCAATTTGATATGCAATTGCCACAAGGGCCAATAACACACCGATAATTAGCAGATTCATGCAATCTCCACTGTTTTCTCAATTCTTTTCATATGAAAAAACTTAGTCTGACAAAAAAGGCTGATGATATGTATCTCACCAGCCTCATTGACTCAATATTATTTAACCGCTTTACCAGCTTTAAAGTCAGCTAAGATTTTTGCACGCTCGCTATCTGACATTGAGATAAGACCCGCACGCTCTAACTTAGAACCTTTACCTGTCACACTCTTATTCAAGAAATACTCAACATATTGAGGTAATCCTTTAATTGATTTTAAGTGCTCGCCTTTTACATAGAAGAATAAAGGACGTGAAACAGGATACTTACCACTTAGAATGGTTGCTTCAGAAGGTACAACATTGTTGACTGTTGCTACACGAAGCTTGTCACGGTTTTGATCATAGAAGCTCAAGCCAAATACACCAACTGCGCTTTGATTCGTTCTTAGACGTGCCAGTGTTTCTGTATAGTCACCTGCAATCTCAATTACGCGGCCATCTTTACGGAAGTTTGTACAAGCTTTGCCATGAGCATCTTTATCCAAGCCTTTGATGTATTCATAGGTATCACAACCAGCATCAACCATTTTTTCTTGGAAAACTTCACGAGTACCGTGGTTAGAACCAGGGATCACTAACGTGATTGGCTCATTTGGAAGTGTTTTATCGATTTGATTCCAACGTGTGTAAGGATTTGGAACCATTTTGCCATTCGATGGTAGCTCAGCCGCAATTGCTGTAAAAATATGATATGGCTTAAGTTTAAATGCTGATTTTTTAATATCAGACGCAAATACAATACCGTCATAACCAATTTTAATTTCTAGAATTTGGTTAACACCTGCTTTTTTACAAATGTCGATTTCAGAACTCTTGATTTTACGCGATGAGTTTGCAACATCAATCGTGTTATCACCAACACCCTGACAAAATTGTTTTAAACCACCTGAAGAACCGCCTGAACCAACAACAGGGGTTTTAAATTGTGGAAAAGTATTACCAAATTCTTCTGCGGCAATACTTGCAAATGGAAGTACTGTTGAAGAACCAGCGATTTGGATCGTATCACGAGCTGCATGTGCAGTCGATGCTACGGCTACCCCTGTAAATGTTATAGCAAGTGCGATTTGACGTGGATTTAAGCGCATTCTATTTCTCTCTCATTTATGCAATTTGAATTACAACTCTTTTGGATTTAAGTGTTGCACTTTGGTTAACTGCATTTTGAATAGATAATATGACAATAAAGTTACAGCTTTGTGACGCTTTGATGATGATCAATTTTACTTGTAAGTTTTTTGCAGTTTTTCCTAGTTTAGCTATTTTTTATCAGCATACACAATAAAAATTGGCAGACCTAGTCTCCCCTTACCGCCTAAAATAAAAAAAAGGCACAGATATCTGTGCCTTTTTAACAGGATTAATAATGGATTAATCTAGCGCTGAAACATATGTTCCTGCCACAATGGCATCTTTAATACGATCAGTCTCTGTCAATACCAACGCCAGCAAATTCTGTACGTTCTCAAGCGTTGCAACTGGGCTTAACGTGGTCATTTTCAATGATTGAACCTGCCCCACCTTAGTCACCCCAATATTCGCCTCACCGCGTGCAAACAATTCATCTGCAACGTTTTGGTTTAAGCTATCCACAAATTCAGCAGGATAGCCTTCAGGCACAACACGGAACAATACTGATGCAAATTGTGGTTCAATCAACAATTCCAGATCAGCAGTTGCCTTAATATAATCAGCCACTTCACGCGTCAATTTCACACCGTGGTCAATCATTGAACCATAAAGCTCTTCACCCAATGCTTCAACCGTCATCCACAATTTCAATGCATCGAAACGACGAGTCGTTTGCAATGATTTAGACACAAGATTCGGTACACCATGCTCTTCATCATATGCAGAGTTTAGATATTCTGCTTCATAATGCATAAAGCGATAGTTTGCTTCGTCTTTCAATAAGAAAGCGCCACAACTAATACTTTGGAAATAATGCTTATGGAAATCGAGCGTAATTGAATCTGATAATTCAATCCCATCAAGCATTGCCCGATGGTCATTTGAAAGTAACAGCGCACCGCCCCAAGCCGCATCAATATGCATCCATGTACCATATTTGGTGGTAATTTCACGGATTTTCTTGAGTGGATCAATTGCACCTGCATCTGTCGTACCCGCTGTTGCAACAACACACGCGACGATTTTGCCTTCGGCTTGAAGATGTGCCATGGTTTTTTCCAGCGCATCGACATCCATTTGTGCATTTTCGTTCACAGGAACAGTCACAACCGACTGGAAGCCCATGCCCATCATAGCCATGTTCTTTTGCACAGAGAAATGTGCATTTTCAGAACAAATCACTTTGACGTTTTTCATTGCTTCGGCTGGGATACCATCACGCTGTACAGACCATGGCTTGCCATTTTCGTCTTTCCAGTTTTTCGAGATGCACCAATCACGCGCAAGTAAGACACCCATCAAGTTCGACTGCGTCCCACCAGAAGTAAACACACCTGCTTGACCTGCACCATAACCCACTTTTTGGCGAAGCCAGTCAATCAACTGTACTTCCATCAATGAACCCGCAGGGCTTTGATCCCATGAATCCATTGATTGGTTAGTGGCATTGATTAACACTTCCGCAATCTGGCTTGTCACCATGGTTGGGCAGTGTAAGTGTGCTAATGAATGCGGGTGATGTACTTTTAAACTTTTATTCAGAAAAAGCTCAATCATACGTTGTAATGATTGTTGTACACCTAAACCTTGTTTCGATGGATTAAAAGAAATTGCAGCACGCAAATCTTTAATGCTTCCACCCGTGTACATTTTGTCACTTTGCAACCATGCTGAAACGGCTTCAACCGCTTCGCCCATTGCTGACTGATAGTCAGCAATGGATTGAGCATCATTGCAGAGTAACGCTTTACGATGTTCTGCAAAATCAACCATGAATCAGCCTCGCACTGCTTTTAATGCTTCAGCAATCGCTTTTTTGAAGCGAGCAATAACTTCAACACATTCATCTTGATTGATGATCAATGGGCAAAGTAAACGAATAACCGTACCATTGCGACCACCTTTTTCAAGCAATAATTTATTGTTGAAACAAGCCGTTTGAATCGCTGCGGCTAACTGTGCATCCGCAGGAAGAGAACCCATATGATCCGCTGCTTTACGCTCGTCAACGATCTCAATACCAATC
Organism: Acinetobacter sp. NIPH 2699; assembly: GCF_022549355.1. Lineage (GTDB taxonomy): Bacteria > Pseudomonadota > Gammaproteobacteria > Pseudomonadales > Moraxellaceae > Acinetobacter. Next base: position 24,961 of record NZ_JAKZGL010000009.1, read on the forward strand.
ATCAAACCGCGGCCACGTACGTTACCAATACAAGGAAACTCTTGCGCAAGTTTCTTCAGCTCTGCTTGTAAGAAATCACCACGCTGTTGGGCATTTTGGGCAAGGTTTTGTTCCTTAATCACTTCAAGTGATGCTAATCCCGTACCCATTGCGAGTTGATTACCGCGGAAAGTTCCTGAATGCGTACCAGGCTGCCAAGCATCAAACTTACGTTTAATACCCAATACTGCAAGCGGTAAACTACCACCAACAGCTTTTGACATCACCACAACATCAGGCTCGATCCCAGCATGTTCAAAGGCAAACATTTTACCTGAACGTGCGAAACCAGCTTGAACTTCGTCCAAAATTAAAACGATGTTGTGCTTTTCAGTCACTTCACGGATTTTTTGCAACCATTTAATCGGTGCAGTCACTACGCCGCCTTCGCCTTGGATCGCTTCAAGGATCACGGCAGCAGGTTTGGTTACGCCACTTTCAACATCTTCGATAAAGTTTTCAAAGAAGTAAGTTAAAGCATCAGCACCAGCTTCACCACCCAAACCGAGTGGGCAGCGATACTCATGCGGATATGGCATAAACTGTACGCCCGGCATTAAACCATTAACCGCATTTTTTGCACTCAAGTTACCCGTCATCGCTAACGCACCATGAGTCATCCCATGGTAACCGCCAGAGAAGCTAATCACAGAACTGCGACCAGTATAAGTTTTTGCAAGTTTAATCGCTGCTTCAGTCGCATCTGCGCCCGTAGGCCCACAAAACTGTAAGCAATATTCTTCTTTACCACCTGGCAAATATGCCAAAAGTGCTTCTGTAAACGCATCTTTTAAAGGAGTCGTTAAATCTAAAGTATGCAATGGCAAACCACTTGCCAATGTAGCTTGAATACTTTGAATTACCGCAGGATGATTATGACCTAAAGCCAATGTTCCTGCCCCAGCTAAACAATCAAGGTACTCAGTACCTTCAACATCAGTAACCCAGCAGCCTTGCGCTTTTGCGATTGCCAACGGTAGTTTACGAGGGTAACTACGAACATTTGATTCCATCTGACTTTGGCGAGTCAAATAATATTCGTTGGTTGCATTAGCGGCAGGATTTACGGAAGTAACGCTCATATCGAATTACCATCTCTGATATGGGTAAAAGAAATAAGTCTGGTGACTTGCGGTCGTTGGACTCGGTGCTTGTTAGAAACTAGTGCAGACACAATGTTTTATATCTTTCAACTAGGAGCGAGATGATACCTAATTTTGAGAGAAAAGAAATACTTTTTATGCCTTACACTGATCTAATATTATTGAAAAAAAAGTTCTTTCAATTAAGTATGATGAATTATCATCATACTATGTGACAAGAGAAAGAAAGTAAGCTTTTTTTAACCAGAGAATTATTTTTAGATAAATGGTCAAATACAACAGACCAAAATACTAATTTATAACAGATTTATGTTTTATTTCTTGGTTGCAAGATACTACACAGATATTACAAATACCCCACAAAATGTGCAGATATTTTCCATGACTTCTTTTTAATATCAAACATGTAAAAAATAAATTTTTGATACTAAATTCCAAGGATTTTTTATGCGTACTTTAGCTCTCATGACCATGATGCTTGGAGCAACACTGAGCCCCACTCTTTTTGCCCATGAGCCAGAAAAACTAAACTATAACATTGTCAATATTCAAGCCGATGCTTCACGTCAAGTCGCCAATGATGAAATGCGTGCTGTTCTCTATATTGAGAAAAGCCATAAACAGCCAGCCGAGCTTTCAAATCAAATCAATCAACTGATGAATCAGGCACAAGCAATTTCCCGTAAATACGCGCAAGTGAAAGTCGAAACTGGTGCACAAAGTACTTATCCAGTTTATGACAATGACAGCAAAAAACTCAAAGAATGGCGTGCTCGTGCTGAAATCCAGCTAGAAAGTAAAGATTTTAAAGCCGCGAGTCAGCTCATTAGTGAACTACAACAGAACTTCCAAACCCAATCCATCAACTTTACCGTCTCAGATGAGCAACGTAAAAAAGTTGAAAATGAATTGATGATTGAAGCATCTAAGAACTTCCAACAACGTGCACAAGCGATTAGCCAAGCTTGGAATAAAGCACAATATAATTTGGTCAGTTTAAACCTGAATACCAGTAATTATTTCCCACAGCCGGTTATGCGCGGTGGTATGGCAAAATTTGCAATGGCGGAAGCTGCGCCAGCACAAGATATGGCGGCTGGTGAATCTAAGATTATCGTCAATGCCAATGGTGCGATCCAGTTCAAATAATATTTACCTTGACTAAAAAACCGTGCATAAGCACGGTTTTTTGTAAATTTAAATGGCTAAAATAATCTTGAGCAAAAAATCAATTAACTTGAGTTAAACAATAGCTATAAATGATAATAATTATTATTTAATTTTATTAAATAAACGATTAATATTCACGAAATTTATATTATTCTTTAACCTTATGAAATTTACTCATTGCTCTACCCAACCTTTAGTAAAATTCCCGCCATCTTCGCTTAGTCTTGCAATTACAATTTTACTGAGTGGTATATCACACAGCGCTTTTGCCAATGAAGATCAACAAAGTGAAACTCAAACACTTGCAACCATTTCTATTCAAGCGCAAGGAAATTGGCTAGAAAATGCCAATGCTGAAAAAGTACAGCAACATGCAGGTGCACGTACCATTATCGATCGCAATCGACTGGATGAAATAGCAACAACCTCTATCCGTGATGCTTTAAAACAAATCCCTGGGGTACAAGTCCAAGACAGTAATGGTACAGGTGGGAGTGATGTTTCATTAAATATTGGGGTTCGTGGGCTCACTTCACGGCTCTCCCCTCGTTCTACAGTACTGATGGATGGCGTTCCGCTTTCTTTTGCACCGTATGGTCAGCCTCAACTCTCTTTAGTACCCGTATCAATGGGAAATATTGAATCGGTTGATGTCGTCCGAGGTGCTGGATCAGTTCGCTTTGGACCACAAAACGTCGGTGGTATTATTAATTTTGCAACACGCGCTATCCCAGAAGAGTTTGCAGGTTCAGTCGGTTTAACCACAGAGTTTGCGACAGGTACAGATCAAATTAAATACACGCCAAACCTTTTTATCGGCGGAACTTTTGATAATGGCCTAGGTCTGGCTCTGCTTTATTCTGGCACCAAAGGAAATGGATTTAGAGAAGCAAATAATAAAATTGACATTGATGATGTCATGTTAAAAACGGCTTACCAATGGACAGACCAAGATAAAATTGCAGTAAACCTCCATCATTACGAAGGATATGGAGAAATGCCTGAGGGTTTAACCACGGCACAATTTGCAGAAAACCCATATCAGTCCAACCAAAGCCGTAATTATTTTTCAGGCCGTCGCTCAGATATTTCAGTAAAATATAGCCATAAAGATGAACTGAATAATTTTGAGGTTTTGGGCTATTACGTCGATTCTTTCCGTACCAGTGATTTAGAGTCGATCGGCAATACAGGCACAAGTACACTCAGTAACTCACCTCGTGATTACAAATACTTTGGGATTGAGCCACGTTACTCTCGTGCATATAACTGGGGAGCTATGGATAACGAGGTGACTGTCGGCTATCGTTATTTACAGGAAGAAAGTTCTGAGTTTTCAGGACGTACAGCAGAATACAACACCATTACGGGAACACCGGGTCAACGTATCGCGAATACCACCAGTGAAGGCGGCACCAAAGCACACGCAATTTATATCGACAACCGCTTTGGGATCGACAATTGGGTAATTACACCAGGCGTTCGTTTTGAATCCATTGATACACACAATGATTTCACAGCTTATCAAAATGGTGTTGCAACCAATACGATTTATCCAAAAATCAAGTCAGAAGAATTCTTACCAAGTCTCTCAGTGCTGTATAAAGCCAATGAAAACTGGAATATCTTTGCCAATGCGGGCGTTTCATTTGGACCACAACAATATAATCAGCTTGTCACGACCAGATCAGTAGCTGGCAAAAATACGGCTGTTTCAACACTTGAAGGCTTACATCCTGAAAAATCAAAAAACTATGAAATCGGAACCAAGTATTTAGGTAACGGTCTTAGTGCAGAGTTAACCGTATTTTATTTAGACTTTGATAAAGAACTTCTCTTAGAGCGTCCTGATAACATTGGCACAGGAATTTGGACAGATTTAGGTGCAACCAGCCATAAAGGGGTAGAAACTGGGATCAGCTATGATTTTGGTCAGCTCACTGATGCTTTAGAAGGTCTCAAAGTTTATGGTAATTATACTTTTACCAAAGCCATCTCAGAAGCAGGAAAGTTTGAAGGAAAAGATTTACCCTTCTACTCACGCCATGTTGGTAATCTAGGTGTTTCCTATAATGTAGACAACTGGTCAATAAATACAGATATGTTTGCTCAATCAAAACAACATGCACCTGGTTCAGGCAACATTTATCTTACCGAAGAAACTGCTAACGGTCGGATTGGCGACATTGCAGGCTATTCAACCTTTGCAGTACGAGCTGGTTATGACTTTAGTTCTCAGCTCAAGGGTTTAAAAATTGCTGGCGGAGTAAAAAACGTATTTGATAAGCAATATTTCACTCGATCATCAGATTCAACAGGCGGTAAATATGTAGGGCAACCGCGGACCTTCTTCTTACAAACCTCTTACGATTTCTAAAAATAAAATGCCGAACTTTTGAGTTCGGCATTTTATATACGATCAATATTTCAATGAATCAACAAGCCATTTATTTTTTATGTTTTAGAAGCCAAATTCTGTAATGAATCCCAAGCCGCTTGAGCCAATGTTTCCCGATAAACTTTAGGATCAGTCACAACTTTTCCAGATAACCAAGCTCGACAATAACTTTCAGTCGCACCAATGACCAATGAGATCATTAGTTCTACTGGCACTGATTTTAATAATTCGGCATCGCTATAGTTCGAAATATAGCTCACTATTTTTTGATTTCTCAGTTTATTTTTTTCATTGAGTGCTTGTCGATATTCACTCTGCATCACACTAAAATGGGCAAGCATTAAGAATTGAGCGAACTTCGGCTGATTAGACACCCAATCCACATAGCTATAAATTAAGGCATACAACAGCTCTTTTAAAGATTGAGTTTTTTCCAGATACTGATCTCTCAGTATTGCTTGATCATCTAGAGCAGCAAAAACCAGTGCAGCAATCACTCCTTCTTTATTTTTAAAATGATGATAAATCGCCCCTACACTACTCTCAGATTTTTCACGAATCATCTCAATACTGGTCGTCTCCAAACCATATTCGAGAAAGCAGGACAACGCATCTAACAAAATTTGTCTTTTAAGTAATGACCTACGTTGTGGGTATAAACGTTCTAATAATTGCTGAGCCGTCTGCATAATTAAGCCAAATTTACCAACTGTCGGAACTATTGTGTCTGACTTGACTCCAACTTACAAACGGAATTATATTCTGTAAAAGAATTTAACTCCGTTATAGAGGATTGCAATATGGCTGCAACTTTAGATTTATGGAACAAAGCATCGGCTTTACCTGCTGGAAAGTGGACATTCACACGGATGCTTTGTCTTAAAGCACCTTATTTCAGTAGTATTTCCCCCTTGTTTGAGCAGTTAGAACCAAACTTCTGCAAAATATCGATCAAGAAAAAACGTTCAGTACTGAACCATATTGGCACTGTTCATGCGATTGCAATGTGCAATATGGCAGAACTAGCCGGTGGAACGATGACGGAAGTTACTGTTCCCACTACCCATCGCTGGATTCCTAAAGGTATGACAGTTGAATATCTAAAAAAAGCTGGAACTGATCTCATTGCACTCGCCACACCAGTTGAAAAAAATTATGATTGGGAAAAAGCTGGTGAATATTTAGTAAATGTTGATGTTTTAGATAAACATAATGACAAAGTTTTCCATGCAACCATCACCATGTGGATATCAAAAAAGAAGAAATAAAAAAAGGCCCCGAATTTAATTGCTTCGGGGCCTTTTTTACATTAAAAATTTACTTTTTAAAGGGCAATGCGTATTTAAAAATACGCCCCACGACTTGTCCGAACTGTTTGACAAAACTGGCATTATTATAATTTATGCCATATTTTTCACAAACAGCTTGTACTTTTGGTGCGATTTGGCGATAACGACGAGCTGGGATATCAGGGAACAAATGATGTTCAATTTGATGACTTAAATGTCCTGATAAAATATGCAATGCTTCTGAACCCGTTAAATTGGATGAACCACGAATCTGACGCATATACCAATGTCCACGGCTTTCATTTTGCAGCACAGTTTTAGGGAAAACTTCAACATCATTGGTAAAGTGACCACAAAAAATAATACTAAAGGTCCAAACATTACGAATCCCATTGGCAACCAAGTTACCTGTAAACACAGGAATCGCTGAAGGCCCTGCAATCAATGGGAAGAACACATAGTCTTTAAACATCTGCTTCAAAATTTTCTTTTGTGCAGGCTGCCATTCACGTTTTAATTGCGCCATTGATTTACGCTTATAAATGACTTTACCTAATTCAAGGTTCTGAATCGCAACACCCCACTGAAATAACAAACAGAATGGAATGGTATAAATCGGTTGCAATAAAAAGCCTGCACTCCAACGCTGTTCTGGAAATAAACGTAATAAACCATAACCGACATCATCGTCCATACCTTTAATATTGGTATAGGTATGATGCTTATAGTTATGGGTTTGACGCCAGTTATCCGATGTTCCTACGGTATCCCATTCGTAGGTCTGACCGTTAAATTTAGGATCATTCATCCAGTCATATTGTCCATGCATCACATTATGACCCAGCTCCATATTTTCCATGATTTTGGCAAAGCCCAATAAGCCTGTACCCAACAACCATGCTGGCGGAAACCACCCTGCAAATAACAAAGCACGCCCTAATATGCTGCTATAACGAATCGACGAGTAGACACGACGGATATACTTGGCATCTTTCTCACCCAAATCATTCAAGACCTCTTGTTTGATCTGATCGAGTTCACGCGCAAAATCCTCTAACTCTGCGGCAGTCAAATCGCGGTTTTTTGGGTTTTTAAAATATTCAATTTTAACAGGCATATTCATAATCATTTTCTCGCTTATAGATCAATCACAAGATCTGATTGAGCCGAATTTACACATATTTTTAATAGCTGAGCTGGTTCATGATTGGCTGAACCATTGAGTAAGTTTTTGGTCGCACCTTGTGCTTTACTACACGCACATTTATTACAGATTCCCATGCGGCAACCATGATTGGGTCTGATGCCTTGTTGCTCCAAACTCGCTAAAATCGATTGCCCTTTTGGAATTGCCACAGTTTTATTGGACTGGGTTAACCTAACGTTAATAAAGCCAGTATCACTTGCATCCACATCAAATTGGCTCAAACTAAATGCTTCGGTTTGAATCGAAGCTGCATCACCAAACAGAGTTTCTGCAGTAGTCGCAAATCCTGATGGTCCACATGCGTACACCGTCATTTCATTTAAACTTGCGAATTGCTCTACATGGCTTTGGTTTAAGCGTTGATCTTGTTCTTGGGTATAAAAAATTTGATAACTAAAGTTTGAAAAGTTTTCAGCAACTTCTTTTAGATAGTCAGCATAAGCTGCATCTTCATGTGTTTTCACCCAATACATCAGTTGCACTGGTTTATGCATCAACTGTTTTGACTGACACATTCCCTCAATCAAACTCAACATTGGGGTAATCCCACTTCCTGCTGCCAAGAGTAATAAATTTGGGGTTTGAATGTGTTGTTGCATTTCCCCATACGGTTGTCCGAAATAGAGAATATCGCCTATTTTACTTTTCTCGACTAACCAAGAACTCACGATGCCTTGATCAACCTTTTTAACGGTTAAACAAAGATTATCCGCATCTAATTGCATCAAACTATAACTACGTTCGTAATGACGACCAGCGATCTCAACCGTAATCGGATGATGCTGACCTGCTACACCACGTTGTACATGGCGATTGCACTGTAAAATAAGACTTACGGTATCTTTTGCCACAATTTGTTTTTTTACGACTTTGGCCAAAGCTTGATTAACTGACCAGAGTGGATTGATTTTCTGTAACCAAAAATTGGCGTCATGGCTGTTCATTACGCTTTGAGCCAATGAATTGAATAGAGAATTTCTCTTTTCGGTTGCATACATGAGCAGGTACTCTGGTTGTTTTTTAATTATTATACACATGTATATATATTTGTATATATACATGTGTATAATAATTTGTATTTCACAAGTTCACAGACAACCGCTATACTCTGAACTAGCTCACTTATATTTTGACAACAATGGTTCATTCTTCTTTGACAGCAGCAACTCATGACACATTAGCGCAGCAAGATGTCAATCCAGTTAAACACCCCATCCGTACTGTGGGTCGAAAAGCGACGATCACCAAAGAAGAATTATTTCAAGCAACCTTAAATTTAATCGGCCCACAAAAAAGTATTTCATCACTCAGCCTTCGAGAGATTGCACGTGAAGCAGCGATTGCGCCCAATAGTTTTTACCGTCATTTTAAAGATATTGATGAGCTTGCAATTGCCTTAATTGATCGAGCAGGTTTGGTTTTACGTAAAATTATTCGTGAAGCGCGATTAAAAGCCGTGTTACAACAAAGCATTATTCGTAGTTCGGTAGAAGTGTTTATTCAGCAGCTAGATGCTGATGAAGGCAATCTCAGCCTATTACTTCGTGAAAGTTATACAGGTTCCACCTCTTATAAAGCCGCAGTCGATCGTCAGTTGATTTTTTTTCAACAAGAGTTGCAAGAAGATCTTATTCGTTTAGAACAAATGAATAACAGTAAGATCAGCCATGCTGATATTGCAGCCAAAGCCATTACCCAATTGGTTTTCAATATGGGGGCAAAAGTGCTTGATTTGCCTGCTGATCAACGTCTTGAAGTTGCAGAGCAAACCATGGTGATGATTCGTATGATTTTAGAAGGCGCACGCCATTTGGATGAAGCCAGTTTAAGATAAATAGTATTCAAACGCTAAATTACAATTCTAAAAGGGTAAGTATCTGAATATTATATACTTACCCTTTTTTTATAGCTGAAGCATTACAAAAGCACAGAAAATTAAAACATTCAGCCCCCCATCATGAGGCGTAGGCTAAAAAGCTGAAATAAACATTTTTATTCACTTTGTTTCACTACACTATAATTGAATGAGGTAACTATGAGTTCTTCAGCAGCTAAAACATTAAAAGTTTATACACGTAATAATTTAGACGACTCAATCAAAGAAGCCACCGTTAAAATACTCAATCAAATTCTTGCCAATCTTATTGATTTATCATTACTCACCAAACAAGCACACTGGAATATGCGTGGCAGTAACTTTATCGCGGTCCATGAAATGTTAGATACGTTCCGTACTTCTCTCATCACCCACTTGGATAATGTGGCTGAACGTGCGGTGCAGATTGGTGGAACGGCATTGGGCACAACACAAACGGTTGCTGAAAGCTCACATTTAAAACCCTATCCAGTCGCTATACACGCTGTACAAGATCATTTAAAAGAACTTGCTGATCGTTATGGGATTGTTGCTAACCATCTGCGTGACACAATTGATGAAATTCAAGATCCAATTTCAGAAGATATTATCCATGCGGCTTTAGAAGACCTAGATCAATATCTATGGTTCTTAGAAGCCAATATTGATCAAAAGTAGACAATAAAAAAGAGGACGCTTGTCGTCCTCTTTCTATTTTTCTTTGCTTAAGGCTTAACCACAACCAACACCTGAATCGCTTCTGGGGTCACAGAAAGACCATCCAATAAACCCAATCCCTCTTGCTGGAATTTCTGTAAACGTTCAATTTCATCTTGACGAATACTTGGGTTAAATTGTTTCAGATAGCTTAAACGCTCAATTTCATATTGCCATTTATTGCTATAATGCTCTTTTGCTTGTTGCATTAATTCAGGCAATGAGGTCTTGGCGATTTCCAATGCCTGCGCATAACGCTCTTCAATCACATCACGACGTGCTTTCACCACTTGGCGACAGCTATTACCATCTAAATGATGTAAGTAAGGACGTAAAATGCTTGGATCAATCTTGGCAGAAAGGTCCTGACCATTTTCACTGAGTAATACGCGAATCAATTGCTTTGGCAAACTTGATGGCAAGTTTAATGCTTTCGGTGCAATCACTTCGACTTTAAACCAAACTTCAAGCAATACCGAACCTTGTTTCAAGGCATTGGATTTGAGCAATGCAACGTTGGTACTACCAAAGGATTGAGTACGGATCATTTCCATCATACTTTCAATAAATGGATGTTCCAACGTCAAGTATTGCGCATCTTCACGGATTTGCGCCTGATCACGGTAGAAAGTGGCAGTCATACCCTCTTCGTCCAAAGTCAGACCTTGAACTTGCATCTGATCAGTGGGTTTGATGATCACCGTACCATTGCTTTGCTCATCAAAATCAATATTGGTCGATGACATAAAACGTTTTACAAACATTGGCAATGTCGTATTGTCATCATAATCTTCAAGCGCTTGTACAATGCCTTGCGCCACAATCGGACGACATGAATTGTATTCTAACAAACGGTCACGACCTGATTGTAATTCAGCTTCCAAAGCCTGACGCTGCACATTGACTTCTTCAAGAAGGTCTTCAAAGGTTTGACCTTGATCCGCCAGCAAACAATCTTTCAGTTCAATAATAAAGTTTTCTTGTAGTGTTTGCGCTGTCGGTGAAATCGTACTGAAAATATTCAGCGCTTCGTTATACCAACGGAACATGCGTTCTTGCGCTGTTCCAATCAAATATGGCACATGAATCTGAATACGATTTTCTTGACCAATACGGTCTAAACGTCCAATACGCTGTTCAAGCACATCTGGATTTGCTGGTAAATCAAATAAAATTAAGTCACTGGCAAACTGGAAATTCCGTCCTTCCGAACCAATCTCAGAACACAACAGAATTTGAGCGCCATAACTGTCTTCTGCAAAATATGCTGCTGCTTGGTCACGCTCTAATAAACTCATGCCTTCATGGAACATCGCGGTACGAATACCCGCATGTAAACGCAATACATTTTCGAGTGCTTCAACCACAGGTCCACTGCGTGCAATCAATAACACTTTTTTGTGTTTTAAATCTTTGCGTAGCACTTCCATCAACCATGACACACGCGGATCACTCTCCATCCATGCACCATCAAGTTGACCTTCTTCTGGCCACATTTGCTCACGCATTTTGCCGTCCATTGACCAGCCTTCAGGTGCTGGCAAAGGTGCTGGTTGGCAATCACGTCCTGGGAAACCTTGAATCGCTTCACGCGTATTACGGAATAAAATACGACCTGTACCATGACGATCTAATAATTCATGAATCGCACGCATACGCTGTTCAGGCTGATCATCAATACGATGACCCAATAAGCCTTCAAGTGCCACTAGATGTTCTTCAGTTAAGGCATCATCTGACATCAACACTTCTGCAATTTTGGCGGTGTGTTGATATTTTTCTTCTTCATCAAGGAAACGATCTAAGCTACTGAAACGTTGCGGATCAAGTAAACGTAAACGTGCAAAATGACTTTCCACACCCAGTTGTTCAGGTGTCGCGGTGAGTAATAAGACACCCGCTGTTTGTTCTGCAAGTTCTTCGACCAGATCATAACGATCATTGCCGCCCTCTTCTTCACTCCACATTAAATGGTGTGCTTCATCGACCACAAGTAAATCAAAACCTGCTTCTATCGCTTGTTCACGTAAATCTTCATGGTCAACCATGAGATCTACGCTGGCAATAATACATTGCTCAGTCAAAAATGGATTGAGATCAGGATCATGTTCTTTGATCGAAGCCGTACGGGTTAAATCAAACAATGAGAATTGCAAATTGAAACGGCGACGCATTTCAATCATCCACTGATATTGCAATGAATCTGGCACTAAAATCAGGATACGTTCTGAACGCCCTGTTTTCAGTTGTTGATGCAGAATCAAACCTGCTTCAATGGTTTTACCTAGACCTACTTCATCTGCCAACAAAACACGTGGCGCAAAACGCTTACCGACTTCATGTGCAATATAGAGTTGATGCGGGATCAGTCCCACACGCGCACCGAGAAAACCACGTAATGGACTGGTGTGCATTTGCGCTTGTAAAAGCATGGATTCAATGCGAAGGTCATACCATTCTTTGTAATCGACCTGACTGGCTAACAGACGTTCCAATGGTTTTGAAAGCTGGATTTGCGCACCGATACGAGTTTCATTCAGGGATTTACGCTCTTGCTCGCCATTTTCTAGGCTACGAATCACATCGTAACGCAATACACCGTGACGATCTTCGATTGACTCAACAATCCATTTAACGCCTTCTTGATCTTGAACTTCATCTTTTACATTGAAGATAATCCGAGATAAAGGTGCATTGTTTCTCGCATAAACACGAGTCTCATCGCTTTTAGGAAATAAAATGCTGATAGAACGTTCATCTACATCAATAAGAACACCTAAACCAAGTTCAGTTTCTGTATCTGATAACCAACGTTGACCAATAGCAAACGGCTGCAATTTATTCCACCTTTATCTCATGTTAGCCTACATATTGTATGTCTTAAACTGACGAAAGTTTAAGCTACTTTATGTAGTTTTAAGTTTGGTATTATGGTGTGATTGAACCACCTAATAACCCCAATATTTTGACATAAAGCAGGCTTAAATAGCGTGCTTTATGTCCTGTTTAATCAAAAAATTTGTTGCTAAAACGGTACTGCACAATCAAAAGTGAGTGCTGCACCTGTTTTAGGATGAGCAAAGCTCAATTGCGTTGCATGTAAACATAAACGCGCATAAAGCTGTTGCTGTTCTGAAGTGGCATATAAAGTATCGCCAAGAATAGGATGACCTAAATATTGCATGTGTACACGAAGCTGATGCGAGCGACCTGTGATTGGCGTCAGCTTGACACGTGTAACAGGTTGTCCTTGAATTTCGAAATGCTCAATCGCTTGCCATTCGGTTAATGCAGCTTTGTGATATGAGGCATCGACGATATGGAGTGGCGGACGTGTTGGATCATAAATGACAGGAATATCGACTGTTCCCTGACCTTCTAAATGTCCAGCAACGAGTGCCTGATAAATCTTTGAGGTTTGACGATCTTGGAATTGACGTGAAATGGTACTCTGACCAAATTTAGATAAACCAAATACCAAAATACCTGAAGTATCCCGATCTAAACGATGGATGAGCAAGGTTTTTGCTTCTAATTCTAATAAACGATTGATTAAACAATCTTGTAAATCAGCAGTTTTCCCCGGCACAGTGAGTAAGCCTGCTGGTTTATGGATGACCATAAAATCTTCATCACGATGAATCAAATGTTCACTTAGAAAATCATTCAAGGTAGCTTTCCAGAGACTCAATCAAAACAAGCGGGCAATCATAAAAAGCTTAGCCTAGAATTACAATGCATGACACGTATTTTTACTGATTTTTTTCGTGTTTCTCTCGATATTTCATCCAGAATCGAATTTAAATGATGATTTAGGTCTGTTGCTCTAGAAATTGTTGAATCGCATGTTGGGCAATTTCTGCATCTTGAAAAGATTGCACGCCCGAAACACCAACAGCCCCTACAACCTGCCCTTGATATACAATCGGCTCACCACCTTCTAACATGCCTTTTGCAGCATTTACTGTTAAAAAGCCGATCTTACCATCACGGATGAGATCTTCTGATGCCTTGGTGGTTCTTCGGCTGACCGCTGCAGATTGTGCTTTTTCTTGGCAAATCTCTGTCGATAATACTGATGCGCCATCCATACGTTTCATCATTAATAATGTTCCACCGTCATCGACAACTGCAATGCTGACATTAAAACTGTGCTCTGTTGCATATTGCAATGCTGCATCAACCAGAATTTCCACATCAGCGGACGTTAAATAATTTTTAGTTTTCATGTTTTACTCCATTCCTATGGGTTTCTTATAAAAAGCTTTTAGATATGATACAACTGCCATCTACAGCCTACGCTAGCCCAAAGCACAGCCTAAGACAAACGCAAATATAGTTTATTATTCAAGCATTATTTTACCTTGCGGTACAGTAAAAATTATTTATCTTTGCTCTTCGTCGCTGAGGCTTATCATACGAACAACTAGGAACTGGGTAAGATTCCGTTAGGATCATCCATTATTTTTAAACCAGTTAAGCACTCTATTCAGCTCAAGCTAAAATGCGTCCATAAAAAAAGCCCGAACAAATCGGGCTTCTGTATGCATTACAGGGTTATTTCATTTCAGCAAAGGTTTCTTTTGCAGCTTGAATGGTATCCGCAATATCTTGATCCGAATGCATAGACGAAATAAACCCTGCTTCAAATGCAGATGGTGCAAGATAAACACCACGCTTTAGCATGCCATGAAAGAATTTCTTAAAGGCCTCCACATCACATGCCAACATAGAATCAAAACTGGTAATGTCATCTTGGTCAGTAAAGTACAAACCGAACATGCCACCCACTTGCTGAGTCTTAAATGGAATACCTACCTCGTCTGCCGCAGCTTGTAAACCAGTCAACAATTTTTCTAACTGCGCAGCAAGTTTTGCATAGAAATCAGCTTCGCGTAAATGCTTGAACATGGCGATACCCGCACGCATTGCCAATGGATTGCCCGACAATGTACCTGCTTGATAAACCCCGCCTAAAGGCGCAATGCATTCCATGATTTCACGTTTACCGCCGAAAGCACCGACCGGTAAGCCTGCACCAATAATTTTACCTAAGGTGGTCAAATCAGGTTTTACGTTATAAACCGACTGAGCGCCGCCTAAAGCAACACGGAAACCAGTCATCACTTCATCAATAATAAACACAGATTTGTATTCATCACAGACATCGCGAATCGCTTGTAAGAAGCCTTCAATTGGGGTAACTAAATTCATATTACCTGCCACAGGTTCAATGATTACCCCTGCGATCTCATGACCAAACTTAGCAAAGCATTCTTTCAAGGCTTCAATATTGTTATACGGTAAAGTTAAGGTGTGTTTAGCAAAATCGGCTGGCACACCTTTCGATGTTGGTTCGCCTTCACCTAAAGTCAGTAAACCAGAACCTGCTTTCACTAATAATGAATCTGAATGACCATGATAGCAGCCTTCAAATTTCACGATTTTGTCACGACCTGTATAACCACGCGCCAAACGAATCGCGGTCATGGTTGCTTCTGTACCTGAACTGGTCATACGGACCATTTCAATTGAAGGCATGATGTCACAAATCGTGTCTGCTAAAGTGGTTTCGTGGACCGTTGGGGCACCAAAACTCAGACCATCTTCAGCCGCAGTTTGGACTGCTTGGATAATATCAGGATGCGCATGGCCTAAAATCATCGGTCCCCATGAACCAACATAATCGACATAACGCTTGCCATCTACATCCCATAAGTACGCGCCTTTTGCCTTTTCAATAAAGACAGGCGTACCACCAACACCGTTAAATGCACGTACAGGCGAATTTACACCGCCCGGAATATGTTTATTTGCTTGTTTAAATAACTGTTCTTGCTTTGGAGATAAACTCATAAAAGACTCAACCTAAATCGAAAATGAGGAACGACTGCTGTTCCACAAGGCGAATGAAAAAATTATGCAAATAACTTTGCCCATGCGTCTACACGAGCAGGAATTTCGGCTGTTGATCGTCCTAATATATCACTAATCACCGCACAAAGGCTCGCCCCAGCATCAATCACCGCTTGAGAATTTTCCACGGTTAGACCACCAATTGCACAAATGGGCACATGATATTTTTGTTTAGCTTGTTGAATAACCTCTATGCCAACATTTCCTGCTTCAGGCTTGGTTGCCGTTGCATATACGGCACCAAAAGCAACATAGCTTGCCCCATCGGCGATTGCTTTGTCAGCCAGCTCTAATGAGTTGAGACAAGTACGCCCAATAATGACATCTTGCGCTAAACGTTGAG
Organism: Acinetobacter sp. NIPH 2699; assembly: GCF_022549355.1. Taxonomy (GTDB): domain Bacteria; phylum Pseudomonadota; class Gammaproteobacteria; order Pseudomonadales; family Moraxellaceae; genus Acinetobacter. Next base: position 40,998 of record NZ_JAKZGL010000009.1, read on the forward strand.
TCGCTTCGGTAATTTCACCATCTGACTGTCCAAGATGAACTCCTAAACCAAATTTTTCCGCCATTGCCAAATCATCATTAATCACAAATGGAACTTGGTATTTTTCACAAAGGCTTTTGATTTGTTCGACTTCGGTTGGTTGATCTAATTTCGCTACTTTTTTACGGCGATATTGCAAAATGGCAATATGCCCTGTCCCCAATGCTGCATTTAATTTTTCTAGTAATAAGTGGAGAGGATCATCATTGGTAATGAGATAAACACCGCGCATTAGAATTTCACTATAAGTAAGTTCACATCAGATTATATTTTCTATTCGGAAATTTAAAGAGAGGTTGTGTGTTAGTGATCAAAATTAAGCTGCCTACATGGTTGTGAACTCCTCGATTCCCCTTTGACCTACCTTTTTCTAAATGACGTGTGCCGTCATGAACCACTTGAGTCATTGCTTCAGCTTGAATAAATTCGATTGATATTTTGCATGCATTGATTTCATCAGCGATATGGGAAATATTTTAATTCACAACGTTGACACTCATCACTCCGTGAACTGGATGAATCAATTCGCCTGCACCACTTAGATATTTACCGATCTTACTTGACAGACCATAAGTCTCAAGGAATTCCATTACATCGCGGATACCGTAGTTCTTAAATAGAAAAGACCAACTCAAAACACGATGAAGACCAGCGTGTGCGATGTAGCCTGACTTCGCTTTATGCCAATGGATAAACCAGCCAAAATCCAACATTCTGCGCCTTCATGCGTTCCATCATTGAGACGTAGCTCATTCGGTTGATCATAAGGAGTCATAAAGTTTCGCGGATTAATATGCTCAAAACTCTTGGGCAACCATAATAGTAGAATCGTGCTGCCCGTTGTATATCAGTCATAAGATCGGTACTTGCAGCTTTTAACTACTCAAATATTTGGCGACTGATAATTGCCCATTTAAACTGACGGATGAACTCTTCAAGATGATGCAGTACAACTCGATATAGATTCACCAGCTCACCATTCACATCATTAATAATTTCAACTTTTGACGGCCCTTCTCTCATAAAACAAAGTGCTGAACCACCTGCAAACAATTCGACATAACACTGGTGTTCAGGCATTTGTTGAATCAGTTGCGACACGAGACGTCGTTTACCACCCATCCAAGGTGCAATTGGCTTGGTTTTCATGTTTTCACCTACTGTAAAAGCTTTTCATTTTTGATAGCCTGCTATAACTGTGTGTACAGTAGCGAAGCTAAGCCTGCGGTAATCACTTACCAAAGGGCGGTATCTTGTAGGGCAAGAGATCGTCACCTAATTTTTATTATTCAAAAATTACAGCTTTATAATTAGACGGAAACTCTTCCAATTAGGTAAAAGACATGAGCAATACATTAGTTTTAAATTGTCCTATTTGTAACTCAAATCAAATTACTTTTGATGTTCAAGGATATAACCTGATTAAAAGTATCAATACATGGGAGTTATTTTGTGCCTGCAGAGCGTGTAAAGAATCTAGTTGTGTTCTGGCTGAACCTCGTACAGATATCAGTGTTTTAATCAAAGAGACTAATATTGCACTCAAAAGTTCACAGCCATTCCCATCAAATCAGGATCAATTTTTCTCTTATATACTCAAGAATATCAATAATGATTTAGGTATTTGTTTTACGAAATTCACTTTAAAAACATCTATTCCAAATCCAATATTTCCTCCTGAATATTTACCTGATGAATTAAATAAAATATTTAATGAAGCAACAAAGTGTTTAGCAATTGGTTGTTATAACGCTGCTGGAGCGATGTTTAGATTATGTTTAGACATGACAACAAAACATATATTGAAGAAAAATAACAACTTAGAACCTAAGAGTAACGATAATAAAACTATCCATAATAGATTAACTTGGATTTTCAAAAATAAAATTATTGCAGATGATCTTGAAGAACTATCACGGTGTATAAAAGATGATGGTAATGATGCAGCTCATGATGGAACTATAGGAGAAACTGAGGCCAATGATCTGTTAGATTTTACTTATGAATTATTAGAGCGAGTATATACTCAACCAGAAAGAGTAAATTTAGCAAAAATCAGAAGATCAGAGAGACGTTCTTGTTAAAAACATCCAACATCACTAAACCAATCATAATCATCAGGGTTACTTTCCATCTCTTCACGAGATGGAAGTCCCATAAATTCGATTAGGCTAACCAAATGCAAACTCGCATACCATCCCAAAATCATTGCGACTGCACCATCACCATGACGATATAACTCAGGGTCTTTAATATCCTTGGCACGTGCTTTTGATACCATGTAAATGCCGTCTACTTCTTCAATTGCAGAAGAATCATTTTTCAAATCAGCATCGATTGGTAAATCAATCATATCTTCTTCAAATGTCGTCACAAGCTTCGGCGTCCATAACCCATACCAAGCACGACTCAATTTGATCTCATGCACCATGTGCTCGCCATATCTCTCAGCCGTATATTCCAATATTGATTTTCATTTTTAGCTTCGGTGAGATATAAAACGCGACCATCTTTTTGCATCACACGACAATGCTCAAGATAATAAAGATTGGCACGCTTCGAATGGAGTATTGCTTTTAAATCTGAAGGGTTGAGTTGTTCCATTCTTATAATTTCTCTTATTTTTTATGATAATACTTGAACGTTTGATAATAAAAAAGCTGCCGAAGCAGCTTAGCGACGTATTATGTCGTTTTAACTCTGATTATTTTTTAGCGATGATTCAACTTAAGAATCTATCTTATCAAATTGACGATCAACCAAACTCAAACGTCCACGAGCAACATCGGACAACATCCGCCAATCCGAAATAAAGCTAAAAAGCGGCTGTTTAAAACTTGCAGGTTTATTATGTTCAAAAAAGAAATGCCCAACCCATGCACAGGCATAACCCGAAACCAAACCGTATAATGCATATTTCGCCTGACGTTTACGGATCGCTTTACTAAAGAAATATATACCAATCGAACTTCCAACGACATGTAAACGGCGGCTGGCAATACTGCGATGCTCTGTTAAATAGAAACGATAAAATTCATCATAGTTTTTAATGGGTAATGAAAATTCCACTGGCTTGGTTAACTTTGCTGGCGCATTCATTTTTTGATCATCCTAATCGTGTATATCTCTCCACACGGTACTGTATTTTTTGTACAAAATAAAGTCATGTAAGATAATACGGCCCACTGAATAACGTTCAGCAAAGAAAAAACCTTTCGCAGCATAGGCTCAACTCGCGCTCAGACAAAGCACTGCATCCTTGCTTGCGCTGCACATTCAAACAATATTTGGATGTTTGCTCATCTTCACTCAGGTTATACTCATTTTTGAATTCTTCATTCTAAAGGGTCGGGAGTCACGACATCATGGAAATAGAGCTTAAATTTCAGCTTCCTGTATCTAAGAAAAAAAGTGTTTTACAGGCTTTAAATAAACAAAATGCACAAAAAATTCGATTACAAGCAAAATACTATGATACCGCTGATCGTCTACTGGCAAAAAATCATGTTGCGATTCGTCTCCGTCAGGAAGGCGAACATTGGGTTCAAACTTTTAAGGCTGCCAGTAAAAATCATTTACAACGAATCGAAGAAGATATTCATTTGGGTCAATGCGAGCAAGAACCTGAGCTAGATTTATCACTGTATCAACACAACCAAACGGTTCAAGATATTCTGCGTGACATTCTGGGCGATGATGCTCGAGATTTGTTTTTACAGTTCCAAACCGATGTTGAACGCACATTTCATCTATTTGAATTTCAAGGTTCACAAATCGAAGTCTGCTTAGATGATGGTGAAATTCGGACACCAGATCGCCAAGCCAAGATCTGTGAAGTTGAATTTGAGTTGAAACAAGGCTCTGCTAGAGACCTCATTATTTTTTCTAATCATCTGGTCGAAAAATATCAATTATGGCTTGATGTACGCAGTAAAGCTGAGCGAGGCAATTTACTGGCAATGGGTAAAAAAGTCTCCCCTGCAACCAAAGCCAAAACATTACAACTCAAGCCAGCATTTTCAGCGGAACAAGCGATTAAACTAATCATAGAAAATAGCTTAAATCAAATTTTGCCTAATGCAGCGGCAATTGCAGATGGTGTTGCGGAAGCCGATCATATTCACCAAGCACGTGTAGGTTTACGTCGTTTACGTTCTGCGTTAAAACATTTTTCTCATTGGTCAGCACAGATTGATCCTACTTGGGAAAGTGAATTGGCTGAAATTTTCCGTGCTTTAGGGCAATCCCGTGATAATGATGCCATTCAAGATTCAGTGATTCCACTGATTAAAGAGGTTTGTGATTTTGATTTTCCATTCAACTCTCAAACGACAACAAATGTCACTAAACTTATGGGTAACACCAAAACCACTCAACTGTTTTTATCACTTTTAAGCTTTACATATAGTGAAAATGAATCAAAAACCAAGTTAAAGAAACAAGTGACAAAAAGTTTAACTAAGCTCTATCAAAAGATTTTAAAGGATGCCGCTCAATTTTCTGATCTACCTGTTGAACAACAACATCGCACTCGGAAGCGTGTTAAACAATTACGTTACTGCATTGACTTCATTTCAGGGCTTTATCCTGAAAAAGAGCTTCGACAGTTTTTGAGTAAGCTACAACCCATTCAGGAATATTTAGGTTTTTATAATGACTTATTTGTGGCCGAACAGATTTTCCAGCAACAAGCGGCTAAACAATCACAGTTTTTATTTGCACTCGGTTGGGTGAAAGCTCAGCAGCCGCACGTTTTGAAAAAAGCAGATAAAAAGCTACAGAGCTTGTCTGCTAAAGATATTTTTTGGGAATAAATGTTTTTTAAATGATTATCATAACGGAGTCTTGCTGAGTCCTCATCCAATCTCAGGGTATGCCTTCGGCGACCTACTTTTCTTTTGGGAAAAGTAGGCAAAACCATTTGTCATCCACAAAACCTGAGGTGCGAATAGCAAAGATTAATAATCTTTGTCGCACCGCAAGGCGAAAACTATGCTTGAGTATAGACTACGCACTTCGCTTGTCTTGCACTACGCCAAAGCTTTAGTCGCTTTGACTTGCTCAGGTTGTGGATGACGTTCCCGAGTAGCGTATTTTCAAACAAGATTTTATTAGGGACTATAGTAGATCACTCAACGATACTTTCCGAAAATCTTCCAAACACCATTATCTGCAATCGGATCACTATAACTATCATTACGCTGTTTACGTGGTTTATCCCGTGCATCCACCAATTTAAAATGCGGTTCTACACTTAAAATCATACCATTCATATAAAAACGGGTTCGCGTGTATTCACTTTGCCCATGTTGAAACACATAAGTCCGCAGGTCAATAAATTCACGGTGTGCCACTAAAGCAGCGGTATCATCACTTGCTAACCATTCCTGCATCGCAAAAATCTGGTCAGTATCAAATTGTCCACACTTCTCAACTAATGCCGCCACACCTCTAAACGTTTTTGATTCTTTAGCACGAGTTTTATTAATTCGGATACGATCTACATGAAAGAAAAACAAAGGTAAATTCAAATGACTGGGTAAATGAATCGCATCAACAATTGTATCATCCATAAAAGGCTGGCAAAGCTGTTGTGCTCGTTCAATCAACGGTTGCCATTGCCGATAGTACTCATCGACCTCTTCTTTTAAAGCATAGTAAATCGGTAGCCCCTCCACCTGTTGTAAAAATTGCGGTGGATGGATATGTTGACGAAGTAAAGCAATATCTGTTTTTAAGCTTTGGATGGCGATTGCATCTTGCATCATGATTATTCTAATTGCTTAGGCTATTTTAGATTAAGGCAAAGGTTTAGTTTATGCAAGGCTTTGTCTATAATGTGAAATCTTGTTTTTGTTGGAAAAGACCATGTCTCAAAAAATTAATGCAACTGATGTTACTGATGAAGAAGCTTTAAATGCAGTTTTTTTTGAGCGCGCAGACGAATTCATCAAACAAGCCAATGATTTTTGCCGTCCACAAAAAGGCCAGCAACCAAAACCTGAAGAATTACGTGCCCAAGTCAGTGCGGCCATGTTATTTGGCACGGCCCGTTTTAATACTTGGGTCGCAGCCAATAACTTTAAAGATGGCAATGAAATGCGTGATGCCAAAGAACAAGTGATGTCTTATCTACTCCAACAATTTCAAATGATGTTAGAAGATAATTTTGATGAGTATTGCGAGCAGTTTGAAAACTATCTACGTTTCCGTAAAAACGAAGATTTCCATACACATAAGCACGATCATTAAAAAAACGAAGCCACCTGTTCGGTGGCTTCGTTTTATAGGTTATTTTGTCGGTTGTGCTTGCCATATTGGTCTGCCATAACCTCTACAAACTGATCTAATTTGATATATTTCTTAATCACCGCATCGACGTCGGCTTTAGTCAATGTCGCAAATTCTTGATCTCGAACAGCTCGGTCCAATAACGTTTTGTTGCGTTCCAATTGTCCAGTCAACATCCCATGAATGCGGCGTTCATCTTCTAATGCAGTCACCCGTTTTTTCATGATATCGGCTTTAGCTGCCTCTAACTCTTGCTCGGTTATCCCTTGTTCGAGTAATTCATTTAAGACTTTATGCACCGATTGCGACACTTGATTTGAACGACCTGCCGTGTAATTTGCTGTAATGCTTAAAGTACCATCTTCAACGTCTGGATCCAAACTCAAACCGCTACCAAAGCCATATACCAATGCATTTTTCTCACGTAACTCTTGCGCTAAACGTGATGAAAGCTGAGAATTTCCTAAAATATGGCTCAGTACAATTAAAGCAGGCGCATCTTTATGGTATGAACCCACAGGAAGTGCCAAGATACTTTGATAGCTACCAAACTCACGTTGCTCTGATAAAGCATGGATTTTCTGTGCTTTATATTCTGTATATTGACCTGTGACTTTCTTAAACGGCTGCTTTGCTTTCCAAGAACCAAAAGCTTTCTTTAACGTCTTCTGCATTTTCTTCGGATCAAAATCACCAGTGACCGCGATCTGGGCATGATTGGTCACAAAGAACTGATCATAGAATTGCTTCACCTGTGCTTGTGTCGCTTCATTTAACTGCTTTTTCGCAAAGTCAGGTTCAAAATGATAACGTAAATCGCCTGGTTGATAGATTTCCAAAATCTTAGATAAAGTCATGGATGCAACCACAGCAGGTTCCGTATATGGTCGATCAAGCACGGATAAACTTTGATTTTTTGCTAAATCAAACTCAGACTGAGCAAATTTCGGTTGTTTCACCACATCCAGAATAAAGCTTAAAAAATCCTCAAACTGATCTTTTTTTGCCTGAACAGCAATGGTTAAACCATTGCCATTTGAACTGATGGATGCACCACCACTTGCTGCAATGGCTTTATCCGTAATTTCTTGCAACGTGTGTTTCTCTGAACCGCGTAACATCAAATAACTGGTTAAATCCAATGTCGTCGATTTACCAAATAGTGATTTTTCATCACCAAAATCCAAGCTAATCGTGGCATAGGTTTTATCATCACGTGTTGCCGTTGGGAACAATGCATAACGAATCCCATTTCTCAATTTCCCACGTTGAATTTTTTGCTCATTTTTCTGTAATTGCTGCGCGGACTGCGCGACAAATTGCTCTACTTCTTGTTGATAGACCTTTACATCTTTTAGAGGCTCAGCCGCTTCACCACTTTGATCCAGCGTCTTTGGCTGATCTTCAGCTTTGAGCGTCATGGCCTTTTTCTGATCTTCAGGTGTCGGTAAAATATCGCCTGAAATACGATGCGATGAAACTAAAAAGTCTTTCAGGGTTTGATTCACATCTTTCAGCTTCAAGTCTTGAACGGCTTGTAGGTCCTTAAAATATTGCCCCCATTGACCATGAGATGAAACCGCATAATCACTGAGACGTGAACCTAAAGCAACAGCATCATTAGCAATGGTATCCGCTGAATTTTGAGAGATATTTTTGATTCGCTGTAATTCAGCCTCAGTGAATGGCTGACTATTTTCAACACCCTGTTTTAATGCATTATCCACTTTTTCCGCATCATGATTTGGCGCATAAATTGCGCCCATGAATACGACATTAAAGTCTTGATCTAACCATGTGGTCGATTGCACTGCTGTACTCATGCCTGTTTCAACCATACTCTTATATAAACTGCCACTCGGTTGCATGGTATATAAGGCAGGTGCAAGGGCTAAAGTCGGTTGTAACTGTTTATTTTTCCCATTCATATAAATATGAAACTTCGCAAGATCACTGCCCTTTTGTACCGTAAACTGACGCTGAGTAATTTTGCTTGAATCTAACACAGGTACATTTACAGGTGCTGGCACAGCTCGAGCTGGAATAGGACTAAAATATTGGTCAACTTTACTTAAAACTTCCGTTTTATCAAATTTACCTGAAATCACCATGACTGCATTATTCGGTGCATACCATGTACGATAAAATTGATTTAACTCATTCATGCTAATCGATTTTAATTCGGGTAAATCACCAATCGGCAAACGACCTAAATATTGATTACCATAAGCTGCTTTTAACATCTGATCCATTAAAACAGCAAATGGCTGATCCATCCGAATCTCACGTTCACGTTTTACGATTTCAATTTCAGATGGAACAAACTTTTCTTGTAGTACGAGTTTATCCATACGCTCAGATTCGAGGTACAGAATTTCATTCAGTGCATTTTTTTCTGGACGGACAATATTAATATATTTAGTGGCGTAATAATCGGTACTGGCATTGGTCATCAAAGTGAATTGATCTAAACGGCGTTGAAACTCATCGCCTTTTACATTCTGGGTGCCTTTAAATGCCAAATGTTCAAGTAGATGTGCAAGCCCACCTTTCCCTTTCGGGTCATTCAGTGAACCTGTTAAATAAACGGTATTAACATACACTTTGCTTTCTTTATCATTAGGCGCAAGAATAACTCTGAAACCATTCTCTAATTTATATTCTTCAATATTTTTTTCAGTTTTTACCAGTACTGTCTGAGACCAAGACGTCGCACTCAACCCGATTAAACAAAGCGAGAGAGTAAGCTGCTTAAACCGCATTAACATAGATTATCCAAGTGTTTTTGGTGATTTAAATAAAAAATATAGGGTCTGCTGACATTTCACAGATGCTTGCGACAGAGGTCATTTTTTAGACGATACAAGGCGTGGCTTGTGCAACTTAGACACCCTAAGTAATCAAGACATAACGCAGTAACGGCAAAAAATGTCCCTGTCCCATAGGGTTATGGCTAAAACTGCCACAAACCTCGTTATGAAACTTGACAAGGGGACCGCCATTGCCTGCGTTTCATGCCTTGTTTGCTTTACGGAGCTTTAATCGCTCCTCATTTAGCCTATAACGCAAGACATGGCTGAAATGTCAGCAGACCCTCAGCTATAGTAGAGAACGATTCGCATTTTTAATAGTGATGTTTTGAAAAAAGCTGTGTATTTAAACAGCTTTTTTCTTTGTTTTTATAGAGTTTTAGTTAAAACTTAAAGTGTAAGTTCAGCCTGCATATATAATTTCGCATAACCTGAAATTTCAATCCGATCCTCAGATTCAATCACACAATCCAAAATTCCGCCACGTGCAGATGCTTGATAAGCAACAAGGTGTTTTTGATTCAGTTTCTCAGCCCAAAGCGGCACAATTCCAGTATGAATTGAACCTGTGACAGGATCCTCACCGATTCCCACGGCTGGGGCAAAATAACGAGACACACAATCAAATTGCCCCTCGCCTCTAGCCGTAATCGCGACATCGGGTTGTGATGCAGTAATCGCAGTACGAACCTGACCCAATTGTTTTAGTTTTTCCAGATCAGGCTGCTCATCCAACACATCTTGTACGCTCTCGTACTCTACAATAAACGCTTGAGTATTTCGGTAAACCGCCTTAAATGGTTTAGTCAAACCATCACGTAACTCTTGTGGATATTCAGAAACTAACTCTGCTTTACGAATCGGAAAATTCATTTTAATTTTGCCATCATCGTCTTGACTGACCACAAAAATACCGAGCTTACGCACATGAAATTGAATGATTTTGGCAGAGGTAAAATCTTTGAATAAAACAAAAGCGCTGGCTAAAGTGGCGTGACCACAAAAATCCACTTCATCTATGGGTGCAAACCAACGAATTTCAAAATTGCTCTCATCTATTTGTTTGACAAAAGCAGTCTCTGATAAATTGTTTTCCATGGCGATATTTTGCATCAAATGATCATCTAACCACGTATCTGTCACGATCACTGCCGCAGGATTACCTTTAAATAATGCTTGGGTAAAAGCATCGACTTGATACATTTTCATGCTACAGAACTCTCAATATTTTTCAGTTAGTTTGAACCGATGATCGATAAATCATAGATACAGATTTTTTTAAATTTACGATACAAAATATGTTTTGCATCGCTCACTTTTCAAAACATAAAAAAGAGCGGTCATTGCCGCTCTTCTCAGACCATTAAAATAGGTTATTCGCCCATATGCGCGATAATGGCTTGACCAAACTCAGAACAACGTAGCAAGGTTGCATTCGGCATTAAACGTTCAAAGTCATAGGTTACGGTTTTGGCTTCAATTGCCCCAGAAACACCTTTAATGATCAAATCCGCAGCTTCGGTCCAACCCATGTCGCGTAGCATCATTTCAGCAGAAAGAATGATCGAGCCAGGATTGACTTTATCCTGACCTGCATACTTCGGTGCTGTTCCATGTGTCGCTTCATAAACTGCAATTGCACCACCAATATTGGCACCCGGTGCAATACCAATACCACCAACTTCGGCAGCAAGCGCATCAGAAATATAGTCACCGTTTAAGTTCAGTGTGGCAATCACAGAGTAATCCGCTGGGCGCATTAAGATTTGCTGTAAGAATGCATCCGCAATCACATCTTTAATAATGATGTCTTTACCTGTTTTAGGATTTTTGATTTTAACCCAAGGGCCACCATCAATGAGTTCTCCACCAAAACGCTCCATCGCAAGCTCATAGCCCCACTCTTTGAACGCACCTTCGGTGTACTTCATAATGTTGCCTTTGTGCACCAAGGTCACCGAAGGTTTATCATTATCAATGGCGAACTGAATGGCTTTACGGACTAAACGCTGTGTCCCCTCTTTAGAGACTGGCTTGATCCCAATACCACAACCTTCAGAGAAACGGATTTTGGTGACACCCATTTCTTCTTTTAAAAATTTAATCACCTTCTTGGCTTCTGGTGAGTCAGCTTTCCATTCAATCCCAGCATAGATATCTTCCGAGTTTTCACGGAAAATCACCATGTCAGTGAGTTCAGGATGTTGAACTGGTGACGGTACGCCTTCAAACCAACGGACGGGTCGTACACATACGTACAAATCTAATTCTTGGCGTAAAGCCACGTTCAATGAACGAATACCACCACCCACAGGGGTGGTTAAAGGGCCTTTAATTGATATAATGAATTCACGTAAAGCATCAAAAGTTTCTTCTGGCATATATGTGCCGTAAATTTTGTCTGCTTTTTCACCGCAGTAGACTTCCATCCATTCAACCGAACGTTTACCGCAGTAAGCTTTTTGAATCGCAGCATCTACTACTGCTTGCATTGCTGGTGTAATATCCACACCAATACCATCGCCTTCAATAAAAGGAATGATTGGATGATTTGGAACATTCAGTGACAGGTCGGCATTCACTGTGATTTTGTCACCATCGGCAGGAACCACGATCTTCTGATAACCCATTGTATAGGTTCTCCCTCATGTTGCTGGCGAGTAAATATATGCCTTCTCTGGCATACTTTAATTTTTTATTTGCGTAAAATAGTCTAATGCAATCTAGTTTGTTTTGAGATTTATATGAGAAATAACAACATTTCTCCTATAAATAAAAGCATAAGTTTACCAACCCCCATATCCCAAAGTAGTATTTATTTATGAGAATAGTGGTCTTTAATAAACCCTATGATGTGCTTTCACAGTTCCGAGAAGATACGGCACACTTAACGGTTTCAAGTTTTATCAACGATCCTGAACTGCGTATCGCAGGCCGTTTAGATTTGGACTCGGAAGGTCTGATGTTTCTGACCGATCATGGGGGTTTAAATCAGTTCATTACCCACCCAAGCAATAAAAAGTATAAAACCTACCTTGCTCAAGTCGATGGTGATGTGACAGAAGAAGCGTTAGAGCAGCTACGTCAAGGCATCGAACTTGCGGATGGTCTCACCTTACCAGCAAAAGCCAGTAAAGTAGACGAGCCAGATTGGTTATGGGAACGCACCCCACCTGTACGCTATCGTGCCAACATTCCAACGACTTGGATTGAACTACAAATCTGTGAAGGACGTAACCGCCAAGTACGCCGTATGACGGCTGCTGTTGGTTTTCCAACTTTACGTTTGATTCGCACGCAAATTGGTTCGATTAATCTGGTTAAACTTGGTTTAAAACCGGGTGAAAAAGTCGAAATCGAACCGTTGCTGTATTCTGACTTTAAGGATGTACCAGCGGATAAACCGTATGAAGGTCGTTCTTTTGCGAAAAAGTCGACCAATAAACCACACTTTTCTCGCTCGAAAGATAAAGCGCGTGAAGAAAAAGGTGAAGCACCGTTTAAAGGCAAGAAAAAAGCCAGTGGCGGCACAACACGTATTTGGCAAATGGATGAAAGTGAAAAACCACGTCGTAAGACCAATGGTACGACACGTCCAAATACCAAAGCCCCTCGTGGTCGTCGTCCACGCTAGTTTCCCAAGCTAAAAAAAGATGCTATGTGCATCTTTTTTTTTTGAGTAAAAATTCGCACCCTAAAAGCGATAAAAAAAGAAGCCAGCGCATATGCGCTGGCTTCTTTGTGAAAGTAAGACGAGCGATCTCATCGTACATCACATCAATAATTTTAGACGGCTGCAAGAACTGCGTTAAAAGTCGCACTTGGACGCATGACAGCACTGATTTTATCCAAATCAACTGCGTAGTAACCACCAATATCGACAGGCTTACCTTGCACTTCAGCAAGTTCAGCACCGATTTTCTGCTCATTTTCAGCCAGTGCTTTCGCAAGTGGAGCGAACTTCGCTTTTAACTCAGTATCTTCGTCCTGTGCAGCAAGCGCTTCTGCCCAATACAACGATAGATAGAAGTGACTGCCACGGTTGTCTAGCTCACCAGTACGACGTGACGGTGACTTGCCGCTGTCGAGTAAGCGGTCAGTCGCTTGATCAAGTGTCTTCGCCAGTAACTTCGCACGAGAATTGTCTTCTTTAATTCCCATCTCTTCCAACGAAGCGGCCAAAGCAAGGAATTCACCAAGCGAGTCCCAACGTAAGTGGTTCTCTTCGACCAACTGCTGAACGTGTTTCGGTGCCGAACCGCCTGCGCCAGTTTCGTACATACCGCCACCCGCCATCAACGGAACGATAGACAGCATTTTCGCAGAAGTTCCCAATTCCATAATCGGGAACAAATCAGTCAGGTAATCGCGTAAGATATTTCCTGTGACTGAAATAGTGTCCAAACCACGTGCTACACGCTCAAGCGTATAACGCATCGCACGCACTTGAGACATGATTTGAATATCAAGTCCATCAATATCATAGTCTTGTAGATACGCTTCAACTTTCTTGATCAATTCATTTTCATGTGGACGATACGGGTCGAGCCAGAAGATTGCAGGCATACCTGAGTTACGCGCACGAGTGACCGCAAGCTTGACCCAATCACGAATCGGGGCATCTTTGACCTGACACATACGCCAGATGTCGCCTTCCTCAACATTTTGTGACATCAACACTTCACCTGTTTCAAGATCAGTGATGTTGGCAACACCTGCCTCAGTAATCTCAAAAGTCTTGTCGTGCGATCCGTATTCCTCAGCCTTTTGCGCCATCAAACCAACGTTTGGCACAGTTCCCATGGTTCTTGGATCGAAATTACCGTTCCACTTACAGAAATTGATCATTTCTTGATAGATACGAGCAAATGTCGATTCTGGCATAACGGCTTTACAGTCATACTGCTTACCATCAGCACCCCACATCTTACCGCCACCACGAATCATCGCAGGCATAGACGCATCGACAATAATGTCGTTAGGCGAATGGAAGTTGGTGATGCCTTTTGCCGAATCAACCATTGCAAGTGCAGGACGATGTTCCTGACAAGCATGTAAATCTTCAATAATCTCTTCACGCAAAGATGTTGGTAGAGTCTCAATCTTCTCGTAGAGCCCAGCCATACCATTATTGACGTTGATACCTAACTCGTCGAATAATTTGCCGTGTTTCTCAAAAGCATCTTTATAGTAAATTTTGACACAGTGACCGAACACGATTGGATGCGAAACTTTCATCATCGTCGCTTTGACGTGCAATGAGAATAAAATCCCTGCTTCACGACAATCTTCGAGTTCTTGCTCATAGAATTCACACAGTGCTTTCTTGCTCATGAACATCGAATCAATGATCTCACCATCCTGCAATGCCACTTTTGGCTTGAGGACAATACTATTACCACTCTTGGTAATCAGCTCCATTTTCACATTACGAGCGCGATCAAGTGTCATCGACTTTTCGCCGTGATAGAAATCACCATGTTCCATATGTGAAACGTGGGTTTGTGACCACTGTTTCCACTCACTCATTGAATGCGGATGCTTTTTAGCATAGTTCTTCACCGCAGTAGGCGCACGACGGTCAGAGTTACCTTCGCGCAATACTGGGTTTACAGCCGAACCGAGACATTTACCATAACGAGCCTTAATCGCATTTTCTTCCTCAGTCGTCGGATTTCCTGGATAATCAGGAATTGCATAACCTTTAGATTGAAGCTCTTTAATACATGAAATCAACTGAGCAACTGACGCACTGATATTCGGAAGTTTGATAATATTCGTATCTGGATCCTGCGTGAGACGTCCGAGCTCTGCAAGGTTGTTAGTCACCTTTTGCTCGTCACTTAAATAGTCCGAGAATTCTGAGAGCACACGTACGGCTACTGAAATGTCACTTTTGACAATCTTGATGCCAGCAGGCTTAGTAAAGGTTTCAATGATCGGCAGCAGCGAGTAGGTCGCCAATAGCGGCGCCTCATCAGTCAGTGTGTAAATGATTGTTGACTTTCCACTAGCCATATATAGCCCCTTGTGTTGGATTGAGTTTTGAGGACCGAGCTTTTGGCCCAGTCCCTGAGAACCGATGTGCTTAAATAAAACCCTGAGAGTATCAGCCCTCATCGCATCTCAGTCAACGCAATATCCAGTGATAACGACATTTCGATAGGAAATACTACATAACCATAATATGGACTTATCAAAAATCATACTTTAGGCTTACACATTCAACCATCTATCCATTTTACTTTGATCTTCAACTTTCAACTCAACTGTCGCGAGTGAATCTTCTCCACCCTGAATCTCAAATTGTAAAAACTCATCTCGACGGAATGCATAAACGGTAAATAAGCCTTGCTGCTTCGCATATTGGGCTAACAATTTCTCGGATGCTTTTAAACCATCAATAGCAATAATCACATCATTGGCGGATAGACCCGCTTGAGCCGCAGCACTGTCACGGCGAACTTGTTGTACAAATACACCCTCTGCTTTATCCACAGTTTTCAAACCAAATGGAAGCGCTTTGTCATTTTTGATGAGATAACTTAAACCAAACTCAGGTAATAATTGGTCCAATGGCAGTTCGTCAGTGGTATTGATCAAATGATTGATTTGCTCAATCCAATCATCACCCGTCAATTCATTGCATAACTCAAAAATCGTGCGATCATTGACCTGAATCCCATTTTGCCTATTTTCATACAAACGACGCATCAACGCGTCCAGACTGGAACCACGTAAACGCAAACCCAAGTCTAAACAAAGTGCGACGAGGCTGCCCTTATTATAGTAACTGGTACCTGCGTTAATTGAATTTTCATCCTGACGATAGAATTTGATCCAAGCATCAAAACTGGACTCAGAAACAGACTGAATAAAACGTCCTGGGTTTTGCAAATAACGATCAATTTGTGCTTTTAATAAGTCCAAATAAGATGTTTGTGAAATCACACCACTGCGCAATAAAATCAGATCATCATAATAAGAAGTAAAGCCTTCAAAGATCCAAAGTAAGCTGGTATAGCCTTCTTTGTGCAAATCATAATTGGCAAAGTTTTCTGGTCGGATAAATTTCACTAACCATGAATGAAAATATTCATGACTACATAAGCCTAAGAAACGTTGATAGTCCTTAGATGGCTCTGCTGCTTCATTTTCCTTTGGTAAATCATCACGCGGTGTGATCAAACTGGTACTATTACAATGCTCCAAGCCACCATAACTATTGCCTGTCGCCATGGTCATAAAGCTATAGTTTTGAAATGGTGCTGAGCCAAACATGTCGATTTCAGTACGACATATTTTTTCTATATCCGCTTGTAAGCGTTGTAAATTGGTACTGTGTTTACCTGAAATCACAAACTCGTGCGGAATACCATTTGCCTCAAAGCTAAAACGACTTTGATCAGCGAGTTCAAATGGGCTATCAATCAGTTGATCATAATTTTCAGCTTTTAAAGTAAATCGTCCTTTGACTAAACTTTTAGCTGGCAAGCCAGTGGCAATTTGGAAATGTTTCAATTCATCGGGTAAGAACAATTCCACTTCGCAAGGTGATTGTTCTTGATCCTGAAGCCCTAAACAAACACAGGCTGGATTGACATACACACGGGTTTGATCCACATAAGCGCCACGCACTGATAAATCATATGCATAGACATCATATTCAACCGTAATCAGTTCATGGTCGGTATTGAATAAACGCCAGCGATTCTTTTCTGTTTTTTTAATACTGAGTAAACGCCCTGCTTCATCCGATGCTTTCACCGACTCGATATGTTTTGAAAACTCACGAATCAGGTAACTCCCTGGAATCCAAGTGGGCAGCCAAAGCTCTTGATTTGGATTGGCGAGAAAACGAAGCGTGACATGAATGAGGTGTTGGCGATAATCATCGAACTCAATTTGATAGTGCAGCATAGTTCAAAATAAAAATAGAAAAATTTCTCACAGCTTATCATTTTTTTACAAAGTCTTGCGCAGTTGTCGAAATTGTCTGCAAAAGTTGCTAGATTCTTCAGCAGAAAAGTCATAGCATGCTTTCCTTGCGTTCATGCCACTGGATCGGCTGTATAAGGTATTTAAGTGAAATTTCTCCTCTCCCTCTGTCTATTCCTTAGCGTGTTTTTTGCTCAGCTAACACATGCCAATTTACTCAACATTATGCCTGAAACAGTCGATGCTCAGGCATGGTCGATCATTGATGTACAATCCGGACAAATCATCGCTGAACATAATAGTCATGTACAGCGCGCCCCAGCGTCTTTGACCAAAATGATGGTCGCCTATATCGCATTAAAAGAGATTGAAGCAGGTAAATTAAAAAAAGAAGAAATCATCACGGCTACACCGATTGTTAGCACAGTCATGTGGGATGAGTCACAGATGTATTTAAAAGCTGGCGAACAAATTTCGGTGGATCAGTTGTTAGCAGGTCTTATTATTATGTCGGCCAATGATGCTGCGCTTACACTGGCTGAAAAAATATCAGGCAGCGTACCGCAATTTATCGTACGCATGAATCAGGAAGCGCAAGCTCTCGGCATGAAAGATACCCATTTCAGTAATCCTGCTGGAATCACCATGGTGGATCATTATTCGACAGCAGCCGATCTTGGTTTATTGGCGCAAGCGATTGTGACTCAAGCACCAGACTATTTACATTATTCAAAAATGCCTAGTTTTAGTTACAATCAGCGCTTTCACCGTGCAACTAACCTTGCGCTTAAAACAGACCCAACCGCTGATGGCTTAAAAACAGGCTATACCAAAGCGGCAGGCTACAACTTGGCTTTAACCGCAGAGCGCCCTACTTTTGACTCAGTCGATAAGCGTCGTTTGATTGTGGTTGTACTTGGAACACCAAATGCAGTAAAACGCGCTGAAGTGGCACAGAAATTAATGAGCTTGGCTTATACTTATACCCGCGATGAAGAAGTCATTCCAAAGCAAAGACTAATTGCAGAGCTTCCCGTCATTAAATCGACCTTGAAAATGTTTAAAGTAGAGACTCAACAACCCACCATTGTGACCACGTCTTTATATGCGCAATCCACACCGATTGATTTAAATACTTTTGATTTACTCACGCAACGAATTCATCTGCCTGATCTAAACCAACAAATCACCTCAGTTGAACCACTGCAAAGTACCAATACCCATATCAATATTGAATTGAATCAACAACATTTGACTGCGCCATTGACCCAAGCTATGAATTTGGCCACAGTTTCGATTTATCAAAATAATCAGTTACTTCGTAGCTTACAAATTGAAAATGATGTGCAAATAGAAGAAGCCAATCTTTTTCAAAGAATCATAAACTGGTTTTCAAACCTATTTTCGTTATTTTCAACACATGATTCTTCCAAGACTGCCAAACTCTACCCACTAAATCAAGGTTAAAAACAGACTATTTTGCTCAAGATTAACCATACAGCCTTGTACATAAGGATGGCATAATCTAGCCATCCTTTCACAAAAATAATGAGGCTCATCATGAGCAAAACCTTACATCATATCGTGATTGTGGGTGGTGGCGCAGGTGGTTTAGAACTTGCGACACAACTAGGTGAACGTTTTGGTCGACGAGAGAAAGCCAAAATCACCTTAGTCGATCAGAACCTCACTCACATATGGAAACCGCTCCTTCATGAAATCGCCGCTGGCTCGCTAAATCCTCACGAAGAACAAACCAATTATTTTGCTCATGCAGAAAAACATCATTTTGAGTTCGTTCTCGGAACCTTACTTGATGTTAATAAAGATCAAAAACAAATTACTATTTCTCCTCCCCAACTCTCCAAAGAACACACCCCACTCATTCAAAACTTAAGCTATGACACTTTGGTGCTGGCGGTTGGCTCAGTCTCCAATGATTTTGGTACTGAAGGTGTGCGTGAATATTGTCATTTCTTGGATAGTCGTCAACAAGCCGATATTTTCCAACAAGATTTATTCCATCTGTATATTGAAGCACAAAATCAACCGACTGAACGCGCCTTGAATATTGGGATCGTTGGTGCAGGTGCAACTGGGGTTGAGTTAGCGGCAGAATTGATCGAAACCACCAAGAACTTTTATCGTTATGGATTAAAGAAAATTAATCCAAAGCAAGTCAAAATCACGCTCATTGAAGCATCTGACCGTATCCTGCCTGCACTCAATGAAAAGACTGCGGCACATAGTGCCA
Source organism: Acinetobacter sp. NIPH 2699 (assembly GCF_022549355.1). Taxonomy (GTDB): domain Bacteria; phylum Pseudomonadota; class Gammaproteobacteria; order Pseudomonadales; family Moraxellaceae; genus Acinetobacter. Next base: position 60,330 of record NZ_JAKZGL010000009.1, read on the forward strand.
AGCAACTCAAAAAAATGGGCATTGAGGTTCTGACTCAACACAAAGTGCAAAAAGTCGATGAGTCCAATGTCTATTTCAGTAATGGCAATGTCATACACTCAGATATTACGGTATGGGCTGCTGGGGTAAAAGCACCTAAAGTTTTAGAGTCATTTGATGATTTTAAACGCGATAAAATTAATCGCTTAATGGTCTATGCAACCCTACAAACCTATTCAGATCCAAATGTATTTGCATTTGGTGACTGTGCAAACTGTCAATTAGATGCACGACAACCGCCGCTCGGTCCTCGCGCCCAAGTTGCAAGTCAGCAAGCAACCTTTTTGGTTGATGCAATGGCAGCACGTTTATCAGGCTCACCTCAACCGATGTTTGTCTTTAACGACAAGGGATCACTGGTGTCGTTAAGTCGTAATCAAGCTGTAGGCGAATTGCTTGGTGATGTAAGTGTGCAGGGTTTTATTGCCAAAACCATGTATGTTTCTTTATATCGACTACATCAAGCCAATATTCATGGTTATACCCAAGCGGGAATGCTCACCATGAAAGATTTGCTTACAAGACGCGTCCGTCCAAAAATTAAACTATATTGAGTTGAAATTTGATATTTCGTGCCTATTTATAACGAAATCGTTTCAAAAAGTGGAAAATGGTCTACAAAAACCATTTTTCACTTTATGATATACACCTAAATTAATGACATGGATTAAAAACATGACTGCTATTGCAAATAATCACGTGGTTTCATTCCACTACACTTTAACAAACGCTGAGGGTGAAACACTTGATAAATCTCAAGGTGAACCACTTGCATATTTGCACGGCGCAGGCAATATCATTCCAGGTTTAGAAAATGCACTTACAGGTAAAACTGTTGGCGAAAAATTCACAGTAAACGTTCCAGCTGCGGAAGGTTACGGTGAATACAACCCTGACCTCGTTCAAGAAGTTCCAGCTCAAATGTTCCAAGGCGTGGACAACATCCAACCAGGTATGCAATTCCAAGCTCAAACTGATGACGGCGTACAGATCGTAACAGTTAAAGCGATTGAAGGTGACAACATCCTTGTTGATGCAAACTTCCCGCTTGCAGGTCAAGATCTTACTTTTGAAGTTGAAATCGTTGAAATCCGTGATGCTTCTCAAGAAGAATTAGATCACGGTCACGTTCATGGTGCAGGTGGTCACCACCACTAATTCATTTTTGAATTAGATGATCAAAAGCAAAGCTTCGGCTTTGCTTTTTTATCAGCTACTACTTTTACAAAACAACAAAATCACTTAAGGTCATTCTATTCAATTTTACTGATTTTGATTTATGTCGCATGTCCATCAATTGATTTGGTTCCGTCAAGACCTAAGAATCCGTGATCATGCTGCACTTTGGCACGCCACTCAAGCTGGCTCATGTATTGCGATCGCTATAGTGTCGCCTGAACAATGGCAGCAACATGATGATGCCCCAATTAAAATCGAATTCTACTTACGCCAACTACAACACTTAAAACACGAGCTTGCTGCGTTCAATATTCCACTCATTATCGTGACAGTTCAGCACTGGCAACATATCCCTGAATTCTTCGAAAACCTATTCAAACACATTCATTTTCAACATGTATACGCCAATATTGAGCTCGGCGTAAATGAGTTAAAACGTGATCATGACACTCAACGCATGTTAAATCGACATCAAAAAGATCTTATTTTACTCAATGACCGTACGCTTTTCCCTGCCACCTCTATTCGTAATCAATCCAATTTACCTTATCAAGTCTTCGGGGCATTTAAGAAAACCTGTTATCAACGTTTACAACATGGTTTACCCCAATGTTATCCCACACCTGCGACTCAACCCCGAATTACGTGTGATTTTCCATCACTCATGCAAACTGATATTGAGGCGTTACAGCATCACTATGCGGCAAAGTTTAATCCATCATGCATGGATACTTGGAACATTGGTGAAACACATGCACTGCATTTACTCGACCAATTTATCGATGAAAAATTAACAGACTATAAAAATGAACGTGATTTGCCTGCCCTATCAGGAACCAGCCAACTCTCGGCTTATTTGAATATCGGAATCATCTCCATTCGCCAATGTATCCAAGCCTTGTTTCGCCAACAACAAGGTGATTTTATTATCCAATCAGAAGGTCAACAGACATGGCTGGATGAACTGCTATGGCGTGAGTTTTATCAACATATCCTCTTTGATTTCCCGAAAGTTTCGAGACATTTGCCGTTTAAACCATCTACCCAAAATATTGGCTGGCGTAATGATCCCATTGGACTGGAAAAATGGCAACAAGGGCAAACAGGCATTCCGATTGTGGATGCTGGTATGCGCCAACTACTTGCCACAGGTTGGATGCACAATCGAGTCCGGATGATCTGTGCCATGTTCTTAAGCAAAAATCTACTCATTGACTGGCGTAAAGGCGAACAATGGTTTATGCAACATTTGATTGATGGTGACTTGGCTGCCAATAATGGTGGATGGCAATGGTGCGCATCAACAGGTACCGATGCTGCACCTTATTTTCGTATTTTTAATCCAGTCAATCAATCGCAGAAATTTGATCCACACGGAGATTATATTCGCAAGTGGCTACCTGAGCTTGTTGATTTAGATGACAAATCAATCCATGAGCCTTATGCTAAAAATGCAGTTAAACGCCTAAATTATCCAGTGCCGATAGTCGATTTAAAAACCAGTCGTGTACGTGCAATTGAAACATTCAGAGCATATCTGCACGAAGCTATATGCAATGCCAATAAACTATAATCCAATAAAATAGACGTTGTTTTTATTTCAAGTCTTGTGCAATAAAAATACAGAACTCACTGTATCTTGTTGTTTATAACAACTATTCCATAACATTAATAACAGAAAAACTATCGTAATCATCAAAAAATAATGATAATTTGATCACAAAATAGACTAAATAAAACTAAAACTACTATGCAGAAGAATCCCGCTCCAGCACTCCTCTTGTGGATTATCTCAGCTCAAGTATTTATGGGTATAGTTGCTTACGAGTGGCTGCCAGCAAGTTATCGCGGCAGTTGGATCCTCCTTCTGATGCTCGTCATCGCGGGAGCATATTTAAATGTCGGCAAGGCGCTCATCCTGGGCTTGGTCACTTTTATTGCAATTGCAGTCTATTTCTTTTTAGATCTGGCCAATCAAACCTATATTGAACGTCAACTGCTACTCTTATTTGTAGCACCAATCGCTCCCATCTTTTTAAGTGCAATCCGCCATAACATCAAAAATGCCTTAGCAAGCTATCGTGCAATTCAAAGTTATGATCGAAATTATCAACACGATATTCTCCCACTAACGGCATTAAAACACTTTCAAGATGAGCTCAAGAAATTATTAAAACTGACACAAAAAAACCAATATCAAGTCATTAGCACCCAGATTGCAAATACATTGCTGATCAGAGAAATGTTGGGTGAGGATATTTGGAAAGAAACTCAAAATAAGATCATGGCAATCTTATCGACTGAACAAGATAGTGTGATTTATCATTTCATCAATGAAGAGCTCAGTGAAATTAAAAGTATTGTTATCCACGAAAATAAAACCGATCAACAATACGACCATCCTCTGTTTATTCAACAACTACAAGAACTCACAGTATTAAAACTTAAAATTGAACAACACACTGAGTACCTATCCCAAGCAATGAGAGAGGTGCCCTGATGTCAATACTGCTTAATATTTGTGGTTTGCTGATAGCAACCGAGCATTTTCCTGATACGACTCTGCAACAGTTTTATCAGCAGTATTATCATTGCACCATTCAGCCAGCAAAAACTGACTTAAGATCACAGATTCAATCTCCTCAAGCGGTTACACAACTATTTTCTTATCCTGAAACGTGGTGGCCAATTTTTACCGCTGATCAATTACAATCAGATAGTTTCAAGCAATTAATTGAAAAAGGCGTCAAACCAGGAGTCATTCTGCCAGATAATTATTTTAGTCTCATTGAATATTATCAAATTAAAAAGGCGGTCAATGCGGGTGCCATTCCAATTGCGCTCTTTCAAATGCACCATTCAAAATATTTTGCGTCGAAAGCAACCTTCTCCACTGCACTAGGTCTCAGACCTCTAGCTGCACTGATCGAAACAGGTTGGGATGAAAACCTGATTGCTCAACCCGCAGGTAATTATATTATTCAATCAGATGATCGCAATCACTTGTCTATTCCTGCACGCAAGATTCAGCACCATCAGCATTATTTTTATCAGGCCAGTACCGATTCATCACAGACCTCAGGCTATCAAGTGCTCATTAATCCGCCAATAGATATGCCTGTAACCAATATCGAATATCCGCAATTAGGCATCTCATGGAACTTAAACAAAATTAAATATACCAGCACAACGACAGGCGTCGAAACCAACATATTCGGTTATTTGATGATTGTGATGAGCACCATTGTGATTCCACTAGACTATTTGTTGACATCCCACTTTCCAAGTTTACTGAGTAGCTTTGGAAGTTCGATCTCATGGATTTCACTTTTACTCGGAGGAATCCTGTTGCTTCTCTTGAATATTGCCATCATTCGGAGGAGAAGAATAAATGCCCGCAATTGATATTCTTTTCTTATTTGGCTTTCTCGGAATCTGGATTCCACAGGCATTTTGGGCATGGTTGAGTTACCAAGCGTGGAAATATTCAAAAAAAGCAGCAAAAGAGCTAGAAAACTTACCCATTCCAGCCGAATGGCCCATGTTAAGTGTGCTCATTCCAGCCTATAACGAAGGCGTAGTGATTGAAGCCACCTTACATGCCATTGCACAGCAAGACTATCCAGCACATGCCTACGAAGTCTTATTGATCAATGATGGCTCTAAAGACGATACGCTTGAAATTGCCGAACGTATGGCAGCGATTTACCCATGTATTAAGATCGTCAATGTCCCTAAAGGTATGGGCGGTAAAGGTAAATCTCGAACACTCAACAACGGTCTACCACATGCCGAAGGCGAACTCATCATTGTTTATGATGCTGACAGTACCCCTGAACCTGACTGTGTACGCCTACTCGCCCAAACCCTACTTGCTGATAAAAAACTGGTTGCAGTGAATGGTAAAGTACGTACCCGTAACTGGCGCGATAGTATTTTGACTCGCTTTATTGCGATTGAATTTATTTTCTTTCAATGGATCTTTCAGGGAGGCCGTTGGCAACGCTTTGAACTTTCAACGCTCATGGGAACCAACTATGTAATTTGGCGTGATGCCTTAGAAACACTAGGCGGTTTTGATGAAAAATCATTGGTTGATGACACCGAGATGAGTTTCCGAATTTTTCTCGGTCAAAGGCGGATTAAATGGGTCCCTTATGCAGTGGGTTGGCAGCAAGATCCACCATCATTAAGCGTTTTTATCAAACAACGATCGCGGTGGACACAAGGCAATTTCTATGTGACCAGCAAATATTTGCCCATCGCTTTAAGGAAACCCTTTCCTATTGGCATCGAAATTTTTAACAACATCATGTGCTATGTGTTATTCGTTCCTGCACTGATTTGGAGTCATATTACGCTTACTTTAGGCTTACTCGGTATTGCTGGTATTACCTTACCTGGACCCTTTACTCTGTTATGGGGCTTATCTTTTTGCCTATATGTGGCACAAATGTGGTTCACCTTATCTTTAGAACGAGCGAAACCTCAACTATATTTCTTCTCAGTTTTATCCTATGTCACTTATTCACAAATATTTTTGTTTATCGTATTTAAAGCGGCTTATGACATGCTGAAAAATAAGATACAAGGAAATTCATTACAGTGGTATAAAACTGAACGTAGCAAGGAGAGAAAATAAAATGAAAAAAAACCAATTGCATCATCCCATTTTCAAAACATTATTAGCAAGTGCTGCCCTCTCTTTGCCCATATTTGCTTTTGCAGACACATGGAATACGTGGACATTTGACAATATTAGCACCTCCAACAAATACACCATTGAGCCGCACTTCTTTTATGTCGGTAAAGGGTCTGAATGGCAAAGTATTCGTTTTAGCAGTGACTATTCAACAGAACATTCCACCACCTTATTAGTCAAATATGATGATAAGTTGATTTATAACACCATTCTAAATGGTTCTGGTGAATTGAATTTTGATATTCCAGCTGCCGCAAGTGGTTTTCACCGTTTAGATTTTATTTTACAGCAATATTCTCCTCGAACATCTCCAGCAGCAGATCGGACGACCTTCTGTAGTGAGGATATTGATCAGGTCACTTATTTAAGCAATTCGAAAATTGATTACACACGACACCGAGCACTTTATCGGTTAAAAGATTTACCCGATGCCCTATTTAATCCACAGGTCGTCCGCCCAACACCCTTTAATGGCGTACTGAAATACAATTCAGCCAATATTCATGAGGCCTCTATGCTGGGACGTTTAATCAGTGCTTGGGGATCTGTTACGCCAGTCAAATGGTATGAACAAACACCACCCACTGATCAGACCGCAGATTTTTTCATTGAAATTTCTAAATCAGCAACCCCATTACCCAATGGAACTTTAGTACAAATTAGCGCGCAGAATAATGTTCCAACTTTACATATCCAATATGATCAACCTAATAAGTTAGTATCTGCAATTAATGGACTGTTAAATCCAGCCTACTTACAACAACTGAATACCTCGGCAACTTTTTTACCCGATAAACTTGCGGCACCCACATGGGCCAAAATCAAACAAATCAATACGCTTGCGGACTTAGGGATCAGTGACTTTCGTTTAAACCAAGCTGAAAAAAATCTTTTCCTGACCTTTCCTGCGGTTTGGCAACCCACAGATATTTTGCAGGGACAAATTGCACTACGGGTGCAAAGTGGTTTACTGGAAGGTTCTAATATTACCACTTGGATTGATGGTGGGCTCGCAGGTAGTCTAAAAACGGCTGAATTAGATTCAGACCCTGTCAATCGTCAATTTAATTACTTTGCGAAAACGATTTCAAATAATACAACCTTCAGTATGAAGTTGGAAAACTCCGTGATTGTCAATTCACAATGTTTACCAACCGCAAAAGGTTCTTTATGGATTGATACTAAAAAATCAACGGTTAAACTGCCGCATAAACTCAAAAATGGAGTTGCATCACTGCCCATGACCTTTGCAACACATCCGAAAATTGCAATTGATGGTCGACCAGGAAGTTTGGAAATCGCTTTGATCGTGAGCCAAGCGGCCAAAAGAATGCTAATGACCAATGATCCTGTTCCATTAAATTTTGTTAAATTTGATCCAGCAAAACCAGAGCTTATTAATGTGCATGTCAATCCGAATATCTATCGTCAACAAGTCTTAATGCATCAAGACAAGGTTTATCTCCCTGCTGCAACCAATGGATTCTTAGTGAGTGTCAATGATCAGCGCTTTGACATTCTCACTGATTCAGTCAACGGTGCTCAGAATTTCACTAAACTTTGGGAGAAAATTCAACAAAATATTCCAAACAATGCCAGCAAGATATTGGTTACTGAAAATGGGCAAGTATTTACTTTACAGAAAATTATTGTAGGAAATCAGAAAGTACCATTAGTTCAACAATCCTCCTTTTTTATCTTGGTTTCGATCATCTCTGCTATTATGATTCTTATCATCTTGCTCTGGTACTGGCGAAAAAAACCAAATGCTAAAAATAAGGCCGAATAATTTAAAATTTATAATTACTTTAATCTTATCAACTTTAATATTTTTGGGAGGTTGCATGCATTTTCTTCAATCAGAAATGCAGCCTCCACAAATTGAAGGTGTGTTTTGGCAGCCCGATTTAAAAACAACCCCACCTACAGGTAATTGGGATTTATTGGGTGTTTCAACCTTTGTCCCACAATGGTCTGTTGTGCAAACCAAATCTTGGTTCGACCATGATATTGGTTTTACTAAATGGGAAAAAAACATCAACCTGAAACAGCTCAATCAACAGCCATGGGCAGAAAATATTATATTGGGCTTGGCTGGTGAATATGATGAAAAATTAGCGCGTTCTAAGGTTGTTCACCTTGCAGAAAACTCTCAACAGATTATTGATAAAACCCAGTCAATCCCATTGAAAGGATACTATTTTCCAATAGAGGCCGACCCAACTTGGCTCGGTGTGGGGATTTTAGGACAGGCCTTAAGCACGCTCCCAAAACCACTTTGGGTCAGTATCTATAGCGCTGAAGCAATGCCACAACACTTGGATGTATGGTTGAAAAGTTGGCTACCTGAACAAACCAACGTATTTTTTCAAGATGGCGTTGGTGTAGGCACGCGTTCACCTCAACAAGCCAGAGTCATCTTAGATGACTTACAACAAGAATTCGGACAAGAAAATATTATTATTGTGTTAGAAGCCTTTCGAACCACCAAAAACGGTAAGTTTCGTTCAGCCTACCCTTGGGAAATTATTGAGCAACTGAACGCTTATGAAGGGCAAACCGTCTATATTTTTGACGGTCCACATTATATGAACCGTATGACCGTCTATATGGTGGCATTGTGGTATAAACTTAAATATGGCTCAAATGCAAAGCCGAAATCAGCATATTAACCTTGAGCAATCTGATCCAGAATGCGTTGGGATGCTTTACCATCACCAAACGGATTCGGCACATTTGCCATACGGGCATAATGTACTTGATCTGAAAGTAGTTTTTCAGCTTCTGCTACGATTTTGGCTTGATCTGTACCCACTAAAATTCCTGCACCGACTTGAACCACTTCAGGACGCTCAGTTGTTTCTCGTAGAATAAGCACAGGCTTATTAAATGAAGGGCTTTCTTCTTGTAGGCCACCTGAGTCTGTTAAAATAAATGCTGCACGATCAATCACCGCAAGTAGACTTGGATAGTCTAATGGTTTGACGAGATGAACCTGTGAATAGTGAGGAAATTTACGATGTACCACATCATGTACTGCTGGATTTAAATGCACTGGCCAAACGAAGTGAACGTCAGGATAGTGTTGTGCTAAATATTCAACCGCATTACAAATATTTTGTATGCCCTCACCAAAGTTTTCACGACGATGGGCTGTGATCAATACAATTCGAGCATTTTCAGGAAAGACTAAACCATGCTGCTGTAAATGATCTTGTTGCGTGGTTTGTTGATGAATCAGCGCTCGGCCAAGATATACGGCATCAACAACCGTATTGCCTGTTACAGTAATATTTTCTGTTGGAATATGTTCCTGTAATAAATTCTGTTTAGACTGCTCTGTTGGAGCGAAATGCCATTTGGTGATTCTTGAGACCAATTGGCGATTTCCTTCTTCAGGAAATGGATGATCCAAATCATAAGAGCGTAAACCGGCTTCCACATGCGCCACAGGAATTTTCATTGAAAATGCCACCAATCCCGCCGCTAAGACCGTGGTGGTATCCCCTTGAATCACAATTGCATCACGTTGTTGCCCATCATTAAAAATACCTTCTAATTGACTCAGACCTTGAATCAACAATTGATTTAAACTTTGCCCAGCATTCATCATTTTTAAACGGTGATCTATTTTGATTTGGAAAAACTCAATTGCATCACGTACCAACTCATCATGCTGCCCCGTAAAAATAACTTCGACTTGAAAACGCTCATCTTGTTGAGCTAATAAAATGACGGGTGCAAGTTTGATCAATTCTGGACGAGTACCAAACACAATTGAAATTAATTTTTTCATGATTAGAAATCCTTATAAAATACAAGTTCAGTACGTGTGTTGTTATAGCGATCTTGACCGTTGGCCAAAGCATCTTTGAGGTAATGTCCATATAGCCGTTCTACTCGTAGTTTTACGGGTACATAATTAAAAGGCTGCCAAGCCACACCTGCACCATATTCAAATAAATTATTGTAATTTTTACCTTCTGAGTCAGCTAATGTATGCAGTTTAGCGTAAGCCTGTACCGTACCTGTGTCACCACGATAAATATTAAAACCTGAACGCAATCGCAGGTCAGCGATCACATTATAATCTTCACGTGAATAACTCGCGACATTGCCATACAGATCCGTAAAATAATCATTCCAAATGTAACTTTGCTCTAGGCTTGGATTGGCATACCATTCCTGATAGCCCGTTACCCCACCAACCACACTTTCACGAAACCTATCTCGATTTCGATCAATCAAGTCATAACTACCACCAACTTCTAAATATGCTCGAATAGGTAAAGATAACCACGGCTGGTAATTCGCCCCTACACCGATAGTCGCAGCATTTTCATCAATGATTTCTGGACGGACACCGCCTTTAGATTTTGTATCGCGGTTAAGATTTACAAAACCATAAACCTGTGCACGACCATTGTCCAAGTTACGCCCATAGCGCATTTTTAACGGAAAAATAAAATCGTCATAGCGTGACTCATAAGAGGGAGCAAAATAAATATCTTTAAATATAGGTTTAACCGTTGCGCCACTTAAATTTTGTACCGCTTGTTGTGCTTTAGCCGCAATATCAGCATCGCTGGAGGTTGTTAAACTTTTGAAAATCGACAATGCTTCTTTATTGTTTTTTTGTTGATTGAGTAAGTAAGCAAGTTGTAATTTGAGTTGCTCATCTTCTGGTGCAAGCTGAGATGCCTGACGCACACTTTGCAGCGCTTCGTTTTGTTTATTCAAACGAATTTGTAAATAAGTCAGGCTTTTCCAAACTTTGAGGTCTTGTGGCGTCAGTTGCGCAAGCTCCTGTAAGATTTTTTCTGCTTGCTCAGGCTGGCTTTGTTCAATTTTATAAAAAAGATCCCAACGATCATAGATTGGATTGCCTGGCTTATAAGCACCATCCCCCTCTTTGACAAAATCAGACTCGGCACTCATCACCTGCTGTATCGGGAATAAAAGACCCAACATAAACAAGGTATGACTCAGCAGCTTAATTTTTGATTTTTTCATCGCAGATCTCAACTCAGAATACCGATATAGAATGTTAGGAAAGGTCAATTCAACTCAATTTATAATGTTATGTTATTCACATATTATAACTAAATCATCGTTATCGAATGGTTAAAATAAGTTATTTTATAAGCAAGTTAAGTTGATGAATCATTGATAAAAATCAATATCTATAACTCAAAAATGAGCTGATGCTCTGTTTTTTTGTATTCAAAATTAAATGAAATGTAAATAGAGAACATTATGACTTTTTCACACCATGCTGAACCTCATGCGATACAACGTTCTGGCTGGCTTCGTGCGGCAGTACTTGGTGCAAATGACGGGATTATTTCTGTTACCAGTTTAGTCATGGGCATGGCAGCCAGTGGCGCGCACGCTCAGACGCTGTTAGTCACCTGTATCGCTGGACTGATTGCTGGTGCAACCTCAATGGCGGCAGGTGAATATGTGTCAGTAAAATCACAAGAAGATATTGAAAAAGCTGACTTAAAATTTGAAGCTAAGGAATTAAAAAGGAATCCTGAAGCCGAATTAAATGAGTTAACACAGATTTATATCACTCGAGGATTAGCACCAGCATTGGCTCTAGAAGTTGCAACACAATTGACTGCGCATGATGCTCTGGGCGCGCACGCTAGAGATGAAATCGGCATTCATGAAAATACAGCAGCCAATCCGATTCAAGCAGCGCTCTCATCTGCTGCCGCTTTTTCTTGTGGTGCAGCACTTCCAATGTTCGCGATATTGCTTAGTGCTGAAACCTATATTTCGCAGACGGTGATGTTCACTGGAATTTTATCTCTCGCGTTATTGGGTGCAATGTCAGGATATATAGCCAACACCTCAATACTCAAGAGTAGCCTACGCATTACACTGTGGGGAATTCTCGCTATGTTATTTTCTAGTTGGGTCGGTTCTCTATTCAATGTGCAGACCCTTTAGAGATGCTTGCTTTTTCGAAATCCGAGTGGATGTATAAGAATTAATTTACGGCGGAATAAAGCTTTTTTTATCGTTTGGTTGTATGATCAGAGATAACTGAATGATCCATAATTAGTGTGAACATTCCACTAAATTAGATTCTCGCAGTTCTGAACTGACCAATGTAGAGAAGTGTTTTGATACATCGACTTGGGATATTGTTTGCATTTGCAACAATTGCATTACAGATTGCTGTTTTTCTACAGCCACTATTGCCAGAGAAATATCAAATTTCTCCTGCATGTGAGACTGTGTTGCATTTGTCATCCCAATTTAGACCTCAGCAAGATCTGCATGCACATCACTCACATGCTGAACATCATCATAGTATTGCCTCAGATCAGGTCGTTTCAAATTCAACCAATCATGGACATCAACATGATTTTAACCATCAATGTCCATTCTGTTTTTTCTACGGACAATTGGTTGTTCCTCCAACATTAGGTGTTAAAGAAGTTTTGGTTCGCTTACAGGTGCGTTATGTGCATCTACAACAAGTGTTCATCAGCTTCTTCTTTTCTTTACAACGACTATTTCTTACGCCCCAAGGTCGTGCTCCACCACTTGCTTTTTCAGTGATTTAGTTTGTCTAAAATTATTTATTGAGAAAGTGAGTTATATATGCTTTATCGAGTCTCTTTTGCTATCGTTCAGCAAGAGCCAGCGATATACATCGCTAAAAAAATACAGTGTTTAGATGATATTCAACAGACTCCCTCTGTACTGGAGAATTCGCTATGGACTTAGGTTTAACTGCATTAGAACTGGCACGTATCCAGTTCGCTTTTACTGTTTCATTTCATATTATTTTTCCTGCTACCTCTATTGGACTGGCTTGTTTCCTGGCGGTTTTAGAATGGAAATGGCTAAAAAGCCACGATCCAATTTACAAAGATTTATATAAGTACTGGCTTAAAATCTTCGCCGTCACTTTTGGTATGGGCGTGGTTTCAGGTGTGGTGATGAGCTATCAGTTTGGCACCAACTGGAGTGAGTTCTCCCGTATTTCAGGAAGTATCACAGGGCCATTACTGACCTATGAAGTGCTTTCGGCTTTTTTCCTCGAAGCTGGATTCCTCGGCATCATGTTATTTGGCTGGGGGCGAGTCAGTGAAAAAGCGCATTTCTTTGCGACGCTGATGGTAGCCATCGGTACATGTATCTCAATGTTCTGGATATTATCCTCCAATAGCTGGATGCAAACACCGCAAGGCTTTGCGATTGAAAATGGCATCATCGTTCCTACAGATTGGTTTGCGATTGTCTTTAATCCGTCATTCCCATACCGTTTTGCACACATGGCAGTGGCTGCATTTCTTGTTTCTGCATTAGTTGTGGCTGCTACGGCTGCTTGGCACTTACTTCGTGGTCGCCGTGATGCATTGGTCAAAAAATCGTTTTCAATGGCGATGTGGATGATCTTATTTGCTGCACCAGCACAAGTGGTGATTGGTGATCATCACGGTTTAAATACTTTGAAATATCAACCTGCAAAACTCGCTGCGATGGAAGGACACTGGGAAACCAATGTCAATGAACCTATGCCGCTTTACCTTTTTGGTATCCCTGATATGCAAGCAGAGACCACCAAATATGCAGTGGGTATCCCCTATTTGGGCAGCTTGATTCTTACACATAGTCTCGATGGCGAAGTCAAAGGTTTAAAAGAGTTTGCACCTGAAGATCGACCAAACTCAACCTTGGTGTTTTGGAGTTTCCGTATCATGGTGGGTCTCGGCACACTGATGGTTTTATTGGCGCTTGTCGGGTTAATCCTACGTAGAAAAGATCAAATTTATGAGAAAAAATGGTTTCATAAATTCGCTCTAATCATGGGACCAACGGGCTACATCGCTTTATTGGCAGGCTGGTTTACCACTGAATTAGGGCGTCAACCATGGGTGGTTTATGGTGTTTTACGGACTAAAGATGCCTTATCCAGTGTTTCTGCTGAGCAAGTTGGACTCACGCTGATTATCTTTGTAGTGGTCTATACCATCGTCTTTGGTACAGGTATTTACTACATCCTCAAGCTAATGCACAAAGGTCCTCAGTTTATCGATACACCAATACCAGAGACTGGAGGCGTTGGACATTTTAAAACTCCAATGCGTCCTTTAAGCGCTGTTGATGACAGTCTTGAAAACAAAGATCAAGGCAAAGGAGAATAACATGTTGGATATTTCTCTCATTTGGGCAATGATCATTGCCTTTGGTGTATTGATCTATGTGGTGCTCGATGGTTTTGATCTCGGTATCGGCATTTTGTTCCCTTTTATAAAAGGAAAACAAGAACGAGACGTGATGATGAATACCGTTGCACCTGTTTGGGATGGTAACGAAACATGGATGGTATTAGGCGGTGCGGGGTTATTCGCTGCTTTTCCAATCGTGTACGCCACTGTTTTATCTGCCCTATATATGCCAATTACCTTAATGGTCATCGCCTTGATCTTTAGAGGCGTGGCATTTGAGTTTCGTTTTAAAGCCAATCGTTCTAAAGCACTTTGGGATATGGCATTTATCTGGGGTTCAACACTGGCAAGCTTCTTTCAAGGTGTCATTTTAGGTGCTTATATTCAGGGCTTAAAAACGGAGAATGGCATATACATCGGTGGCGGTTTAGATTGGCTAACACCTTTTGCACTGTTTACTGGGTTTGGCGTGGTGGTAATGTATGCCGCTTTAGGTTGTGGCTGGCTGATCCTGAAAACGGATCAGGAATTGCAAAATAAAATGTACAACCTGATGCCAAAACTGATCTTTACGCTATTGGCTATTTTCGCTGCCGTCAGCCTGTATACCCCCTATAGCCAGCCCGCTATCGCTGAAAAATGGTTTGCCTTACCGCAACTGCTTTATTTTAGCCCTGTGCCAATTTTAGTGATTGCATTTACGTTTTTAACATGGCGTGCGTGTATCAAACGCAGTGAATACAAACCTTTTGTTTATACCCTCATGTTAATGTTTCTTGCGTACTCAGGCTTTGTCATCAGTCTTTGGCCATACATCATCCCGCCGTCAGTCACGATATGGGAAGCTGCTGCACCAAGAAATAGCCAACTATTTTCCTTGGTTGGTGCGGCCATTATGATTCCAATTATCTTGGTCTACACCTTTTGGGGTTACTGGATTTTTAGGGACAAAGTTCGTATTGGTGACGAAGGCTATCATTGAGGTGAATTGAAATGAAATTTTCGCAAATCAAATGGTTTATTGGCTTATGGATCGTCGGCTTTTTAGGTTTAGCAATCATTGCTGGGCTCTTTAAAGGCTTATTGATGCTTGCTTACCAATAATTTCTTTTCTGGGTGTTTGACTGACTATTGGTCAAACACCTATGGACTTCTCCACTACGCGTTCCATTCTTCAATAAAATAACCACTATTATTTGCTATTTTTTTTAAATCTAAGCTATGTTGAGTCAAAAGCAATTAGGTGAATAACATGACAATTTTAGAATTATTAGAAATAAAACATCCTATTTTTCTTGCACCTATGGCGGGTGTTTCTACACCAACACTCGCGGCTGAAGTTTCCAATCAGGGTGCTTTCGGTTCATTAGGACTCGGTGCGAATAGCCCAGAATCAGCCAAAGAGCAAATTTTAAAAACCCAACAATTGACTGATCGTCCATTTCAGGTCAACTTCTTTTGCCACCAACCACAACCACTCGATGCTGAAATCGCCAAACAATGGATCGAATATTTACGACCTGAATTTGCGAAATTTGATGCTGTTCCACCAACACAATTGAACTGCATCTATCCCAGTTTTTTAGAAAATGATGATTTTCTCAATGTCGTCTTAGAAACTAAACCCAAAGCCGTCAGTTTTCATTTTGGAATTCCACATCCACATCAAATTCAAGCACTCAAAAACGCTGGAATTATCACCATGGTTTCAGCCACCAACCTGATAGAAGCACAGGAAATTGAAGCTGCTGGCATTGATCTCATCATTGCGCAAGGCATTGAGGCGGGTGGACATCGCGGTATTTTTAATCAACATTTTGATGCTGCCATCAAGACCAGTGACCTTGTTCAACTGCTCAGCAAACATTGCACCTGTCCTGTGATCGCAGCAGGTGGCATCATGAATGGTGATCAAGCAAAAACCATGTTTAAACTGGGTGCTGTAGCGGTACAATTAGGCACAGCCTTTGTACAATGTAAAAGTTCGAGCGCCAACACAGCCTATCGCAAAGCTTTATTCAATCAAAAGATTACCCAAATCAGTGCCAGTTTATCAGGACGTCCTGCTCGTGGTTTGCTCGGAACATGGCATACCCAAGTTGATACACCACATCGCCCCACTGTTGCTGCGTACCCATATAGTTATGATTTAGCCAAACAACTGATAGGAATCGCAAATCAACACGATGATTTTAGTTACGGTGCATTTTGGGCAGGCAGTAATGTTTCACAGATTCGAGAGTTGGAAGCTGCGGATTTAGTTAATCAGCTCATTGTAGAAATCACAACACGTTAAAAATAGTCATAAAAAAAATCGACCTGTATCGGTCGATTTTTCATTCCTGTTTATTTAAACAGTTCTAACAACTCTCTTTGTGCATTATAAGGTGCTTCACCCTCTGCTGGTGTGGCACGTTGCCAACGACCATCCGCTTGTAATAACCACGCTTGTTGATTGTCTTTGAGGTAATTCAATAGACCCTGTTGATAAATTCGTTTTTTCAAGGCCGGTTCCTCAATTGGAAAACAGGCTTCTACACGATTAAATAGGTTGCGATCCATCCAATCTGCACTCGAACAATAAATACGTGGATTACCATTATTGCTAAAATAATACACACGGGTATGTTCCAAAAAGCGTCCTACAATTGAACGAACACGGATGTTTTCCGACAAATTGGCCAAACCTGGACGCAAACAGCAAATAGAACGGATGATTAAATCAATTTGTACGCCTGCTTGCGATGCTTCATACAATTTATTAATGAGCTGCACTTCAGTTAAGGCATTCACTTTAATAATAATTTGTGCGGATTTACCCGCTTTCACATTGGCAATTTCATCATCAATAAAGTTAATCAAATGTGCATGTAAGGTAAACGGCGCATGCAGTAACTTTTTCAGTTTTGCCATCTTGCCCATACCCGTCAACTCTTGAAACACGCGATGTACATCTTCACAGAGTTCTTTATCGGTGGTCATGAGTCCATAATCGGTATAGATTCGAGCATTACCTGCATGGTAGTTTCCTGTGCCCAAATGCACATAACGAACCAATTTATTGTTTTCACGACGGACTACCAAAATCATCTTGGCATGGGTTTTATACCCCACGATACCATAGACCACCACTGCGCCTGCTTCTTGCAACACATTGGCGACTTCGATGTTGGATTCTTCATCAAAGCGTGCACGCAGTTCAATGACCGCAGTCACTTCTTTGCCATTACGCGCAGCTTCAGCAAGTACCTGTACAATTTCCGAATCTGCACCACTGCGATATAGTGTTTGTTTAATCGCTAACACCTGTGGATCACGAGCCGCTTCTCGTAATAGTTGAATCACAGGTGCAAAAGACTCAAACGGATGATGTAATAAAATCTCTTGTTTTTGCATCGCTGCAAAAATGTTTTCTGATTTCTTAAATACTCTTGGTAAAACTGGAGTATGTGAGTCATAACGCAAATGCGGACGTTTAAAATTGGATAATAAACGCGCTAAATTAACAGGCCCATCAACTTTATATAGTTGCTCTTCACCCAACTCAAACTCAGCTAATAAATAATCATAGATATGCTTTGGACAATTCTGTGTGACTTCCAAACGTACCGCACGCCCAAAACGACGTGAACTCAACTCACCTTTTAATGCTTTGGCCAAATCCTCAACATCTTCGTTCAATGCTAAGTCAGCGTTACGCGTGACTCGAAATTGATAACATCCTGTTGCTGTCATTCCAGGAAACAAGTCCGATACATGCTCATGGATAATGGCAGACAACATCACATGATGCTCTTTACCATCTGTGAGTTCATCTGGTAAACGTACCACACGCGGCAAAGAACGTGGCGCAGGAACCACCGCCAAATCAATCTGACGACCAAAAGCATCTTTACCTTCTAAGGTCACCACAAAGTTGAGGCTTTTGTTCACCAAACGTGGAAATGGATGTGCTGGATCAAGACTAATCGGTGTTAGAACAGGGGCAACTTGTTCTTGGAAATATTTTTTAATCCAAGCAGACTGTGCAGGTGTTAATTCACCACGGCGGAGGAAGCAAATGTCTTCTTCACGCAACTTCGGTAAAATTTCTTCATTGAGAATACGATATTGATGTTCAATTGCAGCATGTGCAGTGATGGAAATTTGCTCCATCACCTGCTTCGGGGTAAGACCATCAGGCGTACGGCTTTCATTGCCTAAAGTCAATTGCTCCATCACGCCTGCCACGCGAATTTCAAAAAACTCATCTAAATTACGTGAGAAAATCAGCAGGAAATTCATCCGTTCCAGTAATGGATGAAGTGGATCAACCGCCTGTTCAAGCACACGTAAATGGAAATCGAGAATAGAGAGTTCTCGATTAATATAACGATCGTTGTAACTATATTCTATGGGCGCTGTTGTCGTCACTGCAGTATTCATACCGAACCTTGTGCATTATCATTCATCAAGTGATAATTTAAGTATGCTGCAAAATTATTTCAATTTGGTAAAAAAGCCAAAAAATATTGCGTTTTTTCTCATTTAAATATCTTACTGAGGCTTTTGTGTCCCATTCATATATTTCAAGATCACACTTTTGCGATATTGCAGCTTTCGATCATTGCGATTGTCTTGGTAATACTTAGGATTGGGTAATAATGCAGCAAGAAAGGCCGCTTGCTCACGCGTTAAACTTTTAGAACTTTTACCATAATAAAACTGCGCTGCCGCCTCTACGCCATAAATGTTCTGTCCAAATTCAACCGAGTTCATATACACTTCTAAAATTCGGCGTTTTGACCACATCCGCTCCATCATCCATGTCGCGGCTGCTTCTTGTCCCTTCCGAATGAATGAACGCTTGTTATACAAGAATAGGTTTTTAGCCAACTGTTGTGAAATGGTTGAACCGCCAGCAACGACCTCGCCCTTTTTATTATTTCGTTCTAAGGCAAATTGAATGCCCGCCCAGTCAAAACCATGATGATGAATAAATTTAGCATCCTCTCCAGCTAAAACAGCATGTTTAAAGTTATCGCTAATCTGATCATAATCGCGCCAGTCATGCTGAATCGGTTTCAAGTCTGACCAATAGTCTAAACGCATAAACATGGTTGTATTGACAGGATGAGTCCGCCACCAAACCAA
The DNA here is from genome assembly GCF_022549355.1 of Acinetobacter sp. NIPH 2699. Taxonomy (GTDB): domain Bacteria; phylum Pseudomonadota; class Gammaproteobacteria; order Pseudomonadales; family Moraxellaceae; genus Acinetobacter. Next base: position 79,575 of record NZ_JAKZGL010000009.1, read on the forward strand.
ACTACTAAAAATCCAAAGCTGGATCAGTAAAATTACACCGATGACCAGCATCACAACACGGGCTAAAAAGGCTTTCATTAAAGTGCATCACTCCTTCTGCATAAGGCCTATGAAATATCAACAGACCTTGATTCATGCTAAGCTATTTTTTATTTCAATGACTCGCCAAGCATATGACTGAAACAACTCCACCACAAATCAATCAAAAATTACAGATACAAACATGGTGGTTTACTGCGCTATTAATCGCCGTCAATGTCGGATTATTTAGCTGGCAAATTCTTTCAGGTGTGAATATTACCGATCCTTCACCCGTCGACGCAATTGCTTGGGGTGCTGATTTCACCCCACTGACCTTCTTAGGTCAGCCCGAACGACTATTCAGCAGCATGTTTTTTCATTTCGGCATGATTCACTTGATGCTGAATATGTGGGCATTATACATTTTTGGTAGTATTGCCGAACAACTGTTTGGTCGGACTTATTATGTTGCCATGTATTTTCTTGCTGGGTTAATGGGCAGTGTACTTTCCAGCTATCTCAGTATTTTAGATGCTTATCAATTATTACAACACTTTGATGTAAAGCTATTACCTCGAATCAGTGCAGGTGCATCAGGTGCAGTTATGGGCTTAGGTGCGGCACTCACAGTTATTTCACTATTTCCAGCTTTAGCAAGACAACGATTTTTGTTAGATAAAAAATCCTTACTCTTTATTATGGGGATTAACCTTGTGTTTGGCTTTACCGTTTCAGGCATCAATAATGCTGCACATATTGGCGGTATGATGATGGGTGCCTTACTCGCAGGCGCTTGGTATTTCAGTCAAAAAGTCGTAAAAACAAATGTCGTCCAAGTCACAGCCATCATCATTGCTACGTTATTGCTAGCTGCATTTTATTTTTACTGTACTCAATTAGGCACCGAACTTCATCCATTATGGCATGAGATTTTGATGCAGAATCAATTATATTAACAACATGTTATCTGAACTTATCTAGGTATCAGCTATGCAGGGCGGCATCCATGCCGCCCCACGATAACAAATGATGATTAGACTCCAATTTAAAATCTCACCATATTAAATCTCAAGACTGATTCATTTCCCTCAAGCTCTGCAACGGTGGAATATCACACAAATAGCTGAGACGATAACGTCCAATCAAGGTACAAATCAACATCATTGTTAACGGTAAAATCAACCAGATTTCAGGATGCCATTGCACTGCCATTTGCATCTTATGACTGGCTATCGCACTGATGACTTCGGCAAAAAGACATGCCACTATCCCTGCCAACAACCCAATAAAACCAATTTCTAAACTCAGCATCCGCTTTAATTTATTTTTGGCGATCCCAAAGGAACGTAATAAAGCCACTTCTTTACGACGCTCATCCATCAACACATTCAAGCATGCGATCAAGACCAATATCCCCGATAGCCCAACGAGCATGGCCAGTACTGTCACGATCTGAACCAATACATTCATTAAACGTTTCACTTCATCCAAAATCCGTCCAACATCGATAAATACTGTATTGGAAAATTGTTGAATCAGTTGCACCATTTTTGTCTGCTCAGCAGGTGGTACATAAAAGCTGCCTAAGTAACTACCCGCATTCTCATCCATCGTTTCAGGGGAAAAAATAAAGAAGAAGTTTGGACTAAAACTTTCCCACTCAACGGTACGCAAGTTAATCACTGTTGCCTGTAAAGTGCCCTCTGGTAGACTAAAACTAAGTTGATCGCCAATGTGAATACCAAGCTCATTGGCTAACTTTTCTTCCACCGAAACTTGAGCAACTTGGCTAAATTCAGTCGCCCCTTTTGTAATGACATTGTCCGTTGGAAAATGCGTTGATTGAGTCAAATTAAGTTCACGGCGCAACGAGTTATTTTGCTGAATCAATTCAGGTGCAAATGCTTCACCATTCTTGGCAATCAAGCGTCCTCGAATATTCGGGTAAAGTGGGGTTGATTGCCATTCATTTTGTTCAAGTTGTTGCTTAAGCTGTGGCATATCAAAAGGAGGCAAACCATAGACAAATTGATTGGGTGTTCCCTCTGGCAATTGCTGCTGCCAACGTTCGAGTAAATCAGTTCGCAAAACGCTCAGCACCGTAATCAAACTCAAACCTAAAGCCAATGCAGTAATTTGTAATGCGGTTTGATGTGGTATGCGGACATAAGCCGATAAAGGGTGTTTCAGTTGTTTAATTGCTTTGAGTAATAACCAAATCAGCACATACAGAACGGCACAAAGCACTAAAATTGCAGTTAACACCAACAAGCTTAACTGGATGTTATCACTCAAGACCAAACTAAAAATTACTAAACTGGCAACACCTACTGCAAACATGGCAATATGAGATTTACGCGAACGCTCTTGTTGGCGTATCACTCGAATAGGTGGGGTATTCAGCAACTCCCAAATACTCGGCAAGATAAAACCGATCAGTACCATCACACTAGTAAAAATTGCAATAGGCAATGCCAAGAGTAAATCACCCATTGCAAAGCTCAGTTGTAATTGTGGAATAAGCTGCAACATCAATTGCAATAGGCCATAGCCCAAAGCAATCCCCATTAAACTTCCAATCACAATCGACAAAGCACTGACAATACCAAGTAAGACCAAATACGCCACCAAGATTTGCCATTTACTCGCGCCCAAACAACGCATCAATGCAATATGATCTTGGTTTTGTTGCACATAACGTTGACTGGTTAATGCAATCGCAATACCGCAGAGTAAAATGGTCAATAAATTGGCGAGCTGTAAAAAAGTATCTAGATTTTCAATGGGTTTCATCAATCGCGTATTGGATTGACTGGCATCACGTAGTTTTAATGTGGTTTGTTCAGTATTTTCGATCTGTTGATCTATCGCCTGATTGAAGGGTTGCTCATGACCAGTGTCTTGTTTGAATATCTGTTGAAAGGCATTCACGTGTTCAGGCAAACCTGCCATTAACAAGCGATATTCAATACGACTACCGATTTGAACTGCATTGGTTTTTGCAATATCTGCACGATGAATGATGACGGTAGGTGAAAAACCTGAAAAACCAAGTTCTTGATTTGAATCATGCTCAATCACCCCTGTGACCGTAAATTCACCGTCCGCAATTGCAACCTGATCACCAAGCTGCGTATGCAATAAATCCATTGCTCGTGGACTTAACCAAACTTGTCCTGGCTGAATGGATTCGGTCTGAGGTGAGATCTCTAATTTCCCTCGTAATGGGAACTGCTCGTCTACAGCTTTGACATTGACCATGACAAACTGATCTTGAGTATGTGCCATCGAGCCAAATATGGTCACAAAGGCCTGTTGTAAATTCAGTTTTTCGGCATGCTGCAGCCAGTTGGATTGAATCGGCTCATGATCGGACAGTACCAAATCTGCGCCGAGCATTTCCGCTGCTTGCAAGGTAACGGCATTTTGGACTTGAGTATTACTAAACTTTAAAGCGGTGGTTGCACTAATCGCGAGGGATAGCGCAATAATCAATAAATATAATCCACCCGTACGAAAGCTTTGCAGGAGTAAGGGTTTTACAATCGAATTCATACCCTTTCCTCAGTGCTCTCGTCTTCAGCTTTCACAATTTCTTGAATTTGACCATCCACAAGTCGTACATGACGTTGGCACAATGCAGCTAGATTTTGGTCATGCGTCACCAGCACTAAAGTCGTGCCTAGCTCTTTGTTTAAATCAAATAGAAGCTGCTCAATCTCTTCTGCTGTTTGTCCATCCAGATTTCCTGTCGGCTCATCGGCGAAAATGATTTTAGGTTCAGCGATCAATGCACGTGCAATTGCCACGCGTTGTTGTTCTCCACCTGACAAGACTTTGGGTGTTTGTTGCGCCTGACGAATTAAGCCTACACGCTCTAACCACGCCAAGGCTTTTTGTTCCGCTTGTTTGAAATTAAAATCGGGTTGTAAACGTAATGGCAACATGACATTTTCTAGAGCACTGAGCTGTGGTAAAAGCTGAAATGACTGAAATACAAAACCAATATTTTCCAACCGAACTTGCGCTCGTTGTTCTTCAGTTAAAGCATGTACCGCCTGTTCACAGACCCACAACTCGCCCAAACTTGGTCGATCTAGAGTAGCTAAGATCCCCAATAGAGTTGATTTTCCTGAACCTGAACGACCTGTAATGGCAATTTGCTCACCCTGATAAATGTCTAAATCAATCTCTTTTAAAATGGTTAAAGTTTGCTGATTAATTTGAATATTTTGTGTAACTTTTCGGGCAGAAATAATCGGTTGTGGCATGATGTCACGTATCCTATAGAACAAATTTTAACAGTTATGCAAACACCTAAAGTGATCTTATCTATATCTAAACTGCTTGCCACAATGCTGATAGCTTTGCTACCAACGCTGGTTTCGGCAAAGACGATTTTGATTCTGGGTGATAGCCTGAGCGCAGGTTATGGTATTGAGGCCAAACAAGGTTGGGTTCATTTATTACAGCAACGTTTAGACCAACAGTATCCGAAACAGCATAAGGTGGTCAATGCAAGTGTCAGTGGAGAAACCACCAGTGGCGCACTGGCAAGATTACCTAAACTATTGCAGACCTATAAACCTGAGGTTGTGGTCATTGAACTGGGCGGAAATGATGGATTACGTGGTCAACCACCACAAATGATTCAGAAGAACCTAGCTCAGTTGGTACAACTCAGTCAAAAACAAAAAGCCACAGTTTTACTGTTTGGTATGAAAATACCACCAAATTACGGAACGGCATATAGCACCGCTTTTGAAAATAATTATAAAGTTGTCAGTCAGCAATATCGTATTAAGCTACTGCCCTTCTTTTTAGAGGGTGTTGCTGGCAATAAAAGTTTAATGCAAAACGATCAGGTTCATCCGAATGCCAAAGCACAAGCGATTATGTTGAATTTAGCTTATCCATATATTCGAGGGGCACTATAAATAATCGCGCTTCAAGTTTAATTGATCTATCTTTTTATTAAACTAACCAACTTTCTGAAAACCAAAAAAGAAAATGGCTAACTTTCAGGTTAGCCATTTATATTAATTTTAAAAATCAAAGAAAGTGACTTCACCCGTTTCTAACGAATACTCTGCACCAACCACAATCAACTTACCTTTTTCAATTAAACTTTCCAATACCGCTGAACCATGACGTAATTGATTGACGGATGCAAATACATTTGAACGCACGGCATGTGCTGATAACTTTTTCAAATCATCTTTTAATTCCGTTTGCATCAAAATTTCAACAGAAGGACGTACCCGATTAACAATCGACATCAGATTTGATGACGGTGGCTGATCAGGATGCATCAATGTATCAATCGTCGCTTGAATCGCACCACAAAAACTATGTCCCAATACCACAACGACAGCACAATCATATCGCTCCGCGGCAAACTCCACGCTGCCCACTTGTGAAGGCGCAACAATATTTCCTGCAACACGAATTACAAACAAGTCACCTAAGCCTTGATCAAACACCATTTCTGCAGGAACACGCGAGTCGGAACATCCTAAAACGATGGCAAAAGGATTTTGTTCTCCAGCCAATGCTGCACGCTCTTGGTGAGTAAGATGATTTTGTGGGGTGGCTTCTCCTTTCACAAAACGAGCATTACCAACTTTTAAACGTTCTAAAGCTTCTTTCGCGGTGAACATGCGTACAATCCATCTATGATTAACATGAGCAACGAGTTTAATCTGCGTAAGTTTGAAAGTCACTGACCAAAATAGAAACTCATCGGCCAAAGGACACGCCTTTGATCATAAAAATAACCTTTATATGATGATTTCATTGGCAAGAATTTCCATACATCTGTAGATTATGCAAATGACTCTCAGAGCAACATCCTCAATAATCAATTGACTGAAGAATAGATCAAGGACTGAGCAAAAATGAATATCCTATTTTCGGGACCATTACGTAAAACATTATCCGCCGCCTTACTGGCATGCAGCCTAAGCGCAGTGACAATAAGTACAACTCAAGCTGCTGAAATAGAAATGAGTTTCCAAAACCTATTACAACAAGAACGTGCTTGGGCGCGCTTACAAAGCAAAAGCTTAAAAGTAGGTGATATCACTTGGTCCTATAGCGAAGGTGGTCAAGCTGGAAAGCCAATTATCGTCTTGATTCATGGCTTAGCAGGCAGTCGTGACAACTGGAATCGTGTCGCACAAGCATTAACTGCAAACTACCACGTGATTATTCCTGATTTACCAGCAAGCGGTGAAACTCAGGTTCCGAAAGACTTTGATTATTCAGTGCCAAACATGACTGAGAAATTACGTCGTTTCATGGAAGCTGCCAATCTCACTGGCCCAGCACACATTGCAGGTCATTCATTGGGTGGTTCTGTTGCGATGCTCTATGCAGGTCAATACCCATTTGAAACCAAGAGTTTATTCTTAATCAATGCAGCGGGGGTTTATCGCTCAGCAACAACATCATATTTAAAAGATCCGAATCAAATTAGAAATATGGTGGTGAGCAAAAAAGGCGATTTTAATTTCCTCATGCAACAAGCCATGTACGCGCCTCCTTTCATTCCAAAAGAAATTGCGCAAGCACAAGAACGGATGATGATTGGGCAAGCGGAACAAACAAAGAAAATGGTTGATCAGGTGATCGCGCTCAATAAATTGTACACACCTGATTCCTTTGCTTTATTGACCAAATCTATTGATGCGCCAACCCTGATTTTGTGGGGAAAACAAGATAAGATCATCAATGTAGAAGTTGCATCTGAACTGAAATCACTGTTGAAAAATGCCCAGCCCCCTGTGATTTTGGATAAAGTCGGTCACATGCCGATCTTAGAAGCAGATCAATTGGTGGTGCAGCAATATTTGCCCTTCTTGAACCAAACTCAGGCAGCAAAGCCTACCACTGCTCCATCGCCATAAATTTAAAGAAGTGATTTGAACTTTTATGTCTAAACATCCAATGATAGAACAACTGATCGATGCACAACTTAACTTCCTCGATCATGAGTTTGCACAAACAGAAACCATTCAACATGAGTTTAAACAGTTCTATCATTGGTTACGTTTACAACAACTCCAACATATTTGGTCATTTCCACAGATTTTTGCATTGATTGAAAAACAAATCTTAGCAACGCCTGCAAGTTCATTTTTGGTTGAACAAATTGCGGAACATATTCGTTTTGCTTTGATTCATCCACTCAATGACCAAACGACAATTGAAGATGTGATTTCAGTATTAACTATTGATTCGATTGCCCAATACGTTGCCAGTAAAAGTGGACATCGCCAACGTTTGATTAAAACCATTGTCAATAATCCAGCCTTTTCAGCTCTGATTACACAATTGATTCAACACTCGATTCAAGACTATTTAGATAACTCCGTGATGTCTAAACGAGTTCCAGGGGTTGGGCATTTTATGAAAATGGGCAAATCAGTTTTGGAAACGGTGACTGACTCCAATCTGAATGAAACCATTGGACATTATCTACAAAAGAACATTCTTAAAATCAGTCAAATGAGTGAAAAAGTTTTAAATCAACATTTTAATGATGACAAGCTCTACCACTTCCAAGCCAATCTTTGGCATAAAATTAAAGTGATGCCTTTATCGGTATTACGTAATTATGTCGAAGTACAAGACTTACCTAAAACGGTAAGCATGGGACACGAGATTTGGGATCATATGCGCCAGACACCCTACTTGAAGCAACAAGTGCATGATGGGGTTTATGCGTGGTATGCACGTAATCAGGAGCGAACCTTTGATTTGTTATTACGTGATCTCAATATTGATGAAGATTTAATTGAAAACGAATTAAGCCAGCTCTTAACGCCTGTTTTACAACAAGTGATTCAAACAGGTTATTTAAGACAACGCGCTCGTACTTATTTAGAACAGTTTTATTATTCGGAACAAGTCACTGAGATATTCAAAAAACAAGGCGCTTAATGCGCCTTGTTTGCTCTTATTGTCTACTTAGAAACTATAAGTCACACCAAGATTGTAACGGCGACCATCTAATACATAATTATAAGTCTCTGTATCAATCTCTTTATCAAACAGATTGTAAACACCCGCAGCAATCGCGATATTTTGTGTTGGTTTATAGTTCAATCCAACATCAACCATGGTATACGCAGGTTTACCTTTTGCCATCGCAGTACGACTTAAATAATCCGATGTTTTACTACGGTAATTAACACGTCCCCAACTTGAGAACTGATCATTGATGTCCCAGTCTGCCGTGGTATTGAACATATGTTTTGGCATTTCATTTAATGGTTTACCTTTATTTATACCACTTTTTTGTTCTGTATCAGTAAAGGTATAATTGGCACTCAAGTTCACATTTGGCAAAACTTTCCAGCCAAAAGTCATTTCTGCACCACGCATATTGGCTTTATCAACATTTTCTTTTAGGCTAACAAAATCAAATTTTTCACCTAGCCAATCACAGCCACGTGACCCTGCATCGCCCTGACATGTTCTTACCTCAGTAATTTTATCTTTAAATTCGCTGTTAAAAATCGTTAATCCAGCATTTAAAGTATCGAGATTATCCCAGTTAAATGAAACTTCATAGTTAATACTTTTTTCAGGTTTTAGATTCGGATTTCCAACAATCACACCATTACTTTGACTTCCACCTGTTGCTTGTCCCCATTCAGCCACAGTTTCACGTAATGTTGGTGTCTTATAACCCGTCGATACGCCACCTTTGATCACCCAATTATCATTTAAGCCCCAAACCCCATAAACTTTAGGACTCCAATGATCTCCGAAATTTTCATCTTTATCCAAACGAAGTGAGCTGGTTAGAGTAAAGTCATCGACAATATTCCAAGCATTTTCAGCAAATAATGCCCAGCTATAACGATCAAGATTTGAAATAGGTTGTGCGCCGCCCACACTTAACTGGTTGCCTTTATCATCTAATTCTTCTTTTAGGTACATCCCACCAAAACTGAGGCTATGACGATCAAAATTAACTTTATTGATTGTATTAAATGTGGTGTTGGTCGCTTCCATATTACGTGATGGATTTTTATTTTCTTCACGCTGGATATAGGAATGGGTTTCAACAGCACCAATTTGACCACGATGTGTCAAGCTATATTCAGTACGATAATAGTCTGTTAGTGAATCTACAGGCGGATTTCTGCCTGTTTGTACTGGTGAAATACTTTTCCCAACTGTTCCATTTCGATTTTGAATAGAACGCTGATACTCTAAATCAATGGTGTGATCATCATTTGGTGTCAAACTCAATGCAGTTCCACCCGCACGGATTTTTTGCTTCTTATATCCGCCATAGATCTCGTCCTCATCTCGTTGAGAATACAATCCATTGGCTTTAAAAGATAACAGATTGGCAATCAATGGGCCTGCAATATAAGCATTTGTTTGATAAAGATGACCTGAATTTGAATCTTCTTGTAGTGTCGTATCGAGTTTAATCGACCCTGTCCATTCTGTCGTATTTTTCTTAGTAATAATATTAATTACACCACCCATTGCATCTGAACCATATAAGCCAGACATTGGACCGCGAATCACCTCAATACGTTCAATTGCACCGATATTGGGTAACCAACCTTGTTCAATACCTGAGTTATCACTGTTTGGTCGAACTGAGCGTGTATTTACTTTCTTCCCATCGACCATAATGACCGTATAAGCACTACCCATACCACGAATACTAATATCGCTTGAGCTACCACCACCCGTCACAACAACGCCAGGTACATCTTTTAGCGCATCAGTCACATCACGATATGCTTTTTTATTAATTTCTTCTTGAGTAAGCACAGAAATAGATGCTGCTGCTTTTTTAATATCTTGTTCAAATCCACTTGCAGTAACTACAATTTTGCCAAGTTGAGCCGTATTATTCCTATAATTATCATCTTTATTATTCGTTTTTAATTCAGCTTCATTTGCTGAAGCATTCCCAACTGAACACATCCCTATTAGAACAGATATAGATAGCAATGAGAGAGCTGATTGTTTAGACATACAAATTCCAATAAATTAACATATGATTTAAAAGTGGATATTTCACATATTATGGTAACAATATTGGATATCAATGTAAACAGTAGTGATAATTACTATCATTAATAAAACTGGTTTTGATAAAAAAATAGCCTCGTATAAGAGACTATTTAGATCTTACTTTTAGCGCTTTATTACTTAAAATAAGCACCTTCTGCTTGCGTATGGTCAGTCTGATCAACCACACGTTTTAATTCAGGGATATGCTGTTGCAAAGTCGTTTCAACGCCCTGTTTCAAGGTCACATCAATGGCAGAACAACCTTGACAGCCACCACCAAATTTCAAGACAGCAGTAAGGCCGTGTTCAGGATCATCTTTAACCTCAACCAAACTACAATTACCGCCATGCCCTTCCAAGCCTGGGTTAATCTCAGATTGCAAGATATAGGTAATACGTTCTTCAATAGATGCATCAGGTCCTACACGCGGCACTTTGGAGTTCGGCGCGCGGAAAGTCAATTGACCACCAAAACGATCTTTATTGTAGTCAATCACCGCATCGACTAAATACGGAATTGATGGCGCATCTACATAAGCAGGAAAATCTGGATAATCCTGTTTGTAGTCCGTTGGTGCAACCTCATCTGGTGCGCTGTAAGCCATACAGCACTCAGCACGTGGCGTACCCGGATGCTCTACAAAAACACGAACGCCAATTCCTGGAGTATTTTGCTTTTCTAATAAATCGCTCAAATACTCTTGTGCAGAGGGAGTAATTAAAAGGTTTGGAATTTGTTCTGCTGCGGCAGTGTTGGTGTTCTCAGTCGACATAACATTAATCCTCAAGCTGATGTCGTTATATTAACCGAAGATGGAGGGTAATTAAAAAAAATCAACCATTTTTGTAGGAATTCTATGCAAGATCATTGTTAATTCGCTTTTTAATGGCATTATTGCCTAGACACTGATCAATTCGAAACGTTTATGTTACATCTACCTTTTAACCATACTGTGACCCTTATTATTATCACAGTCGCAATTTCTTTACTGGCATTCTCCAACGCACGTGTGATGAACCGTTTGATCTTTTGGCCTCCCGCGATGCAGCGTGGGCAATATGATCGTTTTATCTCACACGGTTTCATCCATGCAGATGGTACACATTTACTTTTCAATATGATCACGCTGTTTTTCTTCGGCAATATCATTGAAAGTTTTTACCGTCAGTTTTTCTTTGACATGGGTTTTGTGCTGTTTTATTTAGGTGGACTAATTTTTGCCATTTTACCGAGCTATTTAAAGCATCGACATGATACACATTGGGCAAGTCTTGGCGCATCAGGCGCGGTTTCTGCGGTTCTATTTGCTTATATTCTATTTCAACCTTGGAACCTAATTTTTGTGTTCTTTATTCCAGTTCCAGCCATTATCTTCGCTATTTTGTATGTGGCTTATAGTATCTGGTCAGGCAAGCGTGGTAACAGTAACATCAACCATAGCGCTCACTTGTGGGGAGCTGCCTACGGTATTGTAGTTACGATCATCTTAGAACCAAGAGTGGTTCCTCATTTCCTAAATCAACTGACCAAATTACCATTCTAAAATAACAAATATATAAGCACCTAGGCTTAAAAAGCACTCCAAAAGTTAGACACGCTTGCTCTAATTTAAGGGGTGCTTTTCTATTTTTTTGATTAACTATTAAAAATTAATTATTTTTTTAATAAAAATCATATCTCTAAACTCGCTCTATTCTTCCAGAAAATTAGATCGACTCCAATGCCTCATAAAAATCTCCTCTCAACGCTTTCAATTGCGTTATTCAGCCTTGCCATCACAGCCTGTCATACCAGTGATTCTAATCGTTCAAATACGGTTGTTGAAACGAAAAAACTGCCTAACATCTTGTTTATTATGGCCGATGATTTAGGTTATTCAGATCTAGGCGCATTTGGTGGAGAAATTAGTACGCCCAATATTGATGCCCTGACCAAAGAAGGGCGTATTTTAACGGATTACCATACCGCGCCAACCTGCTCTCCTACCCGCTCACAATTGATCTCAGGCACAGATCATCACTTAGCTGGTATTGGTGCAATGGCAGAGCTCACTCCAGCACACCTAAAAGGACAACCCGGTTATGAGGGTTATTTAAATGAACGCTCACTCTCGATTGCGGAAGTACTCAAAGACAATGGTTATCGTACCTATATCAGTGGGAAATGGCACTTGGGTTTAACGGATGAAACCAATGCGCATGCCAAAGGTTTTGATCACTCATTTACGTTATTACAAGGTTTGGATTTACACTTTAAACAAGCCCCTTCTGCCTATAAACGTAATGCCACCTACACAGAAAATGGTAAACAAGTTCCAATTTCATCATTACCCGACGATTTCTTTTCAACTGACTATTTTACAGACAAGTTAATTAGTTATTTAGAGTCTGGAAAAAACTCAGGTAAACCATTCTTTGCTTACGCGGCTTATACAGCTCCACACTGGCCGATTCAAGCACCAGCAGAATACCGTGACCGTTATCGTGGGGTCTATGATGTGGGATATGACGCCATTCGTGAAGCACGTATTGCACGTCAAAAACAACTCGGACTTATTCCTGCAAACTTTATAGCGGCTGAACCCATTGCTACACAAAATACACCACAAAAATATGGCAAATGGAATGAACTCTCTGCTGAACAAAAAGCCTTAGAAGCACGCAGAATGGAAGTCTATGCAGGCATGGTGGAAAACCTCGATGCCAATATTGGTCGAGTCATTCAATATCTAAAACACAATAATTTATATGACAACACCTTAATCTTCTTCGTTTCCGATAACGGTGCTGAAGGTTTTATTCGTGGCAGTTACGGTAGTGAATCAGGCTTTGATAATCGCGTGGAGAATGTCGGCACGGCTAGCTCTTATCATTATGTTGGACCCCGTTGGGCTGAGGTCAGTGCGGCACCGTTTCACCTATGGAAAGATACTGCAAGTGAAGGTGCAACGACAGCACCCGCAATTGTAAAACTACCCAATCAAACTAAAGCACAAGCAACGCATCATAGCTTTGCCTCTGTTTTGGACGTTTTCCCAACTGTTTTAGATTATGCCCAAATTGCTGTTCCACAAGGTGAATACAAAGGTCGGAAAATTAATACGCCAAGTGGTTACTCTTGGAAATCCGTACTAGAAAACCAAGCAGCAACCATTCGACCAATAAACTTTAGCTTTGCAGATGAATTACATGGCAACAAATATGCTCGTCTCGGTGATTGGAAGATTGCGTTACAAGCTAAACCAGAGCTAGGGACCTCAACTTGGGAACTCTATAACTTGAAAAATGATCGTGGTGAAACACAAAATCTTGCTCAAGAAAATCCAGAGAAAGTTCAGGAGCTAGTTGATATATATAACAAATACACTCAAAAAAATGGTGTACTGGAATATAATGCACCATGAAGTTAAACTGCTTCCTCACAGTACTCTGTAGCCTGTCCATGACAGGCTGTAGCAAAGTTAAGCCTGACTCCTCTCATTCACAAAACGATGTTGCCACATCGCTTGCACAATTAGGTTCATTACAGCAATGCCAACAATACTCGGGTCTACCCGATCAATGGCAGCAAAACCAAACTGCGGGAATGGTTTGGATTCCGAAAGGCACTTTCCAATTGGGATCAAATCAAGCCTACCCAGATGAATTAAACTTTGGTCAAAAAGAACGGCAAGTTAATGGTTTTTGGATAGACCAAACTGAAGTTACGGTTGCCCAATTTTCGAGTTTTGTAAAAGCAACAGGCTATATAACCGATGCAGAAAAACAGAAACAGGCTGCGGTCTTTTTACCAGACACCAATACCCCCAATCAATGGTGGCAACTGAAAGCGGATTATACGTGGAAAACACCGAATGGTACTGCTGGTGATTCCCCAAACCCTGCTGAAGCTGTTCGTTATATCAGCAAAAATGATGCTGAACATTATGCAATTTGGTTAGGACGTGACTTACCCACAGAACAAGAATGGGAATATGCTGCCAAAGCTGGCTCAACAACAGATACACCTTTACACCAAGCCCCTCAAGATGCACATCAGCACCCACAAGCCAATTATTGGCAAGGCGATTTTCCATTTAAAAACACGACCGAAGACCATTTTGAAGGTGTCGCCCCAGTTGGATGTTATCCAGCAAATGCATTTAAGTTATTCGATATGATCGGTAATGTCTGGGAGTGGACTTCCTCTGTCTACCAAGGTGCTCATGATCAACACATGGGAAATTATGCCGATCTACGTCAACACAGCATCGCCAGCACGCAATATGTGATTAAAGGCGGTTCTTTCTTATGTGCTTCAAACTATTGTTCTCGTTATCGTAATAGCAGTCGCTATCCCCAAGAATTTGACCTAGTTGCAACTCATGTTGGTTTTAGAACTGTGTTAAGAACACCTTAAAATCGGGAAATCACCTCAATGCAGCTTGGATCCCTCTTATAGCTCAATCATGCGCTAAAAGTAGAACGATATAGAGGTATTCCAAATACCTCTATGATCATCAATTTATTCACTTAGGCTATTTCAGCAGGAAATGCAATCACTTGATCAATTTTGACTTGATTCATCGACACCATCAGTAAACGATCTATACCCAAAGCAATACCTGAACATTCTGGCATATGCGGTAATGCAGCCAATAAATACTGATCGGTTGGGATCACAGGCAAATCTTGTTGAGCACGTTCCGTATTATCTGCCTCAAAACGAGAAGCTAATACATCGGCATCAAGCAATTCATCATAGGCATTGGCCAGCTCTAACCCCTCAATATAAACCTCAAAACGAGCTGCAACTGACTCACCATCCTCATCCTGTTTTACTTTTGCCAGTGAAGCCATTTCAGGTGGAAAATCAGTTAAAAATACAGGCGCATCAAAGCCCAAACTTGGTTCGACAAAGTGTGAAAATAGTAGATCCATATACCCTAAACGATCATCACCCAAATCAAGATTTAGCCCCACGCGATGAGCCGTATCTTTGAGTTGCTTTAACGTTGCCTGTAAAGGATTAATGTCTAAACGATCCTGAAAAGCATGCTTGTAACTAAGGATAATGGGACGAATTTCTCCAAACCGATGTGCTAAACAGCTTTCTAATAAATCAGCAGTTTCATGCATTAACGCTTTTAAATCTAACGCGGGTCGGTACCACTCCAACATAGTAAATTCACTATTGTGCTTGCGCCCATGTTCATCATCACGGAATACTTTACAGATTTGATAAATCGCACCACTACCACTCGCTAACAAGCGTTTCATTGGAAACTCAGGCGAAGTCTGTAAATATTGGGTACTTAACTTGCCATGAATGTGTCGCTGCACTTGCACCGAAGCCAAATGCACATCGGTTACACCTGCTTGAGACAAGATTGGTGTTTCTACTTCCATCACATCCCGCTCAGCAAAGAACTGACGGATCTTCTGATACATGGCGGCACGCGCTTTTAATGCTTCGACAGAACACGTCGGTTGGTAAGCAGCCTCATTTATCATAATTTTGCTCATGCCTTTGGCCCTCCGTGCGCAGCCCATTCACGGCGTAAAGGATAATTCTTACGGAGTAAATCAAATGCTGTCTGCTCCACTTTCCCAGCTTGAACACAGGCACGGAGTTGCTGATCATCTTCAGCAATATTATAAATTTGTGAGAGATGCTGCTTGAGTACCGCTTTTAAATCTTGCTGATCAAAGTATGGCTCAACATTCGGCAGTTGGCTTTCAAAGCGCTTGGATGCATCATAGCCAAATCGATTGCAGAAGGCTTCATAGATCATTTGAGTACCTCTGGCCTTACCTTCCAAACTATAGCCTGCGATATGGGGAGTCGCTAAAGCCAGCATGTCTAAAAGTTGCTGAGAAATCTCAGGTTCAAACTCAAATACATCCAGTACGACTAGGCGCTTGGTTTTCTCAATATCGGCCATGAGTGCGGATTGCTTGATCACTGGACCACGTGCGCTATTGATTAAAATAGCGGATGCTTTCATATTCTCAAATGCAGCTTCATCAAATAAATGCTGGGTTGGATAATCACCTGATACCGTCAAAGGCACATGAATTGAAATCGCATCTGCACGTTTCAACAGTTCATTAAAAGAGATATTTTCAATGCCTGCGAGTTGTACATAAGGATCATAACCAATCACCCGCCAACCAAGCAATTGCGCCATCACCGCAAGGCGTTTTCCGACATTGCCTAGACCCACAATCGCTAAGGTAAATTGATTGTCTTTTTCTAATAAGTCGATATTTAAATGCAGTAACGCGGTAATCACATATTCAGCAACCGCTTGGGCATTACAGCCTGCGGCATTACTCCATGCAATATTTTGTTGTTCTAAAGCTTTTATATCAAGATGATCTGTACCAATCGTTGCACTACCGACAAATTGAATTTTGGTTTGATCAATCAAACGATGATTGACTTTGGTGACTGAGCGAACCAACAGCGCATCAGCATCGTGTACATCCTCATGCGTCAATGTACGCCCTGCTTTATGCTGTATTTCTGCAAATTCCGCAAAGAAATAATCGGTAAATGCCAAATTTTCATCTGCGATAATTTTCATGCAGTAAATACCATAAATTAAAAAAGGGAAATTCCTAAAATGAGAACAATTTTTTATGACAACCAAGTGTTAGTCATCATTTGCCAATGCTCCTAAAACATTATAATAACAATACAGAACGTATTCTTTATTTTTCTATATCACAAATGAAGCAATCGGATAATTATACAGTATTATTTTGAACGTCCAAGTTTTTTAATAAATTTGTAGTCACTATTCTAAATTACTATGAAGCAAAAAATGCCCAAGTGTTGGGCATTTTTAAATATAGTGTTAAAGGGATTTAATGAATACGTCCCTGCTGAACAACCCATTTGTATAGCATTGAATTTTTAATCGTTGACTGCGCAACGAGGACTGCACTTTGTTGACCACATAAGTTTTTCCCTTCTATCTTATTAATTCGCTCAGCTTCAGGGTTCGCAGCAGGCCGATAAATAGTAAGCAAGGTATCTTGATCATTTGAATAAAAACAGGTGCGCTGACTCATGTTACCTGAGTGATCGAAACTAATGGTTTCTACTTTTCCATCATCAAAAATATATGACATCGACATAGTACCTTCTTTATTTGTTTGATAAGACATCGAAGATGTCGCCGCTTGAACAGTCTTTCCTGAACCACGAGATGTATTTAAATCGACGCCATAAGTATATTTTTCCGCTGAATTAAATGATAAAGGAGACAACGTTAAATTCTCAGTATAGCGCATGATATTAGTGTTTGGCCAATAACAATTCAAATTATACGAATTGCGATTCAAACTCGTATCTATAATACGACAATCTGATTCAATTTTGATACTCACCCGTGCAGGCTTAGATTCACCAAAATCATTTTTAGCAATATAGATGAAGTGATCATCAACCATTTTAAAAGCATCTGGTGAATAGCTAAATTCACCAGTGACACTATTCAAACTCAGTTTGCCATGTTTAGGTAGTTCTATCAGTTGAATCGAACTAAAGTTTTCAGCATCTAAAAACTGACTCAATGTATTGTTATTAAGCAAGCTAAAGCCTTGGCTATATGCATTTGGTAATTCAACATTCAACTTGGCATCAATTGAACCAAAACTGACATTATCTTTACGGTCAACAATTGTAAAACTAAAAGGAATCGGGCTATTTTCAGGCTTTTTCGCTGTATTGTTTTCCTTATAGGTAAATTTAAAATTCAGCCCAGCACTTGATTCCATCACATCACCAACAATGTTCGGATGATTAGTTGTCACAGTGAAATCTTGTCGATTTAAATCAAGATCAATGTAGCGCCCAAATTGTCGAATTTGCTTTGGTATATTGCTATAATAATCATTTTTTAACAGTGTTTGAATCTTCTTCATCCCCGTCAAAATACTTTGGAAAGATGAGATTAAGACATCAGGTACCTGATCACTTAGTTTCAATTTAAGCTGTGCTTTTCTAAAATCTGCCACATTATGGGTAAATAAAATATCTGCATTACGTGCTAGAGATACATCTGATACTACCCGAAAACTACTGGTTGTCATTCTACGATTTGAAATAGCATCAAAATCTTGTTCAAACGCCCTAAAGGTTTTACCAATTTCACAATGTTCTATAATATCTGCCATCAACTTGACTACTTGGTTCTTTTTCTTATATAGAACTGCGCCACCAGCAACCATCAGAACAATCCCCGTTGTGGGATCACCTTTTAACATCATCCAACCAATCCCAAACATCGCTGCACCTACAGCGGGTTTAATATTGGCCGTAGTCCAGATCAAAGAGGAACATTCATCATTCAATGCACTAAATGTTCGCATTTGCATGGCTTGTTGAACTTCATTGTACTGATTAGCCTGTAAAACTTGTGCCAGCTTTTGTTTATTCGATGCTGTCATTTCACTTAATGCCAGTTCTACATGAGAGAATAACATAAGCCACTCTTGACGTTGTGCTTCGTCTTCAAGGCTTGACCCTTCTTCAGGATTCTCTAGCTGCAAGTAAAGCTCATTGAAATAATCTTGAAGAAATTGATCAGCATTGGCAATCGCGGTCATATGTTGACCAATTTCAAATTGATGTGTAATACGCTGATCGTCCACTTGAACTTCTACTTGATGTTGTCCAACACCAAGTTCAGGGAGCAAGATATATAAGTTTTGATCTTCTAAACTGTACTCTACAATTTGACCATTCACTTTCACATTTAACTGATAATACGGCTGAATATTTGGAAAATTTAAAGTCATGATTTCATATGAAGTATAAACATTATTTTCCCTGAGACTTGGCAGTACAGTAAATACAAGGTCGTCTTTGCTGATCGTGCGTTGTTTTGCAATATCTAGCGAGGGCTGAGGATTACCTCCAGCATTGTTATTTCCTTCGCTACTACTTCCGCCACCGCCACATGCACTCAGAAGAATGCCCATCGATATCAGAGCAGATAAACTCATTACGGTACAAGATTTCTTTAACATTGCTGACACTCTCCTTTTTTACTTACTGTTGACCCCGTACTGCTTTTCGCTATGTTCAATGTGACAATACGACCTCCAAGAACCTTATTCCAAACTATTTTAAAGATATAATGCATCTGTCTTCCTCTTGCACTACGCTATATTTGGATAGCCTCATCACGAATTTTCATGAAGCAGAAAGAAAAGGAAGAAAATTATTTGTTATGTGCTTATTTTCTTCACTTATATATTGAGGTTAGAAGATTATTTTTTTACACAACATCCCCATTTGGGGATATTGTCATTTTTCTAATCATTTTCTGATGGAGGTACAATATCGAAAGTCAATGCGAGACAGCCAAGAAAACAGTCGCCTCGGTACATGGATAGCACCACATGGAGGTCAGGTGTTTTTTACTTACAAATACACCATAAATAATACTAACTTGATAATTAATGACATAACCGTAGAGACTAATCAATGTGCAGGGTTATCTGACGGAGAAAGTAATCAAACGCTATCATTTAAAGTTGAGATTGATAAACTCTCCTTTACACCTCATGGTGAAACAACTTTTACAATTGACCGTTTACAATAACAATATCCCCCAGCCGACTTAAAATCGGACCGGGGAATTTAAGCAATATGCTCGAAAACCACAGTTGTACTCATAAGGAGTTTCATCAATTCAGCCTGTGTTTTACACGCAGTTTTAGCATAAATCTGTTTAAAATAAGTTCGTACCGAATTTAAAGTTAAACCTCTTTGCTCTGCAATTTCTTCTAAGTTATAACCATTAACAAACAATTCACAAATTTGTACTTCTCTGTTAGAAAGCATATATGCTTGTTTTAAATATACTGCTGCTAGTTCAATATATTGATTTGTTTCAGTGATAAAAATAGCTGCTTTCCGAAAAATTTGTTCGCCAGCTTTTGTTTGATATAAAATTTTTGCAAAAGGGACTACACTTAACATCAGTTTTTGTTCGGATTGTTTATCTATTAATGCCAATACTCCACCTATAGATGAAGCCTCTAATTGACTTAAATCCGATTGAAGTTGATCATAGAATAATGCACTTTGTATATATTGATTTAATTCCATCTGGAATTCTTTCAATATTTTAATCCGATTAAACTGATCAATTTGAATTAATTTCGATTTTTCAATAATTTTTTGAGCTTGTTGATTGGAATAGATTAACTGTGCGTTTTGATCAAGCAAAACCATCCCGATTTTCAAACAATTCAGTAATCTATATAAATCTTGATTTTTCTGTTTCACGAGAGATAGTTGACGATGGATCTGCAATGCGCGACGTAGATGTGTACCTATACGTCTCAATATATCAAGCTCTCGTTGATTATATTTAGATACTGCTCGATGTACCCCCAATACTCCCCAACGATACTGTCCAGCATCCAATAAAACTGCTGTAATATAGTAAACCTCAGTAGGTTTTAAACATTTATCATAGAAAATAAACTCATCTGAACTTTGTGGCATCGAGGCATAGCCACTTAAATCCATATTAATAACTCCACCCACCCCGACTTCTTGCCATAATGGTGTATGCAGTCGCATATCAATCACTTTGACACGCTCATCCTGATAAGCGGCTAAACCCACTTCTGGAATTTGATGGCTATAAACAAAATCATACTCAGGATTAAGTTGATCAAGAGATACAAAAATCGCTGTCTTGCTTTCCGTATACACCACAAGCTCCGCTAACACATCCGACCATCGTGTTTCATCCAATGCGGCATCATAGATCATACCGATCAGTTTACTTTCCTGTTCTACCATATCCCCACCATAAAAATTAAATCTCTTATCTTTTCAATAAGATTATTACTTTTTGTTATTTTAGAGAATGTAGGATATTTGGTGGAAAGTCAAAAAAATGTGGAATATACAACACAACTCTAAGAGTGTTTAAAATAAAAATCCAATAAATAAAGCCACCATACTATCTAGATCATAATAAGGTGGCTGATGAGAGAGGAAGAATCTGACATAAAATGTCATTTAAAACAAAATTAAAACCATGATTTATCATTTGTAGATATTCTGGTTTAGGTGAAAATTAGTATAATTATTTTACATCACAACTAAAGCGTGTTGCCTGAACAATCAATTGCTCAGCTGGACAACTGACATTGACAGTCACATCATCCCCTACGCCGATACAGGCATTGTTCAATAACCAACCAGACCTAGAGGTATGTCGCCAATTTGACTCGGAAGGACAACGATAGCGTACTTCCTGTAACCTACAAGCATTATAGACATGTTTAGGGCGTTGTGCTTTGCCAAGTACTCCTACAATACGTGTACTTTTTCCACCGTGACAACTGATTGCCCCAACTCGTGTTCCTGCTCGAATAGCACGATTATAATTTTCCGCCTGCTGTTTTTTCTGAGCTTCTGCGGCTAATCTTAAGTCTTCCTGTTTTTTACGCTCAAGCTCTTTTTGGCGTTTTTCTTCCTCCTGTTTTTTGACTAAAGCCTGCTGTTTCTGTTCAGCCTCTTGTTTGCGCTGTTGTTCTTGTTTCTTCAAAAGCTCTTGTTCATCTTTTTTCACACCTTCTTTTGATTTATCAATACTGCTACTTTTTTGTGAAGAAAATGCATTAGACGAAGTACTCCTTGTTTGATTTACTTGCTCCATATGCTGTCGTTGTTGCTGAGCATTACTTATCGTCTTAGAGATACGAGCATTAAAACGAATACGGTCATTTTCAGCTTGTTGCATTGTACTATTCAAAGTATTTAAACCATGAAGTGTAGCATTTGCCCACATCTGTTGATTTGCTTGTCTTTCAGCCGCTGCTTCGCGTCGCTGTTGTATTTCACGTGCTTTTCTTTCACTTTCTACACGTAACTCATTTTGTCGCTCTGCATTCGTCAACGCTAAGCTGCGCTCTAGACGTTGCTTATGCCAGTCATCTACACGTTGACCAGCTTTAAATTCACAAGAACTATTGATCCATTCAGATTTACCCAATTCTGTTAAATAGAGCGTACGACAGCTTCCTTTACCATGGGGAATACCATCTTTGAGTTGCCCCCTAAACCAATACGTTGCGTATTTATAATAGCCATCTACATCTTTTTGCTTATTTTGTAAAGTAAATTGAGGAATGGGAGGCGGAGATGTATTACTTGTACATCCCACAAGTCCCATAAATATGATCATTATCATCAAATGACGAGACATTATGGAGCTCCCTGCGTTAAAACAGACATTACTTTACGGACCCGGATATTAGCTGAGGTCTGCGCATGGGTTTCATTCATACTTTTACTTGCAAAAAGATACGGTATAACGAGCCAACCATTGCTCACGATTCGATAATCCAAATAAGCAGTTGTTGATGCAATCTGCATCCCATTTTCATACATCGTGAGCTTACAGCTTTCTTCCGAAGTTTCATCATTTGCAGGGAATGTTCCTGCGGTGATTAACCATAAAAAACCTGTAAGAAATCCATAATCCTCACTCCAACGATCTTGTTGACAAGCCACTCTTAAAAAGTATCCATGAGTAGATGGCTGATCTAAGTTTGTACGTTTGACTGAAGAAAATAATTGTGTGGCTTCCCATGCTCTAATGTCAGCATTTACATAACTGTGACTGGATAATTTTTGAAAATAGATTTCTAAAGGCTGTTCTTTAGTAATATTCAAATTAAGTGATTGCGATATTGTAGGAGCTTTCCGCTCATGAACACCTAATGTTGCTTGACAGGCTGTTAAAGCAATCCCCACCAATACAACTAAAACCCTTGAAAGATATCTCATATAACTCCCCGATCATCTAAATTTAGAAAAAATTCAATTTATCATCTGTATTTAAGATTCAACATCACCAAATGGAGATATCACTGCATTTTTTCTAATCAAATAAAAATGCCAGTCAATTAAACTGACTGGCATTGGATACGGACTTTTTTAATTTAGACGAGATGTAATGCCTTACATCATGCCGCCCATACCACCCATACCACCCATATCAGGAGCAGATGGTTTATCTTCAGGAAGATCAGTAATCATACATTCTGTTGTTAACATCAAACCAGCAACAGAAGCTGCGTGCTCAAGTGCAGAACGCGTTACTTTAGCAGGGTCAAGAATACCCATTTCTAACATGTCGCCATATTCGCCAGTTGCAGCGTTATAACCAAAGTTACCTTCACCTGCTTTTACTGCATTGATGACAACCGATGGCTCATCACCTGAGTTCGCAACGATTTGACGAAGTGGCGCTTCAATCGCACGACGTAAGATATTGATCCCCGCTGTTTGATCGTCATTTGCACCTTTCAGATTTTCAAGAGCATTGACAGCACGTACTAGCGCAACACCACCACCCGCAACAACACCCTCTTCAACAGCAGCACGTGTTGCATGAAGTGCGTCATCTACGCGGTCTTTTTTCTCTTTCATTGCAACTTCAGTCGCAGCACCGATTTTAATGACGGCAACACCACCTGCTAATTTAGCAACGCGTTCTTGAAGTTTTTCTTTGTCATATTCAGAGCTAGACTCTTCGATTTGACCACGGATTTGTTGCACACGTTCAGAGATTTGAGCTGCATTACCAGCACCATCAACGATCACAGTATTTTCTTTAGATACAGTGATTTTATGCGCAGTACCTAAGTCTTGAAGAGAAGCTTGTTCTAAAGACATACCCACTTCTTCAGAAATCACAGTCGCGCCCGTTAAGATCGCGATGTCTTGAAGCATTGCTTTACGACGGTCACCAAAGCCAGGCGCTTTAACCGCACATACTTTGATGATACCGCGCATGTTGTTTACAACAAGTGTAGCAAGCGCTTCGCCTTCAACATCTTCAGCGATAATTAAAAGTGGCTTACCTGTTTTAGCAACCGCTTCCAATACAGTGATCAATTCACGGATGTTGCTGATTTTTTTATCAACAAGAAGAATGAATGGGTTTTCAAGTTCAGCCGTTAAAGTCTCTTGTTTGTTCGCGAAATATGGTGAGATATAACCACGATCAAACTGCATACCTTCTACAACATCTAAAGCGTCTTCGAAGCCAGAACCTTCTTCTACAGTGATAACGCCTTCTTTACCTACTTTTTCCATTGCTTGCGCAATCAACTTACCAACTGTTGTATCAGAGTTCGCAGAGATTGAACCCACTTGTTCAATTGCTTTGAAATCATCAGCAGGTTTTGCATTGGCACGGATATTTTCAACTACAGTTTTCACTGCGATGTCGATACCACGCTTCAAATCCATTGGGTTCATACCTGCGGTTACAGATTTGATCCCTTCATTTAAAATTGCTTGGGCAAGTACAGTTGCAGTTGTTGTACCGTCACCAGCGATGTCATTGGTTTTGCTTGAAACTTCACGAACAAGCTGAGCACCCATGTTTTCAAACTTATCTTTCAATGAAATTTCTTTCGCAACAGTCACACCATCTTTAGTGATGTGCGGCGCACCGAAAGAACGATCGATCACAACGTTACGACCTTTAGGGCCTAGCGTTACTTTTACTGCGTCTGCAAGAATATTTACGCCTGCAATCATTTTTGAGCGAGCTGAATCACCAAATTTTACGTCTTTAGCTGACATATTAAACTCCGAATCTTTAAAATACTGTATCTGATAATTTGTGAGTTATGTGTCGATTAGCCTTCTAGCACAGCTAAGATATCTGACTCTTTCATAATCAAGAGTTCTTCACCACTCACTTTAACTGTGGTACCTGCATATGCACCAAACAATACTTTGTCACCAACTTTGACATCCAAAGCACGTACGCCGTTATCTGTGACTTGACCGTTACCAACTGCAATCACTTCACCTTGTAATGGTTTTTCAGCAGCAGAACCTGGCAATAAAATACCACCAGCAGTTTTGGTTTCTTCTTCTACGCGACGAATCACAACACGATCATGTAATGGACGAATGTTGCTCATAATTAACTCCATCAGACTTAGTCTTTTTGATTAATTTGTACTGCTACTCCAGTAGCAATAAACAAAATTTTGATATGCCACTTTTGTGGGGTTAAAAAAAAAGGCTTCAAGGGGGAAAATAAAAAAAAATCTACTTTTTGGTGCTTTTTCAGACATCATCGTCATTGCGATTCAAATTGATCGCTTTTTCATGCTTTTCGAACTGTTTTTTTTGTTCATCAAACCAATAATGCTCAATCGTGCCATTGGCTAAAATCACATTAAAACTATTGCTTGCATCATGATGCAAACGATTGGAAATCGCTGTGCCTGCGTGAATATCGTAAACGGGATGCTCAATATTCAGTTGATAGACTTGGGTGAGATCATAGACCGCTGCCTGATGTAAATGTCCATGTAACAGTCCAAACAATCCCGTGTGCCCCCATTGCTCTAAAGCAATCTGACCAAGTACAGGGCAATCTTTATCATGATGTTCATCAGGCGCGATGTAAAAAGGTTGATGAAACACCACCAATTTAATTTTATTCGCTGGGGCTTGTTTGAGTTTATCGTATGTTTCATGAATTTGCTGCGCGGAAATATGCCCTCGCGTATGGTAGCGCCTGCGAATACTATTCAAGCCAACAATATAGAAATGCTCTGTTTCTAAGCTTTGTTCCATGTTACCAAAAAATATTTGATAACGTAAAAAAGGCGAAAAAAAGCGATTCCAGACATGATACAAAGGAATGTCATGATTACCCGGTACAACCAGATAAGGAATCGACAAAGCATCTAAAAATTGACGACACGCATAAAACTGCTTAAAACGAGCCCGTTGCGTCAAATCGCCACTTACCACAATCGCTTCAGGATGATGTTGCTCACAAAACAATTGTATTGCGCGCATACACTCTGCACGCTCAGTACCAAAATGTAGATCAGACAGATGTAACAACATTTGGAACCATCACTTTTAGAGCCGATTTTTTAACAGCGAAGTTTAATGGCGTTTGCATTTCCCTTAATTCTCCATCTACTGCTACCGTTATATTTGTCTTTTTACAACCCACCTGTATCTGCTCAGCACAGAAGGTATATACGTCAGACGCTTGATCAATTTTTCCTTGAATTAACTTCCACAACATTTTTAATAAGCTAAACCGATCACTTTTCGCAACCACAACCCCAGCCAGTTTGCCATTGGCAGCACAATCCGCAATTCTGAGCTTCAAGTCACTGAGTTGCAGTTGATTATTACCAAAGAAAATCAACGGTGTGCTTACTGGATGTTTTTGTCCATCGACCGTGACAGCCAATTTTAAAGATCTATGTTCGCGTAACAGCACATCTAAGCCCGACGTATACGCATGCAAAGGAAATCGTCCGAAGCGTTGATTGTATAACTCACGTTTCTTAATAAATAATGGATACAAACCTAGGCTGGCATTATTCAAATAAATTTGATCATTTATGGTTGCCACATGCACATCATGGATCATTCCAGTTGCAATGACTTCCGCGGCTTGCTGAACATCTATCGGAATATTGAGCGCCCGAGCCACATAATTAAATGTGCCTAGCGGTATAATTCCCATAGGGATATCCGTATGCATCAAGCACTTTGCAACCGCATTTAGAGTCCCGTCTCCACCGGCAGCGATGACCACGCCCCGAGCATCGGCTTGTTGATGTCTCGCTAAAACGGCTGACATCATTTCATCAAAATCAACGGATTGATTTAATTCAAAGACCTGAATTTCAAAACCATATTGCGTCCAAAATGTCATGAGACGTTCATATTCTTCATCTTGTTGTGCAGCATGAAATCCTGATTTTTGATTATATATAATAGAGAGTGGACGCAAATCTAGGCTCATAAAGATCAAACTTAAGGCTGTTATTAGCTGTATTTTTGTGTACAAAAGCAACAAATGAAAGCTTGTTTATGTAAATTTTGAATGAGCATAATTCATTTTATCAATAATAATTCTCAAGAAAAGCATAAACAGTAAGATATTGTTATTTATTGGCATTTTTAATAAAAATAACACCTATAAATAAAACATATACTGCATTAAAAAAACATTCAACCGATCAAAAACAATCACTTAGATAGATAGCAACAGGTTTTAATTAACACGAGATAACATTCTTGGCTCTTATTTTTTTTTCGATTTTATGCTTTAATACAGCCACTTTTTTTACTTCATCTATTTTCATTGTATCCCAATGAATAGAATTGTACGTCGTACACACTTTAAAAAGGCATCACCATGACCCAAGTGAACGCACCAGAATTCGTTCGTCACCCTAAGCTTATTGCATGGGTGGAAGAAATTGCAAAATTAACTAAACCAGCAAAAATTGAATGGTGTGACGGAAGCGAAGAAGAATATCAACGTCTGATCGACTTGATGATCGCTAACGGCACCATGCAAAAACTTAACCAAGAAAAACATCCTGGTTCGTATCTTGCAAATTCTGATCCTTCTGATGTTGCTCGTGTTGAAGACCGCACTTATATCTGCTCTGCAAACAAAGAAGATGCTGGCGCAACAAATAACTGGGTTGCACCTGCGGAAATGCGCACAAAATTAAATGGATTATTTGATGGTGCAATGGAAGGCCGTACCATGTATGTGGTTCCTTTCTCAATGGGTCCTTTAGGTAGCCACATTGCACACATTGGTATCGAATTAACAGATTCACCTTACGTTGCAGTCAGCATGACTAAAATGGCACGTATGGGTAAAGCAGTTTATGACGTATTGGGTACTGACGGCGAGTTTATCCCATGCGTACACACTGTTGCTGCACCATTAAAAGATGGCGAAAAAGATGTTGTTTGGCCATGTAACCCTGAAAAATATATCGTACATTATCCAGAAACACGTGAAATCTGGTCTTATGGTTCAGGTTACGGCGGTAATGCATTACTAGGTAAAAAATGCTTGGCATTACGTATTGCATCTGTCATGGGCCGTGAACAAGGCTGGTTAGCTGAGCACATGCTGATTTTAGGCGTGACCAACCCACAAGGTGAAAAACATTACATCGCAGCGGCATTCCCTTCTGCATGTGGTAAAACAAACTTTGCAATGTTGATTCCACCAGCAGGCTATGAAGGCTGGAAGATTGAAACTGTAGGTGACGATATCGCATGGATCAAACCAGGTGAAGATGGTCGCTTATATGCAATCAACCCAGAAGCTGGTTTCTTCGGTGTTGCACCAGGTACAAATACCAAAACCAACCCGAACTGTATTGCAACGATGCATAAAGATGTCATTTATACCAACGTTGCAGTGACTCAAGACGGTGAAGTATGGTGGGAAGGTCTAACCAAAGAAGTCCCAGCAAATCTGGTCACTTGGAAAGGTCAACCGTACGTTGAAGGCGAAAAAGCTGCACATCCAAACTCACGCTTTACCGTTTCTGCTGGTCAATGCCCTTCGATTGATGCTGACTGGGAAAATCCAGCAGGCGTACCAATTTCAGCATTTATCTTCGGTGGTCGCCGTGCGGACACAGTGCCTTTAGTATCAGAAGCTTTTGACTGGGTTGATGGCGTTTATAAAGCTGCAACTATGGGTTCTGAAACAACTGCTGCTGCTGTTGGTCAACAAGGTATTGTTCGTCGTGACCCGTTTGCGATGCTTCCATTTGCTGGTTATAACATGGCTGATTACTTCGGTCACTGGTTACAGCTTGGTCAGGAAGTCGGTACTAAAGCTGAAGCTGCTGGTAATAAATTACCAAAAATCTTCAATGTAAACTGGTTCCGTCGTGATGCTGAAGGCAACTTTGTATGGCCTGGTTTCGGTCAAAACATGCGTGTTCTTGAATGGATCATTGATCGTTGTGAAGGTCGTGCTGAAGCAACTGAAACGCCAATCGGTCTTGTTCCAACTTATGAGCAATTGAACTGGGAAGGTATTGATTTCTCTAAAGAGCAATTCAATACGGTTACTGCTCAAGATAAAGACCAATGGATCAAAGAACTTGAAAGCCACACTGAGTTATTTACTAAACTTGGTGATCGTTTACCTCAAGCACTTAAAGATCGTCAAAATGAATTATTAAATGCAGTTAAATCTGCTTAATAATGAAAAATACAAAAAGGTCGCTTAGGCGACCTTTTTTATTGTCTGATTATTTTAAATTTTAATTAGCCACTATTTAAATTTCTACTTACTTATTAATTTAAGAACAAACTAGCTAACTGCGAAATAACTCATTTGAATTAATTTTTTGCTTTAAAGGAAAAAAAGATTGGGGCCGAAAACTTCTTTGAGGTTTCCAAATCAATTGCACAATAATCCATAAATGTTAATCGAACAATATATAATGGGAAAACTAATATTTTTCCTGCAATACGAAATACTCCCTCGCTACTTTGCTCATATTGATCAATAATAACCAATGAATAAGATAAATAATCCTCTACAGAATGCTCTACCATTTGCCAACCAATATCTGAATCTGGATATTGATCTAATGTAATTTGAGCAAGCTGTTTAGCAAAAGTTTGGTGATCAAGTGTTGTGTCTGGTCTATCTAAAATAGTTACAAACACCTCCTTTTCAATTTCTTTCTTTTCCGAATTATAATAAGCAAATTCAAATGCCGAATTATTGCTTTGAGTAAGTTGCCATTTTTCATCCAACTCAATCTGCCAATGCTCGCCTTCAATAACATTACATTTTGATTTTTCCATTAGTTGCTCGAATACGTCAGCTTGCTCATTACTTAATTGTATCACTTCAGGCCCCCGTTCAACCGCAAAAATTTCATCTTTAAACAAGTTCCTCATCTCACTTTGACGTTGTGAAAAGGTTTTAAAATCATCTTCCACATCTTCTAAGCAATCTGTAACTGTCACTAAATAGCCATTTGGCCATTGCTCAACGTGAAAACCCGCTTGCTGCAATTTCGCTACATTGACCTCTTTAGCAAACTCATCACCATAATACATTGCCCAACCTATTTTTGATATTTGAGGCTCTATTAAGGCCCCAAACTCTCCCAATTGATTAAGAGAAAGTTGCTTCACTCCTTTACATTCATGTTCTGTAAAAAAATGTAGCATAGCTAATTGCGGTGGAAATATCCCACACCAATGTCTGAATAATTCAAACCAGTTAATTTCTTTATAATAATCAACTTTAAAGTCAATTTCTGCTGGAATTAATTGGTGTAATTGATTAATCATCTTGTGAGTAATCCACCCTTTTCCTTTCAATTTATTTTTTCTTCTCCAAGCAAAATCATTATGAAATTCTGAAACCTTTTTACCATCTATATGAATCTGGCCAAGCCCTGCCCAATTATTTTCACAAGCCTCCACACTCTCAAATTTTTGTTTAAACCGTTCAGGATTTGTAGAAATGTGCTCTGGAGTTAACCATCCTTTAGATGTATTCACTAGAGACTCAATGAATGGCCAGCCATAATCTCGCCATTCAAAAGTATCTACTTTGCTTCTAATTCTAATCTGTATAAATGGCTTCATTACAAACTTAACTCCGCTAATGTTTTTTGGTTTGAATCAAAAACATATACCTTACCATTATTTCTCGATATGGCTTTTCCCAAAAGTTCAGAAATATACTGATTACGCTCACTAATAACTAAAGGGGCTGTAGTAGATAAAGTTAAATTTCGGTCCATTTTAATAGCATTTTAAGCTGTTGTTTTGGACTGCCATAATTGAATCTAAACTCACATTCCTTAATAAACAACGGAAAGGCATTTCGGTCAATCCCATTGTATTTTCGCAGTACTCTTTTTGCTTGATTCCAAAAGTTTTCAATCCCATTGATATGATTCTGACCATCAGCAAAATGACTTGAATGATTGATCCGATGATGGCTAAATCCTGCAACATCCAAAGCATTATAACTATGCCAGTGATCTGTATAAACAATACTATCTGGAGTGATTTTGTTCGATATTACAGGCATTAAGGTACTTGATTTGGTATCAGGAACTATAACCGTATAAACTTTACCATTACGTTTGAGCAAACCAAAGACAATCACCTTGCCCGCAGCACCTCGACCACGTTTTCCTTTACGTGCTCCACCAAAATAGCTTTCATCTAATTCAATTTGTCCTTGAAATACTTCAATGGCATCTTGGTCAAGGTGATACATAATAATTTGACGAATTTTTCTATAGAACAATGCAGCAGAGTTGGGTTGAATTCCCAATAAATCAGCGGCAGTTCTAGCGGTAACTTCAGCAATGAAAAACTCTAATAGCTTTATTTGAATTTTTCTATTTAATTTACATCTAGTTATCTTCATAAAAGTAGATTATCACAATGCTAATCTACTACAGCCCCTAACTAAATTAAAAGGTTGACCACTATCTCCAGCCAATTTAATTTGAGCTTGTAGTTATTTACTCAATGAAAGACTCATCACATCTTTTACTTCAACAATGCCTCCCGAACTTTTACCCCATAGATCAGGAATAGTTCTAACAGCAGTACCATCTGGCAATTTTACGGTTGCAAGTTGATTATTCTTATGAGCCCCTAATGCTTCGATTAGACTTTTCTCAAACGCTCTCCCTCTTGCCATAGCAGTTGTTGTCTTAGATACGTTTTTAATAGTTGTATTGACACCCTGTACTCTTGTTACCCGATTACCGAATCCAGCCGATACAATATTAGCAGCAGCCAGTAAACGGTTCTGCTCTAAACCTGCTATACCTGTTCCAGTTAATAACACTTTAAAGCTATCTGCCATACTCATTGCATTACCTGCTACAGGCATCCACGCAATGATATCAAGCGCATTCTGTAATTCTTCTTTTCGTTTTACATCTAACGCATCATATCTACTTTTACAAACAGTTTCACTTACACCACTACCACAATTCGTGTTTGCACAAGTTGTAAAAATATTAGTTGCTTTTATCTCATCTGCTTTCCATTGGATGGTATTGTCAAATTTTCCAAGGCTATTGAATGCCATGTATTAATTTCACATTTTGTGCTTGTGATAAACCCTCTAACAATACATTAATATGTCCTGTATAAGCGCCTAAACCACTACACGCTGCTCTTAATGCCGCATCATTGGCATCACTAACTACTTTACACTTCATAAATGCATTTGAACCAACACTCTATTTTTTCTACTGTTGGAAATCCTTTTAGATCAATTTTAAGATTCCCCCCTCTTAACACCTAACTTATTTCTATCAACTTCATAACAAAAAAATTGCATTGATAAACAAATTTAAAGATAATTGTAATAATAATATTTCTCATTTACATGGTTGTAAATATGAGCTCAACTCTCTCCTTCAAACGAAACTCACTCTTTCTTGCACTATCAAGCTTAGTCAGCATTAGCCCCTACAGCTTTGCAGCAGAAGAAGTATCACAGCAACTCCCAACGATTCAAGTCAAAGCCACTCAAGCTGAAAATACCAGTTCTGAAAGCACCAAAGCCTATACCGTTAAAAATAGCTCAAGTGCGACCAAGCTCAATATCGAAGCCAAAGAAACGCCGCAAACCATGAGTGTCATCACTCGCCAACAAATCGAGGACTTTGGCTTAACATCAACACGAGATATTTTAAATAATACCCCTGGCGTGACAGTCAATGCACTTGAAACTGAACGCGCAGTATATATGGCTCGGGGCTTTGAAATTTCCAATATATTAATTGATGGTGTGGGTTTTCCATTAACCAATTGGAATACCACAGATACCAACCCTGACAGTTACTTTTATGATCGTATTGAAGTCGTTAAAGGCGCAAATGCACTAACCAATGCTTTCGGTGATCCAAGCGCAACCATTAGCTATATTCGCAAACGTCCCACCAAAGCGTTTCAAGCCAGCAGTACGCTAAGTTATGGATCATGGGACACTCAACGCTATGAAGCAGATGCATCTGGCAGTTTAAATGATCACATACGTGGACGATTGTCAGGTTTTCAACAAACAGGTGATTCACACTTAGATCGCTATTCCTCAGAAAAAAATGGCATTGCAGGTGTTATTGAGACTGATATTAACGACAGTACTCTTCTCACTATTGGTGCAAGCCAAGAAAAGAATAAACCGAATGCCAACAACTGGGGCGCGATTCCTCTGATGGATAGTTCTGGTAAACAACTCAGTTATGACCGATCATTTAACCCAAATCCAGACTGGACCTATTGGGACAACACTTCTCGCAATGCATTTTTCGAACTCAAACAAAAGCTCTCAGAGACTTGGTCTGCCAACCTGAACTATACCTACAATGAAAAAAACCGTGAAAGCAAACTTTTATATTATTATGGCTATCCGATGGCGAACGGTGCCGATATTGATCTTACTGCTGGCGGCTATCTAGAAAAAAACAGACAACACAGTGTTGACCTCAACCTAAATGGAAAATTTGAATTATTTGGTCAACAACATGAAGCGATTGTTGGTTATAACTTCACTCAGAATAAACAAAATGATGCTCAAAGTAGTGGCACTATCCAAGATAGTAATATTGGAACATGTATCCGTGGTACAGGCGAAAATCAATATCAAGCACAATGTACAACCGACTGGGCAAGCTGGACACCGAACAATGTCACTTGGTCTGATTTCGTTAAACAAGCCGATTATACTCAACGCAACCAATCTATTTATGCGGCTACACGCCTTCATTTAAATGATGATCTCAAACTGACACTTGGCGCAAACTACGTCCAAGCAAAAAGTGAAGGCTCAAGCTATAGCGCGCCAATGAATTACGATGAAAGTAAAGTTTCGCCTTATGCTGGGATTACCTATAACTTCACCCCTGAATATACAGGCTATATGAGTTATACCTCAATCTTTCGTCCCCAGACCTCAGTAGACCAAGCAACAGGAAAAGTGGCTGATCCAATTGAAGGAAAAAGCTACGAAGTGGGGATCAAAAGTGCATGGTTAGATAATCAGCTTACAGGAACTCTAGCGATCTTTAGAACTGAAGAAAACAATTATCCGCTTCGCTCAACAGATGGACACCCTTTAAATCGAAAAGTTGGCATTAGTGACTTACGTTCACAAGGCGTTGAGGTCGGCTTGGCTGGGCAATTAACCGATCAGGTCAATGTCTCTTTAGGCTATGCACAATTTAGTTTACAAGATTTAAAAAATGGCGGCGCTGCTCGAACTTATAATCCAACTCAGACTTTTAATCTGCTTACCACTTATACACCAACTCAGATACCAAAACTTAAAGTAGGCGCTGGACTACAATGGCAAGGGAAAACCTCTATTTTTGATAATGTAAAATCAGCTTACTTAAAACAAAGTGATTATGCTCTGCTTAATCTCATGGCAAGCTATGAAGTCAACAAACACTTCACCGTTCAAGCCAATGCCAACAACGTTACGGATAAAAACTATTTAAATAGCTTCACTTACAGTCAAGCATTCTATGGCCAACCTGCGAACTATACAGTTGCGCTTAAATTTAAATATTAATAAATTTAACCCCTTATCTCAATGCAAAGATAAGGGGTTATTGCTTTTATGCAGCGTTCGGGGTCAGTCTTTTTGATTCCAAGTAAGCATCCAATAATGCAACTTCATCATGATTCATACTTAAACCGAGCTTAGAACGTCTCCAAAGAAGATCTTGGCTGGTCATCACCCATTCAAAACGACACAAATAATCAACCTCTCTCACATATAAGCCTTGACCGAAATGCTGTCCAAGCTGCACGACAGAAGTTGCTTCACCCAGAATATTCCACACCCGTGTACCATAAGCAGAAGCCCAACGTTTTGCTAAAAACTCAGGAGCATCGGTCACCTGTAGAAGAATTTCCTGAACCAACTGTTCAACTGTATCCATCTTCTCACCACCCGGTAAGACTTCTTTTGCTGTCCAACGCCCCTGCATTTCAGGGAAGAAAGCTTTAAGCTGCTGCATCGCAGATTCAGCCAACTTACGATAGGTTGTCAATTTACCACCAAATACCGAGAGTAATGGCGCTTGACCAACAGGTTGCTTTGACAAGGCCAAAGTATAATCACGTGTCACCGCAGAAGGGTTATCTGACTCATCGTCACACAATGGACGCACACCCGCAAAAGTTGAAATAATATCTTCTTGGGTTAATTGCTTTTTAAAATGCGCGTTACTCACCTTAACCAGATAATCGATTTCAGCTTGAGTAATCTTCACCTGAGCAGGATCACCTTGGTATTCATGATCCGTTGTTCCAATCATGGTGTATTGATCCAAATAAGGAATCGCAAACACAATACGACGGTCATCATTTTGCATAATAAAGGCTTTATCACCTTCATAAAGCTTCGGCACAATAATATGGCTACCTTGAATTAAACGGATACCATATGGTGATTGAAGCTGTAAATCCTGTTTGATAAATTGAGCAACCCACGGACCTGCTGCATTGACCAAAGCCTTGGCTTTAATTTGAAATGTTCCCTGTGCATTTTCCAGATCAACAATCCAGTATTCCCCGTCACGCTTCGCAGATAAACAACGTGTACGCGTCACAATGTCAGCACCTTTTTCACGTGCATGCATCGCATTGAGCACCACTAAACGCGAATCATCTACCGCACAATCAGAATATTCAAAACCACGTGTAATCGCTGAGTTTAATGGACTATCTTCTTTAAAATAAACGTTATTTGAACCCAATAATTTCTCGCGCTTTCCTAAGTGGTCATAGAAGAATAGACCTGTACGAATCAGCCAAGCTGGGCGCAAATGAGGACGATGTGGCATGATGAAACGCATTGGACGAATAATATGTGGTGCTTTATTCAATAACACCTCACGCTCAGCCAACGCCTCACGCACTAAGCGAAATTCTTTATGCTCTAAATAGCGTAAACCACCATGAATCAACTTACTACTCGCAGAAGAAGTATGACTGGCCAAATCATCCTTTTCACATAAAAATACTGATAATCCGCGACCCGCAGCATCGACTGCGATACCAACACCATTGATACCACCACCAATGATCGCAAGATCATAAATTTTACCAGTTAACTGAGGAGAATTTTGCATACATCACCGCAAATTTTCGATATTGTTCAATAATGAAAATTTAAACATATAAAATGAAAATAGACAATAAAAATGAGCAACAAAAATGCCAATTTATCGACATTTTTAGACTGATGGTTAAAAATAAAAAAGTGACAGGAAAACGATTTAAAATGAATTAAATGTAATATTTATAAGGAATAAAATGATTTATACACAAAACTAAGCTCAGTCAAAATCACCCAGCTCAAAAGATTAATATTTTTTTCGAAAATGAATATTTATTTGGCAATAATCAATCCAATATCCAAATCCTGAATGGTTTTCATATATTGATCATTCGGTTGCTCATCCGTAAAGATGCAATCCACTTGTTTAAGTGAACCTAAACGAATCATCGCATTACGTCCAAATTTACTACTATCCGCAGCTAAAAAGACCTGACGTGCGCTTGAAATGATTTCTTGTGAAACACAGACTTCTTGAAAATCAAAATCCAATAAAGTGCCATCTTCTTCGATACCACTAATTCCAACCAATGCATAATCCGCTTTAAATTGCTTAAAGAAATCAGCCGTTGCCTGCCCAATCACGCCACCATCTGGACGTACACGACCACTGGCAATCAACACCTCAAAATCTTCTTTGGTACTCAAAATCTTAGCAACATTTAAATTATTGGTAATAATTTTCAGCCCCGTATGATTTAACAAGGCATGCGCAATGGCTTCGGTTGAAGTACCGATATTGATAAACAATGAAGCATGGTCAGGCACAGCAGCGGCGACAGCTTCCGCAATAGAACGTTTTTCTTCAAGCATATGCCCGACACGCATGGTGTACTCAGTGTTTTCGACACTAGAATCATGTGCCGCGCCGCCATGATAGCGACGCAACAAACCGTCATCTGCTAACTGATTAATATCACGTCGAATCGTCTGAGGAGTAACATCAAAATATTGGGCAAGTTCTTCAATACTGATATAACCACGCTCTCGTACTAATTCGAGGGTTTTTTGTTGGCGTAATATCAAACTCATGCTCATCCATCCTATGTTATTTCAACTCATCCAATAGCAACGCTTAGTTGGGCTTAATCCTCAGCCCAATTTCGAGTGCGTCCTACTGCTTTTAACCAACCTTTGTAGAGTTTTTCAGTTCTATCTCGACTACTCTCAGGTGTAAAAGTACGCTCGATCGTCATTCTACTCTTCAATTCATTCAGATCCGACCAAAAACCGACAGCCAAACCAGCCAAAAATGCTGCGCCCATACCTGTGGTTTCTTTCATTGCTGGACGTTCAACTGAAGTTGACAAAATATCGGCTTGGAATTGCATGAGGAAGTTATTTGCAGTAACACCACCATCAACACGGAGTGTCCGCAACTTTTCACCCGAATCTTGCTGCATTGCATCCAGAACATCACGGGTTTGGTAAGCAATTGACTCTAATGTTGCACGAATAATATGCTCAATACTCACACCACGCGTCACCC
Organism: Acinetobacter sp. NIPH 2699; assembly: GCF_022549355.1. GTDB lineage: Bacteria > Pseudomonadota > Gammaproteobacteria > Pseudomonadales > Moraxellaceae > Acinetobacter. Next base: position 117,117 of record NZ_JAKZGL010000009.1, read on the forward strand.
CTAAAATCGCACCACGTGCAGTCGGATCCCAATAAGGTGCGCCTAATCCTGTGAATGCAGGAACCACATAGACGCCATTACTATCTTTGACTTTGGTTGCGTAATATTCAGAATCATGCGAGTCATTAATCGCTTTCATTTCATCTCGCAACCATTGCACACATGAGCCACCATTAAACACAGCACCCTCAAGTGCATAGTTCACTTCGCCTTTTGCCCCACATGCAATGGTCGTCAACAAACCATGATTTGATTGAACAATGCGCTTTCCTGTATTCATTAACAAGAAACAGCCTGTGCCGTAGGTATTTTTTGCTTGCCCCACTTCAACACACATTTGACCAAATAATGCGGCTTGTTGATCCCCTGCAATACCTGCGATTGGGATTCCAATTTCTTGTCCACTAATGGTATGCGTATATCCATAGACTTCTGAAGAACTGCGTACTTCAGGCAACATCGCTTTAGGAATATTCAAGGCTTGAAGTAGCTTATCATCCCACTCAAGTGTTTCGATATTGAATAACATGGTACGAGATGCATTGGTGTAATCTGTGACATGCACTTGCCCATTGGTCAGCTTCCAAATCAACCATGTATCCACTGTACCAAATAGAAGCTCGCCACGTTCTGCACGTTCACGACTGCCTTCAACTCGATCAAGTATCCACTTAATTTTTGTCGCTGAGAAATATGGGTCAATCACTAAACCCGTTACTTTACGCACATAGTCTTGCCAGCCATCTTGACGAAGCTGATTACAAATTTCATTGCTTTGGCGGCTTTGCCATACAATCGCATTGTAAATAGGTTTACCTGTTTTTTTATCCCAAATCACCGTAGTTTCGCGTTGGTTGGTAATCCCAATCGCAGCAATTTGATCACTTGAAATACTGGCTTGTGCTAACGCTTCAACCCACACTGCGCTTTGAGTCGCCCAGATTTCCATCGGATCATGTTCAACCCAACCGGGTTGCGGGTAAATTTGGGTAAATTCGCGCTGAGCAATGGTGATGACATTCGCATCGTGATCCAATACGATCGCACGTGAACTCGTTGTACCTTGATCAAATGCAACCACGTATTTTTTTTGACTATCTGTAGAGATCATACATACCTATCCAGACTTGCCTGATGTATTAGAGCAATGAATTAAACGCCCGAAAAAACGGAGCGTCATACTGCAATAAAGCAACGACTTCTGTATTAAATTAAAAACTGCGCCGATTATATGCAAAATTGTTCGAAAACGAAAATTCTTTATTTATTTTTGAATACAAAACTGACGAAAAACCATTTGTTAAAGATTACTCACAATTCAAAAATCATTTTTATGCGATACTAAAAGCATAAATAACAGGATCATTGATATGAAAAAAACCAATTTATTCTTTATTGTAAGCGGTACACTTATCATTGCAGCATGTCAAACTGGCTCACACCAATATAATGGTGCAAAGGGCTATCAAATTGAAGATAAAACAGCAACTTCGGCTACAATCGCTTATACACTTTCTGCACGTAGTAATGCAAATGTGGATGAGAAAAAATTACAGCATGCCTGCAAGCAAGTACTCGGTGTAGAAAAAAATTATAAGATTTCAATCCTAAGCACCAATGAAATCATCAACCCTGCTACACAGGAAAACTATGGTGTTCAGCTCGGCAGCAGTCGCACAACTTTTGGTCTATCCAACTCACCTGATTTAAATAACAGTGAGGGTTATGCTACTCGCCAAGCACTTGAAACTCGACCAACCACACTTACCGTGGTTCGCTATACCTGTTCTTAACTGCATAAATATAAAATGGATGTATCCAGATATTGATAATGAATACATCCAATCAACCCTATTTTTTTAGCACATCATGAATGGATGGATCCTTATCAAACACAGATTTTGCAAAAGGACACAATGGAATCACTTTAACCTGCCGTTCGCGTACAAATTCGACTAATGCATCTAATAATTGGCGACCAACGCCTTTCCCACGGAATTGATCACTGACATCGGTATGGTCAATAATGAGCATTTCGTCACCCGCCCATGTATACGCCATCTCGCCTGCGAGTACATCACCGTCTAAAAGCTTAAATACACCATGTTTAGCATCATCGACTTGCTGAATATTCATACGATGTTCCTTTTTGAGTTAAATTTTATTCAATGAATCACTTGTTTCACCGAATGTTTTAACATGATGTTCAACAGTATTGTGTTGAGATTTGATATTTCTCAAACAAACCATAATGATCAACTTTTAATAAGGTGAATACTTATTGAGTACGATAAAAACTCACATTTCGAAACTCGTTCGCTTCATCCAGATCTGGCCAAGTTGTTGCACTTCGCTCATCAATCTTTATATATTTTGGATGGCTAAAATTTTTGACTCGACTGTCAGCAACCCAAACCTCTGGTGCAAATTTTAGAAATTCGTCTAAAAAGAAACGATTGCATTGATCATAAAGCACATCTGCTGCGAGCAGGACATCCACTTGTTCTGCTTTATATAAATCATCCAGATATTCAAGCTCTACATCATTTAATAATGCATTTTCACGACATGATTCCAAACTGATTTGGTCAATATCACAGCAGATGACTCGCTTCGCGCCTGCCAATTTTGCAGCAATGGCAACGACACCTGAACCTGCACCAAAATCCAATACCACTTTATCTTTGACATGATGTGGTTCTGCCAATAACCATTGTGCCATAGCCAAGCCAGATGCCCAGCAAAAAATCCAATAGGGTGTTTCATTCCAAATCCGTCGAATGACTTCATCATCTAAACGATCTGTTGGAAATACTGGCGGTATTAACCATAAAGAAATCGGTGTTTCAGGTAATTGTTGCGCCAATAAATCAGTATTTGGAATCACATCATGCAATGCTTTCAGTAACTGTTCAGGCGCTTTAGCAAATTGAAAGGTACAGCTCATATTTGTTTAATTCTAAAAAAACCCCTCTTTCAATAGAGGGGTTAAAGATCTTTATCCCAACGCCTTTTCAGCAGCTTCAACAGTTTGACGAATCAAAGTGGTAATCGTCATGGGACCCACACCACCTGGAACAGGTGTATAAGCAGATGCCACTTCGTCAATTCCAACCAGTTGAATATCACCCACACCACCACCATCACGTGGATGGAAGCCAGCATCAACCACCACCGCGCCTTGTTTAATCCAATCTTTTTGGATCAATTCCGCTTTACCCACTGCCCCGACAATAATGTCAGCTTGTTTAACCAAGTCAGCAAGATTTTGCGTACGTGAATGACAGATCGTTACGGTTGCATTGGCTTGCAATAGCATCATTGCCATTGGTTTACCTAAGATCGCAGAGCGCCCCACCACGACCGCATGTTTGCCTGCAATCTCAATTTTGTTTTCTTTCAAAATCGTCATGATGCCTGCTGGTGTTGCTGAACCGTAAGCCGCTTCACCCATCGCCATACGACCAAAACCTAAGCAAGTCACACCATCGACATCTTTTGCCAATGAAATTGCATCAAAACATGCTCTTTCATCAATCTGTTCTGGCACTGGATGTTGCAGCAAAATACCGTGTACATCAGGATTTGCATTGAGTTTTTCAATTTCTGCAAGCAATTGTTCAGTTGTGGTTTCTTTCGGAAGTTCGACTTTAAGTGAATCCATTCCTACACGACGGCAAGCATTGCCTTTCATACGCACGTAAGTTGCAGATGCACCATCATCACCGACTAAAATGGTTGCCAAAATTGGGGTACGCCCCGTTTTTGCTTTTAATGCCTCTACACGTACCAACAAATCTGCTTCGATTTGTGTTGCCAATGCACGACCGTCTAAAACCAATGCCACAGCGTATCTCCCAAATGAGTATAAGTAAGCGCTTACGATTAAATAAGTATGCAAATGATACATGATAATTTGCGCAATATTCTTTTAGATGTTGTTTTTATGTGCATATTCGCTGCAAACACTATTGTTTTTTTTCTAAAGATTGCTAATATGTGCATCACCAAGAGATGGCGGGGTGGCAGAGTGGTCATGCAGCGGACTGCAACTCCGTGTACGCCGGTTCGATTCCGACCTCCGCCTCCAATTTGGTAAAGCCCGAGTGGTGAAATCGGTAGACACAGGGGATTTAAAATCCCCCGCCCACAAAGCGTGCCAGTTCGAGTCTGGCCTCGGGCACCATTTTTCAGCTAATGAAATTTGGTGCTAAAAATTCCAGCGTAAGCTGGTTTTTTTATGCCTGAAATATTCGAACATCTTAAATAAAAATACAAAACAAAAATTCCCTACACTATCTGATTGACATTATTGCTGTCATTTTCATTGGTATACCTAAATTAGTAAAAGATACAAAATTGTACGTATATTAAATAAGCGTCTTTGCTAGCATATCGCCAAAATAAAATGAGAGGGTTAATTTTGGCAACAGCATATATTGTGGTTGGATGTCCCACTACTGGTGGGGGGGAAAGTCATTACAGGAAGTAGCTTTTTCTTAATTGAGGGTATTCCTATTGCATGTGTTGGTGATACAGCAACTTGTCCAAAGCATCAAACTGTTGCAACGATTATCACTGGTGATCCACATATGCAGGTAATGGGTAAAATGGCTGCTAGGGTTAATGATTCACTATCTTGTGGATGTAAATTATTACCAATGCAAAATCTTGTCGTTCAAGATAATGGTCCTTCGCCCAGTTCTAATGCTGCAAGCTCATCTACGTCTACACCTGTTCAGGATAGTTTCATTGCACAAAATCCAGATGATCACGGCATCAAATTTAAGTTACTAGATGAGAATACAGGGCAGCCTTTAATTGAACAATATTTCAAGCTGAAAGCACCAGATGGCAGCATGATTGAAGGCTTTACTGATGAAACGGGACAAACTGAGCTTATTGAGTCTGGAAAAGAAGCAAAAGAAGTTGATTTGACTACGTTTGACCTATCAAAACCATTACCAGAATGGAATTAAAGATGACTAGACCACAGGATAGAAATGTACACCCCGACACAATGGCTGGTTTTCCCGAAGAACAGAAAGTTTGTGTCATTACTGAGCCACTTTGTAATCAGTACATAAAAGAGCGAAATTATTATATAGCTCGGCCGTACAACTTTATGATGAGTGTTACAGACTGGTTTGAAGTTGAGAATACTATAGAGTTGTTGATGGCTGTTAGATTTGGGATGGAATACGATGTTAATACGTTCCCAGACGATTTTATGTTCGATACTGCATTTCATACTCAAATGTACATCAAATTTCATAATTACGTACTCAAACACTCATTAAAAGAAATTCCTAAAATTGTTGGGGAGTTTCAGCAAACAGCTTTTAAAGTAAGATTTATTAGTACTTTTGCAGTTAATGACTTGAAGGATCTTCGAAATTTAGGTCCTTTTGCACAAGGTAAAGGGGCTGTAAAATCATTGAATGATTTGAAAAAAACTCTAAGTAAGTTAGATGTTCGGGAAGCAACAACTGATCTCGCTTTACTACAAGATAATCGGGGGCCAATTCATATCAATAGAAATATGTTTAAGAAAATATTCAAAAAAGACTTTAACACTGGAATGGTACAAATTTTACGTACCCAAGGAATTTACAAAGGTGATCCTACAAATGTTGAATTTTCGGAATTTGATCGTCTTAACAATCATTAATTTTTCTCTGTTTGGTTGTTCTGCTAAGTCGTTAGATATCAAGGAAACGTTAAAGCAAGGCAATGGTGGTGCTATAAGTATGCTATTGATTGATTCAGATGTATATCGTGTATCAACAGATATTGAACTTAATAAAACATCTAGAACATTGTTACGAACAACTCTTTCAAAGTTAGAAGTAATTCGTAAATTTGAGCAAGAGATTGGTGGGGGGTATAAAATTGAAGATGATCTTTTACCCGCAAAAATTAATCAGCTTTGTTTGATTAATAATTTCATGTTGACGCATAGAAAAGAATTACCACCAAATATTGACTTTTCAGACACATATAACTGGATTAATGACAAACAAATTGTTTATAAAAAGACTCTGACTGAGTACTTAGGCGATAAAAAACTAACAAATGACTGTAGATCCTAAAACAACTTAAAGAACTATCCTATATAGGGTAGTTTTTTATTACACGTGTATAGAGGCTAAACCATATCAATAGAGACATGTTCAAACGTATATTCAAAAAAGACTTTAACGCAGGTATGGTGCAGATTCTACGTAATGAAGGCACATATAGAGGTGATCCAACCAATGTTCAGTACTCAGAATTTGATAAAAAATTAATCGTTAGTTTTCTATGTTTAAGCATTCTTACTGCATGTTCTAGTACTTTAACGAACCAAGAAATTAAGGAGACACTAATGATTAGTAGCTCTGGTGCATTAAAGATGCTTTTAGTAGATTCTGATGTTTATCAGAAGGCTACAAATAGGGAGTTAGACCCAGTTACTTGGGAGCTTTTAAAATCGACAAAAGTTAAGTTGGACATTTTACGTGGCCTTGAGGAAAGGATAGGAGGTTCATATACAATTGAAGATAATTTATCTGTGGGTAAAATGAATCAACTTTGTTTAATCAATAATTTCATGCTTGCACATAAAAAAGAATTTCCTAAAACTTTGGATTTATCAGGTACCTATGATTGGATTGAGTCAAAACAAAAAATATTCTTAACCAATCTGAATGAAATTTTAGGCGATAAGAGAATGAAAAACGATTGTCGATCCTAGACAAAAAAGCCAACTTTTAGATGTACTAGCTCAAACCTGATCGAGGTTGTAAATAATTCTGTGTAAACACACCTTAGATATAGTCAGCCATACGTTGTTCAAACAAGATGCTAAAACGGCTCATTGCAGCTTTCCAG